>JBGAUT010000004.1:0-346310 GCA_044228505.1 Polyangia bacterium | reverse complement strand
GCCCGGAGCATCCTTCTAGACGTCCGAGAAACACATCCCGGGAGGAGGAGGCGGCGGCGGTGGAGGAGTCGCGCCACAGCACTCGACCTTGACATCGATGTGGCCGGTACGACAGGCCAGGCCAAACGAGAGGTTCTTCACAGACAGTCCCTTGGACTTGCAGAACGCCTCTGCTTTGATCTTCCAGGAGCCGTCATCAATACAGATACCAGCGGCCGTGCTCAACGTCTCGGTGATGCACATATCCGGAGGAGGAGGCGGCGGCGGCGGTGGCGGTGTGACGGAGTCACAGCAGGTGTACGTCGCTTCCCTCCAGCTCGCCATGCCACAGGATGTTGCGAACGTGACGCTCTTGAGCGCCAGGCTCTTGGACTTACAGGAGGCTTCGCCATAGCTGCGCCAAGTCTTTTCGTCCTTGCAGCTGGTCGTGCCACCTTCCTTGATCGTGACGCAGCGCGGAGTGACATCCGGAGCCAGCGAGCTGACTTCTTCGCCGGTGGTGACTTCACCCGCGTTTTGCTCGACTTCACTCGGCATACCGTCGCACGCGCCAAGCAACGCTGCGGAGCCGAGCAGTGTCATCAGCCAAGGCCGCTTTCGCGACTCACTACATCGACCAAGACCACTGTGTTTCTTCTGCATCGAGATTCCTCCTGAAGAAGGTGTCGGTATCGGCTTTCGCCAAGGCAGATGCTACGCCGATACACTGACTGTGCAGTACTAAGTGGCCAGAGAAGCTGGGCGCGGCTCAAAAAATCCAACCGCAGTGATGGTGGGATGGCTTGTGACGATCAGTTCGCGGAGGAATCGTTGCACCAAACCCCGCGAAGCTGCGGAGTGAGCGGACGGTGCGGCCGGCTCAGTTTTTGGTGCAATCGACCGGGCCGGATACCTTGCGGACGACGCACTTGGCCGGATAGTAGGCGTAGTTGAACGCTTTTTCGTAGCAGCACGCTTTCCAGACGGTCTCTTGAGTGTTCTGGACAAACGTCTGGATGGCGAACGACTCGCACTTTCTGCCGATGCTGGCGAAATCAAGAAGTGCCTGATTTCTAACCTGGGCGTCGACCCGTTCACGGGCTCCGCAGTCGCCAGGGCTCATGAGCGACTCTGGTTGAAGATCAGACTCTGGATAGCAGCTTCCGAATACGGCAAGCAAAACAAGCGGTAGGACGCGGACAGGGTTCACGGGTGCCTCCCCTGCCTGATTATAGATAAAATTTAAGTATCTAAAGATACATTTTTTAGCCGGAGAGCATTGCTGATTACCGATACAGAACTGAGACTCATCGCTGCGCTCGCTAGCATGGGGCTGAGCAGCACTCCGACGAGTGGATAGAAAACGCCAGCGGCGATGGGCACTGCGAGCAGGTTGTAGCCGAACGCAAACCACAAGTTTTGACGAATGTTGCGCCGGATGTGCTTCGACAAAGTCATCGCTTTGAGCAGGGCCAACAGTTCGCCGTGGAGCAGCGTCACCGCGGCGCTCTTGATGGCGACGTCCGTGCCACTGCCCATGGCCACACCGACATCAGCGCTGGCCAGTGCCTCTGCGTCATTAATGCCGTCGCCAACCATCGCAACGCATTGACCGCGGCTGCGCAGCGTTTTGACCAAATCGGCCTTGTCGTGCGGCTTGAGTGCTGCGTGAACCTCGGAAATGCCGAGTCGGTGGGCGATGGCGTGGGCGGTTTGCTCATTGTCCCCCGTCGCGAGCACCAGCGATAGTCCGAGCTTGCGTAGCTTGGCTACGGTCTCTCCGACGCCGGCGCGAAGCTGGTCATGAACGGCAATCGCGCCCAGCCATTGACCATCGCTCGCTACTTGCATCACCGTCTGTCCCTCCTGCTGAAGGAGCAAAATCTCGCCGAGGACATCGTGTGGAACTGCGATTTGTTCCTCCGCGAGCAGTGCCAGCGTCCCCACCACGACCTTGCCGTTGGTGGTGAGTCCTCGCAGTCCCCGGCCTGGGAGCGCTTCGACGGCGGAGGCAGCGGTAAAAACGAGCTGACGGGCTTTCGCCGCGCCGACGATAGCCGTGCTGAGCGGGTGTTCGCTGCCTTGCTCTACGCTTGCCGCTACCGACAAGAGCGTCTCCTCGCTGACACCGTCTCTGGGCATGAGCGCAGCGACCGATGGTTTCCCGATGGTGAGTGTGCCCGTCTTGTCGAGAACGACAGTGCCGACGACAGCCAGCCGTTCGAGCGCTTCTGCGTCTCGAAACAGCACCCCTTCCGTCGCTCCACGTCCCGAGCCGACCAGGATCGACATCGGGGTTGCCAGCCCAAGCGCGCAAGGGCAAGCGATGATCAGCACCGACACCGCCGAAACGACAGCGAGCGGTAGCTTAGAGACCCCTCCGATTCCCAGCCAAGCGATGAGCGTGATGAGCGCCGCCGCAACCACCGTGGGCACAAACACCGCAGAGGCCTTGTCGACCACGCGTTCAATGGGAGCGCGGCTGCGCTGGGCTCTGCGGACCGCCTGCACGATTTGACCCACCATGGTATCGCTACCTACGTCGGTGAGCCGGATCAGCAAGGTGCCAGTGCCGTTCACGGAACCACCGACGACACGCTCGCCAACGGTCTTGGGCACCGGCATAGACTCTCCGGTGAGCAGCGACTCATCGAGCGAACTTTGGCCATCGAGGATCACTCCATCGGCACAAACCCGCTGGCCTGGTAGCACCCGCACCCGGTGGCCGGGATACAGCTCGCTTAGTTCAACATCGCGTTCTTCACCCGAGGGAAAGACCCGTCGTGCAGTCGATGGAAGCAGCGTCAACAGGGCCCGAAGTGCTTCGCCGGTTTTGTGGCGTGCCCGTAGTTCCAGCACCTGACCGAGCAGCACCAGCGTCGAGATCATAGCCGCCGATTCGAAATACACGGCCGGCGGATGACCGACGAACCCGCCCAGCGCAAATTGCAAGAGTCGCACCACACTGTAGCTATAAGCGGTCGCTACTCCGAGTGTGATCAGCGAAAACATGTTGAGCCGCAGGTCACGAAACGAGCGATAGCCACGTCGCCACAGCTCCATGCAGGCGAGCAGCACCAGCGTCGTGAGCAGCGCTTCGCTGAGCACGATCCACGTCGAGGCGTGGTGGCCCAGCAGCATCCCGCCCATCTCCAGTGCGACCACCGGTACCGTCAACAGCAGCGACAGCTTGAGCCGCCACGTCATCAGATCAAGTTCGCTGTTTGGGGACTCTTCCGCAGGGGACATCGCGAGCTGGTCGGGCTCCAGCGCCATGCCGCACTTGGGACAGGGAACCGGTTTTTCCTCGCTGACCTCGGGACACATCGGACATAGCCAGCGCGCCGCCACCGGGGGAGTGGTGGGTTTTTGGGCGTACAGATAGCGCTCGGGGTCGCCGGCAAACTTGTCGCGACAGCGTGGATTGCAAAAAAAGTAGGTCGTGCCCAAAAAGTCGTGCGAGCCCCCTTTGGGAGAGCGAGGGTCGACCTTCATTTTGCAGATCGGGTCGATCGCGAACTCGGCGTCGCTCGGGGGAGGCAGCGGCGAAACGGTCATGTCCGTATGCTACTCGGCCTTACCTCGATTGTGCGGCCCGTGCGATCAGGGAAGGTAGGGGAAAGTGGTATTCGGCGGATTGCTGATGGCGACGGAATCGGTGGCGGGCGCGTTGCCCATCAGCAAAGAAAACGTGGCATCGACGACGTCGTAGTCGAGTTTGCGTCCGCCGCAGTCCGTGCTAGCCATTCCCGCCAGAGCCGACGTTTCAACCTTCAGATAAGCGGTACAAGCCGCCTTGCTGGTATCGACGATGATGGTGTCGGCAGCGAGAAGTGAGGCCATGTTGGTAAAACGGGCGGCTCCGACTGCTGTTGGGGCGATTGGGTGGCCACACGTGCCGTCGAGTCCATCGTAGAGCGCTAGCGTCTGGGTGAATGGCGCTGCCCAAGACGACCACGGAAAGGACTTGTCTTTGTTATAACGCTCACGAGACGTCGCGCTCGCCTCGATCTGGCCATTGACAGTGAGCAGGTCGAATGGATTGGTCAGCGCGAGGTTGATGAGCGGTCGACCCGCACGATCGATGAGATCGCCGAGCGGAAAGACGCACAAGCCAGTGACCCCATCACAGCTCATGGGGCTGACGCAGGATACGCTGGCGCAGCGGCTGGGTGGCGTTTCGCAGGCACCGCTGGATGGATTGCAGACTTGGCCGCTCGGACAGACAGTGGTACTGCACGGCGGCTGTGCGGGAACCCCAGCTCCACAGCCCAGCAGCAGCACCAGCAGCGACGGAAAGAGTGTGCGCTTCATGGACAGCCCCCGTTAGTTGGTCTTGACCTTCTTGTGCGTGGCACCCCACACCGCCAAAATCGGTCCGCCGCGACTGAGTAGCGTACGATCGATCTCCATCACCAGCGCGAGGACGTTGCTGGTTGCGAAGGTGTTGGGCGAGGGCGTTGCACCTTGCAGAGCGGTCTGCGCAGAGGTCTTGCCGCCTCCCAAGATCGTGACGGCCTTGCATCCCGCCGCATCGCCTGTTGGAACAGCAGCCAGCGAGACTTTGGCGGCGGATTTCATGGCATCGAGGTTGGCGATGCTGACAAAGCTCGGATCTTTGCGCAGGCCAGCAAAGACGCGAGCCTTGCCGTTAGAAGATGTGATTCCGGTAGCGACCGATGCGTCGCCACTGATTGCTGTCGAGGCATCCCCAACGACACAAGCAATCCGCTGGCTGTCATCGAACGCACAGACAATGTCGGTGAGTACTGCCGAGGTCGAGCTTATGGTGGCACGGCTCGACGTGTGAAACACGTAGAGTGAGTCGGTGGCGAACTTGGCGTTGGCGGCGGCGTTCGGGGTGACTGTCAGGGCGAGGATGACCTTGCTGCCGTCAGTCGACATCCACGAAAACAGGTCGGTAATGTCAGCGGCAGGTGCGGCGGTCGCCGACGCGGAGTCTTGATGGTCTATCGCTTGAACCGACGGCGCAGTGAGCATCATAAGTAGCCCAAGGGCGAAGGAGCGACCAAGCAGTCTCATCGTGAACACTCCGTGGGATTGCGGTTCCAGTTAGGTTGGGTACTCGGCGCACAGATTGTGAAGTCGGTCGCGGCGCAACAAGTACGACGGTGCCTCATCGGACAGCACCAGGCCAGGCAGCTCGCAGGCCAGTAGCTTCGGGCCACCGCCGCTTGGGCCGACCAGCATCGAGACATCGACCTCGGTGAGCCGGAAACCGCGACGGAACAGCAGACCGCGTAGGATCGTCGAGCAGCCCGGCGGCAGGTGCAGTGTGCCGCGTACATTGAGCGCTTCGGTCGCAAACGCTGCCGAGTCCTCCGCGTCGAGGATCGTCACGTCCACTTTGTCTCCGATAAAGCGTCCGAGATCTTCGGGCGAATGCGACTTGAGAGCGGGACGGGAGACGAGCGCAACCGATCGACCGCCCGGCGGAGTCAGAAAGCCGATGGCTGCACTGCCGCGTGGACAGGTCGGTGATAGCTCGATCGCCATGACCTGCGCGCCCATCGGGAGCAGTGCTTTGATTTCCTCAACCGAAGCGTGTGACGAGCCTTGCGCGCTACCGCCGTAGGTGAGAACGAAACGGTTGCGCTCGACCGGGATGATGTCGACCTGACCTTGCCAAGGATGTTTGGCGGTTTGGATCTCTAGCCCAGCATCGGCGATGGCCCGACTCACGGCGTCTTCGGCTACCGCCTCCCCATGGTTGCTGCGCAGAAAGACTGGCCGTGGCAGCTTGCCCGGTGACAGAAACGATGATCCGAGCAGCGCGGCGTACACCGACGACTGTGAGCCGACGCGGCCCGGATCGATCACCAGGATTCGCCCCTGCGTGCGGTGAATTTCGTCGCAGAGCTTGAGCCACTGAGCAAAGGCCTGACCGGGCAGCCCCGGCGCAACCTGCTCGGCGGCGGAACCACGGGGCACAAAGGTCGTCTCGGGGTAAGACAGGATAAACGTTGCCATCCTGTCCAGGCTATCACGCTTAGGAATGCGATTTTTTTGTAATTCAAAAAACCAAAATTTCTAATTACAGACCGAACTTGGCCAGTTTCTTGTGCAGCCCTTCGCGGGTGATGCCAAGCGTCTCTGCGGTGCGGGTCTTGTTGCCGCCGTGGTCCTTCAGCGCGGCAATCAGCAGGAATCGCTCGACCTCTTCCATCATGTCCTTGAGCTGGCCTTTTTGCGGCGCAATGCGGTCCATAAGCCCTTCTGCCTGGCGCATGCGTGGGGCCAGCAAATCGGGCGTTAGGAACTGCTCGGGCTCGACTTGGATGACGAGGCGGTGGACCTCATTTTCCAGCTCGCGGACGTTGCCCGGCCAGTTGTATGCAACGAGCTGTGCCATGGCTTCGGACGTGAAACCCGGCACCGCCTTTTTCATCTCGCTACTGTATTTTTGCAAAAAGTGCTCGGCGAGCAGCCCGATGTCTTCTCGTCGCTCTCGCAGCGCGGGCAAGCGAATCGGATAGACCTTTAGCCGATAGTACAAGTCTTGACGGAAGCGACCTTCAGCGACTTCTTTTTCGAGCGAACGGTTGGTCGCACACAGGATGCGCACATCAACCTTGCGCGGAGTCGTTGCACCGACGGCACGAACCTCGCCTTCTTGCAGCACGCGGAGCAGCTTGGCCTGCAACCCGAGCGACATCTCGCCGATCTCGTCGAGGAACAGCGTCCCACCATCCGCCACCTCAAACAGACCCTTTTTGTCGGTGTCGGCACCGGTAAACGAGCCCTTTTTGTGACCAAACAGCTCGGACTCAAGCAGCGTGTCGGGGACGGCGGCGCAGTTCTGGGCAACGAACAACTTGTCGCGGCGGCTCGACTGCGAGTGGATGAGCGAGGCGATAAGCTCTTTGCCAGTGCCGGTTTCACCCTCGATGCAGACGGTGGCGCGGGTGTCGGTAACCTTTTGAACCTGTTTGAGGACCTCGCGAAACGCCGGGCTGTGACCAATCGGTTCGACGGTGCGCCGTTTTTCTTCACGGCTCTTGAGGTATCGGTTTTCTGCGCGAAGCTGCTCCTCGGCGAGCCGTAGCCGTTGATGGAGACGCGCATTTTCAATGGCCAGCGTCGCTTGTCCGGCCAGCACCAGCAGCACTTCGAGGTCGCGCTCGCGAAACATCGCCGCCGAGCTGCGGTTGTCACACTGGATGACCCCGCGAATCTCTTCGCCTTCCCACAGCGGCACGCCGATGATCGACTGAATCCGCGCCCCCATGATCGACGCAGCTCCGGCGAGATCTTGCGGAGCATTGGCAAAAAGCACTGCAGCTCGTTCATGGAGGACGCGACGAATGACCGCCCGTGAGGCCCGGATCGGCGTGGCTGGCTTGCCGTCGCTCGATTTGTCGCCTTTGGCCTCGCTCTTGCGAGTCGAACCAAACACGGTCGCCATCTTCGCTTCGCTACCATCAGTCAGCTCAATCGCGATGTGGGTTGATAGCGGCAGCAGCTCGAACACCGACTCGGCGATGCCCTCGAATACCGCCTGTAAATCCAGTCCGCGTCGCCCGAGGCGCTTAGACACAGCGAGCAGTCCCGAAGCCAGCACCGGATCGCGTTCGACCTTGCCCGCCACCTCTTCCGCGTCAGCCAGCGGTCTGCGGGCCAGGATGCGGTGCTCAGGCTCGGGTGTTTCGCCCGTCTCGTGCGGCCCGCTCTTTCCCGAAGCGGGCGCGCTGCGTCCAAGCTGCATCGCCGGAACCGTCGGCGAACTACTTCCCGGTGGAGCGACGATCGGTTCTAGCTGCCCAGCAGATAGCGAGCAGCCCAAGATCACCGGATCGACCGGATCGCCGAGCAGCAGCCGGTCGCCTTCGCAGATCACCGATTCAAAATTCGTGGTCGCATCGACGTAGACCAGCGAACCATCACGACGCTGGACTCTCGAACCGTTCGTCGATCGAAGATCCTTGAAGATGTACTTGTCGTCCTCTCGAAAAACCTGCGCATGCTCGCTCGACAGATGAACGTCGGGCAGCACAATGTTGTTGTGAGGAGCGCGGCCGATGGTAAAGCTCGGCTCGCGAAGCATAAAGCGCTGCCCACGCAGACCGCCCGACAGAACCTCGAGTGCGATCATCATTGCAGAAGCCATTGCAATTCGGTTTGCCCCAGCGGACCGGCGACGCGCAAGCTGATCTTTGGGGTTGTCGGGGTTGGAAAGGGTTTTCCGTCGCTGGCATTAGATGGGAAGTGGACGCTCCACAGCTTGGTGAACGCGTCGGTTGGCTCGCCGAGCAAGGTTTGTTCGACCGACTGGCGTGTTGAAAGTGGGTCGACTCGGTCGGCTTGAACCTCGCGGCCCTCTGCATCGAGCAGCGACAATCGCCACTTGCCCGTTGGCAGCCTCAGATCGTTCCAGCTCGCCGAGTGAGTTTTCGTTAGCAGAAACAGAGATAGGCCAGGTTGAGTCTGTTCGGCTTGCTCTTTTTCGACACGGGCTTTTTCCCAATTGTCGACGATCGCATAGGTCTTCAGATACTTATCGACGTAAGCACGCTGGAACGCAGGTGAGCGCAGCGTCGCCGAGACCACGAGCTGGGTATCAAACTCGGTCTTCGAAAGGATCCGTCCGTGGCGGCTCCAGCGGTCGAGCGAAGTTCCGTAGCTGGTTCCGGGGGGATCCGCCTGGCTGCTTAGGCTGAGCACCGGCGGCGCGCATCCCCAATGTGGACCCGTCAGTGCAAGCGTCAGCAGGCAGAGGCCGACGAGTCGCATCGTGTAGCGCGAACAAACCCGGGCGAGCGGCATGGGATGATTATATCTCGGTTACAAATCGTGACGGCCCTGTCGTCGACAAAGGTGACGCCGAAGTTTGCTACTAGGCGACAGTCCAGCCACCGTCGACGACCAGGGTGTGCCCAGTCAGATATTGCGAGGCGTCGCTTGCCAAGTAGAGCGCCGCGCCAGCAATGTCGTCCGGCTGTCCCACCCGCTTGAGTGCTGTCCGCTGGAGCACCATGTTCAAGATTTCTTCGTTTTGGGTCAGGGCCGAGGCGAACTTGGTGTCGATAAGTCCAGGGGCAATCGCATTGACGCGAATCCCGGCGGTGCCAAGCTCCATGGCGAGTGTCTTGGTCATGCTGATCACTGCCGCTTTGGTCATCGCGTAGACGCCTTGCATCGGCGACCCAATGAAGCCGACGACGCTGGCGACGTTGACGATGGCACCGGGTGCGCCGCGATCAATCAGGTGTTTGGCCACGGCGCGGGTGGCGGCAAAGTAGCCTTTGACGTTGACCTCGAAGGTCTTGTCCCAGGCCGACCACTCGACCGCCATCATCGGGCCGAAAAATGGATTGGTCGCAGCATTGTTGATGAGGATGTCGACCTTGCCGTACCGGGCGATGGCATCAGCAACGAGCTTTTCGACCTGCTCGGGCTGGCCGGTGTGACAGGCGATGGCGAGGGCTTCACCGCCGCTGGCTCGGATTTCGTCAGCCACGCGCTGCAGGCCGTCGAGCTTGCGGGAAGCGAGGACGACTTTGGCACCATGTGCGGCGAGACACTTGGCGATCGCTTCACCGATGCCACGGCTGGCACCGGTGACAATCGCAACCTTACCAGTCAGGTGAAAGCTCGGGGTCGAAACGGGCGTGCTCATGCCGAGCATCCTAGCCGGAACACCTAGCAAAGCCTACTGCGGTGGCTGCGGCTAGGTGGGTCGTGGGGATTGGTGCTTACCAGCGACACTGCGGACATCGAGCGCGTGCAGCACCATACCCAGTTGGCTCCAATCGAGATCCGTCGACGCAAGCAGCTCACGTACGGTACGCAGCGTCACGTAACAGCGCTCACCGACGTTGGCACCGTTGGGTTTTCCGGACGACGCCATCGCTTGCAGCGCCGCAAGCTGATCGTCGCGAAGCAGCACACGGAACAGGTGGCAGTGATAGCTGGCCAGCGAAGCGGCGACCTGCCGATCTCCGGCGTCGATGGGGACAAACTGCCCGGCATCAATGTGCAGGCCGGTTTCCTCGGTGACCTCGCGTTGGGCGGTGGTTCGTGGATCGTGAAATCGTTCGCTGGCCATCGCAGCTGATCCACCGGGAAGCATGAGACCGAAGCCGAGCCGATTGCGCACCGCAGAGCGATATTCGCGAACCAACACCACCAGCGTATCGAGGACATCGCCACTTGCACTGGGATAGTAAAGGACGCTGGCACTTACGTCGGTGCGACCGATGACCACTTCGCCGCTTTTGTGGCGACGCTCACCAACGACAAAGACACGTGGTCTGAGCGCCCATAGGAGCGGTGGTCGGCCGGCAGCGCGGCTCCGATACGACCACTCGAGCTGGGCCTCTTCCAGACGATGACCGGCCTTGCGAAGCGCGTGATACCAAGCGGCAAAGCCGGGGCTGCGCCATAGCAAAAGCGGGATACTTCGTTCACCGCCGCGACGATTTTGACCGGGACGAAGCATGGCCAGGGCTTGCTCCACGGCTTCGGTAACGGTGCGAGCGATCGGAATGTGCAGGCGGCTGGCCGAATCGGGAGTGGGTTGGTCTTTGGGCACACCCAGTACAACTCTCGACGAGCGCTGCCAGGCTCCCCACAGCTCCGACAGCCATGGATCGGTCTGGCCGCCGTCACCCAGCCAGAGCAGGATGCCATCGCTGTGGCGGAGCGCTTCCTCGCGCCAGCGGGACAGTTCGTTTTTTTTGCTGGAGTCTCCGTCGGGAACCGAGCTTGGTGAGGGCAAATAGACCACACCATCCCACCCGGCTTGTCGTAGCGCCGCGACCACAACTTGGGTCCACGGGCCTGGAACACCGGCCACAAACAGCGAGGCCGAGAAAGCGGGAGGAATCGGTTCGAGAGGGAGGACTGCCTGAGTGCAGGGTGAAGGCATCTCGATCAGCGGGTCTGCTCGAGCGATCCTTGCGGCTTCACTTCGGCGGGGACAGCGGTACAACCTTGGCGCATGATCGGCGGACAAGATACCAGCGCCATCACTGATGAGGTTGCCGTGTTGGCACCCCGTGTTTGGTAGGTAAATACCACCAGGGTTGTCGAGGAGCAGCCAGCGAAGCCGCACTGCCCATCGAGCTGGACCTGGGTGATGCGCTCGTCAATTTGGCTCTGCGACTGATCGTTGGCTGGGTCAAACTGGCCACCGCGAACTTTCGCGAGGCGAGCGGCAATCGCCGGGGTCTTGCGGGAGACGCTGACCGGGTCGCGAGGGTTGTCGTTATTCGCCGGCACGGGTTGGCTCTGCGGCAAGGGCCGAACCTGCGGCTTCACCGGTGCCGGCTTCCGGGGCTGCGGAACGGACACGTGGGGCTGAGGCGATGCGATATCAGCGTGGGCGGCCACTGGCAGGAGCAGCAAGGCGCACGTGGCGAGCTTGAGAAAGGTCATGATTTTTGGATGCTAACGGGGATTCGATGGCAGCGCCAGCCCAGCGTACATGCACGCGCAAGGCGATTCGGTCGAGTTCGCTTAGCGACGGCGTGGCAGCCGGGTTGTGAGCATCGACCAACCCAAATACAGGCCAAGGCCAACACTTACGTAGAGCGCGATGTCGGCCTGCTCGGGCTGGCTACGGCCTTCTAGGATCAGCCAGGTCACAAACGAGGTGATGCCCAGCGCGGTGATGATGAGCTGACGGGCCACGGCGTGGATGAGGATCGCGGTGTCTTCTTGGCCTCGGAAGCGGACCTCGATTTGGCCTCGTTGGGCGCGGGTTAGGAACTTGCGCATCTCGCCGGGAAGCTGCGCTGCCTGCGTCACCACATCGCGGGTTGTTTCGACGAGCAACTTCGACCAGTCGCGGTCCTGGCCGAGCACCATTTCTTCGACGTAAGGCCGGATCACCTGCATCGGGTTTAGGTCCGGTGCCAGATCGGTACATAGCCCAAGAAGAAGCAGCAGCGTGCGCTCTAGGAGAATCCACTCCTTGGGAACGTGGAAGTGCTCCATCAAATCGCGCAAGTTCACGTCGAGCATGCGCAGATCGGCCAGATCCGCGAGCGCTCGTTCAGGTGACAGCTTGACCTCTGACAGCGACAGAGAATCGAGCTTGAACTCGGCCTGGAACTTGTCGTGAAAAAAGTCGACCACCCGTTCGAAGATCAGTGGATCGGCACCGCGAGCGATAAAGCCCATATCCTTCATCGCGACGATCAGCCGCTGGGTGTCTCGGGTCAATCCGGCCTGGAGCACATCGACGATGCCGCGACGCATTTGGGGCGACAGCTCTGCGACAGCACCAAAGTCTAGGAAGACCAGCTTGGCACCGCCCAGGTCGAGCCACGGGGTGGGGACGGGGTTCGGCTCACTGGGAT
Organism: Polyangia bacterium; assembly: GCA_044228505.1. Classification (GTDB taxonomy): domain Bacteria; phylum Myxococcota_A; class Polyangia; order Palsa-1104; family JAEUJZ01; genus JAEUKA01. The sequence goes on along the minus strand of JBGAUT010000004.1, from coordinate 334,008 downwards.
GGTGAGCTTCGGCACCATCGTCGCTGTTCCGAGGCGGTGGCAGTACCAACAGGTTTCCGGGATGCGGATCGGCGTGATACAGCCCGTCGCGAAAGATCTGCTGACAGTAGGCGGTGACGATGGTGCGAGCCAGCTTGTCCCGGTTGACGCCAAGCTCGTCGAGCCGAACCAGATTCGAGACTTTGATGCCTTCGATCCAGGTCGTGGTCAGCACACGCGGTGTCGATAGCTCGGCGATGACCGTAGGAAATTCGACGGGAAGCAGCGGCTTGTAGCGGGCGAAGTTGTCACAGATTCGCTGCAAGTTGTGAGCCTCGGCGGAAAAGTCGAGCTCTTGCAGCACCATCGCACGAATCTCGATAAACACAGCATCGAGCCCATGCGATGGCGCGATCCAGTGAAGCAGCGAAAAAATTCGTCCGAGCGCTGCCAGATCAATACGGACGATTTCGTTGATATCCGGGTACTGAACCTTGACCGCGACGGAGTGTCCGTCCTGGGTACGCGCTTTGTGAACCTGTCCGATCGAGGCTGATGCGACTGGTTCTGGGGAAAACGACGCAAAGACCTCGCTCGGATAACGACCGGCAAACTCCTCGGCGAAACGCTGCTCGATATCGGCATACGGACGGGCCGGTACGCGATCCTGGAGCGTCTCAAGCTGGGCCCGAAAAGGCTCCGGTAGCACGTTGGTCATGATGCTGATGAGCTGGCCGACCTTGATGAACAGGCCGCCGAGGCGCTCGATCGCGACATGAATTCGGCGAGCATTGCGACGGTGGGCCTCGAGCATTAGCTGGCTGGCCGATTCGGGTCCGGCGAGCCGCAGGCGAAAGCGCAAAAAGTAATACGACAGGATGACCCGGATCGTTACCCAGTAAGCGCGAATCAGCCTGGCCCAGCCGCGTGGCAGCGGATCGCTAGTCGTGGTCGTCGGCTGACCCATCATCACTCTCCCCATCGCCATCCTCAGTCGCTGCTCGACCCGCTTCTTCCAACTTGCGGTAGAGCGTCTTGCGATCGAGCCCCAGTCGCTGCGCTGCCCGGGTCTTGTTGCCGCCCTCTTCCTTCATCACGCGCAAGATGTACTCGCGCTCTAGCTCCTCGAGGGTCATGTTCCGCGAGAGCGCAAACGAGACGATGTCTTCTCGCCGCTTTTCGCGAAGCTGTGGAGGCAGATCGTGCGCCATCACCTGCGAGCCCTCACACAGCGCCACGGCTCGTTCGATGCTGTTTTCCAGCTCGCGGACGTTGCCCGGCCAGCCGTGCGAAAGCAGGAGCTTCGTCGCTTGCGGATGGATGCCGGTCACGCGCTTGCCGCCTCGCTCTCGGGCCTTATGAAGAAAATGCTCGGCCAGCGGCATGATGTCTTCGGAGCGATCTCGGAGCGGTGGCAGGTGGATCTGCAGCACGTTCAGCCGATAGTACAAGTCCTCGCGGAACGTCCCGGCGCGCATGCCTTGGCTCAGATCCTGGTGGGTCGCCGAGATCACCCGAACATCGACTTTTTCGGGTCGTGACGATCCGAGTGGACGAATCTCGCGCTCAGCGAGAACGCGGAGCAGCTTGGCTTGCAGCGCCGGTGACAGATCACCGATTTCATCCAGAAACAGGGTTCCTTGATCGGCTTCGACAAACAGACCGGCGCGGTCGCTGCGAGCGTCGGTAAAGGCACCCCGCTTGTAACCAAACAGCTCCGATTCCAGGAGCTGATCGGGAATCGCGGCGCAGTTGACCGCAACAAACGGCTGTTTTGCCCTCGAGGAGTGAAAATGAATCGCCCGAGCGGCCAGCTCTTTGCCGGTACCGCTTTCCCCGGTGATCAAGACGTTCACCGATGAACCCGACAGTCGCCGAATCAGCCCAAACACTTCCTGCATCGGTGCTGAGCGACCGATGATGTTGTCGAACTGATAGGGCCGCTCGATCTCGCGCCGTAGCCGGGAGACTTCGCGCCGTAGGCCGCGCTCATCCAGCGCCTTCTCGACGGCAAGAAACAGAGTCTCCATGTTAAACGGCTTGGTGATGTAGTCGTGCGCGCCCAGCCGAACGGCCTTGATCGCGGTGTCGATCGATCCAAACGCAGTGATGACGATGACGTGCGGCGGCTGCTCGAGCGGTGCGCTCTTGATCTCGCGCAGCATGTCGAGTCCATCGAGATCCGGCATTCGTACGTCGGTGACGACCAGATCGATGCCGCCTTTTTGGACCCGCGCCACGCCCGCATGGCCGCCCGCGGCTGTTTCCACCCGATAGCCCTCGTCACGCAGCGAGTCCTCGAGCAGATCGCGCATCGCGGCGTCGTCTTCGACCACCAGCACGGTCTGCCGACTGTTGCGTTCCGTCGTCGCATCGCTGGGTAGCGGTGGTGGTTGAGAGCGAGGCGTTGCTTTGCCCGGTTGCAGTGGAACCTGCGGCAGCTTGCTCGTGGTCTTGGGAGGCTGGGCCATCAGTATTTTGTCTCAGCTTGACTTAACACGTCGCCGTGAGCCTCTTCAAACGAATTGCCCTCGCTGGCCTCGATCGATGGGCTCGGCGATGGGCTCGGCTGTGGGCGGGCAGGTGGTCTGCTGCGCTGCGGGCTGACCAGCGGTTCGTCGCGCTCGGGTGCCGGTAAAAAGACCCGGAAGATGGTGCCGCCGGTCTGACGTCGTTCACACTCGATCCAGCCGTCGAGATCTTTGACGATACCGGCGGAGACCGACAAGCCGAGGCCGCTGCCCGATGGGCCATCCTTGCCGGTTTTGCCGTCTTGGGTCTTGGTGGAATAGAACGGCTCGAAGATTCGGTTTAGGTCGCCCGCGTCGATGCCAATGCCGGTGTCAGCGATCGCGAGCATCACGTAGGCCACCGGCGGGGCCTTGTCGAGACCCGGCTTGCGACGAACGATGCCCTCGAGGTGAAGGTCGAGCGAACCACCCTCCGGCATTGCTTGGATCGCATTTATGCACAGGTTTAGGCACACCTGCTGAAGCTGATCCGAGTCACCAACGACAATCGGTACGGCGGGAGGCTTGAGCTCTCCCGGCTGGGCCTCTCCTCGCACCATCGCTTCGATATGAGTCTCCGGCTGCGGTGGCGTGGGAACCGCGAACGGATGAAGCTGGGCGACGACATGCCGAGTGGTGAGCTGTACTTCCAGAAAGTCGAGCGTACTGGCACACACCTTTCGCAAATCGACGTCGCTGCGAGCCGGGGCCTTGCGGCGGGCGTAGTCGAGAAGCTGCTGGATGATCTTGGTAATCCGCTCGGCCTGCGTTGCGATGATGTCGGCGTTTTTTTGCACCGCAGTCGGATCTTCGGCGCGACGGGCCATGACGCGAGCGCGACCCCCGATGACGTTGAGCGGTGTGCCAACTTCGTGCGCGATGTTGGCAGCGAGCTGTCCGATCGTCGCCAGTTTGTCGGAATGACGCAGTCGCTGTTCGAGCTGCAGCTTGGCATCGACACCGGCAAGGATTTCGTTTCTCGCATCCCGCAGCGAGCCCGTCATTTCATTGAAGCGGTCGGCCAAAAGCCCAACTTCGTCGTTGCGCTCGCGCAAAATTGCCCCGGTGTAGTCGCCTCGAGTGACTTCATCGATGCCACCAACGAGCCGCAATAGCGGTGCCGAAAACTCCTGCCGGACAGTCAGACTGACCAAAATCGCCAGCAGGGCCGCCAGGCCTCCCAGCGTTAACACCACGTCGCGGGTTGCCCGTAGCATTTCTTGCTCAAGCTCGCTTTTGTCGCGAACGAGGTCGATGATTGCCACCATGCGGTGTTTGCTGTCGTGAATCGGCAGCGTGTAGGCATAGACCTCGCGACCGCTGATGTAGAGGTGTTCACCGTGCGGCTGGCGGGTGATCTCGACGCGGCGACGGCGCTCCTCGCGACCGGCATCGGGACTGGGTGGACGGAACGCTTGCTCGGCAGACTTGGCGGCGTTGCTCGACGGTGGAGCGAACACCGCATCCTCGCCCGGCTGAAGCAAATCCAGATACGCAACCTCAATGTTGCGCTCGGCGGCCTGCATGCGCTCGATCAAGCGATGCATGTCCTCATAAAGACCGTCCTGGACTGCAGCCTCGAGTGCGACCTTGAGCGCTGAACCAAACAGCCAGGTCTGCCGTTCCAGATCCGCAGTTCGTTCGGCCCGACGGCCACGCATACTAAGCGACCCGTAGACGCCGAGAGCCAGCGTCACCAAAAGGACCGTCAGAAGCGTGACTCGCGTCGCTATGCTCACCAGCGCGCAAGCCTAGCATGGCCTGGCGCGGCGTACACGCTCGGTCGCGACGAAAAACGTACTACAGAAGCGGCTTCACTTTCGGGGGCCGCTCCGCTGGGCCGGTCGGCGATTCCTCGCGGCGCGGCGGTGGGCTGAGCTTGACCACTGGCGCAACCACTACCGGTGTCCGCTCATGGAGTAAAAGTCGGGTGGTATCGCGGAACAGCACCGACATCTTGCCCGGCGATGGGGTTGCCGTCACTGCACCCATGCCAAAGCTGGGATGAGACAGCAAATCTCCGACGGCGTATCGTTCCGCCGGGGAATAGCTGCGGGCACTGCCGGTGCCGCGAGTCGCCAAAATCGTATCGAGCGGATTTGGACCACTTACCGCTGGAACCGAGCCCGCGGCCGGTCTGGTACCACTTTTGGCACGAACCTTCGTTCCTGCCGGCTTGGCCACCTTACTGCCCGGTGGGCCCGCCTTGAACATGTGCTGCTTGTGGCAGCTTAGACACTCGACCTTGGCCGGCACGTCGCCCTTCATTGCCACCACCACATGGTGTCGCATGTCTTTACACGATGTACAGTACGCGGAGGTTTCCCCTCCAGCCTTCAGTTTCTCCAAGACACCCTCCCCGTTTACCTAGTGGCTCACGACGATTGAGACAGCCGATGTGAGTCGGCCTTTTAAAGATTGATTTTGCAGGATTTCCGGTTGCGAGGCCAAAAGACTTTGTCTTTTACGTGGCTGCTTCTAACACACGCAGGCTGTCTGCGTACGGCGCTCGTGCAACACCAGCATCCGTAATGATCGCGGTGACAAGACGCGCTGGCGTTATATCAAATGCTGGATGGCGTGCGGGAACTCCGTGAGGGGCAAGTTGTACCCCGGCTAATCGAACGACTTCTTCGCTGCTGCGTTCTTCGATGGGAATGTCTCGACCACTGGGCGTTTTGGCGTCCAGCGTCGAGCGCGGAGCCGCCACGAAAAAAGGAATTCCGTGGGCTTGAGCGAGCACCGCCAGCGAGTACGTACCGATTTTGTTCGCGACATCCCCGTTGTAGGCAATTCGGTCCGCACCAACGATCACGCTTTGGATTTCGCCTCGCGCCATCAGGTGACCGGCCATGTTGTCGCACAGCACCGTTACCGGCACGCCGGCTTGTTGGAACTCGTACGCGGTCAGTCGCGCTCCTTGCAAAAAGGGTCGTGTTTCATCGGCGAACACCGCCCGAATGTGGCCTTGACCAAACGCGGTTCGAATGACACCGACGGCAGTTCCATAGCCTCCGGTCGCCAGTCCGCCTGCGTTGCAGTGGGTGAGGACATTGCCGGGCGGCAAAAGGGGCGCGCCGTACTCGGCCATCCGCAGACACATCGCGACATCTTCGTCCCAGATGGACTGGGCTTCGGCGGCAAGACCCTCGACCTGTTCTCGCTGCGTGGATTCCGCCAACTCAGCGGCGCGACGCTGCATCCGATCGAGCGCCCAAAACAGGTTGACCGCCGTCGGACGAGTCTTTCGCAGAGTCGTCACCACTTCATCGATGGGAACGCCTTCACGAACTCCGAGCACGACGCCAAATGCGGCGGCGATGCCAATCGCAGGAGCCCCGCGCACCACCATCGCTTTGATGGCCTCGGCGACGGCTCGGTGGTCGGAATAGCGATGCCATACCTCGCTGCCGGGCAGCTTGAGCTGGTCGATCAGCTCAAGCTCGTAGCGCGAGTGATCGAAGCGAAGAGGAGACAGGAGCTTGGGATGCTGAGGATGACCCGTCATGGCGTTATTTTTCGGCGAGGAGGCGCAGCATGATCTCGGAAACCAGCTCCGGCTTGGCCTTGCCCTGCGTCTCGGCGAGCGCCTTTCCGACGAAGAAACCGAGCAGCTTGGGGTTTTGCTTGAACTTTTCGACCTGCTTCCGGATTGCTGGATCGTCGACGACTTTGCGACACGCGGCGGTGATGATCTCGGGATCGCTGATTTGACGCAGGCCGAGTTTTTCGATGAGGTCCGTCGGTGTTTCGCCGCTCTCGTACATTCGAGCGAAGACTTCTTTGCCCTGTTTGCCGCTGATCGTACCGTCGGAGATGAAGCGAATTAGCTCGCCTAGAGACGCAGCCGTCACCGGAGAATCGGTAATCAGGCGACTTTCTTTGTTGAGCGAACCGAGAAGCTCCGATGACAGCCAGTTGGCGCAGAGCTTGGCTCGACCGCGCTCTGCTTCGCTCAGCGAGGTTGCAGACGGTGGCAAGCCTGCCGCGATCAGCACCGCGTCGAAGAAGTCGCAAAGCTCTCGCTCTGAGGTCAGCACCGACGCATCGTAGGGTGTAAGCCCAAGTCGCTCGAGGTAGTGATCGCGCCGTTGCATCGGCGTCGGCGGCAGCGCAGCCGCGATCGACTCCAGCCACATTGGGTCGATGTGGAGCGGCGGTAGATCCGGGTCGGGCAGGTAGCGATAGTCGTGCGCGTACTCTTTTTTGCGCTGACTACGCGAGGTGCCGCGAGCGGCATCCCAGCCTCGGGTTTCCATGATGATTCGTCCGCCCGACTGCACGATGTCGATCTGCCGTAGGATTTCGTGTTCGATGGCCTTGTGGACGTATTTGAACGAGTTGATGTTTTTTAGCTCGGTGCGTTGGCCGAGCGACGTGGCACCGCGAGGACGAATCGACACGTTGGCATCGCAGCGCAGCGAGCCTTCTTCCATGTTTCCGTCAGAGATCCCCAAAAAACGGACAAGCTGACGAATGGCCCGCAGGTACTCGGCGGCTTCTTCGGCCGAGCGAATCTCGGGCAGCGACACCACCTCGATGAGCGGTACGCCAGCGCGGTTGTAGTCGATGAGCGAGGTCCGTCCACCGGGGATGTGCAGGTTTTTACCGGCATCTTCCTCGATGTGGATGCGCTGCAGTCCGACCCGCCGCCGCTCACCGTTTAGGATGAACTCGACGCGACCGTTTTGGCAGATCGGCTGATCGAACTGGCTGATCTGATAGCCTTTCGGCAGGTCCGGGTAAAAGTAGTGCTTGCGGGATAGCTCGCTGCGCTGCGCAATGTCGCACTCGCAGGCGAGACCCATTCGGATCGCGTACTCGACGGCACGGTGGTTCAAGACGGGAAGCGCGCCGGGCAGCCCGAGGGTATAGGGGTCGATGTGGGTATTGGGGGCACCACCATACTCGGCACGAGCGCCACAGAAGGCTTTGCTGTGCGTCGCGAGCTGGACGTGTACTTCGAGACCGATCACCGCCTCGAAATCGCTGGTTGCGGTCATGACTAGGCCGTCTCCTTGCCGTCGCGGAGCAGCAGCTTGGGTCGCTGCTTATGCCAGTCGGTGACGCTCTGGTACGCAGCGGCCACTTGCAGCACTTTGTCATCGCAAAGTGCCTTGCCCAAGATCTGTACCCCGACCGGCAATGGCCGACTGCTGCCTTCGTCGGTGATGAAACCGCATGGCATCGACAGTCCCGGGAGCCCAGCGAGGTTGCAGCTAATCGTGTAGATGTCCGCCAGGTACATCGTCATCGGGTCGGTCATTCGTTCGCCCAGACGAAATGGCAGCACCGGCGAGGTTGGCGTCATCAGCACATCGCACTTGGCCAGCGCCGCCTCAAAATCCCGTGCCACCAGCGTACGGACTTGACCGGCTCGACGGTAATAGGCGTCGTAGTATCCCGACCGCAGCACGTAGGTGCCGAGCATGATGCGGCGCTTGACCTCCGGGCCAAAGCCTGCGGCGCGGGTCCGCTTGTACATCTCGATGAGCGCTGACTGACCGGTCGCTAGGTCTCCCTCGCGAGGGGTGACGCGCAGACCGTAGCGAACGCCGTCGTAACGCGACAGGTTGCTGGAGGCCTCGGCGGTGGCAATCAGGTAATAAATTGCGACGGCGTGTTTGGTGAGAGGCAGCGAGACGTCAACGATCTCGGCCCCCATCTGTTCGAGCGTGGCGATGGCACGGCGCACGCACGTGTCGATGCGCGGATCGAGTCCTTGCGCGAAATATTCCTTCGGCAAGCCAATCCGCAGGCGTCGGCCTTTGTCAACGATTGGAACTTGGCAGGCAGCGACGTAATCCGGCTGCGCCAGGCTCAAGCTGGTGGCGTCGTGGGCGTCGTGACCACCGATCACTTGCAGCGTGTGGGCTAGGTCGAGGGCACTATGGGCAAGCGGACCGACCTGATCGAGCGAGCTGGCGAAGGCAATGACTCCGTAGCGCGACACTCGGCCATAGGTCGGCTTCATGCCGGTCACACCACACAACGCGGCGGGTTGACGGATCGAACCACCGGTATCTGTTCCCAGGCTGAGCGGACACAGCGAAGCCGCCACGGCCGCCGCCGAACCGCCCGAGCTGCCACCTGGAACTCGCGTTACATCCCATGGATTTCTGCACGGAAAGTAGGCGGAGTTTTCGTTGGACGAGCCCATCGCGAACTCGTCCATGTTGAGCTTGCCGAGGACAATTGCACCTGCTGCCCTCAGCTTGGCAACGGCTGTGGCGTCGTACGGAGGCACAAAGCCTTTCAGGATCTTCGAGGCAGCGGTGGTTTCTAAATCCTTGGTGCAGAGCATGTCCTTGATGCCGACCGGGACACCCGCCAGCAGCAGATCGTCGTCGGCACCGGCTCGCACTTGGTCATCGACCGCTTGCGCTGCGGCCAGAGCACCAGCCTCATCGATGCGCAAAAAGCAGCCGAGTTGGTCATCTAGCTCGGCGATGCGGGTTAGGTAGCTGCGAGTGACTTCGACGGCGGACACGTCACGGGAGCGGACCGCGTGAGCCAGTGCCGCCACGCCATCGAACGATTCAAAGAGCGCCTTCGACGACGTCACGGTTTAGCCCTCTCCGTCGAGGTTGTCATCGGCAGCCGCACCTTGGCCAAACACTGCGGGGACGGCGAAGAACGAGGCTTCACTGGCGGGAGCATTGCGCATCGCCGACTCAATCGAGCTGTGCGGTTCGATCACGTCGCCACGCAGCGGGCAGAAGTCTGGTACGGCGTGGGTCATCGGCGGCACCCCCGTCACTTCGACCTCTTGCAAAGAAGCGGCGTAGGACAAGATTGCCGAGAGCTCATCGGACAATGTGGGGATGTCGGATTCCGAGAGGAGCAGACGTGCCATTTCGGCGGTCACGCGAATCTCATCAGCCGAAACCAGCAGACCATGTGAGTGGCGGGACATGCGGGCGCAGTCTTGCCACAAAACCTCGCGGCGACGCTACTTCTTGTTGCCGAAGTGCTTCATGACCTTGGTGTTGTCGGTTGCATCGAGGTATTGGAAGGCATCCTTGAGCTGGTAGGCACGTCCATCGTCGAACATGACCACGATATCGGCCTTGGTGTTGCGATCTCCGGCCGGACTCGTGACATGAATCGCGCTTGGGCTATCGATGATGACGTTGGTGGCGGCACGGCGACCGAACATCACGCTGACACCACCGCGCCCGGCTGGAAAGTTACGCCCCTTGATGAGGATGTCTTCGCCGCCAGAGTAGGTGCCTTGTGGCGGGTCGATCGATAACACCGCCGTCTCGTTTGAGCACGCTTGGGTGGCGACACACATCGTGAGGGCCGCACTCCACAGCAGTTTACGCATGATTGACTCCTTGGTTCGGACGGTAACAGAGCCTACGGGGTGCGACAAGTGCTTGACCTCGCCGCGAGGGTTCCGCAAAGTCCACGGTCCTATGCTTGTGCGCTTTGCCGTGGAGAACTTCCTGTCGTTTGGCTCCAAGTGGGAGCTCGATTTACGTGGCCAAGGGCGTGCGCTTCCCGACGGAAGTCAGGTCCTCGAGCGGGCGCTACTGGTAGGCGAAGGTGGGCGGGGGAAGTCCAACCTACTCAAGGCCTTTTCGTATCTTCGGCAGATCTTGCTTCATGGCAACGCGCCAGGGCATCGTCCGGCGCTTCAGTCGTGTCGGTTGCTCGATCCGCCGCAGCCGACGACTCGTTTCGAGCTTTCGATGTTATGCGACGGGGCACTGTTCCGTTATGAGCTGGCTCTGCGTGCCGAGCAGATCGAAAGCGAGTCGTTGCATGTAACGACGGACGGACAGCCGGAAGCGATGATCTTTGTGCGTGAGCGCAAAAATCCGATCCTGCAATTGACCGATGTCAAAGTCGGAACTGGGGCGGGTGGCGAGCGGGGGCTTTTGGAGTCCTTGGCGCTGACGCTGTCTCCCGAGCAGCCGCTATTGTCGGCGGCACTCGCGGGTGACTGCAAGGAACTGGGGAACATTGCGCTGTGGTTCTCGGAGCGGCTGCAGCTTGTACGGCCTGAGCCACGGGTGACTGGGCTTGCGGCGCGTTGTGCGCGGCATCCCGATTTTGCGATGCAACTTGGTGAATTGCTGCGGGCGGTTTTGCTGCCGGTGACCCGGGTGACAGCACGACGGACCCCGATCGGCCCCGAGTATTTTGAAAATGAGGCCGAACAAAAGCACGTGGTGCAGGCGCTCTTGGGATACAGCGACGGATTTGTGCAAACCAACGACGGCGAGCTGATTGCTGAACGAGAGGGCAACTTCGTCGATCTGTATTTGACGTCGCTGCTGGTTGGAATGCGCGGACCGACTGGACGAGAGAGTGATTTTTCTGCAGCGGAGCTCTCCGAAAGCACGCTGCGGCTTCTGCACCTGTCCCCGATTGCGCTCGCCGATCCACAGCATCCCAATCCGGTGTTTGTGGTCGATGATCTAGGTCGAGGACTCAGTCCAAAGGTGGTGGCGACGCTGCTCGATTACCCGCAAAGGCCCCGCGACCGACAGATCTTGGCGACCGCGCTACCGGATTCCGACTTGGTCGGTATGTTTCCAGCGGATGCGGTGCGCCGTCTACCAGAGCCAGCCCAAAGCGCGAGATAGGCGAGGCCCGGTGGACTTTGTACAATGCTGGCCGTGAATCCATCCTCGCCCGTCGTTCCGCCCCCCGCCTCGTCTGAGACGCTGGCGATCGTCATTCCCTGTTTCAACGAAGCCGAGGCCCTGCCCCAGCTTGAACAGCGCTTGCCCGAGGTGGTCGATAAGCTGGCGGCTCGCTATGCCAAAGTCGAGGTCTTCTTCGTCGACGACGGATCGACGGACGCTACCCTGGTTGAGTTGCGTCGGCGTTTTGCAAGCGATCCGCGGTTTCATGTTCTCGTCCACGAGCAAAATCGTGGGCTTGGGGCAGCGCTGCGGACGGGCTTTGCGGCCTCGCACAGCGATGTGGTCGTGACCACCGATGCCGATGGAACGTATGAGTTTGGCGAGATCTTGGGGATGACCGCGCTGCTGTCGTCAGACGTGGATATCGTCACCGCGTCGCCCTATCATCCGGAAGGTGGCGTCGATGGAGTGCCAGCGTATCGGCTGATCCTGTCGCAGGGTGCCTCGCTGGTGTATCGGGTGATGCTCGATCCTCACCTACACACCTACACGGCGATGTTTCGGGCGTATCGGCGGCATGTACTCGATGCGGTGCAGTTTGAATCACCGGGCTATCTGGCGATGGCCGAAATCCTGAGCGAAGCCCTGCTGGCCGGTTTTCGAGTGGCGGAATTTCCGACGGTGCTCCATGTTCGCAAATATGGTCAATCGAAGGCGAGGGTGGCGCGGATTCTTCGCGATCACCTGCGGTTTCAGGCCCGGCTGCTGCCGCGTGCGCTGTTTCGACAGCTCGATCGCCTGGGGCTGTAGCGATGGCCAAGCTAACCGTCTGTACCGTGCTTGGCACCCGTCCCGAGATCATCAAGCTGGCCCCGCTGATTCCGCTGCTTGATGGTCAAACGGGGCTCCGTCAGGTGCTGCTGCATACCGGCCAACACTATTCGTTCGATATGGACGCGGTGTTTTTTACGGAGCTGGGGCTTCGTAGCGCGGATGTTCAGCTCGCGGTCGGCTCTGGGAGTCATGCGGTTCAGACGGCAGCCATCCTGGTTGGCGTTGAAAAGGCAATCCTCGAACACGGAATCGGCCTGGTGCTGGTGTTCGGCGATACAAACAGCACGCTTGGGGCAGCGCTCGGGGCGGCGAAGCTGGCCGTGCCGGTGGTTCACATCGAGGCTGGCTGCCGGTCGTTTGTGCGCACGATGCCCGAGGAAATCAACCGGGTGCTCGTGGACCACTGCTCGGCGCAGCTACTGGCTCCGAACCAGACCGCTTTTCATCAACTTCGCTCGGAAGGTATTGCCGAGCGCGATATCACCGTGGTCGGTTCGACGGCGATTGATGCGGCACGGGCATTTGTTTCGCGGGCGCACGGTCGTACGATTGTCGCCGAGTCGCTCTCGAAGCTGGGCTGTAGCGCGGACCAGCCGTATCTGACGTGTACCGTGCATCGCGCCGAAAACACTACGCCCGAGGTGCTGCCGGGTCTTGTGCGAGGGCTGTCTCGCCTGGCTGAGCGGTTTCCGCTGTTATGGCCAGTACATCCACGTACCCGACGGCTACTCGACGAGCTGAAGCTGCCGCTGTCACCCAGGATCGGGCTGCTGCCGCCGGTGGGGTACCTAGATATGCTGGCGCTGCTCTCGGATTCACTGGCTCTTTGTACCGATTCAGGCGGGTTGCAAGAAGAGTCGTATGCGCTGGGGACACCGGTGCTGATCCTGCGCAACGAAACCGAGTGGTCGTATCTGGTCGACGGTGGCTGCGCAACGCTGCTCGGCAATCGCGAGGACGATTTGGTGCGACGAGGTCTGGCGAGCCTGGAGGCTGCGGAAAATCAGCGGATGCGTCTGGCGGCAAAGGCGCTGACGGCGAGACTGGCAGATGGTGGGGCGGCGGCGAAGATTCTCGAAGCAGTGACCTCACGCTGGCTGTAGCAGCGGTCTCGTCAACTGTCGTTCACCGCTTACGCGCCGAGAATGACCCGGGCCACGGTCTGCGGATCTTCCCACTGCGGGTAGTGGCCGACGTCGTGCAGCGGTACATACTTCGCATCGGGCCGGCGCTGCAGCACTTCTTTGGCAATGGCTGGTACTGACACCGGATCGCGCTGTCCCCAGATCACTGTCAGAGGCACCTTGCTAGCGGCCAGCGCATCGAGCCAGGTGAGCTCATGCTGCTTTCGTTCCAGCAAATAGCGGATGAGCAGGTGGTAGTTCCGGTGCCCGTCATTGTGCCGGATAAGATCCCAGAACAAATCGAGCTCTTCGTCGGAGGGGCGGACCGGAAACAGCTTCGCGAACTGTTTTGCGAACACCCATCGATTGATAAGCCCCAGCCGTGTGAGAAGTGGGCCAATCTGCGGATGCAGCAGCAGTCGTTGGGTAATCAGCGGTCGATAGTGAAGCAAAAGTACGCTGCCATTCAGCAGGACCAGCTTTTCAATCGGCAGCTCTGGGCGTCGCAACAGCTCCAGCGCCACCGAACTACCCATGTCGTGCGCAACCAACGTAAGAGGTCCGAGTCCGCAGTGCTGGGCCACGGAAACCGCGATGTCGGCCTGCTCGAACAGAGAGTAGTTGTGGTCCTGAGGCTTATCGGAATAGCCGTAGCCGAGGAAATCGAACAGGATCAGCCGCCGCTCTGGGGCCAATAGCGGCACGAGCGGCGCGTAATCGAAGCTTGAGGTGGGAAAGCCGTGGAGCAGCAGGATCGGAGGGCCGGAGCCGTAGTCACTGACAAAGATGCGGTGACCGCGAAGCTCGACCAGGCGGCCTTGCTGGCGAAAAGCAGCAAGGCTTGGCAGCGGTGACATTTAGACCGGCGTGGAGCTGCTCGAGCGGCCGCGTGGCTTCTTTTGTGCGGCCAGCGACTTTTCGTTCAGCCAGATAAGGATGGGACTGGCGATGAACACCGACGAGAAAGTACCGATGATGACGCCGACGTTCATCGCAAACGCGAAGTCACGGATGACGCCCGTGCCCCAGATGTTCATCGCCAGCGTGACGAAGAACACGGTCGCAGACGTCAAGATCGTACGCGACAGCGTCTCGTTTACCGAGAGATTGACGATCTGCGAGAACTTCTTGTCGCGCATCTTGCTGGCGTTTTCGCGGATGCGGTCGAAGACGACGATGGTGTCGTTCATCGAGTAACCAATGACCGTCAAGATGGCAGCGATCGTGGTCAGTGAAAACTCTTTGTAGGTCACCGCGAACGCACCCAGAACAAAGATGGCGTCATGGAGCAGTGCGATGACGGTGCCCGGTCCGTATCTGAAGTCGAATCGAACCAGGATGTAGAGCATGATGAAACCGATGGCCGCAAGCAGCGAGATGATGCCGTTGTCGCGGAGTTCCTTACCGGCTTTGGCGCTGACCGAGCCCAGCGATGGAATCTTCGCCACGGCACCTTGTCCAAGCTTTCCATCGAGTGCCTTGCGAATTTCTTGCGCGAGGCCGACCAGCACGACTTCGTAGGTGTTGTCTTCTGGGCGACCGAAGCGCTGAACCTGTGTGGTCGTGATCTCGGCAGCACGCAGGATCTCTTGAATCTGAGCCGGGTCGACTGATTTGTTCAGCCGAACATAGGCTTTGTCTCCACCATCGCTGAACTCGAACTTGCGCAGAGATTCTTGGCCTAGTTTTTCCCGCAGGACCGACTCGGCGCGCTTGGCTTGCTCTGGAGTCAGCGCCGAAACAGCCGGGAAGCGAACCAGAAACGCGTTCTTGAACTCGCGAAGTTCGACTACTTCGCTGTCACGATAGCCGCCTTCTTCCATTGCATCGTGGATGATGCTCGGATTGACGTCTTTGCTGAAGTCGACCCGCATCTCGGTGCCACCCCGGAAGTCGATCGCAAAGTTAAGCGCATGACCTCGGCCTGGCAGGATCATGTTGATCGGCAGCATCAGCAGCGAAAACACGATCAAGATCGCCGAAGAGATCAAAAGTGGCTTCGTCTTTCCGACGAAGTCGAAGTTGTGGTCTGGGCGGATTAGCTCGAAGAAGTGCTGTGACATGGGGCGCCTCAGATGCTCAGGGTGGCGCGCTTCTTGTTGCGCCCGACCATAAAGTCAAACATCACTCGCGACAGCCACACCGACGTAAACAGGTTGCATACGATACCGGCCATCAGCGAAACCGCGAAGCCGCGAATCGGTCCCGTTCCGTAGGAGTAAAGTACGATACCGGCGACGAGGTTGGTTACGTGGGCGTCGAAGACCGTCCAGAAGGCTCGTCCGAAGCCGTTTTCGACGGCCTGACGAGGGGTCTTCCCAGCCCGCAGCTCTTCACGAATGCGTTCATAGAAGATGATGTTCGCATCGACTGCCATACCGATCGTTAGTACGACGGCGGCGATACCTGGCAGCGTCAGAGTCGCTTGGATAAGCGCCATGATCGAAAGCAGGTAGATGACGTTAAAGACCATGGCTACGTCGGCGATGATGCCGGCGGCGCGATAGTAAATCAGCATGAAGATGACGACTGCTAACGTGCCGATGACCATCGACATGCGCGCTTTCGACACTGCTTCCGGTCCGAGTGTTGCGCCAACCTGCGTTTCGAAGGACTTGCGCAGTGGAGCCGGCAGGGCACCGGTACGCAGCACCGCGACCAGGTCTTTTGCTTCCTGCTGAAGCTGATAAGGATCGGAGAAACCACCGAGGGTGATGCGAGCGCGGCCACCACCGATGCGGCCTTCAATCGTCGGAGCCGAGCTGACCTTCTCATCCAGGATGATGGCCATCCGACGCCCGATGTTGTTTCCGCTGACCTTTTCAAACAGTCCGGCTCCCTCGCTGTCGAAGGTGATACCGACTTCGGGACGACCGGTGTTGGGATCCCACTGCACTTCGGCGTCGGTCAGATACTCGCCGGTTAGCTCAGCGCGGCGATGCAGATAGTACGATCGCCACATCTTGTCCTGCGTCTCTTCACCATCATCGTTCCGTCGCGAGGTCTGCTCGAACAGGATCTGATGATCCGAAGGAATCGCCAGCTCCGGTGGCAGCTCTTGGAGGAACTTTTCGAGGACCAGCTTGTCTTTGGCCTTGAGATAGACATCGGTGTGCTGCTGGCTGTTGTCCTTCTGTTGCCAGGCGTCGAATCCGACATCGAGACCCACGTACTGCGACTTCTTGCTTTCGGCATGGGCCGACAGCTTCTGCATGTACTCAGAGCCATCATCGGCCATCTTGAACTCGAGCTGCGCGGTCTTGCCGATCAAGCTCTTGACGCGCTCGAAGTCAGTCTGCGACAGGCCAGCCAGCTCGACGATGATGTCGTTCTGTTTGCGCTGCACGACTGGCTCAGAGACGCCCAACTTGTCGACGCGATTCTTGATCGTCTCGACACCCTGGCTGACCGCGTAAGAGCGCAGCTCGTCGATGTAGTCGGCGTCCATCTTGTACACCGTCTCACCGGTCTGCTCGTTCTGCGTATCGCGGGTCAGGTACTTGGCGAACTCGCGTTCGAAGTTACCATCGAGCTTCTTCGCGTCGCTCTTGTTCGGGAAGTTCACCCGCAGCCGCGCTTCTGCGCCGTCGCCCTCGCGGATCACCCGGGCACCCTTGACCTTCTTGTCTCGGGCTAGCTTCTCCTCGATCTGCGCGGCCAGACGGTCCGCTTTGTCAGACACCGCCTTGTCGACCTGAACTTCGTAGACGAGGTGGAGACCGCCTTTCAAGTCCAGGCCAAGCGCGATCTTGCGAGAGAACGCCTTTTTGTACCATTCCGGCAGGCGATCGGCCTGGTTCGACCAATCGGCGAGGGACGGAATCAGTACCATCACCGAGAGAATGGTGATGAGCGAGTAGCTAGCTACGCGGTAGTAAAAGGACCGCTCCATGCGTGTGTTGCTCCCAGGCTAACTAGAGGGCTGCGAGTGACCGCCCTCGGCAGGACAGTGCAGACCAAAGGACCATCGGTGTCTACTTGGCTTCCTCGGCAGCGGGCGTCGATGAGTCCGCTGGAGGTGCCTTGCTGATGATGTGTTCACGCAGGACTTTTACACGGACTTTGTCCTGCAACTCGATGGTGATGTAACGACTGTTTTCGGGGGCAGCCGAAACCCGTGCCCACAAACCACCCGACGTGATGATCTCGTCGCGGGGTTTGATTTGCTTGCGCCAGTCTTCGAGCTCGCGCTGTCGCTTTTGCTGAGGCCGGATCAGGATGAAGTAGAAGATCCCGATGAGAAAAACGGGGAGGAGCAGGTTGCTCATGGCCATCAGGCCACCACCGCCCGACGCCGCTTGAGCCAGCAGGCTAGACGGGTCGCTGTGTAGTGCGGTCGCAACGCCAAGCAGGGTGCAAGTCACGGAAAATGCCTCCAAATATCGGACGGGCAGCTTTGATACAGCAAGCCGGAGTGAGTAGCAAACCTTGCCACCCTGGTCAACTGCTTTGTATTACTGTGACCCATGTGCTCACTCGGATTCAATCGAGAAGTTAGCATCTCTAGCAAAGTCGTTTCGCTCCGGCAAAATCGCGGACGCTGGGTTCAGCTTGGGTTCGGGCTGGTAGCTGTTTTGGTCGGGCCAGTTGATCCACAGCACCAGGTTGGGTTGGCTTCAGCGCGTGCCGCCGCACCGCTTTCGCTACAACTGGATCTGGATGGCGATGGGCGTGTCGATACTGTGACGCTCGACGAATCCGGGCAACTCGCGGTCCAGCGATCGGGGCAGGCAGGGCCAGCGCCGCTGCTGCGGATGGAGCTTGGGGAACGCTATAAGCGAGTCATCGATGGCAAGCTGGTTCAGCAGCAGACCCAGCATGGACAGCGGTTTGTGGTGGCAACAGGACAGCGGGCACCGGGTCAACGAGTGGCGTTGTGGGCGATGGTCCGTGACGGGAAGCTGCAGGCGGCGTACAACGGGCCAGTGGGTCCGGTGGGCAGCGATGGCGAGTACTCGCTGGGCGTTGAGGTGGTGGATGGTGTGCTGCTGCGTTATCAGACTGCACCATCGATCGAGCGGTGCGATGGTGAGCGGCGTTTGTTTGTCGAACAGTATGCTGCGGATGGCCGGTGGCTGCCTGATCCCGAGCGGGTTCTGCCCAAAGTGGTCCCGGTGGCAGCCCTTCCGAGCGCAATCCAGGGGCCCAGCCAGCTTCTGACTGCGCCGAACGGGGCGTCGATCACACCTTTTCCCATTTTCCGGTTGGCTGCGGTCAGTCGGCAAGTCGGAATCAATCGGGCGGACTTGCTCACACCACCTCGCGAACTGGAGGATGGTCAGGCACAGACGGCGTGGCGTGGCGCGCATGATTCGCGAGGGACTTTTTTCACCTGGAAAGCCGAGCTGGCGGGTCGGTCGTTGACAGCACTGCGGATCACTCCAGCGATGACCTCCGCTGGCGTTTTACCCACCCAAATCGTCCTTACGACATCGACCAAAGAGAGCTGGCGAGTGTCTCTGACGGGCGGGGGTCGTCCGTTGTGGGTGGTGTTGCCACAGCCAGTACCGACGAGCTGTGTATCGCTGACCATCGAAAACCCTGGTACTCGTGACGGTCAGTGGAGTGCGCTAGGCGATGTCAGTCTGTTTACTGACCTCGACGGTGGTGATGCGCTGGCGGTGCTGCTTGGGCAGCTTGGCTCGACGGACATGCGGAACGCCGAGGCCGCAGAGCGGACGTTGGCCGCGCAAATTGACGGTGGTGATTCGCGACAGGCCGAAGAGTTGGTGAAGTCGCTTGCAACAGCGATGCCGTCGAGTCGAGGGAGTACCAAACGGCGCTATCAGGCGCTGCTCGGCAAGCTCTGTGCAAGAGCTGCGAGACTTTCGACACAGGCGCAGACGATGCTGCTGGATACCCTGATGGGGGCGATTTCGGTCGCAGAGGTCGAAGAGCGAGCGGCGCTATTTTCGGCGGCGGCGGTTTGGTCGAAGCAACCGGGCCAGGCCAATGCCGTCGCTAACTCGGTGGAGGGGTTGGTGCTCGATGCTCGACGGTCGTGGCCACTGCGCGGACAGGCGCTGACATGGATCGGGACCGAGGGCACGCTTTCTCAGTTGGTGTTGGTAGGCCAGCGTGTGGCCGTTCAACCTGGGCTACGTGCTCCGCTCGTCGAAACACTGGCTCGTAAGCTCCACTGTCTGGAACCGAATGATTCACGTTGGTCGACTGTAGCGGGAGCGATTGAGTCCTCGCAGCAGCATCCCACGTGGCAGTTGGTGCTGATCGACGCGCTGACGGAGTCGGTGTTGGGCTGCCCCGGAGACGAGTCGCGACGCTTGGTTGGGGAACAGGTGGCGGCGCTGTGGCGAACCGGTTCGACGATTGCCGATGAAGAGAGTCGATTTGGGTTTCGCTATCGACTCCTCAAGGCACTTGGGAGGCTGGAGCTGGCGACCGCCCCTGCGCTTCTCGATGAAGTGCTGCGTGGGGATCAGCCGCCAGAACTTCGCCAATTGGCTGTGCGAGTCTTGGCGAAGACGCGGCCGCTCGACGTCGAGCGTATCAAGCGAGCTCTCGCCGATCCGGATGCGGGCGTGCGAGCGATGCTGCTTTCCGGGTTTGTTGGGGGACGAGACGACTCGGTGACACCGCTGGTGATCCCGCTGGTCACGGCGGATCTGTGGCCGATGGTCAGACGGGTCGCCGCAGAGGTCATCGCCAGTGTGTGCCAATCGGGTACAGCTCCACCCGATGTGGTGGTGTCAACCTTGGATCGAGCACTGGCTGATGCGGATGACGGAGTCGCTGGGCTGTCCTTGCAGGGCTTGTCGCGCTGTCTGGGCGCTCGCGGCCTAAGCCGCTATCAAGCGCTGCTGACCGATGGCAAAGCGGCCCCTACCGTGCGTGGACAAGCTTGCCTACTTGTGGCTCGACATGGGCTTGGCTCGCGGGCGACGGCTGTGAAGGCGCATCAGGCAATCGGTGAAGGACTAGGGGATTTGATCGATGATCCTCAGGCAGCCGATCGCAGCTTGGTGGCGGCGGTCCATTGTATGCGTGCCCTCGGAGAACACGGCGATGGCAGCGATCTGGGCCTGCTGCTGGCGCGGCTCGATCGCGAGGCTCCGACAGGGCTTCGACGAGGTGCGGTGGAAGCGGTCCTGAAGATCTGTCAACGTCAGACCACTGCGCCGGCCAAGGACGACCGCCAAGGCCTGGCGGATCTGTTGCGACTTGCGGCGGAACCACGTGACAGCCTGCTGCATAGCCTTCTCCCTAAGCTCAAGGCGGCTTGCGGTCCTTGGTCAACCACTTCGCGCTAAGGATTGTCGCCGCCCACCGCGCATCGCTCGACCTCGCCTAGCATGATTGTTTATGCTGATGGCTTGTCGAAGGAGACACCGTGAGTACGGAACCGACTGACAAGTCTGCCTCAGATAGTCCCGCCACCGCATCCTCTGCCTCGGAATCGGCTTCCCAGACAACGTCTGGCGCTGCGGAGCCCGCTGCCGTCTCGCTACCGGATGGTTCATCGGAGGTCGAATCACCCGGCGTCCTGCGTCGAATCGGGCGCGGTGTGTTCGGGCGGTTCAGTTGGCAGCCACCACCTTGGCTCGCCGCGATCTTCGGGGGTTTTGCGCGGGGAGGTCGATGGCTCGGTGCTCATAAGTCGGCGTCGGCGGTCTTGTTCGTTGGTTTGATTGCGCTGGGCGCAGGTCTCTTCTTTGGGAACCGCTGGCTGGAAAAGCAGCCGAAGCCCATCGAGATGTCGGTTCGCGTCGATCCTCCCGAAGCGACCAAGCTGGAGGACAACGCCAAACCGGACACGCTGCGGGTTCTATTTGGTGGCTCGGCAGCTCCGATTGAGCGTGTGAAGAAGCCGGTGACGTTCGGTGTGGAGCTGGCTCCGCCGCTGCAAGGGAGCTGGCGCTGGGACTCCGATCGCGTCCTGACTTTTGTCCCCAAAGAGGACTGGCCCGTTGGTGAGAGCTTTTCGGTCAAGCTGATGAAGCGCGGTCTGCTCGCCGATGATGTGCGGCTGACCGACTACGGGTTGAGCTTTGAGAGCGCCCCGCTCACCGGACGATTTACGCAGCAAGAGTTCTACCAAGATCCGCAAGATCCCACGCAGAAGAAGGTGGTCGCGACGCTGGCGTTTTCTCATCCGATCGATAAGGCCGATTTTGAAAAGCGTCTCGAAGTTGAGCTGGTGACCAAAAAGGACGGGGCACAGACGGTCACTCCGTACCGCTTCCAGGTGACCTACGATAAATTTTCAGCGACGGCGTATGTCCACTCCGACCCGGTGCGGATTCCCGACCATGACTCGATGATGATGGTCCGGGTGCAAAAGGGAGTGAAAGCGGCGCGGGGTGGCAAGCCGACCAAAGAGCCGCTGGGCACCTCGGTGACGATTCCCGGGCTCTATGACTTTCTGCGGGTCAGCGAGGCGAGCCTGCAGCTGGTCAACAACGCCCAGATGGAGCCGGAGCAGGTTCTGGTGCTCGCGACGAACACCGGAGTGACCGAGGCTGAGATCAAAAACGCGCTGACTGTGGTTGTGCTTCCCAAGCGGCCTCCGAACGACAAAAACCCCTCGAAGGAACAGTACGGATTTAGCCTCAACGAGATTGGTCCCGACGTGCTGGCGCATGCACGGCCCGTCAAGGTCGAGCAGATTCCGAACGAAAAGGAGTACTCCGAAACGCACTCCTTCCGTTACGTGGCCGAGGTGGGAGAGATTCTGTACATCAAGGTCAAAAATGGGATGCGCTCGGCGGGAGGCTACGTCCTCGGTCGCCCTTCCGAGCACATGCTGATGGTGCCGGAGTTCCCGAAGGAACTCCGCGTGATGCAGACCGGCTCTTTGCTTGCGATGTCCGGAGAGCGCAAAGTGCCGTTATTCGGGCGTGATGTGGAGTCGGTGCGCGTCGAGATTGGCCGCGTCCTACCAAACCAACTCCAGCACCTGATTTCGCAGAATACGGGGTCGTTTCAGAACCCGGACTTTTCCAACTATCGCTTCACGCCAGATAACATTACAGAGCGGTTTTCCGACGTCATCGACATGCCCAACCTCGGTCACGGCAAAGCGCAGTATGCGGCCGTGAACTTGGGCAAGTACTTCGACCAGAAGGGCGAGAGCCGACTCGGCCTATTTTTCCTAAAGGTCGAGAGCTGGGATCCGCACAAAAAAGAAACGACAGGACAGAGCGATCAGCGGCTGATCTTGCTGACCGACCTGGGCGTACTGGTCAAAGACAATGTGGATCACTCGCACGATGTGTTTGTGCAGTCGCTCAAGACCGGCGAACCGGTAAAGGGTGCCACGGTCGAGGTGATTGGCAAAAACGGTGTGGCGATTCAGACCGCTGTCACCGATGCCGAAGGTCACGTAAGCGTCCCGAAGCTGAGCGATTTTGTGCGGGAGCAGGCCCCGCTTGCCTATCAAGTCTCAAAGGGCGGCGACTTGTCCTTTTTGCCGTATGGGCGGCATGACCGGTATCTGGATTTTTCGCGCTTTCCCATCGAAGGAATCCACGACAGCGAAAAACCGCAAGGCCTGCAAGCGTACCTGTTTTCGGATCGTGGCATCTATCGACCCGGCGACGAGATTCGCATCGGTCTGATCGTCAAGAGCCAGGACTGGAAGCAGAAGCTTGGCGGAGTGCCCCTGGAGCTATCGGTCGACGATGCACGTGGCGTGACAGTGCGGCGCGAAAAAATCCGGCTGTCTGACGCGGGCTTCGAGGAAATTCGCCACCAGACGCTCGAAGCTTCTGCGACGGGCACCTGGAATGTCAACGTCCACATCGTCAAGGACGGCCAGGCGAGCAGTCTGCTCGGTTCAGTAGCGGTGCGGGTCCAGGAGTTCCTGCCGGACCGGCTGAAGATCTCGGCGCGGCTGAGCAAAGAGTCGCTGGAAGGGTGGGTGTCTCCCGATGGGCTCAAGGCGAGGGTGCAGCTCCTGAACCTGTTTGGCACTCCGGCAGAAAATCGTCGGGTCAAGGCCTCGCTGATGCTATCGCCGACGCTGCCGAGCTTCAGCAAGTTCCGTGAATACCAGTTCTTCGATCCGATGCAGGCCAAGGAAGCGCTGTCGGAAAATCTCGACGAAGGCGAGACCAACGAAAAAGGTGAGTCGGAGTTCGAGTTGCCGCTGTCGCGCTTTGCGAGCGCCACCTATCGACTCCGGTTTGTCGCCCAAGGCTTTGAGGCAGAGGGTGGTCGTTCGGTGGCGGCAGAGACCCAGGTGACGGTGTCACCGATGGACTACCTACTTGGTTACAAGCCCGACGGGGATCTTGGCTACGTCAGCAAGGCGAGTCGGCGCAGTGTGCACCTCGTGGCCGTCGGTCCCCAGGGTACTTCGGTGGCAAAACCAGCGGTGCGCACCATGCTGTTCGAGCGTCGCTACCTATCGGTCCTGATCAAGCAGGACAACGGTACCTACAAGTACGAATCGGTGAAGAAAGAGATGGTCGTCGAGGACAAGAAGCTGTCAGTGCCGAGCGGTGGTGTGACCTATCCACTGCCGACGCAGCAGCCAGGCGACTTCTTCCTCGTGTTTAAGAACGACAAGGACCAGGTTCTAAACCGAATCGAGTTTTCCGTCGCAGGTGAAGGCAACCTGACGCGCTCGCTCGAAAAGAATGCCGAGCTTCAGCTCAAGCTCAAAAACCCCGACGTATCAGCGGGTGAGGAGCTGGAGATGCAGATCAAGGCTCCGTACACCGGCGCAGGGCTAATCACCATCGAGCGCGACCGCGTCCGAGCCTACAAGTGGTTTCACACCAAGCAGAACGCCTCGATTCAGAAGATCACGGTGCCCGACGATATGGAGGGCAACGGCTACGTCTCGGTGTCGTTTATTCGAGGCATCGACTCGAAGGAAGTGTTCATGGCACCGCTGACCTATGGCGTGGCCCCGTTTAGCATTTCCAAAGAGAAGCGGACCGCCAAGATCACCGTGAACGCGCTGGACCTGGTCAAACCGGGCGAGCCGTTCAAGCTGCGCTACCACACGGATCGTCCGACGAAGATCGTGCTGTGGGCGGTCGATGAAGGCATCTTGCAGGTCGCCAAGTACCAGACGCCCGATCCGCTGGCGTACTTTTTCCAAAAGCGAGCGCTCGAGGTCAAGACAGCCCAGATTCTCGACCTGCTGCTTCCCGAGTTTTCGCGTTTGCTCAAAGCGGCACCGGGTGGTGACGGTGATGGATCGGCGCTGCGCAACCTCAATCCGTTCAAGCGGCGGCGCGACAAACCGGTGGCGTACTGGTCGGGCATTATCGATTCCGACACGGAGGACAAAGAGGTCACGTACCAAATTCCCGACTCGTTCAATGGCACGCTGCGGGTGATGGCCGTGGCGGTCGCCTCGGATGCAGTTGGGGTGTGGAGCAAGAAAACCCTGGTGCGCGGCGACTTTGTACTGAGTCCGAATGTGCCCACCGTGGTGGCACCGGGCGATGAGTTTGAAGTCTCGGTCGGCGTCGCCAACAACGTGGTGGGTTCGGGAGCAAACGCCAAGGTGACGGTGCAGCTCCAGACCTCGAAGCACCTGCAGGTGACGTCCGATGCTGCGCCCTCGCTGAAGATCGGCGAAATGCGCGAGTCGGTGGCGCGCTTCAAGCTCAAGGCGACGCAGGTGCTCGGCTCGGGAAACCTGACGTTTGTGGCGTCGTTTGGCGGGAAGTCGGCCAAGTATTCGATCGACTTGTCGGTCCGTCCGGCGGCTCCGCTCTATACGACGACGCAGGTTGGACACTTGCCGCCAGGTGGCGGACGGACCCAGCTTGCGGTT
Source organism: Polyangia bacterium (assembly GCA_044228505.1). GTDB lineage: Bacteria > Myxococcota_A > Polyangia > Palsa-1104 > JAEUJZ01 > JAEUKA01. The sequence goes on along the minus strand of JBGAUT010000004.1, from coordinate 309,209 downwards.
CCTCGCGAGATGTTCGCGGAATATCGGGTGCTATCGGCGGGCATTGCGCCGCTGCCGCTCGGGCTGTCGCAGGGTCTTTCGCAGTACCTAGAGAAGTTCCCGCACGGCTGCACCGAGCAGCAGGTCAGTCAGGCGATGCCCGCGCTGATTGGTCGCTCGCGTCCCGAATTTGGCATCAAGGCCGATGCTGCGGAGCTCTCCTTCCAGAACATCGTTTCGACGCTGCGTTCGCGCCAGAACGACGATGGCGGCTTCGGTCTGTGGGCAAACCCCAATCAGGTCAACGACTTCGCGTCGGTGTATGCGACCCACTTCCTGCTCGAAGCCAAGGAACGCGGGCTACCGGTCCCGCCGGAGCTACTCAAGAAGAGCCTCGAGTTTCTGAACGTCCTGGTCAGCCGCGAAACCAGCTCGCTCAGCGAGGAGCGAGTGCGTTCCTATGCGGTGTACCTGCTGACGCGCTCGGGTGTGGTGACGACGCAGGCGGCGATGAGCGTGCGCAAGCGACTCGAAACCCAGTACAAGGGCTGGGCCGAGGATCTGGCCGGGATTTACTTGGCGGCGACGCTGCAACTACTCAAGCAAACGCGTGAGGCGCAGCGGATCATTGGGGCGGTAAGCCTCGGTCAGGTCAAAGACAGCTCGTCGGATTACCAGAACTACTACGACCCGCTGATTCGAGACGCGCAGGCGCTGTACATCCTGGCCCGGCACTTCCCGGATCGCACAAAGAGCCTCGGTGCCGACGCGCTACTGTCGCTCATCGAGCCGATCGCGAAGGGTCGTTACAATACCCTGTCGTCGGCGTACCTGATCTTGGCACTCGATACCTATGCGCAGCTTGCTCAGGACCAGACCGACGTCAGTCAGCTCGCGATCATCGAGGTTTCGTCCTCGGGAAATCAAAAGCCGCTGACGCTTCCGGCGGGCCTACTGCCGCAGACGATGTTTTCCGCAGATGCCCGCAAGCTGCTCGTCTCATCGAGCAGTCCGCTGCGGACGTTCTATCAGGTGACGCAGTCGGGCTACGACCTGCGCGTCTCCACCGACGTGGTCAAGCAGCGGCTCGAAGTGCTGCGCGAGATCGTCGGCAGCGATGGAAAACCGATCAAAGAGCTGAAGCTTGGCGACGAGGCAGAGGTTCACATCAAGCTGCGCAGTCTCAATAAGAACGTCACGCTGTACAACCTGGCCCTGGTGGACCTACTACCCGGTGGCTTCGAGGTTGTGATCAATCCTCCTGCTGAGAGCAGCGACACCGACGGTGACAGCGATGATGGCGACAGTGGTCACAACGACAGTGATGAAGAGGGTAGCCATGAGGGCGACGGCGAGGGAGACGGCGACGGCGAAGGCAGCCATGACAAGGCCGAGCGCTCGGCCAAAAAGACCTCAGCGGCTCCATCGCAGCTACCGATTGCCAAGGACGGTTCGACCTGGACCCCCGAATATGGCGATGTTCGCGAAGATCGTGTGGTCCTGTATGGCAGTGTCGGTCCCGAGGTTCTGGAGTTCATCTATGCGATGCGGGCGACCAACGCGGGCTCGTTTGCTGTGCCGCCTCTTCAAGGTGAAAGCATGTATGACCGCAGCGTCATAGCTCGTTCTGCCGGCAGCAAGATCCGGGTCGTCAAAGAGTAGCGAACTCCGTCGATAGCCGGCTTTTCGATTAGCAACTACGAGAGCCGCCAAAACGCTAAATAGACATGGCAAGATAGGCGAAATTCGGGCCGTGGGTGTTGGTTCTCTACGGGAGAGCCGAGAGCAGCGGTCCGATCCGAGAATTGGTGTAGAGGGAGTTGTGCAAATAATGGGTTACTTCTTAAAACGATGGGCGTTGGCGGGTGCGATGGCGTTGGGGGCACTGTGCACGCCCAAGCCAGCGGTGGCGCAGGACGTCAAGACCGGCTTTCAAATCAATCGCTACGAGCCGACGGCAGCCGGTGAATGGTCCTTCTGGGTTGATCACCCCTGGTATTCCTCGACGCGTTACTTTGCCGCGGGAATCACCCTCAACTATGCCCACAACCCGCTGGTGTTCGGACGGACTGATGCCACGGGGTCGTTCAGCCAGACGCTTTCGGTCATCGAGCACCAGCTGATCGGTCACGTCGACCTGGCGGGATCGTTTCTGGACCGCGTGCTCATCACCGCGACCATGCCGATCGTGCTCCTCGAGCGCGGGACTTCGGCGGCGGGCGTGGCTCCGGCGACCGGGGTCGTGATCTCGGATCCCCGCGTGGGTCTGTGGGTTCGCCTGTTCGGTCAGCCCTATCGCAGTGCCATTTCGATGAGCATTGGTGCCAACGTCTGGATTCCGCTGCGTGCCTTTGCCGATGGCTCCAGCGCCGTCTCGAACGGTTCGAGCGATCAGTTCGTCCGCGTGATGCCGAAGCTGTCTCTCAACGGACTGTCGCATCACGTCATGTGGTCGTTTACCGCCGGCTTTATGTACCGTGCGCCCGCCAAGATTGGCGATGCCTCGGTCAGCGACGCCGGTAGTACCGTTGGCTCAGAGCTTCAGCTTGGCGCGGCGATTGCCTATGCCAACACCGCTCGTCGTTTCGCCATCGGACCCGAGGCGATCTTATCAACGGTTGTGCTAGGGACTGCCAACGCCAAGCCGTTTGGTGGCGACTACACCAGCCTCGAAGTCCTGCTTGGTATCCACTACAACATCGCCAAGATCCTCCAGCTCGGTGTAGCCGGTGGGATCGGTCTGCTCCGTGAACCGGGCACCCCCGATGGCCGTGTGTTGCTCCGCCTGGCCTATGCCCCGTGGAAAGATCCCGACGGCGACGATCGTGACAAGGACGGCATTCCCGACAAGTCCGACGCCTGTCCGGACCATGCGGGCATTTCGACCGACGATCCCAGAACCCATGGCTGTCCGGACCGTGACCGCGACATGATCGTCGACAAACTCGACCTTTGCCCCGACGTTCACAAGGGCAAGACCCCCGATCCGGCCAAGCTGGGCTGCCCGATGGGCGACCGTGACAAGGACGGCGTGCTGGATACCGATGATCTTTGCCCTGACGAGCACAAGGGAGAAACGCCCGATCCGAACCGACTGGGCTGCCCGGCTGGCGATAAGGACAAGGACGGAGTGCTCGATCCGAACGATCTCTGCCCAGACGTGCCCAAGGGAGAAACGCCCGATCCGAACAAGCTCGGCTGCCCGGCTGGCGACAAGGATGGCGATGGCGTGCCCGATCCGAAGGACATCTGCCCGGACGTCCCCGCTGGTCACAAGCCTGATCCGGCCAAGCTGGGTTGCCCGCTGCCCGATCGTGACAAGGACACCGTGGTCGATCCCGAGGACGCTTGCCCCGATCAACCCGGCGCGCCCAGCTCTGACCCGAAGAAGAACGGCTGCCCCGGCCTGGTCCGCATCGAAAACGGCCAAATCGCCATCATGGAGCCGGTGTTCTTTGCGACGAACAAGGACGTGATCCTGAAGAAGAGCTTCCCGGTGCTCGACCACGTCATCGAAGCCCTCAAGGCGTCGCCCTTCATCAAGAAGATCGAGGTTGGTGGACATACCGACGATCGAGGTAAGGCCGACTACAACCGCGAGCTATCTGGTCGTCGCGCCAAGAGCGTCGTCAAGTACCTGGTTGATCACGGCATCGCTGCCGACAAGCTGTCCGACAAGGGCTATGGTCCCGACAAGCCGATCGCCAACAACAAGGACCCGAAGGGCCGCGAGCGCAACCGCCGCGTCGAGTTCGTCATCCTTGACCCGGTTCAGCCGCAAGGCGTCCAGGTCAAGAGCGCAGCCGACGTAGTCGTGCCCGATTCGCCCGATCAGTCTGACGGCAAAGCCAAAAAGGGCGGCAAGGGCAAAGCCGAGCCCAAGGCCCCCAAGGCGCCCAAAGCTCCCAAAGCCAAAAAAGCCGCCAAGTAACTCCCCCAACGCCCCGAGCAGTGGGGCCGACCGGCGACAGTCCCCAGCATGAAGTGCGGGGGGAGAGCTTTTTTTCGGTCCACCTGCGGAACGATAAAAAAGTCTCGCAGGGAAGGGGGGCCCCGCTGCGTGATCACCCCGCTACGTGACGACCCCCACAGCGTGTGACCCAACGCATTTCGCGCTAGGATGCCCCACATGCTGTCTGAAGTTGTTTCCCATCAGATGGTCCCGTACTGCCTCCGTAGCGGGATGCTATCGGGCGGTGCGGCCCCTTGGGTTGCTCTCTCCGCGTTCGTGGTGGTCCTTGGCGCGGCCTTTATGTATAGCCCGCCGATTCGTCGTGCCCTGGCGACCCTTCTGCAGCTTCTGGTGATGAGTCGCCGCTATCTGTCACGACGCTTGGCCGGAGAGCAGCAGCTAGCTGGTCCCGTCGAGCTGCGCGAGCTGTTCATGCGCCTTGGGCCGACCTACATCAAGTTTGGCCAGCTTATCGCCAGCTCCAATGGCCTGTTCCCCGAGCGCTACGTTCGTGAGTTTCAGAAGTGCCTCGACCGCGTACCCCCCGAGTCCTGGGAAGTCGTTCGCGAGACACTCACCGAGGCGCTCGGACGGCCTCCCGAGCAGGTCTTTACTTCCATCGACACCACGCCGCTCGCCTCTGCTTCCATTGCCCAGGTCTACGCCGTCACCTTGATCGAAAACGGTCAGACCCTGGACATGGTGGTGAAGGTTCAGCGTCAGCACCTGCCCGAGCTGGTCGCCGCCGACGTATCGATGCTCGCGTTTTGTGCGGACGTTCTCGCGCTGCTTCCGGGCGTGCGGGCCGCCAATCCGCAGGCCGTCGTCTCCCAGTTTCAGCGCAATATCGCAGAGGAACTGGACTTCCTCGGTGAGGCGTCGCGGATGGAAGAGTTCAACCAGATCATGAGCGAGCTTGGCCGCGCTGATGTCCTGGCCCCCCGTCCCTATCGACAACTGTGCCAGCGCGATGTCCTGACGATGGAACGGCTCCATGGCGTCCGTGTCGATGATCTCGATGGGCTTGCGCGGCTTGGCATCACTCGTGAGCAGACCGAGTCACGGCTCATCGAAGGCATGCATGCCTGGTTTTCGTGCATGCTCCGCTATGGCTTTTTCCACGGCGACGTCCATGCGGGCAACCTGATGGTGCTTCGGGATGGGCGCCTTGGCTTCCTCGACTTTGGCATCATTGGTCGGCTCGACCTTAACCGTCGCAAACAGATCGCCAACTACCTGCTCGGCTTTGCCACCCAAGACTTTGCACGGCTTGCGAAGACCATGGCGGCCATGGGCGCAGTGGCCCGCAAGGTCGATGACGAGGAATGGGCGGCATTCGCTCACGACTTGAAGGTCGCCTTCGAGCCATTTTTGCGCGGCTCACTGAGTGGCATCGACTACAGCGAGGTCATTACCAACCTGATCAAGGTCGCCGAGCAGCACGGTGCCCACATGCCGAGCGAATTTGTGCTGATTACCCGGCAGCTCCTGTACTTCGATCGCTATGCCAAGCTGCTGGCACCCTCGCTCAACCTGTTTGCCGATCCTCGTCTGCTGATGACCGTGGGTGCCGAGGTGATGTCGATGGGCGCAGTGGACGATTGAACTGGTTTCGCAGCCCTCCAAACCAAACGAGCCATACCCCGAGGGATGTAGGCAATTGGTTTGGATGGAACGAGCCATACCCCGAGGGATGTAGGCAATTGGTTTGGATGGAACGAGCCGTACCCCGAGGGATGTAGGCAATTGGTTTGGATGGAACGAGCCGTACCCCGAGGGATGTAGGCAATTGGTTTGAAGGACCGAGCCGTACTACAAGGGTTGTAGTCGTTCGGTTGGGAGGCGTTCGAACTACGGTGCGGCTGGGGCAGCGCCCGGATTCGCGTTCATGTTGGGGGCTGCAGAAGTCGGAGCACTCCCCGCCGGAGCGGCACCACTTCCGCCAGCGGCCGGATCGCTACCCGCAGGCGGAGCGACGGTGGTTCCGCCATTCTGGGCCTTCGGGCCACATGCCGACACGCTCACCAGCAGACCGAGCATCGCGATCGCAAATACCTTCTTCATCGTCCGACCTCCGAAAGGGTTTGGGGCTCCGCAGGGGAGCCGAGAACCATCGGATAGTAGGAAACACCAACCACCCGGTCAACGAACCCAGGTGTTATTTCAGCGAGGCAGTCTGCCGACGCCATAGCCCAAGCAGGACGAGCCCTCCAGCGAGCAGCCCGAGGCACAGCCAGCGTAGCCAGCTAATCCGCCGCTGCGGCTTGGAAGCCATCCGGTTTAGGTACAGCCGGGCCTCGCTCTGGTTCGGATCGGCCGCCATCGCCGCCGTAAAGTCGCTCTTGCCATCGCCGCCATGCGTCAGCGAGAGCTTGCCATCGAGCAGATGAATCTGCGCCCGCAGCTTGGCCACGCCCGGTTGGGTGCTCGCGAGCAGCACCGAGTGTCGCAGCCAGCCCACGGCCTGACTGCGCAGAGAGTCGTCGTTGCTACGCTCTGCTTGGTCGGCAACCTGCTCTCCGTAGCGTCGGAACGCCGCCGCCATCTCGGCCCGGCGCGGATGATCGGGCTGGTTGGCCAAGATCCAGCCAAACTCTTCGACCGCAAGCTTCGGCTGACCCGCCTGCAGGTGCGCTTCGGCGCTCGCGAACAGCTTGGCGAACAGCTCCTCTTCCTGCTTGTCATAAAAGGCAAATAGTTCGTCGGTAAGCTGTCGTGCAGTGAGCTTGTCCGAGGGCTCTTGCCCAAACAGGCTCTTGTGCGCCCGCCGAAGCGCCAGCGTCGCCAGCTCGCGATAGGTCAGATAGTCTTCTTTTTCCTCGGTCTCTTCTTTGCCACCGGGCAGCTTGCGCTTGCGCTTGGGCGGTGGTGGTGGTGGCGGACCATCGACATAGCGCAGCCAGGCCCAGCGGGCTTCCCGGCGCACTCGTCGCGACCGGGCCTCGACCTGCTCTAACACAGCCTCGACCGCGTCAATGGCCAGCACCTCGCCGTAGGCATGGATGATGTCGGCTCGAACCAGGTCATCAGAGGCCGCCGCAATCGCCTTCGATGGTCGCAGCCGGTCCATGCGATCGAGCTGATACGACGCGTAGCGCCGCATCTTGTAATTGCCCTTGCTGCGGTTGTTGTAGATGCGAATCAGGCCAGGAATCGCCGGGCTGCCCATCGCCCGTACCATCCGTCCACACTCATCGCGGAGTAGGCCATCGCGGACAAACGCCTGCTCAAACACCGCATAGACCGCATCGCGTGAGCCGCGCTGACCTGCCTGCGACAGCGTTCGCAGCAGCGCCACTTTCAGCAGCAGCTCGGCCCGGGCCTTCTGCACTTCGTCGATCGGAGAGCTGGCCAGCAGCGGCTCTGCCTTTACGTCTAGCTCGGCGAGTGCCGTGAGCCAATCGACCGTCTCGGGATCGTGGGGCCTAGGCCGCTGGTTCTTGGGAGTCTTCGGCGGTATCGGCGGCTCGGGGCGATGCAGCCACATCGGCGGATCTTTGCCTGGGCCACGTGGGTACTCGGGATTGGGATACTGGCCCCAGATGGCGTGGATCAGCCGCTGAAAAAGTGGCGTGGGGCTGACCAGGTCTTGGCGCAACCACGAGGCATAGCGAGCCTCTCCATCCCCTTCGCCGGTCTCTGCGCTGGCAATGGTCTGCGCCGCGAGCAGCCGGGCGCTCGCGTGGGGAGATGCGAGCCGTGCTTTCCATTCCGTCAGGGCCGCATCGGTCAGCACACCGCTGGTCTGCTCGGCTTGGGCACGGGGCGCAGGCGGGGCATCACCGTAGCTTGGGACAGCATGCAGACTGCCGAACAGGAGCAGCCCGAGCGCCGCACTTTGCAGATCGCGTCTCATGGGTGGGGCCTTGGGGCTTTGGCAGGACTACAGGCCGGGGGCGGGGAAGCGGAGCAGCAGCTCGCGGACTTCACCGGCAATCTGCGACAGATTTTGCGCGTTGCCCTGCTTTTCGGACTCGATGGCCCGGTCAAACCAGGCGGCAACCTGCTCCATGTCACTCTCGAGCATCCCGCGGGAGGTGATGGCTGGGGTACCGATGCGAATGCCCGATGGGTCAAAGGGCTTGCGGGGATCAAACGGGACGCTGTTGTAGTTCGTCTCCAGTCCGGCGCGGTCGAGTGCTTGCGCGGCCCGCTTGCCCGGCAGACCCTTATTGGTGAGGTCGATGAGGATCAGGTGGTTGTCGGTGCCGCCCGAAACCAGCTCGTAACCACGTGCGAGCAGCGCATCGGCCAGGGCCTTGGCGTTTTTGACGATTTGATGGGCGTAGCGCTTGAAGTCCTCGGTGTGGGCTTCCTTGAGAGCCACCGCCAGCGCAGCCACTGTGGCGTTGTGCGGACCGCCTTGCAGGCCCGGAAACACCGCTTTGTCGATTGCCGAGGCGTGCGCAGCGTTGCACAGGATCATGCCGCCCCGAGGTCCACGCAGCGTCTTATGCGTCGTTGAGGTCACCACCTCGGCATGACCGACCGGTGAGGGGTGGGCACCGCCAGCGACCAGGCCACTGATGTGGGCGATGTCGGCAATCAGGATCGCGCCCACTTCCTTGGCAATCTGGGCAAAGCCGGGGAAGTCGATGGTCCGCGACACCGCTGTGCCGCCGCAGAAGAGCAGCTTTGGCTTGTGCTTGCGTGCCAGCTCTGCCACTTCGTTTAGGTCGACCCGTCCGGTGTCCTTGCGAACGCCGTAGGGCACCGATGTAAAGTATTTGCCCGAGATGCTCACCGGCCAGCCGTGGGTCAGGTGGCCACCCGCAGGCAGCCCCAGGCCCATGATGGTGTCGCCGGGCTTGCAGAACGCCAGGTATACCGCCAGGTTCGCCGGAGAGCCGGAGTAGGGCTGGACGTTGGCGTGCTCGGCTCCGAACAGCGACTTGGCGCGGGTGATGCAGATCTGCTCGACCTGATCGATGATCTGCTGGCCCTCGTAGTAGCGCTTGCCGGGGTAGCCCTCGCTGTACTTGTTGGACAGCGCCGAGCTAAGCGTCTCCAAGACTGCCGCCGAGGTGTAGTTTTCACTCGGGATCAGGCGAATTTTGTCTCGCTGACGCTGGTCTTCTTGTTCGAGCAGAGAGAAAATCTCGGGGTCGACGCGGCGGAGGGTATCGCGGAGCATTCGCCCATTTAGATTCGGGTTTTGGCGACCTGTCAATCACCACGGCCACCAATCCGTCTGCGTCGCGTGCAGCTCACGCTACACTGACCACCGTTTTTGCTGATGCGTCCGACGTTTTCACCACCATCCGAAGTCGGGGAGTACCGGATTGTCCGGCTGCTCGGGCGTGGTGCGATGGGGCAGGTCTATCTGGCGCATGACACGCTGCTCGATCGTCCGGTCGCCATCAAGTTCATCGCAGCGGAACCGAGTCCGGCGGTGCGGGAGCGATTCTTGGTGGAAGCGCGGGCCATTGCGCGGCTGACCCACCCGAACGTCGTCAGCATCTATCGCGTCGGTGAGCACGCGGGTCGGCCATACCTGGTGTCGGAGTTTGTGCGAGGCAAGAGCCTCTCGGAGCTGCCCAAGCCGGTGCCGCTTACGCAAGGGCTGCGCATTGGGCTGGGGCTGTGCGCCGGGCTTGGGGCTGCGCACCAAAGTGGCGTGCTGCACCGCGACGTAAAGCCTGCGAACGCGATCTTGGCTGACAGCGGCGAGGCCAAGCTGCTCGACTTCGGGCTGGCCAAGCTGGTACCAGGGGACGTTGCCGCCGTCAGCGAGCCGGTCGAGCCTGGGACGAGCGTGCCCGATGATGCAATCAGTGGCGATGAAGCGACGCTGACGCCGGAAGCCGGGGCCCAACAATCCGGGGCCCAACAATCCGGGGATGGTGCGCCGAGCGCTGAACTGACGCTGTCAGCTCCCGTGTCGGACCGGTCGAGTCGGTCGTCTCAGCCCGCAGCAGCGCCCGCCACCGGGGAGGCGATCCCTCACCAGGTGTCGCTGACCCGTACGGGTGCGCTGCTGGGCACGCCACGTTATATGGCACCGGAGATCTTTGCGGGGGAAGCGGCCACGGCTCGCAGCGATGTCTACTCACTGGGCGCGCTTTTGTTCGAGCTGCTTACTGGCAAGCCACCGTTTGTCGAGTCGGACCTGGCGCTGTTGTCGGTGGCGGTCCGGCTGCGTCCGGCTCCATCGCTGCGAACGCTGGTCGCGGATGGAGTGCTCGCCGATGGGCTGTCGGAGGTGGTCGATCGCTGCCTCGCTCGGGAACCCACGGCCCGATATGCTGATGGGGCCGAGCTGCTGCGTGCCTTGGCGGCGCTTGTGCCCAAGCAGTCAGCTCCCGCAGCGGTCGTGGTGCCACCGGAACCGGTCGCATCACGGCGAGGGTGGGTCTGGGTGGCGCTGCCGGTGGCGCTGCTGGTCTTGGTCGGCCTGGGACTGCGGAGCTGGATCGTGCCGGAAGCCACGAAGCCGGTTGACCAGGCTCGGCCGGTGGTTGCCGCTCCGCTCGATCTACGTCATCCCGTCGATCTGGGCGATTCGGCTGGTGTGCTCGGCGCTGCTCGCGTCGATTTGTCTGAAGCGGATGGTGCGCTGCGCGGCCACGAGGTCGATCTCGGTGCGGCTGTGCCCGTTCGGCGTCGGCCCATAGCCGCTGCGGCCAAGCCAAAGGTTGTGCAAAAGCCCACCGACCCGCCGCCAGCGAAGGAAGTCGAGCCGGTTGCACCCGCGAAGACCAAAGTCCCAGACACGGTGGAGATTCCGATCGAGCGCTAACCGGCACCGGCTTGCCTGCAAGGGACCGTGTATGCAATGGTCCGACCCGAACGCCATACGTACGGGAGGCTATTATGTTCTTTCGACAGCCGCTTATCCTTGCTGCTCTTGCTGTTTGTAGTTCGTGCTCCAAGCCGGGACTCATCTATGTCGAGGACGACCAATCCGACATGCCGCGCTCCATCGATTTTGCCGGTTCGACGGCGGATCTGGCCGGAACGATGACGACGGATATGGCATCGGCACGCGATCTGGCCAGCGGGTACTCCTGTCGGGGCGAGGATGCCCCAGGCAAGACCTACAAACTGGTGATGAACTCGCTGACACTGCCCGGTTCATCGGGAAGTTCGACGTTTACCTACGATTTTGATGGCGATGGACGGACGGAAAACCAACTGAAGAACCTGGTTGCCGCCGTGTCGCTGGCTGGGCTCGATGTTCAAACGCCGCTCAGCGACGCTGTGAACAGCGGCCAGATCATCAACCTGATCTCGCTGACGAGCGACTCGGTCGATGCGGCAGCGTGCGTCGGCGTGTCGCTCAATCAAGGCAAGGGGGCTGCATTTCCCAAGTTTGATGGGTCGGATGTCTTCACTCCGGTATCACCCACCGGGAGTCCGCTCAGTGGGACGCTTGCCTCGGCGAAGCTGGCCACGATGCACTCACGGGCTCTCACCGCGGTGACCGAGTCGCAGTTTGAGCTGCAAATTTCCCTGGGTAAGGGGCTGCTGAAGCTACCCCTGCGTGGCGTTCAGCTCGAGGGCAGTGTGCAAAGTGGCGGGCCGGTTCTTCGGATGACCTCGGGAGTTTTGCACGGAGTGGTGGCCAAAAAGGACATCGACGACAAGCTGTTGCCTGCGATTGCCGATCAGATCACCGATTTGATTCATAGCGATCCGATGTCGTCGAACACCCGGACCATCATCAATCTCTTCGAGAGTTCCACCGATCCGGTGAGCGTCACCAAGTGCATGACCCCGTCACGCTGCTGTCGGCTGAGCCCGGCCACCTGCGTCATCCTTCCCGAGGAAGTGCAGCGCTCGCCGATTGGTGGGGTGCTATCCCCGGATGTCGAAGTCCTTGACGATATGGGCAAGTGGAAGCCGGTACCGGGCGGCAAGAAGTACAACGCGATGTCGGTCGGACTGGGCTTTTCCGCGATCAGCGCTTCGTACTAACCGCGGGCTGCGGGATCCACAGCGGGTGCCAGTTTGGCCCTTTGGCCCCGGTCACTCGGTGTGGGTTTTTCCCATCGACGTCTATCACATAGACCTGGCTGCTCTGTCCGAGTCCCAGGGTAAACGCCACTTGCTGGCCATTCGGAGAGAACACCGGCTCGGTGGCGTGGTCGCTCTTACTCTCGAAGAGAATCGTACGTTTTTTCGATGCCAGATCGATGAGGCACAGCTTGTCTTTGTGCTCGCGCTGGCGGTGGACGTAGATCACGCGCTTGCCGTCGGGGGAAAAGCTGGCACTTTCTTCGACAGTGAACGGATCGAGCGGCTCGGGGCTGATGCGACTGGCGAGGCCGCTGTCTATGGGTTGCAGGTAGAGCCGGTCAGCGCCATCGCGGTCACTCCCGAACAGAAGATGCTTGCCGTCAGGCGACCACTGCGGCTGCCACTCGTCGCGCTCGGTTTGGGTTAGGCGCTTGGCGGGGCCACCTGCGGCACCGGTCAGGTACAGCTCGGCAACCTGATCCCGGCTCGACACAAACACCAGCTTGTCACCGCTTGGAGACAGGCTCGGCTGGAAGTTGCCTTGGCGATTGCTGGTGAGCTGGAGTAGGCGTTGTCCATCGAGCTGTAGCCGATAGACCTCGCGCAGGCCGGTGGTCGAGCCCTCGAAGAACAGAAACTTGCCATCGCGAGAGAAGCTGGGATTGCGCAGTACCGAGCGGGGCGGCCCGAGCGGCCGGGGCGTCCCACCGCCGAGTGGGTATAGAAAGAAGCGCTGAAGCTTGCGACGGTCCGACTCACTCACCGATGTGACGAGTAGATAGTGCCCATCGGGAGTGGTCGGTCCGTTGTAGTCCGCGTCGGCGCTGTGGGACAGTCGCCTTTCGCTGCTACCGTCGGATTGGACCAGATACACCTCGCGGTTTCCATCCCGCTCCGCGATAAACGACAGAGCAAACGTCGCAGCGAGCGTGAGCGGGCCCATCAAAGCGTCTACTCCACCTTGATCGCGTCGGCGACAACCATCGTGCCGGTCGGTGCCCAGCGCGAGACGGCGACCTGATTCCAGCCGGTGGTGAAGTTGAATTTGCCGAGAGACACCCACCTGCTGCCGTCGTCCTGCTGGTTCTTTTTGACGGTGCCAAGATTGGTGCCTGCCGCGTCAAACACCACAAATGGCGTCGCGGTGCTGCGATCCGAGGCGGCGGTCCACCACGCGAAGACCTCGCGAGTGGCACTCGCCGGCAGGTAGAACTTGAAGTAGACCGCATCCGACACGGCTTCCGCCGGGGCGACGTAATAACCGCTGCCGTAGTAACCGCTGACGTTTGACGACGACTTCCAGTTTGTGCTCGGGGTTTCGACCTTGGCACTCGGACCGTTGTTGTCCTGGTTGCTGTCGACGATGATCGCAGTGGTGCCACCCACGCAACTGCTGATCCGGTTCATATAGTCGGCCCACGGGAACGAGGTACCAGGGTCGTCAGCGCGGCGCACCGGGTCGGGCTGGTAGTGGCCGATGATGTGGTTTCGGTCGCGGACGATGCCGTTGCGCTTGACGATGTCACACGACAGCTTTGCCGAGGCTGCGATCTGGCCCTCGGTCCACTGATTTGTGCCCGAGTACGAGAAGCCGCCATGCTCGATACCCACCGAGCGCGGGTTGGTGGAGCGACCTTCCCAGGTAGCGCCAACGTGGTGAGCTGTGTTGACCTCATCGACGAGAGCAGAGATCTCGCTGCCGCTTTCATTTACGACATAGTGCGCCGAGGTCTTGTTGGGATTCGTCGGATAGGGGGTGTTAAGCCACGACCAGCAGCCGTTGTAAGCGCCTGAGCAGGTGTGAATGACCAAAAGGTCGATGGCGGCACTGCGACCGACGGTGTAGTTGGACGATGGGGCCGGTCTCCACACCGAGCCAGCGTAGCGAACGCCTTGATAGGTCTGGTCCGACTCGCTCACCGGCGCAAACTTCGGGACCAGATCGACCTGCGGTGTACTCGGCAAGCCATGGATCATCGCCACTTCCGGCGGCAGACCCTCGCGCAGCGTCTTGTAGACGACGTTGTGGATGAACTCCGCCTGGGCATCGGGGTCTTGCAGTCCCGAAAAGCGCGCAATCGGTCCGGCCCATGCGGCCAGATCACTGCGATCGATACCCGCTTCATCGGCATAGCTGCGGAGTAGTGCGGCACCGGCACGGACGTTGCCAAGGACATCGGTCTTGGCGTCCTCAATAGAGACCCCGGCTAGGCGGGCCCCGTTTTGGAGGCTATCACCCCGCAGCGCCATGACACCATAGGTGGCCTCATCGCCGCTGCCATCGCCAGCCTGACCCGGAACGAAATACAGGCGCGTTTGGGCATAGGCGACAGCGGATAGTACGGCCTGAGGAATCGCATATTGCGCTGCCGAACGAGTCAGTGCTTGCCCGATACGCGACGGTTGGTTTGCGGGTGCGGTCTCGCCGGTTGCGGGAGCGATGTTCGTCGGCGAAGGGTCCGCCTGACCACAGGCAGCGAGTAGCGACAACGAAAGCAGGGTAAGCCGAGTCCTCATGTACTCCTCCAAATCTATGTGGGAATCGATCGGGCCTCTTCACTGTTGCAAAGAATGAGCACCTAACGACCGGGAGCATAGTCAGATCGCTGTCGACTTGCGGCTTTTTGTTCTGTTCGCCTAGGTTGCGACGTATTCTGCCCCAATTCTTGCGGTCCGGTCGGCGCTCGCTGCGGTGCCTCCGGGTCCATCAACACGAAAACAGGAGTCGGTATGAGACGACATCTCCTTCTCGGCGCGCTACTACTGGGCCTTGGCTCGGGTGTGATCGCAACGCCGGTCGCGCACGCTCAAGATTTGGCCAGTTTCGAGAAGCGCACGACCGTGAAGACGCTGGCGAACGGCCTGACTGTGATCATCGTCGAGCGTCCCGAAGCCCCGGTCTTTTCCTATTTCACCCACGTCGATGTGGGTGGTGCTCAAGAGGCGATGGGACAGACCGGACTTGCGCACATGTTTGAGCACATGGCGTTCAAGGGCAACGACAAGATTGGCACCAAGAACTTTGCGGTCGAAAAGGGTCTGATCGAGAAGGTCGAGAAGGCGTACTTCGCCTACGATGCTGAGCGACGGAAACCGAAGGGAGGAGATCCCAAGAAGGTCGAGCCGCTGGAAAAGGCCTGGCGAGATGCGATTGCCGAGGCGAGCAAGCAGGTGGTGCCGAACGAGTTTGGGGAGCTGGTCGACAGAAACGGTGGTGTTGGACTGAATGCGTTCACCAATACCGATGAGACGGGCTACTTCTACTCGCTACCGTCGAATCGCTTCGAGCTGTGGGCGTACCTAGAGTCGGAGCGGGGCAAGCGTCCGGTGATGCGCGAGTTTTACACCGAGCGTGACGTCGTCAACGAAGAGCGGCGGATGCGCACCGATAGTCGTCCGGTCGGGCGGATGATCGAGCAGCTTCTCGCAGCGGCCTTCACGGCGCATCCCTATGGTCGCCCGGTCGTTGGCTGGCCATCGGATCTAAATACTTGGTCAGCGACGGATGCTCTCAAGTTTTGGGAGACCTATTACACCCCGGCCAACATGGCGATTGCCATCGTCGGCGATGTCAAGTCGAGCGAGGCGATGCCGGTGCTCGAAGCGTATTTTGGTCGGCTGCCGAAGGGCCCGAAGCCAGCACCGCTCAGCACCATCGAGCCCAAGCAGTTTGCCGAGCGGATGGTGATCCTGCGGGAAGCATCGCAGCCCTGGTACGCCGAGGGCTACCACCGGCCCGATACCTTCGACAAGGACGACGCGGTCTACGAAGCAATTGCTGACCTGATGTCGACGGGTCGGACGGCGCGGCTGTATCGCTCGTTGGTGCGAGATAAGAAACTGGCAGCGGCGGCGGGTGGTTTTTCAGGGATGCCGGGCCGGAAGTATCCGCACCTGTTTACTTTCTACGCGATGCCGTCGACCGGTAGCACTCCGCAGCAGGTGCGAGCGGTGATCCACGACGAGCTAGAACGGCTCAAGACCGCCCCGGTGGGTGATGAAGAGCTGCAGATGGTGCGAGCGCGGGCCAAGATGCGCCTGCTCAACAGCATGACCAGCAATCAGTCGCTGGCGATTGCGATGGCAACCTCACAGCAGCGCTTTGGCGACTGGCGAGAAGTGTTTCGCCGCGTCGACCGAATCGACAAAGTGACCAAAGAAGACATCCAGCGAGTCGCTCGGGCGGTGTTTGTCGAAAACAACCGCACCGCTGTTTGGATCGAGAGCACGGCTCAGGGAGGCAAGTGAGTATGAACACGAGATCTTGGCTTTCAACTTCCCTGTTGTCGTCTGTGGCGATCTGCGGGCTGCTGTTTGGTTCGAACGCGGGCGCTGCTCCGGTGACGGTCAAAAATGACTGGCATCAGATCAAGCCACCGCCGCTGCGGGTCATGAAGCCGCAGCAACCGACACGGCTGGTGCTCGATAACGGCATCATCGTGCTACTCCAGCAGGACAAAGAGCTGCCGCTGCTATCAATGACGGTGATGCTGCGTGGTGGGAGCCGCGACGAACCGGAAGGCAAAACCGGGCTGGCTGACATCTTTGCGGAGTCGTGGCGCAGCGGTGGGACGCGGACGCGGACTGGGGACCAGATCGACGACTTTTTGGCGCTGCGGGCAGCCAACATCGAGACCGGTAGTGAGCCGACGCGCATGACGCTGACGACCCACTGCCTTAAGAGTGACTTCGCCGACGTGCTGGGCTTGGCCGTCGAGGTGCTTCGCGAGCCAGAGTTTCGACAAGACAAAATCGACATCGCCAAGCGGCAGCTCAATACCGCCATTAGCCGTCGCAACGACGAGCCGAGCGAGATCGCCGGTCGGGAGTCGACCAAGCTGGCGTACGGTAAGGATCACCCGCTGGCTCGGCAGGAAGAGTACGCGACCATCGCAGCGATTGGTCGAGATGATCTGCTGATGTGGCACCGCCGGTTTGTCCACGCCGGCAACATGATCGTCGGTATTTCGGGTGACTTCGAGCAGGCGGAGATGCTGGCGCTGCTCAAGCAGAAGCTCGCGACCCTACCGACGAGCCAGAAGCTGGTGATACCGGAGATGGGCTTTGTGCCGACCCGGCCAGGACTTTACTTTGTGCCCAAAAAAGAGCTCAACCAAAGCTCGATCCACTTGGTGCAGCTTGGGACGACCCGCAAAAATCCGGACCACTATGCGCTCGAGGTGATGAACGAAATTTTCGGCGGTGGGTTCTGGGCGCGTCTGTTTTCCAACATTCGCACCAAGCAAGGACTGGCCTATAACGTCGGTGGCGGCGTGGGTCTAGGCTGGGAACATCCGGCTCTGTACAAAGTGGCGATGTCGACGAAGAGCCAGACCACCGGCAAGTCGATCACGGCGCTGTACGAGCAGGTCCAAGGCATGCTGATGAACCCGCCGACCGTCGATGAGCTGCAGAAGGCCAAAGACGCGATCTTGAACTCGTTTGTGTTCAAGTTCGACAGCAAGTCAAAGATCCTCAACGACCGGATGCGGCTCGAGTTTTCAGGCTATCCCGCTGACTACACCGAAAAATATGCTGAGCAGGTTCAGAAGGTTACCCTCGACGACGTCAAGCGCGTCGCGCAGAAGTATCTGAACCCCGGTGGCTTTGCGGTTCTGGTGGTGGGCAATCCCGACGAAGTGTCCGAGCAGCTCAATCAGCTCAAGCACCTTGGGCCGGTGCAGACCGTCGACATCACCATCCCACCACCTCCCGCACGCACGGCTTCACCAGCACAAAAATAGCTTAGTGCAAACGCACGGTCAGCCCCGCTTGCAACGACAGCGCCGATCCCGTCGGTAAGTAGTCATATCCGACCGCAAAGCTCGCGGCGGCGGTGCCCATCCACAGATCGGCACCGAGTCGCGGCGAAAACGCCGGGGCGACTCGCAGCCGCGGTTGGCAGAGGTCATCATTGCCCTCTTGACCAATGACACCCATGCGCAGCGCCACCCACGGTGACCACCAAGATCCATCTCGGCTGTTGTTGAAGTCGAGACGGACGCCCATCAGGCTGGCCAGGGCATGGGCCCGCAGTGGTTTGTGTTCGGAGCACGGGGTCATCGAAAACGGGGCCAGATACGCGACACCGGCTGCCACAAGCGAAAGCGGACCGTCGAGTCGTGTCGCCAGCTCTAGATCGAGCGGCACAAACGCCGTGATCCGTTGCCCGCCTTCAACGTCGGTTAGCAGCGTCGGCATGACTCCCGAGAGTGTCTGCACTCGAGTGCGAAAGCGGGGTAGCTCCGGCCGCTGGCCGAACATCGGCCTGAAGGTCGAGCGTCGGTCGGGCCGCTCGCTTGACGCCGAAGCGTACAGAGAAGTAGCCTGATGGCGGAGGATACGTTGGCCGAAAAGAAAAAAGGTTTCGGGGATGCCCTCATTGGTCTGTTCGTGGTTCGTGAAGACGGAACGAGCAGCGAGGAAGAGGCCGCCACCGCGAAGCCTGCTCCTTCTGGCGATCCCGCAGTGGACGAACTGATAGCCAAGTATGCGGGTGGAGCACAGCCAGCGGGTGGTCGCGCCGCGAGTCGTCCTCCCGCCCCACCGGCGGCTGCCACCAACCGGGCCACTCGACCCCCTCGTCCTCCGGCACAGCAGGCTGAGCCCGTTGAGACGACTGCGGCCTCTGCACCGTCTTCGGCCGCCTCTGATGCGGTCGCGACCACTGTACCTGCCGAGCCGATTCCCGAGGTCAAGGTCGACTTCGTGGGTGTGCTGCGCAAGGCCGGGCTGACTGACGAAGAGCAAGGTCGCGTTGACAAGACCTTGAGCCTGTTGTCGTCGCTACCCGCCGAGACACCGCTTGAGATCAAGCGCCAGATCGTCGGTGCTTCGCTGCAAGCCTTCGGCATTCAAATCGAGCAGATCATCGAGTCGGCAGCGCTACAGATTCGGGCGCTCGATCGTCACGGCCAAGATGGACAGAAACAGACCCAAGCGTTTCTGGAACAAGGCACGAGACGGATTGCCGAGCTTGAAAAAGAGCTGTCACGGATTCGTTCATCCATGCAGGAGCAGCAGTCGCTGCAAAAGGGGCTGGAGTTTACCTGCAACCAGAAGAAACGGCGAGTACAGGATGTGCTCGACTTCTTTGGCTCGGAGGCCGTGGAAAAAGCCACCAAGCTGTCGGCGAAGCTACGGAACAACCAGGCGACTTAGAGCGCGCTTTCGGGCGCAGCTCTTTATGAACCGATTCATCACGCCGCACTCGTGCGGCCACACTTCAAGGAGCACGCGGAAATGTCTGTTTTTGGTCGTCTTGCCAACCTGTGGAAAGGGTTTATCAGCCTCTGGATTTCCGACGTCGAGAAGGAGCACCCGGAGATTGCGTACGAAAACGCGATCAACTCGATGGTCGAGAAGTACTCAGCGCTCAAGCGTGCGACGGCGGCGATCATTCGGCGACGGGAAGAGCTGGCTGAGCGTTTGTCAAACCAGCAGAAAGAGCTGGCGCAGGTAAACGGCGATCTCAGCACCGCCGTCGAGACGAACCAGGATGATTTGGCGGTGGTCCTGATTCAGAAAAAGAACCAGCTCGAGGCGTCGATCGCCGAGCTTCAGGCAGACGCGGACACGGCGGCCAAGGATGCCGACAGCGCCAAGCAGTCACTTCTATCGGTCCAAAACGAGATCAAGAAGCTCAAGGCCGAAAAAGAGACCATGGTGGCCAAGCTCGAGTCGGCTCAAGCGCGGATGCGCATTCAAGAGCAGCTAGAGGGTCTGTCGGTCGATGCCGAGGTGCAGGCGCTCGACAATGTGCGGACGCATATCAAGACCCAGGTCGCGCAGGCAAACCTCAACAAGGAGCTTGGCGAGACGGATCTCGACTCGCGGCTGAAGACGCTGCGCAACGCCTCGGGCGATGTGACAGCCAAGCAACAGCTCAACGAAATGAAGGCCGCAGCGGCTGCCAAGCGCGCCGCCGCCAAGTCCATGTAGCAGCGCACGGTTCTATTCAGTCACGCCACACAGCCTTCGATCGGACGAGCGGAGCCCGTTATGAAACTCACGCCTTTTGCCAAATTGTTCATCACCCTGATCATCCTTGGGGTGGTCGGCTACGTGCTGTACGTTAAGCGCGACACCATCACCCAGTGGGCCAACCAAGGCGGTGCCAAGCCCACGACACCAAGCAGTGATAAGCCTTCGACAGACAGCACGAACCCTGCGACGGGAACTGCGGTCTCCAAAGAAGACTTCGCGGCGATTGGGGCTGCCCGCGAGGCGGGTCGGCAGGGCGTGACCGGCATCGCCAAGGCGCAGGTGGGATCGGGCAAGCTCAATCGCAAGCTGCGGGTTGGCATCAACACCTGGGCAGGTCATGCCCCCGGCATTGTCGCCAATGGTGGTTTGATGGGCGGCGACA
The DNA here is from genome assembly GCA_044228505.1 of Polyangia bacterium. GTDB lineage: Bacteria > Myxococcota_A > Polyangia > Palsa-1104 > JAEUJZ01 > JAEUKA01. The sequence continues at coordinate 288,951 of JBGAUT010000004.1, read as the reverse complement.
AAGCGTCCATCTACCTTAGCAAGTACGGTCTTGACGTCGAGTTCACCCTGCTCGAAGACCCCCAGACCAAGCTGGCGGCGTTCCTCAAGGGCGACATCGACATCATGTGGGACACCGTCGATTCCTGGGCTCGTGAGGCCTCGGCGCTGGCGGAAAACGGCAAGGGCGGAAAGGCCATCGTCCAGCAGGACTGGTCGCGAGGCGGCGACGGAATCGTGGCGCTCACCAGCATCAAGAGCATCGAGGATCTCAGGGGCAAAAAGATCGCGACGACTCGTTTTACGCCATCGCATTGGCTGCTCCTGTATTTGCTGTCGCAGTCGGGCCTAAGCCCGGCGGACAAGGCGCAGATCGAAAAGAACCTGGTGTTTACGGCGGAAGCACCGCTTGCGGCAGCGGCCTTTAAGTCGAAGAACGTCGATGCGGCGGTGACCTGGGAGCCCGATCTGTCGGGGGCGGTAAAGGCCCGTGGAGACGATGCCTATATCCTAGTGTCGACGACGGCAGCGACCAACGTGATCGCAGACGTCCTGGTCGCGCAAAATGATCTGGTCGACAAATCACCCGAGACGGTGACTGCCTTCATCCATGGCTGGTTCGAGGGCATTGACGCAATCGCCAAAGACCCGGCGCACGCCTACATGGTCGTGGGCAAGGCGCTCAAGCTACCGGAGGAGGATGTCTCGGGGATGCTGTCGGGGATGAAGCTGACCAGCTTTGCGGACAATGCGCTGTTCTTTGGGCTCGACGGCAACCGGGCTCAGTTCGAGGCGCTGTTCAATGCGGCGTTTGTCGTGTGGCGCAAGCAGGGAGTGGTCAGCAAATCGGTCGAGGCGAAAAACTGCGTCGATTCGCGCTTTGTGGCGTCGCTGGCTGAACACTATCCCGGTCAGAAGGTGGTGGAGACGTTCAAGTTCGATCCGAAGAAGGTCGATCCGGCCAAAGAGCGCGCCATCATTAACAAGCAGCTCACCATCTACTTTACGACGGGCAGCGACCAGATCATGGCTGGCTCGAACTTCGTGCTCGACTCGCTTGGTGAGACGATGACGGCCTTTGGCAACACCCTGCTGCGCATCGAGGGCAACACCGACAACACCGGCTCTCGCAGCGCCAATCGGTCGCTTTCTCAGAAGCGGGCCGACGCGGTGAAGGACTATCTCATCGAAAATCACAAGATCGATGCGAAGCGCTTCCAGACCGTGGGTCACGGTCCTGATAATCCGGTGGCTCCGAACACCAGCGATGCCGGTCGCCAGCAGAACCGTCGGACCGACATCAAGGTCATCCTGAACGTGCAGTAACCATGGCTGCCGACGCGTCTAGCCAGAAAAAAAGTCCGACCCGGGCACCGCTGCGCTCGCGGGAGCCGATTTGGTCGCTGCGGAAGCCGCTTCCGGCGAGCTGGCAGTTCTGGTTAGGCCTCGTGCTGCCGCTGCTCTTGCTGGTGCTGTGGGTTGCGCTGACCTCGGGGGCAAAACCAGTAGTCGGAGGCGCATTCCTGCCGAAACCGACCGATGTGCTGCGGGTGCTGCTTCGTGATCTGGTGATCGGCAAGCCCGATGTGGTCGATGGCCGGACGGTGGTGGTGCGCGTCCTTCTCGATGCGGCACTGGCATCAAGCTGGCGGATTGTGCTGTCGTTTTTGCTGGCGGCGGGAGTGGCGCTGCCGCTCGGAATCATGATGGGGGCGTTCGAGCCGGTGAATCGCGTCGTCGAGCCGGTGATGGCCCCGCTGCGCTACATGCCGATCTCGGCGTTCATCCCGCTTACGATCCTGTGGTTCGGTATCGAGGAAAAGCAGAAGCTGGCGTTCCTCTTTCTGGGGGTGTTTGTATACCTTCTGCCGGTGGTGATTAGCGCGATTCGGGCAGTGCCTGAAGAGCTGGTCCAGACGGCCCGGACGCTTGGAGCGGGGCGACTGCAAGTGGTGTTCACGGTGCTGGTTCCAGCGGCGGCCCCGGATATTTTTGATTCGTTTCGGGTGATGAACGCGATTTCGTGGACGTACGTGATCCTGGCCGAGTTCGTGAACACGCGCAGTGGTCTGGGCTATCAGATCCAGCTCGCCGGTAATCACCTGCACATCGACGAGGTGTTCGCGGGCATCCTCATCATTGGCGTAATCGGGCTGATGTCCGATGCGTTGATTCGTTTCTGCGGCAACCTGCTATTTCCGTGGCGTGAGGCTGGACATGTCTGAACCTTCCTCAAGCGCAGCCGCCACAGCCCCGCCGGCAGCCGATGGGGCCGCAAAGGGCGGACCACCGGGTGCCATCCCGATCACGGTCCACCAAACCGCCATCAAGTTGCATGTCGAAGACCTGCACGTCACCTATCGCGGTCGCAAGGGCGAGGATGTCGAAGCAGTGCGCGGTGTGTCGTTTGACATCATCGACAAGCCGGGCGTCGGAGAGATCGTGGTCTTTTTGGGTCCGTCGGGTTGCGGCAAATCGACCATCCTGAAAGCGGTGGCCGGCCTGCTTCCTCCGACGAAAGGCCGGGTGCTGATTTCGGATCACGAGGTCGAAGGCCCAGGTCGGGATCGCGGCATGGTCTTTCAGCAGTACACGTCGTTTTCGTGGCTGACCGTCGCCGAAAATGTCGAGTACGGGCTTCGTCTCCAAGGTGTCTCGATGGCGGAGCGGCGGACTCGGGCGCTGGAGATCCTCAAGCACGTCGGTCTCGACCAGTTCGCCAGCAAGTATCCCAAAGAGCTGTCGGGCGGCATGAAGCAACGGGTGGCGATTGCGCGCACTCTCATCAACAAGCCCAAGCTGCTGCTCATGGACGAGCCATTCGGGGCGCTCGATCCCCAGACGCGCTGGGAAATGCAAGGGATGCTCGTCGACATCTCGCATCGGGAAGACAACACCATCCTGTTTGTCACCCACGACGTCGCAGAGGCGGTTTTCTTGGCCGACACGGTGTACGTGCTCAGCAAGCGGCCCGCGCAGATCTTGCATCGAATCGACCTACCGACCTTTGCGGACCGCACCCACAAAGTGAAGTCGAGCCCAGAGTTCCGTCAGTGTGAGGAGCAGCTCTTGTCGCTGCTATATGCCAAGTGAGCGAGCGCCAAGAAGGTCCGTCGAGAAGCGGGAAGAACGCCGAGCCACCGTACGCCAAGTACGCCTTTGCCAATCCCTACAACCTGTCGCTGCTCGCTGGGGCGGGGAGTGCGGCGCTTTTGACCGGACACTGGTGGGTTGGGCTGTGTGCGGTGGCCGCTGAAGCGGTGTGGATGCTGTTTGCGCCCGACTCGCGGCTGCTGCGCAAAAAGTGGTTTGACCCGATTTGGGACAGTGAGCAGCAAGCGGCTCGCAAGGCTCGGCAAACGGCCAAGTTCAACGCGCTGCCCGATGAAGAGAAAGAGCGTGCGCTCAAGCTTCGGGAGCAGCAAAAGCGGATCGAGAAGATGGCCAAAGACAACGCCAGCTTTTCCGTCGATCTGCTGTCGACCGATATCGCCAAGTTGGAAGATCTCGTCGACGACTTCCTCGATATGGCGGCGGTGTCGTCGCGTTACGACAGCTACCTGAAGGACATGAACCTGCCCGAGATCGAGCAGGACATCCGTCGCTACACGCTGCAATCGGAAAAGCTCCCGGTCGGCGATGAGCGGCGCAAGGTGGCGCAGAAAAACCTGGAAGTGCTGCTGTCACGCAAGGATCGCTACATGGATTTGCGACGGAATTTGCAGACTGCACGCGGCCAGATGGATTTGATGGAAAATACATTTTTGCTGCTCGCCGATGAGATTGTCGGGATGCAGAACCCTAGCGAGCTGGGGGCACGTCTTGATGAGCTGCGCGAAGGCGTGGCGGCGGTGCAGGAGACCTCTCGCGAAACCGAGCGTTATATGCAGGGAACGAGCCGCTAGGACTTCCCTCGCTGACCAGGAAGCGGAGCATAGGAACACGATGACTACCTTGAGCACCTCGAAATCGACCCGGCTTCCGGTATGGGCGGATGATATTCGTCGTCGCTATCTGCGCGGGGAATCGACGCAATTCGTACTGTTTGGCAACGTCCACGATCTGATCCTCGACGATCCCGACGGTCAGATTGACAAGCGCAGCCCTGACGAAAAGCTGCTGCCGCTGCCAGAGTTTTTGGCCAAGGTGCTGCTCGAAAAGAAGTCGATGGTTGTGCTCTACAACGTCTCGACGGGCGTGCGCTTTGTGCGGGGCAAACTGCCACCGGGATTCGAGGATCTGGCGCTTCAGAAGGAACCGGCCAAGGTCCTGCCGATGATCGAGCGGCTGCTGATGACGCAAAATGGCGTCGCGGTGGTGATCGAGTACGCCGAGACTGTGTCGCCTGCCGGTGAGACGAGCTTTTCGACGATCGATGACCGGGCCTCGGTGGTGACGCTGCAGCGCTGGTCGATGCTGCCCGCGCTCGACAAGAACGACAGCCTGGTGTTTATGCTCGTCGAAAACCTGTCGGAGCTGCACCCCAAGCTGGTCGCCAATCCTCGGGTGGCGACGGTGCAAATTCCGATTCCCGATGCTGACTGCCGCCGCGCTCTGCTCCGTCACATTCGTCCCGATATGCTCAGCGACGAACTAGAGATGATGACGGAGGTCACAGCGGGCCTAAAGAGCATCCAGATTCAGGGCATCTTGGCCCCGCACGATGTTCCGTCGGATGACGAGGCCGATCGAACCAAGTTTATCGTCGAGCTGCTCGGTGGTGGCGTGGCGGCCGTCGAGCGGGCAAAGAAGCTCGCGCAGATCACCCAAGGCATGCCCCGCGCAGAGATTCGCCGTCTGATCGCGCCCGATGGGCCGGTCACCACCAACTCGGACACTGATGCTCGGGCGGAGGTGCTAAAGCTCATTGCCGCTCGGAAGCGCGAGATCATCGAGCGAGAGTGCTACAGCCTGATCGAGTTCGTCGAGCCCAAGCACGGCTTCGAAGTTGTCGGTGGTATGGACGAGGTCAAGCGCGACCTTCAGCTCATTGCCAAGAACATCCGCGAGGGTCGCCGCAGTCGGGTGCCGATGGGCCTTCTGTTCGTCGGGCCGATGGGCACCGGCAAGACCTTCGTGGCCGAAGCGTTCGCCAAAGAGTCGGGACTGACCGCGATCAAGTTCAAGAACTTCCGCAGTAAGTGGGTCGGTGCCACAGAAGGCAATCTCGAGCGCATCCTCCAGGTGGTCCAGGCGATCGGTCAAGTCATGGTGATCATCGACGAAGCCGACCGCGCCTTTGGCAACCAAGGCGAGGATGACGGTGGCACCTCCAGCCGGGTGATTGCTCGCATCAAAGAGTTCATGAGCGACACCTCGAACCGAGGTCGCGTGCTGTTTGTGCTGATGACCAACCGCCCGGACAAGATCGATATCGATCTCAAGCGCGCCGGACGACTCGACCGCAAGATTCCGTTTTTCTACGCGCAGACCGTCGGAGAAGTGGAAATCATCCTCAAGGCGCAGCTTCGCAAAAACAAAGTTGCGAACGATCTGACCTTCCCGATCGCAGGCGATGGGCTTCAGCCAATCGTCGGAATGTCGAACGCCGACATCGAGGCGGTGGTGCTGCTTGCCAGTGACTACGCGAGTCAGCGCGCTGAAGCCACTGGGGTCAGTGAAGTGCCAGTCAGCCTCGACGATTTGCTGCGGGCGGCTCGCGACTATCTGCCGCCGCGTGACATGGAGATGCTCGAGTTCATGGAGCTACTCGCGGTGTTTGAGGCGTCGAATCGCCGCATGCTGCCACCCAAGTACGCAGACCTGCCGATCGAAGCGCTCCAAGAGCGGCTGCATCGGTTGAAAATTGTAGCTGGGAGTCGGCGCTAAGTGAGCCGACCAGCGACGACAGATTCAATAGACCCAGATTGCCAAACCCAGATTGCTAGCTGAAGGAGACGTGCGATGAACTTCTTTCCCGAAATTCCGCTGACGACTGCTCAGGCCGAAGCCATTGCTCGCGGCCTGTTTCACATTGCCCAATCGGATGGTCTGCACGAGCGAGAAGCGGCGCTGGTCGCGTCGTTTTGGGCCGATGCGGGCGGTAGCATGAACGCGCTATCGGAGCTGGCACGTAGCGGGCCACTATCCAGCGCCGAGCTTTCGGCAGTGCTCGACACCACCGAGCTGCGGCGGCTGTTTGTCAAGACCGCGCTGCTACTCGCGTTTGCCGACGGTCAGGTCAGTGGCAAAGAGAGCGATCTGGTCCGCACATACGCCACCGAGCTTGAGCTGGGCGGGGAGCTTGCGCACCTAGAGGAGCAGGTGAAGGAATATCTGCTCGGTCAACTTTCCCACATCCACAACACCGCCGCTCTCGCCGAGATTGCCAAGAAGCTCAAGATCTAGCGCTACGGGCGGTTAGGGGGCCCACTTTCCGCAGACCACGCAGTTGTCCTTCTTGCTGCCGAAGCCGCAGTCATTGCAGATATGGGCGCGGGCTTTGGTCGAGCCGACCCACTTGCCACAGCGAGCGCAGTTGTCTTTCTTGCTGCCGAAGCCGTGATCGCCACACAGCCGGGCCGGAATCTTGGTCGAGCCCATCCACTTGCCGCACTTGGCGCAGTTGTCCTTCTTGCTGCCAAAGCTACAGTCACCGCACAGCATTGCGGGATAGTGCTCAGCATGGGCGCGGCTCGCGGCGAGGAGGATCCCGGCAACGAGCGGAATTTCCACGAGAAATCTGCGACGGCTCTTGGTCTGCATGGTGGTCTCCTTGTTGGTCCGAATATGAGCCCATCCTACGCCTGTTTTTGCACATCGCTCGCACTAGGCATTGTCTCGCCTGCTCCCGTGTGCCTAAGATCGCGCCGTCATGGCGTACTTCTGCCACTCCTGCGGGAACGAGCAAATATTCGAAGTCAAGGTCGGTATCAAGGTCGGTCGCCGCGATACCTGCCCTCACTGCGGCAGCGACTTACACTGCTGCAAAAACTGCACGCACTACGAGCCGAACGTCCACAACCAGTGCCGCGAGCCCGAGGCTGCCTTCATTCGTGATCGCTCCGAGGCGAACTTCTGTCCGCACTACTCGATTCGCGACTCCGAGGGCTGGAAAGAGGATCGCTCGGCGGAGGACGCCAAAAAGAAACTGGCAGCGCTGTTCAAGAACCTCAAATGAGCATCATTCTCGACGAAGAAGCCCCACCGTTTGACCCAGAGTCGCGGCGGCTGTGTGGCGATCCAGCGTGCATTGGTGTCATCGGTACCGATGGCCACTGCCGCGAGTGTGGTCGCATCGGTGAAGGCGAAGAGCCTCGGGTTCATCGTGCTGTAACCGACGATCCCGTGGCGGAACTTGCGACGGCTGCGGCCGGTCCTCCGTCGGCAGAGCGTGCGGTCGCGGACACAGAGGAAGAGTCTGACGCCGATCGAATCGGCCCATCCGGTGCGGAATCGCTGGATGACCGGCGACTTTGTACCGACCCGGGCTGCATTGGGGTGCTGAACGCCGAAGGCCGCTGTAGCGAGTGTGGCCGCACTAGCAACTTGGCGTAGGTTGCAGTCCGCCGCTCAGGTGGTGCTGGGCAGTGGCCGAAGTGCGCGGAAGCTGATACGTTTGGCGAAGAGAGACGGCTTTCGTCGAGCGTTGCCCAAATCAGCCCATGTGTCATTCGCTGTGGACCGTAACGAGCTTGCTGCTGCTGCCACCGCTGCTGTGTGAAGCCGGGTGTTTGATCCCGATTCCACTTGAACAGCAGGTGAGCACGGATGGTGGCAACAACTTGCTGGTCCGGGCAGCGATTCCGCCTTTTGGCACCCAGCGGGCGACCTCGATTCTCGAAAAGTACTCGTATCAAGTCGACGTGATCACCGATAGCACCGAGGTGGCCGCTCGATTGTATTTGCAGCTTAATGGCACGTGCTGCGATCTCAACGTCGATAACCCGAACGTCACTCGCTTTAATCAAGAAGCTCAAGCGAGGGCTGTTGATCCGACGACGGGTAGCTACTCGATGGTGTTTAATCAGCAGGTGCTCCCGTGCGCGACGGGTTTCGCGGGTTCGATTGCTTATGTGGTTCCGGTGGTGGCATCCGGCGGCTTCGTTGATGGTCCGAGCGGCATTCGTCCCGAAGGACTCGGCGAGGTAGACCGCAGCCACTACTGGACGGTAATTTGTCCGTAGAGGGATTTCTTATGCCTAACCTTAAGCACCCTTCACCGAGGTCTAGCGGCATGGTCATGCGGGGTCGTTGGCGACGCTCGCTCGCCCTCGGGGCTGCTCTGCCATTACTCATGCAGCTTGTCGGCTGTGGCGAAGATGCGGCTGCGCTGCCGATCGCTTGTAGCGGCGACAATTACTGTCCACCAGCGCGTAGCTCGGCGTGGTGGGCGATTCAGCTCTGGCCAACGGAGACCGGCGACAAAGTCGGTGCCGATCCGCACTGGCTGCTGACACCCCAAGAGGGGCAACCGCTCAGCTTCGATGGCACGGGATCGGCGCAGCTACGCTTTCGGGCGGCTGCGCTTCTGTCTGGGCTGGTGCAGACGGCGGACAATCGGGCGCTGGTGCGAGCACGGGTGCAGGCGACCCTGCCGAGTGCGATTCCTGGTCAAAACGACTACCGTTTCGATACCCAGACCGCCGAAAAGGTGGCTGGGACGTACTCGCTCCGCATTCCGACGCCCGCGCAGCCCGACGATCAACTGTATCGGTTCTGGGTCGGTTTCGACGATGCCAGTCAGGCCAGCATGTATCCACCGATGTGGCTTGAGCATCCGGTGACGGGCGATCTGGAACTTCCGATTCAGCTTCGACCCGCAACACAGCTTGCGGTGTTATCCGGACGGATCACAAATCCGCTGGGCGAGGGTGTGGGCGGTATGTCCGTTCAGGTCTTCGATGAAAACAACCAACTGGTGTCCTCTTCAGCGGTGAGCCTGACGGCGAGCGGGGCCACCGGGGGAACCTATCGGGCGGTCGTCGACCCATCGCTGGCCAAAAATCCGCTGGCCAACCTCAGGGTGGTGGTGCGTCCTGGCCCGACGACCATCGGCATGCCATCGCTGGAGGCGGTCCTTGTCCCACCTGCGGTCGGTACCGAAAAGACCCAAAACTTTCTCTTGCCGTCTCAGCGAAAGCCGGTGCAGTTCATGCTGCCGGTGTCCGGACTTGGGCCAAGTGGTGCGACCCAGGAGGTGGCGGCGGCTCGAGTGATCGCGCAGGTCCACTTGGAAGATGCAATGACGCCGAATGGCGTGCGGGTGCTCTATACCACCCAGGCCGACACCGACTCACAGGGCATTGCCAAGCTGATGCTGGTGCCAGCGCCGAGCGGTGGTGGCAACTTGACCTATCACATCACGATCGTCAGCCCTCCTCGTACGCCGTATGCGTCGCTCTCGCGAGACATCCAGATTGGCCCGAGTGAAGGTTTGCTGGCGGCGGTGACTCTGCCGTCACGGCCTCGACTGATTGGGCGGCTGCTTTCTGCCTTTGGCGAGCCAGTGTCGGGCGGACAGGTGGTCGCGCAGCCGATTGTGAAGAGTTCGGGTCCGAAGAGTCCCCTGGATAGCGTTCCCGAGCCGACGTTGCCGCAGACCATTACTGATAGCGACGGCCGGTTTGTGCTCCGGCTCGATCCTGGCGACTACGACCTCGACATGATTCCGCAGCTTGGGACGGGTCCGCGCACTTCCCTCGATAACCAGCGCATCGGCGATACGGACATTGATCTTGGCGAGGTTCGGCTGCCTCGGATTGCGCTGGCGAAGATGCTGGTGGTCGGTCCGACGGCACTGCCCGCTCCCCAGGTCAAGGTTCGCATCTTAGAGTTACCCAATACCTCGCCCCGTTACGGATTGGCCTGCACGGCGGATCTGCCCTGCTCGCAGGTGGCCAAAGTGCGCGCCGAGGCATTTACCGATAGCAAAGGGCGCGTGCAAGTCCTCCTGCCCGATAGCTCACCGACGGCTTCCTTTCTTCCGCACAGCCTTCGTTGACCCGCTGTTTTTGATCGAGAGCTGGGGCTTGCCGGGCTTGGCGCTCGGCTTTGGCTCAAGCTTGGCGAGGAGCTTCGGCTTGGCCGATTGCGTGTCACCGTGCTTCACCGATAGCAGCGAATGTGGCAGCAGCGCCTGAAGGACCGCGTGTCGTTCATCAAGATAGCGACGTGCCACCTCCTGAACCTGCGAGGCGGTCAGTGACAGCAGTTGCCGGTCCTCTTCCTCGCTGCTCGGCAGTCCAAGCGCGCTCCGTCGAGCCAAAGCCAGAGCCAGTTCACCGCGTCGCTGGCGTTTGGTTGCATCCCGTCCGAGCAGTCGCTGCTGGGCCGCCCGTAGCTCGTCGTCGCTCAGCGGATGATCGAGCAGCCGTCGTAGCTCGTCGCGTAGACTGGCTTCCGCAGAGTCGAGGCTGCTCGGCGTCGTAACCGCACCGAACAGGAGCGCTCCACCGAGTAGTCCGCGCTCGAGACGACCTTCGAGCTTGAGCAGTAGTCCTCGCCGCTCCACCAGCTCTCGCTGGAGACGACCCCCATCGCCAAGCAGTACCTCATGCAGCAGCAGCAGCGCTGCCCGATCGCTCGATTGAAGACCCGGAATCCGAAAGCCCAGGGCGAGCAGGGCCTGGTCGCGGGCGTGGTACGAAAGAAACTGCTTGGGGGCCTCGGATGGCGGCGGTGCAGCTACCGGATGAGGGACCGGGTGGCTGCTGGTTTGCAAGCGTGACTCGACCAGCGAAAGGACCGTATGGGGTTCGATATCGCCGACGATTGCCAGCGTCATCTGGGACGGAGAATACGCTCGGCGAAGCAGCTCCAACAGGCGGCGGCGCGAAAGCCCCGATAGCGACTGCACCGACGGTTCCAGATGATATGGATGCCCGGCATACAGATGGTGTTTCAGCAGCCGCAGCGAGGGCTGAAGCCCTTCTTCCAAGTGGCGGGTCTCGGCAACCAGTTGGCGACGCTCTCGCTCGAAATCGGACTCGCTGGGTTCGGGAGGCGACAGGCCGTCGAGAAACAGCGGCAACGCCTCATCTTCCATCAGGCTTGGCCACTCGCCCACCACCCCAAACCCATCCAGATCGAGCTGCGTGGCGACCGTTCCGCGAAGCTGCGACATCGACTCGGCAAACGAAGCGCCCCCTCGTCCACGCGGTGAGTGCGGCCACAGTCGAGTCAAGAGCACATGACTGCCCGCTGTCGGCTCATCCTCGAGTCGCAGACCACCCGGCCAGCTCGCCGCCGCACCGACCACCTTGACGCTGTGATCGGGCACCACCAGCAGCAGCGGACCGCCCGGCACCTGATAACGCCACACACCATCACTGGCTTTGGCTGGGGTGGTCGAGGCTGGCACGACGCTTGGTCCAACCGGCTGAAGCTGACTGAGCAGCCGCTGGCGAGATCGTTCTAGCTGGGTCAGTTCGTCGCGGGGCGAGCGAGTACGCGGCAGCAGCCACAGCAGCGCCAGTGCGTCTCGTCTCAGGTAACGGAGAATGGTCTTGCGCAGCGCCACTTCGCTCAGCTCGCGCACGTTCTGCTCGTAGCGTTCTTCGCTGATTCCGAGGGATGTGAACTGCCCGGCCCGCCGTGCCCGTCCACTCGGGGTATCGAGCAGCAAGGCCGTTTCTCCCAGGAGTCGCTGCTTGGCCCGCAGAAGCTCTCCAGGCTCAATGTCGCGCTGGGACAGTCGAAACAGCTCACTGAGCAGCTTCTGGGTGGCCTCTTCAAGCTGGACCGGCGGTACCGCCGCTTCGAGCAGCAGCAGACCGGGCATTCGGCCCGCGAAGCTCAGCGCCGATACCTCACTGCCGGGTCGGGTTCCCAGCGTGCGCAGGCCGCGTCCGGTGCGCAGAAGCTGAGCCCACAGGTCGAGCGCCGCCGCATCCTCAGCGCTGGCTGCTACACCCGGTAGCGCTGCCGCCACGACCGCTTGACCGGCCGGATCGTCGTGAACCGCGACCAGCACTTGCGGCTTTTTGAGACGTGGTGGGTCGTCGACAGTGGAAGGCTCCTGCCCGCTTGGACTGGCCGAGCCCTTCAGTCCCGAGACCAGCGACAGCAGCGGGTTGGCCAGCGAGTCGGTCACGGCCCCGCTCGCTACCACCGTCACGTGCGCGGGCTGATAGCTGCGCTCATAAAACGCCACCACCTCGGCGACTCGCAGCGTGAGCAGTCGGTCCTTGTCACCGAGCAGCGGTCTGCCATACGGGTGGCCGGGAAACGACAGCTCGCGGAGCTTTTCGACCGCCAAGCTGCGCGGCGAAAGCTGAGTCCGGCGCTGTTCAAGGAGCGCTTGCTCGCGCTGCCGATTCAGCATGGGTTCATCAAATGGCGCGGGCGGGGTCAAGATGGCCGTCAAAAAGTCGAGTGCCAGCTCGGCGCGACCCTGCGGCAGCAGCAGATGAAAGACCGTGTGGTCAAGGGTGGTAAACGATGACACCTCCCCCCCGATGGCACGGATACGGTCATGCACGGACGCCGCCAGCTCGTGGAGCAGCAGACGCTCACATAGATGCGACACTCCCAGTGCTCCATCCGGCTCGCTCGCCACCCCACCGCTCACCCACAGGTCGACCGCCACCGTTCCGACCAAGCGATCCGGCAAGAACTGCACGCGAGCACCGTTTGGCAGGCTCTTCCACGCGAGTGACCCAGAGACAGCCGAGGGCTGGACGTTCGCACGCTGCGCGGTGTGGACTGCGACTACTTTTCCCGAAGAGGTAGGGAGCGGAACCTCTCGGCTGACTTCGGCCGGTGGTGCTGCGGGATGCGGTGGGGTCATCACAGCTCGCGGCGCAAGGTCTGGACGGACGCAGGCCACCGCCACGAGCAGCGCCAACATCCCAGCAGTTGCAGGCTTATCCAGCTTGAACATTGCCGCTCTCGTACCGCAAAGAGTACAGCGACGCCAAGCCTTATCTCAGGTAGGCCTTCCGCCGCTCGCACATCGTACGAGTTCTTCATGGGCTTCTTGCGTCGACATCTGGCATCGTAGTAGCTGTTTTAGAACCATGAATACGCTGATGAACACGAGCACCACTACGCCGGCTGGCTTCGCAACATTGCCGAGTTCAGCTCGACGATCACCGATTGCTGCTGCGATGGCGGGCGCGACCAAGCATCTTTGTTCGTTGCAGCATTCCGACGGTGGCTGGGAAGGAGAGATGGTCTGGAACACCATGATCTTGTCCCAGTACATCTTGGTGCAGAAGGCCTGCGGGCGAGCGATTCCCAAAGCCGCTGTCGACCAGATGGTGAAGCACTACCGGAAGACCCGTACCAGCGACGGTGCGTGGGGCATGCACGGAGAGTCTTTCGGCTATGTCTACTTTACGACCCTGGCCTATGTGGCGCTGCGGGTGCTCGGCGTTTCGCCGCAAGATCCGCTCTGCCAAGAGGCGCGGCAGTGGCTCCGCAAGCAGCCAGAGGGAGTGCTCGGAATCCCGCACTGGGGCAAGTTCTGGCTGGCGATGTGTGGTCTGTACGGATGGGAGGGCGTGAACCCGTTTCCGCCGGAGCTGTTCGTCACTCCGAAGTGGCTGCCGATCCATCCGTTCCGATTTTATAACCACACCCGCTACATCTACCTGGGAATCGCGTATCTGTATGGGAAGCGGTTTCAGATCGATCTCGGTGGGCTTACGGAGTCTCTGCGCGGCGAGCTGTTCGATCGTCCGTTTGCGCAAATCGACTTTCACAGTTATCGGCACACCGTCGCCAAGAGCGATCTCTTCGTGGCACCGAGCGTGGTGCTCAAGGCCGGCTATGAGCTGCTTCATCAGTACGAACAGAGGCCGCTGCGCGCACTCCGTGAGCATGCGCTGGGATTCTGTTTCGATCGGATTTTGTACGAGATGAAGGCGAGCCGATATCAGGGACTCTCGCCGGTCAATGGACTCCTAAACTGCTTGGCGCTGTATGCGCACAATCCTCGCCATCCGGAGCTTGCCAAGTCCTTGGAAGGGATGGAAGCGTGGAAGTGGGAAGATGAGGAAGAAGGAATCCGTTACTGTGGTGCGCGCAGCAACAGCTGGGATACCGCGTTTGCGGCCCTCGCACTGTCGGAGTTGCCGCTGGAAGTGCAGCCCCAAGTTGCCTCGTCGCTCCGCAAGGCGTATCAGCACCTGTGCGATCTCCAGATGCAAAGCGAGCTACCCGATGCGGGGACAGAGTCTTCACTCGAACAGCGCGAACCGATCCTGGGTGGATGGTGTTTTTCCGATGGAGTACACCGCTGGCCGGTGAGCGATTGTACGGCCGAGGCGGTGTGTGCGCTGCTCGCTCTGCATGCCGAGCAGAGCCCGATTCCGCTTTCGGATCGGATGTCTGTGGAGCGGCTCTGTCAAGCGGCCCGCTTCATCCTGCGCAGACAAAATGCCGACGGTGGATTCGGTTCCTATGAAGCACGGCGGGCTGGCTCTGTGCTGGAAAACGTCAACCCCTCCGAGATGTACGGAAGCTGCATGACCGAGCGCTCCTATTTGGAGTGTACGTCGTCGTGTTTGCGCGGTCTTGTGGCCCTACGGAATCACTTGGGAGCCCAGCTTGGGGGACCACTTCTTATTCAGGTGAACACAGCGATTGCGGCGGCGGTGACGAGGCTGCGAGCCAGCCAGCGGGCCGACGGATCATTCCCTGGGTTTTGGGGTGTAAACTTCACCTATGGAACGTTTCATGTGATCGAAGCGCTGCACGAAGCCGGGATTCCAGCTCACGATCCGGTGGTACAGCGCGCAGCGGTGTGGCTGATTCACAAGCAGCGTCCCGATGGCGGCTGGGGCGAACATTTTTCAAGCTGTCTGTCTGGCGAATACGTCCCGCATGAGCAGTCTCAGGTTGTAAACACCAGTTGGGCACTGCTCACGTTGCTCATCGCGCTGCCGTCCTCTCACCCTGCGATCGAGCGTGGAGTTTCCTTTTTGTCAGCCTCGCAGCTCGCGGACGGATCGTTTCCGCAACAGTCACAGGCAGGGGTGTTTTTCGGGACGGCAATGCTCGACTATCGACTCTACAAGTCGTACTTCCCGTTGTGGGCGCTTGCCCGCTACGTCCGGCTGCGCAATGAGCAGCGTGAGGAGGCAGGCCATGTCCGGTGTGAAGCGCTCCCTGGCGGATGACCACGGAGTTCGTGCGACGCTGTTTTCGGCCGGACGTCCCCGGCAGCGGCGCAATCGACTGATCCTGCCGATCTTTGTCGGTTTCTTTGGCGCGCTGCTGCTGCTTAGTCTCCTCATCGGACGGGCGTGGCTTCTGCCGCGCTATAACGACAAGTTTGGTGACCCGCCGCTACTCGGTCATCTGGAGGTCGATCGCAAGCTGCTCGCCACCAGCATTGCGGGCGGTCAGTTCGTGGTTTCGTACACTCCAGAGCAGGGCGGCCAGATCTACGTCACTCATGTGAGCGAGCCCGGTCGACGCATCTGGGAGAGCGTTCCCGGAATGTCCTTTGTGGCGGCGTCGTATGGTCACGAAAAAGTCGACGAGTCACGCGGTTCCTTCTTCTTTTCCGACAAGGCCACCGGTAGCACCTGCGCGACCCAGAAGCTGGAAAAGGTAATCGAGGTCGCAGGGACGGCACGGCTCACCGGCACGCTGCGCTGTTCGGGCGCGGGTTCTGCCCCGTTTTCGATGGTGTTTACGGCGCTGACTCCCAACCAGCTCGGCTTTGAGCTTCGGATCGAGGACGACGATCTCAACCGCGCTTTTTTGACCTATGCCTCACCGGCCAGCGAGCACGTCTTTGGTTTCGGCGAGCAGTTTACCTACTTCGATCTCAAAGGTCGGCGGGTGCCGATTTGGGTCCAAGAGCAAGGAATCGGGCGAGGCCTCCAGCCGCTTACCACCGCGGTCGACCTGATGGCGCGCTCGGGGGGAAGCTGGCACACCAGCTACGTCAGCATTCCGCACTACATCACCAGCCTCAACCGCAGCTTGCTGACCGAAAACTACGAGTACCAGCTCTTCGATCTGCGGACTCCCGATCGGCTCCAGGTGCGGGTCTATTCGCGGACCCTCAAGGGCCGGATTTTATACGGGCGGAGTCCTGCGGATCTGATTCGCGAATACACCGAGTACTCGGGCCGCATGCGGGCGCTTCCTGAGTGGGTGCATGAGGGCGCGATCGTGGGCATTCAGGGCGGAACCCAGCGGGTCCAGAAGCTCGTCGAGCAGCTTGGCAAAGAAGGCGCGCCGCTGTCCGCCGTGTGGCTGCAAGACTGGGTGGGTCAGCGCAAGACCAGCTTCGGCAAGCAGCTCTGGTGGAACTGGCAGCTCGACCGCACGCGCTATCCCGAATGGGAGGTCATGCGCAAGAAGCTCGATGCCCAAGGGGTGCGCATCTTGACCTATGTGAACCCGTTTTTTGTCGATATGGAATCGTCGGGTCGAGCGGGTCGCAACATGTTCGCAGAGGCGCGGGATCGCGGCTACTTGGTCACCGAACCGAATGGTCTGCCGTACATGATCCCCAACACCGACTTTTCGGCGGGACTGCTCGATGTGACCAATGGCGAAGCGCGCAAGTGGTGGAAGGAGATCATCCGCACCGAGGTGTTATCGACAGGGGCATCGGGTTGGATGGCGGACTTTGGCGAGGCCCTGCCGTACGATGCCCACCTGCAGTCGGATGTCGGGGCGCGGACCTTTCACAACCAGTATCCCGAGGAGTGGGCCAAGTTAAACCGCGAGGTGATTGAAGAGAGCGGACGTGGCGCGGACCTGTTGTTCTTCACTCGCTCGGGATATCGCAAGAGCCCCGGTTCCTCGACCCTGTTTTGGCTGGGTGACCAGCTTGTGACCTGGGATGTCTATGACGGCATGAAGAGTGCGGTGGTGGGCATGCTATCGGGCGGCGTGTCCGGCTTCAGCCTCAACCACAGCGACGCAGGTGGCTACACCACGATTGTAAACTCGCTCCTTACCGTGACCCGCAGTCGCGAGCTGCTGTGGCGCTGGCTAGAGCTGTCCGCGCTGAGCCCGGTGATGCGGACCCACGAGGGCAATCGACCCGACGACAACTTCCAAATCGACGGCGACCCAGAGACGCTGCGGCACTTTGCGCGCTGCGCCAAGCTGTACAAGGCGTGGGCAGCCTACCGAAAACAGCTCGTGGCACAGGCCGCCGCAACCGGCATGCCGGTGGCCAGACATCTCGCGCTTCACTATCCAGAGGATCCCAACGTCTACAAGCTGTCGTTCGAGGAATACCTGCTTGGCGAGGACTTGCTGGTGGCCCCGATTACCGATCCAGGGGTCGTGACCGCCAAGGTGTATCTACCCAAAGGAACCTGGGTTCACGTCTTTTCCGGCAAGACCTTTGCGGCTTCCACCGGTGGCCAGTACATCGAGATCGCCGCCCCCATGGGTCAGCCCGCACTGTTCTACCGTCAGGGCGCAGCGATGAGCGAGCCATTTCTCAAGTCCCTACAGGATCAAGGACTGTTCTAAATCTCCGTTCCTTGGTGCGCAGCCAGCGGATGATCATCGGACCAACAAGCGGGCTTGCATTGGGCTGACATGTGGTATGTATCTCGCACTTCTTACTCCCTGAGGAGGGTGCGATGATACGTAAGCTTGCCGTTCGCTCGCCCGACGCTGAATCTGCCAGCGTCACTTCTCGGCTGACCGGGACACTGCGCCACTGCCTGGCTTGGGCTGCGGCGCTTACTGTCTTTGGAGCCACATCTGCTGCGATGGCTGCCGGGCCGAAAGCCTGTGTGACCTATGCCTGCAGCGACTCCGCAGCGATTGCTGACATCAAGTCCAAGCTTGATGGCACCAAGCTGTTCGACAGCGTCACGATGATTGACGCTGGCTCCTCTGCACCATCGGACTCGACGCTCGCCAAGTGCGACACGGTCCTGGTTTTTGGAGACGTCAATCGTGGCGGCTTCAGCGACCCAACCGGTGTCGGCAACGCGCTCGCTGCCTACATCGAAAAGGGCGGCGGCGTGGTCGTCGCTCTGCCGATGTACGGTGGCTACTACTACAACTCACCGACGGGAACGAACTGGAGCAAGTACCAGCTCATCGACAACAGCTCGTCGATGTCCTACGTCAGCAAAAAGACCTTGGGCACCAAAGACACCCACGCGGTGCTCTCTGGCATCACCAAGATCGAGACCAACGGCAGCACCTGTCGCGAGCGCTCCAGCGTGGCGGCTTCGACCATTCGTTCCGGTGCCAAGATCGTGGCTTCGTGGAACGACGGCAACGGCATGATCATCACCGGCTTCCCCGGTGGCCGTCCGCGCATCGATCTCAACATCTATCCGGTGTCGAGCGACATCGGCTACTACGGCTGCTACGACCCCGCGAGCGATGCCGCCAAGCTCATCGCCAACTCGATGGTCTACGTCGCCAGTCCGCTTCGCGCCAACCCATCTCCGGCTGACTTCGGAGAGGTGCCGGTTCTGGGCAGCGCCGACCTGAGCGTTGACTTCGAAAACCAGGGCTCGTCGCCGATCACGGTGGGCAGCGCCGACCTGACCCCAGCGGGCGTGTTTACCGTTGAAGCGATTGTGTTCCCGAAGACGCTGAACCCCGGTGACAAGCTCACCGTCAAGGCCACGGCCAAGCCGACCGCTGCCGGTCAGGCTTCTGCGATCTACACCTTGACGCCATCGACGCCGAACGTTGCGCCGGGCGTGGTGCAGCTCACGGTCAAAGGCCTTGGACCTCGCTACGAGGCCCAGCCCAGCCAGATTGACTTCGGTGGCATTGCGGTGGGCATGACCGCTCCGGCGGTGACCGTCAACGTCACCAACACCGGCGGCGGCTACCTGGGCTACACCAGCGCCAGCGTGGATGATGCGACGAACTTTGCGCTCGAAAGCGTGCCTGGTTCGACGCTGCTTGGCTCTGGCGCTGGCGTCAGCTTCGACGTCAAGTTCAAGCCGACCCTGGAAAAGGCCTACAGCACCAACGTGCGCGTGGCCTACTCGATTAACGGTGTGAACTACAGCGGCATCGTCACCGTCCGGGCTTCGTATGGCAAGCCGAAGATCGTGGCCCCGTCCTCGCTGGTCCTTTCGCCCGTCCGCGTTGGCGGCACCGGACCGGATCAGATCATTACGGTGCAGAACACCGGCCAAGCCGACCTGAGCATCACCAACCTCCAGTTCGTCAGCGGGGACGTCAGTGACTTCTCCGTGGTGACGATGGCTTCGATGATGTCGCCGTTCAAGGTCCTCACCGCCAGCACCGGTGACATCAAGGTGCAGTGCAAGCCGAGCGTTCAGGGTCTGCGTCAGGCCGTGCTCGAGATCACGAGCAACGATCCCTCGCTGGCCATGGGCAAGACCAACATCGCGGTGTCGTGCCGTGGCACGGTGGCAAACTTCGAGCTCATCGGCGACAAGATCGACTTCATGGGTACTCAGCAGACCGGCACTTGCTCGCCGACGCAGTACGTCACCATCAAGAACACCGGCACGGACTCGCTGAAGATCCTCAGCCTGGGCTTCACGGGTGCCAACGCCTCGTCGTTCAAGCACACCGCTCCGGCGAGCCGCACGGTGCCCGGTGGCGGCGGTACCTTCGTCATCCCGGTGCAGTTCTGCCCGGTGGACATCGGTAGCCAGACCGCCGACCTGGAGATCGCCACCGACTTCAAGACCGGCCACGTCGCCAAGGTGCCGCTGACCGGCACGGCCTCGGGCCCGAAGGTGGTGGTCACCCCCGGCAACCTCGACTTTGGCGCGGTCTACATCAAGACCACCTCGACCTCGAAGCAGATCACGATCACCAACGAAGGCGACAAGGATCTCGTGTTCGGCAAGAGCGTCCTGACCCCGGCGATGGGAGCCTTCAAGGTGTCCGGTCTCCCGGTGGAGGGCAAGATCCTCAAGAAGGGTGATCCGGCGGTTGTGCTCGACGTGGTGGCTGGCCCGCTGACCGCGATGCAGCAGTCGGGTGAGATCAGCATCATCGTCAACGACCAAGTGAAGATGGGCAACGTCCGCATCCCGCTGTCGGTGACCGGTGTTCAGGCCGACCTCAAGGTCGACCCGATGATGATGACCTTCCCGCTCACGATCATCGGTCTGCGCTCGCAGGAGCTGACCTTGAACGTGACCAACACTGGCGCGGCCCCGCTCACCGGCCTGGACCTGTCCGTCAGCGGCACCGCCAGCAGCGACTACGTCGTTAACGGCGACCGCACGGTGGTCCTGGCGCCCGGCGCGAGCGCTCCGTTCAAGGTGGCCTTCAAGCCAACCGGCAACGGCACCCGCAGCGCCATCCTTGTGGTGAACGCGGCTGGTCTGATGTCTCCGGTGCAGGTCAAGCTCGATGGTACCGGCAAGCTGCTGACGATTAGCTGCTCGCCCGATGACAAGAACCTGGGCATGGTCCGCATGGGCGAGACCTCCGAGCTCAAGGTCATCTGCCGCAACTCCGACGCGAGCGACATTGACTTCGTCACCGGCTTCTCGGAAAACCAGGACGACTGGTCGGTCGACCCGGCGATGGGCAAGCTACCAGCCGGAACGCCGACTGAAGAGGGTCTGGTCACGCTGGCGATTACCTTCAAGCCGACCGCCACCGGACCGCGTACGACGGTGCTATCGATCAAGACCAAGGAAGGCCTGGCGATTGGCAGCATCAACCTCGACGGAACCGGTCTGCCGATGCCGAAGGAGAAGCCGCCAGAGATGACCGGCTGCTCGGCCACGGGTCGCGCCACCTCGCCTGCGGGGACGCTGATCGCGCTACTACTCGGGGCCGGAACCTTGCTGTTCCGCCGTCGCCTGCGCCGCACCGCTCTGTAGTCTGGGCAAGGCCCGTCCGGGGGGACGGGTCGCCTGCGCCGCCTCGTTCGCCCTTCCTACCGCCTCTTTAGCAATCCCTGCTGTTCCACGCACTCGCTGATCGCCGCGACCTGCTCGTTCACGAGCGCTGCGAACCGGCAGCCCGTGTCCACCCTCAACCCTGGCAGAACACTCGGCGCAAGCTCGCGCACCAGCCGCAGCCGTGCTGTTTCGGCTGGGCCGGGCCTTTGCGCCGAGACCCGATAACTGGGCGACAGCGGCCCCAGCACCGACGAGCGCAGTCGCACCCACTGATACTCATGCGCGGCCAGGACAAAGCCACTACGGGTCAGCGCCTCGGTCACCGCCCCCGGCCACAGCGGTGCTTCGTTGTCCGAGGTCTGGTCATGCACCAGCATGCCAACGAGCGGTGCCGGCTCTAGCGCCACGAACTGGCCACCGTGGGCGAGCACCCGCAGCACTTCACCGAGCAGCCCGGTGAGCGGCCGAATGTGATGCAGCACCAAGTTGGCGACGACCAGATCGAAGCTGCCCGCAACAAACGGTAGGTCGAGCACATCGGCGATGACACAGTGCAGCCGACCGCCTTCGCCGCTTTGTTCACGCTGGCTCGCGTGCGCGGCAGCGGCCCAGATCTGTTTCGGCACTGCGTCGACCGCCCAGACCTCGGCGGCCCCGGCTTGCTGAAGCGCTTGGCCGAGCATGCACTCGCCCGCGCCGATCTCCAGCACCCGCAGCCCCGCAAGCCGGTCGCGATCAAGGAGCCCCAGCGCATCCACCACGCCCAGCCCGACAAGCTGTCCCTGTCGCCACCACCGCCGCTGCCGCTCGAGCTGCTCGTGGAGGGCGGACGGCTCTACCCGGTAGAACGCGAACTCGGCTTCGGCCCGCCACGGCGGACGGGGCACAAGCAGCCGCCGCAGGTTCTGGGCCCAGTCGGTGACAGCGGAACGGAGGCGGCTCGGCATCGGGCGCAGAGCTTAGCGCTTCGCCAGGACCGCTTGGCGGGCTTCTTCCAGCATCTTGTCGTGCTCGGCGGGATCGGCCCAGCGCGCTTGTCCCTCTGGCGGCAGCCGGTCGATCGGGTCGAAGTAGTAAAAGAGCTGGCCGGGTTTTACCGCCGGGGCCGAGTACACCGACACGCCGGTCACCGGGTTGTAGTGCTCATACGAGTGGGCATCGCGCTTGCCGCCCCCACCGGGTGCATCCATCACGAACATCGGGGTGTTAAAGCCCGCCGTCGAGCCGCGCAGCGTCTTTTCGATGTCCAGACCGGTTCGCAGCGTCGTCCGCATGTCCTCGGTGCCCTGGACCATGTCGTGGATGTAGACGTAGTAGGGGTGGATGTTCACGTACGCCAGGCGCTTTAAGAGCTGGCCCATGACCTCGACGCTGTCGTTGACGCCGCGAATCAGCACCGACTGGTTGCGCACGAAGATGCCCCGCGAAAACAGCACCTGGATCGCGTCCTGGGTGATGCCGGTGATCTCGCGAGGGTGGTTAAAGTGGGTGTGCAGCATCACGTCTTTGCCGAGCTTGCGGCCCTTCTCGACGACGTAGGTGAGCGCATCGACCCACTCGTGGTCGGACAAAAGCTTCTGCGGCATCACCGCCGGGCCCTTGGTCGCAAAGCGCATCCGCCGAATGTGGCTGATGTCGAGCAGCGCGTCGCCAATCTCGCGAAGCTGCGCCGGGCGCAGGTTGTACGAGTCACCGCCGGAGATCACGATGTCCTCCAGCTCCTCGCGAGAGGCGATGTAGGCGAACGCCTTGTGCCAGCGCTCCTCGTTGACGCGGAGGGTGAACTTTTCGACCTGCGGGGTGTCGACGCCGACGGCATAGCTGCGGGTACAGAAGCGGCAGTAGACCGGACAGGTATCGAGCGCCAAAAACAGCGCCTTGTCGACGTAGCGATGGGTCAGTCCGGGCGTCGGCGCATCGGCGCGCTCGCCGAGCGAATCGAGCCCGAGCTTGGGATGATCCGGCAGTAGCTTCGAGCGCACCGGAATGAACTGAATTCGCAGCGGGTCGGTGTACGGATTTTGCCAGTCGATGAGCGACAGCAGGTACGGCGAGACGCGGATGCTCATCGGCGACTGCTCAAAGCCCGCCGCCACGTCCGCGTAGAACTCGGGAGACACCAGCGCCTGCACGGTGTGGAGCAGCTTGTCGGCGTTGGTGATGGTGTGCTTGGACTGCCACTTGTGGTCGATAAAGGTCGCCTCATCGACGCTTGCATAGGCCGGGATGTGGGACCAAAACCGGTCGCGGCGGAGCTGCCGATGGGTGAGCGTTGCCGGATCGACCGGCGGTTTCAGCGCGTGTGGGACTGCGGTTTCGGAGACAACAGGAAGCTTCGTGGGTCCACTGGCGTCGTTTTGCATAGAACTACCGTCAAGCCTTGTCACGCCCCGGAGGGCGCAAAGAGAGTCAAAAGGGTGCGTACAGTCAGCAGCTAGCTGCCGCTACACGTCAGGCTCGTGACGGATGTTGGTGAGAAACCACACGACAGTCTCAGGATAGAGAAGCCAACAGCCCACTGTCAACCTGGGCCTTGCCCCAATCCGTCCCTAAGCCAATCTGCGTTGTTGGCTCGGTCGGGTCAGTGCTCACGTACAGTAGTACGCTCCGCGCTGCCCCTCGGTCGCCGCCTAGCATCTCGGCTTACGGACGGATTGGGTGCGAGCGGAAATGGGGATCCATTGGGAATGGATCGACGGGCGCGTGCGCAAATTGGCTTCCATCGTGAATGGATCGGTCCGAGCAGTAGGGAAATCGGCTTCCATCGCGAATGGAACGCCAAAACCAGAGCCGGACCCGCGCTCCATTTGGAATGGAACCGGCGACCCAGACCGGAACAGCGCATCCATCGCCAATGGAACGCCGAACCCGAGCTGGATCAGCCCCTCCATCGCGAATGGATCGCAAAACCCAAGCCCCGTAGCCGATCCATTCCCAATGGAAGCCCCAAACCGCACGGATCACGCCTGGGGCCCCGTCGGACTAGCTTTCCCAGCGCTTCAGTTCGGTGGTTTTGAACTCGGCGAAGGTGCCGGCTAGGATGGCGGCTCGGGCTCGGGTGGTGAGGTCTAGGTAGTAGTGGAGGTTGTGGAGGGTTGCGAGGCGGCAGTAGAGGATCTCTTTGGCGATGAGCAGGTGGCGGAGGTAGGAGCGGCTGTAGCGGGTGCAGGTCTCGCAGGCGCAGGCGGGGTCGAGGGGGGACAGGTCGTGGGTGTACTTGGTGTTGCGGATGTTGACCTTGCCCTGCGAGGTGAAGAGCTGGCCGTTTCGGGCATTGCGGGTGGGCATGACGCAGTCGAACATATCGATGCCGGCGGCGATGGCGTGGACGAGGTCGCGGGGGGTGCCGACGCCCATCAGGTAGCGGGGGCGGTCTTTGGGTAGCTCGCAGGCGACGATGTCGAGGACTTCGTACATGGTCTGGATCGGCTCGCCGACCGCAAAGCCGCCGAGGGCGAAGCCGTCGAAGGGCAGGGCGCAGATCTCGGCCATGTGCTGGCGGCGAAGATCGACGTGGATGCCGCCCTGGACGATGCCGAAGCGCTTTTGGGTGCCGAGCGGGTTTGTGCCATCGGTGAGCATCGGGGCGGGGACGGACAGGCAGCGGGCGGCCCACTCGGTGGTGCGACGCATGGCGGCCTGGGCCTCGGCGGGCGGGGACAGGCCGGGCGGGCAGTGATCGAAGGCCATGGCGATGTCGGAGCCGAGGACGGCTTGAATGCGCAGCGACTCCTCGGGGGTGAGCATGCGCAGCGAGCCGTCGAGATGGGAGCGGAAGCGGACTCCTTCCTCGGTGATCTTGACGAGGCCGCCTTGAACGACACCGGGGCCGGGGGTCTTTTTGGACTCGCCCTCTTTCGCGGGGCCGGACAGGGCTGCGCCGAGGCTGAACACCTGAAAGCCACCGGAGTCGGTGAGGATCGGCCTCTTCCAGGTGGCAAAGCGGTGGAGGTCGCCGTGGGTGGCGATGACGTCGGTGCCGGGGCGGAGCCACAGGTGATAGGTGTTGCCGAGGATGATCTGGGCACCGACCTCTACTAGCTCGGGGGCGGTCATGGCTTTGACGCTGCCGAGGGTGCCGACGGGCATGAAGATCGGGGTCTCTACGATGCCGTGGGGGAGCTGGAGTCGTCCGGCACGGGCTTTGCCGTCTTGTCCGTCTAGGGTGTAGATCGGGGCTTCAGTCGTCATAACTGTGGGGCCCCCCTACCCTGCGGTACTTTTTCCCGAGCCGAGGGCGTCTCGGAAAAAAGCACCTCCGGTCGGCCCCACTGCTTCTGGGTCTGGGTGATCGTCATCTGTCGTTACATCCGGTTGGGGAGGAGCATGGCGTCGCCGTAGCTGTAGAAGCGGTAGCGGGCGGCGATGGCTTGCTGATAGGCGTGGAGGATGCGCTCGGTACCCGCGAAGGCGGCGACCAGCATGAGCAGCGTCGAGCGGGGCAAGTGGAAGTTGGTGAGCATGGCATCAACGACGCGGAACGGATAGCGGCCCGTCGGCGGCTGCGGATAGATAAACAGGCGGGTGTCGCCAAAGCCGGGCTGGGGGATGGTGTGGCCTTCGGGGGTGGCCGACTCTAGGGTGCGGACGACGGTGGTTCCGACCGCTAGCACCTTGCGTCCATCGCGGCGGGCCCGGGCAATGGCGTCTACCGTCTCCGGCGGGATGTGGTAGCGCTCAGAATGCATGACGTGCTTGAGCGGATCATCGTCGCGCAGCGGCATGAATGTCCCCGGTCCGACGTGGAGGGTGACGCTCGTGCGCTCGATGCCGCGTGCCGCGAGTGCTGCGAGCAGGGGATCGGTAAAGTGCAGTCCTGCCGTGGGGGCGGCGACCGAGCCGAGTACTTTGGCGTAGACGGTCTGGTAGCGCTCGTCGTCTTCGGGGCTGGCCGCTTCCCCACTCAACTGGCGCTGGCGCACGATGTACGGCGGCAGCGGCAGCTCGCCCGCTTGAGCGAGCAGCTCGGCGAGCGGAACGTCGGCGGGGAAGTCGAGGATGGCGCGGCCCTCCCCTTCGACAAGACGCACCGTCAGGGCGCGACCAGGAAGCGGCTGTCCCTGGCGGTCGAGGAGCGACAGGCTGGCCCCTTGCCGCAGCGGCTTACTGGTTCGGTACATGACCCGCCAGCTCGTCGCGGAGTCGGTCGTGGCGTTGTGGGGCTCCAGGAGCAGGAGCTCGACGCGACCACCCGGCTCGCCCGCAGGACCGATCTTGCGGGCGAACAGTCGGGCGAGCAGCACCTTGCTGTCGTTTACGACCAGCAGTGGCTTTTCGCCGACGAACTGCTCGATGAGATCGGGCAGCGCCGCGAAGGTGTGATGGGCGACGTGATCTCGACCCACAAGGAGCAGCCGCGACTGATCCCGCTGTGCGGCGGGCCTTGTCGCGATGAGCTCTTCGGGAAGGTCGAAGTCGAAGTGGGCGGCGGACAGCGAAGACATCAGGCGCTAAGCCGGCGTGCGAGACAGCACTGAGTGACGCTTGCCGTAGCTGAAGTAGATGACCAGGCCAATGGCGAGCCACACGAAGAAGTTGATCCAGGTCGCGCCGTCGAGGCCCGCCATCATGCCGAGGCAGGTGATGATGCCGAGGATCGGCACCACGGGGACGAGCGGGGCTTTGAACGGTCGGGGCCGGTCGGGATCGCTCTTGCGCAGCACCAGCACCCCGAGGCACACCAGCACGAACGCGAACAGCGTCCCCATCGAGGTCAGGTTGCCCGCGATCTCGGTGCTGAGCGTGGACGAGCAGGCCGCGACCACCAGGCCGGTCAGGATCGTCGAGCGATAGGGCGTTTGGTACTTGGGATGAACCTCGCTGATGCTCGCGGGGAGCAGTCCGTCCCGGCTCATCGCGAAGAACACCCGGGGCTGGCCCATCATCATGACCAGTACGACGCTACCGAGTCCGGCCAGCGCACCAATCGAGACCAGCATCACGCCCCACGACACACCCGCTCGCGACAGCGCCAGGGTCACCGGTGCCGGATCTTTTAGCTCCAGGTAGGGAACCATCCCGGTCAGCACGGCTGCGACGGCGATGTACAGCACCGTGCAGATGACCAGCGAGCCAATGATGCCAATCGGCAGGTCGCGCTGCGCGTTCTTCGCTTCCTCGGACATGGTGGTGATGGCGTCGAAGCCGATGTAGGCAAAGAAGATGGTGCCGGCACCCTGAACGATGCCCCAGGGGCCAAACGGGACAAACGGCGACCAGTTGGCGGTGTTGATGTGCATGGCCCCGATGCCGAGGAACAGCAGCACGGCGGCAATCTTGATAAACACGATCGCCGAGGTGGCGCGCACGCTCTCTTTGACGCCGACGATGAGCAGGACGGTGATGATGCCGACGAGCAGCACTGCGGGGATGTTAAACAGTCCGTGGTGGATGACCCCGGCGGCGTCGGTGTAGGTGACCATGTAGCCGTTGACCCACTCGAAAGGCAGGTGTAAGCCAAAGCCCTTTTCGAGAAAGCGCACGAAATACCCGGACCACGAGATGGCGACGGTGATGGCACCCACCGCGTATTCGAGGACGAGGGCCCAGCCGATGATCCAGGCGAACAGCTCACCGAGCGTCGCATAGGCGTACGTATAGGCGCTGCCCGCGACGGGAATCATCGCCGCCATTTCGGCGTAACAGAGCCCGGCGAAGGCGCAGCCGAGTCCAGACAGCACAAACGACAGCACCACCGCAGGTCCGGCCTTCGTCGCGGCCGCGTTGCCAGTCAGTGCGAAGATACCGGCCCCGATGATGGCCCCAATGCCGATCATCGTCAGGTCGAAGGCCGACAGAGACTTTTTCAGCCGACTTCCCGAGCCCTCGGACTCGGACATCACTTGGTTGATGGACTTGGTGCGAAAGAGCGGGGTCGCCACGGTGCCTCCTCTTGTCGTGCGGCCACCGTCGAGGTGACAACAGACTGCGGAACCTTACATCGGGGAGTGTACCGGCGGAAGAAATTCATCGCCGGCACCAGTGGTTCATGCGGGTTGAGTCGCTGACAGTGGCCTAGAAATCGTCGTCGTCGTCTTTGCCGCCCTTGATCGACTGGAGCAACGTATAGGCAGCCTTGACCTTGGGGTGGCTCGGGTTGTTGCCGAACATCTGCATGACCTTGCGGCAGTTGTTGCGAGCCTGGGCCGGGTTCTTGGCGACCATTCCCTTGGCCTGCGCGAGCAGCTGATCGGCCTGCGCGTCCTTGGCCGGATCGCCACCACCAGCGGGCGGCTTGGCAGCGGTGTTACCGGCACCACCGGCTTTGGCAGAAAGGCCCGAGATTTTGCCGCTCAGGAAGCCCGACAGTCCGCCACCGAGCCGCTTGTCTGCCGAGGCCGCCGCTTGGTAAGCCGCCAGCGCATCTTTGGGTGCCGAGGCTTCCGACTTGCCAGCCTTTTCCGTCTGAGCTTTGACCTCTTGGATGTCCTTGATGGTCGCTGCTGCCTTGGGGTTTTTGCTCGCTTGTAGGGCCGAAATCGCCCCCGCAAAGTCGCGACCCTTGTAGGCCGAGGCTGCTTGCTTGTTGCTATCGAGATCGCCACCGGCTGCCGGTGCGGACTCGACCTTCTTCGGCGGTGGATCGTTCCTGACGACCGGTTTTTCAACCTTGGCCGGCTTTTCGACCTTTTCCGGCTTCTCAACCTTTTCGGGTTCGGCCGCCGCGACTTTTTCTGGCTCTTCGGGCTTGGCACCGTTTAGGCGGGCCTTCAGCTCGAGTAGCTCGCTGCTTTCGGGATCGATCTCAAGGCCCTGACGAACCCGATCCATCGCGCCGCTGGTGTCGCTCTTGGCCAGCGAGTTGGCCTCTGACACGAGCGCTTTGATGGCTTCCCGGCGCGCCAGCCGTGCTTGCTGCTGGGCGTCTTCGTACAGCGTCGAGTCCTTGGGGACTTTTTCGAACTCTTTGAGCGCCTCGGCGTAGCTTCGCTTGTCGAGTGCCCGCTTGGCGGCATCGAGTGCGGCGGCCATCTTGGACTCGCCATCGCACAGCTCGATGTAGCGCTTGAGTACCGTGGAGTCTGGCGCTTTTTCCGCTGCCGCCACGAATGCCTTTTTGGCGTCGTCATAGTGACCGGCGGTGAAGTTCTTGGTGCCGTTTACGTACAGCTCCAGCACTTGGTCGAGCGCTTTGGTGCCACCCGACGAGCGCAGCGCCGAGGTCAGGCCAAACCCAATTCCGCCAATGAGCAGCACGCCCGCGAGCGCTCCCAAGTAGAGCGAGCGTTTGCGGTTGTCACCGAGGAATGCGAGCGGTCCCGCAGCCACACCCTCGCCACCCATCGACATCGATTGGGACTGCATCGCTTGCGGGGTGCCCGTCATCATCGCTGGCGAGGGCACGGCCGAGGTTGGCGGCGAGAGCTGCGGCGGCATCTGCTGCTGCGGCATGTATCCGGGTTGCGGATACCCCGATTGCGGCGGATAGCCTCCCATTGGCGGCTGCCCGGCGTATGAGCCCATCGGCGATGGCATCATCGGCTGCTGCATCATCGGCTGCTGCTGCATCATCGGCTGCTGCTGCATCATCGGCTGCTGCATCATCGGCTGCTGCTGCATCATCGGCTGCTGCTGCATCATCTGCGGCGGCGGGGCCTCTTGCTGCGCTCGCGATGGCGAGTGCTCGAAGCGCATCGTCGTGTTGCCGATCTCGATCTGGTCATTGTCGATGAGCTGGGCTTCCGGCTGACGCTTGCCGTTCACCATGGACCCGTTCGGCGAGCCCATGTCCTGCATCCGATAGCCGTTGCCCGACATGTGAATCTGCAGGTGCTTTCGCGACACTGCGATGTCGGCGACGATGATCATCTGATCTGCGCCACGGCCAATGGTGGTCGAGGTGTGCTTTAGCTCGAACGTCTTGCCCTGGTCGTTGCCGCTGATGACGCGCAAGATGGCGTACTTGCCACCTGGAGGCGCACCGACAGCACCACCGGCACCACCGGCAGCGCCACCCCCACCCATGCCCCCGCCGCCCCCACCAGGTCCTGGCGGAGACATCGAGTACATGTTGACGCTGGGACGGTCGTGAACCGCACCAGGGCGGCCCGTGGGAGCAGCCTCTGGGGGGAAAACAGGGGCAGACTTGGGTTGTGGGTTGGCCGACATCAAGCGCAGTGTATCAACTCGACCACCGGCGTTCTAGCACCGTGATGGAGCAACTGCCGGATTCAGTGGCGCGCTATCACGATTCGGAGGCAGACGAGGTCGTGGCGGGTGGGCTGAGCGGACGGCGTTCCTCTGCGCCATCTTCACCACGGACGAGTAGCTCGATTCGCTGCTCGGTGGCATCGAGGATGCTGCTGCCGCGCCGCGACAAGCGCACGCCGTCCTCGAACAGGGATAGCGCTTGCTCGAGCGGCAGGTTGCCTTGCTCGATGCGGGTGACGATCTTGTGCAGCCGCTCTAGGACTTGATCAAAGCCCAGCTCGCGTTCCTCAACCGGGAGAGTGGTATTCGGTTCCTCGGCCATGTGACAGCCGTGCCCATTTCTCCCCCCGGAGACGCAGTGTTCTTTGAGAAAGCAGCGGTTTGTACGTCTGCTAGTGAGTGAAGGCGTAGGTAAACATCTCGTTCTTGCCGCTCGGCGGGGCCGGGAAGGTCCAGGCGACCGACTTGATCTTGACGCACTCGGCCAGCAGCGGATCTTTGTACTCGTCCTTGACGATGTTAAAGCGGTTCACTTTGCCAGCCGGGTCGATATCGAAGGCCAGCTCCATCGAGCCCTTGAGGTTCGGATTGCGAGCCGCCGCCTCTTGGAAGCAGGACTTCAGATCGGCATTGTTCTGACGGATGTGGGCGATGCCGGTCTCCTTGTAGCTGTGGCAAGCCGAAAGGACGAGCAGGGGCAGCGCAACAAAGGCCGCAAGCGAGAACGTGTTCTTTTTCATAAGAACTGACTTTGCCGAAAGCTACGTCTCTTCGTCAAGCTGTCGCCAACCGATAAAAGGCTTGCAGCCGGGTTTCGAGCACCGGCCAGGTGTAGCGCTCGGCGACAAACTGACGGCAGCGAGCTCGTAAGGCTTGGTGCTCGCTGCTCGACAATTGCACGAGTTCCTTCGTGGCTGTCGCGATCGCCTCGGGGTTTGGAGCTACGTAGTGGCCGATGTGTTCGGTGGTAAGTGCGTGCCAGGGGGTGCCATGGACGGCAACGACCGGAGTGCCATGAGCCAGGGCTTCGAGCGCGACGATTCCGAAGCTTTCCATGTGCGAACAGAGCCACAGCACGGCGGCCTCTTCGAGAAGTTGGGCTTTTTCGTGCGGACCGACAAGCCCGGTAAAGTGAACCGCATCGGCGATCCCGAGCGACGTCGCCAGCGCGTCCAGCTTGGCCCGGTAGTCGGCATCGGATGATGGTCCTGCGAAGATCAAGCGCCCCCGTGGGTACGTCTGCCGGAGCGTGGCAAAGGAGCGAAGTGCCAACTCCAAGTGTTTGACCGGATGGATGCGCCCCAGAACCACGATCCGCACATCCGGTGAGCAGGGCGGCGAGGGCTCGCGATCCAGCGCGACCAGTTCCTCTTCGCGAACGCCGTGTTCCACCAGCACGATCGGGATCGCTTGCGGCAGGTGTCCCTGATCGGTCAGCTCGCGCAGGGCTTCGGCTTCCGCTTCGGACGATACATGCCAGCCAGCCAGCGTCGCAAGCAGCGGACGGATCGTGCGCAGCACCGCCAGCTTGCGATCCCGACCCCGTCCCGATTGCAGCGCCCAGGGCATCAGTGCGCCATGCGGCGTCAGCACGGTTTTTTTGCCCCACAGCCGTGCCAGGCCAAGCCCAAGCAAGCTGGTCGGACTCCACAAGCCCGAGACATGGACCAGATGGGCCCAGCGCAGCTCGGTCGGGAGGTGCCATAGCAGGCTTGGGGCGATGTCTTCGCCCATGCGGACCGGCGCATAATAGGTGGGCACGCCCAGCTCGGTTACCCAGCGTCCCGAAAGTTCGGTCAAGCGAGAGGTACCGTTGGCATCGCTGGTCAGCACATGGACCGCGAGCCCGGCTGCAACCTGCTGAAGACACAGCTCGTACAAGGCGCTGATCGGGCCTCCGTAGCCGTGCGCTGGGTAGAACGACGGCACGACATGGAGCACGCGCAGGGGCGGTGCCGGTGGTGTCGGTGCGGCAGCGTTCTTCAGACGAGACATCGGGGCCCCATACCTCAAGTTCCGGGTGAGCGCAAAGATTTGCCAAGAACCTGCCAAGAATGTGGAAGTCTAGCTCTCAAAATCATGTTGTTTTTGTAAGTCAAATTTCGTTAAACTGCCCAGGTCAAATCGCGAAGGAGCAAGTTTGGCATGGCCTGTCTGCCCGGGAGTCTGTGCGTAGAAGACCTTGTCGCTTTCGATGTGGTGCCGAGCCTTCTTTCGGCAGCTCGGTCGTCCGGCCTTCGAGAACTGCTGCCGCTGCAGGAACAAGCGGTGCAAGCAGGCCTGCTCTCTTTGGCAGGTGGTGACGCGAGCGACTTGCTACTGATCGGTGGGGCGGGATCGGGCAAGCGCAGCATCTGTGAGCTGGCCGCTGCGCACCATGCACACTCGGGCCAGCGGGTGCTGATGGTCTGTCACGATCGCTCGTCCGCAGCTCGTTGTATCGAGCGGTTTAGGTCGTATCAGCTCATCGGCCTGCGCTGCGGCCTGGTGGAAGAAGCCAGCGAGCTTGCGCAGTTTGACCTGGCGGTGGCGACCCTTGACTCGGCGGCGATGGTGCTGGCCAGTGCGGAGCCAGTTCGCTGCGGACTTGGACTGCTCATTCTCGAAGACCTCGAGGTGGTGGCCGATTCGAGTGATGGCGAGCTGTGGCCGCTCTTGCTGTTGCGGTGTCAGGCACTCAAGGCGGAGCTGCCGCTGCGGATGCTGCTGCTCTGCGCGGACGTGATGCTCGGGGAAAAGCTGGGTCGAGTCCTGCGAGCGGTGGTGGTTCGCGATGTCCAGGCTGCGCCGATTGAACCAGAGACGGCGTCACTGTCCCGAGCACGGGCACTACTCAACCTGCGTGGTGGTCTGCTGGCGCGAGCCGAGCGTTCGTTGATGCCGGCTGCGGTTCATGCGGTGCGTCCGCGCTGAGCTTAGGCTTCTTGGTGTAAGGCTGAGGTCTGCGGTCGTTGACGGAGGGCGGACGGCTCTCTAAGCTGGACGTACTTTGCGCCAGGATGCCGACATGACTCCAGCCACCCGCGTCACTCCGTCTGCGAACGAGACTCATTCGACAACCCCCGTCATGGAGGTCGAGCAGCTCGTGGCGCACTTTCAACGCGGGTGCAAGACCGGTCCGCTGAGGATCGGCCTAGAGCACGAAAAGATCGGGATGGCTCTGGATGCCGATGGCGGAGTCCGGCCCGTTCCCTACGCGGACGAGCCGGGTCGTCCTCAGATCCGCGATCTCTTCGCCGGGCTGTGCAAGTCCGGCGACTGTGAGGCGGTGGTAGAAGGCGGCAGCACCATTGCGCTGAAGCGCAAAGACGGATCGATCACGCTGGAGCCCGGCGGTCAGTTCGAGCTGTCGGCCAACGCCTTCGAGCTTGATACCGACTGCAAAAGCGACCTGGATCAGCACCTGCGGGAGCTGTTGCCGATCGCCGATCGGCTGTCGATCGCGTTCATCGGAGTGGGGTTCCGTCCGCTGGGAACCTGGGATGACGTGCCGTGGATGCCGAAGGGCCGCTACAAGGTGATGCGCGAGTATCTGCCCACGCGGGGCAAGCTCGGCGTCGAGATGATGAAGCGAACGGCGACGGTGCAGGCAAACCTCGACTATGTCAGTGAAGCCGATGCAATGGCCAAGCTGAGGCTCGGCGTGGGGCTGGGACCGCTGGTAACGGCGCTGTATGCGGCCTCTCCGCTGGTCGACGGCAAACCGACCGATTACAAGAGCTACCGGGCACACTGCTGGCTCGACACCGACAACGATCGCTGTGGCGTGCTGCCATTTATGTTCCGTGAGGGTGCGGGCTTTCGCGACTATGCCGAATACGCGCTCGATGTGCCGATGTTCTTTGTGTATCGGCACGGGACGTACAACCCGGCAGGTGGGATGACCTTCCGCCGTTTTATGGCCGAAGGGTTTCATGGCGAGCGGGCGACGCTCGGTGACTTTGAGACGCACCTGTCGACGCTGTTTCCCGATGCGCGACTCAAGCAGTACATCGAGCTGCGGACTGCCGATGCCGGGCCGCTGTCTCATGTGCAGGCATTGCCGTCGCTGTGGCGCGGGTTGTTTTACAGTCAGTCCTCGCTCGATGCGGCCTGGAAGCTGGTCGCCGATCTGACAACTGAGGAGCGCAGCCAGCTTCGCGCCGAGGTGCCGCTGCAGGGCTATGACACCAAGCTGCGCGGTCAGTCGATCGGTCCTCTCGTAGAGGAAATGGTGCGGATCGCGATCGCCGGACTGCGGGAACTGGGCAGCGAGGGGGGCGTGAGGCTGCTGGAGCCGCTGCTTCAGATGGCTCACGATCGTCGCTGTCCCGCTGATGACATCCTTTCGATCTGGCACTCGGTCGGTGGCAATCCGCGTGCCTTCGTCGATAAGACTCGGCTTCGGGTGGACTGATGGCGGCCCCGGATTCTGAACGCCTGGTGGCGATGGCGGACTGGAAGCAGCACGCACGGCGCACGGACCACGGCTATTACGAGCTAGCCACCGACGACATCTGGGGTGTTCCGGTGCGGCTGTTCCTGACGCCGAACCTGCTGGCCCAGGCCGAGGGCACGCTGTATCGGCAGATCGTCAACGCGACGCGCTTTCCCGGCGTCAAGATGGTCGCGATCACGCCCGATTCGCACTATGGCTACGGAGTTCCGGTCGGCTGCGTCATTTTGACCGATGCCAGCTACGGCGCGGTGGCGATGGGGCCGGTGGGCTTCGACATCGGCTGCGGCATGATGAGCGCTCGATCCGAGGTCGACGCCGAGCGTGCCACACCGGAAAAGCGTCGCGAGTTCAACCAGGCGGTGATGGAGCGCGTCGAGATGGGGCAGGGCGGTCGCAGTACGCGGCTTCGCAACCTCGAGCGCAGCGATTTTGACGATCTAATTCGCGGCGGTGCCGAGTTTTATGTCGATAAGTACGGTGCCCGCTTCGATCGCAGTTGCGCCGAACGACATCGCATTCCTGTCGAAGGCGGCTGGGATGTTCCGTGGGGTCGCGAAGGCCGACCTGAGCGTGGGGTGAGTCAGCTTGGCTCTCTCGGCGGTGGCAATCATTTCATCGAGCTTCAGCGTTCCGAGCAGACCGGCACCTTGTTTGTGCAGGTTCACACCGGCAGTCGCGGCTTTGGACACGGTCTGGCGACGAACTACTTTGAGCTGGCCCGCGCTGAAAAGCCCGACAAGGTGCGTGACATCGACCTCGGCTACTTCACGCCCGACTCCAAGCACTATCGCGGATACCTAAACGCCGTGGCAGCGGGTGGGAACTTCGCGATCTTGAATCGCCTGGTCATCTTCGAGGAGATCGCCGCCGCGTTCCGGCAGGTGTTCCGTCAGGATCTGGAGCTGGTCTACGAGATCAGCCACAACTTGGTCCAAAAAGAGTGGCATCCCGAGTTTGGCGAGGTGTTGGTCCACCGCAAAGGTGCGACGCGAGCCTTTCCTGCGGGACATCCGGCTCTGGCGGGGACGCTGTGGGAACAGACCGGACATCCGGTGCTGATTCCGGGCAGTAACAAAGACTATTCGTTCATCCTGCGGCCCAAAGCAGCGGCAGCGCTGTCGGGCTTTTCGGTCAACCACGGGGCCGGGCGGCAGATGTCGCGCAGTGAGGCGTACCGGCGGCTGTCGCAAAAGACGGTGGATGCCGAATATCGCGAGGCCGGGATCCTGGTGAACCTCGATGGACGGGTGCCTCTCGACGAAGCCGCGCCGTGCTACAAGTCCTCGCGAGAGGTTGTGCAAGCAGTGCTCGACGCTGGGCTGGCCGAGATCGAGCATGAGCTGTGGCCGCTGTCGTCGCTCAAAGGGACCGATGATCGAGCCGGCCAGCGCAAAAAGTCCAAACAGCAGGACGAAAAGCGCGAACGACGATCGCAGCGGCGGCAAGAGTCCGACTGGCAACGGTTTTTGGTCGATTCGGAGGCCGATTCCGTTGCGGACGCAGATGCCACGTCGGAAGCTGGGAACGACGGGCCGGACGAGCGCGGCGATCCCGATCCGAGCTCGCACCACTACTAACCCAACCACACGAGACGGTGTTTTTTTCCGAACTGCGGAACGCGCTCTTTCCCAACAAGTCCATCGACCCGCAAGCGCTTCTCGGCTTTCCACGTCTCGATCCACTCCTTCAAGTCGGAGATCCAGACCAGCGGGTGAAGCTGGGTCATGATCCATGCTTGGTCATAGTCGAGTGAGCCATCCTTGGTAAGCCGTGATTGCACAAGCGACTGTGCGGCACCGAGGTATCGGTCGCGTAGTGAGTCGTAGTGGCTGGTCTTTGCCAGAACCGTGGCCCCGAACAACTCGCCCTGGCCATCTCGACTTTCACGATTGCGCTGCTGTGCCTCCGCACGAAGCTTTTCCTGAACCTCCATCGCCTTCCGTTCGGTTCTCTTGAATGCCTCGACACCCTTCTGGTGTCTAGTCGCATAGATCAGGTGGAAGTGCGTTGCGTCTATCTCTGGCTTGAGAACGATCGCTGCACAGACAAACTTGAAAGCGCCAGTCTGTTTGATGCACTCCATATAGGCCTGGACGATCCAGTCCTCACGTTCCTGTCCGAAAAGCGCAGGTGGTAGTTCCCTGAACTCGTCTGATCCGAACAGGTCGCGAAACTCGTCCTGACGAATTTGTTCTGGAGCTTCAATGAAGCGCCTGATGTGTCCGGTCATGAAGTTGACCAGCGCTTCGCTCGGATTCAACTGGAGGATGGGCCGGATAGTCTTCATCGCGAACCCGGTCCAGCCCGTGGGATCAATGAAGAAGAACGGAAACGTCCCAAGATCTTTTCGGACGAATGCCAGCACATCAGAGATCGAGTCTTCAAACTCACTGTTGCGTGTGACGATTTCCACATCCCCGTTTTCTGGGAGTTCGGCGAACGCTTTCAGTTTCGCGTAGGCCGCCGGATTGGCCTCGATGAAGTAGCAGCGGAGCCTGAGCTGTTTGGCTCGTTGTTTCAGTTTCGCCCGTGCCTGACGTAGCTTCGTAAGCGCGATGCAGAATGAGGTGTCCTCCATTTTGTCGGACTTCGCATTCCATGGTCCAGAAAAGCCGTCCACGTAGGTGATGCTGGAGTAGAGATCCCCGACCTTCAGGGCAAACTCCAGCAGGTACTCCTCAAGTACGGTGTGCTTGACGAGGGACTGCTCGCGCCCTGTATACAGTTCCGAAGAACGCTTCTCGTAAGTGGCCATTTAGTCCCCTCCCAGTTAGCTGGCCTGTGCGAGTACGGGGAGACGCTGGCGATGCCTGACAACCTCGTGCGGGAGCGTGATTCCGTGCGGCATCTCATCCCAGGTTCGTCCATCAAGCAGTCGTCCCGCCAACGCCTTCCGGGTGGTTCCCCACTGCTTGAAAAAGAATGGTACGTTCGCGCTCTTACACTGATCTCGGATGTCACGAGCCCAATCGGGATCAAGGGGTCTACATCGAGGGCCACTCTCACCACCGACGATCACCCAAGAGATCCCATGGAGGGGGAGCCGACCGACCGGGCCGATGAGTGGCTCGATGCTGAGGAATCGGACTTTTGCAGCTACCTGGGCGAGGTGGTGAATCCGTTTTACGTACTCTGCGTTCTCAACGCTCACACCCATCCATGCGTTGACGGGGATCTTGCGTGTCTTCGCGAACAGGGCCATTCGCTCGGCGCGCTTCGTCAAGAGCTGAAACTGATGCTGCGTGGCCTTCTTCATGACATCGAAGACCCGCTCGATGAACTCGTCGGGAACGTCCTCGTGGAAAAGGTCGCTCATGCTGTTTACGAAGATCAGACGTCCCTGCTTCCACCGCAGTGGAAGCTCGATCGCTTCAGGTACCAATCGCAGGTCGAAGCCTTGCTCGAAAGGGTGTCCCGGTACTCCACGAAAGCGCTCGGAGAAAGTTTCGGCGTAGCAGTGCTTGCAGCCCGGTGAGATCTTCGTGCAGCCCCGTACTGGGTTCCACGTCGCGTTCGTCCACTCGATGGCACTCTTGTCCGACATCAGGCCTCCATATCAAGAAACTGAACGGAAGTATAGTCATTGGTACGGGCAGCCAGTCCAAGCCTGGGCTGGGGCTGGCTACGCACTAACGACGATCTTGGGCTGACGTCCCGAGAAACTGCCGTGGTAAAATGGTCAGACGCTCACCATGTCTACCGTTTACCATCGTCTGCTAGCTGTCGGTCTATCGGCCTCCCTCCTGGTTACGTTCGCTGGCCCAGCCAGTGCGCGGAAGAACGTGAAGAAGCCTGCAGAAGGGGAGCCTGCGGCCAAACCCGAGGACGGTAAGCCTGCTCCATCACAGCCACCAGCGGCGACCGCTACTGCTCCGGCTGCGCCAGCTGCGCCCGCTGCGGCGGCCACTCCCACTCCCGCCACGCCTGTCCCTGCTGCCTCCGAAAACCCGGTGAGTTCTGCGAAGGAACAGGCGGCTCGCGAGCACTTTATGCGCGGCGTGGACCTATATACCCAAGGCAGCTACGCCAACGCTTGGCTCGAGTTTACGTCGGCCTATCAGCTCGTTCCGAAGACCGGAATGCTCAACAACATGGCGCGCTGCGAGGTCCGCATCGGTCGGCCCGTTGAAGCACTACAACACTTCAAGCGCTACATCGCGGCCAATCCCGACGACCCCGATGGAACCTACATCCGTCAGGAAATCGCCCGACTCGAAGGCGAGGTCGGAAGGCGGGTCAGCCCGACAGATTCCGATGCGAAAACTGCCTCGGGCGATGCAACGGTGGTGGCACCGGTGAAGCGTACCCCAGCCGCCAGCCTGGTTGTCGGAGGGTTCACGGTCGGCCTCCTGGCCGCAGGAGCGATCACGCTCGGACTCGTTGGTAGCCGTGTCTCAACGCTACAGACGCAGTGCTCGCCAGTGTGTCCAGGGGCCGATGTCTCGGTGCTTCAGCAGCAGTCGTATGCCGGCTATGGCTTGCTCGGCGCGGCGGGAGCGGGTGTCGCGCTGACTGGCGTCCTTTTGTATTTCGAGCTTGGAAAAAAGAGCGAGAGCAACTTTAAGCCCATCGCCGGGCTGCGCACGCTGTCGCCACTATTTGTATCTAGGAGCTACTAAATGAAGAAGTTAACCCTTATTGCACTGCTGAGCGTCGCTGGCTGCTGGGATTTCGAGGGTCTTAGCAATGGTCAAATTCTGAACGATGCCGGGATGCCGATCGACCTTACGATGTGTCCGAAGACCCCGAATTCGCTCCAAGAGGACTGCTTAAATCCCGAGGCCGATGTAAACAACAACTGCCTGCCGGGCTGTCTCGATCCGACCTGTTCTACGCACAGCAACTGCTTGGAGTCGAAGGCCAGCTATCGCGGGACCGGCACCGCTCGGACGGCGATGACCGGTTGCTCTGGTGAGACGCAGGTGTATCAGAACCTGGCGACCCAGAACTGCACAGCGGCGTGCGGAGTGAGCAACTGCAACAGCGGCACCTGCTCGGGATCGATCAACCTGTTCGATCAAGCCGCTTGCGCTGGCACCGGTGTGAAGGTGAACTTTCCGCCGGCGCAGATGTGCAGCGCCGTGACGGTGGCAGCGTCCGCGATGCCCTCGGTGAAGCTCGATAAGCTGACCGCTGGCGGGTGTACTCCCAAGATGACGACGGTGAACATTCCGCCGGTGTGGTCGGGCACGAACTATCTCTGTGAAAACAAGAACCAAAATGGCCTGTTCGCCGATTTGGTCAAGAGCAACGACTGTTTGGTTTTCGATGGTGATGCGGTGTGTCCCAGCACCACGTTTGTGAACAAGCAGACGTTTTACACCTCGGCATCCGGAATGGTGGCTTGCACCTGTTCTTGTGGGGTGGCGGCTGGGTCGTGCGCAATCGCGGGGATGCAGGTTCGGGTCTCAGACAGCAACACCTGTGCAACCGGCGGCGGCAACAAGAACATGAGCGTCACCATGGACACCAACTGCCTGCCGATTCAGGACGACGTCTCGAAGATGGCGTTCACTCCGAAGGCCGTAAACTTCAGCGCGACGGCCACCTGCACGGCCAGCGGGACGGTTGCGTCCACGCCGAATCCCGCGGGCCAAATCACCCTCTGCTGCAAGTAGAGCTAACGTACTTCGCGCTGGGCTTGTTCGGCGTGACCATCTAGCTCGCGACAAGCGACGATGGCGCGGGTAAAGGTCCGGGGCAGTTGGTGGGCCTTGGGCTTACCCAGGTCGAGTGCTTCCGCCAGTCGGGCGCGCACCGCCGGGGAGTCCTCGCGAACCCTCATCACCAGACCCGACACCAGGCCGCGAACCGGGACTTTGCCGAGCGGTGGAAACTCGAGTTGCTGAATCGGCACACCCTTTGGACCGGGAACCGACGCAAGCGGCACGATCTCACTGAGCGCGTTGCCATCTGCATCGAGCAAAATCGCCAGTGATACCAAGTTGCGGCTGCGTGGCGACGAGTGATCGATGCGCAATAGCAGCGGCTTGTCGATCGGCACCACGCTCGGGTTGGGTGAAGCGGGAATCGATGATAGTGACACCGCAAAGCGACGATGCTGGCTGCTGCTAAGACCCCAGATCGCGCTGCCGGCAACGAGCAAGATCACGGTAATCAGAACGGCCATGAAGCGCTGGCCACGAATGACGGGCGCTGGGGAAGTGGGGGCTTCGACCGGAGCCGTGGAGGAAGGCGAGGACATAGGCCTTCCTTATCACAGTTTACTGCGCAGCCAGTGTGGCGAAGTCTCGTCGCCATGCGGTAAGTTCGCCCAGCAAGTAGTCGCGCTGCTGCTTGGAGAGCGTTCGGTCGACGCGCAGGATGAGCTGGCTGTAGTGCTCTTGTTGGCGCTGCTCATTTTGCTGATAGTCCGCCGTTGGTGAGGTCTGGCGGGTGGTCATCCAGCGATAAATCATCGACGAAAGCTCTGCGGTCGAGACGCGGTTGCGGATGGCATCGAGCAGGTGGGCGCGATTCTGACGAGTCACATCGCGACGACGAAGCTCGTCTTGGCGATCTTGGTGGTGAAACGAAGCGAAGATCGCGACCTGTTCATCGGTGTAGCTGCCGAGCCAGGTCTTGAGCGTCTTCTTGGTGTTTTCCAATCGGTAGGCGTAGTACTTCTCCTCGGACTGATCGAGCTTTTCGAAGCGCTCGCGTTCGCTCCGCTCCATCCGTTTTTCGGCGTGGCGAAGCTGGCTTTCGCTGAGATGGGACAGCAGCTCGGCAGAGGGCGGGGCGGCCCGGGTCGCCATCCTAGCAATCGCGTCGTCGCCCTGCTGCTGGAGCCACTTTAGATCGTCCTCGTTCATGCCGTCGCGGAGTCGTTCACTCAGGCCATCGATGAGCTGGACGTAGCGGGGCAGCTCTTCGTGACGATGCCACTTGTGCAGATCACGGACGACGCGCTCGGCGGTGGCCTTGTCCTGTCCGCTGAGGTCGAAGGTGTCGACCACGCGGCTTGTGACGATGCGCCCGGCGAGATCGTAGCCGACCTTGCGCAGGCTACAGCTCGACAGAAACAGAGCCACCACGAGCCAACCAAATAATCCGACGACCCGACGAAGCAGCATGCCCCACATCTTAGCTTCAGCTTGCCATCCGAGCCGGGGCAAAAAAGTTGCTCGCGGGGGGTGGGCGGGTACGATGCGTCGCTATGGGAGCACTCTCGGGTGGGATTACGTTGCGGCGTTACCGTGTAAACGGTAGCGCTCCTAAGGACTTTAAAGAGGTCTTCGAGAAGGGCGTTCGCGCTCACGTCTTGGTTCCGATCAACGTCGAGTCGAACGAAGACAAGAGCCTGGGCTGGTGCAGCATCTTCGACGAAAACGACCTCGATCTGTCAGTCGACAAGTTCTTCTTCGAGGGGCACATCATGCTGTCGCTGCGGCAGGATTCGCTAAAGCCTCCGGCGACGATGGTGAAGCGACTGCTCAAGCAGCGGCAGCAAGTCATCGAGTCGGAGCGCGGACAGCTTCTGTCGGCGGCAGCGCTACGCGATCTAAAGGCGATACTCGTTGCCGAGCTGCGCAAAACAACACCACCCAAGGTTCGTACGGTCGATGTGGTGTGGAATCTCGACGAACAGCGCCTGGCGATCTACACCCACGCGAAGTCGATGAACGAGGCGCTGCTGGCGCTGTTTTCACAGACCTTCAATCTAGGGCTCGACATCGAGGGGCCGGCGCTGTGGGCGAAGGAACAGAGCGAGGGCGATGCCAAGCTGACCGCTCAGCTCAAGGCGGCGCGTCCGACGCTGGAGCTGCTCCACGGCTTTGTGGGACTACGTCCAACGCCACATGGTCATGAAGAAGGCGTCTCACTGAGCAGCGCCCTGCGCGGCGAGCAACACCTAGGAGCATGACGATGGCTGCCCCCAAAAAGAATCGAGAGCCGAGCCTTGCTGATCAGATCGCAGCCTCGGGTGAGACGGAAGTAAGCAAAACCGAGGTCTCGCTGCGCGACGATTTGGCTGATCAGCGCTTCCTCGGGCGCGAGTTTCTGACTTGGCTGGTCTATTTCTGCGACGAAGAGGGAGACGGGGGTCAGTTTGCTGGCCAAGATGGCGTCGCGCCGTTCCGGCTGCGAATTGGTGAACGGGCGGTGCTGCGGGCGCTCGGTGATGCCACCGGAGAGATAGCTGCACGGGGTCCGGCGACGGGTCACAGCTCGGATGTGCGCTACGCGATCGCGGGTGGCTTGACGGTGCGTGAGCTGGATCTGATCTTCGAGCGGGATGAGCGGCTGTGGATGGCGACGGTGAGCGCAGAGAACTTTGACC
Source organism: Polyangia bacterium (assembly GCA_044228505.1). Classification (GTDB taxonomy): domain Bacteria; phylum Myxococcota_A; class Polyangia; order Palsa-1104; family JAEUJZ01; genus JAEUKA01. Next base: position 246,363 of record JBGAUT010000004.1, on the reverse strand, counting down.
TCAAGCGGGTGAAGCTGCCGGAGCTGCTCAGCGAAGAAGACAGCGAGCGGGTGAGTGAGCGCCTGACGCTGATTGCTGATCTCGATCGGATGCTCAAGGCGTCGTTTGCGGTGTTTTTGCACGATCGCCTCACCAGCCGCTGGCAGAAGCAGACCATCCCGGCGCTGCGCGACTGGCTCAAGCGGTCGATTCTCGAAGAAAAGTACCTGGGCAAAGAAGCCTAAAACCCCACCCGGACTGCTACCCCAAGCATGATTCAGAACCGTAGCGAGGATGGTCGATGGCGTAGGCGGGCGCAGCAGCCTTGGGGCTGTGAGCACGTCCCCCCGCACTTGCGTGCCGGGGACTGTCGCCGACGTAGCCAGCGGCCACCGCAGTAGGTTCTGAGTCTTGCTATGGCTCTCGGGCCATGTCGGCGTGCAAGTGATGCATCATGTTGTTCTTGGGGCTGTTGTGCTTGATCGTGCCTTCGTCCGACGTGTCACGGTAGCGATCCAGCTCAGCGTTGACCTTCTTGAGTAGGTCGCTCTTTTCGCGGTGCGGGAGGAAGGCGCTCTTAAAGCCGGCGACGATCACGTCCTTGAGGTCTTCGAGCGTAAAGCCGTAGTGCTCGTGGCACAAAAGGAGCTCGCGGCTGACCGTGGTGTTGGTGACAAGCCGGTTGTCGGTGTTGATGGTGCAGCGCAGGCCGTAGGTGTAATAAAACGGCAGAGGGTGCGTCTCGAAGCTGTCTGCGGCACCGGTCTGGATGTTCGAGCTGATGCAGACCTCGAGCGGAATTCGGTGATCGCACAGGTAGTTGAGCAGGTCGCCGTTTTCGCGCAGGCGGGTGCCGTGGCCGATGCGATGGGCACCGCAGTAGTGAATCGCTTGGGCGATCGACTCGGGGCCGTACGCTTCGCCCGCGTGCGCGGTGCAGTTGACGTTGTTGTCGAGGATGAGCTGGAACGCCTGCTTGTGCGCCTTGGCCGGATAGTTCAGCTCGGCCCCCGCGAGGTCGAAGGCGACGATGCCACGGTTTTTGTAGGCGACGCACAGCTCGGCCATTCGCAGCGACGAGTCCGCCGACGAAGAGCGAATGCCACACAGGATGACGCCGGTGCGGATGCCAAAGTCTCGCTCGGCAGCGCGCAGCCCTTGCAGCACCGACTCAACAATCTGGGTCAGGCTAAGCCCACCACGAGTGTGCAGCATCGGCGAGTAGCGGACTTCGAGATACCAAATGTTTTCGCGATGGCAGTCTTCGGCCAGCTCGTACGCAACGCGGTAGAGCGCTTCCTCGGTCTGCATCACCGCCAGCGTGATATCGAACGCCTTTAGATAGTCTTCCAGCGAGCGATGTCCCATGCCCGCAAACACATGCGGCATCAGTCCGTCGGCGGTGTCAGCGGGAAGGCGAACGCCCTGCTTTTGGGCTAAGTCCAAAATGGTCGACAGGCGCAGCGAGCCGTCGAGGTGGCAGTGAAGATCGGTCTTGGGTAGTTTTTCGATCAGTTCAAGTGACAGCGGCATGGCCCAACGTAGCGCATCGGCCGGGTGCCGCAAAGACTTGACTCGCGCAGTTGCTATTCGACGGTGATGAACTGGCCGTTTTGCAGGACCAAGCCATTGCGCTGGCACAGCTCAGCCAGAAGCTGTTTGTGCTCGGCAGAGGCCAGGTGAGCGTACGCCTTGCTGGCGGTCTGGGCGTTGTGGATGGAACAGGCTGCCGAGCCAACAAAACGCCACGAGTCGATGACGTGTGGGCCGGGCTTTTCGGCGGCTTGCAGAGCCAGTTCGACGGCTCGTTCGCGCTCGCCGGTGACATAGGCCTTTTTGGCTTCGGCCATGACGTCTTCGGGCGATTTTTCGGCGGGGCCGCTTGGTTTCACTGGCTCGGGTGGCTTGGGATCGGGGCCGCCTGCGCCCTGGCCCGAGCTTCCCGTCGCGGCCGTTGCTGGTCCGGTCGGCTCGGTCGTTCCCCGGCTCGGATCGGTCGCGGTTCCGGCGGGCGTACCGGTCGACGTGGGCGGCGCAGCAGTCGGTTTGACTGCAGGCGAAGTGGCTGCCACCGTTCCGGTCGTACCCGGAGTCGGTACGGGCTGACCCGGTTTTGCCACTCCCGGTGTTCCAGGGGTCGGAGTTCCTGGGATGGGTGCACCGGGGATTGGCTTTGCGGCCATGGCTGGAGCGATCGCGCCAACCGCCGCCGCTGCGGAGTCACTGGGCAGATCCGCACCGCGTAGCTGAAGGCCGACATCGCGAACGACCGGAGTGCTTCGTCCAGCATCCGGCGCTTGTGCCACTACTACGGGAGCGGTCGCCAGATCCGGCGTGATCGCTTGAACCACCGGCTGCTGGACGGCTGGCTGCGGTGCCGTCGCTTGCGGCACCACCGTGGGCTGCGCAGGGCTCGGCGGCTTGCGTACGGCAACAATTACGATCAGCGTCAGCAGAATGAGCACCGCCACGCCACCGCCAATGATCACCGGTAGCTGCGAGGTCTGCCGAGGCACCTGCATCGGCGGTGGGGTCTTTTCAAACAGGTTGGGAGGCGTCGCGAGCTGCGGTATCGGTGCCGCTGGCGGCCGCGAGCGTGCCACGGGCCGTGCCGGGGTCGGCGCTGGTGCGGGTGCCGCCGGTGCTCTCAGCTCGACCGGAGGGGGCTGCGCGGGGGTGGGTGGCGGCGAGACAATTCGGCCCGATGGTGGATTGGCACGTGCGACCAGATTTTCTGGCACGGCTTCCAGGGCACCACTTGCGGCGTTTTTTTGGCCAATCGCTCGCACGAAATCGAGCGTCGTTTCGTACCGATCCTCGCGCCGCCGAGCCATGCCGCGATGAATCGCTGCGACGACATGTGGCGGCAGATCGGGCATCAACTTGCCCAGTGGACGAGGTGCCTCATTAATAATCCGCTCCGTCGTTTCTTCGGGAGTGCCTTCCTCGAAGGGCGATTTTCCCGATAGCAAGCGATAGGCGAGAGCGGCCAGCGCCCACTGATCGGCGCGGCCATCGACCGCCGCGCCTTCTTGGAGCAGCTCGGGAGCGTTATATACGGACGGTGGCAGGTCGCGGCTGGTTCCTGGTGGCCTACGGAAACAGGCCAACCCGAAGTCCGTGATCTTGGTCGTTTCGACCACGCGATCGCCGAGATCGTGTCGAACCAAGAAGATGTTTTCCGGACGGAGGTTGCGATGAACGATGCCCGATCGATGCGCCGCATGCAGCGCTGAGCCGACCTGTGACAGCAGATCCATCGCCTGCGCGAACGGTAGCGTCTCGCGGTGTTTGAGCCGCTGCGCCAGGCTTTCGCCTTCGAGCAGGTCCATCACGAAAAACGGGACGCCGCTTTCGTCACGGTCAAAGTCAGTGATCGGCAGGATATGCGGATGGCGCAGCGTCGCAATCAGGCGGGCTTCATCCTGGAAGCGCTGATAGACCTCTGCGCTGGCAGCCAGTCGACGGTGGAGAACCTTGACCGCATACAGGCCTCCAGAGCGAACGTGGCGAGCGACATATACGGTTCCAACGCTACCGGCCCCGAGGAAGCGCTCAATGCGATAGGTCTTGGCCAGGACTTCGCCGACGATGTTCTTGTCTCTGGTGGTCATGGCAGCTAGTGGTTGCCATCTTACCGTAGTTCTTTGCCGGAACCCATCCTCAAGCCGCGACCTTTTGTGAAGTTGTGAAAAAAACTAAGCAGTCCAAATCACAAAAGAATTTTGGCGGGAATTGAATTGCTAGGTCTGAAATTGGGATGCTAAAGTCGCACCATGGCAAACTCTTCTAAGACCGATGGGGGCGAGGGTCGGCGTCGATCCAGCCGTGTCCTGCCGCTCCTTCCGCTGCGTGACATCGTCGTGTTTCCGAACATGGTGGTGCCGCTTTCAGTGGGGCGCGAAAAGTCGATCCAAGCGCTCGAGCAGGCGGTGGCCAAGGACAAGCTGATCGTGATGTGTGCGCAGAAGCGCGCCCGTACGCAGGAACCCGAGTCCGCTGACATCTTCCCAATCGGTACGCTCGGCGAGGTGATCCAGCTTCTCCGGCTCCCTGACGGTACGGTGAAGGTTCTGCTCGAAGGCAAAAAGCGCGTCAGGGTCCGCCGTTTCGTGGGTGGCGATGCCTTTCTGGCCGTGGAAGCCGATGAGATCATCGAGCCCGAGGAAATTGGTCCCGATGTGATGGTGCTAATGGAAAAGGTCCAAGAGGCCTTTGCCACCTACATCAAGCTGAGTCGTCGCATACCGCAGGAAATTGTGGGCTCGACAGAGACCATCGAGGAGCCCGGACGACTGGCGGATACCGTGATCCCGGCGCTTCAGCTCAAGCTCGCGGACAAGCAGATGCTGCTGGAGATCGAGTCGCCGCTGGCCAGACTGTCGAAGCTGCTGGAGCTGCTCCAGTCGGAGCTCGAAGTCCTGTCGGTCGAAAAGAAGATCCGCAGTCGCGTCAAGAAGCAGATGTCTCGCTCGCAAAAGGATCTGTACCTGAACGAGCAGATGCAGGCGATTCAGAAAGAGCTGGGGGAGCGCGACGAGTTCAAAAACGAGCTGACCGAGATCGAGGAAAAGATCCGCGCCAAAAAGATGTCTCGGGAAGGTCAGTTAAAGCTGCGCAAAGAGCTGCGCAAGCTCAAGCTGATGAGCCCGATGAGCGCCGAAGCGACGGTGGTGCGCAACTACATCGACTGGGTGCTGTCGCTGCCGTGGGACGAGCGAACGCAGGACAAGCTCAACATCAAGGAAGCCGAAGGAATCCTCACCGAGGACCACTACGGACTCCAGAAGGTCAAAGAGCGCATCATCGAGTACCTGGCGGTGCAGGCGCTGGTCAAGAAGCTCAAGGGGCCGATTCTGTGTCTCGTTGGACCGCCGGGCGTGGGCAAGACCTCGCTGGCCAAGTCGATTGCGCGGGCGACGGGACGACGGTTTGTGCGGCTGTCCCTCGGTGGCGTGCGAGATGAGGCCGAGATTCGTGGCCATCGTCGGACGTATATCGGCGCGATGCCGGGCAAGATCATTCAGAGTCTCAAGAAAGCCGGTAGCAACAACCCGGTGATGCTGCTTGATGAGGTCGATAAGATGTCGACCGACTTCCGAGGCGATCCGTCGGCGGCGCTGCTCGAAGTTTTGGATCCAGAGCAGAACCAGGCGTTTGTCGATCACTACCTCGACCTTGATTACGACCTGTCCGACGTGATGTTCATCGCGACCGCGAACAACCTCCACTCGATTCCGCTGCCGCTACAAGATCGCATGGAGATCATTCACCTGCCCGGTTACACCGAGTGGGAAAAGCTGGCGATTGCGCAGCAGTACCTGATTCCCAAAGAGCGCGAGATGAACGGAATTGCCAACGTCGCACTCGATGTCAGCGGCGATACCGTGCGTGCCATCATCCATCACTACACCAAGGAAGCGGGCGTGCGCGGCCTGGAGCGCGAAGTCTCAACGGTGTGTCGCAAGGTGGCGCGGGAAGTGGTTCAAAAAACCAACGGAGGACGGGCAGCAGAGACCCTGCGCTTTCGGATTACCCAGCAGAACTTGCAAAAGTATCTCGGGGTACCGCGCTATCGGTCGAGTCGAATCGAGGAACGCGATGAGGTCGGATTGTCGAACGGCCTAGCGGTCACGATGTTTGGCGGTGAGTTGCTCGCGACGGAGGTCAGCGTCGTTCCGGGCAAAGGCAAGCTGGTGCTGACCGGCAAGCTCGGCGAGGTGATGCAGGAGTCAGCGCAAGCAGCGATGAGCTACGTACGCTCGCGGGCCGATGCGCTCGGGCTAGAGCGCGACTTTTACCAAAAAGTCGATGTTCACGTTCACTTTCCCGAGGGTGCGGTTCCCAAGGATGGTCCGTCCGCCGGTATTACGATGGTGACCAGTTTGGTGTCGGCGCTGCTGCGACTGCCGGTTCGGCGCGATGTGGCGATGACCGGCGAGGTGACGCTGCGCGGTCGGGTGCTGCCGATTGGTGGTGTGAAGGACAAGATCCTCGCGGCGCATCGCGCAGGCATCTTTACCTGCATCATTCCGATCGAAAACGAAAAGGATCTGAAAGAGATTCCGGCCAAGGTGCTGCGCGAGATGACGATCATCCCCGTCGAGCACATGGACGAGGTGCTGCGCAACGCGCTGGTGCTGACCGATCCCGCGAAGTTTCTGTCGGAACCGTCGCAAGCCGTGGACTGGCGAACCGGACACCTACCGGAGAGCGTGCAGTAGGACTCCCAATCCACTGCGGCTTCATATGAAGCATATAAAATGCTTCATATTTCTCCCCGCTTCGCATTGTGACCAAGCTGTCTCATGCGAAGCAGGGAGATTCCTACCGAGACTACTTTCCGATCAAGCGGCGTAGCTTCTGGCGATCGCTTTCGAATGTCAGCGATGACGTAAGCTGCATAAAGTTTTCAGGATCGACCGCACGCGGATACAGCGTGGAGGCGATCTTGACCTGCTCATCCCCGAACGCAGACGTCTTCATGAGCTGGACGATCTGTGCGCAAGTGAAGTAGTAGCCGGAGTTTACGAGATCTCGAACGTAGTTCTGTTTCTCGTCGCTAAACGACAGGCGCTGGAGCTGCGACAGAAGCGGTCCAAACTGCCCTGGGCTGACCGGCATGACCTGCTGCTGATACACCGGTGGCGGTGGTGGCTGCTGGTATCCCGGTGGCGGATAGTGTGGTTGCTGGTACACCGGAGGAGGCGGCGGCTGGGGCTGATACACAACAGGAGGCTGCTGCACCGGCGGGCTGGGCGGCATGACCACCACGGGCGGTGCCGCTGGCCCAGTGCCTTCTAGCGGATCCCAGATCGGGCCCCGATAGACCGGCGGCTGATAGCCGGTGGGTGGACGATACTCACGCGGCACCGGAATTCCCTGGTAGGGACCAATCTTCTGCATCAACTGCTCAAGCCGATAGCGCATGTGCTCGATGCTGCCGGAGACCCGGAACAGCACATCGGGATCGCGATCGAACGAGCGTCCATTGAGCCCAGCCATGAGGTAGAGACCCTCCATCGCGGCGCGCCCTGCCTGGTGGACGTTTTCCTGATTGGACAAAACCCTGAGCAGGTTGATGCGAATCGCGACGATCTGCTGATGGATCTGCTGGCCGGTCCGCTGGTCATCGCGTTCGCCGTTGAAGGCCTCGATCTGGGCCAGATCAATGAGCAGCGCGTGAACGCCAGGCCGCCGGATAGGGCGTGCTTCGACGGTGGGAACAGTGAAGCTGGCCAGCGACATCGGCAGTAAGCCGAGCGCTAGGCCAAAAATCCAGGAACGAGGTCGCATGGTTGGCTCCTTACAGAGGGTTTGCGGAAGTTAGTGTGCCCAGATGGACGATACCGCGCATCCATTTCTTCAGTCTATGCCCAGCGAGATGGCCGTCGACCGAGGCCAGCCACTTGATTAGGTTCGGCAATCGCGCTGATCGGTCGCTGTCCCTTGACAGGGAGCTTTTTGAGCCTACAGTAGTTTCAATTGTTTCTGAAAGTTCAGCAAATGAGCTCAGCCGCCCATACCTTTCAAGAAGCAGAGCTGCTGATCGCAGATGCGGTCGGAGACGTCATCGAGCACTGGGGGTTCCGCAAAGCCCTCGGTCGAGTCTGGACCGTGCTGTACCTGGCTGGAGAGCCGCTCTCGGCTTCGGTGCTGACGGAGCGCCTGTCGATGTCATCCGGTGCGGTCAGCATGACCCTGACAGAGCTACAGGAATGGTCGGTGGTGCGGCGGGTATGGCGCCCCGGTGAGCGACGCGAGTTCTTTGAAGCAGAGACCGATCTGTGGAAGATGATCTCGAAGGTCGTGAGCGAGCGTGAGCGTTTCTGGGTACGCAGCGTTCGTGAGCGTCTGGAGCAAGCCTGCGGACTTCTCAAGACTCTTCCCAATGAGGAAGGAAGAGTCGCCCTGCAGAAGACCAAGCTGCTGCTGTCGTTTGCGCAGCTTGCGGACAATGTGATTGATCGCTTCTTGGCTTCGCGGCGGGCGGACTTCACAGGCTTTGGACTACTAGAAAAAGCACATCGTACCGGGACACCCGAGCGACGGTAGGGGTCGTCAGGAATGCCCGGATAGCGAATGGCAGTCAACAAAAACAGAGGCTCTCTTCTTTAAGATTCCTCTTTATCTATGGATCGGTGCCAAGTGGATGCGGAATCGCAAGTTCCCGAGTCAGTAGATTCAGCCAAGGATGTGCTTTCGATTTTGTCGACCGTCTCTGCCAATCACAAAGTAGAGACCCTGGCGAATACGCTCAGTCAGTTGCGACGCTGGATGGGATCGGATCTCGCAGAAGTCGAAGCCGGACTGGCAGCGATTGAACACCGCGACACGCCGGTTCATGACAGTGCTCGTCATCTGCTTTCTCAAAAAGGAAAGCGGCTGCGACCTCTGTGCGTAGCGCTGGCGGCGCGGGTCGGCAGTGGCTTCGGTGCGGCAGCACGTGAACTGGCGATTGCCGTCGAGCTTGTCCACTCTGCCACCCTGCTTCATGATGATGTGATCGACCTGGGAGACAAGCGGCGCGGGGTGGATACGGCACGGGTGATCTACGGCAACGCGGGAAGCATCTATGCCGGAGACTGGCTCCTGGTCGATGCGCTGCGGCGGATTCAGCGGGTAGGAGTCCCCGGATTGCTCGACAAAAGTCTGAGCGTTCTGCACGAAATCTTGGAAGCAGAGGCGCTTCAACTGGCCAATCGCGGCAACGTCCGGGGCACGGTTGCGGACTACTTTCGGATCGTCGAAGGAAAGACCGCGAGCCTGTTTCGCTGGGCTCTGTTTGCGGGCGGCTGTGCGGGCGGAGTGTCTGCGGACCACTGTCTGCTACTGGAGAGCTACGGACGCAATCTGGGCGTAGCGTTTCAGGTGATCGACGACGTTCTCGACTTGGCGGGAAATCCGGAGGTGGTAGGGAAGTCGCTGTTTGCGGATCTACATGAAGGGAAGATGACCTATCCGCTACTCCTTGCGATCGAGCGAGCACCATCGCTCGGTGAAGAATTGGCGGCCGCGTGCGAAAAAGACGCGCTCTGTCTTTCCCCACTGCTCGAACAACATCTGACGGCAGTGCTGTGGGAAAAAGGAGTGGTAGAGGAGTGTATTTCATTGGCGCGAATGCGCTCTGCGGAAGCCATCGCGGCCCTTGCGCCGCTGCCTTCATCGCGGGCTCGCTCGGCGCTGGAGCAGGTTGCCTTGGCACTTGTACACCGTGAAAAGTAGAGGCAACACATGATCGTTTCACTTCGGGAAGATGCGGACCCTCAGGCTGTGAAGCGGGAGCTTGCCTCCTTGGGACTGTGGGTTGCGTCGATTGAGCGCGGTGTCGGCAGCGGCGGAATTCAGTTCGTGGTAGCCGCCCATTCCACGGGAGTTGACCCGTTGGCGGTGGCGCAGATTCAGGGAGTCGGCAGCGTCTCTGTGCCAGTTCCTGAACATCCACGTATCGATAAGCAGGGGCCGCAAGTCTTGGTCACAGGACACCCAATCGGTGGGAGCCGACCGACGCTGATGTGTGGACCTTGCAGCGTGGAATCGCCGGAACAGATCGATGCGATTGCGGCTCGCCTGGCTCCCTTGGGAGTGACGTTTTTGCGTGGGGGCGCGTTCAAGCCGCGCAGCTCTCCGTATAACTTTCAAGGACACGGTGATCCAGCGCTGTCTTGGATGCGAGATGCCGCCACCAAGTACGGTCTGCGCGTCGTGACAGAAGTATTGTCCGAGCACGATGTGACCGCCGTGGCAGAGCTTGCGGATCTGATTCAGATTGGCTCGCGCAACATGCAAAACTTCGCGCTCCTCAAGCGTGTGGGACAAGTTGGGAAGCCGGTGCTGCTCAAGCGGGCGATGTCGGCCACCATTGATGAGTGGCTGCTCGCGGCAGAGTACCTTTTGCATCACGGATCAAGCGGCGTTGTGCTCTGTGAGCGCGGAATTCGCGGCTTTGATCCATCGACGCGAAACCTGGTGGATCTGACTGCGGTGGCGCTGCTCGCCAACGTCCATAGGCTGCCAGTGATTGTTGATCCTTCGCATGGAACTGGGCGGCGCGACTTGATTCTGCCGCTGGCTCGGGCGGCGCTGGCGGCTGGTGCGGCGGGGGTCATGATCGAGACCCACGATGATCCGGGGCGAGCGCTGAGCGACGGACCACAGGCGCTTCGTGCAGAGGAACTGCAACACGTTCTGCAGAGTCTGCAAGCGGTGGCACCATGACCAAACAGAGTCCGGTATCGATGGAAGGAACGGCAGAGGGAGTGCGCGAAGGCAGCGGCCAGATGTTCGATGGCATTGCCGATCGCTATGATCTATTAAACCGGATCATCTCCCTGGGAATCGACCAGCGCTGGCGCAAAAAGACTGTCGCTGCGCTTCGGCTCTCACCCTCCCATCGGGTGCTGGATCTGGCGACCGGAACCGCAGATCTGGCGATGATGGTGGCGCGGACTGAGCCGCAGGTTCAGGTGACCGGACTCGATCCCTCGAAGAAGATGCTTGCAGTGGGTGAGCGCAAGATCAAAGAGTCCGCGCTTCACAAACAGATCACGCTGATCGAAGGCAATGCCGAGTCTCTTCCGTTCGCGGACAGCTCGTTTGACAGCGTCTGCATGGCGTTTGGGATTCGCAACGTTCCCGATCGTCCGAAGGCCCTGCGCGAGATGGCGCGGATCACCAAGCCCGGTGGTCGGATTGCGATTCTGGAGCTGGCAGAGCCCAGGCATGGTGTCATGGGGGGACTCGCCCGCTTCCATGTTCATAGCGTGGTGCCGTGGCTGGGATCGCTTTTGTCGGGGTCTGCGGAGTATCGCTACTTGCAGCGCTCGATCGCCGCGTTCCCCGATGCGCCGGAATTTGCCAAGCTGATGGCAGCGTGCAACTTGACGGTACTTTCCGTTGAGCCGCTGACATTTGGGGTGGCAACGCTGTATGTTGCAACCCCGAGCAAGGAATCCTAGTCCGTGCGAGCGCTGCTACAGAACCTGCAAAAGGAATCAGATGGAGCGACCGGTGATCCGCTCTTTGTTCTGACGGCGCGGTGCGTGATTCACTCTCCGCTGGGCTGCGCGGCGCTGGCCGCTGCTGGGCTCCCTGGTCCGATGTTATACTGGGCTCCACCGGACTCCCGGTCCACATCGTTTTCCGTCGCTGGAATGGGCGAGGCGGCGCTGCTTGGGGTCGATGGAGCCTGCGTGGTCGATGCGCTGCAAAGGGCTGCGGATCTGCTGTTTAGCAGGGTCATCGAACAGCGCCAAGCGGGCTGTGAGTCGGCCCCACGACCTCGGCTGTATGGTGGCTTTCGGTTTGACGCGAATCTACGTAATGAACAACCCCAGGCGGTCCCGGTGGCCGCACCAGCCCAGTCCGAGCTGGACCCAGATCCGTGGCACTCGTTTCGTGATGCCAGCTTTGCACTGCCACGCTGGCTGGTCCTCCGCTCCGATTCCGATAGCTTCCTTCAGCTTGCGATCCGTGCCAGCGAGCTTGTCCATCTTGGCCCGATCGAGTCCGAACTTGAGGCGATCGAGCGTGCCCTGTCAAACGAAAGCGGAACAGTTGGGAATTCACCGGTGGTGGTCCAGCGCGAGGACCTGTCCTGTGAGCGCTATGGCGCGATGATCGAAGCAGCGCTTGCCGAGATTGCGCACGGAACCTTCGTGAAGGTGGTTCCCGCTCGGCGAAGCATGCTAGAAGCGGACCGAGCGTTTGATCCCCAGCATATATTACGCTTATTAGATGATTCTTATTCTGGATGCAATCGATTTGCATTGGAGCGAACTGGCGCTGTGTTTTTGGGCGCAACCCCAGAGCTGCTGATTGAAAAGCGCGGTTGTATGGTACGGACCGAAGCGCTGGCCGGAACCAGGCCTAGGGGACTTGTCAGCGACGATGAAATGGTCAAAGAGTCCTTGCTTGGTGATGACAAGGAACGGCGCGAGCATGCTCATGTGGTCACTGCGATTGTCGATTCACTGCGTGAGTGCGGGGTGAATGATCCGGTGATCGCTGCAACTGGCTTGCGTTCGTTGCGCAACGTCCATCACCTGTGTACGCCGATTCAAGGGGAGCTTGAGGCAGAGCAGCATGTGCTTCGATTGCTGGCCTGCTTGCATCCAACTCCGGCGGTCTGTGGGCTGCCGCGAGACCAAGCAGCGCGCTTTTTGGCCAAGCATGAGCCGGCAAACCGGGGACTCTACGCCGCACCCGTGGGATGGTTTGATGCAGCCGGAGACGGTGAGTTTTGGGTCGCAATTCGTTCTGCGCTGCTGTGTAAGCAGCGGGCGTGGCTCTATGCGGGGGCGGGAGTCGTGGCCGGTTCGCTGCCGCACAAGGAGTACCACGAGACGTCGGCCAAGCTGCGGGCGATGCTTTCTGTGTTGGGAGTCGTGTCGTGAGCGCAAGCGATCTGCACAGCGCTTGGGCGCGACTGTTTGTTGCGACGCTGGCCAGTGCCGGAATCCGGGATGTTGTAATAAGTCCGGGATCGCGCTCGACTCCGCTGGCGTTGGCATTTGCACAAGAGCCGCGCATCCGCAAACACATTGTGCTGGATGAACGGGTCGCGGCCTTCTTTGCGCTGGGACAGGCGCGAGTGAGCGGTCATCCGAGCGCACTCCTTTGTACTTCCGGAACTGCTGGGGCCCATTATCTACCGGCGGTGATTGAAGCGGCGCAGAGTCATGTGCCCATGTTGATTGTGACTGCCGACAGACCGTGGGAAGACTACGATTGTGCGGCGGCGCAGACCATCGATCAGGTCAAGTTGTTTGGGCACTTTGCACGCCATTATGCGGAGCTCGGTCTTCCCGATCCGGCTCCTTCTGCGCTCCACGCGGTGGTGCGGATTGCCTCACAAGCGGTCCACTTCGCAACCAGTCCGGTGCCTGGTCCGGTTCATGTGAATGCGCGGTTTCGCAAGCCGCTCGATCCGATGGAACATGCGAGCGAAGAGCCTTGGAATCGATTGCTCACCGAGTTGATTCATCGCGGGGCACCGACGGTTTTTCCGGCCCTCCGTGCGATGGATGCAGAGGCCGTGCTCGCGCTGTCCCGTGTATGTGAGGGGGTGCAGCGGGGTGTGATGGTCTGTGGTCCAGCGTGGTGTGGCAGTCGTGGTGACGAGCTCCGGAGGGCGGTGCTGGCGCTTCATTACAAGACCGGCTTTCCGATCTGGGCGGAAGCCACCAGCGGCGTTCGTTTCGGTACTGGATCACAGGTTTGTGGAGGATTTGACGCGGCACTGCGGAGTCCGAGCTTTCGCAAGCAGCAGCGACCCGAGCTACTCATCGAGCTGGGCGGTCCGGTGGTGTCAGCATCGTATGGGCAGTACCTGGCCGAGCATCCTGATTGTCAGCGGGTGGTGATTGCTCCGTATGGTTGGAACGATCCGCACGGCAGTGCGTCGCTTCTGATCTTTGGCGATCCGGCAGAGCTGCTGAATCGGGTGGCGGACAGGCTCCCAATCCGGACTCCCGATTTGACCTGGCAAGCGGTGTTTTCCGATGCCGAGCGCCGGGTTTGGAAGGTAGTGTCGGCGAATCTTTCGGACGCGGTGTTTTCCGAAGGTCAGATCGCGCAAGCCGTCATCGATGCGCTTCCCACAGATTCCGCCCTGGTGATTGGCAATAGTCTGCCCGTACGCGATCTCGATCTGTATTGTCGTCCGAGCACAAAGCCGCTGCGGGTGCTGCATCAGCGGGGTGCCAGCGGCATCGATGGGCTCATCGCCGGGGCGGCTGGAGCGCGGAGTCTGCTCGATCGCCCACTCGCCCTGCTGCTTGGCGACCTGAGTGCGCTCCATGATGTGGGCGGACTTGGGGTGTTGCGAGCGGTGTCTGGTCCACTTGCGGTCGTGGTGGTTCAAAATGGGGGCGGACGGATTTTCGAGCAGCTTCCGATTGGGAGCAATTCCGTTGCTCATCCGTATTTCGAGTCACTGTTCCTGACCGCTCAGGATGTGGATCTTTCGCACGCAGCGGCGGCGTTTGCGATTCCGTATCAGCGGGTCTCGGACCTGTCCAGCCTCCAATCTGCGCTTGCGCAAGCGATGTCTGCGGACCGGCCTTGGCTCATCGAAGCGGTGGTTCCTGGCGAAGATGGCGTCAAGCGTCGAAAGCGCATCTACGGACAATTGGCGACGGAGTTGACACAATCGGATGGCGGTCTAGGGGCAGCGATTGCGACTCCTAAAGAGACTCTGCCCGGTGTGTTCTGGCATGGCTTTTTGGGGTCTCCTACGCTCTGGCAGCCGATCGCGCAGCGGCTTGGGGGTTCCTATACAAATGACTATCTTCCCGGTCATGGACCGTCCCCGTGGCTGCTTCCTGCTGCTGACTTTTTCGCGGTGGTCGATGCGCTGGTGGCACGGATTCCCTATCCGCGCTTTTCGCTGCATGGCTATTCGCTGGGCGCTCGCTTGGCGCTTGCTGCGGCACTTCGGCATCCCCACAGAATATCGTCGCTTACGCTGGTCGGAGTCGATCCGGGAATTGCGGATTCCAGCGTTCGCGCTACGCGAATCAAGTGGGAAGATTCGCTGATCGATAAGCTACTCACCCAGGGACTTCCAGAGTTTGTGAAACAGTGGGAGGAGTTGCCCCTGTTTGACTCCCAACAGCGACTGTCTGCGGAGGCGCTGGCAGAGCAGCGAACAGCCCGTCTCGGACATCAGCCGAAAGCGCTGTCCTGGGTGCTGAAAACGCTGGGCACCGGACGGATGCCGGATCTGTGGCCGATGCTACCCACACTGAGCGTCCCAACCCTTCTGCTGACCGGTGCGCTCGATCAAAAGTTTTCGATGATTGGGACCGAGCTTGCGAAGCGGAGTTCCTTTGTCACTCATCAGATTGTTGCGAACGCAGGTCATAACTTGATCGTTGAAGTACCCGATCTGGTGCGTTCTGCTTTGCAATCGAAGCATCCTTTTCACGACCATCACGGAGCATCTCATCCATGAGCGAGACACAGTGGAAGTCCGTCGACAACCTGGGCTTTCAGGACATCAAGTACGAAAAAACAGACGACGGAATTGCCAAGATCACCATCAACCGTCCAGAGGTCCGCAACGCCTTCCGTCCGCGTACCGTAAAGGAACTGTCGATCGCGTTTACCGATGCGCGTGATGATGGGGACATCGGTGTCGTGATCCTGACTGGGGAAGGGAATGAGGCGTTCTGTTCCGGTGGCGATCAGCGCGTTCGGGGTCAAGGTGGCTATGTCGGTGAAGACGGCATTCCGCGCCTGAACGTGCTCGATGTGCAGCGGCAGATCCGCACGCTGCCGAAGCCCGTGATCGCGATGGTTGCCGGTTACGCGATTGGTGGCGGACACGTCCTACACATGCTCTGTGATCTAACAATCGCAGCAGACAATGCGCGCTTTGGACAGACTGGTCCCAAGGTCGGTAGCTTTGATGGTGGCTACGGCGCTTCCTATATGGCGCGGATCGTCGGTCAAAAGAAGGCCCGCGAGATCTGGTTTCTCTGTCGTCAGTATGATGCCCAGCAAGCGCTGCAAATGGGGCTGGTCAACACCGTCGTCCCGCTCGCAGAGCTAGAGACAGAGACGCTCAAGTGGGCCCGGGAAATGCTGCAGAACAGCCCGACCGCCCTACGCTTTCTGAAGGCCTCTCTGAACGCAGACTGCGACGGCCAGGCCGGTCTTCAGGAGCTGGCCGGAAGTGCCACGCTGCTGTACTACATGACCGAAGAAGGGCGCGAAGGAAAGGAGGCGTTCCTAGAAAAACGGAAGCCCAACTTCAAGAAGTTCAAGCGGTTTCCATGAGCCGGCAAACAGTGCCCCAAGGCGTTGCCAAGGACTCGCTGCGAGCGTGGCTCCTGGCGACTCGTCCAGCGACTCTTACCGTCGGACTGATCCCAGTGGTCATCGGCACGGCAGTCGCCCATACGATGCACGCGATGCGACTTCTGCCCGCGCTGGCGGCACTGTTTGGCGCGGTGTTCATTCAGATCGGTACCAACCTCGCCAACGATGTGTTCGACTATGAAAAAGGCGCGGATACCGAGGAACGACTGGGACCGCTGCGGGTCACCCAGGCGGGTCTGATTGCACCCCACAATGTTCGCTTGGGAATGTACATCAGCTTTGCACTGGCGACGGTGATGGGGATCTATCTGACCTGGGTGGCGGGGCCGTATGTGCTGCTCATCGGGGTGCTGTCGATCGCATCCGGAATTGCCTACACCGGGGGTCCGTATCCGCTTGGATATAACGGACTCGGTGATCTGTTTGTGTTCGTGTTCTTTGGCTTGGTAGCGGTCTGTGGCACCGTGTTTGTCGAGGCTGGGCGGCTCTGTGCCCTGGCCTTCTATGCGGCGCTACCGGTGGGCGCGCTGGCCACGGCAGTGCTGGTCGTGAACAACCTTCGCGATGGATCTACAGATGTCAAAGCAGGCAAGCGAACGCTGGTTGTGCGCTTTGGTCGGAGCTTTGGAGTCGCGGAGTATTGGGTTCTGCTGGCGACTGCGTTTGTGATACCCCTCTATCTGTGCATGTCGGGTCAGCTTGGACGAGCAGCTCTGCTACCGCTGCTTAGTCTTCCGCTGGCGGTTCCGCTGGGTCGGTCCGTGCTGCGCGATCGGGGTGCACCCCTGAATCGAACCCTGGCGGGGACGGCGCGCCTGCTGTTGGTTCATGGACTCCTGTTCGCGTTGGGAATCGTCTTGTGAGTCGCGCTTGGCCAACACTCGGTGACGGTGACCTGCTCCTTGCGGGCTCGCGGATCTATGTACATAAGGGGGCGCTGCGCGAGTCGTTTGCCAACGCCAAGCAGTCTTGGTCTAGTCGCAGTGGAATCGTTTTGGAGATCTGGGATCACCACGGTGCGCGAGGGATCGGTGAAGCCTCCCCTCTGAGTGGTCACAGTCAAGAAGGCCTGTCGGACTGTATCGCCGCGCTCGCCGATATCGAGCGGCGGATATGTGGATATGATGCCGATGGGTGGCCGCTATGTCCTTGGCTTGATTCTGTGGCAGCGGCGCGCTTTGCATGGGAGTCGGCACTGTGTGATCTGCTGGCTCGCTCACGCGGGGTCAGTGTCGCGACACTGCTCGGCGGACAAGAGCGGACTGCGATTCCGCGCAACGCGGTGGTGAGCAGCCTGGCTGAGGCCCGCGGTGCGATCGAGAGGGGAATCCGTACACTGAAAGTGAAAGTCGGAAGACCAGAAAAAGAGGCAGATGAAGAGCTTCATATGCTTTTCTCTCTGCGACGGGAGCTGGGCCAAGACTTTGTGCTACGGCTGGATGCCAACGGGGTTTTTACTCCTGGTGAGGCCCGCAAACGTCTCACCCAATATGCCGCGCTACACCCGCAGTTTGTGGAGCAACCAACCTCTGTGCAGAGTCTGGCAACACTCGGAGTTTGCGCGGTACCGTGGGCAGCGGATGAGTCTCTTGCAGCGGGTTCCCAACTGGACGGTTTGCTTCCTGCGCAGGGGTGCGCGGCCTGGGTGCTGAAGCCGGCGATGCTGGGACTCCGACGGAGCAGAGAGCTGGCCCTGCTGGCGCATTCATACGGATTGGGAGTGGTGGTGACGCATCTGCTGGATGGTCCGATTGGACTGGCTGCGGCGTGCGAACTGGCTTTGTCACTACCGATTGCGCCCCTTGCGTGTGGACTGGATCGACATGTGGGGCTGACGGGCTGGCCCGATGTGTCCAATCCTCATCACCTGCGATCCGATGCCGAGATTACGCCAAGCGGTGGGGTGGGATTTGGATTTGGAAGAGCTGGTGTGCCGTGGATCTGAGCGTGCGCAGGGCTGCGGCAGAGTGCGGCGAACGGATCGCTGTGGTGCTCAAAGAGCGCACGCTGTCTTATGCAGAGCTTTCAGCAGAAGTGGCCGGAACCTGTGCAGAGCTGACCCGAAGGGGGCTGGATTCTTCGACGCTGGTGGCGATTTGTGCCAGCAATCGCGGCCCGACCTTGATTGCGGTGCTAGCGTTCATCGAGCTTGGGATTCCGTTTGTGGCAGTGCATCCCCGCTGGACAGAACGCGAGGTGGCAGTGGTGCTAGACGATGCCAAGCCGCGCTGTCTGTTTGGGGATGCGGAAGTGGATTCGCTGATGGTCGGAACTTCCATCTGGACCGACTCTGCAAGCGAGATCTGTGGCTCCGCACCTCTGGCGATTCTGTATACGTCTGGGACCAGCGGCACTCCCAAAGGTGCGATCCTGTCGCGCTCTGCGTTTGTGGCGAGCGCGCATGGGAGTGCGGAAAATTTGGGCTTCTTCGAGGACGATCGCTGGCTTCTGTGTCTGCCGCTGTGCCACATTGGTGGCCTGTCGATCGTGATTCGCTGTCTGCTGGCGCGTAGTACGGTGGTACTCCTGCCTCGTTTTGATGCGCAAGCGGTGCTGGCTGCGATCGTGCTGAATCGGGTGACGCTGATTTCGGTGGTGCCGGTGATGCTCCAGGGTCTGCTTGATGCCGATCGAGAAGGAGTCCTGCGCTCTGTTCGTGCGGTTCTGTCGGGTGGTGCGGCCACTCCGCTGCGGTTGCTCACCAGGGCAGTGGGCGAGGGCGTGAATGTCCTCACGACCTACGGACTCACAGAGGCGTGCTCTCAGGTGACGGTTCAGAAATGGACGCCAACTGCTTTGGTTCGAACCGGGTCTGGCACTCCGTTAGCTGGACTGGAGCTGTCGATTCGCAGTGAAGAGGGAGCGGTGCTCGCGCCAAAGGCCGTGGGTCGGATCTGGGTACGGGGTCGCAGCATGATGACGGGCTATGTTGGGAAGGAGCCGCTTGGCGGGCGCTGGTTTGATACCGGCGATTTGGGCGAGCTCAATGATGAGGGGGTGCTGCTGATTCATGCGCGACGCATGGATCTCATCGTGACTGGTGGAGAAAATGTCTATCCGGCAGAAGTCGAGCAGGCCCTGCTGCTGGTTCCTTCCGTTCGGAGTTCAGTGGTGTTTGGCGTTCCCGACCCACAGTGGGGGGCAGTGGTGGCGGCGGCGATTGTGGTTCTTCCTGAGTTTCAGGAGTCCCTGCTCACCGATACAATCACAAGCTTGTTGGCCTCGTTTAAGCGACCCCGTTTATGGGCCGTGGTGGATGCAATCCCCCAGCTAGCGAACGGCAAGATCGATCGACGTACAGCGATCGCTGAATTCACTCCGCTGCTGCGGAAGTTTCGCGCTTAGGTACGTAGGCATCGCGCAGCTCAACGGGTACCGGCCGTGGTCGGAAGGTCTTGCGATCAATCACGACATGGACGGTTTTTCCAACTGCATGAACGCGTACCGGATCGGTTCCTGAAACGATTTGATGGTGGATGGTCACTGACGTTTCACCGACCTCGCCGCGCACGATCTCAGCGCGAACCCGATCGCCAAAACGGAGCGGAAATTTGTAGTCTGCCTCGGCGTGAGCGAGCGGAGCACCCCATTCACCGCCCGCGATCACTGCCGGAAGACTCACTCCTCGGTCGTCGAGATGTGCCACGAATGCGTTGTGAAAGTAGTCGAACACCCGTGCAAAAAACACGATTCCTGCTGCGTCAATGTCTTGGAACGGCACGATCATCGGTAGCGAGAACAGAGGTTTGCTCATGGTTGATTCCTGATTACTTCTTCCCCACTGGCAGTAGGGACCAGCGGGCTTGGTTCGTTTTACGTTCGTGGTGATAGATGCTGACGCCAAAACTGCTGCTGCGCGGCCGCTTGCTGTTCAAAGAAGCGACTCCCATCGACATACTGTGCTCCGACGGCTTGCGCAAACTCGCGGCCCGGTGAATCCGCAGCATAGTTTAGGTCAAACACCAGTTGAGGCCGCAGCCAGGGTGGCGGAGCGTTGCGATAGCGACTGCGACCCACGGACCAGATCACAGCCGAAATGTTAGATGGATGGTCGGTGCTCAGAAGCTCTTGCTGGGAGGTGCGCACTTCCCCAGTTCTCGCTGATAGAAACAAGGCCGATGGAAAGACACTCTGTAGCAGCGAAAGGAGTCCTCCACCGCCGAATACTGCCAGATTGGGAATCGCGCCAAGAACCCCTGATTGGTCGCGGAGAGTGTCCTGCCACGCTGCCCGTAGACCGGGGCCATCCGTGCTACAGCCGATGATGTTTCCGTTGGCTAGAACCACGATGGTGTTGCCCGCGTCCTGCGGATCCAGCGTATCGATCGCTTCCCACGCACCGCCCACCGCAAGAACGGATTCCCGAAGCCAGACCTTCAGCGGAGAAGTCACCGCCGCGGCTCGCAGTCCCAATTCCCGTAGCACTGACAGTACATCGCAAGAACGCAGATCGTCATCGGTGATTCGGACTTTGAGCACCGGCATTCCGTACTGCGCAAAGAACTGCGCGTGATATTCCGGTGTGCGGCTGTGTTCGACCGGATCACCGACAATTGCAGCGAATGGAATTGGATCTGTGTTTGGAATCGGAATCTGCTGGCGAATCGTCCACTCTGCAGATGATGGCTGATCGGGAACGAGCGCTGAGTCGGCATCGCGCAGAAAGTGCAGGAGCTGCTGGTCGGCGACGAGAAGTCGATAGAAACGGAATCGTCCCGAACCATCGCTGGCGATTGGCAAAAAGATGTGTCGCTGTGGATTCCGGAGTCGCCACCTGTGACCGTCCCGTAGCTGTGCGAAGTTGGCAATAGGAATCGCAACCTTGATGATCTGAGGCTCTGGGATCTCGGCAGTCAAGCGATCGAGCAGAGCAGCAACAGACTCCTCATCCGTTCGAGTGTGGCATGATCGGATCAGTTTCAGCGTCGGAGATTTTTCGACCGTGGCGGAAATCATTGGGGATAGCTCCCCTAGCTCCCAAGCGACATCAAGCAGTGCGGGTGCGAACAAATCGATTAACGCAACGTGATCAGTCCGTGATCGTCGCAGGCTTAGGAGTGTCTGCTCCCGGGGCAGTGCACGGGCGCACTGCGTGAGTTCCTGATCGGTTAGCAGATCGTCGCGCAACTCAACAAAGCGGAGTCCTTGCTCAAGCAGTCGGCGGCACCGCTGGAGCGTCTCTGACAGGTTCCGCAGCGGTCCCAAGCTGAGCGTTATGGTGGCACCGCGATAGGCTTGTGCGGACGCAATCATGGCAACGAGAATCTAACAGATTTGGGAATGCGTTAGGAATCGGGTGGGAGTCACTGGGTCGCCAGATCTTCGCTGGCAGAGGGAGTATCGGTGAGGATACAAATTACGTTGGGTTTGATGCCTCGGGCGGTACGAAAGGCATTGCGGACTACCCGTCCAAGTGCTCGCTCCAGGTCGTGCAGATCAGGTCCGCTTTCGGGGGCTGCATCGAGTACCGCACCGAGGAGCGACTCGGCCTGCTGCGCCGCGTGGTCGCAGAGTGCTTGAAGCTTCGGGCCCTTATCGCTGATACCCACCGTACGGACGCTCAAGCGACGAGGCTGTCCATGGACACTGGCGATGATGGCTAGACCGGTGTGAGCCAGCAGTCGTCGGGTACGCAGAGTCTCTGGACCGACTTCACCGACAGTGGTTCCTTCAATAGCGACCCCAGGACTGGGCAGATGGTCGACGACCTGGGCGCGCTCGCCAAGCTCAATCACATCGCCGTTGAACTGACATAATGCGGGGATTCCGAGGCTGGCGGCGATATCTGCATGGGCTGCAAGCTGGCGCGGACCGCCATGCACGGGCAGTAGCGTTTTGGGTTGAAACGTCTCCAGCAGCCAGCGAAGTTCGTCGCGATAGCCGTGACCGGAGACGGCGTAGAGCGGACCAGAGACGACCGAAATGCCATGCGAGACCAGTTTGTCCGCAAGCCGCGAGACGGGTCGTTCGTTGCCGGGAATGGCGCGTGCCGCCAGTACCACCGTGTCACCAGCTTGCAAACGGAGCTTGCCAAACGCCGCACCTGAGTTCGGTTCCAGCGCAGCGACCAGCTTACCTAGTGCTGCGACGGACTCACCTTGGGTACCAGTGCATAGCATCGCGACTTGTCGACGAGGAAGTAGAGCCGCTTCGTCGGGAGTGCATAGCAGCGCTTGTGGCAGCTTGAGCGCGCCGACGGACTCTGCGGCATCGACGGCATCGTGAAGTCCGCGACCGAGCAAGCACAGCCGTCGACCGTGCAGTTCGCAGCTTCGCGCAAAATGGCTGATCCGCTCGATGTGCGACGAAAACAGCGTGACCGCAACGCGTCCAGAGTGGTTGGCGAGTATCGCCTTGAGCGATTCTTCGACGATTCTTTCGTCTCCGGAATTGCCGGTCGATAGTGCATTGGTGCTGTCCCCGACGAGAAGATCGATCGGCGGCAGCGGACTTGGTCGTGGCTCAAAGCGTATTGTCTCGGCCACGACTTTGTAATCGCCGGTGTGCAGGACGGTTCGTGTTTCCTCGGGAAGCGGAGCGGGGAGGGTGAGCAATCCGTTGCTAGCAGGGACCAGCTGCGAGGGACGTAGCGGACCACAGAGCAACAGCGAACAGGCCTCGGGAATCGAGTGTGGCACCGCGAGTGGCACCACCACCAGGCCTTCGGGGTCGAGCTCTCCCGAGGATGAGGACGCAGAAAGATGCAGCGGCTGACCCGGCGTTAGCGGGCGCGGGTCGAACAGCTTCGATGCCACGCCGTTCCGACGCAGACGATTGTGACAAAGCCGCAGCGCGAGCGGTCTTCCGTAGATGGGAATCGCCATTTCTAGCGTTCGCAGCAGGTGATAGACCGCGCCCACATGGTCCTCGTGCCCATGCGTCAAGACCACCGCAGTAGGAAGCCCAAAACGTTGCAGCAGCGCCGTTAGATCGCACACAAAGTGATCGACGCCGGGCGCCAAGTCGTCGGGCATTTGAATGCCGCAATCGACAAGAACCAGCGTTTTCGCGCAGACATACGCGGTCAAGTTGCGGCCAAACTCTCCACACCCACCGACTGGAATCACGAACATGAGGGGCGGACACTAGCAGTGGCCCGCCAGCACGTAAAGCCCGCTACAACCTGGGCGATTGCGTCTGGGCTTGCTGTGGGGCGGTAACCTGTGCTCAAAATGCGCCGTAGCGATGACTCAGACCCTGACTGAAGACCAGTTGACGACGGCGATCCGCGATCCGCAGCTTCGGCGCTGGGCGCTCGTAAATGGCAAGCTTTATCGCGAGTATCAGTTTTCGTCGTTTGTGGAGGCGTTTTCTTTCATGACCGCCGTGGCGCTGCATGCCGAGGCCATGAATCACCATCCCGATTGGACCAACGTCTACTCGCGGGTGAACGTCTCCCTTTCAACGCACGATGCCCAAGGCATCACCGAGCTGGACGTGCAGCTTGCTCGTTACATCGAGAAGCAAGCCGCCGGACGAACCTTGGGCTAGCGAGGGAGCTTGTTTTACAAAAGGTTGGGCATCGCTCGCATGCTGTTGTGCCGGCTGGGTCAACTGTTGGTCGCGTCTACGATGCTGGTGACGACATCAGCGCTGGCCGCTGACGACGAACCGTCGGAGTCCAGTAAGCCAAGATCGCAGATCGACGTCCTTGGGGCTGTCAACCTGTCGCGTTCGACGGTGTGGGATAGCCCGCGTTCGACTTCGGCCGTGCTTCGAGACGAGCTTCGCGTCCGTCCGACGCGAATGAGTGGAGAGACCCTTGATTTCGAGGACGGCGTAACGGTCCAGCGGCCAAGTCACAACACGGCGCTGCCTTCGATGCGTGGTCTGGGCGATGCGCGGGTCCTTCTGGTGGTCGATGGCATCCGTCTCAACACCACCACGACCAGCAGCTTGCCGTCGGGTCTATCGAACATCAACCTCGTCGATCCGTATTTGCTTGAAGCGGTCGAAGTGGTTCGTGGACCTGGCCTGGCCACGTATGGCAGCGACGGACTCGGAGGCACGGTTTCGTTACGGACTCGGCGTCCGGTGGCGATCGTCGGTGCCAACCTAGAAATCAATGCGGGCACTCGTCTGAGCTATTCCAGCTACGATCAATCTTTTTCCGGCAGCCTCTCGGGCGGCGGTCGCTGGGGGCGTTTTTCCGCAGAGACAGCTTTTTCCGCCCGCCACTTCAATGACCTGAGCGGCGGCTACCAAGCGCCGACGGTGCCACTTACGTCCTTTAGCGATGGCGGCTTATATCTCGGGGTGAGTGCCGATACCGGCCATGGCAACGTGCTGCTCGTCTACCAAGGCGGTCGCCAGTATGACGGACTGCGCAGCGAGCGCAGCGTGCCCGACGATCTGTACCTGCTTACCGAGCTGGCGCGAGATCTGACCTACCTTCGGTACAGCACCAGCATTGAGATCGCCGATTCCTCGGTCGATGTGACAGCGACGGCTGCGTATCAGCGGCTGTCGGAACAAGCGGCGCGCACGCAGGTGATC
This sequence comes from Polyangia bacterium, assembly GCA_044228505.1. Lineage (GTDB taxonomy): Bacteria > Myxococcota_A > Polyangia > Palsa-1104 > JAEUJZ01 > JAEUKA01. Next base: position 222,063 of record JBGAUT010000004.1, on the reverse strand, counting down.
ATCGATCGGGTGGATCGGCTGAGCAATCGTGACGATGTCTTCTCGCTGAGCGCCAACGTCAGGGCCGATCTCGGTCGTGGTGGTCGACTCGCGGCGGGCATGGATGGCTACTTCGACTGGGTATCGAGCAGCGCCGAGCAAGCCACTGTGGGTGGAAGTGGGCTAGGCAGACCCATCAGCGAGTGGATGCGTTACCCCGGTGGTTCGGCTGCGCACAACTTTGCGCTGTTTCTCGTCGATGAGCTGGACCTCGAACAGCTCTTTCGTGGGGAGCCCAGCTCGCGGCCTGGTCGACTCAAGGCGCTCATCTCGGGGCGAGTCGGCGGCAACTTTCTGATCGTCGGCGCAGATGATCGTCTGGCCAAGCTATTTCCGTCGGTGCAAAAGTCGCAGGATCGCCGGATGGACCCATCGCTTGTCTACGCCGGTTCGCTGCACCTACGCTATGAGTTTGTGCCGGGCGCGACCCTGATCGCTGGCTTTATGACGGGTAGTCGTCCAGCCAGCCTTGATGATCAGGCACGGCTCGACGGGGGACGACCGGGCCTGCTGCTACCCACCGAGACACCCCTCACGGCCGAGGCTGCGTATTCTGGTGAGGCTGCTGTGCGGCTGGCCTACTCGCGGATCGAAACGAGCTTGACCTACGCCGTGACCTATCTGGCCCATCCGATCTCGATGACAACGACTAGCCTGGGAGGATCGGACTGTCGGACGATGCTCGGCGGGCGTTGTGTCGATCGGTTTCTTGCCCGACGCAACGAAGAGTCCGCACTGCTCCATTCCGTCGAGGCGAGCTTTCGGCTCAATCTGTTCTCGGACCTGCATCTCCTTGGCAGCTTGAACTATACGCAAGGCGATGTGCGGCTTGCTGGAACCAGCCAAATCCAGGAACCGATGTGGCGGGTGCCACCACTCACTGGGCTGGGCTCGCTCCAGCTTCGGCGGCCGCGCTCGATTTTGAGTTTGGCGGAAGTCGGTGCCCGCGCAGCCATGTCGCAGCGGCGACTGTCCGGCCAAGATCGGCTGGATCCAACCATCTGTCCGCTTGGTGCGGCGAGCTGTGACGGATCGCCGTGGCTTGTGGTGACGTATCTGCGCGGCTCGCTGCGGCTGTCGAGGCAGATTTACCTGTCGGGTATTCTCGAAAACCTGTCCAACGAGACGTATCGAATCCATGGCTCGGGAATTCCGGGGCCCGGACTCGGCGCACACCTCACGCTCGAAGGGAACCTGTAGCGACCGAAGGCAGCCGTCGAGAGACTACTCGAGGATGCCCCACTTGCGCTTTGCGTAACCGGACTTCGACAGGTTGACGTGGCGCAGCTTTTCGGTCCAGTCGTCCCCAATGAACTGAAACTCGAAGCGCTTCATCGCGGCATCGTACTCACGCAGCAGGCGTTCGCGGACTGGTGGCTCGGCAAAAGAGTGGGTCAGGCTGTTCCGGCCGATGGCGACGATCTCTTCCCAGCTTAGGTTGAAGCTGGTGACGGCAGCGAAGTACTCGTCGGTCATGTTCGAATCCCAGGCCCCGCGATCATCCGTGTTCAGGCAGACCGGAATGCCGATGCGCAGGAATTCGGGGAAAGGGTGGACTTTGATGTCGGGGACGTACTTGAGCAGCTGGTTGCTGAGTAGCGACGTCTCAATCAGGTACTGGTTGCCGCGCATCAGCAGCAACGTCGATGAGTCCGATAGCAGGTTGGTTCCGTGACCGATCCGATTTGCTCCAAGCAGCAGCGTGTCTTTGACTTGGGTGCCCGGGGCCTCGCTTTCACCAGCGTGGAGCGACAGCCGAATGTTGCTATAGCGAGAGCGCATTCGGCGAAATACATCGACGAAGCGGAGAGCGTGGCCACGACCATCCTCTTCGCGGCCCGCCAGGTTGATCCCAACGAAGAGATCGCGGTGTTTCGAGACCAGCTCGTAGGCACGCTCGATTTCCGTCTCGGCATCGGGATGATGCCTTACCACCGTCGCTAAGAATCGTACCGTGAGCCCTGTCGCAATCGCATCGGGTGCAAGCAGCCGCTCATGCAGAATTTGGACGCCTCGTTCGATTGGAATCGGCTGGCCGTAGATGTCTATGAAGCGGGGACCGACGACAAACAGCTCCATGTAGCGGAGCCCTTCGGTGGCGAAGCGACGCATGTTGTCAACGAGCGCAGCGCCAGCAATGTTGGGATCGCGCCCCATATCGCCAATGCGCGCCCCGATGGCATCGAAGAATTCTTGCCGACCCTCTTCGTCCTTGTCGAGTTTGAGACCCGAGATGAACAGCGCACGCTCTTCGGGGGTTAGCTGCGAGAGCGACACGTACTCGTCTTTTTGACACGGTGGTAACGCGTCATACGAGGACTTTTGGATGGTCGTAAATCGTGGCGCAACGGCGGTCAGGTTGGGACAGTCGCGAGGTCGGGCTCGGGTATAAAAAACGTTGTTGCGGGTGAATTTCGGGTCGGTGGCCAGAAGGAGCCACGATTCGGCGAGGTTGGCGAGGTTGAAGTGCTGATGAAGATCGCCGCCCTTTGGCATTGCGTAGAGCAACCTATAGAGTTGCTCTCGGGTGGCGACTTGCTTCATCCGCTCGAACTGTTGGGAAAATGTTCGAGCGGACAAGATTCGCGGTAACAAGCCGACCACTAGTAGGCATAGCCAGGCTAGTTGCCGACGATGAAGCCTAAAAAAAGATCGCAGAAATCTAGTCATGGGTCGCTGTTGGCGCAGCCAAAATAGCATGGGCCAATACGCGTCCCACCAACTAAACACAACCCAAGACAAAATAGAATCAAAGAGCCGCACCCTCGTGAAGTGCGGGTAACCAGAGAACTTTTGGCGACCCCAACGGGATTCGAACCCGTGTTACCAACGTGAAAGGCTAGTGTCCTAGGCCAACTGGACGATGGGGTCTGAATTGGGAAACAAAAATCTAAGAGGTGTTGCCAACAGCTCCCTTAGACGACCTGGGATTTTCCATGGGCGCGGTCCGATGTCAACCCGGTATTCTGGGAAAGCTGCTTTTTTTGTGAAAGCTATCCAGTAGTCCGACAAATCACCGAGGCTTGCGCTACCGGTCCTGCTCATCGAGAGTTGGGGCTAACGTGGAGGGTGACAATCGCCAGCTCTGCTGGGGCCCCGGCGCGGATCGGCACGGAGCTTGATCCCACCCCCGAGTTTACGTACAGCAGCGAATCTTGGACCCGATAGAAGCCTTTTACGAAGTGCTGGCCCAGCTTGCGGAACACCAAGTCGGTCAGGCCCGGAATCTGGACGTGCCCGCCATGGGTGTGTCCAGCGAGTGCAAGCCCGCCACCACGCTCTGAAATGGGCTCGATGAGCGATGGAACGTGGGTCAAAATAATGCGGCTGTCGTGCGGGTGAACGCCTCGAAAGGCGCGGGCGACATCGCTCTGCCGGGTCACTGCGTCGTCAATACCGATGATCGACAGTGGCGCGCCGCGTAGGTAGATCCGGGTGTGTTGGTTCCGCAGCACCGTGTATTGCTCGCGGACCAGCTCAGCCGTGACGCCGTGACCGTCAGTCCAGTAGTCGTGATTGCCCAGCACGCACACCGTCGGCACCTCAAAACCACGAACCAGCGCGCCAAGCAGCGGCACAAACTTCGGGCTGTAGCAAACGAAGTCGCCGGTCATCACCACCAGATCGGGCTGCTCGGCCTGCGCCATCTCTACCGCGCTGCGAATGAACTGATGCGAGGTGAGGGAGCCCACATGAAGATCGCTCAAGTGCGCGACGCGTAGACCTTCATGTGCAGGATCGAGCCCCACCACCGGTACATCGTAGCGATGCAGCACCGGCAAACGAGCCCGGCGCGTCGTTTCAACGGCTGTTGGCAGAGTCTTCGCATGGGCCATGCCCAAGTATAGGGGTCGTCCGAACGCCTTGTGCTAGCATTCGCCGTCACCATGCCGAACCTGAACCTGCGTAGGCTGCAAATCGCCGCGCTTTCGACGCTGTTGATACTGCTCGGTGGTGTCGTTAGCTGCACGCCCTATCTGCCCCGGTATGACTACGAGATCGAGCCAGATCCCACCAAGCTGGAGTACGTGATAGGTCCCGGCGATATTATCGACATCCGGCAGTGGAAAAATCCCGATGTATCAGGCCGTGTGAGGGTGCTCCCCGACGGTAGTATTTCCGTACCGCTGCTTGGGCAGATGCAGGCGGCGGGATTGACGGCGCGGGCACTGAGAGACAAGCTTGCCAAGGGGTTGGAAAAGTACATCGCCCAGAATGCCGACATGCCGATGCTCACCGTCGCAGTTGACGAGTTTCAGAGCTACTCGATTAGCGTCGTTGGCGAAGTGTCGCAGCCAGGTCATTATCAGCCGGGCCACTACGTGACGGTGCTCGACGCGATTGCCCTGGCCCATGGACTGACGCCCTATGCCAGGGGGGCAAACATGTTTATTTTGCGGCGTTCTTCGACGGCGCAGCGTAGGATTCCGATCTCCTATCCTGGGCTGACAACCGGCAAGCATCCCGAGATGAACCTTCACTTGATGCGGGGCGATGTGCTGGTCGTGCCATGAGCGGAGTCGGCGTGGATACGATCGATGTCCTGGGGGTTCGCTTTCCTCGTTTGTATACCGAGGAAGCGGTCGCTTTGCTGCTCGCCAAGCTTCGTGGTGGTGAGAGCACAGGGGTTTGCTTTCCGGATATGTCGACCTTGAACCTGGCCGTCGAGAGCCCGCACTTCCGGCACTTGCTCCAGCGGCGGATGATGGTTCTGGCCGACGGTGCTGGCGTGATGTGGGTGGCGAGCTGCCGGGGCAAACCCCTGCCAGCGAACCTGAATGGGACTGATTTGGTGCCGCGATTTTTTGCCTCTGCAGCGGCGGGAACGACGGTGTTTTTGCTTGGTGGCAAAGAGGGTGTGGCGGCGCAGACCAGTGAGCGCTGGGCGGCGCGCTTTCCCCATCTTCGCTTCATTGGCAGCTCGCACGGATATTTGGATGAAGAGAGTGAACGGCTGCTGGTTGAGCGTTTGCGGACGCTTAGACCGCAGGTTGTCCTCGTCGGAATGGGCAATCCCAAGCAGATCGAGCTGATCGATCGCCATCTCGACGATCCGACTCTGCGGGGAACGCTGTGGCTGGCCGTCGGAGGACAGTTCGATTATTACGGCGGCACACTGAAACGAGCACCGACCTGGCTGCGACGGGTTCGGCTGGAGTGGCTGTACATCGTGATGCAGCAGCCGCATAAGCTTCGTCGGTATTTCATCGGGATTCCGCTCTACCTGTCCCGCTGCGCGCTGGCATCGCTGACTCATTCGCACGACATGCCTGCGGGAGAGTCGTCATGAGGCTCAGACCGACGGCTCGAAGGCTCGTAAAAGGGGTCTTGCGGGAGGCCGCTGCGGTCTTTTTCGGGGGCCCGAGTCACAACCCGATAGGTCCGCGAATTCTCTGCTATCACGGAGTGAACGAGAAGCCTCCCGATGAGTGGTCGGTGACTCCAGCCCAGCTTCGCGAACAGATGGCGATCGTCTGCGGGGAAGGTTCGCCGGTTTCTCTTCCGCAGATTGTCAGTTGGCTGCTGGATGGGAGCTCGTTACCCGAGCGGGCGATCGCCGTCACGTTTGATGACGGCTACACGGACGTCTATCACCAAGCGGCCCCAATCCTAGCCATGCAGCGAGTACCAGCGACCGCGTTTGTGATCAGCGGACTGGTCGACGGTAAATCACGCGATGATAGCTATCATCCAACTCGGCCACTGCTTACCTGGGATGAGATTCGCTCGCTATCGCGCAGTGGCTGGACGATTGGCTCTCATACGCTTTCTCATCCGGTGCTTGCGCAACAGACGCCAAGCGAGTCTCGTCGAGAGTTACTGGAGTCTCGGCAGCGTCTAACCGAGGTACTCGGCAGCGACGTCAACCTACTGGCTTATCCCTATGGGACCCGGCGCACTGTGTCGCAGCGCGATCGGCGCTTTGCCCAAGATGCAGGGTATCGTGCGGCGTTTCTTGATGCGATTGGTGCGGTATCTCGCGGCGATGATCGCTTTGCGCTGCCGCGCTGCAAGGTGCTCGGGTCGGACTCGCTGCGGGTGTTTCGGGCCTCGTTGAGCGGTCAGCTCGACGTGTGGCGTCGCATCGAGGATCGGTAGGCGATGACGCAACCGCTGCTCCAAGTGACGGGTCTGGAACGGAGTGCTGGCGATGTAATGTTGCCCGCGCTGGTCCACGGCTGGCCGGTCCTGTGTTCGCTGAGCCACGGCGAGGTGTTGGCGATCGAGCTAGCGGATGTGCAGCGGAACAAAGGTGTGCTGGCAATACTCACTGCGGACAGTCCGCTGGTGGGCGAGGCCTCGCGGTTTTCTCCTCTGCTAAGGACACTGCTCACACCGAGGGTGACGCGGGCTGGTCAGGTGGTGGCGTTGGTCCTTGCCGAGACAAGGCAACTGGCACAAGCCACGGCCGCAAACATTTCGTTGCGGGTGAGAGCTCAGCCGGCCGTTCTGACGGTGAGCGCAGCGCTGAGCACTGGCCAGACGGAACCTCCGGTTCGACAGAGTAGTGGCCAGGCTGCGGAGTTGCTCCTTGGCGCTCGGACCTTGCTCAAGCAGACGTACCGGACGGCAGCGCGATTGAGCGGCTCACCAGCTAGTGGCGTGGCGACCGCAGTCTGGCGTGGCGATGCCTTGACGGTCTATGCCGTCGGTCGTGCGGACCAGGAGCTTGCAAGCCTACTGCACTTGTCGCAAGACAAGCTGTTGATGGTGATGTCGGCTGTTGGGGCGGATGCCGGCGATGGACAGCTATCGTCCCTACTGGCATCGATAGCCGCAGCTCATCTGGATCGTCCGGTGCGCGTCGAGCTGCCGGCGGTATCGCTCCGTAAGATGGTGGCTGAGACCGTGCAGACGCTGCAGCTTGGACTCGGCAGTGGGGACCGGCCGCTGGCGATGCTGCTCCATGGAGCTGTGGGCTGTCCCATCGAAGACCGAGCTGCCGTGCAGACCGTGATGGACTTGGCGACGATCTATGGCTTTGCCCACAACGAAGTATCGCTGGTTCCGCTACGACTGCATCTTCCGTCTGAGACTCGGCGTGGTGGCCCGTCTGGCTGGCACGAATTGAGTTTTTCCTGCGAGGTGGCCATCGATGAGCTGGCCGCGCAGCTCGGGATCGATCCGCTGCTTTTGCGACAGCGCTGGATCGGCGAAGGAGCAACGGGGGAGGGGGCTACGTTGCTCGCCTGTCTCAAACACATCAACCAGGTTGGCGGTCGAGGGCAGGCTGGTGAGTCGCCGCCGGCCACCAGTCGGGATACATCGATACGAATCGGTCGGGGTTTTGCAAGTGCGGTACATCGCACGGAATCCGGAATACGGCTGTTTGGCGCTCACTCGGTGGAGGTAGCGGTGGTGGATGGCCGCATCGAGCTAAGCCGTCATTTCTGTGCCCTTGGGGTTAGGCCGTCGCTTGCCAGTCCTGAGTCGATGTCGGTGGTGCTTCGCGCCCTCGAACAAGCGCGCCGGTTGGCGCTCCGCAGTGAACTCGCGATGATGACACGCACCGGTTGGACGGCGCGAACGGACGATTCCGCTGGGCGATCCGCTTCAGTGCCGCAGTGTGAAGTGACATTTGTTTCGCTCCCGGCTGACGCGCTTCCCGTCGTTGGCTCTGATGAATTGGCGCGACTTGCTGTTAGCGGAGTCGCAGCGTCGGTGGTGAATGCCCTTTCGGCTGCGCTCGGGACTCGGCTGCGCAGCCTGCCACCAGGGATTCGGGTGTCACCGAGCGGGGTGAAGTAAGGTCTTGGTGGTTCACTGTGGGTGTTTGTGAGCGGAGAGCCGCATTGCGAAAAACTCCGTCGCACAGCTTGTGTCATTGAAAGGTCGTGCAAGCTGTGGCATCCGTATTGAGTAGACAGTCCTGTAAATGCAAGGAGGCCTCATGCGGTCCTTGTTCGTGAGCACTGAGCGTTGCCGTTTCGGAAAGTCCGCTTCGTTGCGAATGACCTCTGTCGCTGCGCTCGTGTCTGGCGTTGCTCTTACGAGCACGTTGGCCGTGGCTGCTGAGCCGGTGGTTGCCACTGATGACCCTCAGACGACCTCGGTGACCCAGTCCACCACGACTACGGTTACCACCAATGCGCCGTCTGTGACCGTCGCCCCGCTGCCACCGCCGCCATCGGTTGCACCGACGGTGATTGCACCAGTTCCGGTTGCTCCGCCAGCGATGGTTCCGACGGTGATTGCGCCGATGCCGGTTGCTCCACCGCCTGCGCCTGGGTTTGGTGGTAGCTTCCAGGGACCGGTGTACTTCAATGGTCCGGTGTGGATCATTCCGGCCCAGCCCGGCGGCCAGATGATGGTTCAGCCTGCGCTACCGCAGCAGTTGCCACCGCCACCGGTCTATGTCCAGCCGCCGCGTATGTATGCGCCGCCGCCGAGGACCTATGCGCCGCTGCCGATGGCTCGTCCGCGAGTGACGCCCGTTGTTTCCCGTCCGGCCCCTCGCGGTCCGGTGTTTGGCATGGGCGTTCGCTTCACCACCCTCGGCATCCGCTCGCAGGAAGTCTTTGGCGAGAAGCCGACGTTGATGGGCGGTGGCGTGCAGCTCCGCTTCCGGAATCAGGGACACTGGGGCTTCGAGCTAGCGCTGGACGCCATGAAGGCGAACATCGCTGACAGCGCGTTTGTGCGGACCTCGTATCCGTTCACCTTTGCGCCGATGCTGTACATTTTCAAGAACCGTCCGGAGACGCACTTTAACATCTATGCGACGGCAGGCTTCGGTCTGATGGCGAGCGACATCGCGCTTTACCAAGGCTCACGGCAAGAGCGCAACCAGCAGTTCTGGGAAGTGCTCGGTCAGGCGGGCGGTGGTATGGAGCTGCGGTTCACCCGGCTGGCGATCTTTGCCGACGTGCGTGGTGTTGGTATGTTGCTTGACCAGGGCAGCGAGCCCGGCAAGTTCTACGATGGCATCACCAGCGGCCCGATCGCTCCGTCGAGCATTGGCTACAAGGTGAACCTCGGCGCGATGCTGTGGTTCTAGCCGCTTCCCGCGCTTCCTTCTGGGTGGTCTGCTTCTACCTGCAGTCGGGCTGCCTGGAACTCCCATTCTGAAGGGCTGCCTTCGGCGCTGTTTGGTCTCATGCGAAATTCCGATTCTCCACAGTCGAGCGCTGAGCGCAGCGGCGATCATCCCTTCCAAATTGAATTTGAGGGTCGGGCGATTCCCGCTCGTAACGGCGACACGGTGGCGTCGGCGCTGATCGCGTCCGGCGTTCAGGTACTGAGTCGATCGCTCAAATTTCATCGCCCACGTACGGTGTTTTGTCTGAGCGGTTCGTGTGGCTCGTGTCTGATGCGCATAGACGGACGACCGAACACCCGATCCTGTCAGGTGAAGGCAGAGCCGGGCCTGCGCTGCTCCCGTCAGAATGCGTGGCCGTCGGCGGACTATGATTTGTTGTCGGCCGCCGACGCGATGTTTCCGGCTGGGATGGACCATCACACGATGTTCACGTCGCCCCGTTCGCTCAACCACCTGATGCAGAAAGTAGTGCATCAGATGGGCGGGCTCGGGCGGCTTCCCGACGAAGACACTGCGGCAGAGGGCGCTCTATCGGCAGTGTGCAAGCACGTCGATATTCTGGTGATTGGTGCTGGACCAGCGGGACTAGCGGCAGCTACGGCCGCAGCGCGGAAGCTCGAGCGACGCGGACGAGTGTTGCTTCTCGATGCGCAGAGCGAGGTGGGTGGCAGCTACCTGTGCCATCCAGAGCTCGGACGGGCGCACGCACTCAGCGCCGAGCAGCGTGCCGAGGCCGAAGGCGTCGAGGTACTGGTGGGCACGGCGGCTTTCGGTTTCTATCGAGAAGAGCACCACCGTGAGCAGCCGACCGGACAGCGTGGCTTCATCGGAGCTGCGTCGGACAAGGCGCTCTATAAGCTGTCGGCCGATCGCTATATTTATGCGACGGGTGGCGTGCCGCAAAACCTGCTGTTCATCGATAATGACCGACCCGGTGTGCTGTCTGGACGCGCTGTCGGTCGGCTGCTGGCCTGTCATGGAATCCGCGTTGGTGAACGACCGTTGGTGGTAGGAAGCGATCCCTTCGCAGAGGTACTGGTCGCGGCCCTGCGGCGGAGCGGGCAGACGGTGATGACGATCGACGGAGAACAGGTGAGATTGACTCGGGCGCTTGGTGGTACCTGGGTTGAAGGAGCCGAGATCTGCGACGAGCGTGGTGTGAATCGGACGGTCAGTTGTGACTTGATCGTGATTGCCACTCCTCCGATTGCGGCCAGCGAGCTTCTTGTCCAGCACGGAGTTCCCGTCGAGCTACGTCAGCCGGGTGGCTTTGTGACGGTGTGCGACAAAGACGGTCAGACCGTGCACAAGATGGTGTTCGTCTGTGGCGAGGTGGCAGGCACCATGACGACGATGGCGGCGGCGGAGCACGGCGCTCGTGTGGGTTTGCATGTGGCGACCGAGCTGGCCTGCGAGCGTGCTCAGGACGGGTCCAAATCGCAGTCCGAGGGCTAATTCTTCGAGGAAGTCATGTCCGAAAAGTGCATCGTATGCCCGTGTGAGGATGTGACACTTGCCGATGTCGAGCAGGCGATCGGGCTCGGTTATCTCGATATCGATGAGGTCAAGCGCTTTACCGGGCTTGGCACGGGTCCGTGTCAGGGCAAGCAGTGCATGGTCACGACGTGCCTGCTGCTCAAAACGGCTCAGGCTGCCGACCCGCATCGGCGCGAGCGCCAGCCCGAGGCACATGCCGCTCCCCATCCGTTTACGCCACGACCCCCCGTGATGCCCGTTTCGCTGTACGTCCTTGCCGCTGGCAAAGGAGCCGACCGTGAGCGCTAGCCAACGCATGCCCGCCGCAGCCAAGCAGCTTGCTGCCGAAGCGGAGACGGTCATCATTGGCGGCGGCATCATGGGCCTTGGGATTGCCTACGAACTGGCCCGCCGCGGACGCAGCGACATCCACGTCCTGGAGCAGGAATACCTGACGAGCGGTGCGTCGGGTCGGAACGGCGGCGGCGTTCGTATGCAGTGGTCCACGGAGATGAACGTTCGGCTCATGCAGGAGTCGATCGAAATCTGCCGCGACTTTGCCAGCGAGCTGGGCATGAACGTCTGGCTCCGTCAGGGCGGCTACCTGTTCTTGATTCGTAGCCAAGCCGAGCTGGCGCAGCTTGAGCGGACGGTGGCGCTGCAAAACCGCTGCGGGGTGCCGACACGCATCTTGACGCCGCAGGAAGCGCTTCGCATCGTTCCCGAGCTGAACGTCCACAGCTTTGTTGCCGCCTGTTACAACCCGAGGGACGGCGTGGTGTTCCCCTGGCCCTTTTTGTGGGGATATGCCAACGCAGCCTCGGAACTGGGTGTCAGCATCCATACCTACACCAAGGTCACCGCCATCGATGTCCTTGGGCCGCACGCGTTCGTCGTTCATACCAGCAAGGGCAAAATCCGCTGTGAGCGCATCATTAACGCCGCCGGAGCCTGGTCACCGGCCGTCGCCAAATTGGTCGGAATTGAGCTACCGAACCATCCCCACCGTCACGAGATTCTTGCCACCGAGTCGCTCAAACCATTTTTGAAGCCACTGGTGAGCGTGCTCAGCTCCGGGCTGTATTTTTCGCAGTCGATGCGTGGTGAAATCGTCGGTGGCATCACCGTGCCCGATGTGGACGATGGCCAGGTTCATATGGGCTCGCGGCTGCGCTTTCTCGAAGACATGTCCGCCGAGCTGCTGCAGGTCATGCCAGTGCTGTCGCAGGTGCGGGTGCTCCGTCAGTGGGCCGGTCCGTACGATGTATCGCCCGATGGACTACCGATTCTCGGGGAACCGGACGGACTACCTGGCTTTTTCCTGGTCTGCGGCTTCGTCGGACACGGCTTCATGATGGCTCCGGTCATCGCTCGCTGTTACGCCGAGCTGCTGTGTGGGGGCAAGCGCCATCCGGTGTTTGATCGCTGCAAGCTGTCCCGATTCCGCGATGGCACCAGCGAGCGAGAGGTGATGATCATCGGTTAGCGATCAGTTGCGGGATTTGGTCCGCTCGTCGATGATGTCATCATGCAACATCGTAGTCTGCCAGTTGGGCCGTCCGCTTTGCTGATCGCCTTGGGTCTGGTTGTCGTCGAGGGAAGCGCACTGGCGCAGAGCTCGCAGGCGATCGCACCGGTCGATGACGGCTCTTCCTACCGTCCACCGCCGTCTCCTCCGAAGCCCGAGCGAGAGACGATCTCGCGTAGCTATATGCAGATGTCGATGGGATTTTTGGCCGGTGGTCGTCGCTACGCCGACTCGTCGTTCGAGAGCACCAACGGCGTTGCCCCCAACCTGAGCGAGCAGTTTGTTCGTCCGCCTTTCGACTCCGAAACGGTCTTGGGTCTGCGCTACGAGCTGCACGCGGTGTTTTCTTACGTTCGCGGCACCATCGGCGTGGACTTTCCGTTTTCCACCTTCAAAGCCCGTGACGCCACCGGCACCTATACCCTCGACGGCAAGAACGTGAACGTCGCGGTGCAGTCGCTGCGTCCCTATGAGCTGCGCTTCGGCATTGGCGGTGAGTATCCGGTCTGGGTGTTCGCGCCGTTTTTGGATCTCATCGGCTACGCGTACTGGACGAATCTTGGAGTCGCGGTCGATGATGCCAAGGCCGAATATCAGGCCAAAGGTTTTGGCTTCTCCGCGCATGGCGGGGTGCGGATTCACGCCAAGCCGTGGTTCTTTCTCCAGGCTGCGGGTGACGTTGGCATCTACGGTCCGGCGCGATGGAATGCTGAGCTTTCGATCGGCTTTTCGGCACCTGCCAAGCGCTGGTAGAGCGTTGCTATTCCGACACGCGGTTTCGATCGAGTGATGGCGCACGCTTTGCGGTAAGGTCCGCGGTCGTGTCGACCACTGAGATCTCGGAACCGCCAGGTGCTGCAGCAGCGCTGCATCCAGCCTATCGCTGGGCGATCCTCATCCTCGTGAGCGGGGCGCTGTTTGGGAGCTACTACCTCTACGATGCACTTGGGATGGTGGCTGACCTGGTGCAGCGCGACCATCACATTGGCGAGGTTCACTACGGATTCCTGTCCGGTGCATACAGCATTGCTGGGGCTCTCGCGCTGCTGACGTGCGGACAGCTTATCGATCGGATGGGGACCAAGCGATCGATCCTGCTGTTTGGTGCGATTTCAACGCTGGCCGGGATCATCACAGCACTTGCACCGAGCTTCGGAATTCTCCTGCTCGGGCGATTCCTGCTCGGACTGGGCGGCGAGCCGATGAGCGTGGCGATCAACACGGTCCTGTCGCGGTACTGGAAGGGGCGGGCGCTCTCCTTTGCGTTTGGCGTCAGTCTGACCTTTTCACGGCTCGGCACCGTGGCCGCTGATCGCTCTCCGCAGTGGGCTCATTCTGTCTATGGGAGTGGTGCAGCACGGGCACCGCTGGTGTTGGCGGCAGTCATCGGAGGAACCTGTCTCATCGGTGGGCTCATCAACTACCTGGTCGAACGGCAGGCCGAGCGGCGCTATGCACTGCCCGCTGCAGGAGCCACCGACAAGCTCAGCTTTGCGCAAGTGAGCAGCTTTGATCGCAGCTACTGGCTCCTTACCGGAGTCTGTCTTGCTTTTTACGCAGCCCTGTTTCCGTTTCAGTCCTTTGCTGCCAAGCTGCTGATCGAAGGACACGGAATCGGTCGAGATGAAGCAGGAGTCCTCCTGAGCTATCTTCCGACCTCGGCGATGGTGGCCGCGCCGCTGTTCGGAATCCTGGTGGATCGCGTGGGACATCGTGCGCTGCTGCTCCTGCTTGGACTCCTGCTCGTGATTCCGGTCTTCCCTCTGCTCGCCGTTCCCAGCCAAGCACCGTATGTTCCGATCATCTTGCTATGTGTTTCGTTTTCGCTGATTCCCGCTGTGCTTTGGCCGTCGGTAACGTATCTGGTGGATGAGCGCCGCTTGGGCACGGCATATGCGCTGCTTACCCTGCTTCAGCAGCTCGCCGTGTGGGTGATTTCAGCGATCTTGGGATGGTCAAACGATCTAGCCAAGGCCAGCGCCCAGCATCCATCCGGTTACGCGCTGGGCATGTGGCTGCTTGCGGCGCTGTGCGGACTTGGGCTGCTCTGTGGTCTGTTTCTGTTTCGGCGCGAGCGCGGAACAGACGGTCACGGGCTATAAAAATAAGACTTAGTCCAAAGCGAACTATCCGCCTTTAGAACAGTGCGGCTTGTAGCTCAGCGATGGTAGTCGGAGCATTTCCTTCCAAGTGATTGTTGATGAGCACGTACGCGGTTTGCTCGATCGGCAAGCTACGTAGGACGGTCAATATATCAGCCCGGACCTCGGTAGCACGCTGCTGCAAGCGATCATAGGGGGCCCACTTGGAGGCCTCTGCATAGCGCATTCCGATTCGTAGCAGAGCCCGCAGAACATAGTCCGGCCAGTCTCTGTGAACCGCTTGCATCCGCGCAAACTGCTGGGCAATCGGTGGCATGCGTGTCCACGAGTTTAGGACATGTCCCGCGCCGTGGTGATGGAGGATCGACAGATAACGCAACGTGAAGTGAGATTCAGTGCGAAGCTCGACGGAAATGGAACCGGAAAAGCCCTTGCGGACCTCGCTCAGAAAGTGATCAAGGAGCCGACAAAATTCCGGTTCATGGATGTCGTTTTCCTGAAGCTCCAGGATGAGCGGGCCGAGCGATTCTGCCAGTTCATCGGACAGCGGGGTCGCGACCTCTTCCAGAAACAGACTCGGGTCCAAAAAGTGAGGATTGATCGGATCGGACTTCCGCCACTCCTGCTGCTGCTGGGGAGTGTAATGGCTGACCGTAATCTCGTGAAAGACCTTTGGACACAGTACGACTCGCTCCGGCAAACTGCGGAGCTGAGAGGCGTACTTTCGCAGCAACGTCCGTCGAGAAGATGGCCGAACATAATACATGTTGTCGGCCCCGGCGCAGCGGAAGTGTGGGTCGCGAGCGTATTCGGACAGACAGAGATCCGAAAAACGACTACTCGCTCCGTAGGCCTTCACATCGCGATACACGCTGCCATCCCAACCGGGATAAACCCAGGAGCTGGTGCCAAAGGAGCGCGTCTTGGGACCGAGCTTGGGCGGAGCGGGTAGCGTACTTGGGTCAAAGGAATGAACCGCTCTGCGGCCTATGGGTTCGGGTTGCGGAGTCTGTGCGAACAGAGAGAACTGCTGCGCCATAGGCAAGGGAATGCCACAGCCAGGGGGCCCGCGACAAGCGTTGACTAACGTACCCGAACATGACAAGCGGTGAGGGTGCGTGTTCGAAGAAAGTTGCTACTAATATGCCTAATATCCTTGTTGTCGCGAGCCGTGTCGGCGGCACCTCCGAAGGAGGCCGACTTTCGCAAGGTCACGGACTGGCTGTGGCTGGCCGCTGGGGCGCTGACGGGCTTTGTGGTCCATGAGGGTGGACATGTGGTGCTGGATGTAGCGACGGGTAGTGAACCCGAACTGCGCAAGGTGGCGCTGGGGCCGTTCCCGTTTTTTGCGATTCAGCCCACGAAGGTGCAATCGGCGCAGCAGGTGTACGCGATCTCGATGATGGGCTTTGGGGTGCAGGGGCTGTACTCCGAGCTGATCTTGGGCATCGATCCGAGGCTGCGCGAGCATCATCGGCCGTTTTTGAAGGGGATGCTCGGCTTTCACATCGTGTTATCCATCGGTTATGCCATCACCGGGTTGGCATCGATTGGCCCGCCGCAGAGCGACGTGAACAGCATGGCACGGGCGCTGAACGTACCGTCGTGGGGCACTGGGCTTATGGTGCTCGTCCCGGCAGCCTGTGATCTCTATCGCTATTTTGTGCCGGAGTCGCGCTGGGCACCCTGGGTGAGCCTAGGTGGCAAGCTGACCATGATCGGCGCAGCGGCGGCGTTCTGACAGTGGCGATTTCGCCATGGGATCAGCCGATTCAAGCGGGTCGCCAGGATGACCAAGCAGTCGCAATGCTTACAATTTGTCCAAATATTGTGAAATAAAATACAAAATGATACGCTAGCAACTGAGGTTTCAGCATCAATGTCCGAGCCGAGGCTTGGTCCCTACAGACTGCTCCGCAAGCTTAGCCAAGGCGGCATGGGCGCGGTCTATGAGGGGTTCCACGATGCTGTCGAACGGCACGTCGCGATCAAGGTCCTACGCCCGGAATTCGTAAACAACCCCGACTTCGTCACCCGCTTCTTCAACGAAGCCAAAGCGGCTAACCGCATTGGTCATCCTAGCATCGTGCAGATCTTCGACTGCGGGCGACTCACCGATGGTACGTCCTACATTGTGATGGAGCTTCTCGACGGAGAGACCGTCGGACAGCGTATGCGCAAGCTGGGCGGACGGATTCCGGTGCTGGCAACGCTAGCGACGGCGAGACAGGTTGCCAATGCACTGGCCGCCGCCCACAGCAAAAACATCGTTCATCGCGACCTGAAGCCCGACAACATCATGCTGGTTGCGGATCCGGCGGTGGCGGGAGGGGAGCGGGCCAAGCTGCTCGATTTTGGTATTGCCAAGCTTCGCGATCCCAACATTCGCAAGAGCTTGACCAAGGGGGACTCTCTTCTTGGGACTCCCGCGTACATGTCACCAGAGCAGTGCAAGGGTGGCGTCGAGGTGAGCGACCGTGCGGATGTATACGCGCTCGGGGTGATCATCTACCGCTTGCTCGCGGGGCGGCTGCCTTTTGTTGCAACGGGCGGTGGCGAGCTGCTCGGCATGCACATGTTTCAGGAACCGACACCGCTCGCCTCGCTCGCTCCGTATGTGCCGGCCTCCGTGGTCGAGCTGGTGCGGGCGATGATGGTGAAAGACCCGGCTAGCCGTCCGTCGATGGTTGAAGTGGAGCGTCGCATCGGGACTCTGCTCACAGAGCTTGCGGACTACGTTCAACCTTCTCTGGAACGAGCAGAGCCAGATCCCGCCGACTCCGATGACGCGGAGTTTGAGGCCGCGACGATTGATTCGTCCAGCGTGCGCCCACTTCTACCGGCTGATTTGATGTTTGCACCACTCGCGACACCGATTACGCCACAGACACCGGGGGCCTCTGTACCCTCTCGTGCGATTGGTCTCGATGAGTCAGGCTCCGCAGGACATCGCTCGACGATGAACCTGGCGGCCAGTGAAAACAGCTCGCCCTCGTCGAAAATTATCCTTCGAACGCGTAGCCGGGTGCTGGTGGTCGTCCCGATGCTGATCATCGGTGTGGTGGGTGTCTTGACCCTTTGGAGATGGCAGAAACCAACGGCCACGTCGAGCATCCCAACTACAGTCGCTGGTCCCGGTCAAAAGCCGGTCGAGAACCCGCCGCCAGCACGTCGGGTTCACTGGCAGATTCTGACGACTCCGGTCAGTGCTGAGATTCTGCGGATCTCTGATGGAGCAGTGCTTGGCAAGACACCCTGGCAGAGTGAGCAAATCGCCACTTCGGGTACGCAAGAGCTACGAATCATTGCCCCTGGTTACGCCGACAAGTTGGTTGTGCTCGATCTAAGCCGCGATGAGCAACAGTCCGTTACCCTCGAACAGATGAACTCCGTAGGGACTCCTTCCGCTGTGACACCAATGGGAAAGGGGTCGCAAAAGGCTTTGAAAGGCGATGCACACAAGAAGAAGAAAAAGCCCCAATTCGAAATCGAGGAGTAGCCTGCTGTGTGGGGCTGCGTTGCTGTCCGTGTGGGTAGCAGGCACCGCTTGGGCGGAATCGGCTGACAAGGAGGATGCATCGGAAAGCGATGCATGTATGTCGGATGCGATCTGCCGCGCTCATTACAATCGTGCGCGCAAGCTGTCGAAAAAGGATGACTACGAGGGCGCGCTTGAGGCCTACGAGTCCGCATATCGGCGCAAGCCGGTGCCGTGGCTGCTCATCAATTTGGGCCGATCGCTTCACAAGCTTGGACGCACCCAAGACGCCATCGTGAACTACCAGCAGTTCTTGGCAGAAAAAGATGCCAAGCCAGAGCTGAAGCAGAAGGCGGAGCAGTTTCTTCGAGAGGCGCAGACCGACTTGGTGAACAAGCCTGTCAAAGAGCGACCCGCCAAAGCGACGGCACCGACAGACTCTGGAACAGCGGGCGGACCGGGGAACCTTCCACCAACGGCAGAAGCCGGTCAGAGCGACCCCTCAAGTGGTACCGCTGGCGGAGCTGGACCGGGCAAGGGAGATCCGAAGACGACCGCGCTGTCCGTGACTCCTGTTGAGCCGGTGAATGCATCGCCGACCGGGGGAACTCCTATTGCACCAAAGTCGCGGTTCGGACCGCTCTTCTATGGCGGATTGGCAGTAGGGGGCGCGCTGATTGTGGGCGGTGTCATTACCGGAGGCGTGGGCCTAAGCTCTGCGAACACACTGCAATCGACTCCCTATGCTGGTCCGGTCGATGCGAGCTCTCTGTCGGCTCTCCAGAGTCGCGTACGCGGACTGGGCTATGCGACAGACATTCTGATTCCGGTTGGGGTCGCCACCATTGCAATCACGACCATCGTTTCGCTGGTCCGAAAGCCTGCCGTAGAAAACAGACCGCCACCGGTTGCAGCGATGGATTCCAGACCGTCGGCTGCCGGTACGGGGTCCGCAGTTGCAAAAGTGGAGACTCCGTCCGCTACACCAGTTGTGGTCCCAGTAGCGCCCATGACACCATCACCGCCCGTTGCTGCGACGACTCCGGTGGTGGTACCCACTGCGCCGAGCCCACCCGCTCCATCGCCGGCAGAGACTCCTTCTGCGGCAGTGATTCCTAACCCGACTCCCTAACTTTCGCTGAAGGAGAGGAAGATGTCCTCGCACTTGATTGCAACCGCTCGGGCTCTGCTGCTAGGATTACCGCTCCTTTTATCCTCCTGCTCACTGGCGCTTGATTCCAGTGTCAAAAAGGGAATCGGCGAAGGCTGCACAGCAGACAGCGACTGTCATGCGGCAAAGTGTCTGATGAGCACGATTTCCCTCAACGAGGGAAGCGGAATCTGCTCGATCCGCTGCAATGTAAACGAGGACTGCCCAAGTCCTTCGCAGTGCGTCAAGCAGCAGTGTCATCTGCCTTTGACAGTGGGCGTCGCGATGACCGGAGTTCCTAGTGACCTAGAGGGCTGGACGGTCGCGCACAATGACTCGCTGCAAGCGACGAGTGAAGCGCTGGGATACTTGAAGCTAGAGAGACTGTTCGGACTGACGCCAGGAAATGTCCTAAAAGAGGTCAAGGATCTGGCGACTCGGAATCAGGTGGTGGTCGGAAATACCGTCGACTATGGCGATGACTTTGTGGCCGCCGGCCAGCTCTTCCCAGAGAAGAAGTTTTTGGTCGTAAATGATGGCGTTCGCTATAGCTACCCTGGGCAGACTCCCAATTTTTCGACGTATTGGGTTCACCGTGAGCAGGCTTGGTATATTGCCGGCAAGGTTGCGGCCTCTGGACGGAAGCGGTTGGGAGTGATTAGCGCCTTTATCAATCCGGACACCGTACGCGATGTGAACGCGTTTGCGCTGGGTGCACAGTCAGTGAATCCGGCGATCAAGGTCGAAGTCCGGCACATGGGATTCTGGTTCGACATAAATACCCTTCCGATCTACGAGTATCCGGTCGGATCGGGCACCAAGTACTACCGAGAAGAGTATTTGGCCCGGCTGATGTGGGAGTCCGGCGTCGAGGTGATCGCGCACATTGGGAATACCCAAAGATCGGTGAAGCTCATCGATCAATTGATGACGCAGAATCCGACGCGGATGCCGAAAGTATGGACCTACGCCAATGACGTAAAGTCTGGTTGCAAAGACAGTACTGGATCGCTGTTTCCAACCTGCATCGGATCGATTTACGAAAACTGGACCCCGATTTACACACGCATCTTCGATCAGATTCATCGAGGCGTATACAGCGCCACCACGTTCGAGATGGACATCGATGATACCGCCGATACTTCCGTGGGAGTATCGATCAATCCCAAGGGTCCAGCCGACGATCTGGCGACCCGCGCCTTGATGCAAGAGCTGGCGCGATCGCGCAATCCGGGCCCACGCTATCGGGTGTTCCAGGGTCCGTATGACATCAACGGACAGCGCGACAAAGAGCAAAACGGCCTGCCAGACGTGACGCAGAAGGTGCTCTCTGGAGAGACGCTGAGCGACGCCGAGCTTGCGACGATGTGCTGGTATGTGAAGGGCGTGGTCGAAAAGACCAAGCTGAGCGATCCGATGTCTATGGACAAAGATGCGCTGGTCCCAGGCGGCTTGATTCCGGGCAGTATCACTCCCAATTCCTCGCAGCCGAAGCCACCGGATAGCGAGGACAAGCTGGTGATACCATCCGGGCTGAACTGGGAATGTAGGAAGAACTCGTTCTAGCTGCGCAGTGGCAGAAGTGCCCGCAGCCGGGAGTCACGGAAGTACAGTCCTCCCCAGACCATGATCCCGAGGATCACCGGCGGAATGAATGCATCGCTAATGCGCACATGAGTTGCGGTTGCTCCACCTAGGTAGCCGGTCACTAGGACTGCGCCCAGGACCGACGTACGCGGAATCAGATACAGAATCGTACACAAGATCTCCGTGAGCCCGATTGGCAGAAGCAGCTTCTGCGGATAGCCGAATGTTGCGAATCCCTCGACCACTTGCGCGGCATTGGAGATCTTCATCAAACCGCTGGCCAGCAGCGCAATCACCGGAATGGCGCTGGTGACTCGTCCTGCCCACAGGAATTTCGACGAGGACGTGGAATCTATTTCGGAAGTCATGATGGTCCTTTGGATGACAGTTCGCGCCACGTTACAATGGTTTGGTGATTCCGCGGTATGTTGTTCTTCCTGAGCGAGGGGTGGCGCTGGTTAGTACGGATGTACACGGCAACCTCGATGATCATCTGGCGATGGAGCGAATCTTTCTGTTCGAGCGTGAGCACGAGCCGGAGACGCACTGGATCATCTTAGGGGACGTGGTTCACGCTCCGGATGCCAACTCGCGGAAGGAGCGGCCCGAGCTATACGACTATCCCGATGGCTCGATGCAAATCATCGATCGAATTGCGTTGTGTCAGCGGAACCATCCAGGGCACGTGCACTTTGTGCTTGGGAATCACGACCACGGACATGTTGGGGGTCCGCATTCCCACAAGTTCTATGACGATGAGGTGGTCGCCTTAGAAAACACACTGAGTCCACAGCAGCGTACGCGGCTTCAGCAGTTTCTCTCAGCTGCGCTGCTGGCCGTGGTCGCACCGTGCGGTGTTCTGATGTGTCACGGATCACCGAATGTAGCACTGACGGACCTTTCCGCGCTGGATGAGCTGCCCCTCGATGTGAGGCTCTGTACGGAGGCTCAGCGACGGCTCCTTCAAACACTACTGACCAGCTATGGACAGCCTGATGAGATATCCAAACAGATGCTTGCCAGCGTATCGGCCAGCGCAGGTTTGGATCTGCGGGTGATCGTGCATGGTCACGATCGCGATGAAGAGGGGTTCTTTTACGAAGGCGAGCATCAGCTCTGTCCGGTTCTGTTTGGCGCACCCAAACAGAACAAGCGCTACCTGCGGCTAGACTTGGGAGTTCGTTATGACGGAGCGACTGCGCTGCGGGAGGATATCGAAATCCTCCGCCTGTTTGGACGCAGAGCGAGCAGCTAGGAAACGCGAGGGACGGGGCGGATGAACAGTTCTTCGAGCTGTTTTCCGGCAACTTCCGTCGGACAATCGCTCATCAGATCGGTTCCGTGTTGCGTCTTCGGGAACGCGATGACGTCACGCAGAGACTCTGCTCCGGTCAGCAGCATCGCCAAGCGATCGACTCCGAACGCAATTCCGCCGTGCGGTGGCGGTCCATACTTGAACGCATCGAGCAGGAATCCGAACTTGGCGCGAAAATCATCCTCGGTGAGTCCCAGCGCCGAAAATACCTTGGCCTGCACTTCGCGCTGATGAATACGGATCGAACCACCCGCGATCTCGTTGCCGTTTAGGACCAGATCGTAGGCGCGAGCCAGCACTTGTCCGTTGTCTTTGCCGAGTAGCTCGACGTGTTCTGGTTTGGGAGAAGTAAACGGATGGTGCGCTGCGACCCACTTGTCACCGTCAGCCAGTTCGAACATGGGGAAGTCAGTCACCCATAAGAAGCAGAAGCCAGGTGTAATAAGTTCGAGACGCTTGCCCATCTGTTGACGCAGCGAAGCCAGAACCGTGTTGCACAGCTTGGGACTCCCAAACTGGAACAGCAGGAGGTCACCCGGAGTCGCGCCAATCTCGCTGGCGATCGCTTCGCGCAGCTCATTCGACAGCGTTTTGGCAAACGGAGACTGCGTCCACTGCGCGGCCATCCCCGTCGCTGCGTGCGCATCAAGCCGTGCCGTTCCCAGCCCTTTGGCCCCGAGTCCCTTGACCGAATCTTCGAGCTTCCGGGTCTCTGTTCCGGACAGCTTCTGTGCCGCGTCTCCGGGAATTCGCAGCAGCTTGACGATGCCTCCCGAATCGACGGTACTTTTGAACAGCGGCACGCCGCCACCATCGTGAGCTTTCACCACGTGGGTGATGTCATGGAGCTTGAGCGGGTTGCGCAGATCGGGCTTGTCCTCGCCATAGGAGCCCATGGCTTCCTTGTACTTCATCCGCTGGAACGGACGTGGCACATCCACGCCAATGGTGTCCTTCCAGATTCGCGCCACCAGACCTTCCATCATGGTCTGGATTCCTTCTTCGGTAACAAACGACATCTCGACGTCGATCTGCGTAAATTCCGGCTGACGATCCTGACGGAGATCTTCATCGCGGAAGCAGCGCACAATCTGGAAGTAGCGATCCATGCCTGCGACCATGAAGAGCTGCTTGAAGATCTGGGGCGACTCTGCCAGCGCATAGAATTTGCCCGCGTTGAGTCGTGACGGAACCAGAAAGTTGCGCGCTCCGCCCGGCGTGTACTTCACCATGAACGGAGTCTCGAACTCCCAAAAGCCATTGGTGTGAAAGTAGTCACGGGTGGCGCGATACAGTGTGCTGCGAAGCTGGAAGTTTTTCTGGAGCTTGGGACGGCGCAGATCGAGATAGCGGTACTTGAGCCGGACCTCTTCCCGCGTTTCGACATCGTCTTCAATCTGGAAGGGGGGCGTGTCGGCACGTGAAAAGATATGAAGCACGCTACATTCCACTTCAATCTCACCGGAAGACAGGTTCGGATTGGCCTGGCCTCCAGAGTCGGTTCGCAGCTTCACTTTGCCGACGACACCGATGCAAAATTCGCTGCGCAGCGCGTCGGCTTCGGTGTGGGCTTCGCTGCCCAGATCCGGGCCAAAGACGAGCTGGCTGATTCCCGAGCGATCTCGCAGATCAATGAAAATGCGTCCGCCAAGGTCGCGCCGGCCCTGAACCCAGCCGAGGAGGACAACCTCTTGCCCGACGTGGCTTTTGCGAAGATCGCCCGCGTAATGGGTCCGTGAGTAAGAAGCTAGAAAATTCATCATGGTGGCGGCAGTCTACCAAGACCTTGCTGCCCCACGAAAGGACTTACGCGTGACACAATTGGGAACCAGTCGTCTCGACGAGCGAATGGTCCGCGATGGCCTGTGTGAAAGTCGCCACAGAGCGCAAGCACTGATTATGGCCGGTGCTGTGCTGGTCGACGGTCACGCTGTGACCAAAGCCGGACAGAAAGTTTCGGATGCCGCAGAGGTCGCCCTAAAAAGCGATCCGCTGCCATTTGTGTCTCGCGGAGGGCTCAAGCTCCAGCATGCGCTTGAGTTCTTTTCCGTTGATGTGACCGGGCGGCGGGCGATTGATATCGGTGCTTCCACGGGCGGATTTACCGACTGTCTGCTCAAGGCCGGGGCCGAGCGGGTGATTGCCGTCGATGTGGGCTACGGTCAGCTTGCCTATAAGCTGCAACAGGATCCACGGGTCACCGTGCTCGATCGCGTGAATGCGCGGTATCTACAGCCGGAGGCCCTGCCGTTTGTGCCGGATCTTGCGACGTGTGACGCCTCGTTTATCTCGCAGACGCTGCTGTTGCCGAGCATGGTGACGCTGCTCGCACCGGGCAGTCCGATTCTGACGCTGGTCAAGCCGCAGTTCGAGGTCGAAAAAGGACAGGTCGGCCGAGGCGGCGTGGTTCGTGATCCGGTGCTGCGTCAGCAGGCGATTGCGCGGTGCATGCGTGCCGCCGAACAGCTCGGTTGTACTGTGCTCGGGGTGACTCCCTCTCCGATTCGCGGCCCGGCCGGAAACGAGGAGTTTGTGCTCTACCTACAGACGCCGCAGCACATCGGCAATACCCTGATAAATCAGACTCAGTCCAATCTTAATGACGCTGACCCTGCGAGCCCAACGGAGAGCCCATGACGACTCAGCCCCAGCTCTGTGAAACGGTTTCTGCGCTGCGTGCTGCCCTCAAGGGTCGCGGTCGAATCGGCTTTGTGCCGACGATGGGGAACTTGCATGAAGGACACATCCAGCTCATGACGCAGGCGCGACAGCTTGGCGACTGCGTGGTGGCGAGCGTGTTTGTGAATCGGCTCCAGTTTGCCCCGCACGAGGACTTCGATCGCTACCCTCGAACGCTGGCCCGTGACTGCGAGCTGATGGCGGCGGCCGGGGTCGATCTGGTGTTCTGTCCGACCGAGCAGGAGCTGTATCCCGAGCCGCAGACCTGTCTTGTCGATCCCGGACCGCTTGGCGGGGTGCTCGAAGGGGAGTTTCGTCCCGGCTTCTTTCGCGGTGTGGCCACTGTGGTGAGCAAGCTGTTTCACATCGTCGAGCCCGATGTAGCGGTATTTGGCAAAAAGGACTATCAGCAGCTCCAGGTGATTCGGCACATGGTGCGCCAGCTCGGCATGCGGGTTTCGATCGTCGCGGGAGAAACGGCCCGAGCGGAAGACGGGTTGGCACTGTCCTCGCGCAATGGCTATCTGTCGGTGAGTGAGCGGCAAGAAGCGCCACATTTGTATGCCACGCTACAGACGTTGGCTAAGGAGCTTCAGAATCGGACGCAGGAAGTGTCGCGACTCGAAGCGGCGGCCCAGGCGGAGCTGGCGGCGGCGGGCTGGCGACCTGACTATGTGCGTGTGCGTCGGCAGATTGATCTGCTAGAACCGACCAGCGCCAGTCGTGAGCTGGTGATTTTGGCGGCGGCTCATCTTGGCAAGACGCGGCTCATCGACAACTTGGAAGTCAGTCGCCCGGTGGACTAGGGTTTGGCAGCACCGATGAGGTGAACCGTACGGGTCGGGAACGCGATCCTGGCCCCGTGTTGCTCGATGATCCGCATCGTTTGCAGTAGGACGTCGTGCCGTAGCTCTAAGAAGCGGTCCCAGTCGTTTTCGTCGAACCAGGCCATGATGTCGATGTTGAGCGACGAATCGCCAAAGCCGATAAAGTGCACCCGCAGCGGCAGTCCCGGCCACAGCTTGGGATGGCTCTTTAGGTAGCCATAGAGAGCGTCGCGGAGACGGTCCAGTTGGTTGGCGCTGGCGTCGTAGGTGATGCCGATCTGGCTGTGCAGGCGCATGTGATCGCGGGCCTGTAGGCACTCGATTTTCATGTCGGCGAGCTTGCCGTTGGGAATGGTCACCAAAGAGCGGTCGAGCGTCCGAATTGCCGTCGAGCGAAGCCCAATGTGCTCGACGTAACCGACCACGTCGTCGATGCGAACCAAGTCCCCGACGCGCATGGGCTGATCGATGCTGAGCATGACCCCGCCAAACACATGCTCGACCGTCTTTTGTGCAGCGAGTGCGACCGCCAGTCCGCCGATTCCCAGTCCGGCGACCAAGCTGGTCACCGGATAGCCCAGCTCTTGCAGCGTCGTCACAATCGCGATGGCGACGACCGTGACCTCGGCCAGTCGATAGCCGAGCGGGATCACGCCCATCGCCGAGGGATGCGACTTCAGCCAATCGGACTCGCGGACGATCTGCACCATGACATCGACGCAGCGCCACACGCAAAAGAACAGCCCGAGCAGAAATCCGACCCGAGCAAAGTTTGTGACGATTCGTTCGGCCTGGCCCGTGATCAGCACGTACGGCATCGCAAACCCCCAGAACACCACCGACAGCAAAACGCGTACCGGGCGACGGAGTCGGGTCAGCAGAAGATCATCCCAGCGAGCGGCGGTGCGACGAGCCAGCGGACGCAGCGCGAGTTCAATCACCAGGGTCAGCAGCCACGCGAAAAGTCCGCTCGCGGTCAGCACCACCGGCAGGGCCAGCCACTCCCAGAGCACAAAGCCCTTGGGCCCCTTGCGAAGCAATTGATCGGGCAGGTGCTCGCGGAGCCAGACGTCGTCGAGCCTTTGATACCAGCTTGGAACGCGCTGCACGGTCTTGTGAGAAAACAGCCAGCGATACTCGCCACGCTCCCGAGAGTACACCCGTCGCAGACGCACGGGCTCGGCGATTGGCGTCGCTGGAATGCGTCCAACCTCGTCTTGGTCCGAGGCGATGCCGTCCTTGGTATCTCCCGTCGGTGCATCCGAGACTCGGCTCAGCCACTCCGGATCGGCAGACAAGCGACGATCAATGACCGCGCCGAGCTGTTTGGCCAAGCGGACGCGATCATTTTGCTCGGCGGAATACAGTTCCAGATCTTCGGCAGCCTCGGAATAGCGACCGGCTGCGACTTGACCGAGGAATCTTTCGATGGCGCGCCGAGGCGTGTCGGCTTCACCCAGTTCACCCATCTCACCGTCGGCAATGGCCACATGCCCAATCGACAATACCGCCAGTAGCACCATCAGCGCGAGGCGAACAGGTCCGGCAAACGGTCCAGCAAGTGGCCTTGAGCGACGACGCATCTTGGTTTATGGGGTTCCCAATACGAGGGAAAACGCGGTGCGAACCGACAACCGCGAAAAGCCCGCCTCGCGGAGTGCGTCGACCGCCGGATCATCTGAGCGAAGCGAGTCCACAAACGCCACGAAATGGTGAACCGCCGCAAAGACGGCCAGCGACGCCAGCGCCGCCGATTCTCCCGCCAGCGTCAGGATCAGCTTGCGCTCTTTGTCCAGCACGAGAGCGGCACGGGTCTGTCCCTCTGAAATCAGCGCGAGCGCCGTCAGACGCGGGGCCAGCTTGCGCAACACTTCGCCCTCCACCGATGGTGTGGGATGCCAGGTTGTTTCGGTGGCCAGAAAGCTCACTGCGTCATTGACTGGAATCACCGCAGCTTCCGTCGGTAACAGGGTCCGATTCGGTGCTTGCGCAAGCGCCATCCGACACAGCGTATGCTGGCGTGCAAAACCTGCCGACGACAACAGCGACTCCTGTGCGGTGTCAGCCTCACTCACTTCGATGGTGAGCTGACCGAGCTTGGCGGCGCGTGCTGCTGTGATCACCGCATCAAGGAGAACCCGACCACCACCGCGCTGCTGCGCCAGAGGTTCACAGGTCAGCGCCGATAAAAATCCGCCGCTGGGGACTCTTTCGACGAGACAGCAGCCTCCGACTTTTCCCGCCAGCATCACGACCTGCGAGATCACTTGGTCCAGCACGCCTAGCATCGCCAGTTCGCGCAACTGTGACGCAGTGCGCAGTGCCGGTAGAAAGTTCGACGGTGCGCTGCGGTTGAGCTGAAAAGCGGCGTCTCGAAGCTCGACCTCTGCCAGCGACTTTCGCTCCATCACTTCACCCTGATCGCCGATAGGCGGACGCGGTTGTCCGGCTCGTGCGGGCCCTGGGTGACACGCAGTCGCGCCCCGTCGCCGCCCGGCCAGAGACCAGTAAACACCTGATAATACCCGGCGCTCTGGTTTAGACGCGAGGTGCTCATGCGGTGCTCGTCGGTGATGAACTGTCCGGTGGTCCAGTAGTTGGTCGGATACTTGCCGGCGAGTGGAATGTGATCGCCGTTGATGCGGCTGCCGGTTCCATCGAAGTGGAGGAACACGCGGTAGTTGCCACCGAGGGGTTGTAGGACTCGATAGTGGAGTCGGATGACAAACTCGCTGCCGCGCTGAACCTCCGTCGGGATGTCGTAGCCGATTAGCTCGACGCGATCATCGAAGGTGACGTGGAGCTCGGTCTGTGGTTTGGGCGGCGTGGTGGATACCAGGCGACGCAGTGGGTTCAGGTCTTTTTCCCCGGCCCCAAGCTGGTTCGATAACAGTGAAAACTGACTGTTGCTGTCGTCGACCACGTAATACGGCTGGTTGTGCTGGAACGAGTGAACGTCGAGCGCGGCCATTTCGCCCGAGCCCACAATCGCAAACGTGCGCTTGCCCGGCGTCTTGGTCAGGAACTTGAACAGCTCGTCGAGAGAAGGGATCTCGACGCTGTGCTGACCATAAATTCTCGCCGACGAGCGCTGAAGTCCATAAAGGCCCAGCTCACCACCGCCGAGTTTTTCGTACTTGGTGTAAATCCCTCGGTACGAGACGTGGCGGGTGACCGCTGGAATCAGGCCGTGGATCGTGAACAGCGATAGCAGCAGCGCTGCACCTGGCAAAAGCGCCACAGTCCGCACTTGGGCGAAATACAGCCCGAGCGCGAAGAGCACGGCAACGACAATTCCGAGCGTGCTCAGAATTTGCCCGCCTTGACCGATCAATACGTCGGTTCCCGTCTGAACCGCAGGCCAACGCAGCGACTCGGTCAGTTGTGCCGATAGATACTGCTCGGGTCCGAAGAAGAAGTCGCGGGCGACAAACAGTGCCAGCAGGCCCGTGCTGGTCACCGCAACCAAAGAAGGACGCCGCCCCGACAAGAGCTGATCCAAGTAGTAACCGATGAGTAGCGCCAGTGCTGGTAGGGACGCAAACGCTACGTCTTGAACCAACGCCACCTGGAGCGTGTGCAGCAGGTAGCCGATAGCGATCCACGCCACCAGCAGCACTTGCACGAACTGTGGACGATTGGAAACTGACTCATCATTGGGTTCGCTCGTCGGTGGATGCGAAAATACCTGAGCCATTGCCACCGGCAGGAGAGCTACCCACGGGAACATCACAAATCCAATCGTCTTGAGCAGAGAGTCGGCTTGCATCTCTCGATGCGCCGGCCAGTGCGGAACTCCCGCAAGCCAGCCGGTATAGCCATTTGTGCTCGTCGGTAACGCCGGAAATAGGCCAATCGCCAGCAGAGACGCGCACAGCCAGACCGGCCGACGACCAAGCACTGCGCCCGCGAGTCCGGCGATCAGCAGCAGCCCTGCAGCAATCATCAGCAGCGACGGTTTTCCTTGTGCCACGACGAGGAGCTGACGAATCGGCATGATCAGGCCTAGTCCAGCCACGACCGAGGCGATGAGCTCTCCCACCATGGGGCCACCACTCAGCGCCAGCGCCAGCGCCACGGCGAGTGCGGGAACGGCGAGACCAATCAGACCTCCCGTGGTGAGCAGCCCCAGCAAAAGGCCACATCCGGCCAGCACCAAGCCGAGCCCGACGTCGACAACGGTACGACCCGGCCGTGGCCAGCACAGTGCAAGCAGCCCTGTCACCGAAAGCAGCTGTGCGCCCATCGGTAGCAGGTGCAGGCTCGCTTGTCTCGCACCCAAAAACAGCGCCGGTGTGGTCAGCAGCACCAGACCACCAAGCAGCGAGGCACGCACGTGGCGGCTGACCACCCCATACAGCACCATGGTCGCCAGCAGTAACATCGCGACGAGTGCCATCGGCAGTCGTGCCCCAAGCTCTCCGGTCCCGAGCAGCTTGAGCCCGACCTTGATCGGGATGAGCGGTAGTCGCGGCTTCATCGCATTGGCTGGCTTCCACAGCTCGCCGATCGCAATTGGATCACTCGCACCTTCGACGAGACGAACCTCGTGAGGATCCCAGAGCCCGAAGCTGCCAATCCCCGGCAGCAGCACCAGCGCAGAACACAAAAGGAGCAGCAGCACAGCCGGGCCAGGTCGCGACAATGCCGCAAGCCACGAAGTGGTTCTGGCGAGGGGCGGCGGCGAAAGATCAGGCGGTGGTGATGGTGAAGATTCGAGGCTGGACATCGGTCGCGCAAACATCGTCGAAGTCGGCCTGTTTCGCAAGCCCAGCGGCGGTCTAGGTCGGTTTGGCGCAGCGCGTCATTAAATGATGGTTAGGCGATCCGCGAAGGGCTGGCTGCTTGTTCGCGGTGTGTGGCATCAAACCCGATGAACCTGGTGCTGAGCGCACTTCCGAAGGTTCGTCCTCGGTGCGCAAAAGCGGATGATTCAGCAGAAAAGATGGCGCAAGATAGTGACGAGCGTGAGCCCTTCCGCTAGACTGCCCGCCGATTGCTTTGGCCAGGCTAGCCCAAGGTGACGCTACTTGAGCCCGGTGCCGCCTAAGCGGCCCCATCATCCGTTTCAGCCCTTTGAGCGTAAAGAGGGACCATGTCGAAGAACACCCTGACCATCACCGATAACCGCACCGGCAAGAACTATGAGCTTCCCATCACCGACGGCTCCATTCGCTCCGTCGACCTGCGTCAAATCAAGACCGGGGACGACGACTTTGGACTGATGGGCTATGACCCGGCATACCTGAACACTGCTTCTTGTCGGTCGGCGATCACCTTGATCGACGGTGACAAGGGCATCCTCCGTTACCGAGGCTACCCGATCGAGCAGCTCGCCGAGACATCGAGCTACCTTGAGGTCGCCTACCTGCTGTTTTACGGCGAGCTCCCGAACCAACAGCAGCTTGCGCACTGGGTCGAGCAGATCACGACCCACACCTTCGTTCACGAGAACGTAAAGACCGTCATCGAGGGTTTCCGCTACGACGCCCACCCGATGGGCATGTTTCTGGCGACGATTGGCGCGCTGTCGACGTTTTACCCTGAAGCCAAGCACGTCCACGACAAGAACATTCGCATGCTCAACGTCGTTCGCCTGCTGGCCAAGGTGCCGACGATTGCGGCGTGGTCGTTCCGTCACAGCCAGGGCTTCCCGTTCGTCTACCCGGACAACCAGCTCAGCTTTGCTGGCAACTTCCTGGCGATGATGAAGCGGATGAGCGAGCCGCGCTACAAGCCGAACCCCATCCTCGAGCGCGCTCTCGATGTACTGTTCATTCTCCACGCCGATCACGAGCAAAACTGCTCGACCTCGGTAATGCGTGCCACCGGCAGCTCGCTGGTTGATCCGTACTCAGCGGTGGCGGCTGCTTCGGCGGCGCTGTACGGCCCACTCCACGGTGGTGCCAACGAGGCGGTGCTTCGTATGCTCGCCGAGATTGGCAGCCTGTCGAACGTCCCGGCCTTCGTCAAAGAAGTCAAAGAAGGCAAGG
Organism: Polyangia bacterium; assembly: GCA_044228505.1. Classification (GTDB taxonomy): domain Bacteria; phylum Myxococcota_A; class Polyangia; order Palsa-1104; family JAEUJZ01; genus JAEUKA01. The sequence goes on along the minus strand of JBGAUT010000004.1, from coordinate 190,849 downwards.
GCGAGAAGAAGCTGATGGGCTTTGGCCACCGGGTCTACAAAAACTACGATCCACGCGCCAAGGTCATCAAACGCCTCGCCGAGCAGGTGTTCGAGGTTACGGGCCGCAACAAACTGCTCGATATCGCCGTCGAGCTTGAGCGAATTGCGCTTCAGGATGACTACTTCGTCAAGCGCAAGCTGTACCCGAACGTCGACTTCTACTCGGGCCTCATCTACCAGGCCATGGGCTTCCCCGTCGATATGTTCCCGGTGCTGTTCGCGATTCCGCGTACCTCGGGCTGGCTGGCCCAGTGGTGCGAGATGCTCGACGACCCCGAGCAGAAGATTGCCCGTCCCCGCCAGATCTACACTGGCGTCGATCGTCGTGACTATCCTGCCGATCGTCCGAACCCGTTCGAGTACGAGCGCAAGCGCGGCTAACTCTTAGGGGCGCATCCTGTGCGTCCCTGTGTCCAATCAAGCGACACAACTGGCCACGGCCTGTGGCTGGTTGCGAATCGTCCTGCGAGCGACCTCGCTTCATCCAACACAGCAATGACCTCTGTCCCCAGCACGATGCTGCCTGGGGCTCTTCGAGCGGATACCAGGTCTCCGGCGAGTCCATGCCAGTAGGCTGCAGCACACGCAGCGTCGAACGTGGCCCAACCGGCAGCGAGCAGCGCCGCAATCATTCCAGTGAGCGCATCACCCATCCCGCCCGAGCCCATCCCCGGATTTCCCGTCGGGATCACCGCCAGGCGTGCTTCGCTCGCGTGCTGCGCGAATCCCGGCGGCTCGACGACAAGAGTCCGGGCTCCCTTGAGTACGACCACCGCTGCGGTTTTTTCAGCGATCGCACGGGCCGCAGCAACGCGATCCGCTTGAACTGCCGCCGACGTGGTGCCGAGCAGCCGGGCGGCTTCTCCCGGATGCGGTGTGAGCACGGTTTTTGCGCCACGGCGAGCGCGTGCCAGCAAGTGGGGCTCAGCACCGACCAACTGGTTGATGGCTTCGGCATCGAACACCATCGGTTGCCCTCCGTGAGAAAGGACGGCGAGCAGCAGCTCACGGATGGCCGGCACCGGTGCGAGACCTGGTCCAACAGCCAGTGCGGTTTTGCCGCTGAGAGCGGGCAGTAGCTGGTTTCCTAGAACGGTTTCGGTGAGCGCGTAGGGTAGGGTCATCGCCTCAGGACACCGACTTCCCAGCGAGCCATCCAGGGCGTTTTCTGGCACAGCCAATGTACACAGTCCAACACCGGTCCGCAGGGCGGCTTCCGTCGAAAGTAGCGCAGCACCGAGCTTCCCTTGGGAGCCTGCAATGATCAACAAGTGACCATGACTGCCCTTATGGCCGAGCGGTGAGCGGGGTGCAGCCAGCGGCGCGAGCACACTGGCATCGACGAGCTGAGCGCTGACCTTGTGCTTTGGACATAGCGAGGCCGGGATGCCGATGTCCGCGAGGAACATCTCGCCTGCGAAGAGAAAACCTGGCGAACCGACCAGTCCCAGCTTGGGAAACCCCAGCGTGACCGTGTAATCCGCTCGCACGATGCACGGTTCTATCGTTGCATCGCTGGGAACACCGCGATCGGCATCGAGTCCTGATGGCAAATCAACCGAGACAGTGACGGCCCGGCTGGTGTTGATGCTCGAAACGACCTGCGCGAGTCCTCCGGTCACCGAGCGCTGAAGCCCGGTACCGAGCAGCGCATCGATGATGAGATCTTCAGGCCGAAGGCTGGCCAGTCGCTCCCCAAGCAGCGTTACCGTTCCGTCACAGAAATGAGCTTTGACGCCTGCGGCTTCAGCCGCGAGCAGGTGCAGCAGCGCATCGCCACGGACTCTGGCACGGTCGGCGACGACCCACAGCTCAGAGCGACGACCTTGCTCGTGAAGGTAGCGTGCGATCACCATGCCGTCGCCACCGTTGTTACCCGGACCCGCTACGATGAGGATCTGCGCCTGAGCAAGGTCAATCCTTGTCGCGTGGTGGAGTTGGTGGAGCACCGTGATCACACTGCGACCGGCACTTTCCATTAGGACTCCGCCTGGGATTCCCAGCTTCGCAATCGTGTCTTCATCGAGTGCGCGCATCTGGGCGGCGGTTGGTAGTGGAATCATCAAAGACCTCCGCTTCGCTCGGCGATAACCACGGCGCTGGCCATGTCACCCTGATGGGTTAGCGACAGGTGTAGCTTGGTGACGCCCAACCGCAAGGCAGCCTGCTGCGCTGCGCCATGAAGGACCAGGCTTGGGCCACTATTTGGACTCTGTACAACTTCTAGCTCATGCCAGCTGAGGCCATCCGGCACGCTCAGCGCTTTGAGCAGCGCTTCTTTGGCAGCAAAGCGGGCAGCGTAGTGCTGTCCCGGCGCGGATCGGCTGTCGCAATAGCTTCGTTCGCCATCCGTAAATACGCGGGCAGCAAAGCGACCGGCGCTGCGCGAGAGCGCTCGCTCGATACGTGAGATCAAGCACAGGTCCAAGCCAACACCAACGATCATCGAGAGGCAGAAATAGCACAGTTAAACAGCTATTCGTCGCTTGCGCCGCCCTCACTGGGCGCACTTGGGTCAAGCGGGTTCTCGGCCGGAGCGCTGCTCGGGATGGCCCTTTGCTCCGCGTCCCCATTTGACGACGTGGAGGGCCCACCGACTCGCAGTGGCAGAGCGGGACAGTCATCGATACTTCCCACGGGGGGAAGTGCTGCACCGCCAGTCAGCACAGTTAGAGTTGCCTCGATGGAAACTCGCTTTTGCTCGTCGCTGCGTGTCAGCCGTCCGGCTTGCTGATGCAGAAGGCAGCGCTCGGCCAAAAGTCGCGCCACCCGTTCTTCTAGGTGCAGACGGAGCATGGCTCGGCGTTGTTCCTCTTTGGCAAGCTGAAGCTCCTCGTGGGGCATCACCAGCCGCGCCAAGTCCCAGTGGGCACTCAGCGCGTAATTTACCCGATCACTGTCGCTCTGCGGGGTTTCCAGCAAAAAGTCGCGACTGGTGGTGAGCTGCCAGCCTCGCCCGAAGGTCACCCGAAGCTGGGGCAGCAGGGGTGCGAGGTGAAGTCGCAGCCGTAGCGAGCGGGTGCGCGACGGACTTAGCTCTGCTGTGTCGACGGCAGCGCGTAGGATGGCTCGGTCCGTGGCGCTAGGGGCTGGGGCTGCATGCGCAGAGATTTCGAACAGAAGAGCCAACAGCAGACACAAAATTGAGCCGCGATCGATCATGAGGTCCTCCTAACCAGTGGTGGTTGCAAGCGATGTTCGGCGGCCCGAAAAAGCAGTTGCGTGGTTAGCTGCTCAATCTTTCAGATTTTGTCGCAAGGGAGGCTCTGATGGTCAAAGTCGAGAAGCAAGACGAGGTGTGGACGGTGGTCTTGAGCCGTCCCGAGGTTCGCAATGCAGTGGACCGTGAGACGGCGGAGGCGCTTTCGCAGGCTTTCCGCGACTTTGACAACGATCCCACGGCAAAAGTGGCGGTGCTGTTTGGTGAAGGCGGACATTTTTGCGCGGGTGCAGATCTGAAGCAGGTGGCCAATGGCAACCCAAATCAGCTCAGCATCGACGGTGATGGGCCGATGGGACCGACGCGGATGCGGCTTAGCAAGCCAGTGATTGCCGCGATTTCGGGCTATGCCGTGGCCGGAGGTCTGGAGCTGGCCTGTTTTTGTGACCTGCGCGTCGCTGAAGAGAGCGCCGTACTCGGTGTGTTTTGTCGCCGATTTGGGGTACCGCTAATCGATGGGGGTACGGTTCGGCTGCCGCAGATTGTCGGGCTCGGACGGGCGCTCGATCTGATCCTTACGGGACGCCCGGTCAGCGCCAGCGAAGCGCACGGGATGGGGCTCGTGAATCGGTTGGTTCCGACCGGGATGGTTCGGCGAAGTGCGGAGCAGCTTGCGAAGGAGCTGGCGCGGCTGCCGCAGAACTGCCTTCGCAGCGATCGAATGGCGACGCTGCTTCAGTTCGATGAACCGAAGCCGATCGACGAAGCGTTGCGTCGCGAGTTCCAGCTAGGGATGCAAACGATTTTGTCTGGAGAGACGGTCGGAGGGGCCACAGCCTTTGCGTCGGGCGAAGGCCGTCACGGCAAGTCGGGTGCTTAGCCGATCTTTCCGTAGAGCAGGAAGGCGATGAGCAGCGAGTAGATGACCAGCGACTCGATGAGGGCGAGACCGAGGATCATCGGGGTGAACAGCTTGTCCGATGCACCGGGGTTGCGGGCGATGCCATCGAGGGCCGCCGCTGCTGCCCGACCCTGACCGAGCGCGCCACCGAATGCGGCGATGCCAAGGCCGAGCGCCGCAGCGAGAGCGTACCAGCGGGCATTTTCAGCCTTGGCAACTTCGGGCGAAGCCGCCTGAGCGTAGGCAGCCGAGGTAGCCATCAGGGTCACAAGCGCAGCCATGGCCGCGAGCATGTACTTGGAGATCTTGGTCGTCATGTTTCGTGTTCCTCCTTGAAAAGGCAGCGTTTGGTTTTTGTACCGGTCTTGAGGTTGTGAATCAATCTTCCCATTCCCGAGCAGGAAATGGGCTGGCCTCGGCGGCTCGTCAGTGGCGCGCCGGGGGATCGTTAGTGCGCGTGGGCGTGTTCGCCGTGGGCCTCGTGGCCGTGATCGTCGTCGTGATCGTGTGTGGCGACGGCCATGTTGATGTACACCATCGACAGCAAGCAGAACACCAGCGTCTGGATCACTGCGACCATGGTGCCGAGGATGAGGAACGGCACCGGGACCAGCAGAGGCACCAGGAAGAAGAACACCCCAACCACCTTGTGGTCCGAGACCATGTTCCCCATCAAACGCATCGACAGCGACAGCGGACGGGCCAAGTGACCGATGATCTCGATCGGGATCATGATCCAGGCGAGCCACCAGATCGGGCCCGCAAAGTGCTTGAGGTAGGCGACGATGCCCTGGGCGCGGATGCCCTCGACGTGGGTGATGACAAACACCGTTAGCGCCAGCGCCACGTTGGTCTTCAGCGTCGAGGTCGGCGGCACCATACCGGGGATGAGCGCCAGCACGTTGCTAAAGAAAATGAAGCACGCAATGGTTCCGATGAGCGGTAGGTACTTCCGCCCGTTTTGCTCGCCCATGATGTTGCGGGTCAGGTTCCACAGCGCATCGCCGACGACCTCGAACAGGTTGCGTAGCGAAAACTTGGCCGGTGGAACAATTGCGTCGTCGCCGCCCTTGCGCATCGCCGACGAGAAGCTCATCGCACCAAGCGTTACGAACGCCAGCACCAGCAGCGCCGAAAAGACGTGCGTCAGGTTGAAGTGCGAGTCGACGAACGGACCGCCCTGAAAAAAGAAGCCCTGCGACGGATCTTCACGTCCCAGATACTGCTTTGCCCAGGCGATTAGGTTGGCCAGCCCAGGCAGAAAATCGAACCAGGTGGATTCCTCACCCATTGCTCACCAGTTCTCCATTGGAAGCGGGTGCGGACATACCCCACTGCACAGCCCGCACCACGATCGAAAGCGGCAAAATCGACAGACCGACACACAGGCCGATACCGTCGAGCGATAACAGCGTAAGACCAAGATAGATGAGCGCGCCCAGCAGCAGCAGCTTGAACTGAAACAGCACCACGATCAACCCGACGGACTGACGCCGGGCGAGGCGTTCACCGAAAAAGCGAATCGCTCGCGCATTCAAGATGCTGAGCAGTACGCCGTACGACACCGAGAGCTGAACCCGCAGTGCACACCCGATGATTGCCCCCACCACGAGCAGTACGCCCAGCACGAGCGAGATCCGCTCGATGGTACGAAGGTGAGCCCCACGGCTCTCTGTCACGGTAGGTAGGTTCACGGTTTTTTCTTAAGCTGGTTTTGATAGCGCTTTGCGACGCGCCACAGTTCGTTAAATCCGGTCGCGATCCCGAGAACCACACCCACCATCAACAAGTACGGCTTGGTTCCCCATTTTTTATCGAGAAAGGTGCCTAGTGCAGCTCCAATGACGATGGAAACGCCAAAGAAAATGCCCAGATAGCTCAGGTTTGCCGCCTGAAGCCACATGCTCTTTCCGTTGTTTGCGATCGCTTCCTCCTTGACACTTGCGCGCCGCTGCTTACCACACCGCGACCTGGCTAGGCAACCGTTTTCCCCTTTTGGCGAGCCTTGTCAGGACTGGGTCCTGTGGGGCATGCTCCTGTCCGCGTCGGCGCTCATCATGGCTTTGTGCCACAGCCCGCGCAGAAGCCACTTTGTGAAGGAGTCACCATGACCCTGGCCGTCACTGACCGCGTAAAAGAGATCCTCTCCTACTATCCATCCGACAACCCCGGTACGTTGACCAACTTGGCGCGTTTGCTCATGCACGGACGCCTGGCGGGCACAGGGCGGATGGTCATCCTGCCGGTCGATCAGGGCTTCGAGCACGGTCCATATCGCAGCTTTGGTATGAACCCCGAAGGCATGGACCCGGAATACCACTTCCGTTTGGCCATCGAATCGGGCTGTGCGGCCTACGCGGCCCCTCTAGGATTTTTGGAGGCCTGTGCGGGCAAGTTCGCCGGACAGGTGCCGCTCATCCTCAAGCTCAATAACAGTGACTCGTTGTCGAAGCTGGAGCCGTGCTCGGCGCTGACTGGCTCGGTGAAAGATGCGCTACGGCTCGGCTGCGTTGGCATCGGTTTCACGATTTATCCTGGTTCGTCGTCTCGCAACGAGATGTATCGCCAGCTTCGCGATTTGACGCTCGAAGCGAAGGAAGCGGGCCTGGTCGTTGTGACGTGGAGCTATCCGCGTGGCGCGAACCTGTCCAAAGATGGCGAGACGTCGCTCGATGTGGCTGCCTATGCGGCGCACATTGCCGCACAGCTTGGTGCGCACATCGTCAAGGTCAAGCTGCCCAAGGATCGCATCGAGCAGTCCGAGGCCCAGAAGGTCTACGATGCTCACAAGCCACCGCGTGCGACCCTCACCGAGCGGGTTCGTCACGTCGTAAACTGCACCTTCGCGGGCAAGCGGATCATCATTTTTTCCGGTGGTGAAGCGAAGGACAGCGACGCGTCGGTGCTGGAAGACGTTCGGGCGATTCGCGATGGCGGCGGCTACGGGTCGATCATTGGTCGCAACTCGTTTCAGCGACCGTTCGCGCAGGGCAAGAAGCTGCTCGAAGACATCATGGACATCTACAAGTAGTTCGGTGATGGCTCGGTCGGTGTGTTGACTCCGCGACGGTAGCTGTGGTGCGAAGTCGGTTGACTCCCCACAGCGGGTCGGCAAATCATGGGGCCCATGCCAAGCCCGGCCAGCGTGCTGTCAATCTGTGGATTGCTTGTCCTTGGGGCCTGCCAAGACGGATCTGGGCCCGACACTTTGCTTCCGGAACGTCCGCTGCAGCTTCGCTCGGTGAAGTGGAACGCGAAGGACGTACCGACGGGGAGGATTGCAGCAGTGGCGGGGCTCGGCGAGGACACGGTGGTGTTTTCGGAGCTCGGGGCCATGGTCTTTACGGCGGGACTTTTGCTTTCCACCGATGTAAGTGCCAAGAGCTGGAAAACGGCGACGGTGATTCCGGCGGGCGATCTCGCAGGTGAGTGGCTGATTGGTATTGATGGGAAAGGTCGGGTCCGGCGACTGCGCGATCGTGCCGTGATGGAAGATGTCTCGGACCGGTACGGACTGACTGGCGAGGTGGTGGAAGAGGCTGTGGCGCTGGACACAGCGGCGAAGGCCGCGTTTTCACTGCGGTCGAGCCTGGCGGTCGCGGATGGTCAGAAGGTCACGCGCTATCCGGTGGCCATGCACGGGCTCGCTGGCGGGAGCGGGCGGGTGGTCGGTCTTTCAGAAGGTGGAGTCTCGGTGTTTGAGCCCAGTACCGGCAATGTGACTCGCTATCCGGTCGATGCGCCGGTTGCGGCCCTAATCGATACAGCGGGACGGCTGGTGGTAGCGACGGCAGACACGCTCTACCGCCAGAAAGAACAGTCACTGAGCGAGCTGTATCTGTCGAGCGATGCGCCGATTCGTGGGCTGGTGCTGTCAAGTGGTGTGGTGTGGGTGCAGATTGGTGACACGCTGGCTGTGCTCGGTGAAAGCGAGTTGCGGCGGGCACCGTCCGCTGCACTTCCTGCAGACGCGAAACTACTGGGCTCATCGACGGGGGACGTCTGGTTTTTGTCCAACGGAACGCTGCGTCGCTTTGGCGAAGATGCCGGGGGTGGTGCAGTCGAGGAACAGTGGCAAAACACGGTTCAGCCGGTGTTCACGCGGCTGTGTAGCCTCTGTCACATGCCAGGCGGGAGCGCGAACCTCGATTTGTCGACGTATAAGTCGTGGAATATGCGGCGGACGCAGATTCGTCAGCGGGTGGTCGATGGCAAGCCGACGCCGATGCCACCGAAAGGCGCGGGCTCACTGACGCAGGATGAGCGGATGGCCGTGACCGCTTGGCTCGACGCTGCGCCGTAGTCCGCCCAGCTACTTGTACTTGACGCCACCGAGGACCGCGTAACCACATGGGTCGTGCGTGAAGTGGATGACAGCGGCGGGGCCGAGCGCGGTGGTGGCGCTGGCGGTCGCTTTCGGAATGTACTCGCCTTCGACTTCGATTTGGTCACGCACTTTGACCGGGATCTCGTTGGGGAGGCCGGTCATATCGGTGGCGGTTTGGATGTTCATCGCTACTTCGACGTTGGTGGTGTCGATGATGGACGCCTTGTAGACCCACGGCGTGTTGATGATCGTGCCGTGGACGATTTCGTGCGGACCATTGCGGCCGGTCTTGACGCCTTTGTACTCGTCGACGCGCAGGACGACCTGGATGCCAGTCACTCCTGCGGAACGCTGGAAGCAGCTCGCAGGCGGCAACATCGGAGCAGGCCAGCCTTGGTCGGCTGTACCGCCGAAGTCGCGAAGGACGGCACCATCACCGGGTCCAGCATCGCCAATCGTTTGTAAATCGAACCCAGCGTCGGTAAGTGGAGCGCCGGTTCCATCAAGTTCGCGACAGCCTCCAAGCAGGCTCAGGCCGAGGAATAGTCCGACGACCAGGCGGGTCATGGAGGAAGCAATGCGGGTGGGTTCGGTGTGTCGCAAGGGATTCTCGCAAGCAGAAGTTCGCCTGCGAGGATACACAACTGTAGGGTTCGATCGATCCGATTCGTTGGGCTTGGATTTATCGTGGGTGCAAGCGGTCAAAGAGCGTCGCGTTTTGCGGAGCGATGAAGAAGGTGCACAGGTCGGTGAGATCGGCCTCAGCCTCGGCTTGAGCAGAGGTTTCACCTTCACCCAAGCGCAGATAGTGACCGGCTTGGGCGGCGGCTCCCTCTTGTGACGCAGCGACATCGACGCCGAGAAGCACGCTGCGGGCCGCGAGCAGATCTCCACACACGAGCAGTGCCGCACGCTGCAGAGCCCGACGGATAGCCACTCGATAGGCAAGTGAAGTCGTGTCAAATTCAGCCTGATCGCGCATCAGATCCTGGAGCCGCTTGCTCGCTCGGTAGGCAAGCTCTCGCTTCCAGGTCGAGACGTCATCAGCGAGCTTCTGGTTCTTTTGCGGACCGAACGCTCGAACCGCAAGCTGCACGAGCTTTCCAAGATCAGCGGCCGGCATCGACATCGGCAGGATAAACTCGGGCCGCAGACCCTCGACGGCGCGGGCAACCAGGAACAGCAGCTCCATGGCAGGACGCTTGGTAAGCTGCGGCGAGGCAATCACCGCCGTTGGAAGCTTGGCCATGATGCGCGGCACTGCCAGCGTGTGACCCGCAGGTCGATACAACCCGGCTCGCTGGTTGCCGAGCACGCGACTCGAAAGCGCGAAGGCGCGAGCCAGCTCATCGGCAGACGATTCGTTGCCTTGCAGACGGTCTGTGCCTTGCACTCCCAGGGCATCGAGCGTCGGAGCCTTCAGTGCGTACACGCCTTCCCACAGTGCGGATAGCAGCTCTGCCATTGCCCGGGCCTCGGAATCGGCGAGCCTGGCGTGATCGCTTTCGTCGAGCTTGGCATCCTTCGGTGGTAGCGTCGGTGCCGGTGGTGCAGGTTGACTCGCGTCGAGAAGGTGCCGAAGGTGGGCCAGTCGCCACGCAGCCCCTTTGTTTTGGGCTCGTTCCTCCACGGACTGTAGTTTTGCCAGCAGCGTGACATCGAGTGGTGTCGCCGCAAGCAGGGCGTGCAGATGACCGCGTGCCCGATCGTGTTCGGTGTCCGGTAGCACCTCCAGCACCGATCGCCGCAGCCCGAGTGCATCGGCAGGTGTCAGATCGGGTACCGCCGCGAGCGCTCGCTCATAGGCTTGTGCTGCCATCGCACCATCACCTGTGCGGGCATGGACGATCGCTGCACGCACCCACAGATCCTTCAACTGGGTGCACCACCCGTGGCCGCGTGGTGTCGATGAACTAGTCTCTACGGATGCCGCCGCTTGGAGCAGGGCTGGGAGCTTTTCGTGCGCTTCGTCATCGGTGGCTTGCTCCAGGTATTCCGAAATCAGTCCAAGCTGGGCGGGCGTTCCGGTGAGTGCTTGCAGCAGCAGCTCTTTTGTTGCTGCGCTATCGCCTCCCCGCATCGCGCAGGTCGCGGCACGGTGGAGCCACACGCTCTTGCCTTTGACCGTCTCGGACAGCTGAGCGAGCCGTTCGGCGTACCCACGGGCGTCAGCCAGGTCGCCGAGGCGTTCGGCGTGTTCGTAGACCTGTGCCAGCAGCGTGATCCAATCATCACGCAGCGTGCCATCGCTATCATCAGAAAGGGGTGGCAGCAGCGAGAGAGCCTGCTTGAGCAGCTCCTGAGCCTTCAGGCCATCGCCGAGTGGACCGGCACATAGCGCTGCCGCTCGCTGATAGTCGCGGAGTGCGGCCTGATGATTGCCGGTCTGCGCGGATTGGTTCGCTCGCCCGGTAAGCATGCTCAGCGCGTGTTCGGCATCGGCACTTTGACCACCCAGCAGCAGGAGGTCCAGATAGTGATTCGTCGCCGATGCGTGATCGGGCACGACCGACAGGGCGGCTTGCCACAGGCTGCGGGCTTCGTCGAGCTTCCCGACAGCTTGTGCGGCCTGTCCGGCTTGATCGAGGAGGTTGGCCAGCCGCTCGCTGGACAGAGGAGCAGGCAGAGCGTCTTTATCGGCCGCCAGGTGGAGTAGCGGTCCAAGGTGCTGCAGTGCTGTCTCGAAGTCACCCTGTGCAAACGCGGTGTCTCCAAGCCAGAGCGAATCTGACACAGAGCCCGGTGCGAGTCGCTCGGCCTCCTTGAGCGCGGCGAGCGTGCCGTCGAGATTACCAAGTTCCTGCCTGACACTCGCTTGTCGTCTGAGCAGCCGTGCTCGTTCAATATCCGGCAGGATTGATTCGCTGCTCACTTCCGTCGACAATGTCGCCGAAATCAGCTGATCAATGCGGGCATGTTCACCACTTGGTGTCAGCAGCTCCAGCAGCGCCAGAGTTGGTTCCAGTAGACCCGGAGACGAAGCCAACGCTGCTTCAAAGAAGCGAATCGCGTCGTCGATTTTCCCTTCCGCGAGCGCTTTTTGACCCAGATGAACCTGAAGCTCGGCGGCGCGACTGCCAACCAGCTCGGCATCGTGAATGGCCCGCTGTGCCAGGGCTTGGGCTTCTTCGCTGTTGCCTTGTCGACGCGCCAGCTCGAACAGCGGAACCAACACTTGACCGAGAACTCGACGGACTAGCGACTTCTGAGCAGGCGTTACCGTCGGTGCAGCATCGACGCGCAAGAGAGCTTCCCCGAGCAGTTTTTGAGCGGTCGGGACGTCCTCTTGCGCTGCCATGGAAACCTGAGCAGCTTGCCGCAGTGCCGCAACCGCCGCTTCGAGGTCGGTCTGTTGAGATGACAAGCGCACCAATGCCGCAACGAGGCTGCTGTGGTTGGCATTGCGCTGATGCAGATCGACGAGGGTGCGTAGTGCCTCGGCTGAGTTTGGGGTTCGCATTAGCGCTTGCTCGAGAGCAGCCTCTGCTTTTGCAAAGTGACCCTGCTCAAGGTCAAGCTGCGCGACTCGCAGATGGCGCTCGGCCAGCGTCGCCGCATCACTTCCACTTCGTTCTGCCAGCTCCAGTCGCTGTGCCGCGACAGTTCGGGCTCTGGCCAGGTCTTTGCGCGCCACCAGCAGATCCTGCTGCTCGGCCAGCAGCGCGTCGTCACCAGGTCGTAGCTGACTCAGGTCGGTCAGGATCTGGAGCAGCCGATCGGGCAGCGTCGTATCGATCACCGCTGGTGCTTCGCCGTCACGTGGTGTCGATTCGCTGGGTGCCTGCAGCCGCTGTTTGGTGAGCTCGTACTGCTTGTGGAGCAGGGCTTCCCTCTCCTCGGCGAGCAGCGGCGGTGTTACTTGTAGCCGCTCCATCAGCAGGGCATCAAGCTCCCCTTGGCGCTGGAGCTTTCCGAGGAGTCGCTCGACGGTATTCCACGCAGCGTCACGTTGCTCACGGAGCGGATCGCCCACCGGGATCGTGTCGCCGCTCTGCAGACGCTGTCCTTGGGCTGTCAGCGTCTGGCGCAGCGCGGAAAGCGACAAACTGAGGGCTTCATCCGACTCATTTTGCTTGCGTTCGAGCAAATCTGCCGCTTGGAGCAGGGCTCGTGCCGCTTCGACGGGCGAGGTCGAGCGCTGGGCCCCTTGTTTGTACGCATCAATGGCTCGAGTAAACGTCTTCTGAGCCTCGAACAGCTTGGCCATCGACAGGTGTGGCCCCGCGTTGCTGTCGTCGATCGCCACCGCCTGCTGCAGGGCGTTGAGCGCGGGCTGGAACTTGTTGATTTCGCGGTAGACCTCGGCAAGTTCGATGAGCAGCTTGAGCTGCGCCGATTCGGCCAGTAGCGGACGTCGTTTTTCGAGCAAAGCAGCCAAATCCGCGAGTCGTCGTTGCTGACGGTAGACTCGCTCTAGGCCGGCCATGGCCTCATCGGCCAGGTCGCTGTGCTTGAGCGCTTCTTGATAGCGCCTCTCGGCTTGACCGAGTCGCGCCCGTTTTTCGTCCGCTTGCGCGGCATCGATCAGCACTCGCGCCGCCCACTCTGGTGCGCCCGCTTCGGTGAGCTGGTTGGCCAGGTTATCGAGCGTCGTCACCAGCTTTGCGGCCGGTTCGGTTTCGCCCTGGGCCGCCCGCAACAAACCGTCGAGTACGCTGCGAATCTGCTGCTGCTCAGCGAGTAGCTCGGGCGTTAGCTGCGGCACCAGCAGTTCGGCCAGTGGCTGGGCGGATTTCCCGCTGGTCGGTAGGCCGGCTGGGAAGTACGTCAGCCGCAGCGCTTGCCCGGCTGCGTCGACCGCTCGTACGGAGTCGGACGCACCCTGTTGCCAAAGCGATGCGAGGTAGAGCATTCGTTGACGGAGCAGCTTGGGCTGATTGGCCACCAGTGCTCGCTCGGCGCGGGCCACCTCATCCCACGCCAGCAGACCCATCTTCTGACCAATTCGGAAGAGTCGACCACGCATCTCGGCTTGGGCGTCGCTGCCCTCGGTACACAGACTCAGCGCTTTGATGCATGCCTTCAGCGCCCGCTGCGGATCATTGCCGAAGTCATCGAGCCAGCCAGCGCCCTCGCATGCCACTTGCTGTCGACGGAGATCACTCTGCGCTCGTTCTTGTCGACGAGCGTCGACGGTAACCGCTTCTTTGATCTGGCCACTTAGCAGCGCCAGCCGGTGAATTTCAACAACCGTCTCTGCAAACACCGCATCGGCACTAACGTCATCGCTGTGGTCTCGTTCACCGCCGACGGTGAAGGCATGCAGTCGTTCGCCAAGAGCGCCGGCTGGATCGAACAGCACTTGCTCGCGCACCTTCGCCGACTCTCCGAGCAATTGGTGGATGCGCAGCGCCGTTTCTTCGATGCCCGCGTCGGTCATTCGGACCAGCTCATCGACGAGAGAGCGGTAGATGTGTGCCAGCTCTCGCGCCAGCGACACTGACTCGAGCGCCAGCTCGCTGCTCTGCTCGCCGCCCTTTTTATGAACCGCTCGCACCACTCGATCCATCTCGACGAGCAGCCGACCTTGTGGGCTCTTTGGATTGGTCGCGGCCATCGCTGAGCTGACGGTGATCGGCAACGACTTCTTGAGCAGCCGGAACGCCTGAATCGGATCGCCCAGCTTTTGTTCGAGGATCGACGATGCGGCCAGCACCGAGTCGAGTGGCACATCCAGCTTGGCCGCGAGCGCCCGCTCGACGCGCTGAATATGTAGCTCTGACAGCGGCTTCCACTGCTCGTACTTCTGCGCAATCTCGGCGAGCTGGTCGATTGACATCAGGTCTGGCGCCAGCTCGAACGCCTGAATGCGCAGGGCAAAGCCGTCAATTGGTTGGGTCAGCTTTTCTTCGTATACCTGGGCCAGTTCGACGAGGATGGCCGCTGCCTGCAGTGCTTCGTCTTGCTCAACAGCGAGGTTTAGCCGCTGCTGACCGATCGACACCACATCATCCCAGCGACCGCGCTGCGCCGACATCTGGCTCATCGCTTCGAGCGCTTGGGTGATCAGCCGACGGACCGCTGCTCGCTCGGGGCTGCCATCGGGAAGCTCGGGAGCCATCCGGACCGCTCGCTCATACGACAGATAGGCACGACCGTTGTCTTTGCTACGGGTCTGCCACAGACGCGCAATTTCGATTGCTCGCTCGACACGGGCGACCGGATCTTCGGTGAGTAGCAGCTCGCGCTCTTCACAAGCCACCGCCGCTCGTACATCGCCCAGCTCTTCGTACAACCCGCGTAGATGACGGTGGACGCGCAGATCGACGATCGGCGTCTCGGCCTGCACTTTTTCGAGCAGCTCGGCGGCTTTTTGTGGACTGCCCATGTGCTGACCGAGCACCTCGGCCAGATCGAGCGCCAGCGTCAGTCGTTCCCGAGGCGGCAGCGGCGGATCCATCGGCTCGAGCTGCCTGCGGAGGATTTGCTCCAGCTCTTTCCACTCGCTGCGGGCGCGATGGATCTTTTGCAGAGCCGCCAGCGCTTCAGTATCGGTGGGCAGCCGGACGAGTACGTCGCGGAACGCCCGTAGGCTCTTGTCGAGGAGCTGCGGGTCGTCAGCTTGCAGCGTCAGTCGTCCAAGCAGTCGATGCAGCTCGGGGCCGCTGCGATTGCTCTGTTTTTGGACTAGCTCCAACGTTGAGACCGCTAACTCCATTCGGCCCTGTGCTCCGTACACGCGGGCCAGCTCACACAGCACCTCTTCCGCCTCGGGTCCAGGCGGACAGATCCGCACAGCGCGTTCCAGGTGCGACACCGAACGAACGAGATCGCCACAGTCTTCGGCAATCTTGGCAATCCGCCGGTGCAGCGTCAGCTTTTCACGCGGCGTCGGGGCGACCTTCAGATACGACTCCAGCACCTCGAGCAGCTCGTTTTTGCTGCCAATGAGCTGGAGCGCGTCGGCCAGCCGCTTGAGTGCGTCGCGGTCCGACGGCAACTCCGTGAGCAGGCTGCGGCACACCCAGACCATCATTTCGATGCTGTCTTGGCCCTCGAACTGCTCATCACGACGCAGCAAACGCTGATCGCACAGCGTCATCATTCGACGCAAGATGCCGAGCCGCTCTGCCTTGTCGTTGGCCAGACCGGCTTGCTGCCGCAACAGCTCAAGCTGTTGCGTGGTGTCGCCACTTTGTTCAGCCAGCTCGATCAGCACTTTGATCGACGGCAAATCACCCGGGGCAAGCTGTAGGAGCTGCTCCAGCACTGTCGTTGCATGTTTCGGCTCGTGGATTTCACGGTACAGCTGTGCCAGTCGTCGTAGATACTCGACCCGAGTCAGGTCGTCGGGCTCCATCCGTTCCAGCTCGACGATGAGTTCGTTGATCTGCATCTCGGTGCGCGACAGTCGCTGTCCGAGCCTCTTGCGCTCACTTTGCGAACGCAGCGATGGCAACAGCTCATCAATGCGTCGCCAAATCGCCGCCGCCGAGACGACATCTTGCAGCTTCTTTTCGTACAGCTCGCCGAGCTCCTCAAGCTGCTTGGCGTAGCTCTGCAAGTCGAGTCGAGCCGTCTCAAACTGCGCCGCCATGCGGTTTTCTTGGATCACCGCCAGGCCGATGAAGTCGCGTCGACTCTTGTAGTAGTCCGACAGCTTCCGAAACGCCTCGGAATGGAGCGGTAGCTCGTGAAACGCTTGTTTCAAACAGGCGATGTAACGCTCGGTGTCGCCGCCTCGGTTGTAGTAGTCGGCGGCCTCCATCATTAGCTCGGCTCGCTCCTCGGGGAGAGCCGCTTCCAGCGCATCTTCCTCACGAAGCTGTCCAAGCCCGAGCTGATCTCCCGCTTTTTTCAGGACATCGACGAGCACTTGTCGCGTCTCGCGCCACTCGTCCATCGAGCTGACCGCATCGAGACCGGCGCGGCAAGCATCAGCGACTGCCTGATAGTCGGGATTGCCCGCTTGTTCATACAGCTTCAGAAGCTTCGGCCCCCGCCTGGTGACCCGGGCCCCGCTGCGATACAGCTTGATAAGCTCTGGGGTGCCTGTCGCGGCTGGGGTTCGCAGATACAGCGCTTCAATGAGCACCGCCGCGGTGACGTTGCGAATGTCGGCTTCGAGCGCTCGCTTCAGGCTGCTCAGTGCTTTTTTGTCCTGTTCGGTAAGCGGCCGGTCCTTGGTGGTCAGTAGATTTTCGACCGACAGCGGCGACGAATTGCCTTCTTCCTCTTCGGCGGCGCGCAGCTTGTCCAGGATCTGGAGAAGTTCTGTGTCGAGAAAACGTTTGGCGAGGCCCAGGAAGATGTCGCTCGCATTGCGCCGGGCATGCTCTTTTTCCGTCACGCCTGGCTGATAATCCGGCGACATATACGACTCGGCCAGCGTCGCTAGCAGCAGCTCGGGCACCTCGGCATCTTCGTTGGCTTCGTTGTGCATCCGCAGCGCCCCGCGCAGCACGTCGACCGCCCCCGCCGGATCATGCAGCCGCAGCTTGAGCTGTCCCAGCTCGAGTGCCAGCGCGACCCCTTGCTGCGCTTCCCCAGCGACGAGATTCGCCAAGTGCAGCTCGATCAGTCGCGCCACCATGTCCATATCGCCGAGCGACTGATAAATGACTCGTCCGCGACGTAGAGGCTCCAAATAATCGGGCCGCAGCTTAAACGCCTGCTGGTAGTGCAGAAGCGCTTGTTCGAACCGTCCCAGTTCCTCTTCGCACAGCTTGCCTAACTCAAACTCCAGCGCCGCACCGAGCTTCGCAGCCGGTGGCGAGCCAATCTGATCCGCTAGCTCGGACAGAGCTCGTTCGTAGGCGACAAAGGCTTGTTCCACCTCGCCCTTCCGACGAAACAGCTCGGCGGCGCGTTGGAGCGTCTCTGCGGCTTCCATGCCTCGCTGGTTTACGGCGCGGGCAACCAGTGCCTCAGCGTCGGCAATCGGGGATGCGGGCTGCTCTTTTCGTTCGGCCATAGACCACACTTAGTCGGCAGGGTCAGGACTGCCGCTCGCTTACCGTACCACGGATTTTTTTCGTAGCCCACAAAGTCCTTTTTCCATGAGGACTTGCCCGAATATGCGCCCTGCAAACTCACCACTGGGCGCGATTCAAAGCACCTGGCGGTGGGATGGGTGATGCCGGTCGCTGGGAACACGTCATTCGTGCCGCCGCAGTCCTTGCTCCGGCACTGTTGTCTTGCATACACTGCCGAAGGCGTGGGCACTGCCCCCGGACAAGCGTGAGATGACGTGTGATGAGCAAGGCGAAGACGGTTCTTGAAGTCCGCATTCTGAGCGGCGTAAGGGCCGGCGAGCAGCAGCTATTCTTTGACGCCAGCGAGGTGCGGATCGGCCGACATCCAACGGCGGATGTGCTGCTCCCTGACGCCGTCGTTTCGCGCCATCACGCTCAGATCAATCGGCTGGATGGCGACCACTACGAGCTGATCGATAGTGGCAGCACCGCCGGGATCTACGATCTGACTGCATCGGCCGTCGGGCAGAAACTGTCGCGACTGGCAATTCCTGAGACGGGTACAGTCGAGGTAGCTCTCGGTCCCCCAGCCACGTCGCCGCGCTGTCTGCTGGGGCTTGGGACGGCACTGCCATTTGGCCGCTACCTTCTCACCGGACGGCTCGGCGGCGGCGGTATGGCTGAGGTATTTTTGGCTCGTCAGACCGGCCTCGGAGGACTGTTTCGTCCCGTCGCACTCAAGCTGATTCAGCCAGAGATGTTCGAGATCGTCGACGCCTCTTCGATGTTTCTCGACGAAGCGCGGATCGCCTCAGAGATCAACCACCACAACGTGGTCAAGATCTATGACGTCGGCGAGCAGGACGGTGTGCTGTTTCTGGCGATGGAGTACCTGCGCGGTGTCACCGTCTCCAGCCTCATTGGTCAGTTCATGCGGCGAGGCGAGACGATGCCGCCCGATCTCGCGGCCGCAATCATTGCGCAGTCGTGTGCGGGACTGCATGCCGCGCACCAGCTCCGCGACGGCAACGGGCGGCTGCTCAACGTCGTGCATCGCGATGTTTCGCCCTCCAACCTGATGGTGCTACCCGAGGGACTGGTCAAGGTCATCGACTTTGGAGTGGCTCGGGCCGACACCCGACTGCTGCGGAAAGAGGAAGGGCTGCAAGGTAAGCCGGCTTACATGTCTCCCGAGCAGATCATGCTGCAGCCGCTGGATGCGCGGTCGGATGTGTTTGCTCTCGGTGTGGTCCTGTACGAAATGTGCAGCGGTCAGCCCCTGTTCGCACGAGATGACACAGCAGCGACCTTCTACGCCATTGTGAGAGGAGAGATTACCCCGCTCCAGAAGGTCTGTCCGCAGGCTTCCCCGATGCTTGCCGCAGTCGTGCATAAGGCGCTGGCTCGGCCTCTTGGCGAACGCTATGCCAGTGCTGCCGATTTGGCCCAGGATCTCGATAAAGTCGTCGAGGAAGCGGGCGGGCGATTTTCCAGCATAGGTGCAATTGGGCGGTTTTTGCAGGAGCGCGGCATCCATCTGCAAGCCGCACCACCGACGCTGCTTCACGAAGTTCCGAAGGCGCTGTACGGTCGCAAGCCGCAGGAACGCAGCACCGACTTTGTCGATGAAGAAGCGCTCGCGGAAGAGTCGTTTGGGCCTACCAAGAATCCGTCCGGACGGTTGCCCGAACTGCTGCCGAGCACCGCCAAGTCGGCCGATGGTCGCTCCCCGCGCTCTGGAGAGCTTCCGCCTGTGCCTCGTCAGAGCGATGGGGTTCCGCTGTGGCCCGGTGATCCTCGGCGCAGTCCGGGCTCGGGGCGGAACAACCTGGCTCTGTTGCGGCCGCTTGCCGAGGAACCGCACCGGCTGGCAGGTCTGGTCCTCGCCGATCGCTACCGGTTGCTGCGCTTCATTGGCTCCGGGCCGAAGCGAGAGGCGATCTATCCCAAGCTGTATTTTGCCGCAGAGCTGCTCAGCGATGGACCGGGCGAAACGCAGGCGCGGGAAATCGGATGTTTGCGTGGTGGCCATGTCGCGGTCGCTGTATGTGGGCGGGGCCAGCATCTGGCACCGCTGCTGCCGCTTTGGCGGTCCAAGCTTCAGCAGTTCGTGGAGTCGCGACCACCGCGAGCCGATCAGAAATACTTGCTGCCGATGTTGGCGGTCGGAACGGTGCCGAATCGAGAAGACAGCGACGCAGACGGTAGTGGCAGTAGCTTTGTGGTGATGCCGCTGTGTGAGCGTCGCTTGCCCACGATTGGCCAGCTTGCGACCCCGGAGCGACTTTCGATCGTCGAGCGGCTGTTTCTCGCCCTGGCCGAGCTACATCGTCACGATCCGCACTTTGTCCACGGTGCGATTCGCGAGGCGAATGTGGGTCTGTGTTCCCAGACGGACGCCCTGGTGCTGCTCGATTTTTGTCTGGAACTGGTGCTTGGCGAACCGCTGCTGCCGCCCGGTGTCGAGCGGCCGATGCTCCTCGATCCGTACTTGGCACCCGAGTGCTACGGAGGTGCTCCGGCGAGCCATCGTAGCGATGTGTTTGCGGTCGGGATTCTTGCCTACGAGATGTTGGGCGGTGACCTTCAATTATTGACCCAGTCACTGCGTTCTCGACGGGGAGTGCCGCGCTTGCCGCCACAGCGAGGCGTGCCACCGCACATCGAACACGCGATCTTGGCCGCGCTCCGTCCCGACCCGAGCCAGCGTCCGTCGGCCGAGGAGTTATTGCCGCTGCTTGTCAGTGGTCCGTCGGAAAAAGCGCTCGAGCCGTCGCTGGTAAAGTCGTCGGCGTTGGTGGTGCCACCGTCGGGGGAATCCCTGCGTCAGCGACTGCCTAGCGGCGAGGAGATCTGCCTCCGCACACTGCCGCTTCTATCGGGGCAACAGTCGATGACACTGCCGCTTGGCCTGGTCGAGTCTCCCGATGCACTGCCGAGCGAGCTGCAACTACTGCTGAGCGGCGACACCCTTCAGGTCGAGCTTGTTGAGCAAGGGCGGGGGCGTGATCGTCCGAGTCTTTATCACGATGCCCGAGAGCCGAATACCCGCTGCGAGTGTCTGACACTGCTGCCGACGGAGCTACGCGGACGTTTTGACGTTGGTCATCGTCGCAGCTCCGTCGTGCGCGTCGGCTACTCAAGCGGCGAAAGTTCGATGAAGAGCGGGACGATCGAGGTCAAGCTCGAGGAGCTGGGCATCTCAGTTCGCTCGGCGGGACCACTGCGTCGTCTGACGGTCCTATACACCAAGTCGGCCAAACTGCCGCTGTGGTACGCGCTCTGCTTGTGTCTTGGGTAAGAATCCGCGCTTCCGTCTCGACGGGAACAGCTAGTTACGGAGCGAGATGACCGGCGCGGGAATCCGTCCGCCGAGGTTGATGAAGCCGTCAGGCTGATATCGCGACACCGGCATCACGATCGCTTGTCCGAGGAGACCACCAAATTCGACCGTCTCGCCCGGACCCTTGTCGGGCACGGGAATGATGCGCACGGCGGTGGTCTTGTTGTTGAAGGTGCCGATGGAAATTTCATCCGCAATGATCGCGGAGATCATCGCGGGAGAGGTATCACCAGGTACCGCCACCATATCGAGTCCCACCGAACAGACCGCCGTCATTGCTTCCAGCTTGTCGAGAGACAGCGCGCCGCATTTGACCGCTGCCACCATATCGTGATCTTCCGACACCGGAATAAAAGCCCCCGATAGACCGCCAACGCTGCTAGTTGCCATCGCCCCGCCCTTTTTAACGGCGTCGGTGAGTAGTGCCAGCGCCGCAGTGGTGCCGTGACAGCCGGTGCGCTCGAGGCCTAGGATTTCGAGGATCTCAGCGACGCTGTCTCCGATTGCGGGCGTGGGGGCCAGCGACAGATCGACGATGCCAAAGCGGACCTTGCCACCGAGCCTGCGGGCGACTTCCTGACCGATGAGCTCTCCGGCGCGGGTGACCTTAAACGACATGCGCTTGATCGTTTCGGCCACGTCGGTGAGGTTGACTTTTCGACCGGACTCCCGCAGCCGACGCAGCGCTGACAAAACCACGCCGGGTCCGCTGACGCCCACGTTGAGGGTCAGATCGCCTTCGCCGATGCCGTGATTGGCACCAGCGACGAACGGGTTGTCTTCGGGCATGTTGGCGAACGTGACCAGCTTGGCGCAGCCAATGCCGCCGCGATCCGCCGTCGCCTGAGCGAGTGAACGAATCACGTGACCCATCAGCGCGATCGCATCCATGTTGATCCCGGCACGGGTCGTCGCGACGTTGATCGAGCTACAGACGCGGTTAGTAGTCGACAAGGCCTCGGGAATCGACTCCAGCAGCACCGAGTCACCAGAGGTGATGCCTTTTTCGACCAGTGCCGAAAACCCGGCAATGTAGTCGATGCCCAGCTCCTCGGCGGCGCGATCGAGTGCTTTGGCGAGCGGGACGTAGCTCGACGCGCCAGTTGGTTCTCCGACGAGAGCAATCGGCGTTACCGCGATGCGCTTGTTGACGATCGGCACCCCGTAAGCCGCATTGACCTCTTTGGCGACGGGCACCAGTCGCTCGGCACTGCGCATGATGTGCTCGTAGACGCGGCGGCTCGTTTCGGAAATGTCCGAAGTCGCGCAGCCGCGGAGGCTGATCCCGAGCGTGACGGTGCGAATGTCGAGGTGTTCCGTCTCGATCATCCGCAAGATGGCGCGGGTTTCTTCCAGGTCGAAGATCATGGGCAGTCTCCCGTTAGACGCGGTGCAGCGAGCGCACGAGATCTTCGTGCATCAGCATCACGTGAATGCCCATCGCTTCGGCAGCCTGCTGAAGCGCGGTCTTAAGCTGCGAAAAGTCGACCTTCATTTCGGCAATGTCGACGATCAGCAGCATCGTGAAATAGTCACCGACCAGCGTTTGGGAGATGTCGAGGATATCGCCCCCTAGCTCGGCGAGAATCGCGGTCAGCTTGGCGACCACTCCCTGTTGGTTGCGCCCCGTTGAGGTGATCACCACTTTGCGACGGGCCCGGCTTCGCTCCGATTCCTGATACGCTGAACAGTAATCGGCACTCGGCGGTAGGCCTGGCGCGGACTCTGGGGATTGGCCAGATCCAAGGGCCGCCAGAACCTCGCTAGCAACCTTTTCGACGACGGAGCTATCGCTCTTGCCGAGCCGCATGATGATCTGCTCGGCGACCCGGGCGGCGACCTGCATGGTGTCTTCGCTTAGGCGAGGAGTCCCCACGCTGACACGGATTTTTCGCGCCTCGGCGCGCTCGCGAGCGAGTGGAGTGAGCTCCGCACCGGGCTCGATGATTAACTCACCACCGTCGGGGACGTTGGTTACTTCGGCATGCGTAACGATGCGCGCCATGGGTCGTATTTGCCTTCTGCTTGTCGCTTACGGAACCGGTGTCCAGGCGGGCACCGCGAGGCGGGCACTGTAGCAAAACTTCGCACGGTTTCGGGTGCGGCATCTGGTAGTTGGCTGGCCCCGACGAATCGACTGCTACGTCGCCGAAACGGTCTTTGCACTTGCTCGACGGCGCAGGTTTAGCGCCACCACACCGATCGGTGCAATCGGCACGATCAGCGCCAGCGCAATCAGTCCCACTCCGAATCCGACGGTTGCTGCCACGACAAACCGTCCGATCTCCCCGAGGCTCGGCGGCGGTTCATCGCTGGTCGGAACCGCCATCTTGGTCCGCACCTGGCGGACTTTCATCGACAGAAGCTCGTCGGCATCTTGCCCGTATAGAGACTGGCTCCGCAGTCCGCGCACGAACGCTCGGAAGATCCGTCGAGGCGAGAGCCAAAACGCCCCGAGGCCCGACAGATTGATAAACCACGCAAACGGTTCGCTTCGGCAGCCTGCCCCGATCTCCCAGCCTGCGATCTCCAGCTCGCCGATCAGCGTTGTGTCGTAGCCGGTCAGGATGTGATGCAGGTCGTGGAAGCGCAGAGCTCTCACTCGCGAAGCGGTATTCGGGAACGGGAGCGGCACCGGGCCCAGCTTCAAGTCCACCCAGGCGTCGCTGTAGCCGCCATCTGTGCCGAAGTGATTGGCCGCGAAGTACAGCGCCCGCGCTTGTCTCATCGTCTGCTCTGGGTCGTAATGCACAATGGTCATTGCAACGCCTCCCGTGGTTGCTCAAAAAATGAGCATGCTCATTTTTAATACAAGGCTTGCGCCGCGTCAACTGAGACAGTAGACCTTTCTATCAAGCGCAGCCGCTGCCTAATAAAATGACCACAATCAAAAAAAAGCGAACAAGTCGGGTCCAGGCTCAGCTGCCGAGGCCCCACTCTCCGGCCGACCCCCCAGAGTCGACGATTGATGAGCGTGGTCGACGGGAGCGTAACAAGTTAGAAAAGCGCGATCGCATTCGCCAGGCGGCGTGGGAGCTGCTCATCGAACGAGGCTTTGCCGACACGACCACACGAGCGGTGGCGGATCGAGCTGGCGTCGGGACTGGTACGCTGTTTCTGTACGCTGTCGACAAGGCCGATCTGCTGTTTCTGGTGATGCATGATCGCTTGGCGGATGCTTCCGATCGCGCCTTTGCGACGCTGCCGCATCGGGCCCCGCTGATTGACCAGCTCTTGCACCTATTTGGCGCTTTGTACCGAATGTATGGAGAGCAGCCGTCGACGCTGGCCATGGACTTTATTCGACTGCTGCCGGGTGCGCGGGGGGCCAATGCCGATCGTGTGAACGCGCTCACTTTTGCATTCATGTCGAGGCTGGCCGCGCTGCTGCGTGATGGCCAAGCGCGGGGCGAAGTGCTGCCCAACGTTCCGCTTCAGGCAGCGGCGAGGAATCTGTTCGCGAGCTATTTCATGCTGCTGCTGGCTTGGGCGGCGGGGATGATGATTCTTCCGACGGAAAAAGATCCGGGCTTGCGTGAGCTGCTACAGGTTCAGCTCACCGGAATTGCTCCCCGCTAGAGAGGAAGAAGAGCTTTCCGTCGGTGAAGAGCGGGGTGCGGGTACAACCGAGCTTAGGCAGCGGCCTTGGCGGCTTCCTTGAGGGCGGCGGCCTTGTCGGTCTTTTCCCATGAGAACGTCGCTTCGCTGCGGCCAAAGTGACCGTAGGCGGCCGTTGGCTTGTAGATCGGGCGGAGCAAATCGAGCTCTCGGATGAGTGCGGCCGGGCGGCAGTCGAAGTGAGCCCGGATGAGTTTTTCCAGCGTTTCGTCAGAAACCCGGCCCGTGCCAAATGTCGTTACATGAATGCTGACCGGAGCGGCCACACCGATCGCGTACGCAACCTGGACTTCGCAGCGACTGGCTAGTCCGGCAGCGACGATGTTCTTGGCGATGTAGCGTGCGTAGTAGCAGGCCGAGCGATCGACCTTGCTTGGGTCTTTGCCTGAGAAAGCCCCGCCGCCATGACGGCCCCAGCCGCCGTAGGTGTCGACGATGATCTTGCGTCCGGTGAGACCCGAGTCGCCCATCGGCCCACCGACGACGAAGCGTCCAGTGGGATTGATGAGAAAGCGGGTGTTCTTGTCGAGCAAGTGCGCCGGAATCTCTTTCCGAACCACCTCTTCGATGATCGCTTCGGTGAGCTTCTTGTGATCGACGTCGGGTGCATGCTGGCTCGACACAACCACCGTCTCGACCGCGACCGGGCGATGGTGGTGGTAGCGCACCGAGACCTGAGATTTTCCGTCGGGGCGAAGGAAGGGCAGCGTTCCGTTTTTGCGGACCGCCGCGAGCCGACGGGACAGCCGGTGCGACAGCGAGATGGGCATCGGCATGAGTTCTTCGGTGTCATCGCACGCGAAGCCGAACATCATGCCTTGATCGCCAGCACCCTGCTCTTCGGGGTTGTAGACGCCCTGGCCATCGACTCCGCGGGCGATATCGGGAGACTGCTGCTCTACGGCAACCATGACACCGCAGGTCTTGTAGTCGAAGCCCATGTCGGAGTCGCTGTAGCCGATCTCCTTGACGGTGTCGCGAACGATGGTTGGGAAATCGAGGATGGCCTTGGTGGTGATCTCACCGGCCAGCATCACGAAGCCCGTCTTGGTGAGGGTCTCACACGCCACGCGAGAGGTTCGGTCTTGGGCTAACGCGGCGTCGAGAACCGCATCCGAAACCTGGTCGCACAACTTATCCGGGTGACCCTCGGTAACGGACTCCGAGGTGAAAATGAAGCTAGACATGGGCTCTCCTAACTAGGGCTCGTCGAGTATGAAGGCCGTTTTTGTGCCAAAACCTGCTCAAAAGTCAACGTAAATGAACCCTTGATCCTCTGCTCCGGCAAAGAGCAGAAGCAGAACCACCGCCACGGCGATGCAAAGCCCGAGCCCCAAATCGGACAGCAGGGTTTTGGCATGCGACGGGGCAGGCTGCTGAGCATCGGGATTCATACGTGTACGAGGGCTAGTCAATCGCGATGAACTTGACGTCGACGATTTCGTATTCGCGACTGCCCTTGGGGGTGCGAAACTGGACGGTTTCTCCGACGCGGTGGCCAATCATCGCTCGTGCCAGCGGGGACGTGAGACTCATCTTGCCAGCCTTGATGTCGCCTTCGTGTTCACCGACGATCGCGAACGTCTGGCGATCGCCGGAATCGGTCTCTTCGACGGTGACAGTAGCACCGAAGACAACCTTGTTGCCGGACAGCGTCACGGGATCGATGACATCGGACAGAGCGACCAGCTCTTCTAGTTTGCTGATGCGTCCTTCGTTGTGAGACTGGGCCTCTTTGGCGGCGCTGAACTCGGCGTTTTCCGAAATGTCTCCGTGCGCCCGCGCTTCTTCGATGGCTCTCACGATGCGGAATCGCTCCACCTCTTTGCGGTGCTTGAGCTCTTCTTTCAGCGTCGTGAGACCCTTCTTGGTCATTGGGTACTTGTCAGCCATGCGTGACAGAGCATGCATGCGACCGCGCAAGCGATGCAAGCGACAAAAAACGAGCCAAAATCTCGCTAAGATGCCGACGCGGTCATGATTTCTCGGCTGATTCCATCAATTCGTAGCCTGCTCTTCTCGGTGGTGGTGCTAACCATCGTCACCTGCACCCTTCATCGCGAGGTGCTCTTCGAAGGTGCCATCTATCACATGGACGACGCGGCGGATAACTACTATCCGGCACGGGTGGCGTTTCGGCGAGCGCTGAGCGAAGGCACGTTACCGTCGTGGGAAAACGGAACCATGGCGGGCTGGCCACTTCTAGCCGACCCATACTACGGCTATTTTTATCCGCTCAACGTGGTGTTCTACCTCGGTGCACGGACCGGGGAACCACCGTCAGGCGACGCGGCGGGGGTTCCCTCGGGCCTGGGTTATTCGGCAGCGCTTCATATGTGGATCGGTGGGTTGGGGATGCTGTGGCTGCTGCGACGGAGAGTATCGTGGGCGGCGGCGCTGTTTGGGGCGCTGGCGTTTTCACTGTCGTCGTTTCAAGTGGTGCGCATCCGTCACATCATTTTCGTGCAAGCCGTCGCCTGGCTGCCGTGGCTGTTGTGGGCGATTGAACACTACTTACAAACGAATCGTCGACGGTCACTGGCAGCAGCGGCGATGTGTTCGGGCTTGCTGTTATTGGCTGGCGCGCACTCACTGCTGCACTTTTTGTTGTTTCCCGTCGTGGTCTACACCGTTGGCAGACTGCTGTCGTTTGCTTTCGCGGAAACGGCCGGACAGAGGCTGCGCTATCTGCTGGTTCAGACGGCGTGGCTCGTGGTGGCAGCGCTGGCTGGCGCTCTCCTCGGCTCGATTGCGCTCTTTCCAACGCTGCTACAGATGCCGCTCACGGGGAGGGCGCTCGGTACGGATTACTACTTTGCTTCGACCTATGCGTGGCCAGACATCAAGTACTGGCACACGCTGCTGATGCCCGATCTGTTCGGTCGTGGCGAATGGCGCGGTGAGCCCTGGGTGGGCAAGTGGAATCACTGGGAGATCGCTGGCTACTATCAGGGCGTTGCGGCGTTCCTGTTGTCTTTGCCTGGCGCTGTGCTGGGTGTATTGGACCGACGCGATCGGATCGATGAGCCGCTCGAGTCACAGCGCACGCTGCCAATTGGCCTGGAAAAGCCGCTGCTGCTCGCGGTCTCGCTGTGTGCTCTGGTGATCGCTCTTGGAGACGGTGGACCGCTCCATCCGTTTCTGTTTCGGTATTTTCCGCTTTATGCCGCTCTGCGCTGTCCGTCCCGCGCCCTGTCGATTTTGGTGCTGACCGTGCCGATTTTGGGAAGTTTTGGGGCAGATCGACTTCTCCGTGGTCCTCGTGCCGAGAGCTGGCGTCGGCTCGTTCTGGGCCTCTGCGCGGCTGCGGCTGTGGTCGTGGCTGGGCTGTTGTATCGCGCTCAACTCCTGCGGCTTATGGGCACGCTGCCGAGCGCCATGCAGCTTGCGACCGTGGCCAAAGCGCACGCCGCGCTGGTGGTTGCTGGGCTGGGGGCGGTGCTGACGCTGCGCTTCGTTGGACGTGCCGCTGGGCCCGAGGCAATGCTGCTGTTGGCGGTGCTGACCATTGCCGATCAGCACCGCGTCGATCGTGGCTATCTGCACCCTCAGCCGGTCGACTACGCGTACGGGACCGAGCGCTTTGCCGCAGTGAACTGGCTGCTTGCGAATCAGCCACCCGCAACCCAGCCACCCATGGATGCAACAGGTCAGGGCCAGCTGTCGGAGTCTCCCCTGTACGATCGTTTCGTGTCGGACCCCCGAGGCCCATTTCGACTGCTGGCGCTTGGCGAAACCATCGGACGTCCGAGTGCCAGTGGCTATGGCTCGATTCAGCTCTGGCGCTACTCGCACCTATTGTACATTTTGAACCACGGCGAGACGTATCCTCACCGTCGGCTCAAAGAGGATCTGGCTGCCGCGATGTTGTGGCGGCTCGATTCACCGATCGTCGACATGCTTAATGTTCGTTACCTGATCGGTCCGTCTTCGCCTGGAGCGAGGTGGGTCGAGCGGTTCCGTCCGGCTTCAGGGATGCGACCGCAGGCGCGCTTTGAATCCTGGTGGGATCCGCAGCTTGCAGTGTTTGAGAACCTGCAGGTGATGCCGCGCACGTACGTGGCCTACCAAGCACGTCTCGCCAAGACCCAAGCCGAGGAAGCGATGCTGGTGGCGCGTCCAGAGTTCGATCCGCACCGAGAGATCATCCTCGGTCAGCCGTTCACAAAATCGGTGCCAACCGCGACGTTTGTGCCGGCGATCGAAAACCAGGGTCGAGCCCATTCACCGGCTCGAATCGTGACCTACCAGCGTCATCGGGTTGTGCTCTCTGCCGAGGCGATTGCGCCGGGCGTGCTGGTGTTGGCGGACACCTACCATCCCGACTGGCAGGTCTTGGTTGACGGGCAGCCTCAGGAGTTGTTCCCGGTCAACTTGGCGCTGCGCGGCGTAGCGCTCTCACCAGGTAGGCATGTGGTCGAAATGCGCTATCGCGATCGCGGACTGACGATGGGGGCCATCTTGTCGCTGCTGGGCTTGCTTGGCGTCGCGGCGCTCCTTATCCACGGTGCTCGGAAAGATCGCGAGATGGTTCATGTATAATCGCGAGTACCGTTAGGAGTTGCCGTGCCTCGGATCTTTGTTTCTCAGAAGCGTGTGCAGCAGTGGACAGAGGAAGGTCGCGTCCAAATCGAGGGCAACCAGATGACGCTGCCAGAGCTTGGACGGATGTTCCGTTTGACGGAAGCGTTTTACGTCGAGCGTGCCGTGTCCGACGGAGGGGATAGCCTGGGGCTCAGAGGGCGAGTCAAGACCCGCAACCAAATTGCCCAACTGGGGGGCGAGGTGTTCTTAAATTCGCTCGTCATCGGTGATGCGGCCTACGAAGGCGATCCGGGGTTCGTGGGAGAGCCAATGCAGCGGTCGGCCAAGCATGCGTCTTCCCGGCCCGACGGCGCTCCCGTCCGGAATCTGTCTTCGGCGCCGACCGGCAAAGTCCTTCCCAAGAACCCTGCGTAGTCTGCGTCGTCGTTCCACCGAATCGCTATCGCCGAAAACACAAAGGGCCGACTGCACGAAGGCAGCCGACCCTTTATGAACTACTTATTCTCGACGAGTTACTTCTTCTTCGGGGCTGGCTTCTTGGCCGGGGCCGGGGCTGGCTTCTTGGCCGGGGCCGGGGCTGGCTTCTTGGCCGGAGCCGGAGCAGCCTTCTTGGCCGGGGCCGGAGCAGCCTTCTTGGCCGGAGCCGGAGCAGCCTTCTTGGCCGGAGCAGCCTTCTTGGCGGCCGGCTTCTTGCTGTCGGTCTTGGTCTTCTTGCGCTTCTGACCACCGACGGCGCGCTTCGCACGCGACACGTCGCCATGCGAATCGAGGAAGTACAGGTAGCCTTCCTCACGGTTGAAGCTGCCGCTGGCGACCTTCTCGGCCTTACCGGCCGGCGAGGCCTGGCCCGCACGCTTCATCGGGGTCTTCCACACTTCGGTGCCCCGAAGGAAGTACAGGTAACCGGTCTCACGCTTGATGCCTAGTTTCGAAACTTTCTCGGCCATTACTTTCCTCCATCTCTCAGAGGGGTTGGTTTGAACAGACACTATTTGAGGCTCGACGAGGCTGTCAATTCGTTTTGTGCGGAAAAGATCACTTTTTTACGTCGACCGCGATTCAGTCCTCTTCGGGAAAATTCCAATTATCGTCGGAGATGGCCGTTTTCTCGTCTGAACGGCGATTTTGAGCGATTTTCAGCCGTTCAGAGGGGTTTTTCTTCATCGCACGCGAGCGCAGATCACCTGCTCTGCGCTGACGGGGCTTAATGGCTGTCCGTCGAAACCTCCAGCGCGGTGCCACAAAGTGAAGCCGTTGTAGTGCAGAAGGGCCTCTAACTCGGCTGGAAAGTACTGCCGTTGGGTCAAATGAACGGTGCGAGGTGGGCTCACCACTGCGGTGAGTGCCGCTCGATCGGTTTCCCTGCGAGCCGATTGAGAAAGATCGGGCTCATAGAAGAGACGAATAAAGAGAACTTGGCTCTCTGGGTCGTAGTCGTGGTTTGTGGAATAGATGAGTCTCTCGCCGGTGCGTGGGTGTTTGAAGCGAGTGCGTGACCATTTTTTGGCCGGGTCACGGGACAGCCAGAGCGGGTCGGGGTTGATGACATCGAACGCAAATAAGCCGTCGGGATGAAGCAGCCTGCGTACTTCAGATAGAAAGCGCTCGAGATCGCCGCGTGTGTACAGGTGATGCAGTCCCCCAAACGGGCAGAGAATGAGTCGGAAGCGCTCATTGTTTGATACCTGAAGCGGTAGCGCCCGAAAGTCGGCTTGGAGCAGGAGGGCTCGCGAGGTCGCCTTTCTTCCGGCTTTCGTCAGACGATCCCGACAGCGCCGCAGCATGTCGCGGGACAGATCGACGCCGATCAGCCGATGCCCGTCTCGCACGAGCGGCACCAGCAGTCGCCCCGATCCACTACCCAGCTCGATGATGGTTCCTGATGTTTGTGGATACGCACTCGCCATGTCCGTCGCGAGCTGCCGATACCATGCGACATCGTGCCGACGGCGTCGGAACTCGTGATCATATAGCTCGGCATCGAGATACATCTCGACCGTACCGCGCTCAAGCGGCGTCAGCAGTTCTTGGCCTTCCATGCGCCACTCATACCCTCACTCTTCCCTGAGCGGCAGTGGAAACTTGACGAAGCAGCCTTCCCTGTACATGGTCGCCGCGTGCGGATCCTCGGGTTGGATGTCGGGAGTAAGACGATTGGTGTCGCGGTGAGCGACGAACTTCTCCTCTGTGCGCATGCCCAGAAGACGTTGATGAGACGGGGAACGCGCAAAGACGTCGAGACCGTGCTGCTTCTATGTAAGCAGCATCAAACCACGCGGGTCGTCGTCGGGCTGCCATATGACTGTGAAGGCAACGAAGGCCATCGCGCCAAGCGGGTGCGAGTGCTGGGGGATGCCCTCGCGGCGGCGGGTCTTACGATTGATTATCAAGATGAGAGCTTTTCGACGGTCGAAGCCGAGGATGTTCTGCTGGCTGCTGATTTGTCGAGAGCCCGACGGAAGGAAGTGGTGGATCGCTTGGCGGCAGCGGTGATCTTGCAGGCTTGGCTGGATGCCCAGCGTCCGAAGACCATTTCAGAGGAGCCGATATGAGTCGGTTTTCTTTGGCAACGCGGCAACGGCTGGCGGCGCTCGTTGTTTTCTTAACCGTCGGTGGTGCTGTCGGTGTGGGTGGTCACTTTGTTTGGCAGGCCTTCCGCTATCCCGATCGGGCGGGTCCGGCATCGGGTCCAGCGGAAGCGCGGATCGTCATTATCAAAGGCATGAGTTTGTCCGAGATCTCGCGCCTGCTGTCCGACAAGGACATCATCAGCCATCCCGAGTGGTTCCGTTTCTATGCGAGCGAGCGCGGTGTGGCATCGAAGATCCGGGCTGGTGCGTACTCTCTGTCAGCGCGGATGTCGCCACGACAGATCCTAGAGACGCTGCTGTCGGGCGCACGCGAGCCGGAGGTGCCGGTTACGATTCCCGAGGGCAAGCATATGCTCGAGGTTGCGCACCTCCTCGAAGAGGCCGGGATTTGCAAAGCGGTCGAGGCTGAACGGCTGATGCGCGATCCCAACTATGCGTTATCACTTGGGCTGAGCGGCGGCTCGCTGGAAGGCTATCTGTATCCCGACACCTATCGGTTTCCGCCGGGTGTGCCGTGTACGAGGGTGCTGCCAGCACTGGTCAAACGGACGCAGCGGGTGCTCGGTGAGCTGAAGTCGCAGTACTTCGAGGGGCTGCGAGTTCTCAATCGTCAGTACAAGTTCGGCGATCGCGAAATTATCATCATGGCCAGCTTGGTCGAAAAAGAGACCGCTCGGCCCGAGGAGCGGCCCCGGATTGCGGGCGTGTTCCTCAATCGTCTGCGCCTACCGACGTTTAAGCCGCACAGGCTGGAAACCGACCCGACCATCATCTACGGCTGCACGGTTCCCGTCGAAAAGAGCGAAGCTTGCCAGCAGTTTCAGGGCCGGATCCGTCGGATTCATCTTCAAGATCCGGACAATCCCTACAACACCTATACCCACGAGGGTCTACCTCCGGCACCGATCAGCAACCCTGGACGGGCGGCTCTGGCGGCGGTGCTCGCGCCGGACACGACTCCGTACCTATATTTCGTTTCTCGCAATGATGGAACGCACCAGTTTTCGGTGACCTTGGAAGAGCACCAGGCGGCCGTGAACAAGTACCAGCGCGCCGGGCACTGATTGCCCGCAACCTGTGTTTGGGTCCGGCTGGAGACCGATTTGTGCACGTTTACGGCTAGGTTAGGAGATGGTGCAAAACCTGCCGTTGCGTAAGCTCCAAGGGCGCTTAGATTGGCGTTTATGTCGAGTTTGCGAGAGTCCGATGCCGCTGGGGAGGCTTCGGAACAGCGCCGGTTGACCCTAGTTCCTGCTTTGGCGAAGTATCTCTTTCCGGTGTCTCCCGATGGCAGCACCGCGCTTCGTGACTACCGGATCCTGTCATCGCTCGTCGGGCTGGCTGGACTGGTGGCGCTGGCGGCGATTCCGCGAATGCCAGCGCTGGTCGCCCCACTTGGGCTGGCCGTGGGGTGGCTCTACTACTTGATCTTTGCGCGCCGTGAGCGACGGCGGCTCAAGCTGCTCAGTCAGCCCTTCCCGGAGGCCTTTCGGGAGACGCTTAGCCAGCGGGTGCCGCTGTACTCGCAGCTAACCGAGCTGGAGCGCCGCCGATTTGAGGGTGAAGTGGCGATCTTCCTAGGAGAGCAGCGAATCTACGCGCTCGGAGGACTCGAGGACGAGAGCACGTCCTCATCGCAGGTGCGGTTGACCGACGAACATCGGGTGTTGATTGCGGCGAGTGCTGCCATCCTGCTCCTTGGGCGTCCCGACTGGAGGCTGCCGACGGATCGTGACATCGTGGTCTATCCTTCGTCGTTCGCGGAGGAAACCTATTCGATGGAAAGCAATGCGCACACCATCGGGATGGTCCATGCCCAGGGGCCAATCTTGTTTGCGATTGGTGCCATCGAACAGAGCTTCCCTCGTCGACCGAGCTGGCTATCTTCGGGCGGCCTGTTTCACTCGACGCCGCCGTTTGCTCACTCTCACGTTGGGCTGCACGAGTTTGCGCACGTCCTCGACTTCCTCGGTCAGCAGGGACGCTCAACGGGTGTACCGGTGAGCCTGCCACCGGGGGTACAGAGGCAGTGGCACCAGCAGCTTGCCGTCGAACGCGAACGACTGATGGACGGTGATTCGGTGCTGAATCCGTACGGGCTGAAGAACGAGGCCGAATTGTTCGCGGTGTCCGTCGAGAGCTTCTTCCAAGACTCGGCCCGACTGCGCACGCATCACCCTGAGCTATACGGCCTTTTGTCGGACTTCTTTAACCAAGATCCGGCGTCGCGTACGACGTCATTTCAGCCGGTGGCGCAGTTTCGCCCCTGGTTTGCACTCGGCGCGCCGACCCGCTACATCGCCTGACCTGCCAATGCTCGGCCATCATCCGATTGCCGATTTCTCATTATCATCATAAACACTCCGTTGGCACATTGTTGGACAATGTGTGCACTGTAGGAATGCCATATCGACTGCGTAGATTGGCGCATGCACAGCGGTGTGGGTGAAATCAGCACAGTGAAACTTTGGCCATTGTCGCACCCATCGGTAGGCCTGCATCCCGATTCCCACCGATTCTCACATTGCATACTCAAGAGGCCAGGTACCGACCTGTCCGTACCGATCGTCCCCACTCCCCACCCCTTCCCACAACGCTCCACACCGGATCATGGACAACCTGTGAATAACCGTGTGGGAACAAGTCGGATCTACGCGATTTCCAAGGACTTTGCTGTGAGCGCCTAAAATTTGGGCAGTTGCGCCAGGCGGCACTTGTCGTCGGTTTAGGTCGCAACTCCGCTTACTGAAATGGTCCGGAGTTATTGACTGGAGAGCCCTCCACTGAGAATGGTCTGACCAATTCTTGGAAAATAGGCGATCTGGGAATCGCATTTCGAGGAGCCTTCAAAACAAGGACATGGACTTCTTGATAACTCGGCCGATCAGGCAAATTCCTGTTTGGTTCCTGGCAGCTAGAAGCGGGTAAGTGGCTTGTACTTTGGACTCCGCAAGAGGTAGAATCGGGCGGTCCCAAAAGATACTTACGCAAAAGGCCCATACCCATGACAGATATCGTGCAGGCACTCGCGACCCTGGATAGCGACCCGACGCAAGCGGAGGCCCGAGGAAGGCTTGTTGCTCAGGCCAAGGTCGCAGCCGAGTCTTCGAGTGAAGCGGCAGCGCAAGCCAAGGGGGCTGTGCGCGAGGCCCAGAAGCGTTATCGCGAGCGCGGCGATGCAGAGCTGTGGCTCGTCCTGTGTGATGTTCTCCTTGATTCCGGCTTGGTGACGGTGGCGGCTGAGCGGGCAGAGCTCTTCATCGAAAAGGGCCGAGTCTGCTGCGACGAGCTACTGTCGGAGAGTCAGGCCGAAGCGGCGTATCAAGCGGCGCTGGCCGTGGATCCCGAAAATGAGACGGCGCAAGACGCGGTGGAGCAGCTTGCGGCGGTCAAGGGCAACTGGCAAAAGGTCGTGCAAAAGTGGCTCGACGAAGCCAAGCGCTCGACGGAGCGACAGCTTACGACCGACCTATACACGCGCATCGGCGAGTACTACGGCAAGTACAGCCCGCAGACGAGCGATGCCGAAAGCTATTGGTACAAGGCGCTGTCGGTCGAGCCGCGTAATCGACGGGCATCGCTTCACCTAGAGCGGTTCTTTCGGGCGCACAAGAAGTGGCCGGAGCTAATCAAGACCTACGAGCAGCGCGCAGAGAGTGCAGCGACGAAGGAAGATCGCGTCCTAGCGCTCTTGAGCCTGGCCGATCTGTACGGCAAGCAGCTCAAAAACCATGATGCTGCGGTCGAGTCGCACAAGAAGGCACTCCTCATCGACCCGGCCAATGGGCGAGCGCTGGCGGCCTTGGTGACGCTGTACACCGACAAGCAGGACTATGCGTCGCTTATCAAGTTGTATGAGCAAGCGCTGAAAGTCCGGCAGCGTACCGACAGCGAGCTACCCACGGTCCTAGAGATCGGCCGACTGTACTTCCACAAGCTGAAGAACTTCGAGCAGGCCAACGAGTACTACCAGCGGGTGCGCAAGGTCGATCCGGCGCACCAGGAAATGCTCGACTTTTATCGCTCGTATCACGGCGGTCGGGGGACGGGAAAGCCGACGGCGGACGATAGCAGCAAGCTGCTCGCGGTGCTGACGCAGGCGCAGAAGGTCGAAAACGACGCGGCCCGTCGACTATCGCTCGGAATCGAGATGGCACAGGTGGCGGAGACATCGCCTGGCGGTCTGGATAAGGCGATCGACATTTGGAAGTCGGTGCTCAAGCTGCAGCAGGGCCACGGCGAGGCGAGCGCAGCGCTGAAGCGTCTGTATACCCGGACCGAGAAGTGGAACGCGCTGCTCGAAATGCTCAAAGAGCAGGCGGAGGCATTGTCCAAAGACGATCCGGCGCAGCTCGATCAGCGAATCGAGCGATTGCTGGAGGTCGTGGCGATCTATCGCGATCGGCTGAAGCTCGATGCGATGGTGATCAACACCTACAGCGCGATCTTGGCGCTCAAGCCGGAGCACCTCGGCGCGCTCGATGCACTCGGTCAAAAATACGAGGCGATGGCGCGCTGGAACGACCTGATCGGCGTGCTCCAGCGCAAGGCCGATTTGCTGGCGAAGTCGCCGGAAGCGCGGGCCGAGCAAGCGCGGCTGCTCAAACGGGTGGCGCAGCTGTGGATCGACAAGTTCTCGAACCACAACCAGGCGGTAAAGCCGCTCGAAGACCTGTACGCGATTGATCCCGATGACGCTGAGACGGTGACGCGGCTGCGCGACATCTACAACAAGCGGCGGTCGTGGCGATCGCTGCTCGACTTGGAGCGTCGGCAGCTCGACGTGCTGGAGGCGCATCCCGAGCGGATGCCGAATGCCGATGCCTGGGTCAAAGAGCGACGCACCCGGCTCACCGAGCTGGCGAAGCTGGCTCAGGATCGGCTGGGCGATAGCATCGAGGCGATCGGGATCTGGAATCGACTGCTTGAGATCGACGAGGGCGATGAAGGTGCGCTCGTGGCTCTCGCCAGCTTGTACGAAAAAGAGAAGCGCTTCACGGCGCTCATCGAGATCCTGCTTCGTCAGAAATCGCGGAGCAAGGACGTCAAGACGCAGGTCGCGCTGCTCGAAAAAATTGGCACACTGCTGGCGGAGAAGCTGCTGGCGGCGGCACCGGCGGTCGACATCTATCGTGAGATTGTGCGGCTTCAGCCGACGCACCAAAAGGCGATGCGGACGCTGAGAGAGCTGTACGGCCAGGCCGGTCAGTACGACGAGCTGGAGCGGCTCTACGGTCAGCAGGCTCAGTGGGACGATCTGTACGAAGTGCTGCTGGCGCTGGCCGAGCGGGCCGAGCAATCACCGACGCGGATTGACCTGTATCTACGGGCGGCGCGGATCGCCAAGTCGCAGCTAGCCAGCCAGGATAAGTCGCAGAAGGCCTTTGAGCGGGTGCTGGTTGTAGAACCGCAACACCTGCAAGCGGCGACGGCGCTCCTGCCAATCTACCAAGCGACGGAGAAGTGGCCACGCCTATTGGCGATGTATGAAGTGCTGCTCGGGCATGCACAGAGCGACGCCGAAAAGATCCAGCACATGCACAAGATCGCCGAGCTGGCCGAGCAGAAGCTCTCGGCCAAGCCGCTGGCGTTTGCATGGCTATCGAAGGCGTACGCGCTGCGTGAGACGGAGGCGCTCGATAGTAAGCCCCGGCAGCAGCTCGAAGCAGAGCTCCGGCGACTGGCCGGTGAGGCGGACACTTGGCAAGAGCTGGTCGCGATCTATGCCCGTCAGGTGGCGCAGCTCGAAGATGGCGCGCACAAGCTGGCGCGGCTGCGGCTGCTCGGTCAGTGGACGCAGCAGAAGCTGCATCGGCTCGACGAGGCTCGGGGTTACTGGGAGCAGGTGCTCGGCAAGGTCGCGCTCGACGAAGAAGCGCTGACGGCACTTGAGCAGATCTTCCAGTCGCAGGACAAGTACCCCGAGCTACTTGGTATCTATCGCAAGCGCGTCGAGAGCCAGAGCGAGCCGCAGAAGCGCACCGACGTGCTGTTCCGGATGGCCAACGTCGAAGAGAACAAGCTCAACGACCGAGGCGCAGCGGCGGCAACCTATCGGCGGATCTTGGCCGAACCCGCGACGATGTCGTCGATGGCGACGACAATGCGGGCGCTGCGGGCGCTTGAGAAGATCTATACCCAGTCGGGCGATTCGGAGTCGCTGGCCGAGGTTCTGGAAGCGCAGCTTCAGCACATTGCGCAGTCGAAGACCGGCAGCGAGCGCAGTGAGCGCGACATCGAGACGCAGATCATGATCAGCTTCCAGCTCGGTGAGCTGTATGAGCTGCATCTTGATAAGCCGGAAAAGGCGCTCGAGCGCTATCGGCAGGTGCTCCAGCTGACGGCAGGACATCGTCCGACACTGGTTGCCCTGGAGCGGTTCCTGGTTCCAACCAACCCAGTGCGCGTCGAAGTGGCGCGACTGCTGGTGCCTGCGTATGAGCGAGCGGACGACACTCGAAAGCTGGCGGCGGCACTCGAGATCGTGCTTTCCGCGACGGTCGATGCTGCAGAAGAGCTGGAGCTTCTGCGACGGCTCGCCGGCCTAGTGCGCAAGCTCGGCGATGTCGAAAATGCCTACAAGTTTGCGGCACGGCTCTTTGAGCGAGTTCCCTACGATCACGACAACCGCCATGAGCTGATTGAGCTTGGCGAGACGCTCGAGCGGCAGGAGTCGGTGGCGACGCTGCTCGAAGAAGCCGAACGGGCGGCGCGACGAGCCGGAGATAGCCAACTGGCGCGGGATCTGGCCTGGGATTTGGGTCAGCTCTTCGGCGAGCAGCTCCACGAAGTAGAGAAGGCCGAGTCGGCCTACATTCGCGTGCTCGAGAGCGACGAATCGCACGAGGGCGCGGCGCGGGCCTTGGAAGAGATTTATCGTGCCGGCGAGCGCTTCCGCGAGCTGCGTCGACTCCTTGAGCGACGCAAAGACCTGGCGGTTGAGCCAAGCGAGCGCAAAGAGCTGCTGTTCCAGATCTGCGATCTCGACGAAGGGGTTCTGGAAGACGAAGAAGCTGCCTCCCGAGACTATACGGAAATTCTGGAGCTTGATCCGTCGAACACCCGTGCGTTCAAAGCGCTCGAGCGGCTTCACACGACGGCAGAGCGCTGGCGAGAACTTGATGATTTGTTGGCGCGAGCGGTACCTCATGTGGACTCGGTGGTGGAGCGGGCACAGCTTCGCTTCCGCCGCGGTGAGCTTCATGCGATGCGGCTCGATGATCCCGATGGCGCGTGTGAGCTTCTCGAAGAGGCACTCTCGGAGCAGCCCAAGCATAAGGGCGCTCGTCGGACACTCGAAGGACTGATGAGCAATTCGGGCCTGCGTCAGCGCATTGCCCGCACGCTCGAGCCATTGTTCGCAGAGGACGGCGACAACGCGAAGCTGGTTGCGGTGCTGTCCGTGCAGCGGGAAGCGCTTCCGATGGAGCGCAGTCCTGAAGCGGCGGCGCTGCTGTCGCGCATTGCCCATATCACCGAGGAGAAACTACGCAAGCCCGATGGCGCGCTCGGTGCCTATCGTGAAGCGCTGCGGCTGGACCCGGCGGACTCGCAGCATCGCGGCAACGTCGAGCGAGTTGCGACGGCGCTAGGTCGCTATGAGGATCTGGCGGCGGCGTGGGAAGAGGCGTTCCTGGCGACTGACTCGGACAACCTGGCGCTGCGGGGCGAACTGCTTCGTCGTGCTGCTGAGCTGTATGACTACAAACTAAGCGATGCCGAGCGAGCGAGGGATGCCTGGAAGCGGCTGCTCGATCTCGATCCGACCTCGCTTGACACGGCGCGACCGGCGGCAGTGGCGTTGTCGCGGCTGTATCAGCAGGCCGAGCAATGGCGAGATCTCATCGATGTGCTGCGACGGCAGGCTGAGTGGTCGCAGGGGGATGAGCGCAAGGCGCTGCTATTCCGAATCGGCGAGATTTTGCAAAATCTGCTCTCTGATAGCGACGCGGCGATCGCGACCTATCGCGAGATCCTCGAGTCGGATGCTCAGGAAGTGCGTGCTCTCGACGCGCTGGAGTCTCTCCACGTCGCCAAGGAGCAGTGGACGGAGCTAAACGGAATCCTGCGACGGCGTGTTGACCTGGCTGGTGACAGCCAGACGCGTCGGGATCTGTTGTGGCGGATCGCCGAGGTGATCGAGGTCAAGCTCGGTGATCGTGACGAAGCGATCACTGCGTACGGCGTCATCTTGAGCGAGCGGGCGGAAGACATCCCAGCGATCGATGCGCTGGCTCGGCTGTACGAATCGGCGGAGCAGCACTCGAACCTGCTCGATATGCTCGAGCGGAGGCTGCCGCTGACCCATGACGTCGCCGATCGCGTAACACTGCGGCTGAAGATGGCGGGCCTCTTGGAAGGCGCGCTACGCCGCAATGATGCAGCGCTAGAGGCCTATCGCGAGGTGCTGATCGACGATGCGCACAGCCAGGTGGCCCGCGAAGGTCTAGAGCGGATGCTAGATGACGATAGCCTGCGACTGCGTGCTGCCGAGGTGCTCGAGCCGATTTACACGCTGCTCGGTGACACCCGTGCGCTGGAGCGCTTGAGCGAGCTGTTTGCGACCTATCTGGCCGACGTCCACGAGCGCATCGTTCGTCTGCGCAAGGTGGCCGAGCTACGGATCAGCCTCAAAGAGCCAAAGGGCGCTCTGGAGGCCCTGTCGCGGGCGGTTCGGTTGGCCGTGGCCGAGGGCGAGCTTCCCGAGTTGCTGGATCTCGTCGAAGCCCATGTCGAGACGTACAAGTCGCAGCGCGATCTCATCGAGTTGTACCGTGAGGTCTGCGATCAAATCCTCGACACGCGGGTGCAAGAGCGGGTGCTGCTGCAGATCGCCAAGGAAGCCTACACACTCGGCGATCGTGACGTGGCGCGGGACTATTACCGGCGGGTGCTCGACAACGTCAGCGATCACCTGATGGCGCTCGAAGCCCTCGAAAAGATCTACGGCGAAGGTCGCGAGCTGGAGTCCTTGCTGGAAATCTACCTGCGCAGAGCGTCGCTCGCGCAGCGTGAGGATCGCCGTGATGACGGACAGCGTCGGCAGTATCTGATCCTGGCGGCGGACCTGTGCGAGCGTGAGCTGGGTCGGGGCGGCGAAGCGATTGCCCTGCTTGAGCAAGTGCTCCAGATCTTCCCGGCGGATGCGGAGTCGGCGACTTCACTCGAGCGGCTCTACAAAAACGGTCTGCGCTGGGCGGATCTGGCGGATCTGCTCGAGCGACGGCTTAAGTACGCGAGCGCTGATTCGGAGGTTGTTGAGCTCCGTCATCGACTCGGCGTGCTGTTCGAGGAAGAGCTACAGAGTCCCGATCGCGCAGTCGAAAACTATCGGCTGGCGCTCACCGTGGATTGTGAACATGAGCCCTCGATCGGTGCTCTCGAGCGGTTCCTCGATGATGCCGATCAGCGGGTTCCTTCGGCTTGGGTGCTCAAGCCGATCTACGAGGCTCGGGGAGCTTGGCAGAAGCTCATTCGCACCCACGAGATTCATCTGTACGCCGCGGACGATTCCGAAAAGAGGATCGAATTTACCAAGGCGATCGCCGCTCTGTACGAAGACAAGGTGGGCGATCAGGGCCAAGCGTTTGTGTGGTACGGCAAGGTGTTCGTGCTTCAGCCGGGGGATTCGTGGACGAGGGACCAGCTGGCACGGTTGGCTGGTTCGCTGCCTGCGTGGCAGGGGCTTGCCGAGCTGTATCAGCGCTATCTCGATGAGCAGACGAGTGACGGAGAGCCCGCGACGCTCGACGTGCTGCGAACCGCTGCCGAGATCTACGATCAGCGCCTGAGCGACGTAGTGAAGGCTCAGGAGTGTTACCGCCGACTGCTTGCTGTTAACAGCGAGGACATGGCTGCGTTCCAGCCTCTCGAAGCGATGCTGTCGCGGACCGATCGCTGGAATGATCTGTACTCGGTCTATCGCGATGCGATTCGCGACACGCTCGATATGGATCGCAAGAAGGCGCTGCTCTTCAAGGTGTCGGCACTTCAGGAAGACAAGCTCGACGACCCAACGGCGGCGATTGGAACGTTCCGCGAGATCCTGGATCTCGATAGTGAGGATGAGCAGGCGACGCTTGCGCTCGATCGGCTGTACACGTCGCTGGGTCGCTACCAGGACTTGGCCGAGCTGCTCCTTCGTCGCATCGAACGGGCGGATCGGGGCGGAGCGGCGGAGCTTCCCAAGTGGAGCGAGCTTACGCTGCGGCTGGCCGGGCTGTACGAAGACAAGCTCGACGAGCTGCCCAAAGCGATCGATGCCTACGAAGAAGTGCTGCGGAAGGATGAACAGTCGGAGCCCGCACTGACTGCCCTGGAGCGGCTGCTGACTGCGCTGCCAGAGCGTGAAGCCCTGCGGTACCGTACGGCGCGAATCCTCGATCCGATCTACCGTCGACAGGATGCGTGGCAGAAGCTATCGCCGCTGCTCGAAGTGCAGCTTCTGTTTGTCGAGGACAAGCCGCGTCGAATCGAGATTCTGCGCGAGATCGCGACCATTCAAGAGTCGCGAGGTCAGGATGCCCACGCCGCGTTCCAAGCGCTGTCGCGGGCCTGGCTGGAAGAGGCGGGCGAAGGCGAGTCGCGTGAGCAGCCGCTGTTTGAAGAGCTGTGCCGACTGGCGGGACTTATCGCAGGATTTGCTGGGTTGGTCGCGATCTTGGAAAAGGCCGTCGATGGCTCATACGACTTTGAGCTGACGGCGCGAGTCTGGGCGCGAATTGCCCGCATTTATGACGAGCAGCTCGCCGATCCGAGCCAAGCCATCGAGGCGTGGCGCAAAGTCACCAGCGTTCACGACGAAGACGACCATGCGTGGCAGAACCTTGAGCGACTGCTTGCGGCCGAGGAGCGCTCAAGTGAGCTGTGTACGGTCCTAGAGAAGCGGTTCACGCTCGTCAGCGATCCTCGAGAGCAGAAGCGACTGCTCTACCGGGCGGCTGGTCTACACGAGACGGTGCTGGGGTCACCCGACAAGGCGATTGCAACCTGGCGGCAGGTGCTGTCGCTCGATGAGCGCGACGGTAGCGCGCTGACGGCTCTTTCGCGATTGTACGAAGCCCGCGATGCGTGGCGCGACCTGACCTGGGTGTACGGTCAGCAGATTGAGCAGGCCGATAGTGATGCCCTGCGTCGCACCCTGCGCTTTGCGATGGCTCGCGTCTATGAAGAGAAGCTGTCGGATTCGTTCGAAGCGATGGGTGCCTACAAGAGCGCTCTGGAAAACAACCCGGGTGACACCGATGCTCTGACGGCGCTTGGCCGGCTCTACGAAAAAGAGAATCAGTGGGCCGATCATCTGGAGATCCTCGACAAGCTTGCGGCGCTCAAGGATGACGACACCCAGGTAGGTGAGCGTCTGGTGTTGTGGTTGCAAGCGGCACGAGTGACGGAGGAAAAAATTCAGGAATCCGACGCGGCGATTCGTCGCTACGAGCAGATCCTGACCTTCGAGCCATCGAAGAAGCGGGCGGTGGCAGCGGTGCTGGGCACGCAAGCCGAGGCCAAGCTGGCCCTGGAGCGGTTGGTTCAATCGCCCGAAACGCGGGCCCAAGCCGCAGCAGTCCTGGAGCCGCTCTATCGCAAGCACAGTGAGTGGCGTCCGCTCATTGACCTGCTCGAGCTGTCGCTTTCATCGGCGGCAGACCCGAGCGAGCGTCGGCACATCCTGTCGCAGATCGCCAGTCTGCAAGAGACCGGTCTGTCCGATGCGGTCAGCGCGTTTGCCACGTGGGGCCGGATCCTGTCAGAGGATGGCTCAGACGAACAAGCGGTGCTGGAACTGGAGCGGCTCGCTCGGCTCGGCGGTGAGTACGGTGAGCTGGCACAGATCTTCGAGCAGCGTCTCGACACGGCGAGCGATCCTCAGGTGCAGCGAGTCTTTGCACTGAAATTGGCCGGGCTGTACGAGACCCATCTGGCCGATGAGGGCAAGGCGATCGAGCGCTATCGGCGGGTGCGTGAGTTGCCCGGTGACGAGATGGAAGCGCTGTCGGCTCTCGATCGATTGCTCCAGAAGAGCGGCGCGCTGCCCGAGCTGGCTGAGGTGCTGGAGCGCGAGGCTGAAGTGGCGGACTCGCCGAATCAGCAGGCGGAATTCCTGTATCGCTTGGGTGAGCTCAAGACCGGCTCTCTCTACGACCTGGACGGCGCGCTGCAAGCGTTCCGCAAGGCCATCGAGCGTCATCCGCAGCATGTCGCGGCACGGGCTGCGGTCGAGCGGCTGATCAACTCTCCGGCGCATGCGGTGGCGGCGCTCGAACTACTGGAGCCGTTGGCCGAGCAGGAGCGTGACTTCGGCAAGCTGGTCGAGCTGCTCGAAGTGCGAATCGGTGTCACCCAAGGCAAGCCTGAGCGAGCGGCTTTGCTCGAGCGGATGGCCAACCTGGCGGAAAAAGAGCTGAGCGATCCGTCGCGGGCCTTCGACGCGGTGGCTCGGGCCTTCATCGAGACGCCGGACGAGACGCGACTGACCGACGAAATGGAGCGGCTGGCACGGGCTTGTGGACGAGATAGCGACGCTGCGATCAAGCTCGAAGAGGTGCTGGATCGGGTGACGTTTGGGATGAAG
The DNA here is from genome assembly GCA_044228505.1 of Polyangia bacterium. Taxonomy (GTDB): domain Bacteria; phylum Myxococcota_A; class Polyangia; order Palsa-1104; family JAEUJZ01; genus JAEUKA01. The sequence continues at coordinate 146,837 of JBGAUT010000004.1, read as the reverse complement.
TCGAGCGACAGTGGCCGGCGGATGGCTGCCGAGATGCAGCGATCCTTGGGGCTACGCGCCGCTCGCATCTGGGAGCGTCTGTCCGACGATCAGCGGGCTGAGACGCGTTACCAGACGGTCATCGATCTGGAAGGCGACAACCATGAAGCCCTCGCCGCGCTCGAGCGCATTTACCGTCAGCGTGGCGATGCAACGCTGCTGGCCGAGATGCTGCTCAAGCGGGCCGGTCTGGAAGACAACATCGCCAAGCGCAAGTCGCTGCTCACCGAAGCAGCCGGTCTATACCAGGGACCACTTGCCGATGAGTTCAAGGCGGTCGAGGCGTGGAAGAAGATCCTCGAACTCGATGAAACGGATGGCAAGGCGCTGTCTTCGCTGGCAGAGCTGTATCACCGTGGTCGTCGCTTCGAGGAGTTGGTATCGGTGCTGACGGCGCAGGCACGGCTCCTAAGCGGCAATGCCAAGGCGAACATCCTGGCCCGCATCGCCGACCTTCTCTCTGAGGAGCTGGATCAGTCGGCGCAAGCGATCGAGGTCTATCGTGAACTGCTCACCATTCAGCCGAATTCACTGAAGGCACTCTCGGCGCTGGAGTCGCTCTATACCCGTCGCGAAGACTGGGCGCAGGTCCAAGAAGTGCTGGGCCGGCGGTTCAAGGCGGTTCCGGCGCAGAAGGACAAGATTGCGGTCCTGCGGAAACTGGCTCAGCTTGCACTGGAAAAGCTGCAATCGGTCGACGAGGCAGTGTCGCACCTTCAACAGGTGCTGGAGCTTCAGCCGGGTGACCCCGACGCGCAGGCTGACCTCGAGCGACTGCTGGAGGCGGGTGAAAAGTGGTACGAGCTGGTGGACGTGCTGGTCCGACACGCCGATGCCTCGCACAAGCTGAACAAGCTCGACGAGGAGATCATGCTGCTGCTGAGGGCCGCCGAGATCTGGGAAGGCAAGGTCCAGGCCCCCGAGCAGGCCAAGAAGCTGCTCGAGCGCGTGCTCGAACTCGATCCGAACCACGTCCGCGCCTTGATGTCGCTGGCCCGGATCTACGAGTCGCAGCACGACTGGGCACGCTGCAAGGCGACGCTCGAAAAAGCGGTGCGTCTGGCCAAGACCAACGCCGAGATGGCCGAGCTGTACTACCGACTCGGGCGCATGGAAGCCGAGCGTCAGGGCGATGCCGCTGCCGAGCCGTACTACGAGCGAGCGCTGCAAGCCGATCCAACCAACGTGGAGGTCGCCGAGGCGCTGGAGAAGCAGGCACGGGCTCGCGGAGATTTCCGTCGGGTCGCGGCACTGCTCGAAGTCCGGGCCGAGCGGATGCAGTCGATGGACGTCGCCAAGCAGAAGGAGCTACTCATCGACCTCGGGAGGCTCTATGTGAACGAGCTGAAGTCCCCCGAGGGCGCTCTGCCGGTGCTGCAGCGAGCCTACAAGCTGGCACCCGATGACATCCAGGTCGTCGAGCCGCTTGCCGAGATCTACTACAACGCCGGGCGGACCCGCGAGGCGCTGCCGCTGTATAAGACCATCGTCGAGCGGACCGCCAAGGGTCGTCGCAGCAAGGATCTGGCGCGCATTCACTTCCGGCTGGCCTCGATCGCCGAAAAGGAAGGCGAGCTGCCGAAGGCGCTGGAGCAGTACAACGCCGCGTACGGTATCGACGCTGGTCACTTGCCGACGCTGATCGCGCTCGGTCGGCTGTACATGAACCAGTCCGATTGGGAAAAGGCGCGCCGCATCTACCGATCGATGCTGCTCCAGAACCTCGATCCGGCTTCCGGGGTGACTCGTGCCGATGTGTACCTGCATCTCGGTGAGATCCACGAAAAGCTCGGCGAAGGTCCGAAGGCCGTCGGTATGTACGAGCGAGGCCTGGAGCTCGATCCGAACCACGCCGGCCTGCTGCTCGCCATGGGCCGCGTCCGTCAGTCGTAATCCCCCAAAAGTCCCACCGCGTGGGGCTTGGCGTGCCGGTTTCTACATTCGCCAAGCCCTTACAGCCGCTCCACCCCTAAAAAACACGTACGCTTTTTGTAAAAAAGGCCGGCTTGGGCTGCTCGCAGGGCAAGCGACAAGCCAAGCGGGCGAGTTGGTAAGCCGCTAGGGCAAGCGACAAGCCAAGCGGGCCACTTGGCGCGGCTTGGGGGGGGTTACTCGGTTTTGGGGGCGGGCTTGGTAGAACTCGGGCCGTTGGCGTTGTCTAGCTCTTGCTGGGCTTTGCGGGCGGCATCACGAGCGGTTTCTTTGGCACCGTCTGCAAGCTCTTTGGCTTCGGGGGTCTTGGCGATTCGTACCGCGTGACCCCACAGCGTATGCTTGCCGATCGGCACAGTGACGGCGAAATAGGCAAAGGCGATGACTCCAAGGAGCCACAGGAGGCGCTTCATGGCCTGCATGTTAGCAGAGCGTGCCGGCCGCACGAAAAGGGGTCGCGACAGATGCCAAGGCTCGTGTTATGAACACGGCTCTTGCCGGTTGGGGACTAGCTCCCCGACGACCGGCGGATCCATCGCCTCATAGAGAGAACCTACGATCATGACCAAGCTGCGTTGCTGCGCTGCCCTGTCCGCGCTTCTGTTTATCGCCATGACGGCTTCGTGTAAGCAAGGGGAGGGCGAGCGCTGTCAGCTCGACGAGGACTGTACGGAAGGCTTTTACTGCGAGCTGGCCGGCAACACCCGTGCCCAGGGTGGCTTTTGCAAGGCTCCTGGTGGAACGACGGCCGTCGTCGACATGAGCACCGCTGCCGACCTCTCCAAGCCCGATATGTAGCCGGAGCGATCATTTTGCGGGACCGACTAGACCGTTAGCTTGGCGCGACCGGCTCGCTCGATCGCTTGGGCGAGGTCCGGGAGCGCCGGCGGATCGGTGTCGAGCAGTTTCGCGAGCGCTCTAGCCACCACCATTTCAGCGGTCACCGCTCGCGCGTTATCAGCGCGGGAAAACATGTCCGCATCTCGCTGAGAGTCCGCCATTCGTCGTCCAAACGAAAAGAGCTGCGATTTGAAGTCGGTCACCCGCGGTCGGCCGAGCGGTTGACCTTTTTGCCAGGCCACGGCGGCTCGACCGACTTGCTCCAGTTCACGCAGACTGCCGCGCTCGTACCAGGCGATCCCTCCGCGCACCCGCTCGGGCTCGGCGGGGTCGGCAAACATGCACAGTACCTCGGGCCCCGTCTCGGATAGTGCTTCTCCGGCGACTGGTAGCGTGGGCGAGGGAAACATCGGCTCTTCATTGATGTCGACCCAGTCGGACAGTACGTCAGGCCAGCGCGGCTCGCGCAATGCTCGCACCTGTTGCGGTTCAATCACCGTCACCACATGTGCATTCGGCAGCCGCAGCACCGAAACCAGCGCTGCGCCTCGCCAGACCTTAACCAGCCGTCGCGGTAGCTCCGCCGAGAACTCACCGGGGTAGAGCAGCCACTCAATCATGACCGCATTGTATCAGCGACAGCGTTCCGTCAAGAGCGGCTTCGAGTGGAGTGAAAAATAAAAAAGCCAGCTAGGGATGCTAGCTGGCTTGCGCTTGGAGTGGGCGTTACTGGACTTGAACCAGTGGCTTCAACCGTGTGAGGATTGCACTCTACCGCTGAGTTAAACGCCCGAAATCGCTCGCCGAAACGAACGGTTATCCCCAGACACTAGTGCGGGGACCTGCTGGCTGCAAAGAAAATCTGCGAGCCGAAAACGACTAACAGCTTTTTTCGACAGCGCCGCTGCGGAGACAGCGGGTGCAGACGCGAATGCGACGGCTCACACCACCCACCTTCGCGTGGACACGCTGAAGGTTCGGGCGCTGCACCATCTTGGTCTTGATGTTCGAGTGACTGACCTTGTTGCCGACGAGGCGGCCCTTGTCACAAAGATCGCAACGATTTGCCATGGCGGAATAACTATCACGGCCAAGTTCGCCGAATCAAAAGAAAAATCGCGGGGTGTCTGAGCGACCGACCGCAATCTCACCCCTACTCGACAGACGAATGACGAACGAGCCGAGCAGGTCGGTGCGCAGGATGTGGCTGTTGGCCTGCTGGTAACGCTCGACGACGGACGGATGTGGAAAGCCAAAGCGGTTGTGCCGACCGACCGAACAGATGACCAGCTTGGGCGCAACGGCGGCGACAAACGGCGCGGTGGAGCTTGTCCGACTACAGTGATGCGGCGCTTTGAGAACGTCCGATCGCAGTTCCGATCCGCTCGCTAGAAGGACTGCTTCGCCGGTGCGCTCGATGTCTCCGGTCAAAAGCAGCGATCGTTCAGCGTAGCGGAGCCGTAGTACCACCGAGCCATCGTTCAGACTGAGCGTGCGATCCGGCGGCGGACTGAGGAGCTCGATCGCGACCTTGTCCACTTGCAGCGAATGAGGAGGCATGACTCGGGTATGTCGAGCGGCGGCGACTTCTCGAAGCTGCGCAAAGGTCGACTCGGCGACTTGGCGTTCTCGGCGTTGCTGCGCCGTGGTGGCATCGCTGCTAGGACCGGGTAGCGGCGGGAGCCATAACTCCTTTACCGCAAACTCCTGTAGAAGTGTCCGCATCCCACCGGTGTGATCTGGGTGACCATGGGTGACGACGAGCCAGTCGATCTGGCGAATGCCTCGCTGATGCAGATAGGGGGTAATGACCGATAGTCCAGCGTCGTGACCCTCTTCGCTGGCGGGCCCGGCGTCGACCACCAGCACCTTTCGCGAAGGTAGCTCTATCAGCAGCGAGTCTCCTTGGCCCACGCTGAGCGCGGTCAGGCGCAGCTCCGCTTTCGGTCTCTGCCAGTCGATGACATAGAGGGCAACCGCGAGGAAACACAGTGCATAGCCCCACCGCGTTCGCAGTGCCGCTAGCAGGAGTCCGGTTGTAAACAGCAGCAGCCACACAATCGGCGGCGAGGGAACCGTCCACGCAAGTCCGAGATCGGCAAACTGATCCGTTAGCCAAAGCAGCACGGACGTTCCCCGCAGTGCCAGGCTAAGCAGCCGTTCGCCGATGGATGGGCAAACGAGTTGCAACAGCAGGCCACCCAGTCCGAGCGGTAACACCACCAGTTCACCGATCGGAACCACCAACAGGTTGGCGAGCAGCCCAGTTGCGACAAAGCGACCGAAGAATAGTGCTCCCAGCGGGGCGGTGGCGAGCGTGGCTCCGATCGTTGCGGACAGTGCGCGCCGGATCGCGGTGGCAATAGAGGTGGACCAGTGACGCTTGGTGGGCAGTCTTAATGTGGGCCACCAGCCGTCGAGCGGTCGCAGGTAGCTGAGACCTAACGTCGCTGCCATGGAAAGCAACCAGCTTGGCTCGATAAGCCGTCGGGCTCCACCCTCAGGAATCGGGAAGCCGGTACACAGCACAGCCAGTGCCAGACCGTGAGCAAGATCGGCTCGTCTTCCGATCGCGACCGCGCCAAGCCACAACAGCAGCACGCACGCGGCACGTACGGTCGGTGACTCGGCCCCAGTGAGTAGCGTATAACCGAGCACCAGCGGCATCGCCAAAGTGGCTGCCAACCGCTGGGTTGCCCATCGCTGCGCCAGCCAGGGCCAGCAACGAAGCAACCAGGCGAAGGATCGATAGAGCAGCCAGCCGACGAGCGCCAAGTGCAGCCCGCTCACCGATAGGATGTGGGCGATTCCCGCTTCGGTGAAAGTCGATGTGAGAGTGGGCTGGCTCGAATTTCGCCTCCAGCGATCTACGTCTGCGAGATCGCCACGCCAGCCGAGACAGAGCGCGATGAGTACCGCCTTCGTCTGTGGTGAGCCGTCAAGGATTGTGATTTGGTTGCGTAGGTGATGACGAAACCGCTCGATCGGTCGTCGCCACAGCCGCGTCATTCGATCTCCGAGAGGCGGCTGGCAGTCGGGGTTCTGAATCGGCTGGAATGTGACCAAGTCGTTGGCACGGGCACTGCCGGTCAGTGCGTCCGGTTGGCTGGCTTGCTCGCGAACCTCGCTGAGGTTGTTCTCGAGGCTGGTTGTCTGCAAGACGGTTCGTACCCGAATCAGGTCACCCGGCCAGGCCGGAGCGATCGGTGGGCCGCTGAGTCGCAGCGTGACCCGGGTTGGCTGATCGAGGCACCCACCGCTGCCATCGCTGCGATGGATCGCGAAAACCGAAAGCGGCAGCAGGTAGGCGTTTGCGGTCGGTCGGACTACATCTCGAATCACTGCCGAAATCGTCACAGGCTCGGCGCGGCCCTCCACAGACAGCAGCTCGCGTAGCTCACTGGCCGTAGGAGTCTTCGGACGCTGAGACTGTGCCCACAGCCCGGTCGTCGCAAAGAGCCCAAGTAGCGAAAGACCAATCAGGCCTCTGCGCCACCAAGCGATGGCCAAGCAGGCCAGTGCGGCCAACACCGAGACGGCGGCGGTGTCCGGACGAACCGCCAGCCAGTTACCCAGCAGAACCGACAATCCATAGCTAAGTGCGCACAATGGCAGCGCTTTTGGCATGGCAACGGTTTTCGGGCGGTCCAAGAAGTTGTTGTGGAGAAAAAAAATAGTGAGTTAAAAACCATGATTCGTAGCCATGTCATAGCGTGTTACACTGCTCAGACACGCATGCTGGGGTCTAGGATCGACTCGGACATCCCGCCGAAGCTGGTGGCCGCACTTGAGGCCAACGTCAGCGTTCCGCCGAAGTTACGCCAGGAAATCATGTCTCTCTCGCTACAGAATCGAGAGCAGATAGAAAACCTGGCGGCGAGCATTGTCCGTCACATTTCGCTGTTCGCTGGCACCGAGAACATCCTGCCAATCCTCACCAAGCTCGATCAGGCAACCAATGGCGTCCTGTCCTTGGTTCCCCGCGATGACAAGATGCGGGTCGACAACGAGGCTTCGCTGGTCCTGGCTCGACGGGCGGCGATCACGCTGGCGGCCAAGCTGGGCTTCGGTCCCGTTGAGCGCACCAAGGTTGCAACCGCCGTCTCGGAACTGGCGCGAAACATCGTGATGTACGCGAAGTCCGGTGAGGTTCGACTGACCGTGGTCACCAACGCCCGGATCGGTCTGGCGATAGAAGCCCGCGACAATGGCCCCGGTATTCCTGACATCGACAAGGTGCTTTCCGGCGGATTTCGTTCCAAGACCGGACTGGGAATGGGCCTACGTGGTGTCAAAAACATCGCCCAGGAGTTCGCAGTTCAGTCGGCACCAGGCCAGGGCACTCGCGTGCGGGCGGTGTTCTATCTGTCCATGCGCTAGGGTTTCGATGTCGAGGTTCTTCTGTAACACTGCGCTTCGTCGACGGGATGGATCTGGCTTCGCGTCGAAGAGGTTGCTTTCCGTTGGCTCGTGCCGGTCAACGCTCTCAGAGGCATTCCGATGATTGATCGCATTCCGATCCTACGCATCCGCGACCTACTGTTGGTGTCGATTCAGGCCGATCTTCACGACATTCTCGTTGAGCAGCTCCAGAGCGACATCCTCAAGGAACTGGAGCGCAAGAGTGCTCGAGGGCTGGTGCTGGACATTTCGGCGCTGAACATTCTCGATACCTATACGGCGCGAGCATTTGTCCACACGGCGCAGATGGCTCGCCTGATGGGTACCCGGACGATTGTCTCGGGCATGACGCCAGCGATCGCGATGACGCTGACGGAGATGGGTTTCTCGGCGGGTGGCTTCGAGACTGCGCTCGATTTGGAATCCGCACTCACCGCGCTGTCGAGCCATGACGGCGATGAGGATTAACTCCTGAGCGACGACTTTTCGCAGCCCCTGGCGATCCCTCCAATTGACGCGAACCAGCCGGCCAGCGAGCAAGTCTCCTTGCGGCTCGCTGAACCGAGCGATTTTCATCACGCGACCGGGATTGCAAAAACCTTCTGTCAACAGCTTGGCTTTGATAAGAGCAAGCTCTTTGGCGTTCTTGCTCAACTCGAAGATACGCTTGCACGGATCCGGCGTGTTGCAGTCGAATCGGCAACCGTCACGATCTCTCGGCACGCAGATGGGGTCTTCATCGACTGGACGACGAGCAATCTGCGACTGCCCAAAGCAGAGCAACGACCGTGGGCCAAGGCTACCGAGACGAGCACCATGCCCGCGAGTCACTCTCGGGTGCGTGCGATGGGGTTCCGCTGGAGCGATGAGCCGGCGTTGCAGGCACTGCATCTAGAACGGCCTCATCCACGGGAGACGATGTGTGGCGATATGGCGATGGTCACTCGGCGAGGCTCCCTAATGCGCCTAGCCGTCGCTGATGGACTGGGACACGGACCGGCCGCTCGCGAGGCCGCTCAAGTCGCAATCCGGTGGCTACACTCGACGCAAAACGAGAGCTTGGAAGAAGCGGTTCTGACGGCACACGAGCAAGCTGCGGCGACCCGAGGTGCCACTCTCGGTATTGCGGAGCTGGATCTGAAGACGCAGATCATTTCGGCAACCACCATCGGCAATATCAGGGTCGGCATTTATCAAAGCGCCGGCCGGGTCTGGTCACCATGCGGCACCGACGCTGTGCTCGGCCATGGTCGTGGCAGCTTTCACGGTAAGCTGGATGTTCGCGTCGAAAAGTATCAGCTCCCACCTGGTGCCCTCGTTCTCCTGTTTTCAGACGGCCTGGCGAATCAGCTCCGTCTGCCGTTCCAGCGGCCGCAGTCCCTGGAGGAGCTTGGTACATCGCTTTTTGCGACGTATGTCGTACCTGCTGACGACGCCACGTTACTGATGCTGGCGGCCAGCCGCTAGCATCGATAACCGCGCACAGCCTAGTCCTCAGAGGACAGAGTGTAATTCACTTCTTGGAAGCCTGGCTTGTTCACCGGCTTCGATAGCTCGGCACGAATCGTCACCTTACCAGCTTCGGTCGGGAGCTTTTCCGCCGGGATGACGAACAGCAGCACCCGCGCTCCAGCCGATAGCACTCGGGCATCGCGAACTTGCTCGAATGTGACTTTGGTGCCATGGCTCACCGTTAGCTTCACGGTATGTGGCTTCGGTGATCCCTTGCTCTTATCGGACAGCGCCACCGTCACCTTGCAAAGGATGTCGGTGTCTTCGCCGGCTACGTGACTCGGGCGGAGCGGACGATAGCCCGCATCATTGTCCAGCTCTCCGCACTCGATCGTCCGAAAGTCGTACGGAGCTGGTGGAAGCTCACCCTCTTGGGCTCGCACCGAACCACCCGCCCAGGCCAAGAAACCGGCCGTCAGCATCGCCAACGCTTTACGCATCGAGAATCGCGCTCCTTCCTAGGGAAAATTGGAACAACCGATCGACTCGTATAGCACAAAATGTTGAGATCTCGCTCGCTCAATCTTTGGCTGCACGGAGTCGCCGTCGTCGCTGGGCCTCACGCAGCACTGGCTCGAAGCCGTCAGGTCCGAGCTGTCCTCTCAGGGTTGCGAGCTGTCGATCCAGCAAATCGGCGACGCCATCCATGTGTCGACAGCGCAGCTCGGCAGCGGACTGGACCAGTACGTCATAGCCTTCGCAGGTTTCATCGGCAGCGACGAGAGCACCACCAACCAACGAGACGATGAGCAAGCACCATGCGGCGCTGGCATGGCGACCCAGCAGCCAGCTTAGGTTCTGCCGGATTTCGACGGTGGAATCCAGATTGAGAGGGCAGTGATAGGCAATCTGAACGAGCAGTCCGTACAGGCGGGCCACGGTTCCTTGATCGGTCGAGATCGCCCCGTAACGACCCGCCACCACGTCGTCGAGCATCGCGCGAGAGAGGCGACGGTTTTCAGCAAACAGAAGCCCAATCAGGAGCAGCCTAAGTAGACGATCCTCTGGCCCGAGGCCGGCGCTGGCATGGAGCGCGACCTGCAAGTGACCGAGCGCGAGATCGCTGCGGCCCACTCCGATCTCGATCGAAGCAAGGAGCGTTCGTGCGACGACTGCCAGACCTCGTGGTAGTTGGTCATCATTGGCCACCAGCTCGAGCTGATTTCGGGCGGCACCGACATCGGCAACGCGCAAAAGCCCTTCGGCAAAGGCGAGCGCAGCGCAGCCCATCGAGAGCTTGGCCAAGTTTGGACACTCAACGGTCTCGACTGTCGATGCGGTACCGAGTGCCTGAGTGAGCTGAGCGATCTCGTCGTGATTGTGCGGTTGCCAGCAAGCGAGATAGAGGCTGGCGGCCAACCACAAGCGCTTCTCTTCGATGGTGCGAACGGGTCTCCCATTGGAGAGAAGTCGCTCGGCGCGAACAGTGTCTCCTCGGCTAAGCGCCGCAACCGCAAGCAGTGCGCGCACCGTCACATCCGCGAGAATATCGTCGGAGAACTGAGCGCCTCGAAGCTGGCGAAGGCTGGTTTCAGTAAGGCCGAACTCGCGACAACCTGCGATCAGCGCATCGTCGACGATTTCAGCTTTTTGGGGAGCGGACTCTTGTTCCGCTAGCGGTAGGGCAACCACAGCTGACGACATCGCTCCACTCCTCGGTGGCGAGAGAGAGCCTACTATCGTCATAACAACTCGCCTTACACAAGCCCACAATAGGCGGAGCCGTCACCCTTTCGGGCGATGGCTTCGGTTAGGGCGTGTGGAGTGAGTGAGTAGGTGAGTGCGAGGGAACGAACTTGGGTGCCGTCGGTAAGACGGCACCTGTCGACTACTGATGCGTGACGAGGAACTGCGTGCGACGGTTCTTGTCGTAGCAGGCCGCGGTCTTTTCGGTGCACAGCGGCTTGTCTGGGCCGAATCCGTCCGACTTCAGTCGTTCCGCAGGCACACCGTGGTCAACCAGGTACTTACGGACCGCCTCAGCACGGTTCTTCGAAAGCTGGATGTTCCACGGACGCTTGCCGCGCTCATCGGTGTGACCCTGGATGTCCACGGTCATCGTCGTACGCGACTTCAGAACCGACACCACCTCGTCGAGCAGCGGGAACGACGCGGGCTTGATATCCCACTTGTTCGTCGCGAACAGGATCTGCTGGAGCAGCTTGATCTCGCCTTCCTCGACCTTGATGAACTTGCGAGGCGGCGGGCAGCCGTTCGTCTCCTTCGGGCCTGGCTCGTACGGGCACTTGTCGTCCTTGTCCGGGATGCCGTCCTTGTCGGTGTCGAGCAGCGGGCAACCGTTGTTCTCGAGCGGACCAGGCTGATCTGGGCAGCTGTCGAGGCGATCAAGCAGGCCGTCACCGTCGCGATCCTTGTCTGGGCAGCCATTGTTTTCCTTCGGACCGGGCTCGTTCGGGCACTGGTCGAGGCGATCAACAATGCCGTCCTTGTCAGTATCGACATCTGGGCAGCCCTGGTTCTCGGGCGGGCCGTACTCGGTCGGGCAGCGGTCATACTTGCCAATCAGACCGTCGCGGTCCGGATCGAGGTCGACCACCTTCGGTTTGACCTGCTCCTTGGCACGAGCCATCGGCAGGTAGCCAACGCTGGCGAACAGGCGAACCTGAGGCGAACCGGCCACTGGGGTCAGTCCAGGACCACCGCCCACGTTGACGGTAATGCCCGTAGAGTGGGTCCAGCGCACACCGGCATACAGCTCGAGCGGCGAGTAGATGTCCTGCGCGTTGAGGAAACTGGTGGCACCAATGAGTTCACCAGCGATACCGAAGTTCATCGGCAGCGGCAGGTACGCACCGAGACCGTAGCGAGCGCCAGCATAGGACACCTTGACGTTGCGGGCCTGCTGCTCAGCGGTGCGCAGGAAGATGCTCGCGTTGAGGGCGACGATGAATCCACCCTTGGTGCGGTAATCAAATGCGAAGCGTGGCTCAAAACCAAATGCGTCGTCGCCACGGAATTGCGTTCCATCGCCGGTTGGGAAGGTAATCTGCGGGACAAACGCGAGGCCGAATCCGCTGACCGTGTTGTCGAGGATGCGGATCTTGCCGACTACTCGAAGATCGCCAACGCCAGCCAGCGACGGCTCACGACCAGTCGGAACGTCACCCGGAGGGGTGTTTCGGTCAAACCCTTGGTAGACTACGATCGGGAGGTCTAGTCCCAACGACAGCCAGTTGGTAAGGCCGATGCCCCCGGTCAGGTGGAGCGTAACCATGTTGGGAACGGTATCAGCGACGGTGGTGCCGTCCCGATCGCTGAGAAGGCGGAGCGGCCGGTAGGCCCACTCGAACACGGCGTTGGCCATCGGAACCCAACGCCCGGGGGTCCGAGAACCTTCAACGGTGAAGATGTTCTCTGGACCAATGGCAGGACGGAAAGTCTGAGCGTTTATCGAGAATTGCGGCTGGTTTTGGGCGTGGGCGCTACTTCCGAGGGCGAAAAAAAAAACTGGAAGAAGCAGGGCCGCCGCGGCCCTTGAACCACGACGGCTGCTCATATTGCGAACTCGACTTCGCAGACCAAAACCCAGCAGACCGAGCAGAGCGGCCGCACCGAGCCATAGCCCACTGCTGCCACCGCCAGTGCCGTTCTGGCCGGCGCTGCAACCAGCCTGACCACCAACATATCGGTCGTTCAGACGGGAGCGGCACTCACCAACGCTGGTATCGCAGTACTGCGTCGCTGCGCACTCGGAATCGGTGGTGCACTTCTTCGGCGGAGTTTTGCAAAGACCACCAATGCACATCTGACCCGCTGGGCACATGCTGCCATCGCTGCACGGCTTCGGTGGAGTCTTGCAGATCTGCTCGTCAGGGTCACAGACCTTACCCATCGGACAGTCCTCGTTCTTGCGGCAAGGAGTCGGTGGGGTGCACTTTCCGTTCGGAATGTCGCAGGTCTGTCCGGCTGGACACTGGTCGTCGGCCGTACACTCTACGCAGCGGCCGGTCGAACAAATGCGAGCGTTGGCCGGGCAGCTGATGCAACTCGGGCCGCAGTGATCGGGAACGTCACATGCCTGGCACAGACCGTCACCGCAGTAGTTGCCCATCGAGCAGACCTGGCTCGGCGCTCCGCACTCCTGGCAGGCGGCGTTCTCGCCAACGATCGAGCTATACAGCTCCGACTTGTCGATGAGCTTGAACTTGTCACCGTACGACGGATCGGTAAACGAGACGTTGCAGCCGCTGATGTTGCCCATCGCGTCTCGGCCACATTCTTTGACCTCGACATCGGTGCGTGCCCACTCAGCGTAGCCACCGGCACCGTTTTGGGCATAGACCACCTCGATCGGGTAAAGACCCGCCTGGGTGAACTTGACTGGATAAATGATGCGAGAAGTCTGGGCGTCGTCATTGGCGATCGGATCAAGCGCCTTTTTGCCCTTGCCGATTTTGACCTGGCACAGATCGTCGCAGTTGATCCCAAAGGCGATCGTCTTCCCTGCCAACGACGTCGGAACGTTGAAGTATCCGCGCAGTCGGAAAGAAATACGGTTGTCATCGCCGATCGGCGAGGCGAGTGGATTCTGAGAGTACGGAAGAAACTCGTCCTTCCACTTCTCACCGGTGAAATCGCCCAAGCTGTTCGAGTCGTTATTACGAAAGTTGATCGTCGTAAACAGGCGCGAAACTTTGGGATCGATATTGGGATCGCCGCTCTTGTCGAGTGCGGCCACGGCATCATCCGGCGTGTTGAATAAGCCGGACTTCAGGTGGATCGTCGAGGCACAAATACCTGTGCCAGGATCGGTCCGTGGGGGAGCGACGGCCTGCGCCGGGTCGATCACGACCTGGGCTTGTGCTGGCTGGACGAAACCAGCGAGACACAGAGCGGGGAGGGCTAATAAGTAGCGTTTTAGCATCTGCTTACCTCGATAGCTTTTCCGGAAGGATCCGATTCCTCGTTGTTGGCCGTTGACTCGGCTAGGGAACTCATCTGTGGTTCGATTCCGTTTCTGTGGCCACATGAACTCTCTCACCTACCAGGCACTCAAGAGCGCTGGGTAAAATGAGTCGAGCAATCTACAAAGACTCTAGCACTCTATTCGGTGGGATGCCGGTGTCAACAAGTTGTCCGCCATGTACGATGGTCAGACAATTTATCCGTTGGGCTTGGTCGCCGCTTGACACGTGCCGGTCCTGCCGAACGCAAGCGTACGGTTACACGCGGCGCTCTTTGGCCTTGTCGGCTTCACCACGGAGGATGATCTCGGCCAGCTCGGGCACGACTTCCCAAGCGATCTGCGCGATCGTTTCTGCGCTAAGGCGGGCGACTGCTTCGTATTCGGCACCACGGGCCGCAATCTTTTCGAGAGCGGCAAGCACCGGCGCTGGGACCGCCGCACGCGGAATCAGCGAGGGACGAGGCATTTGAGGAACTTGGCTGGGAATGCCTGCGCCCTGGGCGCTCGACGAAGCGGCACGAGTGGGTTCCGGCATACGGGCTCCTTCACTGGCACTTGGCTCTGGACGAACGGTCTGAGCTGGTGGAGTCACCGGTGCCATCACCACTGGCGCGGCGGCGGACTCTTTGGGTTTGGCTGCTGGGGCTGGGGCCGGGGCCGGAGGACGCAGGCTGGCATTACCGAGCTGCTGAACCGGCGGGGCGGCCTGAACTGCGGGCGGCGCTGGCTGGACCACGGGCTGAACCGGTGCCTGAGGCTTGGCAACCGGAGGCGTCGCGGCTTGCGCGGCTACGGTCGCGGTCACTCCACCCTTAATGAGAGCGCTGACTTTGTCGATCACCGACTGGGTGTCGAACGGCTTTACCAGGTTGGCGTTGACGCCGGAGCGCTGGCCCCGAGCTTCATCGTAGGGGTTGAAGTTGCTGGTGAGCAACAGCACCGGTACGTCCTTGCCATTGGCCTCTCCACGAGCAGCCGTGGCTAGATCGTAGCCATTTTTTCCCGTCAGACCAGCGTCAATCACCATCGCATCAGGCCGCGCCTCGCGGAGTCGGGCTAGCGCTTCATCGGCGCTTGAAACCGCGATGATCTGGTAGTCCTCCTTGGCGAAGGCGATCTGGACTACCTTCTGCATGGTCACGCTGTCTTCGACGAGCAGGATTTGCTTGGGCATCTGGTTTCTTTCTCCCTAGGCTCCCCGGCTCCCTAGCTGGCCAGGGCCGACTGACAAAATACGGACTGGCATACACACGAGTGCAGCACGCTGTCGCAATTGTAAGTAGTCCGCCATGTTTTGAGAACCATGTAATTTCGCTTTGCGCCGAACCACTTACGTTCAATCGTGCTTGTCGTCGCTGGCGGTGCGGTTTGATTGGCGCTTGGCGGGCTCTGTGGCTGTGCCCTGCGATGGATGCACAGAGAGATCGGTCGTTGCGGGGTCAGCCTGGTTTACGTCGCGTAGCGGACAGCGCCGCAGTTCGAAGCCACGGACTGCATCGATGAACCCCGATTCCTTGTTGAGGTACTGGCCGACGATCTGATGGAGCGTCGGTTGCCCAAACCAGTGCGCGCTATAGGTGAAAGTGGGCTGGAAGCCGCGCAGGAGCTTCTGATCGCCGCCATGACCAGGTTCAAAGGCTTGGTATCCATCGGCAATGCATCGCTCGATCGGATGATAGAAGCAGACTTCGAAATGCAGGAATGGCACGGTCGTTCGCTCGCCCCAATACCGTCCAAATCGTCTCGAATCGCCGCGCAAATTCCACGCTCCAGCCAGGAGCTCTCCGTCGCGACTATGGGCGAGTACTAGCTCCAGCCGATCGCCCAGGCGTTCGGCACAGACCTGAAAGAAGGCGCGGTTTAGATAGGGCGGCTCGCCGGTGTAGCGGATCGAGGTCGCGACGTACATGTCGAACATCTGATCGAGCGACGTGACACTGAACGGTCGAGGACCATTTCCGTTGTTCGCCGCGTGCTGTGCCTCGTCGTGCTGTGCCATTCCCGAGAAGGTCTTGACGGTAATACCGGCGTCGGCGAGCTGGCGGCGCTCGCGGCGTATCGTGTTGCGACGGTGGCTGCGCAGCTCAGCAAGGAAGTCGGCGAACGAACGATAGCCTCGATTGTGGAAATGATACTGCGTTTGCCGACGTGGCCAGAATTCAGCATCCGTCAGAACGTCGAGCTGGCTGCCAATTTCCAGTACGCGATTGTCGCGAAAACCGGGTCCACGGGGAAATAGGAGGTGGGCCGAGCCAATTCCCTCGGTCTGGCACAGGCGCTGTGCGGCCCGGAGAAGCAGCGCTCGCAAGTCTCGGCGGTGTTCTTCGGGCAGGCTCGGTAGCGTCAACAGTCGTCCACCGGTCACCGGGTTAAACGGCACTGCCAGCACCAGCTTCGGGAAGTAGCGCTCGCCAAAGGCAGCCGACAGCTCGGGCCACTCTTGATCCCAGACCCACTCTCCTTCGCTGTGCAGCTTGACGTAGGCCGGTGCAGCGGCGACGAGCTGTCCTTCGTCGTCACGAGGATCATCGAGCCGATGAACCAGGAGATGAAGCGGCAGCCAACCCGTGTTTTTACCGACGCACCCGGTCGATTCCAGCCCCTCCAGATAGGCCCACGACAGAAGTGGCGCGTCGTCCGGCTCGAGTAGCGCATCCCACGCGGACGCAGAAACGGCCGAAAGTTCCGGGCAAACAGTGACGCGCAGCTCACTCCGAGATGTCATGGCGCAGTGTGGCGAGGTTACGAAAAGTACCGAGGACAGCGGCTAGAGGTCGTCGCACGGCGTGCCGAGGCGCTCACCGGTGTAGACCCCGAATTCGTTGTAGACGCTGGCGATCATCGTGTTTATGTCGAGAGAGACGCGGATAAGCCCAGTGCTTTTTGGACCGTGGATCCACTTTAACTCTTGCGGCTCTTTGTTTAGCACGAGTCGCAGAGTACCGGTCTTGGTGGCAAAGACGTCACCCGACGGATCGTTTACCACGCTCTTCATCTGCTGCAGCTTCATGTTGCCCTTGAGTCCAGCGAAGACGCGGAAGCGCTGCTGGTCTTCGGAGTGGTAGCCGCGATCGACGTAGTAATAGGTCCCTCGGTCGTCGCGGGCCAGTGCGTAGGGGCGGAACTTGCGAGGGCTGCGTAGAAATTTGGCGCTACCGAGCATGGTCTTGGCTTCGTCGGGGGCAATCGCTGTGACGGCGGTGGTCCGTTTGCCACACTCGACTCGGAAACTCTTGCCATCGAATCCGACGTAGCCTGAGCCTTCCTCGCGAGCCCCTTCGGTGACTCGGGGTTCGGCGAAGGCGTGTTCCCACTTGTCGCCGTTGCGGCTCATCCCGACGAGCCGCACTTGGTAGAACGTCTTGCCGTCGCCGTAGAACAGGGCGCGTTCGTCTCCGGGCACGGGGGTGACGGCGACAAAGTGGCCTTTCCCGTCGCCAAGCACGACCATCTTATCTCGATACGCGGTGACGTCGACAGACGGACTTGGTGCGTCGGCACGAGCGGGATGAATCGCACACAGTCCAACAACGGTGGTAACCAAGAAACGCTTAGAGATCATCGCAGGGAGTCCCTTGTCGCTGACCGGCGTAGACGCCTAGCTCGTTATAGATCAGGCCGAGGTTCTGCGAGACCGGCACCAGCTTGAGCGGACGCGGCTTTTCGCTTTCGACCCACGTCGACTCCCGACGGTCGATGATGAGCCGCAGACTGCCAGTCTTCGTCGAAAATACGTCACCTTCGCTGTCATTTACGACGTTGGTCATCTGCTGCAGCTTGAGGTTGCCGCGTGGTCCGGTAAACAGGCGGAAGCGCTTGGCCGAAATCGGCGTGGCCCCGCGATCGACGTAGTAGTACATGCCACGATCGTCACGAGCGAGCGCATACGGGACAAACTGGCGCGGATTTTCAACGAACTTAGCGGTCGCCAGAAGCTGGCTGGCTTTGGCATCGGGCAGAATCTGGAGCACCGTCTTCCGATCGCCGCAGGACACCTCACAAGTGGCCTTCTCTTTGTCGAATACGACCTCCGAATAGACCCGCATGTCGAGTCCTCGAAAGTTGGGATTTCTCGTCGGCGCAATAAAGCGTGGTTCTAAAAAATGGCCGCCTGAGAGAGCGCCTGATTCTTCGGGAGGCACTCGAAACCACTGTTTGCCGTCGCCATAGAACAGTGCGTGGATCAAACGCTCGTCTGGAGCAACCGCGACGAAGTGAGATTTTCCGTCTGTGCAGATGGCTGTCTTCGGACGATCTGCCGCAGGAATTTCTGGTGGAGCGTCCGCCAAAGCGGTGCTGGTCGAGGAGATGAGGGCAAGTCCTAACACACCGAGGAATCGAGTTCGCATTACCCGACATGGTAACGGATCTCGCTGCTGCGGCGAGCTGTTGAGCATTTTGTCGTCGTGAAGTACCGTAGTTGGATAATGCCAGCAGATTCTCAGAGTGAGACGCTCCCCGAGCCAGGCCTACGCAGCGCATCGCAGCCGGGCTCGATGGTGGGAAAAGTCCTCAAAGGGCAGTACCGCATCGATGCTCAGCTTGGGCAGGGGGCCATGGGAATCGTGTTTCGCGGCGTCCAGCTAGGGCTTGGAAAAACCGTCGCCATCAAGATGATCCGTGCCGACATTTTGGTGACCAAGGACTCGCACGATCGCTTTCAGCGAGAGGCGCAGGTGCTCAGCAAGCTGCTTCATCCCGGAATTGCGCAGGTGCTCGACTTCGGAATCGACGAAGGCACGCCATTCCTTGTGATGGAGTTTGTCGACGGAAAAGAGCTGACCGAGGTGATGACGCTCGAAGGTCCGATGGCACCCTCGCGGGCGATCGCGATTGTTCGTCAGCTCGCCGCAGCACTCGAGGAAGCACATCGCAACGGCATCGTTCACCGAGACATCAAACCACAGAATATTCGGCTACAGCGTTATTCTCCGACGGGGCCGATCTATCTGAAGGTGCTCGACTTCGGGATTGCCAAGCAGCTTGGGGACGAAAATGGAGCCTCGCTGACTGCGACGGGCGCAGTGATTGGGACGCCTGCGTATATGGCACCCGAGCAAGCCGGGGGCGTCAAGGTTGATGCCCGAGCCGATCAGTACGCCGTCGGTATCGTCTTGTACGAGCTGCTGACCGGGACGGTGCCGTTTACGAGCGAAACCGTGACGGGGGTGCTGGTGAGCCATCTGACCAAGCCCCCGCCGCCGTTGCCAAAGGAAGTACCCGAGCCGCTACAGCGGATTGTGATGCGGCTGCTCGAAAAGGAAGCTTCGCAGCGCTATAGCGACATCGGTTCCGTCGAGCGCGCCCTGGCCGACTGCGAGGCCTACTGCCGCGATGCCAGGCCGCTGGCCAAAGGCACGATTCGTCCGACAGTGGCCGGCGCTTTGAGCGTTGGTGCGGGCAATAAGCGATCGCTGTTCTCGGTGCTGGGTATCGCGATGTTTGCGGCCGTGGTGGTGAGTGGCACGGTGATCGGCTCAGCCAAGCTGCGCTCTCATCCTCAAGCTGTGCCCGTCGTGACCGCAACCCACCTGAACCAAGTGCCAACCACCGATGCGGCCCACAAGCCAGTGCCTGGGCCAAGCAGCCCTGTCGTCGAAAATCCTGCTGGCGTGGGCTCTGCTGGACCTGTTTCAGCCGCAGTGACCTCGCAAGGAACCACCGCGACAACCCCTTCTGTGAAGCCGGGGACTTCCGAAAAACCGGTGGCGGTCTCGACCACTGGCACGGGATCACGTCCGCATGCGGGGAAGGCCACGGCGGTGAGTGAGCCGCCCGCGATCAAAGAACAGCTCGACCGGGTCGAAAAGCTACTCCACGACGGAGATTTTCCAAAAGCGATCGAGTTGGCCAACCAGACGACCTTTACCCAACCGACGGTGCGCGCCTATCGGCAGATGACGTTTGCGCATTGCAAGATGGGAAGCTTCTCCGCGCAAGGCACCTTTCATCGAGTGGCTGCGGCCGATCGGAAGAAGCTGGTGGCGCTCTGTCGGGAAAATGGTGTGACGCTGCCGTAGCGGCGGACGGACGGCTGGATGGACTTGGCTAGGGTAGACAGCGTTCGCGTGTGAGCCGACGACCTAGGCGACGCTCGCGTAGGAATCGGTAGGCTTACTGGGCTGCGTCGGTCTTGCGATCAGCGAGGACGCCCACTCCAACAAGGAGCAGCCCGAGCACGATGTGCAGGACGTCATCGGCGCGTTTGTAGGCAAACACTGCCGTTGGAAACAGCCCGGCAAAGCTGGCGACTGCCTGGTACAGGTCGACTGCGCCAAAGCCGATGTTGAACGCTCTGGCGAGCGGCAGTCGCTTGGTGACGAGCAGTCCGATGCCAACCAGGCCGAAGAAAATGTGGAACAAATTGTAGGGGGCAGCCCCGCTCATCAGCGCCATGCTCGGTGGGGTAATAAAACCCAGCACTCCAGCGATGATGAGAATCGGCGCAAAAGCGGTGAGCAGCAGTACGTTAAGAGGTTTTTTCATTGGGGTGGGCGCGAGGAGGAGCGTTTGGTAAAGAGGCTCGCGAGCAGCGTAACGCCAAGGCCCACCAAAATGGCGACCGTACTGGCCCCGATGATGATCCACGGCTGGGCCACCGCGCCGTCCCCTGGAATGGGGGCGACGTCATGCAGCACCGAGCCGACATCCGTCGAACCCATTGCAAACGTTGCGTACACAAGGAGCGCGAGCAGCAGCAGTGCTGCCCCCAGTGCAACTCCCGATCGAACCATACTGTCCATGTGCCAGAGCGATCGCATTTCGATAGATTCCAAACCGCCAAACTGTAGCATGTGAATTTGTTATGCAAGGCACTATATTTTGTGCCATCAAAGCGTGTGCTTCTCGAGGCAGGCGTAGGGCGCAGTCGAGTGAGACAGCTCGAGCTAGAAAATCGCCGGCTTCTTCTTCGGGCCCTTCTTGGTTCCCTTGGGTGTCGATTTCACCGGCTGTTTGTTCGGATCGGTCTTGCTGGGGTCCGACTTGGTGGTGTCGACGGCCTTGGTGGTGTCGGTGTTCGGCGGGGTGACGACCGCCGGTTTGGTAGGTGGCTCAGCGGTGAGCTCGACGTTGATCGCGGTCTGATTGGACGCCGAGACGACCCGCTCCACTTCCTCGAACCCATCTTTGCGAAGCACAAGTCGCGCTTTTTCACCGGGCGCGAGCTTGAGCGTGAGCGGCGTCGTGCCAACTACCTTGCCTTCGCGAATCACTTCAACGGCGGGCGGCGTGGAGCGAACCTCGATACGGACTGTGCTGGGCAGCGCGATGACGATCGCCAGAACAACCATCAGCAGCGCCAAGGCACCCCCGGCAATGCCCAAAATCAGGGTCCGCTGCTTGTCGGGCAATGCCAAGAAGCGCTGCACGGGCGGCAGCATCTTCAGCTTGTCGATTGGGCTACCAGCGCCCGGCTGCGAAGCGGGGCTAGGCGGCGGCAGTGCAGCGGGGTGAAGACCGCTGGCTGGGCTGGGCATAAGACCGGGGTGCGATCCAGCCGCTAGTGGCCGCATTTGGGACGACAGTCCGGCGATCGGGTGGACATCTTGCGGCGACAGTTCTTCGGGCGTGAGCGCATCGCCGCTTTGCATCATCTCGCGCACGGGCCCCGGTGCCGGAGGATTCAGCGGTGGCGGCGGCTGGCTTGGTGCCGGCTTCGGTAGAGTCCCTGGCGGCCGTAGAAGCGCCGACAGCGATGCTGATGATAGATCGCTAATCAGCGTCGCCATCTGAGGCGCTGCGCGGCTCGCGTCGGAAGGTAGCGCGGCAAGTTGGGCCGAGTCTCCGGAGACGACCGGGATATCGAGCGCAGAGGGTGGCATCCCCGCCACCGGAAGGATTGGATGTGCCGCCGATTGACCCGGTTGCGGAATCGAGGCAACCAGTGCTGGCGTCGGTGGCATCGAACCGGCGGCGATCGTGACGGCGGCGATTGGAACGCTGGGCCGAGACGCTGGAGGCACCGGGGGTTGCGCCGCTGGGATGGCGGGACTGACAGGGCCGGCTCCCACGGCAGGCGCGCTCGGTGGAGGCAAGTTGATGGTCGATACCGGCGAGATCGGCATCTGCGGAGCCCCGGCCGCGAGGCCCGGAGGTACTCCACCCGCATGCATCGTCGGCATCTGCGGCGGTAGCATGGCGATCCCGCGACCCGGCAGCGGGCCCACAATCCGCATCATGTCATCGCCGAACTGGATCGACCACGTCTCGGGATCGTGAATCGCCCACAGCAACTCTTCTGCGGTCTGGAAGCGATGGTCCCGACTCTTGGCCAAGCAGTGCAGGATCAGTTTTTCCACTGATGCAGGAGTCTGCGGCAGGCGCTCGCGGACCATCGGCGGTGGTTCCGACAAGTGCTTGATCAGCACCTCGGCAAAGCCTTCGCCAGGGAACGGCAGCTCGCCGGTCAGCATCTGGTACATGATGCAGCCGACGCTGTAGAGGTCAGCGCGCCCGTCGATTGTGGTCTTGCCTTCGCACTGCTCGGGGGCCATATAGTGGGGCGTTCCGAGCACTGATCCCGACGAGGTCTTGTGATTTTGCCCCTCGGTACCAGTCAGTAGTTTGGCCAGTCCGAAGTCGAGGATCTTGACATAGTCTGCCGTCCCCGCCCGTCTGATCAGGTAAATGTTGTCGGGCTTGAGATCGCGGTGGATGACGCCCTTGGCGTGCGCGGTCTGGAGCGCGTCGACGATCTGCATCGTGATGTGCAGCACCGTCATGACATCGAGCTTCCCGGCTGCCCGAATTCTCGACGAGATCGTCTGCCCTTCGAGATACTCCATGATCATGAAGTTCTCGCCTTCTGGGCTCTGACCAAAATCGAGGATGTCGACGATGTGGTCGTGGCCGATCTGGCTGGCCGCTCGTGCTTCGGTCATGAAGCGGCTGACCATCTCTTTGCTCGCGGCGAGGTCTTGGTTGATGACCTTGATCGCGACCTTTTTGTTAATACGAGGGTGCTCCGCCAAAAAGACGGTGGCCATCGCACCCGCGCCAAGCTTGGAGACCACTCTATAGTTGCCTACAGAGGAGCCGATAGAGATCACAGCGTAGATCTTCTTACGCTCGGTTCAAATTCGCAAGTCCTCACGTGTTAGCCCCGATACCTATTTTTGTTTGTGCGGCTTGGACTTGGCTGCCGGCTGGGTGGCTTTCGTGGGAAGTGTGCGCCGACCAAATCAGGTGATCTCGCACGGCAGAGATTGGGAAGCTGGATGCGGCATTGCGAGGAGCCTTCGTCTGTGTAAAATCGCGCCACTTCGCCACTTGTCAGGAGAGAGACACCCGTGACTGCATCCGCATCCGCTGCCGACAACAGTTCTTCGCTCATGGAAAAAATCGTCGCGTTGACCAAGCGACGTGGCTTCATCTTCCAGTCGTCCGAGCTGTACGGCGGCATCAATGGTGCGTGGGACTACGGCCCGATGGGCGTGCTGCTGAAACGCAACGTCAAGGACGCGTGGTGGCGGGCGATGGTCCACGATCGCGAGGATGTCGTCGGCCTCGATTCGGCGATCCTGATGCATCCGATGGTGTGGAAGGCCTCCGGTCACGTCGACGGGTTTTCGGATCCGATGATCGACTGCAAGACCTGCAAGAAGCGCTTTCGGGCCGATGACATGGATGGCGCGATCTGTGGCCAAAAGCCGTCGAAGTCGCCGCTGAACTGCGGCCTGGCCCAGCTTACGGAGCCGCGCAACTTCAACCTGATGTTCGAGACGTTCCTCGGACCGATCAGCGACTCATCGGCCAAGACCTTCCTCCGGCCCGAGACCGCGCAGGGCATCTTCGCCAACTTCGCCAACGTCATCTCGACCACCCGCGTCAAGGTTCCGTTTGGTATCGCCCAGGTCGGCAAGTCGTTCAGAAACGAAATAAACCCCCGCAACTTCACCTTCCGCTCGCGCGAGTTCGAGCAGATGGAGATGGAGTTCTTCTGCGTCCCCGGCACCGACGACGATTGGTTCAAAAAGTGGGTCGAGATCCGCAAGCGTTGGTACACCGAGCTGGGACTTTCTGACGGCAAGCTCCGCCTGCGCGAGCACGACAAGCTGGCTCACTACTCGAAGGCCACCACCGATATCGAATACCTATTCCCGTTCGGCTGGGGCGAGCTAGAGGGCATCGCCAACCGCACCGACTTCGATCTGCGCCAGCACCAGCGTGGCATTCGCACGGTCGGCAAGTGGGACGGTGGCGACCTGTCCGCCGTCGAGCTTGCTGCCGAGGACGAGGACTACCAGAAGGGCAAGCTGTCCTACTTCGATGACGAAAAGAAGCAGCGCTACATCCCCTACGTGATCGAGCCTGCGGCGGGTGCCGATCGCGCCACGCTCGCCTTCCTCTGTGATGCTTACGCCGAGGACAGCGCGCCCGATGCCAAGGGCAACGTCGAGACTCGCGTCGTGCTGCGCCTGCATCCCCGCCTTGCACCGATCAAGGCCGCCATCCTGCCGCTGATGCGCAAAGACGGTCACCCCGAGCGCGCCCGCAAGATCTACGACGACCTCAAGCGCCGCTTCTTTGTCGACTACGACGAGAGTGCCGCCATCGGCAAGCGCTACCGCCGCCAGGACGAGATCGGTACCCCGCTGTGTATCACCGTCGACTACGACACGATCAAAGATGGCACCGTGACCGTTCGTGATCGCGACACCATGCAGCAGATCCGCGTAAGTGAAGACAAGCTGCGCGATCTCATCGAAGAAAAGCTCGGGATGTAGCCGCTCGGAGACTCCCATGACCGCCAAGCTGCTTGCTCTACTCTGTGTCGTTGCTGGTTCAGGCTGTGGCCTTGGTGCAACCGCCTGCCCCGACCTGGCCGCCGCCAACTTCACCGTCACCGTGCTCGATGCCGCGACCAGCCAGCGCATCTGCGACGCCACCGTGACCGCCACCGAGACCAGCACCGGCACCACCATGAGCCTGTCGTCCTTTGGGGGCAGCGCGGACTGCACCTACAGCGGCGGCTTCTACGAGCGGGCTGGCACCTTCAGCCTGACCGCCCAAAAGAGCGGCTATCTGGCCATCACCCAAACCGGCGTCACCGTCGTCAAGGGCCAGTGCAACATCATCGGCGTCCCCCTCACCCTCAAGCTAACCAAGTAGGAGTGGGGCCGACCGTAGAGCTTTTTTTCGGGCCGCCTGCGGAACGGAAAAAAGTCTCGAAGGGTAGGGGGGCTCCGTGGCGGCCTCTAGCCTTCCCTAGACGATCTCAGGCTCGCCCGGCGACACGCCCAGCGTCTCTTGGAACATCTCTTGGTAGTTCTGGAAGTGCCCCGGTCCCACCCGCTGCACAAAGAACGCCTCGGCCAGCTCGACCTGCGGCTTGAGCATCGTCACCCCACGCGCCATCATCTCCAGGAAGTTGCGCGCTCCCGATTCAAGCTGTGCCCGCTCTGCATCGCTCAGATTCGTCGGGTCGGCCCCTTTGACGAACCAGTCGGCCAGCATCTCGATCTGCGACGAGTGATGAAGCAGCGATCGCACCTTGGTATCAAACGTCCCGCCGATGTCGACCAGCCGGTTCGGCTTGTGCTCCGTCGGCATCATGTACCAGACCTCTTCGGGCTGATGCGGCAGAAGCCCCGCTTCGAGGTGCTCGGGATGGAGCAGCGGAAAGCACGAAAACACCGCTGCCTCCGATGCCATCTTGCCGACGCAGATGTGATCGGGATGGATCTCGTAGCGCTTCCACGGATCGAACGTCACCACCTGATCGACCCGCAGCTTGCGCAGCCAGTAGATCAAGCGCTCTCGCAGCGGCACCGCATGTTCGCTCAGGTGTCCGTCCGGAAAGCCGAGCAGGATCGGTGGCTCGCCCCCGATTTCCTTCATCGCCAGACCTAGCTCGGCAGCCCGTTGTTCCGCCAGCTTGTCCCGCGAGACATCGCGGCGCTTGCTGCCCAGATCGCCTCGGGTTGCGCAAATCGCATGGACCCGATGACCCGCCTTGGCCCACTTGGCCAGCGATCCCGCCGCGAAGAACTCGCCATCATCGGGATGCGCATAGATCGCGGCAATGACCTTGCTTGTCGACATCAACCAGCCCTCTTGTACCTACAAGTGTACGGCCACCTGCAGAAGCCCACTGCGGAGCTTCGCTTCATCCAGAGCGGCCGGTTCGCCAATGAAGATCAGTCGACGCGGGGCTCGCGATAGTGGTGAGCTCTCCGGCAGCTCGTCCCAGTCAATGCGATCCCCGACCACTTGCACCAACAGCGGGGTCGTTTTGCCCCCCGGTTCGTCTTGCCTTTCGACGATGCCTTTGATGCGGAAGATGCGATCCGCGAGCGATTCTAGAAAGTCCTCCAGCCCTGGCCAGTCGATCGCAAACGGGACCGCGATGGTCAGCGCTGCGATGCCATGTGCTTCGGGATGGTCGGGGACGGTTCCTGGGTGCGGGTGGCTGGGATGCGTCGGCCCCGGCGGATGTCCGCCCAGATCGAGCTGTCCCAGAAGCAGCAGCGCATCGACGTCCGCGTGGTGAGCGAAGATCTGCTGCGCTCGCGGTGCCATCGTGCCAAGCCACGCGGCCAGCCGCTGCTGCGTCGTCCGCTCGGGCACCAAGTCGACCTTGTTTAGCACCAGCAGATCCGCCGACCGCACCTGATCTTCGAACAGCTCTGGGTGCTCGCGATGGGCACGCTCGGCGTTGTGTAGGTCGACGAGCGTTACCACCGCATCGCACTGCACCGGGCCATCGAACGACAGCGCGTTCACCGCAAAGCTTACCTCCGAGGCCCTGGCAATCCCGCTCGGTTCAATCAGGATGTGCTCCGGCGGCCTTGGCAGCCCGTCCCCGCGAGCCAGCGCCAGCAGCGACTCCCCCAGCTCACTGCGCAGCGTGCAGCAGACGCAGCCGGAGGTAAGCTCGGTCACCCGCAGGGTCGGCGTCTCCGACACGCTGGCGATCAGCTCGTGATCAAGCCCTAGCTCCCCAAGGTCGTTCACGATCACCGCCAGCTTTTGCGGCAGGCCTGGGTCCGACACCAGCCGCCGCAGCAGCGTCGTCTTACCGCTGCCCAAAAATCCCGAGATCACCGTGACCGGAACCTTACCGCTGCCCATGTTCGCTTAGTCCACCACGCGCTGCTTGGCGTTCTCCGGCTCTTCCATGTAGTAGCGACGCCCGCGATAAAACTCGATGCCCGACAGGCCCACCGATACCGCCAAGCCAACATACAGCAGCCAGGCGGGCTGTCCGAGCAGCACCAGACCCGATAGCACGGTCAGCAGTCCCACGCGAGTTCCCCACAGCGCTGCCGAGGCCTGCACCCTGTGGAAGCACAGCAGGTTATCGAGTCCACCCACCGACAGCTCGACCGTCATGATCAGCATGATCACCCACGGACTGAGCACATGCTGGGTCTGCAAGATGAGCAGCAGCGTGGGCGGCACAATCGACCCAAAGAGTCGCGCCCAGTCCCCCGCCTTGAGCTCGCCCTTGCGAAGCAGCGGAAACACCGGCGTCACGTAGGTCCAGCCCGACATCCAGGTAATCCCGATGATCGTCACCGTTAGGAAGTGCGTCGTCGCCTCCGATCCCCACAGGTGCTGGATGGGCAACAGAACCCCAAACCAGCCACTGAATATCAGCGCGCCTTTCCACACCACGCCTCGGACCGCAAAGCGAATCCCCAGAAACACGATCGGCAGCACCGCCCCAAGGACGATTGCGTACAGCACCCACTTTTCCGGCACCATCCGCAGAAGGAAGATCACCCCGCAGCCCGCCATCTGCGCCCAGGCTTTGATCTTGGCGAGCAGCGGAGTCTTTGGGGAGATCCGCCGCTGCTCATACACCGATCGCAAGCTGGTGATGACGTACTCGCGGGCGAGCATCAGCCCGACCTCCCACGGATACAGCCAGGGGTGGCCGTCTTTCATCAGGTCCATAAACGGCAGAAAGCCGACCAGCACGAAGGCCTTGTCGGCGATCGGGTCCATCAGCCGTCCCAGTTCCGTGGATCCGTAGCGCCGCGCCAGCCAGCCATCAATGAAGTCGGTACAGCCGAGCACCGACATGAATGCGAGCGCGATCCATTTTTCGTACGGCGTCCCGTAGAGCAGGTACGGTCCAAGCGGCAGGAGCACGATCCGTAGCAGCGTGACCTGATTGGCGGTAATCGGGGGTTTTCCCATCGCAGCGGTCTCCAAGGGGCGGATCGTGGCTCAGTACTGGTAGCGCAGGCCGAACTGGACCCGGAATGGCACCTGGCGGCTCGTGACCGCTCCGTAGGATGCGCTGTTCCGGGCCTCGAACGCTGGCTGATAGGTGCTGGCCGAGGTGGTGTTGGTTCGTGTCGCCGACGACAGATCGAGGACATTAAATAGGTCGACGATCAGGGTCAGATGCTGACGGATCAGCTCGTAGGTGTCGTACTGGGCGCGCACCGACAGGTCAAGCACGTCGGAGCTGCGCAGCTCGGTCCACTTGCGCACATCGTTTGGGTCCGAGCCAGGGTCCATTCCTCGCCAGCCATAGCGTCCCGCCAGGCCAAACGACGTCGTCGCAAACAGCCGGGTGGTGGGGGCCCCGGTGACATAGGCCAGGTTGATGCCTGCCGTCAGGCCGTGGAACGTGTAGCTGGCGTTTGCCTTGACCTGGTGGCGGTGATCATCGAGCAGGTATCCCGATAGACGCAGGTCGCGGGGTGGGTCGTTGCGCAGGATCGAGATCTGATCGTCGAGAGTGCCATCGAGGAACGACAGCGTATAGGCGACAAACAGGCTCCATGCCGGGGACGGGTTTCCCGCGAGCGCGATGTCCATCGATTGATAGCGGCGGAAGGCAGTGCTCGTCGGACGGTAGACGCGGACGTTGCCTCGGGTCGAATCGGCAAAGCCAGCGATGTTCCCGCCGTCGAGCGTGCGGTACGCGTTGACCTCGATGTCTTCCCACAGATCTTCGAGCCGACGATAGGTATAGGTGACGCTGCCGACCACGTTCGCGTACAGCTCGCGCTCGATCGAGGCGGTCACGAAGTCCGCGTGCGGTGGCCTTAGGCTGAGCTTGGCGTTGCCGCACTCCAGGCGGATGCTGCCATCGCTGCACTTGCCCGCCAGCTCGTAGCCACCGCTGCCGCCATCCGAGGAAAAGAAGCGATCGAAGCGGCGGCTCGCCTGGTTGTAGCTCCAGGTCGTCGACAGCGGGTTGACATCGGCGAGGGTGGCGCTGCGCAGCGAGGCGACTTCGTTCGAGCGGCCGTAGGCGAACTTGACCATCGTCTTGCCATCGCGGGTCAGGTCGACCGACGCACCCAGGCGAGGTCCAAAGCCGAGCAGGTTCTGGGTGGTCTGTCCCAGCGAGTTCTGCGCCGTCCCGTAGTCGACGCGCATGCCCGGAACGATCGTCAGCCAGCTTGTCGGCTTCCAGGTGTCCTGGAGAAATGCGCCCATCGCCCAGCCGATGCGGACCTGCGCCCGCTGCGGCTCATACAAGGCCCGCTGGAAGCACGGCGTCGCCATCGATCCGGCCCGTGGGTTCGGTTGCTCTTCGATACAGCCGAGCGGCCGCTCGGTCGACGTCGGATCGCGACCCAGCACGCCGCCGCCTTGGCTGGTGTCATCGGTGTAGATCTGGTTCCCGGGCGTCCCAGTGAGCGCGTAGTTGCGCAAAAACTGTACTTGCACGCCCGCCTTGACCGTGTGCTGACCGATTCCGCCGCGCTTGATCCAGGTTACCGTCGGATCAAACTGGAACCGCAGTCGTCCGTCCGTGACCACTGAAGCCGCGTCGGAGTTGTTCCAGGTGATCGTGCTGCCATTGTCGATGTGCGTTGGGCTGACAAAGTCGCGTAGCTGCGGCCCGGTGGTAAAGCCAAACCACTGCACACCCGTCTGGAGTCCAAAGAGCAGGGTGTCCGACGCGAAGTAGTCCCAGGTCAGGATGCCAAACGCGCCGCCTTGGTTTTGGTAGTAGTCGGCCTCGGCGGTGTAGGCGTTCGTCTGGCTGCCATCGATGTTGCGGATGTTGGTCAGCCAGGTCGGATCGGCGTTCACCGATAGGTTGATGCGGTGCCGACTCGATGGGGACCAGGTCAGCTTGAGCCGCGTATACAGGTCGTGTCGTTCCAGTGGCGAGTGCTGGACGTTGGTCGGGGCTCCTGGCACCACCGAGTTGACCCGATAGCGATACTCCGTCGACAGATAGAACCACAGCTTCTGCTTTACGAGCGGTCCGCCGATGTTGATGTTGGCCTGATAGCTGGCCACCGGCGGTCTCGGGTCGGACTGATCGAGCAGCCTGCCTTCATAAAGCTGGGTGCCAGCGCGGCCGCCGAGTGACAAAGACTGGTGATTGAAGTAGAAGCTGGCGTCGACCGACAGCTTGTCGCTGCCGCTCTTGGTCATCAGGTTGATGACCCCGCCGAGCGAGTTGTACTGCGCATCGACCGCCAGCAGCAAAAGGTCCATCTGACCGATGGCGTCGAAGTTGAAGTTGGCGGAAAACGTACCTTCGACCGGATCGGTGATGTCGAGTCCATCGACGAGGTAGCGGTTGTGGCGAAGCGTCGCACCGGCCATGACCGGGTTGGAGTTGCCGGTGACGCCAGGAAGCTGCTGCACCACGTCTTGGTAGCGACGCGGGGTGGCGACCTTGGCTTGGGACTCGGCGGTCAGCACCCGTCCGGTCGACAGTCGCTCGGCATCGAGGCGGCGGCGCTCCTCGACAATCGTCTGCGTCTCGCTCTTCGCCAGCTCTGCCGACATCGGGATCTTGACGTTCTGGGTCTGCCCCAGGTCGAGCGAGATTCGGCGCTGCGTGGGCTTTAGCCCCTCGTATTCGACGGTCAGCAGGTACTTGCCGGGAGGCAGCAGCGGAAAGTCGAACAGGCCTTCCTCATCGGCCACGGCGCGCTTCGGACCCCCGATCAGCGCCTCGCTGCGGATGATGACGATCGCCCCCTGCATCGGTACATCGGTGCCCGCTTCGACGACTGACCCACGAAGGTGTGCGGTCTGCTCACCGACAGCCCAAGCGCTCCCCTCGGGGGTACAAACGGGCAGTAGTCCGCCCCCGATCACCAAGGACAAAACAAGGCGACGCAGAGTCTGCGATCGGCGACGCCAAGACTGCGCAGGGACCGCAAGGGGCTCAGATCGGTTCATGGGGCTTGTCCGCAAAGTTGCGGCACCTTACTACAGCCGCTGCCGTCGCTTCCACAATCGTCCTTGCCCAAACACGACCGAATCGCCGAAGGGCTTCCCCGACCCCGCGCCCATCGCGCATGATGTGGAACGCAGTCACTGCAGCAGCCCACCCAAGGAGTTATCCATGACCACCCCTGTTCATGTTCCCCACCGTCACATCGGACGGTGTGGCCTCAAGGTTTCGGCACTCACCCTGGGTGCCATGACCTTTGGCGAGTCCGAGACGTTCATGCGTGGTGTCACCTCCAGCGATGAGGAAGCCCGCCACGTCCTCGATGCCGCGCTCGATGCCGGGATCGATACCATCGACACCGCCAATGTCTACAGCGAAGGCCGCAGCGAGCAGCTCCTCGGGGAGTGGCTGCAAGGCCGTCGCGACAAGGTGACCCTGCTCACCAAGTGCCGCTTTCCGATCGGCTTTGGCACCCGGGCCATCGGTCCACATGACCAGGGCTTGTCCCGCAAGCACATCGTCAAGGCCTGCGAGGACTCTTTGCGCCGACTGCGCACCGACTACATCGACCTGTATCAGGTCCACATGCAGGACCGCCACGTACCCATCGAGGAGACCATGCGCGCCCTCGATGATCTGGTCCGCGATGGCAAGGTTCGCTATGTCGGTTGCTCGAACTACACCGGCTATCGCTTGACCGAGGCGCTGTGGGCCGCTGACAAGCGCGGGACCGTGCGCTTCGAGTCGATGCAGATTCAGTGGAGCTTGATCGTCCGCGATGCCGAGCGCGAGCTGCTCCCAGCGGCCAAGCACTTTGGAATGGGCGTGCTCGTGTGGAGTCCGCTTGGACGAGGCTTTTTGTCCGGCAAGTACCAAAAGGGTGAAGCCCCTCCCGAGGGCGCTCGCCTGGCTGCCTGGAAAGAGTCCTACGGCGCGATGAACACCGACCAGAACTGGGCCATCCTCGACACCGTTCGTGAGGTGGCGCGGGAAATCAGCAGCACCCCAGCCGCGGTATCGCTCGCCTATCTGCTGGCTCACCCTGAGTGCTCTTCGATCATCATCGGGGCCCGCAACCTCGACCAGCTCAAGGACAACATCGCCGCCCTCTCGGTCACTCTGTCCGCCGACCAGGTGCGCCGCCTCGATCAAGTCTCGCGTCCCCGCTTCGGTTATCCCTACGACTTCATCGGCATGCGCGAACCCTGGTAACCCCCCCGATCCGCCCGACACCCAGTTTTGGGGTGGTCCGGACCAGGCCCAAAGTGGTGATCGAGGAGTTTTGGGGTGGTCCGGACCAGGCCCAAAGTGGTGATCGAGGAGTTTTGGGGTGGTCTGGACCAGGTCCAAAGTGGTGATCGAGGAGTTTTGGGGTGGTCTGGACCAGGCCCCAAGTGGTGATCGAGGAGTTTGAGGGTGGTCTGGACCACCCCGAAACTGGGTAACGAGGAGTTTTGGGGTGGTTCCGACCCCCTCGCAACCGGCTGGAGCCGCTGCTAAAACCCGTTCCTGCGAATGACCTTGTAGCTGGTGCCTGCGGTGCGAGAGCCGTAGACGATGCCGTAGCTACAGCCCTTGGCTTCGTAGGCTTTCATCCAGCCCCACGGATCGCCGTTGTCGAATAGGAAGATGTGGCCTGCGCCGCTGTCGTTATAGACGAAGGCGTCGCCTTGCTTGGCAGAGCCCCGGGCGATGGTGCGCCACTCGCGGGTTTCGTTGTCGAAGTTGTAGGTGGAATAGGGGTGGCTACAGCTCGTCAGCGCACTGGCACCGGGCACCTGCCACACCTTGGCGACATAGCCGGAGCAGTCGGCCCCATAGCTGCCGCTGTGGGTGCAGGACGGGCATGAGCCAGAGCAGCTCCCCTTGGCGCTGGATCCTGGGTTCCAGCAGCCGCCACCCCACCAGTACGAAAAGCCGACGCCGGTCTTGGCTCGCTCGATGGCATCGGCAACCCCACCTCCGGCGGCATAGGGGGTCAGATAGTCGCCGGTACACCAGCCGGTGTGGCTGCCCCAAGTGACCTTGTACCAGCCTGCGGACTCGGCCTCGACGTTTACAATGGTGCCTTTGGGCATGCTGGTGAGGACGGCGTAGGTGGTACCTGGCCCGGTACGCAGGTTCAGGCTGGTCGCCGTCACTTCCGCTTGCTCGCCCACCTTCGCCGAAGCGGCATGGAACTCGCTGTTAACGGTGTCGAGAGTTCCATCCTCGGCGAGTCCGGGCTGATCCGTGGTCAGCCCACTACCGCATCCCCCAAACAGGGTCGTCAACAGGAGTCCAAACGATGCCGAGAGCAGTTCCTTGCGCATGACAACCTCCAGTGTGAGAAAGGACGTAGCACAACCGGGCTGTAAGTAGGCGATCTTGCTTTGCATTTTGGGCGCTTCATTTGCGACGGTACCGCCTGTTATAATGACCGCGCCACAGCATGTCGAGCAGGCGTATGCACAGTCCGTGGGGGCTGCTCTTGCTGGTGACGCTCGGGGGGGCGCAGGCGTGGGGAGGGCCAAGGCATGGCCGGTTCTCTGCGCCGATGCACCGGCCGACGCTGTCACCGGGGCGAGGGCTGCGTGAGATACCTCGCAATCGCGAGGCGCTGCGCGTTGCCAAGCTGATTCCGCCGCCCCCTGTGCGCGAATACGAGCCGCCCCCTGCCGGTGAGATCGCGGTGCGCTGGGCTCTGCCGAAGCGTCGCGATCTGCCGGTCAAGGTGCATGCCCTGCCAAGCCTGGCCGCCGCCACCATGGGAGAGATGCGGGGCCATACCGCGATGCTGGTGGGGCAGTCGCTGCAGACCAAGACCGGACTGTGTCGCTCGTGGCTGTCGGCGCTGCCGAGTGGCTACGTGTGTGCTGCGGAGGTCACGGTCGAGCCCGGCTACTTGTCGAGCCCTCCTGCTCAGGAAAAAGGGACCGGCTGGCAGAAGCTGCGCTACGGGGTGATCTCGGCGCTGGTGACCAAGCTGCGGGGCAGCGCCGGACACTTCCTGCGCACGATTTTGCACAAGGGCGATGGCATCACGGTGACGCAGGCCGGTGACGACGTGGTCCAGATCATCGGGCGGCAGTGGCTGCCGCGCAGCGATGTGAAGCTGTTTGAGCCCCCCTCGGCCCCAGCGGTGAGCGTCGATTCGGTGCCGCCCGGACTGCGCCTGGCGTGGGCAGTGCCTCCGGATGGAGAGGACGGCGTCCCGGTGTTTCTGCCCAAGTCCGAGGCCGGCCCGGTCGCGTATCTGCCACGGTATGCCGTGCTCTACGTGACCGAAGGCATCGACAGCTTCCCGGGGCGTCAGCCGGTGCTGCTGCCTGAACCCACCCGCGCCGCGCTGCGTGCGGTGGGGTCGAGTCGTCCCGCCTGGGTGTCAGCCAGTCAGTTCGAGGTCGAGACGGGCCAGCTACGACGGCTGATGCCGGTGGCCGCACCCGCTGGGGTCGCACCCGATGAGCGCTGGATCGACATCCACTTGAGCGAGCAGGTCGCCACCGCCTACCAAGGAGCCAAGCCCTTGTTTGCGGCGCTGGTCTCCACGGGAGTCCAAGGTGCGACGCCCCCAGGTTCTTTCTATATCTACCGCAAGTACCTCACCCAGACGATGGCCAACCTGGCCGGGGCACCGTCGCAGTATGACTTCCGTGAGGTGCCACATGCCCAGTTTTTCAACGGTCGAATCGGTCTGCATGCGGTGCTGTGGCACGACAAGCTCGGGCACGCGGTTAGCCATGGCTGCGTCAACCTGAGCCCGCCCGCTGCTGCGCAGTTTTTCGCGTTCACCACGCCGGATCTGCCGGCAGGCTGGCACACCATCACCACGCCCTCCTATCACAGCAGCACCGCCACCGGTCGCGGCACCCGAGTGATCGTCCGCAAATAGCTGGGTACCGGGCACCATAGGTTGCCGTTGACAGCCTTCTAGCTGCCGCGTAATGAGTGGTCACCTATGAAAAAAGCTGTTGAGGGTGTGCTTCGTCGCGGTAAGACCCTGGCGTTTTCCGTGATCTCGTCAGAGACAGGCAACTTCATTCCGCCGGTGCGCTATGCGCGGCGGGCTGCCGGGTTTGTGAACGACCTGTTTGGGCGACCGCTGGCTTCGGAAGAAGAGCTGGCGCGGCGCACGGCTGAGACCGAGCGGCTGGAAGTGCTGGCCGACAAGGCGCGGCAGGGTCAGGTCGCCACCGTCAAAAAAGAGGCGGCCCCGGTCATGCTCTATGTGACCGATCAGTTCGTGCGAGAGCGCAAGCGGCTCGAAGACGTCCTCAAGGGGCGCAGCATCCCCTATCAGGTGCTGGACGTGACGGACGACGAAGCGACGCGGAGCTGGGCGCTCACCAAGGCCCATGCGACCGAGTTTCCGCTGCTGTTTGTGGCGGGTGAATCGGTGGGTGGTTTCGAAGAGGTGCTGTCGCTCGATGCGCACGGCGGGCTCACGAAGAAAGTGTTCGGCTAAGCCCAAGGAGCCTGCAGGTGGAACTGAGATCTCTGCACCTTGACGTCGGCAAGCTAACCACCCAAGTTCGTGCCCACCACCCCGAGCGGGTCGTCGATTGTGAGCTGGGCGCGGAGTCGACTCAGCGCATCTTGGCCGGTGGAGAGCCGCTGGTTTCGTATCTGCGGACCTCGGGGCGCTTGCCGCCGGGGGGTTGGTTCGATGAGCTGTGGCTGGACGCCGAGGCCCAGACTGTCTCGGTGCGCTGCGGCGAAGCGACCGAAGCACTCGATTTCCAGGCGATGCAGACCCTGCTCCGTGAGCTGGCGCGTACAGCCCGGCGCGAGGCGGTGGCGCGCAAGCCCGATCCACCCGGACTCACTCCCGAAGCACGCTGGGAATACCTGTATCAGCATGGCGGGGACGGCTGGGAGATGGGCAAGGCGACCCCGCCGCTCGTCCGCTACTTGACGGTCCATCCTCCACTCCGTGGCGAGCGCTCCCTGGTGGTGGGCTGTGGCCGTGGCCATGAGGCGCTTTTGCTGGCCCGCCTGGGCCCACCGGAGTCACAGGTGGTCGGCATCGACATTGCTCCGGCAGCAGTGGTGATTGCGACCCGGCAATCCGTAGCCGAAGGTCTGTCCGATCGGGTCACCTTCTTGCAGCAAGACCTGTTTGGCTGGCCAACGAGCGATGCCAGCCAGCGCGGGCGGTACGACTTGGTGGTAGAGCACAACTGCTTCTGTGCGATCGAGCCGCATCGGCGGGACGAGTATGTGCAAGCGGTCGCGGCACTGCTGCGTCCCGGAGGCCGTCTGGTCGGCCTGTTCTATACCCATGACTATCCCGGTGGTCCTCCATATGCGTCGAGCGCGGAAGAGATCCGCTCCCGCCTGCGGTCCACCTTTGAGATCACCTACGAGGAAGTTCCTGCCGACTCGGCCATTACCCGAGCAGGTCAAGAGCTGCTCGTCCATGCCGTCCGACGGCACGTTCCACTCCCAACCTGCCCCCCCACCTAGATCGGAGGCCCCCCATGCCCTTTGGCGGCGTTGACTACTTTCAGATGGCCGACCTGCTGAGCGATGAAGAGAAGCTCGTCACCGCGACCTTCCGCCGCTTTGTGGACGACGAGATCATGCCGGTCATCGGTCGGCACTTTCGCGATGGAACCTTTGACAGTGCCTGGCCGCGTCGGCTGGGGGCCTTGGGGGCGCTCGGGGCCAACCTGGTCGGCTACGGCTGTCCAGGGCTAGACGCGGTCGCCTACGGTCTGATCATGCAAGAGCTAGAGCGCGGGGACTCCGGCATTCGCAGCTTTGCGTCAGTCCAAGGCGCGCTGGTGATGTACCCGATCCACGCCTTCGGCAGCGAGGAGCAGAAGCAGCGCTTTTTGCCCAAAATGGCGAGCGGAGAACTCATCGGTTGCTTTGGTCTGACCGAGCCGGACTTCGGGAGCAATCCGGGCGGCATGCGGACCACGGCCAAAGAGACCGCCGACGGCTACGTGCTAAACGGAGAGAAGCGCTGGATTACCTCGGGTGGGCTGGCCGAGGTGGCGGTGGTGTGGGCCAAGTGCGAGGACGGTGCGGTGCGGGGGTTCCTGGTCGAGCGCGGCTGCAAGGGCTTCTCGACCCGCGACATCCACGGCAAGTTTTCGCTGCGGGCCTCGGTCACCTCGGAGCTGATCTTCGAGGACTGCTTGGTACCGAGGTCGGCGGTGCTACCGGGCGTCAAGGGCCTGCGGGGGCCGCTGTCGTGCCTAAACCAAGCGCGCTTCGGGATCTCCTGGGGGGTCATCGGAGCGGCGATGGCCTGCTATGACGAGGCGCTGTCCTACACCAAAGACCGGGTGCAGTTTGGCGGCAAGCCGATCGCATCGCATCAGCTCGTGCAGCTTAAGCTCGTCGACATGCTGCAAGAGATCACCAAGGCGCAGCTCCTTTCGCTACAGCTTGGACGACTCAAAGAGGCGGGCAAAGTCAGGCCCCAGCAGGTCAGCTTGGCCAAGCGCAACAACGTCAAGATGGCGCTGGAGTGTGCGCGCAACGCCCGGGATCTCCTCGGGGCCAACGGCATCACCGATGAGTACCAGAGCGGTCGGCACATGTGTAACCTGGAGTCGGTCTTTACCTACGAGGGAACCGACCACATCCACACGCTGATCATCGGCGAAGACATCACCGGTAGCGCCGCCTTCTAGCTGCACGCTGCGGAGCGAGGTCGCAAAGACATTCCTGGTCCGAGCGACCCCAAAGATGGGTCTGATGAGAAGGCGAGGGGGAAAGGCGACGGGAGCTAGCGGGCGAGGATGCCGGGGTTTTTGACTTCAAGCTGGGTGAGGATCTGATCGACCCGGGAGCTGTCATCGACACAAGCCATGACGCCATCCACGTAGACGATCGTCTTACCGGGCTGACCGGCGACACTACCGACGGCGATGTGGGGATGGAGCAGCGACGCATCGCAGCGCGGCATGCCACTGATCAGCGCCGGGCTCGCCTCGGGCGCACCGCCACAGCCAAAAACGGCCACGCAGACAGTGAGCAGCAGCGTTCCGAAGAGGCTGCCGCAGGTGCCCTGTGAGGGTCGGTTCGTGTTGTGCATGTCTGGTCTTTCCGACAGCAAGCCAACGAAGGCTTGCCTCGTAATGCTCATCCTACCACCAAGCATGCTGCTTGCGTCCCTGTTTCACCAGCAGTGAATCAGGCTGGGTTCTTCGCCATTGCGACAGCCGGTGCCGCTGGGGCTGCCGCAGGCGCTGGGGCTGCCGGAGCCGGTGCGGACGGGGCTGCCGGGGCAGCAGCAGCCGGAGCGGCAGCAGCCGGAGCGGCGGGCTTGGGCTTGGCTGCGGCGGACTGCGGACGGGGCCCAATGATCATGAGCATGCGCCGACCTTCCATCATCGGCGGCTGCTCGACCATCCCCACGTCTTGGACCGCCTCAACGACCCGGCGCAGCACGTTCTGTCCGACCTCGGGGTGGACGATCTCGCGGCCACGGAACTGGATGACCAGCTTGGCCTTGTTCCCCTCAGAGAGAAACTCGCGGATGTGCTTCACCTTGAAGTCGAAGTCGTGACCGTCCGTCTTGGGACGAAACTTCATCTCCTTGACTTCGATCACGGTGCGCTTGCTGCGCTCTTCACGTTCCTTCTTGGCCGTCTCGTACTTGAAGCGGCCGTAGTCCATGATCTTGCAGACGGGCGGCACCGCTTTGGGCGAGATCTCGACGAGATCAAGGCCCTCTTCGCGGGCTTGGCGAAGGGCATCCGGGGTTTCCAGAATGCCGATCTGTTGGCCGTCGCTACCGATCACGCGGACGCGAGGAATGCGGATGCGGTGGTTGACTCGATACTGCTCGGTGGGAGAAGGGCGGCTGTCGTGTCTCAGGGTCGTGGCTCCGATCTTGGGTTCTTGGACTGGTGACTGGCAATTGTTTGCGCCTACGAGGCGTCGACGAGCCAGCACCGTGTAGAATAGTCCACTAGTAACCCGACCAGCGCGGATTCTGCAAGACCCAAACCCACACCGAGTCACTGCCAAGCACTTCACGCACAGCCAAGCCCGGTTAGTATGAGGGGGTGACTGTGTTGCGGGTCGTAACGCTGAATATCTGGGGAAATCACTCGCCGTGGGCCGTGCGGCGGCGGCTCATTCGCGAGGAACTACAGCGGCTCGACCCGGACGTGGTGGCGCTGCAAGAGGTGCTGCGGCCTCTGGGACCAGGCACCTCGCAGGCCGATGAGATTTCCGAAGGGTTGCCATATCGGGTCTGCTTTGGCAAAGCCTGTGCGATCGAGAAGCCGTTTCCCGCCGAGTTTGGCAATGCTGCGCTGATCCGCTCGCCGCTTCGTGAACAGCGCGTGCTTAGGCTGCCTACGCCACCCGAGATCGAGACCCGCTCGGCGCTGTATCTGCTGCTATCGGTCAAGACCGGGCTTCTGCCCTTGCTGGTGACGCACCTGTCGTGGGAGCCGCAGCTTGCCGACAGTCGCGCCGCGCAGCTTGAGTGCATTCGCCAGTTCGTGGTGGCCGAGATGGCGGCACTGCCGGGTCGCGTGCCCCCGCACATTCCGATCTTGCCGCCGCTTCTGATGGGCGATCTGAATGCGCCACCGGACAGTCCAGAGCTTGGCGTGCTTCTTCGACCCGCAGATGGGGGACTTTCGTTTGTCGATGGCTTTGCCCAAGCAGGCAGCGGGCCGGGCGCGACCTTTTCATCTGCCAATCCGTTCTGTCCGCAGCGTGATCCAGCGATTGATCAGCGCATCGACTACATCCTGCTCGGTCGGGCCGGGTCAGTGGAGCGGCTGACGGTGACCTCGTCACGGCTGTGCTTTGCCGAAGGGCAGGACGGCGTGTTTCCCTCTGATCACTTTGGCGTGCTGACCGAGCTGTCGCTACAGACCGATTGATGTGAGGACTTGCGATGCGCTGGCCTGCGTTGGTGTTGTTCGGGGTGTGGATGACGGGCTGTGCTCACTCGGCCGCAGAGCGTCACGCAGCGGAAGTGGCGCAAGCGGCGCTCACCGAGAAGCTCATCGTCCAGTGGCACCGTGAGCAGCCCGATCCAAGCAGCGTGCTCCGTCAGAAGGCGCAGCCGGTGCAGGCCGGGGAGGATGTCGTTGGGCTGCTCGCGAGGCTCCGCGAGGCACTGGCGAAGACCGGTGGGGTCGGGATCGCCGCGCCGCAGATCGGGGTGTCGCGACGGGTGTTTCTGATCAAGCACGGAACCAGGCCGCACGGGCAGCCGATCGTCGTGACGGCGTATCTGAATCCCGAGCTGGTCTGGCGTTCCGAGGCCGGAGTGGACGACTACGAAGCGTGTCTGTCGGTGGCTGCGGTGGGGGGCAAGCTGAATCGAGCGACGCAACTAAGGCTGCGCTATACGCCCGAGTCCGGTGGGCCACCACAGGAAGTCGAGCTGTCCGATTGGGATGCCCGGATCGCCCAGCACGAGCTGGATCACTTGGATGGGACGCTGTACATCGATCGGGTGACGGGGGATTTGACCTCGATCGCTGAAATGCGGCGGCTGCGCGATGAAGGGCATCGAGCGCGGGGCTGGATCAAGTGACAAGCGTGCGCGCTTGGGGCTCGCCGCACGTTACTCCGTTAAGAAAAGCTGAGTGATGTAGAGCACCCGATTGCCCTGTGGGCTGACGATGGCCGCTACGCCGATGCCGACTTGGGTCAGGGTCGGGTCGAGGATGTTGCGACGATGGCCGGGGCTGTCAAGGAGGCTCCGCTCGGCCTCTTCCTCGGAGCTTGCCTGAGCGAGGTTTTCCGCGAGCATCGAGTTTTTGAGGTGGGCGCGGCGGACGCGATCTTCGGGGGTTCCAGTCGTTGGGGAGTGGTGAAAGACGGTGCGCTTTTTGGCCATTTCCTCGGAGTGGGCGCGGGCGATTTTGGTGAGTCGGTCATCGAGCCGGAGCGGCGGCAATCCGGCCCGCTTGCGGTCTTCGTTGAGTAGCCGCAAAAGCTCGGACTCGGACTCCGGGATGGTCCGCAGCACCTTCGGGACAGGCTGGGCGAGCTGCTGCGGCACAGAGGGCAAGTCCGTGGCACACGGCCAGATGAAGTTGGCCAGGACATGCGGACCTTGCTTGGACTCGCCGATCACCTCGATCTGGTAGAGCCCGCGCATCTGGCAGCGGACCTCGCCACGGAACTCGCGTCCGCGTACCTCGATGGGCAGCGGCGAGATCTGCTTCAGCGGGTCAGTGATGAGCACTTGTGGACGAACGTAGGGCGGTAGCAGCGTGCCGTGGAGAGGGACCGGTTTGGGCGATGGCTCGCTGGCGGCGGGCGGCGGAACCAGATCGATCCCCGACTCGACGAGCAAGATGAGGAGTCGGCTGCGCTCGGGGTCGCCCGGGATGGGCTGGGTGGCCACGCCAAACCAGCGCCACTTGCGATCGGCCAGCGCTTGGTCAAGGACCGGGGTCAGACCTTCGAGCAGCGAGCCGGGATCGGCGGTGGCAAAGC
Source organism: Polyangia bacterium (assembly GCA_044228505.1). Lineage (GTDB taxonomy): Bacteria > Myxococcota_A > Polyangia > Palsa-1104 > JAEUJZ01 > JAEUKA01. The sequence goes on along the minus strand of JBGAUT010000004.1, from coordinate 105,657 downwards.
CCGCCAGGACCTGCCGATGGATCGGCTCCACGACTTGCTTACGGACCAGCTCTCGCTGAATGACCGCAAACGGCGGCTGTTGGGCATCGGGGGTCTGGGCCAAGATGGCCTGCGCTGCTGCGGATACTTCACGTCGTTCGGAGAGCGAGGACTGGCCTCGCTTCTGCGCCACCTTGGAGATACGGGCGGCGATCTCGGTGGTGGCCACCATGGGCGCGGACCGTGCCGTGGAGGTGCAGGCAACGCCAAGCAGCGCGACCATCCAGCCGAGCCGGGTTCGCCCTGCGAAACGAGGTCCGTGGTGCTGGCGTAGTCGCGGCATGGTCTGTGATTGTGACCTTGCCGGGAGGGGGTTGGCAACGTCCCTCCGTCGGTCGATCTTCTGGAGAGAGTGGGTCGGGTGCGCTGCCTACACTGTGGTAGAGTGCCACCCTTCGTAACGGAGGCATCCTGATGAAGCTGCTCGACACCGTCCTTTTGTTTTCGCTACCAGCCTCGGGGAAATCGGAAGTTCGCACCTATATGGCCAGCCTCACCGAGGAGCAGTGCCGTCGCGACTTCGGCATGGGACCGACGCTCCAGCTTGACGATTATCCGTATGTGCACCTGATGCACTGCATCGACGACGAGCTGCGCGCCCACGGCTGGCACGATGTCTACTATCACGGTCCCAATCGGCCGTTTCGCGATAGCTGGACCTGGGCGGTGCTGATCGAGCTGCTCAACGAGGACTATGCGCACCTGCTGGCGCAGAAGCCGTATCCGACCTCGAATGCGGCCGAGCTGCTCTTTGACCGGCTCGACGCGGCGCACAAAAAGTTTGGTCTGCCCGAGGTGATGGGCGATGTCCCGCACCGCATCCGTAAGAAGGTCGCCGCCTGTATCGAGGCCGAGGCCAGTCGCGAGCTGGAGCTGCTCAACCGCACCGTCAGCCAGGATCGCACCGGCAAGACCATTGTGATCGAGGCCGCTCGTGGTGGACCAAACGGTGCCGCCTTCCCGCTGTGCCCGCCACACGGCTACGGCACCGCCTTTGAGGTGTTGTCCCCCACGATCTTGGAGCGCGCCAGCGTGCTCTACATCTGGGTGGATCCCGCCGAGAGTCGTCGCAAGAACATCGCCCGGGGCCAGCCGAACGCCCAGGGATCGATCCTGCACCACTGCGTGCCGATGGAAGTCATGCTCGGCCAGTACGGCACCGATGACATGGCGTATCTCATCGGGCAGAGCGATCGTCCCGGCACCGTTCGGGTCGATCGGATCATCGAACACGACGGACGATACGAGTCGCGATCCTACTATCTGCCGGTGGCGCGGCTCGACAACCGCGTCGACAAGACCACCTTCGTGCGCGTGCCCCGCAGCGAGTGGCGTGAGGCCGACATTTCCGCCCTCCACGGTGGTCTGGCCAGCGCCTTCGCCGACATGGCGAAGAGCTAAGCAGTCCGCGAACCTGCCTGGCTGACCTTGGGTCAGGGTACTTGACTGGCTGACCTTGGGTCAGCGTACTTGAAAGATAAAGTGGCCGAGGTTGGTTCGTCCGAACATGTCGACAGAGATCCGCTGGGCGGCCTGGGCGGACCCGGTGGGGCTGAGCGCCAGCACATCGACGGTGTAGGTTCCGGACGTGAAGCTCGTGGTCTCACCGCTGTAGGTGTTGCACGGGAAGTCAAACAGCGTGCTGTTCGCGAGCTGGACCCGCACCCACTGTACGTTCTTGAGCGCACACTCCAAGGACGGTGCCGTCAGCGGGTCGGGATCGCGAGCGTCGACGACATGCCACGTCAGATAGGCCGTCGCCGAACCTTGATAGGGTGAGCACCCCGACGCCACGCCGATGAGTGGTAGTGCACCGAGTAGCAGTTTCGCAAAGAATGTGCTGCGCATAGATGGGTCTCCTAGTGGTTTATGGGTCTGGCTGGCTCAGCCTTCTCGCGGCGAGCGAGAAGGCGAAGCCGGGTAAGGTTCGAGTGAAACGGTGCGGAGCAGTACCTCGAGTCGCTTTTCGAAGGTGTGATCACGCAGGGCCCGCTTGGCCGCGGCGTTTGCGATCTGCTGCCGTTCTTCAGGCCGGGCCAGGTAGTACTGTACTTTTTCGCGGAGGTCAGCCCGTCCATCGAACGTGACGACTTCTTTGCCGACCTCGAAGTATTCGCTCAGTGCCGGGCGGTTGTCGGTGAGCTGAAAGGCCCCCATGCCGCCCAGCTCGAAGGTGCGCTTGTTGACGTCGCCAATCCCGGCGTAGTGGTTGGTGTTGAGCGCGATCTTGGCGGCGAGCATTGCTTTGCACTTTTCGTCGCCCTGGACGACTTTTCCGGCCCAGAAGTTGTGCACCTTGTGATGCAGCCAGCTTGGCGGTCGAGCACCCCACAGCTTGACGTCGATGCCGCCATCAAGGAGTGGCTCAATCAGCTTGGCTCGGTACGGGTAGTAGTTGCCAAAGGTCGCGACATCGGCCCCATAGGTGCGGCGATCTTCATCGGTGAGCGCGATCGGTCGGTGATAGACGCGGTCCATGCACTCGGGCAGGTGGTGGATGAAGTCGGCGGACAGGCTTTGGCGCAGGCGCTGGACCATGAAGCGATCCTGAAAAAACAGACCGTTCCACGGCGCGAGCAAAAAAGTTCCACGGCCAAAGCTGGTGAAGGCGTCGGGGAACCAGCCGGCGCAGACGATCCCGGCTGAGCGCAGCTCGGTGATGGTCTCGGGCAGCACCCATAGAAGCTGCACGACCAGCACCATGTCGACGCGCAGCTCACGGGCGCGCTGAAGGAGCGGCTTTTGGGCGAAGTAAAATGGCTCGCGCACGGTTCCGCGCAGCACAAACTCGGCGGCGGCATAGGCAAGCGGGTAGCGCTGGAGCGGCCTTGGCACCCCGATGTACTTGCGCGGATCGAACAGCGTGGCCTCGTGGCCCATGGCGCGCAGGCCATTTATGCAGCCAACCTCGGAACCGTCTTCCCAGTCGGGACCAACCACCAGCACCCGCATCGCGAACTCCCCGTTTGCCCAAGTTTGATTTCGGCAAGCGAGGTTTTCCCCGAAGCGAGCGAGGCTTTCAAGTTCTGCTACTCGGGATCGAGATTGTCGTCGCGAAAGTTGTTTGGTGACAGACCATGCTGTTCCAGCAGGCGATAGATCTGCTGCCGGGATCGTCCGAGAGCGCGGGCCACCTGGGCAATTCGGCCACCGTGGGATTTGAGGGCGGCGAGTAGCTCGTCTCGACCAAGTGGAGTCAGCTCGGTGGGGGGTTTGGCGGTCGGACTCGGCGAAGAGGACGGCTGGACGGGCTCATTCGGTCGCTGCGCAGTAGGCAAAAGTTCGGGCTCGGCCCGCAGACGGCTTTCGACGAGGTCGAGGGTAAGCTGAGGCAGCTTGGCACCACGGATGCGCAGCTCGGTGGCCACTTTGGACAGCTCGCGTACGTTCCACGGCCAGTCATACAGCAGCAGGGCCTCGGCGAGCGCGGGTTGGATCGGCGGTCCTTCGCCGACAAAGTGGGAGAGCAGCAGCAAGATGTCTTCCCGCCGCTCTCGCAGCGTAGGCAGGCGAATCACGATCTCGCTCAATCGAGCATAGAGATCACCGCGCAGCTTTCCCGCCCGCACTTCATTTGGCAGGTTGCGGTTGGTTGCGGCGATCACGCGGACTTTGCAGGGCTGCGGTTCCACGCTACCGACCGGGGTGATCACGCCTTCTTCGAGAGCGCGCAACAGCTTCGGCTGCAAGGCTGCCGGTAGCTCACCGACTTCATCCAGAAACAGCGTGCCCAAGGTGGCTGCACGAAAATATCCGGGGTGGGCTTTGGCTCCGGTAAACGCGCCACTCACATGGCCAAAAAGCTGACTTTCGGCGAGCGTCTCGGGGATCGCCGCACAGTTGACCGCCACCAGGGGCCCCGATACCCCCGACAGCTCATGGAGCGCACGGGCGGTCACTTCCTTGCCGGTGCCACTGTCGCCGAGCAGCAGCACCGTACACAGCGCCGGTGCCCACAACGCCACCTCGTGCCGTAGCCGGCGAATCGCCACACTCTGTCCAATCAGCGAAGCGACCTGAGCGTCCGGGCAAGGCCATGGTTCATAGCGCAGCAAAAGCAGTGAGCTGCCAAAACGTAAGACATCCCCATCGCGGAGCTCGGCCTCACCGCAGCGTGTGCCGTTTACGAAACAGCCGTTGGAGCTGCCCAAGTCCCGTAACACCGGCTGTTGGCCGGCGCGCAGCGTCACCGTGGCATGGAGCCGCGACACCTGCGAGTCATCGGCCAAACAGACCTCACCTGGGGGCGCACCTCGTCCGACGTGTAGCACACCCGGCTCTAGCCGCCACAGCGTGGCCTGGCCAGCAGATTGCACGTGTCCCGGGGCACGCATCCGCAGCGCTGGGCCGACGGTATTCTTCGCAGCGATGATTCCGAGTGACTTGCTGAACACCATGCGCAGCGTGGGATACAGGCTTTCCTTGGCAACCGGCGTCGCTTCATCTGGTTGGGCAGTGCGCGATAGTGAGTCTTGAGTCGCCACGACCCCGAATTCTACCGGAAGCGACCGGGGCAGCGACGGACAAAACCGATAAATTCCGCCCCCAAGGACAGCTAAGCTCGTGTAATAATGGCTTAGCATCATGAAGTTTGCCTGCACGTCGCGTCGCCAGGGGGGCGGCGCATCGCGCATTCTGAGTACCGGGTCAACGGGGGCTTGCCTATGACCTTGTACAATACCGCTCAGGCCCATCGCTGTGAGCGTTGCGGCGAGCTGTATCCAGACGGGGATGGTCACTCGTGCGGCAGCCAAGACAACCTCGCGGCGGTTTCGAGTCCGAGCCTAACCCCGAGCGCTCCGGAAACGGTGGCATCGTCGAACGATGACTTGATTGGTACGGTGATCGGCGGTCGCTTCGATATCCTCGAGCGGCTCACCGCTGGTGGCATGGGGGTCGTGTACCGGGCTCGCCACGTGCTCCTCGACGCCGAGGTGGCGATCAAGGTTCTGCTCAAGCCGCAGGACCAAGATGCGCAGTATCGCTTTTTGCAAGAGGCGCAGCTCGCGGGCAAGGTCCAGCACCCGAACACCGTCGTGGTGTCTGACTTTGGGGTGCTACCCGACGATCGCTCCTATCTGGCGATGGAGTTTTTGCGCGGGCCGACGCTGAGCAAGGTGATAAGCCAAGGCCCGATGGACGCGCTCCGGATGTGTCGGATAGCGGTCCAGATCGCCCGAGGCCTACAAGCCGTCCACGACAAGGGAATCATCCATCGCGACCTGAAGCCAGACAACATCTTTCTCGTCGAGCAGGATGGGCAAAAGGACTTTGTGAAGATCGTCGACTTCGGGATCGCGACCAATCGCGGCACCGCCGTCAAAGTCGATCTCAACTCGCTGTCGGCGGAAAAGCTCGGGGCCGAGGCGCAGCGGGCGATGAAGGAACGGCACACGCTGCCGGGAATGGTGCTCGGGACGCCGCAGTACATGTCGCCCGAGCAGACACAGGGCTTCGAGCTGGATCCACGCACGGATCAGTACGCGCTCGGCTGCATCATGTACGAAATGCTGACGGGAATCGTGCCGTTTGATGATGGCAACTTCCTGACGGTGATGTTCGGGCATGCCTCGGCACCGGTGCCTCCGATGCGCCAGCGGCTGCCGAATATTCAGCTCTCGGAGTCTCTCGAAAAGGTGGTGATGAAGACGCTGGCCAAGGAGCCAGCGGCTCGCTACCGATCGATGCGCGACCTTGAGGTGGCGCTGCAAGAAGAGATCGACAAGCTCACTCCCGGCAATCGGCAGTCACAAGTTCAGATCCAGGTGGTCAAAAAGGGCTGGCCGCTGTGGGCGCTGATGGCGACGGTGTGGGGGACGCTGTTGGTGGTGGGGGTGGGCTCGCTGACCGCCTATGTGATCTACAAGCGGCAGAAGCAGGCGGCCCACGATGAGAGCCTGGCGGCCACGACGCGGCTGCTCGAAGTGCGGCAGCAAGCCGTCGAGCTACTGAAGAAAGACCTGGCGGCGCAGACGGTGGAGCTGCGCACCGGGGCGCTCAGCGGACTGGCCGAGACGCGGGATGGAACGCTGATACCGGTGCTGCTGCCGCTGCTTTCGGACTCGGAGACGAGGGTTCAGATCAAAGCGGCCGAGATGCTAGGACAGCTTGGACGACGGGATGCGACCACTCCGCTGGCGGGGCTTTTGGCGGACAAAGAGGGTCGATCGCCGCTGCTCCAGGTGGCTGCGGCTGAAGCGCTCGATCAACTTGGCGATGTACGGGGACGGCAGGCGCTGAAAAAAGCGATGGGTGGCAAAGGGGACCAGCAAGCCAAGCTGCGGGCGGCGCTGTACCTGTGTGGGACGGGTGACGTCGATGCTCGGAAGCTGCTCGCGCAAGCGGTGGCACAGGGCTTGGTGTCGGATGCTGGTCAGCTCGAAGTGTTGCCGCAGCTTGCCCGAGCGGGCGAGCTGAGCGCACGCGAACGGCTGCGGGTACGGCTTGGTGGGAGCAGTAACGTCGATGCCCAGCGGCAGGTCGCGGTGTCGCTGGCCAAGCTGAGTGAACCGTCTGGAAAGCAGTTTCTACGTGAGCAGAGCAAGAAGTCGGGCCTAGATGGGCTGAAGTCGGCGGTGCTGCTGGCGCAGCTTGAAGAGGCGGTCGACCCCGAGCAGTTTCGCAGCGTCCTCAATGCACCTGCGGCGACGGCGAGTATGCAGTCGCTGGCGGTGACTGGGCTGGGCTATAGCGGTCAGCGACCCGATATCGAGCTGCTCAAGGCGCGGCTTCTGCCGACAGAACCGCAGCTCCAGCAGTCCGCTGCGACCGCGATCATTCGGATGACCGGGGCTGACCCTCAAGTCTTGGCGATGCAGGACATCAGCCTGGCCGAGAGTGCCTTGCAGGGCGGCGGTGGGCTCCTGGCCGAGGAAGCGCTGGCGATCCTGGGTGAGATCGGTTCGTCCAAACAGGTTGGCACGCTGGCTCGTGCGCTGCGGGATAGCACCGATGTGGCAACCCGACGGGGAGCAGCTCGTGCCCTTTCGCGGGTGCGGGATCGCTCGGCTCTCGTCGCGTTGCGTAGCGGCCTAGAAGACAAAGAGCAGGCGGTCCGAGAAGACGTCATTCGCGCCTTGGGTGAAGCGGGTCGTCGCTTGATCGGCCAAGGCCAGCAAGATGTCTTACGTGATGTGAAGGGCTGGCTCGGGCAGATCGTCGCGGGTCCGGCGGGACGTGAGCAAACGCTGGCGAGGACGACGCTGCTCAAGCTGGGCGATGAAAGCCAGCGAGGCGAAGTGCTGACCGCGCTGCGTGGTGGAGACAGCGAGGTTCGTCGTCAGGTGATCGATGCGCTCGATCGCGACTCAGCGACGCTGACGGCCGCGCTGGAAGATGGCGAGCAGAGCAACCGTTTTCTGGCGGCACGCCGACTGGCCGAGCTTAACGACAAGCGGGCGATACCAGAGCTGCAACGGATGCTGAGCGAGAAGCCCGATTCCCCCGAGGGAATCTTGGCGTATGCCCTGCTGCGCCGGCTTAATGTCGCGGCAGAGGCACCCGAGAACGCCAAGGCGCTCCTCGATAGCAGCGAGCCGGCGGTGCGGGCGGCGGCGGTCCAAGCGGCGGCAACACAAGATCCGACGACGGCCGCTTTGGTGATCGAGAAGGCAGCGCGGGATTCGGACAAACAGGTGCGCCTGGTGGCCGTGGCCGAGAGTGCGCGGCTTCCGGAAGGGGATGCGAGGCCTCTTCTGCGGACGCTGATGCGGGATCGCGATCCCGAGGTGCGCTCCAAGGCGACGGCGATTTATCAGCAGCAGAAAGCTGCCGCCGAAAAAGCTGCTGAGGCTGCGCCAGTGGCCAAACCTGACAAACCGGATCTGGCGGTCGCTACGGCACCTGTGACTGCACCGGTCGCGCCGGTCAAATCGGAGCAGGCGGAAGACAAATCGCAAAGCCAAGAGGCGATCGAAAAGCTGGTGCGCGCCGGAGCCAGCGCGTTCAAAGACGGTAGCTACGATCGGGCGCGGTCACGGTTGTCGCAGGCCAACGCGCTGTGTGCTCGCGAAGCCCCGGCGGCGTGCGCGAAGTTTGCCTGGGAGCTGGGCTTCTACTTGGGGCGCAGCCTGGAAGGTGATGCCCGTTTCGAGCAAGCGATGAGTGAATACCAGAAGCTCAAGTCGCTACGCAGCCTCAGTAAATCGCAGCGCAAGGAAGTCAGCGGAGCGATTGCGCGGGTCCAAAACAAGCTGGCACTGGTCACGATCTTCCACAACAAGAAGGGCCGCTGCGTTCCCGAGGAGCGCTGGCTTGGTCCCGGAACTCACGAATTTCAGATCAAAGGCGGTTCCTCTATGACGCTAGAGCTACGCGCCCGCGAAAAGAAAGTCCTCAGGGAGCCTGGCTGTTCATGAGTCGACATCCAGTTACACTGCGTGGCGCGGTCCTGACGCTCCTTCTCGGCCTGGTCGCAGCCAACGCTGCCGAAGCGGGGCATGCAGCGGCCAAGCGCGAGGGCGGCTCGACCGTCAAGCCCCAGGTGGTCGTATTGCTCGAGTTGCCAGCGAGCGATGAGTCGCAGCGGGCGCGGCTTGGTGGTGAACTTCAGCGGAGCTTGCGCGGGCGAAAGCTGAGCGCTGAGCTGGTTGGGAACTCCGGTGAATCGTCGGACGGCGCGTGGCCGCAGCCATCGCAGTGCAGCGACTCGGAGTGCCAGGCCGAGCTATGCCAAAAGAGCGAGCTGCGTCAGCTACTCTCGGTCCGGGTGGTTCGCGAGGGGGGAGACTATCAGCTTAGCGGGCAACTCTACGATGCCGCGATGGCGGACTTTGCCGCCGAGGTGCAGGTAAGCTGCGAGGGCTGCAATTCGAGCCGTCTGGCGACCAAGCTGGGAGGCATGACGGGCGACCTGGTTCACAAGGCGCAGCAGCGCAAGACCGGGCTCCTTGAAGTCACCTCGCAGCCACCTGGGGCGATGGTGCGGCTCAATGGGATGCGGCTTGGGCAGACGCCACTGGTGGTGACGACGTTCGCCGGGGAACATCGCATCGAGGTGCTGAAGTCGGGCTTCGTCCGCTACAAAAACGAGGTCGTCGTCGAGGCAGGACGCGGCGCGGCGCTTGATGCTTTCCTGGTCGTCGAGCCGGGTGCGCAGCAAAGCAGCGAGCAGAGTCTACCGCGACGAGCCGAGCTGTGGCTTCGCCCAGCACACGAGCCGCAGCCCGACCCCTCCGCTCGTCCGTAGCTGTTGTTTTTGTTGCCGAGCGAGCGGCCTTTTTGGCATAAGGCGGGCGGACTTTTTCCCCCCGAGGAGCCGCGATGCTTGGTAAGCAAACCGACGAGGTCCGTCCGTGGACCCGTCCGCTCGTCACCATCGAGTGCCAAAACCCTGCCACGCTGGAAAAACTGGGCGAAGTGCCGTCACTGTCCGAGGCCGATGTGGCCGAGCGACTGTCACGAGCGCGGCAAGCTCAGCTTGCATGGGGCCAGACCTCGTTTGCTGAGCGACGACGGGTGCTGCGGATGCTGCTCGACTACATCATCGACCACCAGGCCGAGATTTGTCGGCTGTGCTCGACTGATTCGGGCAAGACCATGGCCGACGCTGCGATGGGCGAGATCTTCCCGGTTTGCGAGAAGATCCGTTACCTCATCGACCATGGCGAAGACGACCTTCGTTCGGACCAGCGACCGTCGGGCCTGCTGATGCACAAAGCGGCTCGTGTCGAGTATCTGCCCCTCGGCGTGGTCGGCGTCATCTGTCCCTGGAACTTTCCGTTTCACAACATCCTGTGTCCGACGGTCCCGGCGCTGTTTGCGGGCAATGCGGTGATTGCCAAGACCTCGGAGTGGACTTCGTGGTCGGCGGCAGACTTTCAGGCCATCTTCGACGAGGTGTTGACGAAAGCGGGCTATAGCCCGGATCTGGTCCAGATCATCACCGGCGGGGGAGAAACGGGGCGAGCGCTGGTGACCTGCGGGGTCGAAAAGATCTTCTTTACCGGCTCTCCCGAAAACGGTCGCAAGGTGATGGCCGCTGCCTCGGAGACGTTGACGCCAGTGGTACTGGAGCTGGGCGGCAAAGATCCGATGATCATCTGCGACGATGCCGACCTCGATCAGGCAGTGGGTGCGGCGATGCTCGGGGTGTTCACGGCCTGCGGGCAGATGTGCGTGGCCGCCGAGCGGTTGTATGTATTTGACGGGATCTACGACCGCTTTGTGGATGAGGTGGTACAGCGCGCCAAGGCGCTGCGGCAAGGTCCGCCCTCGCAGGATCGGGGTGGCGACTTTGATGTAGGGGCGCTGACCATGCCACGCCAGCTTGAGATCATTGAGCGTCAGATCCGCGACGCGGTCAGCAAAGGGGCGCGAGTGCTGGTTGGCGGAGGACGGAATCCACATTTGGCCGGTCAGTTCTTTGAACCCACCGTCGTCGTGGACTGCGACCACACGATGGACTTAGTCCAAAAAGAAACCTTCGGGCCGGTGATGACCATCATCCGCGTTCATGGCGAAGAGGAAGCGATTCGGCTGGCCAATGACTCAAGCTATGGCCTCGGTTCGTCGGTGTTCACCAAGAATCGTCGTCGCGCCGAGCGCATCGCCAAGGGTATCTCGGCGGGAATGACGGTTATCAACGATTACGGCATCGCCTACATGGTGCAGTCGGCTCCGTTTGGTGGTGTGCGAATTTCAGGCTTCGGTCGCATCAACGGTCGCGAGGGCCTGCGGTCGTGCTGCCACGTCAAAACCGTGGTCACCGATAAGCTGCCGCTCCATATGCCGATGTCGCTGTATCCGATTCGGCCGGCCACCTTCCCAATGCTCGACGGTGCGGTGCGACTGTTTTATGGAAGCGGAGTCGCTGAGAAAGCCAAAGGTGCGGTGCAAGTCGCAAAGAGTCTGCTGTCGATGGTCCGTGATAGCCGTCGGAGTAGGTAGTGATCGAGTCGGCAGCCACAGAGACACGGCACCATACGGTGAGCGCCGGCGGTCTTCGGATCCACGTCGCAGAAGCGGGACCGGTCGATGGTCCGCCGGTGCTGCTGCTCCACGGTTTTCCCGAGTGCTGGTATTCGTGGCGCAGACAGTTGCCCGCGCTCGCCCAGGCGGGCTTCCGAGCCATTGCACCGGATCTGCGTGGCTACAACCTGTCGGACAAGCCCAGTCGTGTCGAGGACTACGCGTCGGAACAGCTTGCTGGGGATGTCGTCTCGCTGGCCCATGCGCTCGGCTATAAGCGCCTGGACATCGTCGGGCACGACTGGGGTGGGGCGGTGGCGTGGCTGACCGCAGCATTTCCGGCGACGCGGCACGTGGTGCGACGATTGATCGTGTTAAATGCGCCACATCCGGCGTTGTTTGTGTCGAAGCTCGACTGGGCCCAGGTCCGTCGAAGCTGGTACATGTTGTTTTTTCAGCTCCCGCACCTGCCCGAGTGGCTTCTGTCGCGCAATGATTGGGCATTTCTACGTAAGATCTTTGCTCACACCCGAGCGCTGCGGCAGAACGTGACCGATGCGGACTTTGCGATCTACCGTCAGGCACTGAGTCAGCCGGGCGCACTCACCGCCACGATCAATTACTACCGGGCGGCACTGCGGCAAAATCCGCTGACGCTGCCAAAGCGGGTCGAGCCCGTCGAAGCCGAGACGCTGCTGATTTGGGGAGAACGCGACGCTGCGCTCGGACGACAGCTGACCGAGGGACTGAGCCAGGCGGTTCCGAGGCTGCGCATCGAATACCTACCCGCCGGTCACTTCGTCCATCTCGAACAGCCCGATGAGGTGAATCGCTTGCTGATCGATACGCTGTCGCAGCCCCTTCGGATTCCGACGGTGAACTAGCGCGGGTTACAGCGGAATGTTGCCGTGCTTCTTGGGCGGGTTCTGCTGACGCTTGTTTTTCAGCATCCGCAGCGCCGCGATGATCTTCTTGCGGGTTTCGCGAGGCCGAATCACCTCGTCGATGTAACCGAGCGACGCCGCAGCATAGGGATTGGCAAACTTCTCTCGGTAGTCGCGAACGTAGGTGGCACGGGTGGCCTCGGGATCAGGCGACTTGGCGAGCTGTTCGCGGTAGATGATGTTGACCGCGCCCTCGGGGCCCATGACCGCGATCTCGGCGGTCGGGAACGCGAAGTTGATGTCGGCACGGACGTGCTTCGAGGCCATGACGTCATAGGCACCGCCGTAGGCCTTGCGGGTGATGAGCGTCACCTTCGGTACCGTGGCTTCGACGAACGCGTACAGCAGCTTGGCACCGTGCCGGATGATGCCGCCGTGCTCTTGGTCCTTGCCGGGCATAAAGCCGGGGACGTCGACGAGGGTCAGCAAAGGTATGTTGAAGCAGTCGCAGAAGCGGACAAAGCGCGCTGCCTTCACGGACGCGGCGATGTCGAGCACTCCGGCCAGCACGGCCGGTTGATTGGCGACGATCCCAACGGTGCGACCGTCCATGCGGGCAAAGCCGACAACGATGTTCATCGCCATCTCGGGTTGGATTTCGAAAAATCGGCCTGAGTCGACGATGCGACGGATCAGCTCTTTGATGTCATAGGCGCGGGTGGCTTCAACGGGAACCAAGTTGTCGAGAGCGGTATCCTCTCGCTCAGCGGGATCGCTGGAAGGAACCACCGGCGGATCTTCGGTGTTGTTCTGCGGCAGATACGAAAGCAGCTCACGCATCTGCAGTAGCGCGCTTTTTTCGTCGGGACAGCGCAAGTGGGCGACGCCTGAGCGACCAGAGTGCGCCCGCGAGCCACCGAGGTCTTCCTTGCTGACCTCTTCGTGAGTGACGGCCTTCACCACGTCGGGTCCGGTGATGAACATGTAGCTGGTCTTATCGACCATCGCGATAAAGTCGGTCATCGCGGGCGAATAGACGGCACCACCGGCACACGGCCCGAGAATCACCGAGAGCTGCGGCACCACGCCTGAGGCGAGCACATTGCGCGTGAAGATCTCAGCATAACCGGCCAGCGACTCGACGCCTTCTTGGATACGCGCTCCACCGGAGTCATTGAGTCCGACGACCGGGGCACCGACGCGCATCGCCAGGTCCATGACCTTGCAGATTTTTTGCGCGTACGCACCGGACAGCGATCCGCCAAAGACCGTAAAGTCCTGGGCGAAGAGAAATACCTGACGACCACCGACTTGGCCGTAGCCGGTGATGACGCCGTCTCCCAGGATCTTTTGTTCGGCCATTCCGAAGTCGGTGCAGCGATGGGTGACGAACTTGTCGATCTCGACGAAGCTGCCCTTGTCGCAAAATAGCTCGATGCGTTCGCGGGCGGTCAGCTTGCCCGCCTCGTGCTGACGCTTGGTGCGTGCCGCTCCCCCTCCTTGCAGGGCTTCGGCTTCTTTTGCCTCCAAGATTTTTAGCGGAGATGGTCGCTCGGGGGCGGAAGAGGGATCCTTCGGGCTGCTCGTGCTCATGGGGCGCAAACCTTATCGCAATTGACCAGGAACTGTCACGGACTACTGGGGGCGCTGCCCGAGGGTGGCGCGGAGCTTTACGACCTGATCGCCGCCGCGAATCACCACGACCTCGACCGTTTCTCCGCTCTTGTGCTTGCGGAGAGCGAAGGTCATGTCTTCCAGCGTCGACACTTTGCTGTCGCCAAGCTGCACCAGGACATCGCCACCGCTTACGCCCGCTTTGTCGGCGGGGCTGCCCGGCCGGGCCCCGGACAGCTTCACGCCGCCCTGCGCGCCCTGCATCGCGGTGTAGTCGGGAATGGTACCCAGATATGCGCCATAACCACCCATGTCGCCGGTTCGCGGGGCCGGGCCCTTGGGCTTGGTGTAGGTCAGGGCCATCGCCGTGCCCTTCAACCGGTCGCCCAGAGCGCGCAGCACGTCAGCGGCCAAGCTGCTGATCTGAAGGATGCCGAGCGAATTGATCTTGTCGGCGGTGTCGCTCGGGCGATGGTAATCGGCGTGGGCTCCCGTGAAAAAGAACAGCACCGGCACTCCCGCTGCATAAAACGGTGTCATGTCGCTTGGACCGTAGCCGTCGCCACCGAGTCGGCAGCGGAGACCGCTTTGCTGGCATGCGGGTAGGACCAGCTCTTTCCACTCGGTGGCTGAGTCACTGCCTTGCACGCTCACCGTCGGGATGGTTGAGTCCGGTGAACCACCGAGTCGCCCCACCATATCGAAGTTGATCATCGCCTTGACCCGAGTGCGGGTCAGTCCCTGTGGCCATGCGGAAACGAACCGACTGCTACCAACGAGTCCTAGCTCCTCTCCGGTGAAGGCTGCGAAGTAGACGTCGAAGCTCCGATCTTTTTCGGCCAAGATACGAGCTGTTTCGAGCAGTGCGGTCGTGCCCGAGCCATTGTCGTCAGCGCCTGGGTGGACTGCGGTGACGCCCGGTGCCATCGAGGTGCGTCCGCCGAGCCCCAGGTGGTCATAGTGCGCGCCAATCACAATCGCCGGAACCTCCCCGGTGACGGGCTGACTCGCCGGGAGCAGGCCGATCACATTGCGTTCTTGTCGGGACTCACGGGCTAGGTTCACCTTGCCAGCAAGTGCGGCTGTCGAGGTCACGCTGCCACCCTGGGCTAGCTCGGCGGCGATGATGAGGTGTGCAAGCGGGCCCTCCGCTTTGGGGGCTGGGCTATGTGGATTGTGTCCAACACCATTTGGGGCTGCCCCTTGAGGAATCAGCGCGGCGATGAGCGCACGGCTGGCAAATCCGACTGGGATGCCTGCTCCACCCTCGGGTCCATCGAGCGTCAGCTTGGGTAGGGTGTCGCTTTTGGGGTCGACGAAGATCACCGCTTGGGCCCCGTGTTCGCGCAGGTTCCAGGCTTTGTAGCGAAGATCGGAATACGAGCGCGCCGCGCTGCTGGCTAGCTTTCCATCGGGAATCCCTCGGAGCACCACCGCGACGTGCCCCTTAAGATCAAGTCCCTGCAGATCGTCCCAATGAGACTCCGGTGCGGTGATGCCATAGCCCGCGAAGCGTAGCTTGCCCGTGAAGGATCCACTCGACGAGATGGCCGCCGCTATCATTTCGGTTGCGGTCAGCGCTCGACCCCCACTGCCCTCGATTCGAAAGGTCGAGCCAAGGTCCCGGACGCCAATCACCACCTCGACGTTCTGGAAATAACTTGCTTGGCCAGAGGCCGGCTCACCGACGGGTTTGAGGCCGATCGACTGCATCCAACGCGCAATCTCTTGGCTGGCGGTCTTGATGCCAGCGGAGCCGACTCCACGGCCTTCGCGTGACGGATCTGCGAGCCAGCGAATGCGCTGCGAGACTTGATCGGCAGCGACGGTTTTGGTGGTTTTTGGTTCGGACATGACCCAGTCGGCCAAAAACACGTTGGTTTCGCCGCGGGCCTTGCCGCCTCGGTTCGAGGAAAAGGCCAGCGTCTTGCCGTCGGGAGAAAAGATTGGAAAGCCATCAAAATCGGGCGCGTCAGTGATCCGCTCAAGCTGCGAACCATCGGAGTTCACCGCCCACAAGTCGAACTCACGGCCTTTCGGATCGCCATTGTTCGATGAAAAGATGATCCGACGATTGGGGGCTCCTGCGACGCTAGCTGGGAAAAAGAATGGTGCAAAGGACGCCGCTTTCAGGTCGGTGACTTGGTGGGCATTTTTTCCATCGGCATCGGCCACCCACAGCTCCATCCGAGTCGGACGGACCAGGTGCTCGGTCAGCAGATCCTTCATGGTCTTGGCTTCCGCATCGGTGCGCGGACGGTCGGCTCGCCAGACAATCGACTTGCAGTCCTCGGAAAAGAACGCACCACCGTCATAGCCAGGCGAGTTGGTGATTCGTCGCACCCCGGTGCCGTCGAGGTTCATCCGATACAGTTCGAGATCACCATCGCGGTCGGAGGTGAAGATGACGCTGCCGTCTTTGCAAACGGTGGCTTCGGCATCGTAGCTCTGGGTATTCGACAGTCGCTTCACGTCGCTTCCGTCGGGAAGTGAGGTGTAGAGCTGATAATTGTAAAGCGGCCAGACGTACCCTTTGCTGCGGTCGGGTTGCGGCGGGCAGTCATCTCCGAGATGTCTCGTCGACGAAAAGATCAGCCGACTGGCATCGGGGAAGAAGTAACTGCAGGTATGGCGGCCTTTGCCGGTGGTTACCGGCACCAAGCGGGGCTGCGCTCCGTTCATCGGAACGGCCATCTGATAGATCTGGTCGCAGCGATCCTTCGAAGTGGTGGCTTGGAGACTGAGGCGTTTGCCATCGCTGGAAAAGTAAGCCTCGGCGTTTTCGCCACCGAAGGTAATCTGACGAAGGTTGCGAAGGTGAACTTCCCCGGGCCCGAGCACTGCCGGTCCTGCCACTGGACCTCCGCCATGTCCTGCGGGTGCGGTCTGTGCAGGAGACTGGCTGGCGTTTTGTGCGGACCCGCCCGATTGTCCCTGATTCGCCGCTGCCGGCTGAGCGCCCCAAGCGACGCCGCCAGAAACATCGAAGATGACACAGAGAGAGAAAAGCGCTAAAGAGGAGGACGAAAAAGTCATGGCATGTCCTACCCTTGGGCAACCACACTGGTCAAGGCTCGCGGGCGGCTTCGGTCGGCTCGGGGGTGCACCTGCATCGAGTGGTTTCAGTGGGACAAAAGGCCTTGCGAATCGCGTACCTGCAAAAACAGGACCGGTACTCGCGCCCCAAGTGATATAGTGTCAAGTGGTTTTTCCGTCGCAGAAAGGTCCGTAGCTGGTCGCTCCCGGCTAGACAAGGAGACGCAGTTCCCATGGCTCGCGAAGAGAACTCGCTGTTGTTTTCGCTGAAGGAAGTCGCCAATACCCTTCAGGATCGGCTCAAAGAGGAAGAGGATTCCCGAATTGCCAGTGCTGAGGCAGAGCGTCGCGCCAAGGAAGACGCGATACGCCGTGCCAAGGAAGAGGAAGAGGCGAAAGTTCGTGCCGCAGAGGATGCGATCCGTCGCGAGCGCGAAGCAAAGGAACACAAGGAGCGCGAAGATCGCATTCGCCTGGAAGAGGCAGAGCGTCGCGCCCGCATCGAAGCAGAAGCTCGTATCGAAGAGGCGAACTTGCGGGCGGCCACCGAGGCCATCAAGAGCAAGCCGCTTCCGGTCAAGCTGATCGCCGCCGTCTCGGCGGTCTTCATCATGATCAGCATCGTGGTGGTCGTGGTCGTCAAGCGCGCCCAGGAAGCTGCGAAGAAGCAGGCGATCGCCGAGGCAATTGCTCGGATCGAGAGCGAGCGCAAAAAGGATCGAGACGAATCAGCGCGGCTCCAGAAGGCGCTAAGTGATCGTCTCGCCGAGGCCAAGTCTCTCGAAGAGCAGGTGAACGCAGCCAAGACCGAGAAGGAGCGACTCGAGTTCGCCGATCGGGCCAAAGCCGCTGCTGCCGCTGCTGCACGAGCTGCGTCGGACGCCGCTGCGCAGCGGGCCGCTTCGAAGGAGCGGGATCGCAAGGCCAAGCTCGAGCGCTGCAAGAACGCCGACGACCCACTCTGCGGACTCTAAGCGACGACACCGTCGCGCCTGCCGCTTATACTTCCTTCGTCTGTAACAGACCCTCGCTTATCGAAAGGACTTCGCTATGAACGCAAGGACCATCGCTCGATCCCTTCGCACTGTCGCGCCCTGTCTGCTGGTTGGCCTCGGCGCTCTCTTTGGGACCGGCTGCGAGCCACCGCCGGACACTTCCCCGGTGATCCGGATTACTTCGCCGAACGCGGACCAGATACTTCCCGCCGGACAGCCGATCAAAGTGCTGTTCGAGATCTCTGGTACGGACGCGAGCGTTGGCTGCGAGGCTGGCTTTCCGTTCAAGCTGAGTGGCTCCGACATCAAGGAATGCGGTCGTGGTCAGGTCCGGGCCTACATCGGCGGTGTCAACTTCGTGGCTCGCGTGAATCAGGTTCCCGCGAGCACCGCGCCGTGGGAGATCCCAAACGCCGCGATCGTCGGTGACACCGCTCCGTATCTGACGGCGGGAAAGAAACGCCTGGTCTTCAAGCTGTTTTATAATGATCAACCAGGTACTCCTGTTGAGCCGCAGCGGTCGGCAGAGCTGTACGTAACCCTTCAGTAGGTCGCTCTATGGACCAAGACAAGTCTCGAAAGAACCGCGTCGAATCGAGTCACGGCCCACTGCTGCTGCTCTCGTATGCTGGTGCGCTGGAAGCTCCCGAGACGGGTCGACGGTTCATCCTCGATGGAGAAGAGCTGATCATCGGACGGAGCAGCGACGCTCATATCCAGGTCGATCGCGACTCGGTCTCTCGTCGGCATGCACGGCTATCGAAGCTCGAAGGGGGGGGCTGGCAGGTCCAAGATCTCCAGTCGACCAATGGTAGCTACGTCAATGATGTGCCGATTCGGGAGCACAAACTGACCTCGGGAGATCAGCTGAAGGTCGGCAGTGCGATCTTTCGGTATCTGGCCGGGAGCAACATTGAGACGCTGCTTCTCGATGAATTGTACCAAATCGCGGTTCGAGATGGTCTGACCCACGCACTCAGCCGACGAGCCTTCGTCGAGGCCACAGAGCGTGAGGTCGGGCGGGCGAACAAACTGCATCGGCCTCTGTCGCTGCTGGCGATCGACATCGATCACATCAAACAGGTGAACGACAACTACGGACACCTGTCGGGCGATTTTGTCATCAAAGAGCTGGCGCGTCGCATTCGCAAAAAGTGCGAGCGCTTTGAGCTGCTGTGTCGATACGAAGGTACGCAGTTTTTGTTGCTGCTGCCCGAGTCAAACCTGAGCGCGGCACAGAATCGAGCGGAAGAAATTCGCCTTGCTACGAGCGGCGAAAGCTTCCTGTTCGAAGGCGATCAGCTCTCTGTCACCGCGACGGTGGGGGTCGTGACGCTGGCTCCCGACGGTGACACCGTTCAACTCCTTCGTCAGTCGCAAGAGGTCGTGCAGCGCGGCAAGAAGCAAGGTAGAAATCGGGTCGTAAGCTAAACTTCGCGTTGTCGACCTGTGACTACTCGAGCTCGCCGCTCTCGCTTGGTTCGCTATGCCGTTTCATCGGCGCTGGCTCTTTGCGTTCACGGTTTGACGTTCGGCTATTTGGCGTGGGCGGGCGTGCTGTCTCCGTCGTTGAGAGCACCTCTTATCATCAATGAGATGCCGGAGCGCGAGGGTGACAGCGAGCCACTCCAAGTGGAGTCGCTGGTCGATGAGGTTGATCAGCCGCCGTCTCAAAGTGAGCGAGACAAAAAAGATCAGAAAGAGCGGGAGCAAAAAGACCCGCGTGGCCAGGTGGTCGACATTGCCCAGCCCGCCATCGAGCAACGGCCTGATCAGGCCAAGTTTGTGTCGGAATACGACAGCTCGGTGCTGCGAGAGATGAAGGGGCAGGTCGGCCGCGACAAGGCTGGTGCGCAAGTGGCACCGCAGCCGCCGACGCCCGCGATTGCGCCGATGCCGCCAAGCAAGCTGTTACCGGGTGACCCTCGGGCGACCCCACCAAAGAGCAGTCTGGTCGCGTTGCGCGGTCCAAGTGGTGACAAGGTGCCGGGGCCGATCGGTCCGGCGACGGAAGTTCGCTCCCTGGGGCCCGATGGAACGCTTGCCCACGCTGCCGGCCAAGGGGCTGCTTCCCCAAGTGAGCGTGTCGGTGCTCAGACGCTACCTGGCCAGGGTCCACTGCGGCTGACGCCGTCCCAAGAGTCGCTGCAGCGAGCGTTAGGCCAAGGCAGTGGCTCGCCCGACTATTTGGGCGATCTCGATGATGGAGACGCGACGGCGCTGAACTCGAAGAAGTGGAAGTTTGCGGCGTTTTTTAACCGCATGAAGAGCCAGGTGCGAGAGGAATGGCATCCCGATCAGCTTCTGTCGCGTCACGATCCCAGCGGCAATATCTACGGGGCCAAGGATCGCGTCACGATGCTGCGGGTTACACTTGCTCTCGACGGAAAAGTAGCTGATGTGAGCGTGGTGAAGTCGTCGGGGGTCGAGTTTTTGGATGAAGAGGCAATGAGTGCGTTCCGACGGGCCCAGCCATTTTCCAATCCACCCGAGCAGCTCGCCGAACCCGACGGGATGATCCGTTTTCAGTTCGGGTTCGTGGTACAGATTTCCGGTCACACGTCGTTCCGAGTGAACAAGTACTAGTTACCTTTCATGCAGCCAGCCCTTCAGAATGCGATTCTTTCGCCGTCGTATACCCCGAGGGTGCGCGACTGCGAGGCGGTGGTGGATCTTATTGTGCGTGGGCTGGCGACGCCCCAGGCGGTGACGGTGGCACTGCTGCGCGTGGGCAAGCCCGCGATTCCGGCGCTGGAACGAGCGTTGGCATCGGCCCCCGATCGGGCCCGGCCCGAGCTAGTTCCGCTGCTCGGTCGACTCGTCGTCGAGACAGCCGTGGAAGATCCGTCACCACTACTCGGTCTGCTGCTCGACCCGGATCGCAAGGTGGCGCGGGCAGCGGTGATTGCGCTCGGGAAATTGCCTGTGCCGTCGCTGGTTACCGAGTCGCGATTGATCGAATTGTGGCCGTATTGGACTGAATCCGCAGACCGTCGCGCAATTGTCGAAGCACTGGGAAAGATAGGTGGTCTTGCATCGTTGACGCTGCTCAAATCGGTGGCTCAACCGAGCGATCAGCCGGTGTTGTCGACGGTAATCGATAAAGCCATGCAGCGGCTTTCGCGCACGGTTCAGCGTGCCGAGGCTCCTTCTGTCGAGTCGAGAATTCGTGCCACCGCCGCGCTAAACGCGGAATGGCCGGTGACGCTGCGGCTGCGGGCGGGGGTCGAACCGATTCTGCTCATCGAGTTACAGCGGGCAGGCATCACCCCGCTTTCCATCGAGCGGTCGAAGACCCTGGGTGAACCGAGTCGCATCACCATTCCTTGGTCGCGACCACTTGGGGAGCTGTTTGCGCTGCGGACGTTTGTCGATCTGGCGTTCCCGCTGCCTTTGCAGCCCTTCGATCTGGCCGATGTGCGGATGATCACCGAGATAGCGTCGGCGCTGTCGAAGCCCGGTGTCGAGACGCTGTTGCGAACGCTGACCGATGGGTCGCTGCGATATCGTTGGGAGTTGATTGGGGCCGGTCCTCGTCGCAGTTTTCTGCACAAGTTGGCCCAGCAGGTGAGTGAGCGCCTCCCCTGTCTGGTAAATGATCCGACGGATAGCCCGTGGCAGTTTGAGCTTTTGGTGCGGGATGAGCGTGCGGTCGGGCTGTCGCTGCTGCCCAAGCAACTGGTCGATCCGCGCTTTGCGTATCGGCACAAGATGGTGGCGGCGGCCTCTCAGCCCACGCTGGCAGCCGCCTTGGCGCGACTGCTTTCGCCACGGGCTTTAGACGTGGTGTGGGATCCGTTCGTGGGTTCCGGTGGCGAGCTGTGCGAGGTTTCCAAACTGTCACCCGGAGTGAGACTTATCGGCAGTGATCGAGAACCGGCTGCGCTGGCCACAGCCCGTGCCAACACCGAGGCAGCGGCGGCTCGTGTCGAGCTGCTGTGTGGAGATGCACTTTCACTGTGGCCAAGTGGTGTGACCTGTGTGATCAGCAATCCGCCAATGGGCCGTCGCGTTTGTCGTGGCGAGCTAGAGCCGCTGATGATTCGCTTTGTGACCCACGTTGCGCGCAAGCTCCCTCCGGGAGGACGGCTGTGCTGGCTCAACCCGATGCCGAATCAAACCAGCCTGTTGGCGGAGCGACTCGGTCTGGCCCGATCGGCGGCGTACCCGGTCGATATGAACGGATTTTGGGCGCAGATGGAGCTGTGGCGAAAGCGTTAGCCGCTGCCGGGTGCGCAGCCGGACAGCTAGCGGAAGTCGTCGTCGTCTGCTTCGCCGCTGTAGGGATCCCGGGATAGAGCCGGACTGCTGCGTACAAAGGTTGGCTCGTCGGCATCGAGCGCGTAAATCCGAATCTCGCCCTCGTCGCGACGACCGGGACAGACCTTTTGCAGTAGTGACCACACGTTGCGGCGGATGTCATCGACCGCACGGGCTTCGGTGGCGGGCTCTAGGATCTTGCCGATGAAGCTGTCTTTGCCGCTCCGCAAGACCTGCAAATATCGTCCGTCGTCGGATTCGAAGTACATACGATCGCGCTGCGGACACTTTTCTAGCTGCTCGCGCATTCGTCCATCAACGCGTACGCCAGCAAAGAGCTTTCTTCCGGTATCGACTCGCATGCCCTGGGCCAAGCACGCTAGCATCCGCTCGGTGCGAACGTCAATGCAGGCCAGAGATGCCGTCCCCCACTCGCTTTCCGACGCGGAATCCGCGGTTGAACTTACGTCGATTGTGGGCTGGTGTGTCTACATGCTGCGCTGCGCAGATGGCACGCTTTATACGGGCTGCACCTCTGCGCTTTCGAGGCGGCTATTGGCTCATTCTCGAGGGAGCGCCAAGTACACCCGTTCGCGCCTGCCGGTCGAGCTGGTTTACAGCGAGCCGGTGAGCGATCGTAGCGCCGCTCTCCGTCGTGAAGCTGCGCTAAAGAAGCTGTCACGTCCCCAAAAGCTGGCGCTGTGTGGCATGACTTAACTCATCCACCAGACCAAGCCTCCGAGGTAATGATGTTAGGCGCGCTGTACTTCTTACTGTCGCTGATTCTTTTGTTTCACGCTGTTGGTGTGGTCCGCCCTCGCTGGCTTGGAAACACGCTGGGGTTGGTTGCGTCGGTGCCGCTCTTGCTGGTGGCGCTGTTTGTACCGCAGCTTATTGCATTCGGGCTGCTGCTCAGCCTGGCGTTTGCGCGATTTGGGGCGCTTCAGTCGACGCTCGGACTCGTGGGACTGGGCGTCCATTTGTTGTCTTGGGGGCTGCTGATTCGCTACCTGCTGAGAATTCGCCATGTGTTGCCGGTGCTCGATGGACAGCCGATTCTGGACGACGAAGAGCCGTTCCCTGAGCACACCGGGCCGGACGGTGGCGGCATCGCGGGGCGTACGCCGTCCATCTGGCCGGCGCTGTCGTTGCGGACCCGCGCCATGGCTCATGTAGAGGTGATTCGCGACGTGATCTACCGCGAAGTCGACGGAGTGCGACTGCGGCTCGATGTCTATCGCCCGAAGACCCGTCCGCCAAGACCGCTGCCCTCCATCCTATTTGTCCACGGTGGTGCGTGGGTGCTTGGCACAAAACGGCAGTCGCCGTTCCTGATGTTTGATCTGGCTGCGGCGGGCTACGTGGTGTTCTCGGTCAACTATCGACTCGCACCGCGCTTTCCGTTGCCGGCGGCCATCCATGATTGCAAAGCGGCCGTGGCGTGGGTGCGCGAGCACGCTGCCGAGTATGGAGGTACACCCGACGCAATCGCGATGGGCAACTCGGCGGGAGGCCACTTGGCGGCAATGCTCGCTTGCTCGGCGGTCGATCGGTCGCTGCAGCCTGGATTCGAGGACAAAGACTGTAGTGTGCGCGCCGGGGTGATCCTCTACGGACTGTCGGATATTGTCGGTATTTTCGATCACCACCCGAACCCGATCGCCCATTATCTGTTCGAAGAACTGGTCTTCTGTCGTCGGTATAGAGATCATGCCGAGGTCTTCCGCCGAGCCCAGCCGGTGAGCTACCTGTCTTCGGAAATACCGCCGCTGCTGCTGATCCACGGTGAGCACGATGTGATGATTCCGATCGTCGAGGCGCAGACGTTCTATCAGCGGCTCAAAGACGCTGGTGCCCGTCGTGTCCACCTGTGCGAGGTGCCGCTGGCAACCCATGCCTTTGAACTGTCACCGACACCGCTTCAGCAGCGTACGCAGCGGATCATCGAGGGCTTCCTCGCCACGATATGATTCACGCTAGACCAGCGCATCACTGCGCCGGGAGGGGGCCGCATGTGGCAAGACTACGAGCCGTTTATTTCGATTGGCGTGGCACTGGCTGCAGGACTGCTGATCGGCTTCGAGCGTGAACAGTCGCAGTCCCCGGACGCTGGACAGATCGGCTTTCTCGGCGGTGCTCGAACCTATCCGCTGTTTGCGCTGGTCGGGGCGTTATCGGTGCTACTTGGCCATGGCACCTGGTCCTTTTTTCCGCTGCTGTCGTTCTTGGGCATGCTTGGGCTGGTGACGATCTCGTACGCCGACGACGTTCGGAAGGAACGGGATCGTGGGCTGACCACCGAGGCTTCGCTGCTCCTCACATTTCTCCTTGGTGCCTTGGGAGCGACGCGCACGCTGATTTTGCCGGAGAGTCGACGCGTCATTTTTGTGCTCGGCATCGCGGTGGTGGTGACCATGCTTTTGTCGTCGAAGCCGCGACTAAAAAATCTCGTCCGCCATGTCTCATCGGATGACCTGTACGCCACGCTCAAGTTCTTGATCATCGCGGTGCTGATTCTGCCGCTGTTGCCGAACGCCACCTTCGGGCCGCTCAACGTTCTCAATCCGTTCAACATCGGGCTGATGGTCGCGCTCATCGCCGGGGTGAGCTTCGTTGGTTATGTGGCGATCCGAATGCTTGGTCCGGGGCGAGGCTTGGCCGTCACGGCGCTCATTGGCGGACTGATCTCCTCGACGGCCGTCACACTGGCCTCGGCGGGTCGAGCCAAAAAGGATCAAGACTTGGCCCCGGCGGCGGCGCTGGCGATTGTCCTGGCTTCGACAATCATGTCGGCAAGGGTCTTGTTCGAGGTTGCGGTGGTCTATCGGCCCTTGGTGGCACCCCTTCTACCGCCCATTGGCGCGATGTTTGCCGTCGGAATGGCGGCTAGCCTGCTGCTGTATCGTCGCTCGCGAAAGCAGTCTGGTGCGCTTTCCTCATCAGAGGTGACGTTCCAAAACCCGTTCGAGCTGGGCTCAGCGGTGAAGAGTGGGCTGCTTTTTGCGCTGGTACTGCTCGGTGCCAAAGCGGCCCAAAACTATGCCGGGACCAAGGGCATCTACGTTGCCGCGCTGTTTGCGGGCACAACCGATGTGGATGCCATCACGCTGTCCACGGCCAACCTGGCTCGCGGCGGTCTGGCGACGCAGATCGCCGTGACGACGATTGTGATTGGGGTTACGGCCAACACCATTGTCAAAGGCTCGATGGCGGTGATCGTTGGCGGTGGGCGCTTGGCGCGTCCGGTGATCGGAGCGTTTGCGGCCATTCTTATCGCTGGGGCGCTGGGAGTTGCCTTGTCCTGGATGTAGTTAGCTTCCCAATATTGATTGAATTAAATTGAGTGCTTTATGTTACGATTTTGGGCGGCCCACTATTTGAGACTGCGGCCCCCAGGACACCATGACGCAACCGAGCACTCGTCCCCGCTTCGAAGTGACCGCCCGCCTGGAAACCCCTGGCTCCGATGAGCCACACGATGTGATTGGGCTGTCGCCAAGCACCATCACGTTCGCCTGTAGTGAGCCGCCAGGCATCGGTAGCGAGGTCGATTTGGTGGTTCATCTGCCCGCACTGCGTTCATCGGTGCGGGCCACCGGTCGAGTGCTGTTTCGCAACCGCAGTGAGCCTGCCGATCTTGGCGTCCAGCTCGCCACTGTGGAAGGCAACGGCCAAGAGCTGCTGCGTCGCTACCTCGACCAAGTTCTGGCCGCGGCTACTTACTAAGCTGTCGATACAGCGCGAGCGCTTCCTCGGCAACGCGGGCATCGCAGCTTGGACAGCGAGCGAGCTGCTCCGTTGTTTCACCGCCTAGCTTGGCCCCACACGCACAGACCACACCGACGACCCGTGCTGGATTTCCGCGCGAAAGACCATAGGCCGGAACATCCCTTGTCACCACCGCACCCGCTGCGACCATCGCAAACTTACCGACGGTAATCCCACAGACCAGGATCGCTCCGGCTCCAATCGCCGCACCTTCGCAGATTCTGGTGGGAGTGACTCGAAAGTCACTCGGACCCCGCTGTTTTCCATCGGGGAATATCGCTCGTGGCGTGAGATCGTTGGTGGTGGTAACGCGAGGCCCGAGAAACACGCCGTCTTCGACGGTGACGCCATGATACAGGTAGACGCCATTTTGGATCTTGCAGCGCGCTCCGACGTGGACGCCGGCATCGAGATAGGCGTCCTTGCCGATCAAGGTGTCCTTTCCAACGACGGCATCTTCCCGAATCTGTGCTTGATTCCAGACGCGCACGCCATCCGCGAGCCGAGCCCGCGCCGAGACGTCAGCGGTCGGATGTATGAACACAGCCATCACCGCACTCCTTGGCTTGCATCATGGTGCTTTTGCGGACGTTACATACCCGATAAAGTGTGTGTCCGGTTCCATTGTTTTCTTAACCAATACCAGAGAGGTTCAGATGAGACTTCGCCGTACACTCGTTCGACTCCTTACCCTTACCGCAACCCTGACCAGCTTGGGGATCGCCGTGAACAGCTCGGCGCACGCAGTACTGACCTATCCGCTGTCTCGCGATGGGGCGGATGCCAACAAGACTGGCCCGTGCGGAGTGGCTCCGACCGTCAACGGCCCGAACGCGTACACGCCGGGTCAGTCCATGACGGTGACTTGGAAAGAGACGGTCAATCACCCTGGCTGCTTCGTAGTGGAGTGGTCCAGCGACAACAACGCCACCTTCACCAACCTAGCGACGGTCAAGCACACCACGGTGGGCGCGTTGCCGCGACCTTATTCCACCACGGTGACGCTCCCTGCAGGCAACTGCACAAACTGCACGCTGCGGATGGTTCAGCACATGCTTGCCAACGAGACGCTACCCTGTCCTCCAGCGGCACCTGCAGCAGGATCGCTGTATTTCTCGTGTGCCCAAATGAATGCATCGGCGACGCCAGCCGACATGGGAGACACGGCGGATCTGTCGGCCGCACCAGATTTGGCCACACCACCCACGATGGATGGCGGGACCACCGCGACGGGGTGTAACTTTCCGGGCCACGCTGCGACCTCGGCGGGGGGCTTGATGGTGCTTGGTGCTGCATTGGGTCTGCTTCGCCGTCGTCGCTGAGCTTGACCGCAGAACTCCGCCTGTGCGGGCCGAGCAGCGCGGGTTTGCTCGTGTTCATTCGTCGTGTTAGCGTCCTCGGCCATGCCCGATCCCCGTATCGTCGTCGTCGATGACAACCAACGGTTCTGCGAGCAGGTGGTCGCCGCCTTCGCCGAGGTGGGTATCACCGCGCAAGGCTTTGCCAGAGGCAGCGAGGCCCAGCCGGTCATTGAGAGCCAGCGGCCCGAGCTTCTCGTCGTGGACCTACTGCGTCCCGGCTCAGAAGGTCGCTGGCTGCTATCGCAGGTGTATTCGTCAGATGGCTCGCTGGCCGTGCTGGCGCTGGTCGGTGTGACCGACGACTTGTCGATTCTTCCCGATGGTGTCGACGCGCTGGTTCGCCCGGTGTTTCCGCGACAAGTGGTCGCGTCGGCCCAGCGGCTGTTGCCCGGTCCACCGCTGCGTGGTGGACGACAAGCGACGCTGCGGGGGTTGCCGTCCATCGTCGATTCTTCGGCCGTTCACTCGCTGCCCCCATCCCCAGGTTCGGCCGTCCCGGTCGCTGTCCAGGACAAGATCACCGCTCGCCAGCCGTCAACGCCGAGCCCGTTCGAGGAAGACTCCGAGTTCGAGCCCGGCGAGACCCTGCTAGCACCGGAGAGCATCGCCGTCTTGGCTCGCGAGATGATGCGAACGCAATCCGATGATCCGGCGCTCCTCCACAGCGGAGACCTGCTCGCGCTCGACGACGATCTGGTCCACGGCGAAGAGGACACGCTCCCTCATGATGGGCGAAGGCCGGCTGGATCACCGGAGCCGCATCGTGGACAGGCCAATACGGCAATTGGCGAGGTGCTGAGCGGCGATCTGTCGGTGCTACCGCTCCTGGAGGTGATGGACCTGCTGGCTAGGCAGAAGCCGAGCGGGATGTTGAAGGTCTCCACCGCCGGGAGACAGGTTCTGGTCTATTTTCTCGACGGTCTGATTGCGCAAGCGACGGCGCAGGGATTGCCGAGCTTGCGACTCGGTCGCTTTCTGCTGGAACTCGATGGACAGCTTCGTCAGCCCGAGATTGATGCCGTGGCGTCGCAATCCCACGGACAGCCCGGCTCTAGCGAGCGCGATGCGACGAGGGTGGCAACCTCTGGGGTGTTTCTCGGTGTGCCACAGGGTCCAGAGAACCTGCTCGGGCAACGGTTGGTTCGGGCGGGACTGTTGCGACGAGAAGAGCTGTGGCAAGCACTCGCTCGGCAGAGCTGCGAGCTGATCTGTGAAGCGCTGCGGATCCCCTCGGGACGCTTCGTCTTCGAGCGGACTCGGCACCTGCCGATGAGCGTGCTGTCCGAGGAACATGGCGGTGCGCTCCAGCTTGACCCGGCGCAGGTGCTTCTCGAAGGTCAGCGGCGGCTCGATGACTGGCGTCGCTTCGAGCAGGATGTGGCCGAGGGCGCGATCTACGTCAGCCATGGCTTTGCGACGAGCGAGCTGTTGCGCTTTGGACTGAGTCAGGCAGAGCTGGCGGTGCTCGGTTTATGCAATGGGCGGGCGTCGGTGGCCGATCTGGCTCGCGAGAGTCGGCTGCCACTGGCCGAGGTGTCCCGAACACTGTCACGGCTGACCGCACTGCGACTGCTGCGCCGTCGGCTCCCAGCGCTGCTGGCGCTCTAACGGTCGAGGTCGGCCATGCTCATCGCGGCGATTCAGTGTAAGGCGAACAAGCGCGATCCGGCGGGCTCTCAGACGAGGCTGCTTGGGCTATGTGAAGAAGCGGCGCAGCGTGGGGCCGCCCTGATTGTCTGTCCCGAGATGGCGATGAGCGGCTACCTGTTTGCCGATGCTGCCGACGTGAGACGGGTTGCGGAGCCTGCGACCGGACCCAGCTTCCAGCTTTTGGCCGCGCTGTCGGCCCGTCACGGCTGCACCATCGTCTGCGGCTATCCCGAGGTCGTACCGAGCGACACCGGGGACCGGCTCTACAACTCGGCGTGGCTGATTGGTCCCGACGGGACGCTGCTCTACAACTATCGCAAGCGATTGCTGTTTGACGCCGACGAGACCTGGGCCCAGCCCGGCGATACGGCCTATCCGCAGCTTCGTTTGCCGTGGGGATCGCTGACCGCCGGGATCTGCATGGACCTAAACGACGATCGCTTCACCGAGTTTCTCGTGCATGAGGCCGCGAGCGTGGTGGCGTTTTGTACCAACTGGCTCGAAGAGGGGCACGATCTGCACGGCTACTGGCGCTATCGCCTGCTCGGGGTGCGCAGCCTCTTTGTCGCAGCCAACACCTACGGTGACGAGCGCTGCGCGGGACACGCGCCCACCCGCTTTGCCGGGCAGTCGGTGATTCTCGATGCCAGGGGCAGGCCGCTCGCGATCGCACCGTCACAGGGCGACGCCGTGATCACAGCCGAGGTCCAGCTGAACCCCTAAAAACAAAAAAACCGCAGCGGATTTCCCACTGCGGCTTTCTGTCGGGGCGAGAGGATTTGAACCTCCGACTCCCTGGTCCCGAACCAGGTGCGCTACCAGGCTGCGCTACGCCCCGCTAAACCAGCGAAACAGGTGGTACTTCTAGCGGGTTTTGGGCCAGTCTGTCAATCATTTTTCCCGAGCGGTCCCATCTTGAAATGGCGCAGCGCGTCATCGAAAATCTCGTCCCGATGACCAAGCCGACTGTCCCCGCAACTGGTGGCCCGCCCGTTTCACCTCTGCCTGCGTGGCTCTTTGAAAAGCCGGAGCCGTCGAGCGAAAAGCCGATCATCGTGCAGAAGTACGGCGGTAGCTCGGTGGCCGATCCCGAGCGGCTCAAGCTGGTCGCGCAGCGTGTCTCAGAGACGGTCAAACAGGGCCATCGGGTGGTGGTGGTGGTATCGGCGATGGGCAAGACCACCGACCAACTGATCGCGCTCGCGAGGAGCGTGACCCAGGTGCCCCCCCGGCGAGAGCTGGACATGCTGCTGTCGAGTGGCGAGCGGATCTCGATGGCGCTGCTCGCGATGGCGCTGTCAGAGCTGGGCCACGATGCGATCAGCTTCACCGGCTCGCAGTCGGGGATCTTGACCAACGATCGTCACTCGGGGGCGCGCATCATCGAGATTCGCCCGGTGCGTATCCTCGACGAGCTGGAGCGTGATCGGATCGTCATCGTCGCGGGCTTCCAGGGCATGAGCTACAAGCGCGAGGTGACGACGCTCGGGCGCGGTGGCTCGGATACCACGGCGGTGGCGCTGGCGGCGGCGCTTCAGGCAAGCTGCTGCGAGATCTACTCGGATGTCGACGGTGTGTACTCGGCGGACCCACGGGTGGTGCCCGAGGCCAAGCACCTTCCCGAGCTGGGCTATCGCGAGATGCAAGAGCTGGCCGATCACGGTGCCAAGGTGCTCAATGCCCAGGCGGTCGAGTGGGCGCAGCGGGCGGGGATTGTGATTCATGCCAAAAAGACCCACGGCTCGTCGCGCCAGACCGTAATTGCGGCGGACAGTGAGCACAGAGGCGAGCGGGGTCGGGCCACGGCGGTGACCGGGACGGCCCAGGTGGTCGATGTGACGACGCGGCGGGGTGCCGATGTGCTGCGCGTGCTCGGCGAACAAGGCGTGCTGCTGCGACACCTTCTGATCACCGAGGAGCAACTGGAGGCGACGCTGACGCTCGACGACCTGCCCGACTTTGCCCGGACCGAAGCGGCGCTGCGTAGCGTGGACCCGGAGATGCTGCTGCGCGAGGACCAAGGGATGGTGACGGCGGTGGGTCCAAGCCTGGGCAGCGATGCACAGACCGTCTCGCGATTGCTGCTCAGCCTTGGCCATGCCGGGCTGCATCCCGGGCGAGTGACCACCTCGCCCCTACGAATCTCGATCTGGCTACCCACAGCCGAAGTCGACCCGGCGACGCGCTTGCTGCATGGGTTGCTGTGCTAGGGCCGTCCACCCGTCTGCTGCACAGCTTGCTGTGCTAGCCCGGCCACTTCGAACCCCGCACGTTTCGCGTGGGGCCCCGCTACCCTGCGAGACTTTTTCCGTCCCGCAGGCGGTCCGAAAAAAGCTCTCCGGTCGCCCCCACGCTCAGTACTCACTCTGGTGGTTTCGCAGTGGACTCCAGTTAGACCCGGATAGGGTCCATCGTCGTGCGCGATACCGTGCCGGGAAGGGGCTGCGGGGGGCCTGTATGTCGAACACAACTGGGCCGGGAAGGGGCTGCGGGGGCCTGTATGTCGGACATAACCGTGCCGGGAAGGGGCTGCGGGGGCCTGTATGTCGGACAGAACCGTGCCGGGAAGGGGCTGCGGGGGCCTGTATGTTGGACATAACCGTGCCGGGAAGGGGCTGCGGGGGCTTGTATGTCGGACAAAGCCGGGCCGGGCCGGGGGTTGTCTGCCCAGCGGGTTGTTTGGTAGTACCCAGGGATGGCGAAAAAGACGCTGAACTCCAACATTGCCTTTGACGACATCGCGTCGCGGCTGCACTTCACCCAGGTGGCGCTTGGGCTGGCGGGTGACGATGGGGACAAGGAGGTCGCGGCGCTGCTGCCTCCGCTCGGCAAGCTGCTTGCGCGCTGGCAGGATCTCGATCGCGACAAGACCGCGCAGGGGCTGGCGACCATCCGGGGCCATGCGCTGTGCAAGCGGCGCAACATGCAGCTCGACGCGGCGCTTCTGGCCGTTCACAACGCGACGCTGTCGGCAGCCAACCAGGATCGCAAGCTGGCGCTGTTTACCCACTTGTTCCCAAAGCCACTGTCGGAGCTGACCAAGCCTGCGCTGGAAGGCCAGCTCAAGATTGCGGCGGCGCTGCTCGATCGGCTGGGCCAGAGTGAGGCCCATGCGGCGCTGAAAAAGGCCCACGAAAAGCCGCTGCGCGAGGCGATCTCGCAGGGCGAAGCGGCGCTTAAAGAGCGGGTGCGGCTGACCGGGGTGGCTGCGGAGCTGACTCGGCGCGTCGACGTGCTGTGGGAAGACGCCAATGCGGCGCTCCAAGGCGTCGATGGTGGCCTGCAAACGCTGGCGGCCAAGCGGCACCTGGGCCGACCCTGGGTGGATAGCTTCTTCCCCGAAGGTCCGGCCCGTGCCAAAAAGACCGCCAAGCCCGCCGAGCCAAGTGGGGCGCTGGCCCACCTCGGTACCTAACGCCCGGTCGGCTGGCCCCCTCTCTCCCCCCATCCCGCGTTTACGTCCCGTCGCCCAGTGGTGAGGAGTTCGACCAATTACCCCGCTTGCTGGGCTTCCAGCTACCATGGTGGCGATGAAAAAGCTGCTACTGGTTTCGCTGTGTACCCTGGCGGTGGCCATGGGCGGATTTGCCAAGGCGGTCAAGAAGAAGCCGGTCGGGATTCGCGAGTCGAAGTTCTTCAAGGTCGACATGGACCACAGCAAGGTGGTCGGGCCGATCGATCGCGTCAAAGCGGCGCTGAGCCTCGACTTGACGTCGGTGACCACCGATCAGCCGCAGTACTGGCCGAACGAAAAGGTCTATCTGAAGGTGATGGCGCTCGGGCGACCTTCCGCCGAGGTGAGCGGCAAGCTGGCCAAGCGCGACGGGATGAGCCAGGACGTAAAGGGCAAGCTCGACGAACATGGCGTGCTGGTGGTGGAAGTCCTCGACGGCACGACCAAGCGGCTGGAGCTGGGCGAGTACCGGCTCGACGTGGCGGTGCAGGGCGGCAAGGGCAAGGGCCAAGCGACGTTCTCGGTTGTCGAGGGCACGCTCGGCTCGCTGTCGTTTGCGCACGAGTGGAAGAAGGTCACCAAGGCCGACGAGCTGGATCGCATAAATGGCGCGTGGTTCCTCGGCAACGCCGCTGGGGCGGGCAAGCGCTGGGGCAACGGCCTGTCGTTCAAAAACGAGCTGCGGATGTCCAACCATCCGTTCAGCGGCGAAGTGACGGTGAACTCGCGCTGCATGCTGCCGGGCTGTAATGGCACCCATGCCGGGCCGTCGCAGAAGATGATGGTCGAGCAGGGCCAGTTGATGGGCACGCTCAACGTCGGGGGTCACTCGGGACCGTTCCAGATCGAGGTGATCTCGCCACGCGGTAGCCTTCGTCACCAGTTCGAGGGCTCCAGCCACGTCGAGCGGGACATGGTCGCGGCGGCGGGCGGCGTCAGCTTTGACCACAAGGTCGGCGTCGCTCCCTACGAGAACACCGTGCAGGTGCCCGGTCGCGATCTGTTCGTCGAGAGCAAGAAGCGAGGCACCGACCCGTTTGTGGTCAGCTCGCTCATCGCCAACTCGGGCAAGCTCAGCGTCGAAGTCACCACCAAGGTGACCTCGGCGGCGCTGTTTGTTCACACCCCCAATCAGGACGGCAGCTTTGCGTCGAAGCAGGTCCAGCTCGGTGGCGATCTGGCAGCGGGTCGCAAGCTCGACGTCGAGGTTCCTGGTCCGTATTCGCTGGTCACGATCGGCGGCTTTGTCGGCGAGTCGTTCAAGGAAGGCTGGGCGCTGGCCTTTCCGCCGTCGCAGCTCAAGGTCAGCGTCACCGCGCAGGCCGAGGGTCGTCCCAAGGGCACGGTCCCGGTGACGATTCAGGCGCAGGACGGAGGCAAAGGCGTGGCGCTGTCGGCGATCCTAGAGGTCTATGACAACCGGGTGCCCTCGCGGAGCCCAGCTACGCATCTGAACTCGGCGGTCGGTGACTCACTGCGCAATGCCTCGCAGTCGGTGTCGTCGTGGTCGGATAACACGGGATGGATCGAGGACGAGGCCGACTACCGCCGAGCGGATGATCGGGAAGAAGCGGCGGAAAAGTACGAGAGCAAGAAGAAGGACTCCGCGCCCTCGAAGCCGATGAAGATGATGGCGATGGCACCTCCACCGGCACCGGCGATGTCAGCGGCCTCGGGCAGCATCGGCGGGCTCGGGCTGTCCGGTCGCGGCTCGGGCGGCGGCGGCATGGGCTACGGTGCCAAGATGGGCAAAAAGAGCTCGGGCGGTGGCAGTGGGGGCCAGGGCGGCACCGGTGGTGAGGAGGACGACGGCCCCAAAGAAGAGGTCCGCGAGGGCGACAAGAAGGTCGTGTTCTGTCAGCGGATCGTCACCGATGCCAGTGGTCGAGCGCAGGTCGAGGTCACGCTGCCTCCGCAGACGGGTCGGGTGATGATGCGAGTGGTCGCGGCCCAGAAGCTGGAGTTTGCCCAGGGGCAGTCCGAGCTGGATGTGAAGCGGGTCGCGGGTGCGGAAGCGCGGCTGCCTCGGTCGTTTGTGCCGGGTGCCGAGCTACATGTGCCGATCGATGCCATGAACAGCACCCAAGGGCCGCTGCGGCTGTTGGTGACAGGTCCGGGGGTGTCCAAGGAGTTCCAAGTGCCGCCCGGTCAGTCGACGCATGAGCTGTCGCTTGTGCTGTCGAAGCCGGGGATGCTGGCGCTGACCATGCAAGGCGGGGACGGCAAGGTCTACGACCGTCGCGAGGTGCCGATCGAGACGATTGCCGAGCAGAAGGTGACGTTTTCGCGGCTTCAGTTTGGCGACGGCGGCAAGCTGACGATTGGTGCGGAGGAGACGGCACGGGTCTATGCCGGGGCGGGGCCGCTTCTGCGGGGCATGGCGATGAATGTCTACACGACCAGTGAGTCGTGGTTTGGTCACGCCGAAGCGCTGAGTGCGCGGGTGGCGGTGCGGTCGGCGCTGCTGGCGGCGGTGAAGCGGGGCTTGCTCAGTGATGACGGGCTGGCCCATACGCTGCGGACCTCGGTGGACAAGGACGTGCGGGATCTCGATGAAGCGTTCTGCGACAAGGGCGAAGGGCTGTGCCGTCCCTATCCGGGGCTGCCGGTAAACCCGCTGTGGAGTGGCTGGGTGGCGCGCAACCTGTTTTCGGCGGTGCGATCGCTGCAAGTGGCAGCGTCGCCGGATCCGCGGGTGCAGCAGGCGCAGCGGACCGCGCAGGCGCTCGGCGATCGGATTCGTCAGTCACTGATCGCCAAGGGGCAGAAGACCGAGGCGCTGGCGGGCTTTGATGCGAGCGGTCAGGACGTGGTGCCGGTCGAGATCAATGGCGAGGTGCTGTATCGGGTGATCACCGATGATGCGGTGACGCGCTGGGCCAGTGACAAGCTTTTGCCCAAGCTGGATCTCGATGGCAAAGATGCCGACGTGGCGTTCTCGAAAGCGTACGACACCTTCCGCTTCCTGCGGGCGTTCGAGCGAGTCGGGGCGACGCAGTATCTGACCGAGCTGGCGATGGCGTTTTATCAAAAAGGCGACAAAGCGACCTTTGCCAAGCTGTATCGGCAGGTGACGCGCAACATGATCCTGTCGCAGGAGCCGGGGCTGATTCAGGGTCCGGCGCTGCTCGGTGGGGTCTATTCGACGCCGATGGCGCTGGTTCGCTTTGTCGAGCTGCAGCTTCTGATCGGGGCGAGTGCGCCGCTTACGCAAGGGCTGCGCAAGGCCGATGGCAGCCCGCTTGGCTTCGAGGAAACGGTCAAAGGTCCGGCGACGATCGATGTTCCGGCGGGGGCGATTGCGCGGGTTGATCGGCCGCAGCTGATGCGACTGACGGCGACGGCTCAGCCGTTTGCCAAGGTCATGGTCAATCGAACCCAGGCCCGCGTCGGTGAAGAGCTGGCGCTTCAGGTCGAGCTAGATGCCGATCGCGATCCGCTAGAGTACTACGCGCTGATCGCTGTGCCGTCGACGACCTCGGTGAAGCAGACCGAGGATATCCTGTCGGATTATCGCGGCCAGCTCATCTACGGTCAGCAAGGGCAGGGCGGGACGCAGATGCAGCTTCTGACCGTACCGTTCCGAGGCAAGCGGAGCCTGCGGCTGCTCCTCGAAGGCGCGTACAAGGGTCGGTCGCCGGGGCTCGTCATGGTTCGCCACATCGAGAGCCTGGCTCACGTCTGCGGCGTCGCGGTTCCATCCGTATCGATTCAGTAACCGACCCGTCGGAAGTCAACGATCGACGGAATCTCGGGATGGGGCGCAATGCCTCGGGCCGAATCATCTGTGAGCATGTGGACGCACTGCGCGTCGCGGAAGTGCTCAAAGTAGCTGTTGATGTGGATCGGCTCGTTATCAAACGCGGCGATCACCGTGCCGAGCGCGGCGAGTGGTTGGCGAGCGCGCACCTTGAAGTCGTCGTCATGCTCTTCCAGGTCGGGCTTCATCAGCAAGTGAACCTGCCCGCCGTCGGGAACCGGAAATCCCTCGCGAGCAAAACAGGCGACGGTGCCCTGGCGCATCCCTTCGTGGCGACCGGTGCAGTAGGCGATGCGGGTGCCGAGCGAAAGGGCCTCACGAACAAAGTCCACCGCGCCCGCGATCGCGATGTCATCGACGCAGTACTCGCTGGAAAAGAAGCGCCGCTTCCAAAATCGCCGCACCTTCGGAACCAGCTCTTCTAATTCATGCTCGAGGATGCCAACCCGACGCAGCGGCTTGTCGACGGACCAATCGGTGAAGTGATCCGGCTGGCAGTGCGAAAGACGTGGTTCGCCGAGGCTGTCACCCGCTTCCCGGACGATTCGGGCTTGGCGAGGCTTGTTGTCAAGTAGCGTCGAATCTAGGTCGAAAACCAGCACTCCCGATGAACCCAGCGCGGCGGCCCGAGACAGCACTCGAACAAGCACGCTCGGGTCAACGGCGCGGCCATGTGCAGCGGTCCAAAACGAGGGATCGCTCGCGGCACGGGAGGATTCACGGGGATAGTGGCGATCGGACGAGGTGGTCTTGGTCATCAGCGGCGCGCAGGCTAGCTCATTTCGATGGCGAAGCCTACTGCAGCCGAGCGGTCACTGCCGAGCAGTCTGTCTGTCGGTGAAACGGCCTGGCTGGCAGTTTTCTTTCTGTTTCCCTGTGGATGCGTTGTGTGGCTTACATAGTTAACATAAAATATTTGGGACATGTCAGAGCCAGCCGTCGCTGCGGCCAGCGTTGGGCCAGGTTTCACCCTGGGCGGAAAGTATCGTCTCGACCGCGTCTTGGGCTCGGGTGCCATGGGCACCGTCTACGCAGCGCTCCACGAGAAGCTCGGACGCGAAGTGGCCATCAAGGTGCTAAATGCCGAACTGGGCCAGCACAGCGACGCGATGCAGCGCTTTCAGCGGGAAGCGGAGCTGGTCACCAAGCTGGGCCATCCCAACATTGTCGCGGTCTACGACTTTGGACTGAGTCCGCAAGGCTCCCCCTACTTCGTGATGGAGGTAGTGTCGGGACAGACGCTGCGCCAGCGAATGGAACAAGGGCCGCTAAGCGACGACGAGATCATCGCCGTGTTCGCGCCACTTCTGTCGGCCGTCGGTGCCGCGCACACGGCTGGGGTGGTTCATCGCGACTTGAAGCCAGAAAACGTGATGCTGGTGCCGCGTACCGACGGGCATGGCTCGATGCCGCTCGTCAAGCTGCTCGACTTTGGCGTCGCCAAGATTCGCAAAGATCGTGAAGTAGAAGGCGTTGCGACCCCTTCTGGGATGGCTCCACAGAGCGCGTTGGCGACGGCAGCAGGCTCCTTGATGGGCACGCCCGCCTATATGTCCCCGGAGCAGATCAAGGCCACTAGCAACATCGACGGACGGGCCGATATCTACGCGATTGGAGTGATGTTGTTTGAGTCAGTGACGGGGGTGCGACCTTTTGTGGGAGATTCGCTGGCCTCGCTACTCGGCGCACACCTTCTGAATCAGCCGGAAAAACCGTCGCTGGTGGCCAAGAGAAACAAGGTTGGAAAGCGCCACGTCGATACCGTTCGGCTCGACAAAGTGATCCTGCGGATGCTGGCGAAGCTGCCCGAGGAGCGCTATCCCGACTGCTTACAGCTCCGAAACGATCTCGATGTGGTGTGGGGTGGGCGCGGCCTGTGGACGGAAGCGAGCGTGGGTCAAGCGGTGACGACGAGGCCAGTCAAGCTGAAACCGCTGGTCCGCTCGCGCTGGCCGTGGCTGATTCCGATCGGATTGTTGATCGCGATTTTCGGCGGCGGATTTCTGGTTACGCGGCAGCACGGCGGCTCGTCACAGTTTGCGCCCGACTCTCCGCCGGGAAAAGCTGTCATCGCGATTCGGGCTGCGCTGCACGGAACCCTCGTCGAAAAACGAGCGGTAGCGTTGGCGATCGAGTCGGTGGGACGGCGGGCACTGCTGCCGCAACTGACGGAGTTACTTCGCGATGAGTCCGAGCCGCTGCGACCGATGCTACCGATGGTGTACGAGCTGGGTCGGTCGGGTGATAGCGAGCTGCTTGCGGCGGTGACCGAGCGCGCCCAAGCGGCGGTAGGTACGCAGGCGATCGAGGCCCAGGCGGTCCGATTGCGGCTGGGGGCGCTCGATGCGGTGCCGGTGCTCGATGCGGCTGCGGCCAGCGAGACGCTTCCCGTGGAGGCTCGACTGTGGGCGGCGCTGGCTATTACCCAAGCAGGCAAAGCACAAGCGGCGGCACTCGGGAAGCTTCGTGAGCGCCTGAGTCGACCCGGAACGACGGTGCCGCGTGGGCTGCGGACGCTCATGAACCGTGAACTGCTTCGGCAAGGGGACGCAGCGATGGAGAAACAGCTTCGCGAGCAGTCCAACATGACCCCACCGTCGGAAACTTCAATCGATGCGCTGGTTCAGCTAGGGCTCGCTGGCAAGGTGGACGCGGTGGCGGAGCTGCATCGGCTACTCGACGCGGTTCCTTCTGTCGAGCTGCGCCCCCTGCTGGTGCTGGGCTTGGCTCGCTGCGGCGATGCCGGACAGCTCGACGAGCTACGCAAACTGCTCGATAACGAACCTTATCGCCAACGGGCCATCGCCGCCCTTGGTTCCTTGGGGCCGAAAAGTAAGTCCGCAGAGGGACAGCTCGTGCCACTTTTGCTATCGCCCGACGCTGGGCTGCGTCTCACTGCGGCAGCGTCGCTGATCGCTATCGCCGAGAAGGAAAGTCATGTCCGATGAGATAAAGAGCCTGATCGGGCAGACCGTTGGCGACTACAAGATCGTCAAACTGCTCGGCGAAGGTGGAATGGGCGAAGTCTATGCCGCCGAGCACCGCACACTCGGGCATCGCACGGCGTTCAAGGTGTTGCGCCGCGAGATCATGAACAACCAGGAAGCCGTCGAACGTTTCCGACAAGAAGCTCGTCTGATTGCGCGGGTGCGGCACCAAAACCTGATCGACATCTTCGACATCGGCGAGCTTCCCGACGGACGACTCTACTACGTGATGGAGCACCTGTCGGGACAGGCGCTGTCGGGCCTACTCGAAAAGAAGCGGCTGCCGTTTCGTGAGGTGATGCAGATTGCCCGTCAGCTTTGTGCCGGTCTGGCCGCCGCCCACCAAGCTGGAATCGTCCATCGGGATCTGAAGCCCGACAACCTGTTTCTCGTCGAGCGGGCAGGAGAGCCGCCGCTGGTCAAGTTGGTCGACTTCGGTATTGCTAAGACGGTTGGTGTCGAGGGTGAGTCGATGAAGTTGACCCGCACCGGCACGCTGGTAGGCACGCCCTTTTACATGGCTCCCGAGCAAATCAACGGCGGCAAAGTGGACGTGCGAACGGACCTGTATGCCGTTGGTGTGATCCTGTACGAGATGTGTACAGGAAAGCTCCCGTTCGGAGGAGAGACGCTCGGTGAGGTGCTCATCGGGCACTTGCAGAAGACGGTACCGCCGCTGCCAGCGGACACGCAGCAGTGGGGAATTCCGCAGGCGCTGGCACCGATCTTGGCCAAGCTGCTCGCCAAGTCAGCAGACGAGCGCTATGCCTCGGTGACGGAGCTGATGCAGGACTTGGAGAGGCTGCAACGTGGCGAACAGACCACGGCGGGCCTCAACAAGCACCTGACCCTATCGTCGCTGCCGCAGGTCGAGGTACCTCGGCGTCGGCGGTTCATCGCGCTGGCGATGCTGCCCTTTGTACTGTGTGCGATTGCCATCGGAAGCTATCTCCTCCTCGACAAGCTGCGCGGACGGGGGCGCGTCGAAGAGATCGACATGGTGTCGCTGCGGTCGCTGGCGCTGAAAATCCTGCAAGAGGGTCTGGGCGATGGAGATCCGGCGGTACGGGGGCAGGCGGTGGGGGCACTGGAAGACAGTCGCGACAGTCGGCACCGGAGCTTACTCGAAGGGCGACTGCGGGATGCCGATCCTCAAGTGCAGATGCAGGCGGCCCGGGCGCTTGGGGTGATCGGCAATCGTGCGGCGACGGCTGCGCTTCTGCATCGTGCAGATGAAGGCGGCGATCCGATCGTGATTGTGGCGCTAGGAGAGTCGCTGGCCAAGCTCGGGGCACCGGCGGGGCGTAGCTTGCTGAGTAAATCCCTCGACGAAGAACGTTATCCACAGGTTCAGCTTCAGGCGGCGCTGGCGCTCCTCGATCTAGGTGACGACAAGGCCAAAAAGCTGGTCGAGGTCCGACTCGGGCAAGCCAAGCCCACTGACGATAACCGGGTCGAAATTTTAAGCCGCCGAGCACAGATCGGCGATGGCGAGGCGAAGACCCAGCTCGTCCAAATTTTACCCGACGGCATTCCCAGTCATCCTCGTCAGATCCGGGTCGCGTCCCTGCTCGCTGCACTCGGGGATGATCGAGCGCGGGGGCTCCTGTCCGAGGTGGCGGTGCAACCGGGCGCGCTGCAAGTGAACGCCGCGCACGCGCTCTGTCTCATCGAGGACCAGAGTGGTCAGCCGGCCTTGCGCACGACGCTGTGGACGACGGGAGCAGGCATGCCACAGCGGATCTTAGCGGCGCAAGGAATCGGGCACTGTGGCGATAAACAGGACGTGACCAAGCTGTCGCAGACGCTGCGCGGTGGCGAGCGAAGCGGAATTTTGCGACAGGCCGAGGCGGGGGCGCTACTGAAGCTGTGCGATGGAGATCCCTTGGTGCTGGCGGAGCGGAGCGTGAGCTGGGCAGAGCAAGCCTTGGGAGACGAAGACTGGAATGTTCGTGCGCAAGCGGTGGCGGCACTTGGTGACGTGAGCGCCCCGCAAGCCATGCCACTACTGCGCAAGGCGATGCGTGACAACCGGGAAGAGGTTCGGCGGGCCGCCGCGGACTCGCTGGCTCGAATCGGTGGCAAAGACGCGATCGCGGCGCTGGCCGAGGGACTCAGTGACCAAAGTGCCCCCGTACGAACCCAGATGATGCGGGCAATTGCCAAAGCATCCCAGTTGGCTTCGTCGGATACGACCATGAAGGGCTCGCTGATGGATGCGCTCAAGAAAGGCTCAGGTCAGGGCAGCTCCGGTGAGCAGGTGGCTCGGGCAGCGGCGATGGTCGCTCTCGGAGATCAGACTCAGTCCAAAGAAGTCGTGCGGATGGTGGCGACCGGTGACGCCGAAGCCCAAGCGATGGCCGTCGAGATGAGCGATGAGGTGCCACAGACCAAGCTCGACTGGTTGACCAAGATCGTTGGGGATGAAAAAGCGG
The DNA here is from genome assembly GCA_044228505.1 of Polyangia bacterium. Classification (GTDB taxonomy): domain Bacteria; phylum Myxococcota_A; class Polyangia; order Palsa-1104; family JAEUJZ01; genus JAEUKA01. The sequence goes on along the minus strand of JBGAUT010000004.1, from coordinate 64,506 downwards.
CTGTGGGCACGCGACTGCGGGCGGCTGTGTCGCTGGCCCGGGCCGGAAGCCGAGCGGGTCTGGCACTGCTCAACGAGGCGATTGCCCGGGGTGGGGCCGAGGCGGTGTGGGCGCAGTCCGCTCTCCAGCGGCTCGGGGAAAAGCCGACGCAAGAAATCAAAGCAGAATCGGTGACCGCAGCGCTGTATTCGAGTGATGTCGAAGTCAGACGCTCGACGGTCGAGGCACTCGGGGGCTGGCCAGCAAAACAGGCGGTGCCGCTGTTACAGAAGGCAGCACGTGATCCGAGCGTGCTCGTCCGAGGTCAGGCTCTCGACAGCGCCGCGCAACTTGAGGCAACGGCTGGCGGGCCGCATCCAGGCTTGGCGGTGGTGCGGGTGCTTACACGGGACAGCGATCCGGCGCTGCGGGAGCGGGCTTTGACGGTGCTAGCCAAGCTCCAGCGGGCAGGATCTGCTGCGGACAAGCCAGTGACGGAACCGACCCGCGTCATCGAGACGAAGCGATCGAATGCGGTCCCGGCTGGCGACCCAAACCCGACCCCGTCACCCGACGGTGGTGCAGTTGGAACGGAGCCGCCACCGACGCCGATCGGCAACGAAAAAGGGTTCCTCCACTTCGAGGGGCCAGCGGGTACCCAGGTCCAGATCGACAAGCAGCAGCCCTATGTCATAGGGAACAAGCCTGTCGAGGTCAGTGTCGGTGAGCACCGCATCACCTATCCCGGTGGCCAGCAAGAAGTCACTGTCACGGCGGGTGCGACCGTCACCATCAAGATAGCGGCCTCGCAGCTTACCGACATGGTTCGTGCTGGCGTTGAGGCGTACTCTCGGAAGGACTACCGCAAGGCGCGCAAGCTGCTCGAAAAAGCGAGCACCCAGTGTACCCGCAAAAAGGAAGACAAAGCCGTCTGCGCCGCCGTCGGATATGAGCTATCGTTTCACCTCGGACAGACCTACGAAGCTCAGGAAGCCTGGGCGCAGGCCATGACCGAGTATGACAAGATCCAACAGCCGGGCTTTTTCGGCAAAGTGAAATCCGACGGTCACAAAGCGGTCAGCGACGCGATGAAGCGGGTGGCACCACATGTCGGTCGGCTGCGAGTGAGCAAAGTTGTCGCGGGGCGCTGCCAGACCGAAGACATCTGGATGCCTCCGGGTCGACATCGGGTGAACGTCGGCGGCGGACAAATGGTGCAGGTGCGCCCGCAGGAAACGATCGAGGTCAAGGGTTGCCCATGAGAGCGTCGCGTACCATCGGGAAAGCCCTGCTGACGTGGGGGATTGTGGCAAGCCTGAGTCTCGATGGAGCGACGGCCCTGGCGCGTAGCTCACGGAAGCCCAAAGCGAGTGCTGAAGATGTCCAGCAGGCATCGAAGCTCCTGACCGACGGTAAGGCTGCACTGAGCGCCAAGACCGTCGAGCCAGCGAAGGCTCTGTTCGAGGACGCGTATCGCAAAAATCCCTCGGCAGAAGTGTTGTTTCAGCTCGGCAAGCTGGCGGAAGCGGAAGGCCGGATGGTGGCCGCTCAGGACGTCATGCGGCGCTACTTGCACGAGACAGCAGGCGATGAGGAAGGCCCAGATCAGAAGGAAGCACAGCGAATATCTCAGCTCGTCTCGGCACCGGCTGGAGAAGTCAACGTACTTGGGGCACGCGGGGCGTGGGTCGTGGTCGATGATCACCTCGTCGGAGCGCTGCCACTGCCACTGCCACTGCTGCTGGAGTCAGGAAACCATCGGATCATCGTCGAGCTGGGGGAGCAGCGGATCGAGGAACAGGTCAAGGCGCTACCCGGCCAGACCGTCGAGATGCGCTTCAACCAAAAGACCGGCACGGTGGTGGTCTCCGTGCCGCCCGCGCTGGTGCTACTTCTCGACGGAGATTTTACGGCCGAGAATCAGAAGTCGTTGACGCAAGCGGTCGGGAAAGTCCTGGCGAAGGATCGGCAGGTGGTGGTGCCGGGGGATAAGGCGCTCAAGCTCAAGCCGCAGCTTTCCGACTGTTTGCAGACCGCGAGCTGTCTCGCCGAGCTGGCCAACGCCAATGAGGCACTGTATGTGCTGCGGGTGCGGGCGAAGCGGGTTCCTGCTGTGACGGGACCAGCGTCCACGCCCCCGGCTGGTCAAGTTCCCACCGTCGACAAAGCGAGCTGGCAGTTTGATGTCGAGGTGTTCGATCCTTCGGTCGGGGACGTCGCGGGAAAAAGTTCGGTCCGCTGTGATGACTGCGCACTAGAGCAGGCTTTTCAGAGCGCCTCGACGACGCTTGGCACGGTGGTTCAGCAGTCGGCGAGTCGTGCCCGGGGCTCGGTCGAAATTTCGTCGAAGCCCAGCGGCGCAGATGTCTTCCTTGGCGGAGAGAAGGTGGGGGTGACGCCGTATAAAGCCAGTCGGTTCGTGGGCTCGGTGCCGCTCGAACTGCGCTTGCTCGGTCAGCCGCCATTTTCTTCGACGGTTACCATCGAAGCGGGTCAGGTTGCGCAGGTCGATGCGGTGCTGTCGAAGCCGGGCGACGATGTGCCAGAGCCTGATCCAAAGCTGCCGCCGCCGGTGGTCAAGGCACCGGTGTACCGTACCGAGGTCATGCGACGTCCCAACTGGCGACTGGCGCTCGGTGGCAGCCTTATCGGTCTAGGTGGTGTGAGCCTTGGTTTTGGCATCTCCGCGCTGCTGGCCAACGGCAAGCCGGTGCTTAATCCGATCTGCGGTGAGGGCCAAACGGTTTGCCAGCAGGTCTACGACACCGGAAGAGTCGGTGGTGGGCTGATAGCGCTCGGACTGGCGGCGATTGCCGGTGGCATGGTGACGGTGGCGCTACCTGGTGCCAAGCAGCAGGTGCAAGTCTCGACCTCGATGAGTCCATCACTGCTGGGAATGACAGCGCTTGTGACCTACTAGCCGATTCGATTCGATTGCTTCTAGCCGGTGTAGTGTGAAGCCATGGTGACTCGACCCAAGCCGCTTGCTGTGACGCTCGTTTTTCTATCGCTGCTGCATGCCGCAGTGGCTCAGGCCGGGCCGGTACTTCCGGCACCAGTGTCCGTGCCAAAGAAGCCTGCCGAGGTTTCCACGACCGTGGCTGGTTCCCCCTCCCAGGTGACCTTGCCGCTGTCGGAATATCAGCAGCTTATGTCGCGGCCAGCGGTGACCGTCGTCGAGACGCTGCGCTTGGAAGGTAGCTTCGAGGCGCGCAATCTAGCGGTGACGCTGACCGGACGCACCGCAGGCAGTGGTCCCACGGTCGAGGTCTTGGCGACCTTTGCGGGAACTCGGCTGTGGGGCTGCGAGGGCGACGCCATTTTGTCGCGAGGCGGTTCCGACAGGTACGAGCTGACACCACTGCTGCCACGCTTTTCGCTGCGCTGTCAGGTCGCGCTGATGGGCGGGGATCGACTGCAGCTTTCGACCTCGCCACAGGTGTTGTGGATTGACTCGCAGGTTCGAGACGGCGAGCTGATTCGAGATGAAGAAGAGGGCGGCAAGCAGCGGCTCACCGTCGTTCATATCACCAAGGATCAGGCCGAAAAAGCGCTGCCGGTGTCGGCGATTGGACGATATCACATTACATTGTCGCCGGATGGTGTGGGCTTTGCTTACACGCTGCTGGTGCGCAACCCAAACCGCTCTCACCAGCGCTTTTCGGTGTCACCGCGCAACGGTGAACGGGTGCAGCGGCTCGATGCGGCGATCTCCTGCGAGCAGCAAGCGGGAGAGTACGCCTGCAACGTACCTCCCGGCGAGCACACCCTTACCCTGCACGGTAGCTTACCCTCGACCGCGTTCCGGCCACCGGTCCAGGCCAGCGTGCACTATCTGCTGCTCGACAGCCATCCGCTGCTCCGACCGGCTGTCGAGACGGTGGCTCAGCGAATCAGTGTCAGTGAAACCGGTCTGACCCCGCAGTACCGTGGCGCGCAGGGGTTTCTCGTCGAGGATCGTCAAGTGCTGTCCTGGCGGGTGGTTCGACTTGAGGCGCTGCGAACGCAGAGCTACGCAGTGACGTCGGCGAGTACCACGTTCTTCCTGGGCAGCGATGGGCAGGTGCTGGGTGAGACGGCGCTGGAGCTGGACAACCAAGGGGCGGCCGAGCTGCAAGTGCCGCTGCGCGGTGAGCCAACCTACGCCAGCTTGCAGGGCGATCCAATGCTGCTTACCAAGAACGAGACCGGCGCGCTGCTGCTGCCGCTTTCGCAAGGACTCCAGGCGGTTCAGCTTCAGCATCGACAGTCGTTCCAGCGGACGCTGGGGCTGGGTATTGCCACATTGTGGTTGCCGGAGCTGGCGGCACCGGCGGCATCGGCTCACATTCAGTTGCGCTACGACCGTGACTGGTTGCCGGTGTTCGAGGAGCTATCTCCCGATGTCCGTTTCCCAGCGGTGTCTCTCGGCGAGCTGATCGTGCTGCTCGCGCTGATTGCGGTGGCGGAGCGGCTGCTGCTCGCGTTGGGGCTCACAAGGGGGCTGCGGACAGCAATCGCGCTGCTGCTCGGGGCGGCTGCGGCGTCGATGGGACTGTTTTTGGCACTGCTGCTGCTTACCGAGATGCTGGTCGCAGGGCTGTATGTGTTGCCGTGGCTGTTTGGTCAGAAGCGGATTTTCTGGCTCATCTTCGGTGGGCTGTGTCTTGGGGGGGTTTGGGCGCTACTCGTCGGGGTGCTTGTGCTGGGCGATCGCGCCGCTGTGCCCTCGGCGCAAGATGGCCCGAGCGTCAGCTACTCGCGCAGAGCCGCCGTGGGCAAAGAGTCGAGCGACAGTGAGCTGGACCGTGCGACCACACCGAAGCCTCCCGCTTATCAGGGTCTACCGCCGCGTGAGACGATTCCCATGGGTGCTACGCGTAGCCATTTCCAGCGTGAGCGGCTGTCGAGCGAGGGTCGCGCCGTGCAAGCGGTGATGCTGTGGCGTCCGGTGGTGCAGCTCATCGGCACGGCATTCTTTGCGCTGGCGAGCCTGCTTCTGGCGTTGCGGTCGGGTTTGCTACGGATGGGTGTGCAGAGCCGCTGGCGGCGAGTTCTCGAAGCCAAAGCCGCGTCGGAAAGTCCTTCTGCTTGACAGTTTACGGCTCAGGCTGTTAGGCCCAGGGCCGCCATGCGCATCTACTTTGTTGGTTCTCACGCTACCGGTAAGACCACCATGACCCGCTGGGTCAGCCGTCGCTACGGGCTGCCCATGATCACCGAGGTTGCTCGCGCCGTGCTCGCCGAGCTGGAGATCGACCTCGACTCTCTTCGCACCGACATGGAGCGAGTGAGCGACTACCAGCGTCGGGTGTTCGAGCGCCAGATTGCGATTGAGAAGCTCCAAGAGAAGGGCTTTGTCTCCGATCGCGCCTTTGACAACCTGGCCTATGCCGCCGAGCATGCGCTGGCACTCGGCGAGATCATGTCGGGCCAAAGCGGCGAAGAAGTCCGTCAGTACATGGAGTGGGTTGCCGAAGGCGTGGTGTTCTTCGTGCGTCCGCACCGTTCGTTGCTGCGCGAAGACGGAGTGCGCGCCGGGGTCGATTGGGACTCTGTGGTTCGCATTGATGGCATGGTCAAGCTGCTCCTAGAGCAGTTCCGGATTCCGTATCTGCCGATTGATACGCCATCGATGCAGGAGCGCGTACGTGCTGTCGAGTTTGTGCTCGGGCGGCTCGGCTTGCAGCAGGCCGTGATCGAGCATGCGCCGCCGCAGCGCAACATCGTGACGCTCGTGAAGCGATCGTAGGCACGTCGGTAGATGGCTCAGAAGAAGGCCCGGAAAGTGGCCGGGAAATCGACGCCGCCGTCGGCTGCGCACGGACTTTACGCGACGGTTGATGAGGTCGTAACGGTCCTTGAAAAGCCGCTGTTGCGCGGCGTCTCGCATCAGATTGCGTTCTTTTTGGCATTCCCGCTCGGTTACTGGCTGCTCAGCCAGGCCGCGTCACCACCAGCGCGTCTGTGTGCGATCGTCTATGGGGTGTCGCTGATCGCGCTGCTCGGAATCAGTGCTTTGTATCATCGCAAGCACTGGCAACCGGCTGCTCGCGCCAAGATGAAGCGGCTCGATCACGCCAACATCTTTCTGTTTATCGCCGGTAGCTACACCCCGATTACCGTCGTCGGAGTGGGCGGCTCCTATGGCAAGCTGCTCTGCGCGGTGTTGTGGACTGGCGCGGTGTTGGGAGTGCTTCAGACCGTGTTTTGGCCGACCGCACCGCGCTTTTTGCATGTCGGAATCTATGTCGTCCTGGGCTGGACCGGGGCCCTGGGACTCCCAGGAGAGTGGCGCAATCTGGGGCCCCAAGTGGTGGCACTCCACGTCGGTGGCGGCATCATTTATACCCTCGGTGCGCTGACCTATGCGCGCAAGCGTCCGAATCCCTTTCCCAAGGTCTTTGGGTATCACGAGGTCTTTCACCTGCTCGTGCTGATCGCGTGCGGTGCGCTGTTCGAGGTGGTTCGGCAATGCCTACTTCACCCCGTGTAGCGCTGTATGTTTCGCTGGGACTTGCAGCAGCTTTGCTGTGTTTCCATAGCCTGCAGTTTAACTTCGTCACCGACGATGCATTCATCTCGTTTGTCTATGCCAAAAACTTGGTAGAGCACGGCGCGCTGGTGTTCAATCTGGGCGAGCGCGTGGAAGGGTACACCAACTTTTTGTGGACCCTTCTGCTTGCGCTGGGCCTTGTGCTCAAGATTCCTGCGGAGCTGTCTTCGCGGGTTTTGGGAACGCTCTGTGCCATCGCCACGATGTTATTTTGCGGGGTGATTCTGAGACGGTTGCGGGGGAACGCTCGCTCTCTGTGGGATGGCGTTCCGGCCTGGATCTTGGCAGGGATTCCGGGCTATGCGTGCTGGGCTTCCGGGGGTCTGGAGACGCAGCTTTTTACGCTCTTGTGTACGCTGTCGTTGGGACTGTATCTGGTTGCGGTGGTCGAAGAAACAGAGGGTCGGCATCCGGCTCTGTACGGAATCGGAATCACGATCGGGCTGGCGGCTCTGACGCGGCCGGAAGGCTATCTGCTGTTTGGTCTGCTGGCGCTTCACCGACTGATTGTGAAGTTGCAGAAGCGAGAGCTTGTGCCGACAAAACAGGAGTGGAGCCTGCTTCTTATGTTCCTGCTTCTGACGGTACCGCACATCGTGTGGCGTCGTTTATATTACGGATACTATGTGCCTAATACGTTCTACATCAAGTCGTCGGGAGGCAGCGGCGCGTGGCAGCAAGGTCGCTACTATCTATGGGCTGTGATGCGAGACCTGAAGCTGTTTGTGCTGCCCCTTTTGTATCTGATGGGCTTTGTGAGGCCCCTACCTCAGAAGCTACAGGACTCCTACAGGCTGGCCGGTGGACTCCTTTTGATCTGGGCCGGGCCGTTTTTGCTCTATGTAGTTTCCGTCGGTGGAGACTTCATGGGGCTGTATCGCTTCGTGATGCCGATCGTGCCGCTGCTGGTGTTAACCGGAGTCCTTGGGCTGTGGCGACTGCTTCAGGATCAGAGTCGGCTCCTCATTGCCGGATCGCTGATGGTGTTCGCGGCGCTGCATGCAACCAATTCCTATTTCGTGGATCGTCATGCGCTCACGTTTATCGGGGCCGATCACGGGATTGATACGCCGGGGTATCTGCGTCACTACACTGCGGACCGCGCCGCGATTGGCAAGTGGCTGGGACAGTATGTGAAGCCGGATGACTATCAAGTCGTCGGAGGTGCTGGGGCGCAGGTCTATTACGCAGGGATTGCCGCGCTCGATAGCTTTGGCTTGTCCGATGAGTACGTGGCGCACAAAGTGCCAGCCGTTTCGAGTCGTCCCGGGCATCAGAAGTTCGCACCGCTCGACTACGTCCTGTCGCGGAAGCCCACCATCTTGACTTACAACGTCTACCGGATAGGGAATGCCCCCTATGTTCCGTCCGCCCAGGAATCCGCAGAGTGGCGCGCCCGTGGTTTTCACTATGTGAGCGTGCAGATTCCGGGGCTGAGCCAGCCGTGGTATTCGTTTTTGAAGCGGATCGATCGGACGCTGGGACCGCTCCCAGTGGCAGCAGACGCTACGCCGTAACAGAGGCTGCGGCGATGGTTCGCCGAATTCCCTCATCGATGTTGATCGCGGGAGTGTAGTGCAGCTCGCGGCGTGCCCGATCGATCGAGAAGTAGTGGTGGGTACACATGTAGCGGATCGCAAAACGGGTCAGCCCGCTCTCTGGCCCAGCGGCACGTCCGGACAGCGTATTCAATCCCTCCGCCAGCGTCGCCACTGCGTACGCAACAGAGTAGGGAATCCGGCCTCTGGTCGGTGCCATTCCCATGGCCCGCAGCACGCGATCGACAAAGTCCCAAAACGGGATCGGCTCACCATTTGTCACAAACCACGCATGGCCTCCGAGCGTGGGATCTTCTGCGAGTCGACGGTCCGCCAGCAGCAGCGCATCGATCAGGTTGTCGATGTACGTGAAGTCCGACAGTTTGTTGTCCCGACCGACTCCGTAGCGCAGCGTTCCGGCGCGGGCTCTGCGGAGGATCGCGGGCAGAAAGCGTCCGTCACCGGGTCCGTAGATCACATGCGGACGGACCGCGCAGGTGAGCAGTCCCTGCTGTCCATTGGCCGCGAGCACCTCGCGCTCCGCCGCGATCTTGCTGTCCGCGTACGGAGCTTGAGATTGCGCGGCATAGGGAAGTGACTCGTCGCCATTTTCAATGTCAGCGCCTTGATACACCACGCTGGCAGAGCTGACGTAGACAAAGCGGGATGCCTTCGCGGCTTGACTCGCGGCGAGCAGGTTCTGTGTCCCGCCGTGATTGACTGCCCACACCGGGGCCGCTCCGCTCTGTCTGGTTTGCACCATCGAGGCCACATGAAAGACCGCCGAGGCGTCGGCAACCAGTCGGTCACAGGCCTGGCGATCCGTCACATCACAGGCGACAAACTGAGCGCCCGCGATGCCGGGATCGCGCAGATCGGACGCGATCACCTGGGCCCCAGTCGCCACCAGCCGCTGCGCGAGATGTCGGCCGACGAAACCGCCGGCACCAGTGATCACCAATCGATCTTTGCGCTCTCGTGATATCAATCGTCCGTCCTTGTGTGAGAATTCAGGTTTGTTACAGCAGGTACTTTGTATGCACCGGCAGATGATCGAGCGGCTCAACTTACAACACGGTATTGCGCCATGACAGGCAAAGATCCCGTTTGCGTAGTAACCGGTGCCAGCGCGGGCATCGGTCGAGAGACGGCACGCGGTATGGCCGAGCGCGGTTACGTGGTCGTGATGATTGGTCGCGACCACCAACGAACCGAGGAAGCCGTGGCCTATGTCCGCTCTCACTCATCGGGGGGACTGGTCGAATCGCGGCTGTGTGATTTTTCCTCGCTCGATGGTGTCCGCAACCTGGCCGCCGATCTGCTTGCCACGCAGCCGCGCATTGATGTGCTGATCAACAATGCCGGACTGTGGCATCCGGAGCGACGGCTCAGCCGTGATGGCATCGAGGACACCTTCGCGGTCAATCACCTCGCACCGTTTCTGCTGACCAACCTGCTCCTGCCACGGCTCACAGAGTCGGGCTCTGCACGGATTGTGAACGTCAGCTCGCGGCTCCATGAAAAACAGAGCACCTTTCACTTCGACGATCCGCAGTCCACGCGCAGCTACCACGGACTCCGCGCCTATTCCCAGAGCAAGCTTGCCAACGTCCTGTTTTCGACGGAGCTGGCGGCGCGGCTGACCGGAACCGGTGTCACCAGCAACGCGCTTCATCCGGGCGATGTGGTAAGCGACATCCTGCGTGAAAAGCCGCTGTTGAGATTTTTCGGAAGGCTGGCCGCGCCGTTTGTGGACTCGCCCCAGAGTGCTTCGCTGACCTCTGTGTACGTTGCGACTTCTCCAGAGCTTGCAGGAGTGACAGGTGGTTACTTCAAAAAACAGCGACCCGCCAAGCCTTCACCTGCTGCCACCGATGCCAGCGAGCGAACCCGCTTGTGGGAACTAAGTGCCCAGCTCGTCGGGCTTCCGGCCTAGCGGGGCGGCCCGCGCCGGTTCCTTCGAGCGGGTGGTGCGCGGCGCTGGTGACGTAGACTTCGATTCGCGCTAAAACGCCGACCTTCACCAACCCGAAATCGGGGGAATACGTACCGACATGGAACTGCTGCGCTGGTTTCTCCACTTGCTTCGCAATCCCGAGGATCTGATCGCCTCGGCGATCTCGACCGGCTATCCACTGCTGGTGATGATGGGGATCATCTTCGCTGAGACGGGCGCGATGATCTTCTTTCTGCCCGGAGACTCGCTGCTGGTGACCGCCGGGGTGTTTGCCGCCAATCCCAAGTACGGACTCAACCTGCTTCAGATGAACGTCGCCCTGTCGGTGATGGCGGTGCTCGGCGATGCCCTGTCGTACTCCATCGGCAAGCGGACCGGCCCGGCGCTGTTCAATCGACCCAAGTCGCGGCTGTTCAACCCCGAGCACATTCGCCAAGCCCACGCTTTCTACGAAAAGCATGGCGGCAAGACCATCATCATTGCGCGCTTTATGCCGATCCTGCGGACCTTCGTTCCGGTGGTGGCGGGCGTGGGAGCGATGACCTATCGCAAGTTTGCTCTCTACAACATCATCGGGGCGGTGTCGTGGGTGGTGTCGATGACGCTGCTTGGATTCTTTCTCGGTTCGCTGTTTCCGAGCATTCCCAAGCGCATCGAGCTGGTGATCATCGTGGTGGTATTCTTGTCAATCATGCCCGCCGTCGTCGCGTTTCTGCGGATGCGGTTTGCTAAAAAGGACAGCGGCTCGGACGCTCGTGCGCCGTAGTGGTCTCATTCGGCTGGTGGCGGCCCTGCTGGCGATTGGGCTGGTCACCGGTTTGCACAAGCCCGTGCAGGCCGACAAGCCCAACCTGCGCGGTCAGTACGAAGAGAAGCTGATCCAAGACGCGCTCGATCGTCTGAAGCTGTCCCAGACCGATCTCGATCCGCAGCCCGACGGCAAGATCATCGAAGAAATCCTGATCGATGCGAGCAAGGTCATCCTGCCGGGCGACTTTCCGCTGTCCAAGTACATTCCGTGGACGTGGCTGAACGCCGTTCACGTTCGCACCCGGCACGAGGTCATCTCCCGCGAGCTGCTGTTTCACGTGGGAGAGCCGTTTCGTCGCGATCTCTTCGAGGAGAGCGGGCGCAACCTGCGTACGTTGTTCATCCTGTCGGTGGCGCGTCTGGTCGCGGTGCGTGGTTCGTCCCCGGACAAAGTGCGGGTGCTGGTCGTTACCAAAGATCAGTGGAGCCTGCGTCTGAACACCGAGTTCCGTTTTGATCAAGCGCGGCTCGATGTGCTGTCGTTTCAGTTTGCCGAGCACAACCTCGCCGGTCGCAACAAGCGCCTGTCCGTCGATTTTGGCTTCGACCCGGGGCGTTACGCGCTCGGGATGTCCTATACCGACTATCGAATTTGGGGCTCACGCCATCAGTTCAAGCTGATCGGCGGTCTGTACCTCAATCGTCAAACGAGTCAGGTCGAGGGCGGGCAGCTCTATGTACAGGTCGGTCGACCACTGTTTTCGCTGCGAACCCGCTTCGGTTGGGAAGCCAAGCTGCAAGTCGTCAAAGACATTGCGCGCTACTTTTCCGGCGGAACGATCTACTTGCGCAACGTGCAGGGTGAAGAGGTTCCCGACGTTTTTCATCGCGAACAAATCGCCGGTCAGATCCAGGTCCAGTACTCGGCGGGCATCATTCACAAGCTGAACCTCGCCCTTGGGTTTCGCGTTCAGCATCAGAGGTATGGTTTGCCCGACGACTTTCCGGACACCATTTCCGATTCGGTGCGCACCGCCTATCGCCAGCTCTTGCCGCGCAGTGAGAGCGCGAGCGGTCCCTTTGTCGGCCTCAACCTGTACACCGCACGGTATATCCGGCTCAAAGACATTCAGACGCTGGCGCTGACCGAGGATCTGCGACTGGGGCCCGAGCTGAACCTGGAGCTGCGCTACGCCTGGCACGGCTTTGGTTTTTCGAGCGACTACCTCGAAGCCTCCGGCAGCTTGGCCAGCCAGCACTACCTGTCGGGCAATCTGTTTTCCTATGAAGTCAAAGGCGGCGTGCGTCTCCAATACGGAATCGATCCCCGAGGCTCGCTCCTCAATCAGTACCTAACTGCCCAGGTTCGCGAGATCACCCCGGCGGTGGGTCCGTTCCGCCTGCATTTGTCGGCCAAGCTCCAGCTTCGTGGTCGGGATCTCGAACAGCAGCGGATGACACTTGGTTCCGACAGCGGCCTGCGCGGGTACGCTCCCCGAGCACTGCAAGGTGGCAGCTTGTACCGAGTGAATGCCGAGATTCGCACCAAGGGCATCAACCTGTGGACCATTCACGTCGGTGCGGTCGTCTTCTACGATGGCGGTGATGCCCCACCGGTCTTAAACGGCTATCTCCGCGACGGCACGTACTCAGGGAGTTCCTATCACCAGGACGTCGGCTTTGGGCTCCGGCTGGGGCTACCGCAGTTCAATCGCGAGGTGATCCGGCTCGACCTTGGATTCCCACTGGAATCTCCGTCGGCAGGCAGCATCTATGCGCCACGCTTTTCGGCTGAGTTTGGCCAGGCCTTCTGAGCTTTCGCAGAAAGTCAAAAAAACGCGCTTGCGACACCCTCCAGCGTTGTTCCAAACTGCGCGAGTAAAGAGAGGTGAAGTGAGAATGAAGCACGGTTCCTCGGTGGCCAAGCTCGCCACGACACACACCAGTGTTCGACCACGCAGGACGCAGCGCACTCGCGTCCACAAACTGGTCGCGAGACAAGCCAAGGAACCGAGCGGAAATCGCCACGGACCGACCTTCCCCCGCAAGCTCGGTCTGAGAGCTCTCATCGCCACCACCTTCTTCGTGGTCTCCGGCGGACCCTATGGTCTGGAAGAGATCGTCGCCGGTCACGGCTTTGGCGGCGCGCTGCTGCTCCTTATCGTTGTGCCGTTCATCTGGAGTTTGCCAATCACCCTGATGGTCGGCGAGCTGACCTCGGCGCTTCCGAGCGAAGGCGGCTACTACGCATGGGCTCGGCGGGCACTCGGACCGTTTTGGGGCGTGCAGACTGCATGGATGGCGCTCGCGATGAGCCTGTTCGACATGGCCATCTACCCGATGCTCGTCGTGACCTACCTCGGGCAGATCTTTCCTGCGCTGTCGGACTCATCGGTGGGCGGTGCCGGCTGGTATGCCGCACTCACCATGATCGGACTGTCGGTCTGGTGGAATCTTCGTGGCACCCGCACCGTTGGCATCGCCAGCCAGCTGATGGCGGCGGCGCTGCTGTTGCCGTTTGTCGTGCTGGTGGCGATTGCGCTGAGCGGCTCCGGTCCAGTCCGCCTGGGCGGTGGCTGGATGAAACAACTGCAGGTTCACTCGCACGGCGATGGCTCGCTGCTGCCTTGGCTCAACGGCATCTTGCTGTGCCTGTGGAATTACATGGGCTGGGAAAATGCGTCGCCCGTCGCCACAGAGGTCGAGAGTCCGCAGAAGACCTATCCTCGGGCGATGTTCTGGACGGTGGTGCTCGTCTCCATTTGCTACGTCGTGCCGGTCCTGTGCGGGATTGCCAGCGGCCTGCCGACAGAGGAATGGACCACCGGAAGCTGGGTCGAGGTGGGACGGCGTCTCGGCGGACCATATCTTGCGGTGGCGATTGCCCTGGGTGGCGCGCTGTGTGGACTCGGGATGTTCAACGCCTTGATTGGTAGCTATTCACGGCTGCCGCTGGCGATGGCTCGCGACGGAATTTTGCCCAAGTGGCTGGGACGCAAAGATCCCCAGACCGGGGCACCCAAGCGCAGCATTTTGCTGGCCGCGCTGCTGTATACCGCCTGCCTGGGCCTTGGCTTTCGTCGGTTGGTGCAGATCGACGTGATGCTCTACGGCGCGCTTGTGCTGCTGGAGTTCGTGTCGCTGGTCGTCCTGCGCATCCGTGAGCCGCAGCTGCTGCGACCGTTTCGGATTCCCGGTGGCACGATTGGGATGGTGCTGCTTGGGCTGCTGCCGGTTTCCCTGCTTGGATTGTCGCTGTGGTCCGGGCGAAACGAGGCTGGCATGTGGGGCGTCTCTGCGGTGACGCTCGGCGCACTGCTGATTGCGATCGGGCCGGTGTTTTACCTTCTGTCGCGCTGGTTACACAGTCCTCGTCCTGCCCAGATGGTTCCTGGTGCCGCAACCCATTCCTCCTTGCCACCCCACCCACCTCTGCCGACCGCGCCACCACAGGCTTCTGTCGAGACACCGGTCGTGCTCGGTTTTTGATCGCTGCGCCCGGCCCAAGCCGTCGCCTAACTTCTCATCTCTTCGTTGACACCAATTTCTGCTTGCCGTACCGTGATGTGGCTGTAACCAACCAAGATTCGTCCTGAGCAGCTGCTATCGTCGTTATCCAACAACAACCAGCCGGATTCCCTGAACGCTAGGGCCTGACGTCCGAAAGACGAAGCGAGACCCTTTGGTCCACGCTGTCAATCGTCATCGGTCGGCCCTACCTTCGCCCCATCCAACCGAGGAACGAACCCGATGAACCTGACTGAGCTGAAGCGCAAGAAGATGTCCGAGCTGATCCATATGGGTCAAGGGCTCAACATCGAGAACGTCTCTGGCATGCGACGCCAGGACCTGATCTTCGAGATTCTCCGTCATCACTCCTCGAACCGTGGCGAGGTCTTCGGTGATGGCGTTCTTGAGACGCTTCCCGACGGCTTTGGCTTCCTCCGTTCGCCGGACTATAACTACCTGCCCGGTCCCGACGACATCTACGTCTCGCCCTCGCAGATTCGCCGCTTCGGACTGCGCACCGGCGACACCGTCGAAGGTCAGATTCGGGCCCCGAAGGACAGCGAGCGCTACTTCGCACTCCTTAAGGTCGACCGCGTCAATGGCGACGCCCCGGATCACCAGGGCGAAAAGATCATGTTCGACAACCTGACGCCGCTGTACCCCAATAAGCGGCTCCGGCTCGAGTACGATCACCGCAACTACTCGACGCGCATTGTCGACATGCTCGCGCCGATTGGCAAAGGTCAGCGCTGCCTCATCGTCTCGCCGCCTCGCGCTGGCAAGACGGTGCTGCTGCAAGACATCGCCCACGCCATCACTGCGAACCATCCCGAGGTCTATCTGATGGTGCTGCTCATCGACGAGCGCCCGGAAGAAGTGACCGACATGCAGCGCACCGTCAAGGGTGAGGTCATCTCTTCGACGTTCGACGAGCCACCGGCCCGTCACGTCCAGGTCGCCGAGATGGTGATCGAGAAGGCCAAGCGCCTCGCCGAGTGCAAGCGCGACGTCGTGATCCTGCTCGACTCGATCACTCGCCTCGCTCGCGCCTACAACACCGTGGTGCCGCCATCGGGCAAGATCCTGTCCGGTGGTGTGGACTCGAACGCGCTGCACAAGCCGAAGCGGTTCTTCGGCGCTGCCCGCAACATCGAAGAAGGCGGCTCGCTGACCATCATCGCCACTGCGCTCGTCGACACCGGCTCGCGCATGGACGAGGTCATCTTCGAAGAGTTCAAGGGAACCGGTAACTCGGAAATCCACCTCGACCGCAAGCTGATGGAAAAGCGCATCTTCCCGTGCCTCGACATCAACAAGTCGGGTACCCGCAAGGAAGAGATGCTGGTCGACGATCGCATCCTCGGGCGCATCTGGATTCTGCGTCAGCTCCTGCACCCGCTGAACGTGGTCGACGCGATGGAGTTCATGCGCGACAAGATTGCGAAGACCGACTCGAACGGCGACTTCATCGCCTCGATGTCCGGTTAATACCAAAGACCCTGCTCGCTCCTCACTTTCCTCGGAAACACCCCTTGGTCCGTCCGGGCCTCCTTCTGCGAATCATCTGCTTGGCGTACGCGATGGCCTACGCCGGGCTGTCGCTTGCTCGCTATTACTCGTTTCACGCGCAGATCGATCTTTCGTACTACGTGCGGATTGTCTGGGGGCTTGCGCACGGTCAGTACGACGTGCCGCTGGTCCAGGCACCACACCTCATCGGTCTGCACCTAGAGCCGATTCTGCTGCCGCTGGCGGCGCTGACAAGGCTGGGCGTCCCGATTGCGCCGCTGCTTTTGGTGGTACAAGCGGTGGCGGTGGCGCTCTTGCCCTGGCCGGTCTATCGGCTCACGCGGCGGTATCTCGATAGCGACACGCCGGCGCTGCTGATGGCGGCGGCGAGCCTGCTCTATCCAACGGTGACGGTGGCCACGCTGCATGACTTCCATCCGGTCACGGTGGCGCTACCGCTGCTAGGGGCCTGGCTCGATGCGATGGATGAAGGGGCGTGGCGACGGGCGCTGCTGTGGGGGGGACTGGCGCTCGGCTGCCGAGAAGACATCGCGTTGCAGCTCGCGCTGGTGCTTGGGGCGTTTGCGCTTCATCGTCCCCAGCAGCGGGTGTGGCTGGCCTTCATCGCGGCTCTGCTGATTGCCTACTTTGGCGTCTACATCGTCGCGATCCAGCCGCACCATTTGCCCAGGCTTGGCTCGTACGGCCTGCACTTCGCAGGCGGCGGTCAGAAGGTCAGCTCGGGTCGCGATCTGCTGCTGCTACTGCTTCGTCATCCCTTGCGCTTTGCGATGCAGTGGCTGACCTTCGAACGGCTGCGCTACGTCGTCGAGCTACTGTGGCCGCTCGGTCTGCTCCCGCTCCTTGGTCCGCGCTTTGCCGTGGGAGCGCTCCCGATCCTTGGGATCAACTTTTTGTCGTCCTTTCCCCGCGTGCGCAGCATCGAGTCGCACTACACCACCGCGATGGTGCCGTTTTTGGTGATGGCGGCGGTGGTTGGCCTGTCGCGGCTTGTGACGATCATCCGGTCGCACCCCCCAAGGCTCCTTGTGCTTGGGCCGAGCGTGGCGCTGCTCCTGCTGACGGCGGCTGCGCATGTGCTGCACGGAGGTTCACCGCTGGCGGTCTCTAGCAGTCGCTACTCCGCCGCACTGTTTGTACCGGACCCCGAGGCAGATTCAGTGCGCGCTGCCATCCACAAGGTTCCGCCGGGGGCTTCGGTGGCTGCTCGGCCTGGACCGCTCGCCCATCTGGCAGACCGCCCTCGGGTGATCAGTCCGCCCGAGTACGACGACGGCCAGCCGGTGGATGTGGTTCTCACCAAAGACGCCACGCCGCAGGGGACCGCTCGCATTGGCAGCCAGCCGCTCACTTCCCACTAATCGCCCGTTTGCGCCCGCTCCGACCGCATCCCACGGTTCATCCGAGCCGCGTCATGGAGTAAACTGGCTCACAATTTCTCTATGACTCGTCGCTTTCACATCACTGGGCCCTGCGTGTCGGGGCGGGACTTCATGGTCGACTGGTCGTCGCGGCTTGCGCGACCGCTGGCCTCACTTGTGCGCGGCGAATCGCTGCTCATTCATCGCGGGCGGCAGTCCGGCAAGACCACCTTTTTGCGCGAGCTTGCGACCGCGCTGCGGAAAGAGGGCTTGGCGGTGGGGCTGTGCTCGCTGCAAGTCGCCGAGGACCAGTCGCTGCTCGGGCTGTTCCGTCACATCGAGGGTACGCTCCACGCCGCGTATCCGCTGCCGAGCCTGCCCAAGTGGAACCCGACCGAGCCCCAGTCGCTGTCGTTCTGCCTGTATCTGGGTGAGGTTCAGAAGCGTCTTGGCAAGCCGCTGGTCCTGATGCTCGACGAGTACGACGCCCCGCCCCGCAAGCTGACGATTTCGATCCTGCGCAGCTTTCGCTCGGCGTTGTCCTTGGCAGACGATAGCCGTCCGTTTGTGCATGCGGTCTTGCTGTGCGGAAAGACCCATGTCCGTGACCTCCGCGACGAGCTGCGCCCCACCGGGGATGAGACGCGAGGCAGCGGCTCGCTGTGGAATGTCGGGTTGCCGGTGGCGCTGCCCGGTCTGTCGCCCCACGAAGTGGACCTGCTGCTCAAGGACTATGCGACGGAAAGTGGGGTGGTCCTGACTCGCGAGGCGCGGGACGAGCTGTGGCAAAGGACGCGGGGGCAGCCATGGCTGGTGAGCCGGATCCTCTATCAGCTCGACGAGCAGCTTGGCAGTCCGCGCCGCAGTCCCGAAACCAACCTGGCCGTCTCATCGCCGACCGCGCAGCAGATCCGGGCGATCGCCGAGCAGCTCCTTGGCGAAGACTGCGTTCACTTGCTTTCCGTCGGGGATGTCGTAAACGGGCGCAAAGAAGCCGAGGAGCTGTTGCTAAGACTTCTCGGTGGTGAAGAGGTTGCCCTGAGTCGGGCCGATGAGGTGCAGTCGTACCTGCTCGATAGTGGCCTGCTCACTCCGTCCGATACCGGGCAACGGGTCGAGATCAGCAACCCCATCTACGAGGCGTACCTTTTGCGCTTGCTCGGGGATTAACAGCGCGAAACCGCTTCGGCCCAGCGCTGCTTCATCGCCGAGACCGTCGCGGCAGGCAGCGAGGGCGAAAAGCGGCGATCGATCTTGTAGACCGCCGCCACTTCACCCACCGACCGCCATAGCCCAACGCCCAGACCTGCCAAAAGGCCCGCACCGAGCGCCGTGCTTTCCAGCATCTGTGGCCTGACGATCTCCACCCCCAGCAGGTCCGCCTGAAGCTGCATGAGCAGGTCGTTCTGAGCGGCACCCCCGTCGACTCGAAGACTGGTGAGCTTGAGCCCGGAGTCGGCCTCCATTGCCGTCAGCAGATCGCAGTTTTGCAGGGCAATTCCTTCGAGCGCCGCCCGCGCAATCTGGCCGCGTCCGGTGCCTCGGGTGAGCCCCCACAGCAGGCCGCGAGCCTCCGGTCGCCAGTGCGGAGCGCCGAGTCCCGCCAGGGCCGGAACCGCCACCACCCCACCCGAGTCGGGCACCGAGCGCGCCAGAGCTTCGATTTCACTGGCCGACTGGATGATCCCCAGCCCATCGCGCAGCCACTGCACCATCGCACCCGCAATAAACGCGCTGCCCTCGAGTGCGTAGTGAAATTCGTCGTGACCTTGACCACTCGGACGCTGCCACGCCACCGTGGTCAGCATGCCGTTCTTCGAGGGCACCACCCGCTCGCCGGTGTTGAGCAGCAAAAACGCCCCGGTGCCGAAGGTACACTTGGCCTCGCCGGGCGCAAAGCAGAGCTGGCCAAACAGCGCCGACTGCTGATCTCCGGCGATCCCCGCGATCGGAATCCCATCGGGAAGTCCCGGTACCCCGCGAGTCTCGGCACAGATGCCTTGCGACGGTACAACCTTGGGCAGCGACCGCTGTGGCACGCCGAGCAGCGCACCCAGCTCGTCGTCCCAGCGGCGCTCCGTGATGTCATACAGCAGCGTTCGCGAGGCATTCGAGGGATCGGTGACCCACGCCGCGCCGCCCGACAGCCGGTGGATGAGGAAGGTGTCGATCGTGCCAAAGCGGGCCTGCCCGGCCTCGGCCTGCGACTTGAGCCCCGGTACTTGCCGGAGCAGCCACTCGATCTTGGTGCCCGAAAAGTAGGGGTCCAGCACGAGCCCGGTCTTCTTTTGCACCGAAGCAAGGTGTCCGGCCTGGCGTAGCTCGGTGCAGCGGGCGGCGGTGCGACGGTCCTGCCACACGATGGCGTTGTGCAGCGGCTTGCCATCTCGGCCAATGCAGACGGTGGTCTCGCGCTGGTTGGTGATGCCGATGGCGGCGATGCGGCTTGGGTCAATCGCGGCGCTCGACAAGGCCGCCGACAGGGCTTTGAGTACCGACTGCCAGATCGCCTCTGGATCGTGCTCGACCCAGCCCGGCTGGGGATAGATCTGCGCAAACTCCGCGTAGCCGCGACTTATCACATCGAGCCGCTCGCTCAGCAAAAGGACGGTGGAGCCGGTGGTGCCTTGATCGATCGCAACGACATAGCGCGACATCTGGGTTTCGTTCCTTTCGTGCAAAGAGCAGCCTATTTTTGGCGAAGCAGCAGCGATTCCCCAAGCAGTAGCAGGATCAGCACCCAGCCCAAGGCATGCCACAGCTCGACCCGCCTACGGGGGTTTTTGCCGCTGGGCGAAGTCTCGTTCTGGATCAGCGGCCTCTGTAGCGCCGCCAGCCGAGACGCCGGAGCGAGCTGCAAGTCCGACTCGATCGGGTCGATGTTCACCACAAAGTGCTCGCTCGGACGGGCCTTCAGAACCCCGGTATCGCCCGCAGTCGCCACTCGGTAAAAGCCCGGCTCGCGGCTCTCCGTAAAGCTCAGCAGCTTGCGTCCTTGGAGCCGCTCGAACAGGCGAGTCTTTCCGGACGGCAACGTGACTTCGACGCGGGTGTCGCCGGGCTGGAGCTTGATGTCGCGGGTCTGGCCGATGAGGGTGTCGCTCTCGGGCTTCTGAAGCGGGGAGCGCGACAGGTGGCGGACGATCTGCTGCACCAAGGGCAAAAACGCGGGCTGAATCGGCAGATCGTTCCAGTCCCGGTCGAGCGTCGAGGTAAACAGCAGCACCCGTCCCCGTCCCACCGTCCGCTCGGTCAGCGCCGGGGCACCGCTTTCGAACGACAGGATCACCGTGGTTTCGCCCTGGCTGTGCGGCGTGGGCTGGAGCAGTAGATAGCGCGCAAACGATGCCGACAGCAGGGACTCGCTCGAGCGACCGCTTAGGAACGGCTGAAGCAGCGGATGACGGCGATCGAGCTGGCCGAGATGTTCTCCCGGACCTTGGGTCGAGGACTCGCTTTCGCCCGACCCGTGACTGGGCAGGGCCCCGGCGGTCTTGATCACCGCCAGCGGCTGCGGCAAAAGCTCGGCCAGCACCCGGTTATAGGCTTCGACATCGACGTTATCGCCCAGGCCAATCAGCAGCCCGCCGCCGCTCTTGACGTATTCGTGGAGTCCGCGCTCGATGCCCCGTCGGGACAGCTCTTGGGCCTTGGCGTTGAGCAGCACCACCGCGTCAAACTCCGCCAGGCTGCCGAGTCCCTCATCGAGAGAGCGGGTCACAAGCTGAAGCTGCGAGTCGTCCCTTTCACTTGGACGCAGCGCCATTTCTAGGTAGTACGCCTCGTCATCGCGACGCAGGTTGCGCGGGTCGCCATCCAGCACCAGCACCCGCAGCACCGCCTGGACATCGACCCGCAGGTGGCGCTCGTTGTCGGCGATCAGGGCATCGGGCGACAGCCGCACCGCCAGGTGATGCAGGCCCGCGCTGGGTGCGGTCAGCGGCTCGCTCGTACCTGGGGTCTGCGTCGGGGTCTGGGTCGGCTGCAAGATGTGGATAAAGCGCTTGATGGCCTGACCGCGAGGCTGCAAATCGACCAGTCCCTTGGCCACCGCCTGACCGTCCACGAGCAGCGTGACCTGAAGCTCTTTGACGGGCTCCTCGCCAAAGTTGTGCAGCTCGGCCATCACCCGCACCGCCCGTGGGCCCATGCTGGCGGCAGGCTCGGCGCGCAGGTCGACCACCGCGCAGTTGGGCAGCGACTTGCCGTCCCGGACATCGACCAGCGACACTTCGGTCTCCGCCGGTGGATGAATCGACCCGTCTAGCGAGTGGGCCGAGGTGTCGCCAATGACGTAGATGCGCTTGAGGCTGCCTCGGTGCGTGGACAGGATCTGGGTGGCCCGCTTAAACGCCGAGGGCAAGTCCGTCGATCGATAGGTGGGCCGCAGCGCCGAGATCGCCGAATACAGCCGGGTTCGGTCCGAGGTCAAGTCCCCGACCGGGGTCTCGCTCGCCCGCGAACCCAAGATCAGCGCCGCTTCCGCGCCTTGCGGCAGCGCGTCGATGATGCGGCTCGCCAGCTTGCGACCACGCTCAAACAGGATCGCTCCCCCCAGCTTGGCGTCGCTGTTCGGCTGATACATCATCGACAAGCTGTCATCGAAGATCAGCACCGCTCGCTGGGTCTGGCTGACTTGCACCGGCAGATCCGAGTCGGTCTCCGCAAACGGTCGCGCCAGCAGAAACGGAATCGCCATCAGCAGCAGCACCCGGAGCAAAAGCAGCAGCACGTGCCGCAGTCGGGTCCGCTGGGCCACTCGCCGGTTGCTCGCTCGCAAGAGCAGCAGCGTCGGCAGCTTGCGCACTTGGGCCCGCCGTCGGCCATGCAGGTGGATGAGCACCGGCAAGATGCCCAGGACCAAAAAGACCGCGTACGCCGGTGACAGCAGATGCACGGCTTACCTCCGCACCCGCTGGCGCATCGGCCCGCGCAGGATGTCGAGCAGTACGCTCTCGGGCGAGCGCGACGACTGGACCAGCGAGTACTCGACATCGCCTTCGCGCAGGCCGCGCCGGGTCTCGGTCAGAAACTGCTCCAGCTCGGTCAGGTAGGCTTTGCGGACGTCTCCGGGATCGACAAACAGCCGCTCGTGACCGGCCAGCGTCGGTTCGACTTCCTCGAACCAGGTCAGGCTCGACCAGGGCAGCTCCAGCTCATCGGCATCGAGGATTTGCAGCACGATCACGTCGTGCTTTTGGGCCCGCAGGCTGACCAGCTTGGCCCGCAACAGGGCCGAATGCCGCCGTAGGTATTCGCTGTAGTCGGTCGTCTCGCTGAGCGGCGGTGGCGGCAGCAGATCCGACAGCACCACAATCAGCGACCGTCGCCGGATCGTCTCCGACAAGAGCTGGAGGGCATCGCCCAGCTCGGCCCGTCCGTCCGCCTGCGTCTCTTCCAGCGCTCGACACAGGTCGCCCAAGTGCGCCGGTCCCGCTCGGGGCGGAATGTACAGCGGCCCGTTTTCCCTGGCGATCAGCACCCCCGACGAGTCGTGTTGCCGCAGCAGCAGATAGGCCAGCGCTGCCGCCAAAAGCCGCGCAAAGTCGAGCTTGGTCAGTTGATCCTGCCTGCCATAGCCCATCGAACCAGAGCTATCGACGACAATGTAGGCACGGACCTCGGCCTCTTCCTCGTAGCGCTTGACGTAGTACTTGTCGATTCGGCCCCAGGCCCGCCAGTCGATGTGGCGTAGCTCGTCGCCGGGTGCGTACTCTTTGTGCTCGGCGAACTCGACGGAAGAGCCGTGATGGGCGGCCCGATGCAGACCCTGGAGCGCGCCCTCGGCGACAAGGCGCGCCCGTAGCTGGAGGCTTTGAAGCCGAAGCAGCGAAGGCAGATCAAGCAGCCGGGACGTCATCGTCGAAAACTACGGTTTGATCGCTTCGAGGAGGCGGTCGATGATGACCTGCGGGCCGATGCCCTCGGCTTCCGCATGGAAGTTTACGATCAGGCGGTGTTGCAGCACCGGACGCGCCAGCGCCCGCACGTCGTCGATCGAGGCAGCCGGTCGGCCTTCGAGGATCGCCTTGGCCTTCGCGCCCAGGATCAAAAACTGCGAGGCTCGCGGCCCAGCCCCATAGGACAGATACTCGCTCACCAGCGCCAGGGCCTCGGCTTCCTTCGGTCCACCGGCCAGGCGCATGCTGCCGCTCGTCCGATTGGCGCGGCTGCCCGGTGCCCGCTGCGGACGGGTGGCGTGACACAAAGACACCGCGTAGCGCACCACATGGTCCGCTGCTGGCACCCGCAGCACCAGGTCTTGAAGCTGCATGATTCGCTCGGGCGACAGCACTTTCGACAGGGTCGGACGCTCCGCCGAGGTACCGCGCTTGACGATCAGCACTTCCTCTTCCAGCGTCGGATAGCCGACGTCGACCTGGAGCATAAAGCGGTCAAGCTGCGCCTCGGGCAGTGGGTAGGTACCCTCTTGCTCGATCGGGTTCTGCGTCGCAAACACCAAAAACGGCGGGGTCAGCTCGTGGGTCTGGCCACCGGCGGTGACGCGCCCCTCTTGCATCGACTGGAGCAGCGCGGCCTGGGTCTTCGGCGGCGTGCGGTTGATCTCGTCGGCCAGCACGATGTTTGCAAAGATCGGCCCACGAATGAACCGGAACACCCGCTTGCCGGTCGTCTGGTCCTCTTCGAGGATGTCGGACCCGGTGATGTCCGACGGCATCAGGTCGGGGGTAAACTGAATCCGCGAAAAGCGGAGCTGCAAGACCTCTGACAGCGTCGAGATGAGCAGCGTCTTGGCCAGACCCGGCACGCCCACAAACAGACAGTGGCCACGAGCGAACAGCGCGATCAAGAGCTGGTCGATGACGTGACGCTGGCCGATGATCCGCTTTTCGATCTCCCGCAGGATCGCTTGCCGGGCGTCTTTGATCTCGGATACCGCCGAGAGAGTCTCGTCCACCGAAGCGGGAACCGCCGGAAGCACAAGCTGCGCCGCCTCGCCAGACCCCGCCGAATCAGATTGAGCAGTCACAGGCGCATTGTGCCACAGTACCCCAATCCGTCCCTACGCCAATCTGCGTCGTTGACTCGGTCGGGCCAGTGCTCACGTACCAGTCGTGGCCGTTACGGTGCGGGGTGTTCGGGGGCGGCGGGAGCAGGCAGGGGCGCTTCGGGCTCGCGGCGCTTGCCGGCACGGGCCCCGAGCGTCGGGACTTTTTCGTCGATCTCATCGCCGAACAAGTAATAGCCCGCCCGCCGCAGCTCCCCGTGACGCAGCAGGAGCAGCGAGTAGATGCGGTCGCGCTCGTCCATCGCCTTCACCGCCGCAGAGCTGACCGAAGCCCGCGCCCCCTCCGGCGTAATCACCTTCATCAGGGCATGCCCAAGCTCTGCCACCCGCGCAATCTGCGCGTCCGAAAACGGATGCTTCCCCGCAATCTGCCCCCGATACGCCCCATACAAATCCGCCAGCGCCACCCCATCCTGGGCAGCGTCGAACAGGCCCTTCCCCGCCCGAATCTGGGCGACGCGGGCTTCGGGGACAAGGCCCACCAAGGCAAACACCTCGGCTTGCAGCAGCATGCTTTCGCGCAGGGACTGAAGCTCGACGAGCTTGGCCTCCATCTCGGCGCGCTTCACCGGCTGGCTGTGGCGGATCGCCTCGCCATGGGCATAGAGCAGCGCCTCAGCCAGCCTGGGCAGCTTCATCAGCCCGTCGACATGTAGCATCGGCAGCTCGCTGCGCAAGCGGGTCAGCTGCGGCTGCACCGACAGGATTCCCTGCTGGACGTTGGCAAATACCAGGTTCACGTCGACTTTGAGCGGCACCACCTTTTCTTTGGGCAGCAGGTTCGCTTCGGCCAAAAACGCGTCGAAGCTGTTCTTGAGCGAGGGCGGCGGGTCCGCCGGTGTGGTCGGGTGGGGGGTCTTGGGGGATGCAGACTTGCTAGTAGGTTTTTTGGTCATGTCAGTAGGGGTAGCAGCCGATCCACAAGCGACAAGTCAAATAAGAAAAAAAGACGCCGACCATCCCGATCGCCAAGCAGTTTGCGACAGCAAAGACCTGGATCATCCCAGGCGCAAAGAGGTTTGCGGCAGGGAAGACCTAGATCATCCCGATCGCAAAGGAGCTTGCGGCAGGGAAGACCTGGATCATCCCAGGCGCAAAGAGGTTTGCGGCAGGGAAGACCTGGATCATCCCGGTCGCAAAGAGGTTTGCGGTGGGGATGAGTTGGGGCTTGCTGGGTGACGCGGACCGTACGGTCCAGGGTCGACGCTTCTAGGCTCGCAATCTGAGGGCCTCGTGACTATGCTGCCGCGCAATGTTCTCGAACCTCGTCATCAAGAACTTTGCATTATTCGAGAGCTTCCACTGGAAGCACCACGGGCAGATCAACGTCATCGTGGGTCGGAACGACACCGGCAAGAGTCATCTACTGAAGCTGCTCTATTGCCTAGCCAAGAGCGTCGAAGAGTTCTCGAAGAGAAGGCCCAAGGTGGCGTGGCGGGAAGTGCTTGCGAACAAGCTGATCTGGACGTTTCAGACCGAATCGATCGGTGAGCTGGTTCACCGGGGTGAAAAGCGTACCCAAGTGGACTGTACGCTACACGGAGACAACTATCTATTTAGCTACGGTAGCACCGCGAATCAAAAAGTCACGACTGCCACTGAAGACGCCGCGCCACAAGAAGCACTTAGCGCTATTTTTATTCCACCTAAGGAACTGCTTACCGCGTTTGAAGCGATCGAAGCCACCCGCGAGACGCTGGAGATCTTTGGGTTCGATGATACCTACTATGATTTGATCTGTGCGCTGCGACTGCCAACCACCAAAGGCAACATCGAAGCCAATCTAAAGCGAGTTCTGAAGTCGCTGGAGCTACTCTTTGGTGGCGAAATTGCCAAGAGCAAGTCGGATGGTCAGTTTCGCTTTCAGAGAAGTGGCCAGACCTTCACCATGCCGCAGACTGCGGAAGGTATCAAAAAGCTAGGTATCCTGACTACGCTGATACGCAATCGGACACTCAGCAAAGACTCGATCCTATTTTTGGATGAGCCGGAAACCAACTTACATCCCGATTATATTGTTAAATTGATGACGATGCTGATGGACTTGAGCCGCGCTGGGGTTCAGATCTATCTGGCAACACATAGCTATTTTGCAATCAAGCAATTGCATATCTTGGCCAAACAGCGCAAAGCCTCGGTCGCGTTTTGTTCGCTCACCCGAGACGGCACGACCGTGCGTTCCGACTTCTTCGACCTCCTGGATGGGATGCCAGACAATCCGATCATTGATGAGTCCATTGCGCTATACCAGCGTGAAGTGTCTCTTGACCTGGAACGGTAGACGACCATGGCTGTCACTTCGATTTTGGAATCAGGGCTGCGCTTTGAGCCGCCGACCAGTGATTGGTTTCGACTGGAAGACTGCGCCGGTTTTAAGTCGCTTAAGAATTTTGGCGTTCATGAGCTGGACTTCGGTTGGTTCGATCGCAAACGCAACATCCTGTGGCTGATCGAACTGAAAGACTATTCTGAAACCGGCGGAGCGTCTGATCGGCAGAAGCGGCAGTTCGTCGATTACCTGGATTACCTGGACCGGGAATTTGTCGACAAAGCGAAGGACTGTCTGCTGGTGCTCGGTTCGGTCTGGCATCATCTGCCGAAGAAGGCGCTGCTGGAACCAGATCTGCCATCCGTGTGTAGACAGCTCCCTTCGCAAGAACGAAGGCTCAAGCTGGCTTTTGTGGTGAAGACGGACGAGCTGCAGAGCTTTTTGTTATCGGCTGGGCCTTTGCAAGACCGACTGCGCAACAAGATCAAAGGACAGTGCGAGCTGCTTGGTATTCGGGAGTATTGCGAGGTCTTTTTGTTTGATCACGAAACGGCCATCCAGAGCGGTCTGCCGCTGCGAGTGGACGATACCTTCCGTTCGACCAGCAAGAAGACCGCAAAGAAGGGCAAACGGTCGAGGTAAGGGAACCCCCCTACCCATGCACCTTTTTGCCGAAGTCTCGCATCCATTTGTCTTCTTCGGGGGTGAGGGGGCCTTTTTGCAGGGCGTCGAGGTTTTGTTCTAGCTCGGCGCGGCTCGCGGGGCCGGTCAGGGCGAGGTCGACGTGGGGATTCGAGAGCTGGAAGCGGTAGCAGTCGCCGGCAGTCATCACTTGGCCTTCCCAGCCTTTCGGTCGCTTTAGGAGCTTGCCCCAGCGGGTGGCGGTGTAGGCAAGGATGGTCGGCTTGGTTTCGCGGCGGTGCGGGAAGATGTCGCGCTCGGCACCGGGGTGGGCGGCGTTGTAGCGGATCATCAGCAGGTCGAGCGGTGAGGTCGCGGCGAGCTGTCCGGCGCGCTCACGGTTGTGGATCGAGCAGCCGATGGCGCGGACCTTGCCGCTCTCACGCAGGTGGACCAGTTCCTTTTCGGTCGATGAAGTCCACGCCGAGGTGATGCCGAGCCAGCCGAGCAAGTAGGTGTCCAGGTAGTCGGTCTTGAGCTCCTTGAGCAGCTTTTCCGCCCCGGAGCGAACGCCCCAGCCGAACCAGCCGAGGTTGGCGTAGCCGATGATCGACACGCTGTCGCGGCGGCTTGAGATGGCCTCGGCGAGCGGGCTGCGGAACGGCTTGTTCTTCATCGTCCACAGGAAGAAGTTGACGCCCCGGTCCATGGCGACGCGGACACCGGCTTCATCGATGCCGTAGTTGCAGGCGAGGCCCAGGCGGAACAGCTTCTTGCTTGGGAAGGCGTGGGGGGTGCGATACAGCCAGTCGGTCATGGTCGACTCCATCGAATCGGGGCAACTTGGGTTGCTACTGTCTCAGAAAGCCTAACGTAGCGCTCGTTCCGTTGGCGACAAGGGACCACAGAAGGGCGCGCCGCAGGCCGCAGAACTGAAGCCACAGCGCCTCGACCACCACCGCGAAGGTCTCGGCCACCGCAACCATTGGCCAGTAGTCGTCGATGTAGCGCGGGAAGAAGTACCAGACCCACGGGTGGGTGATGGCGCTTGCCAAAAACGCGCACAAGATGCGCATCGGCAGGCTCAGCGGGTCGCTGCCTTTGGACTGCCACAGCGGCCTGGCCGGGAAGCGGGACAGGATGAGCGTGTAGATGGGAATCTCGACTGCCTGCGTGAGCAGGAACGCCCGAAGCCAAAGCTGCTCATAGGTCATGGCGGGCAGCTTACTTTAGCAGCTTGCGCAGCCGCGAAAGCAAACTGCGTAGCCACGACATCGCTCGGCCGAGCAGCGATCCCCGGCTCGATGCCACCTGCGGCACCGAGCGCGACGAGTTCACCCGATCGTTGATCTTCGAGATGAGGTCCATCATCCCGGCCTGGTCGACGACGTTCATCATGACCGTCGGGCGGTTGCTGCTCGACTCCGGGGGCTCGACTGCCCGCATGATCGGCACCGTCTTCATGGTGTCGCGGGCCTGGGACGTCTGGTTCTGGTTTGGCGCTGGCTGCACCGGAGGCACCGGCGTCGGGCCGACCACGGTGACGCCCTCTTCGACCAGCTGGCGCAGGGCCTCGTCCCGGAGCGCGGTCTCGACGGCCCGCATGCTCGGATGACGGTCCTTGGGCTTTTTGGCCAGCATCTTCAGCACGATCGTTTCGAGCGCTGTCGAGATGTGCTGGGCTCGCTCGGGTCGACGCTGCCTCGGTGGCGTCGGCGGGGCGTTGAGGTGCTTGTACATCACCTCGAACGCGCCTTTGCCGTCGAACGGGATCTCGCGGGTCAGCATTTCGTACAGGATGCAGCCAAGCGAGTACTGATCCGAGCGCCAGTCGACCACCTCGCCGCGTGCCTGCTCAGGCGACATGTACTCGGGGGTGCCGACGGTCATGCCAGTGCCGGTGAGGTTGTTATTTACCGACTTGGCGATGCCAAAGTCCATGATCTTGACGAACGCCGGTTCCTCGTCGGACGCCTTGCCGCTTTCTTCTGGCGACTCCGAGGTCTCGGGATCGATGAGGAAGATGTTGTCGGGCTTGAGATCGCGGTGGACGACGTTCTGCTTGTGTACCGCTTGCAAGCCGCGGGCGATTTGCAGCCCGATGTGACAGACGATCTGGCTATCCATAAAGCCGGTGAAGATCGCCTCACCGACCGTGCGACCACGCAGGAACTCCATCACGAAGTACGGCTGGTTCGTCGGCAGGACGCCGAAGTCGCTGATCTCGATGACGTTCGGATGGCGAATCTGCGAGGCCAGGCGCGCTTCCTGCTCGAAGCGCTTGCGATCAACCTCGTCTTTCGTCGGTCGCATCACCTTGAGCGCAAACATCTTGTTCAGGTGCAGGTGCTCGACCTTGTAGACGATCCCCATGCCGCCAACGCCCAGGCGCTTGAGCACCTTGTAGCGGCGATCGACCACCGAACCAATCAGCGGGTCCTTATCCGTCGGGTCCTGCGACATGGTGGAACTTAAGGTAACTAGCCGAAGCCCATTTACTTTATCAAACCATCGTCGAAAAATGGCTCGCTTTTTCAACCAATGGCGATTAGGAGGACCACATGCAGACGATGACAAGATCGGGTCGGAGCGGGACTTTGTTGGCAGCGATCGGCAGTTTGCTGCTGGGCGCTGGACTCGGCGGCTGTGGTGGGACCGGTGCCGGGGAGGACCAGATCGGATTCGGTGCGGAGGATGCGCCGAGCACGCTGGTGCAGAACCTGGGCTGCCAAGGTGCCCCCTATCCCATCGTGCTGGCCCACGGCTTTGCGGGCTTCGAGCGCATCGGGCCGCTCAACTACTTCTTCCAAGTCGCCGCCGATCTGCGCAGCCGAGGCGAGACGGTGATCGAAGCCAAGGTGCCGCCGTTTGAGTCCTCGGACGTGCGGGCGGCCACACTCGCCGCCGTGGTGGACGATACGCTTAAGACCTACAACGCCTGCAAGGTCAACATCATTGGCCACTCGCAGGGCGGGATCGATGGCCGGGCGCTGGTGAGCGGGCTCGGCTACGGTCCGAAAGTGGCCTCGCTGACCACCGTGAGTACGCCCCACCGTGGCACCGAGATTGCCGACGTGGCGAGCGGTCTGGTGCCGGGCTTTTCGTACGCGGTGATCGACGCGATCTTAAAGGCGGTGTCCGGCCTGACCGATGCGCCGGGGAGTCCCAATGCCAAAGCCGCGCTGGCGCAACTGACCACGCCCGCGATGCAGCGCTGGAATGCCACCCATCCCGATGATGCGCGGGTTCGCTATTACAGCGTCGCCGGTCGGTCAGTCGGTCGGATTGCCAGCGCGGAGTGTGCGGGCTCGGCGTGGGGAAACTCGTCGCGCATTGACCTGCTGGACCCGCTGCTCGCGCTGCCCGAGGGCGTGTTTGCGATCTACAGCGACAACCCGCTCGTGCCGCGTGTAAACGATGGCCTGGTGACGGTGCAATCGGCCAAGTGGGGCAAGTTCCTGGGCTGCGTGCCCGCCGATCACCTGGACGAAGTGGGGCAGATTGGACACCTGTTCCCCGATCTCATCAGCGGCTTTTCGCACAAAGAGCTGTATCGCAAGATCATCGCTGAGCTGCGCAAAGACGGACTGTAGCAAGGACACGCTGCTTGGCGACCCAGGTTGAAATCTTTGTGCCGCTGCACGCGATTGTGGCGGAAAGTGACGAGGCGGTTCACTCCGATCCGGAGCAGGCGCTGTGGGCGCTGGCGATGGTGGAGGCTTCGCGACGGTCGGGTATTGCGAAGCCGGGCGGGGCGCGGCTGCTCCGCAAGTCGCTCGATGCGCGCAAGGGCTTCCCGATCGGCTATCGGATGCAGATCGAGGTGTTTGCCGAGGGCGCACTCTTGCCGGAGTCGTGCTCGCGGGTCGAGGTGAATCGGCCCTTTGGTGGCGGGCGGTTGCCGCTCTTGCAGGGTGGGATGCCGCGCTTGCCGCCGCCGGTGCCGCTGGTGACTCGGAAGCGGGTGGTGATTGTCGGCAGTGGTCCCGCCGGTACCCTGTGCGCCAAGCGGCTGTGTGAAGCCGGGGCCGAGGTGATCTTGCTGGAGCAAGGGCAGCCGGTGCAGCCACGCCGCCATGATCTGGCGCTGCTGACGCGAGGCGAGCTACAAGCCGACTCGAACTATTGCTTCGGGGAAGGCGGGGCGGGGACGTTTAGCGACGGCAAGCTCTACACCCGCAGCAAGGACAAGGCGGCGATCGGCGAGACGCTGCTCACCTTGGTCGAGCACGGGGCCGATGCGCGGATTAGCGTCGAGTCCCGACCCCATATTGGCTCGAATCGGCTGCCGAAGATCTTGCTGGCGCTGCGGGCGGATTTGACGGCTCGGGGGGTGCTCTATCACTTCGGCGCGAAGGTGGTGGATCTGCTGCTGTCACCGTCCGGCAAGCTGCTCGGCGTGCGCTGTGAATCGGGGCTTGTCGTGCAGGCCGATGCCGTGGTGTTGGCGGTCGGGCACAGTGCCCGCTCGATCTACGAGCTGATGGTCGAGCGCCACATCCTTGTGGAGCGCAAGCCGTTCGCCGTGGGGGCTCGGGTCGAACATCCGCAGCCACTCATCGACCGCATCCAGTACGGACAGGCCGCCGAACACCCGGCGCTGCCCGCGGCGTTTTATCAGGTGGCGACCTCGATCGATGAGCGCGGGGTCTACAGCTTCTGCATGTGTCCCGGTGGCTGGGTGGTACCGAGCGCGACCGAACCGGGGGGTCTGTGCGTAAACGGCATGAGCCTCAAGCGCCGTGACTCGCCGCTTGCCAACAGCGCGCTGGTGGTCTCGGTGGAAGATCGCGATGTGCAGCCGTTCGAGCGCTTCTCCGGTGATCCGCTGGCGGGCATGTTCTTTCAGCGATCGATCGAGCAGGCGGCCTTTGTGGCAGGAGGCGGGCAGTTTCGAGCCCCGGCGCAGAAGCTGACCGACTTCATGGCCAGCCGGCGCAGTGTCGAGGTGCTGGGAACGACCTATCGCCCTGGGGTGGTCGCTTCGGACCTCGGGGCAATCTTGCCGCCGTATGTGGCCGATTCGCTGCGGCAAGCGGTCGGGCGATTTCAGCGGACGATGCCGGGATTTTTGTCGCCGCAAGCGCAGCTTGTCGGGGTGGAGACCCGGACCTCGTCGCCGGTGCGAATCGTGCGCGGTGAAAACCTCCAGTCCCCATCGCTCCCTGGCTTGTTTCCGGTAGGCGAAGGGGCCGGATATGCCGGGGGAATTGTCAGCGCGGCGATTGACGGCCTACGGAGCGCGGACGCCGTGCTATCGTTTTTGCGAAGTTAGCAACTCGTCGTCACAGCCAATCCTCGGGGCTGTGAGATTTGCAAACACCGACGGGAAACCGACGTCGTAAGCCTTGACAGCAGCGGAAAGTCCAGGTATTTCCAGCACTTCACCCATAGGAGTTTGTCTGATGCCTTCTGGTCGGAACGCCATCTCAAACATGGCGGGAATTGTTGCTCGCGCTGCCTGCTTCGCCGTCGGGACGCTGCTGTTTTCGTCCGTTAGCGCACACGCCTCCGAAGTTGTCACACTCGCGGACAACACCCAGATCGCTGGCAAGCTGACCCACTACTTCGATGGAATCGTGGTGATGGAAACGAGCGGTGGCCAGAAGCTGGAGCTGCCGCGTGACAAGATCAAGTCGATCACCTTCAAGCTGCCGCCGCCGCGAGCCGAGTTTTCGACGCCTGAAAAGACGTTCGAGCGCTGGCGTGGGGCGATGGTGAAGGGCGAAGTCCAAAAGGCGATCGACTGCTACGCGCTGCTCTACCAGGGGCAGGTCGGTCAGCAGATGATGCAGTCTGCCGACGAGCTCAAGAAGGCGCAAAAAGACCTAGAGGGTGTCTCGTTTGAGCTTCGCGGCAGCACGTTTAAGACCCAGGGCGAGTTCAAGCTCGCGAACCTGAAGGTGCGACGCACCAAGGGCGAAAACGTCCAGACCGACGAAGTGAACCTTGTGCTGGAGAACGGCGAGTGGAAGATGACGCCGTAACTGCTTCCCGTCGCTGGTTTCCGCGTGTTGTGCTGGCTGTGACCCTGCTCCTCGGGGTCTCGGCAAGTTCTGCGCACGCGGCACCACGTCCGTCGGGAGTTGTGCTTCTGCCGCAGAGCGCCGTGCCGCTCGCGAAGGGAGCACTGTCACCGCTGCCGCTCTTTTTGGGGCGTGGGGCGAGTGCTGCTATGGGAATTCCTCAGGGACAACCCACGGCGAACCAGCAGTCGAATCCGACTGCGCAAACCTCGTTACCACCGCTTCCGCTGCTGGCTCAAGCGGCGCAAGTGACGACCACCCAGACTCCGGCGGAGGCTCAGCGCTTCGCAACCCCGGCACCTGGTCAGGTCATCGACGAAGACGAAGAGGAATCGGAAGAAGACAAACAAAAGAAGCGGGATCTAGCCAAAAAGCCCAAGCCGGAGTGCGACAGCGATGGTCAGTGTCCGGACAAGACCATCTGCGTGCAGCAGAGCTGCAAGAGCATTTCACGACCCCTGTCGGCGATCCTGTACTTCCATCGTCTGGGGCCGATTGGCTACCGGATGGTGCTGCCCTTCTATTACAGCTTCTGGCATCCCGATAAGAAAACGCGGGTGCTGTTTCCGCTGTTCGCGGACCATCAGAATCTCAAGGAAAAGACCCGCGACGTCTGGGTCTTTCCGACCTATCAGTACCATCGGGAACCGGGGATGCGAGCCCATCGCATCTGGCCGCTTTTTTTCTATCAGAGCTACGGCGCAAACGGTGAGCAGGGCAAGGCGGTCGGCCTTCTGCCGCTGTTCTGGGTGACGAAGAAGACCGAATCGACGACGGTGGTGCTGCCACCGCTGTTGTTCTTTCATCACCACAACGTCGAAGAGAAGCGGACCGATACCGGGTTTTTGCCGCTGCTCTTGTTTGTCCGCAAGCAGCCCGATTTGAGCCAGGCGTTCTTCCTGGCGCTTGGCTTTTACCGCAAGACCCCGGAGCGCACGGTCGGTGGTTTCCTGCCGCTCGTGTTCCACTCACGGACAGCCGAGAAGCGCCACACGCTGGTGCTGCCGCTGTTTTACGATGGTGAGAACTACCAGAGCGGCTCGCGGACCTCGACGCTGTTTCCGCTGTTCCTGTATCACCGAGGAGCCGACAAGAGCCGTCTTATCGTCACTCCGCTCGGTGGCTCCTACAAGAATCCCGATGAGGAGTCGAGCACCACGGTTTGGCTGGCACCCCCGGCGTTCCATCGTGATGATCCGCTGCGGCGCTTTACGACGGTGCTTCCACCGCTGGCGATGTGGTATCGGAACAAGACAACCGGCTCGTCGTGGGGTTATGCCGGACCGTTCTTTTACACCCGCGATGAAGAAGGCGGCAGCGAAGGTCTGTTTCCGCTCTATTTCCACTTCTCTAGCCGTCAGCAGAAGAGCGATACGCGGGTGCTGGTGCCGCTGCTGGCGGCGCTGCATACCTCGCCGCAGCGGAAGTTTGGATTCCTAGGTCCGATCTACGGCTGGTCGTCGCCGACCGGCTCGGGTGGAGGTCTGCTCCCGCTCATCTCGGTGGCACGCGGTCAGAATCCGCACGTCGCGATTTTGCCGCCGCTGTTTGTCTACTCGGCGGACAAAGAAAAAGGGAGCTACCACGTCTCGGTGGGTCCGGTGTTTGCGCGGGTCACGACGCGGGGCGAGGACGCTGGCTATACCGCTGGTGTCTTCCCGCTTCTGTGGTTCCACCGTCGCGGTGGCAGCAGCACCCAGGCGCTGTTCCCGGTTTTCTATCACAACCGCCGTGCCTACCAAGAGACGCTTCAGCTTGGTCCGTTCTATTACTTCCGCAAGTGTCCCGAGTACATCGGTGACAAGCGAGCCGAGGTACGGGCGGGCCTTGTGCCGCTGCTGTTCTGGAAGCGGTCGCCGGAGAGCAGCTACACGGTGCTGTTCCCGCTGATCTGGCAGGTGCGGACACCGCAGAAGTCGGCGCTGGTCGTGGGTCCGTTCTTCCACACCACGGAGAAGAGCGCGCAAGGCGAGGTCTCAACCACCGGCCTTGTGCCGCTCTTTTATGTGTCGCGGTCGCCGAAGTCGACGTTTGCGATTGCGCCTCTGTTTGCGTACCGCAGCACCCCCGAGCGCAAGACCTTCTGGCTCGGTCCGTATGTGGAGCACGCCTCGGGTCT
Organism: Polyangia bacterium; assembly: GCA_044228505.1. GTDB lineage: Bacteria > Myxococcota_A > Polyangia > Palsa-1104 > JAEUJZ01 > JAEUKA01. Next base: position 29,281 of record JBGAUT010000004.1, on the reverse strand, counting down.
TGGGACTCGTGAACAGACCGTGACCCGAGCGTTTTTGCCACTGTTCTTTTCGTACTGTGGACCGGGTCGGCGCGCTTCGGTGCTGTTCCCGCTGTTCATGAACGTGCAGGACAAGGACACGACGTTCCGCCAGATTGCGCTGCTCTATTACGGAGTGAAGACGCCGGAGCGGACGGCTCATGTGCTGCTGCCGCTGTTCTTCCATGTTCGGGATCAGGAGCGGACGACCACGGTGCTGCTGCCGTTCTTCTACTCGAAGAACCAGAAGACCGAAGCGGTGTCGGCGGGCCTGTTGCCGCTGTTCGCGTTTGGCAAGAGCAAAGAGACCACCTGGGCGACCACGCCGCTTGGCTTCTTCTATAAAGATCAGAAGGCGACTCGGGCGGCGGCGCTTTTGTTCTACGCGGACATTCGCAAGGACCGTGAAGACTTCGGCATCTTCCCGCTGTGGTTTTACACGCGACGGGATACCGCACATGCGGTGTTTGTGCTGCCGTTCTTCTATCACTCGCATGACTCAGCGCGGAGCAAGTCGCTGACGGTGCTCGGGCCGCTGTTCTTTGGTCGTCGTGGGCAGGGCACTTACGGGGGCTTTCTGCCCCTGTTCTATGGAGCAAATGACGGCGATGGCTCGTATCGCTTCATGGCGCTGCCGCTCATGTATTTTTCGCATCGAGGGGGCAAGGCACCCGAGGACTGGCTGATCACACCGCTGTTTGGCGTGAACAAAAACCCGGTCGGCTCACGCTTCTGGATCGGACCGCTGTATTTCCGTCGCCAAGATCCGGTGACCAGTGCGGCGCTGTTCCCGCTGTTCTATTACACCCGCGACGACAAGGCCAAGACCTCGACCAGCTTTGTGCTTCCGCTGTGGCTACAGACTCGCTCGCCCGAGCGCAGCGTGACCATGGTGACGCCGCTGTTTTGGCACGAGCGGACGCTGATGCGGCGGATCTCGGTGCTGTTTCCGCTGGTGCTCGATGTGCATCACCTGCACTCGGACCGGCTGACGGCAGTGGGCCCGGTGGTGCCGCTGGTCGTGCGCTACGCCGACTATGCGGCCAAGACCACGAGCTGGGTGTTCCCGCCGATCCTGACCTACGTCAAGCGTCGCGCCGATGGCTACCACAACGCGGTGGTGTTCCCGCTGCTGTGGCACTTCGGTGGCAAGGATCGCTCGACGACGGTGCTGTTCCCGTTGTTCTACCACGTGCGCCGTCCGGCGACGCAGTTCACCGCGTTGCTACCGTTCTTCGCCTACTCCCGCGATGAGCATGGGACGCGCTCGCTGCTCTTGCCGCCGCTACTAACCTGGGTTCGCAACTACGAAAACGGGAGCCGCGACCGCGTGGTGTTCCCGTTCCTGTGGCACTTCAAGCGCCCGAAGCAGACGACGACCGTGTTCTTCCCGATCGGTGCACACTGGAGCAACGAAAAGGGTCACTACACGCTGGTGCTCAACAGCTACTACTACAAGGGCACTGGCGAGCGGGCGGGGGCTTATCGGTTTGAGTTCTGGCCGCTCTTCCATGTGGGTCGGCCCCGTGCTGGTGACTTGGAGTGGAGCATCCTGTCGGGCTTCCTTGGCTACTCTCGTGATGGCATTCGTCGGACCCTGCGGCTTTTGTGGGGTGTCTTCATTCCGCTGGAGCCGGTCGGAGCGCAGACCACGTGGTACGGCGCAAGCTGGCGGATGGCTTCAGACCGCTAATGTCCTTTCCTCGGGCGTTTTCCCAGTAGCGAACCGGCGATGGCAACGCGGGCTCGGCTGTTCATTCCCAAAGAAAAGCTTGGTCCGCACGTCGTACTCGATGGGGCCGAGCATCACTACTTGGTCCATGTGCTGCGGCTGAGGCCCGGCGCGCTGGTGACGCTGCTGGACGGTCAAGGTCTTACAGCAGAGTCGCAGGTTGCCCAAGTCGGTGAGCAAACCATCGAGCTTGCGGTGTCGCAGATATCTCCCGTAGAGAGTCTGCGGGCCCGGCTGGTGTTGCTTCAGGGACTGCTCAAGGGCGACAAACAGGACTTCGTGATTCAGAAAGCGACCGAGCTGGGGGTAAGCCGGATCGTGCCGGTGGCCTGCGAGCGGAGCGTCCCGCAGCTTGCCAAAGAGCGTGCCGAGCAGAAACGGCGTCGCTGGATCGAGATCGCCCGTCATGCCGCGCAGCAGTGTCGGCGAGCTGATGTTCCCGAAATCTCACTCCCGATGTCGTTTGCCGAGGCGCTGGCGGATGCACAGGGGCAGAAGCTGCTGCTCTTTGAGGGCTCGGCCCCACCGCTCGGTCAAGTGCTCCTGCCAATCTCGGCAGATGGTGCGGGTGGTCTGGCGGTGAGCATGCTGATTGGACCCGAAGGTGGGCTTGCCCCTGGAGAGGTGGCTGCGGCCCAGGCTGCCGGGTTTGCGGCGGTGAGCCTGGGACCACTCATCCTTCGTGCCGAGACTGCCGTCGTCGCTACGCTAGCCGTGGTGGGGTATCATTTACATCTTCAAGGAGCGCCGCTTGCCGAGTCCCGCTGAGCTGTTCATCGTCGGATTTCACGGTCCCCGTTTGCCGGAGGCGCTGGCGAGGCGCTTTGGTCGAGGAGACTTTGCCGGGCTGATTTTCTTCCGTCGCAACTTCACCGCGCCTGATGACGCGATGGCGATTGGAGACGATCTCGAAGCGGTGATGAGTGGCTATGTGCCGGACCCGGAGCGCCGATTGCCACCGCCGATCTTGGCGATAGACCACGAAGGTGGACGGGTGCAGCGGCTGCGGGGGCAAGTGACGGTCTGGCCGCCGATGATGAACTTGGCCGACAAACCGCCCAAGCTGGCGGAATCGGTAGGCCGAGCGATGGCGTGGGAGCTGGCCGGGTGCGGCTTCAACGTCAGCTTTGCGCCAGTGCTCGATGTGCATACCAACCCCGCCAACCCGATCATCGGCGACCGAGCGTTTGGGACCGATCCGGATGCAGCGGCTACGCGGGCACTGGCGTACCTGCGCGGCTTGGAAAGCGAGCCCGGCCTGCGGGGCTGCGGCAAACACTTTCCAGGGCACGGGGATACCGAGACGGACTCGCACCTAACGCTGCCCACGGTGCGGCGTGATCTCGAAACGCTGAGGGCGGTCGAGCTGTTGCCGTTTCAACGGTCGATTGCGGCGCGGATCGGCATGCTGATGACCGCCCACGTCGTCTATCCAGCCGTTGATGAGCGCCCGGCCACGTTGTCACGAACGTGGCTGCACGACATCCTGCGCACCCAGCTTGGCTATGACGGGCTCGTGGTCTCAGATGATCTCGATATGAAGGCCGTGACCGCCGGGCAGCTCGGAATTCCCGATGACAGCGGAGTGGTGGTCGAGAGCCTGCTGGCGGGCTGCGACACCTTTTTGTTTTGCCAGGAACCCGAGCGACTTCAGCGCGCCGAAGAAGCCCTGATCCGTGCTGCGGAGAACAGCTCAACCGTTCGCGACCGCATCGCCGAGAGTGCCGCCCGGCTCCAGCGCTTTCGAAGCACCCTGGGCAGCGGACGACCGATTCGTGAGCGACTGCAAAAGTTCCCAGTTCCTGAGCACTTGCGGCTGCGCGAGCAGTTCTTACGCTGACGGCGTTTATTTCCCAGCACCGCACGGGCGAAACCATGAACGACTGCGCGGACTTTGCGGCGGACCTTGACTCCGAGGCGCTGTCGTGGCTGGAATCGTACCAAGCTTGAGTCGCCTGGATTCGCGCATGAACACAGAGCACGCGATTGTAAAAAGCTACGTCGCGGCCCATCAGCCCGTCACGCAAGAGGTTCAAGCGGTCCTTCCCATCCGCGAAGGACAGCTACCAGCGGACCTGCGTGGGGTGCTGTTTCGCAATGGGCCAGGGCGGTTTGAAAACCACGGGCAGACCTACGGTCACCTGATAGACGGCGATGGGATGGTGATTCGCTTTGCCATTGGTTGCACCGATTCCCACGGTCGCCCCTGCATCCGCTATCGCAACAGCTATGTTCGCACCACGGAGTTTGTCTACGAACAGCGCGCTGGACGACTCCTGTATCGCAACTTTGGTACCAATCGGGCTGGCGGGTTCTTCGGCAACTTCTTTCGGACTCACCTAAAAAACGTCGCCAATACCAGCGTGATCTATCACCACGGACGCCTGTTTGCGCTGTGGGAGGGCGGACTGCCGCATCTGCTTGATCCGGTGTCGCTCGATACGCTGGAGCGCTACGATTTCTTTGGTGCGCTCAAGAATCGCGGGCCGCTTCTCGACCGAGTGATGCTTCCCGAGCTACCGTTTTCTGCGCATCCCAAGGTCGATCCCCAGACCGGTGATCTGTATAACTTCGGACTCTATCTGGGGCGGCATCCCAAGGTGCTTCTGTATACGATTCGTTCTGGAGTTGCGCTGACGGTGACGCGAGAGATTCCGCTTTCCGCACCACTGCTTGGCCATGACTTCCTGCTCACTCCCAACTGGCAGATTCTGTTTCTGTTTCCGGTGTCGCTGCCGATGTTCCCAACGCTGATGGGGCGGCCTCCTTCCGGCTCTGTGCATGAGGTCGAGGGAGGCAAGACGCGCATTCTGCTGATTCCCCGAGATGGCGGACCGGTTCGGGAATACCAAGCCTCGCCCTGCTTTGTGCTGCACTTTGTGAATGCCTACGAGGATGAAAGCGGCTGCGTGGTGATCGATGGTTGTCGTCAGGAACACTTCCCCGATGCGCCACGTCCAGGAGAGCTTCTGGCTGGTCATATCTCGGACATTCCGCACGTTCAGTTGACGCGCTACGTGGTGAATCCAACGGCTGAGGAAGGCACTGCGGTGACCGAGTCTTCGTTGGGTGGTTTTTCGTCGGAGCTACCGCGAGTTCATCCCGCGCATCAAGGACTCCCGTACCGCTACTCGTATACGGTGTCGGCGACTCCTGATGCTCCGCATGGACTGTTTTCGGCGATTGCGCGGATCGATACCGATGCCAAGCAGACCAAGCTGCGTGACTTTGCGCCAGGGATTCCCGGTGAGCCGGTGATGGTCCCTCGGCCCGGTGGCAGCGGCGAAGACGATGGCTGGATCTTAACCGTCGTTTATCACGGCAGTGAGCACCGCTCTTCCCTGTACATCCTGGACGCCCGCGATCTATCGACGGTGTGTGTGGCCGAGCTACCGCACCACATTCCGCCCGGCTTCCATGGCAACTGGGTGTCCTCTGCCCTCTGTCCGCCCGGCTGGAATTCCTAAGCTGACGAGTGCTGCGCGGGCTCGGCTACCGTCTCAGTAGACGCCGTCTGTTATAGCGGACGAACGGCTGTCGGAGGATGACTGTCGAGCCAGGTCGTGGGATAGATGAGGTAGGCGGTGCGATGGGAGTGGGCCCAGGCTGCTTCGAGGGCGGCCCGAGGATAGACGATCTGGACCGAGGCGTTGTCCTTGGCTGCCGGATCGTTGACGATGACGTCGCCGTTTTTGTCAAAGCCGCGCACAACGATCAGATGACCGTTGGTTTTGCTGATCGGTGCACCGGGCAGCTCGCCGGGTTTGAAGGCGATGCTGATGATCAGGGGGACTCCGGCCGTGAGGTAGGGGGCGGCGTGGGAAAAGGAATAAAAGCGGGTGATGTATCCCGAAAGTCCGAACGTACTGGCATAGGCGGTGTTAAACGGCCAGTTGCCGGTCCCCTTGTAGACCCAGTCATAGCAGCCGATCGCAGCGTCGGGAACAGTCTGGTTCAGGCGTGGGTCCGAGAGTACCTGACTCCAGTATTCCATGACCATGCTGGTCGAGGTTGGACTGCACCAAACCTCGCCGCCTCCTCCGTAGGGCTGATACTCCGGTTTCTTGTATTCGGGAAGCTCTTGGGAGCGCTGCGGAATCGCTAGATTTACGCCATGGGCGCGAGGATTCGGGGGCAGCGTAGGATAACTGGGGAGATCCCGTGATGCGACTGCTGCCACCAAGTTTACTGACGGAGAATTGGCTCCTGTGGCGCTAAATAGGGTGACTCCCAACTGATAGGAAGTCGCAGTCTTTTGATTACGTAGCTCGAACGTATCGGTGTCTACGTAACCAGTATCATCTGCGGCCACTTTCACGCTGTGTCGCTTCACGGTGGCGGGATCACTGGACCAAATCGGGAGTCTGTACCAGCTACTTAGGCCGGTTGGGAGTCGCACCCGCACTCGCAGTTGCAGCCAAGTTCCCGGCGGTGTGGTCGCGTTCCACGAAGCAATCAAGTGATCGATGGGAGCGCGCATCGGAACTTCAGGAGAGACCATGGTTCCGTAATAAAAGGAGCCTCCGTTATAGTAGGTAACCCCGGTTGGGAGTCCGCTCGGCATGGGGTCTGTGCCGGCACACAGTCCAGCGGCAGCGTCGAACTTGGCGGCACCGCCATCGATGTCTTCACTTTGGCAGGCAAGCGTTCCGTCCTTTTTGGACTGGAGCTCGATCTTGACCCGACCGCCGCCGAGCGGAGAGACCGAGACGCCGTTTTTGCTCCAGGCCGCAAAGTCGATCTCGTTTTGCTGCACCCAGGTGTGGTTGTACTGCACGGTCAGATCGATGGGCGGAACGGAGGGCAGCTCGGTTCCAGCGGTGGGAGGCAGCAGGATGCTCGGATCCGCCGATGGATTGTGGGTGCAGCTTAGGAGAGACAAAAGCAGGGTGGAGACAAGTCCGGTGGGACGGAGCGCGCTTTGGCGGCGATGCATGGCAGTCCTCGCAAGCTGTGGAAAAGAAGCCAGATGAATCGGCCACATCATAGCTGTCGACAGCGCCACGTAAAGCCGTACGCTAGAACAGACGGTTGTCTGCTCATGCGTACGCCCGGACATAGGCAAGCTGAGATTGTGAGTGCGTGGGACACGATCGAACATGCAGCCGCCTATCAGCGCTTCTGCGACGAGTCAGCGTACTACCCGAGCGCGAGTGCGGCGCTGGTTCAGGCGGCGCGGCTTGCGGCGGGTGAGCGAGTGGGCGATCTGGGGTGTGGCACTGGTGTGACCACCGCGGCGGTGGTGAACGTGCTCGGCGAATCAGCCAAGGTGTGGGCGGTGGACCCGGCCGGGGCGATGCTGCGGGTCGCGCAGGCGAGGGTGTGGCCGGTCGGGGTTCGTTTTGCGATCGGGGACATCGAGACGCTGGCGAGGGAAGCTGCGCCGGTGGCGTTGGATTGCATTGTCTGTTCCTCGGCAGCCTGGCTGGCACCGCATCGGGAGGAGCTACTGGCCCAAGTGGTGCGGGCGCTGCGGGTCGGGGGTCGCTTTGCGATGTCGATTCCGAGCGAGTTTGTGGGGGAGTCCGCGCATCTGCTGGAACCCGCTTCGCAGCAGTTTTTGTCGATGCTTTCGAGACTACGTAGCGAGCTTGGATTGGCACCGCCAGTCGCCACTGCAGGGCCTGCGGATGACCACTCGCTGGCGGCCTGGAAGCGGGACTTGGCGAGCGCTGGCCTGGAGCGGATCGAGCAGTCTGTTCATCCTTTTGCGATGCGTCATGCGGAGTGGGCGGCGCACCTGGGGCTTCCGGCGGTGCTGGCCGGACTTCTGCCACAGGCGACGGAGGAACAGAGACGGGAGTTTGCCAAGCGGCTGGCGAGCGAGAGTGAACCTTCTGCGGAATCGGCCCGACCATGGCACCTCCTCGTGGCGTGGCGGACGTAGCCCAAGCAAGAAGCTGGCTGGACATCGGGCTGCTCGCTTCCCGTTTTGCGGGGTTCGTAGTAGGTTCGTCGGACCATGACCCCGTCCGCTCCTCCTCTTGACGTTGGCCAGACGCTCGAAGGCAAGCGCGTCCTGTTTATTGGCGGCACCGGCTTCGTCGGCAAAGTGACGATGTCGATGCTGCTGTGCAAGTATCCGCAGCTCGGCAAACTGTATGCGCTGGTGCGGCCCGGCTCGGGATTTACCGCCGAGACACGCTTTTTTCAAAAGATTGCCAAGTCGCGACCCTTCGATCCGCTGCGGCAGACGTTTGGCGATGGCACCGAGCAGTACCTGCGCGAAAAAGTAGTGCCGCTCGCTGGCGACGTTTCGCGGGTAAATGTCGGTCTGTCTGATGCGGACGTGGCGCGTCTGACGCAGGATGGGCCGCTCGATGTGATCTTGAACTCGGCGGGTTTGGTGTCGTTTAATCCGTCGCTGGAATCGGCGATTCGCATCAACGTCCATGGCGTTCGCTACGTGATGGATCTGGCGCGGGCAACCGGGGCCAAGGTGGTTCATGTCTCGACCTGTTTCGTGGCGGGCCGCCGTGAAGGCGAGGTCTGGGAAGACGAGCCGATCATCGGCTATTTCCCTCGGCGACCGGGGCATCAGCGATCGGGAACAGCGGGCTCGGCCCTGCGCAAGGGGGACTTTGATCCCGAGGCCGAGATTGCCGACTGCGAGCGACTGATCGAGCAGACCCGTTCCCGGGCCGAAGATCGGGCGCACCTGTCGATGTTCCGCGATCAGGGGGCCGAACGGCTGCGTCAGGAAGGGCGCGATCCCGAGGAAGAACGGCATCTCAAAGCGGCATTGCAGCGCGAAAAGAAGACCTGGACGGCGGAGCGACTCACCGAGCTGGGCATGGAGCGTGCGCAGCACTGGGGCTTCACCAACACCTATACGTACACCAAGAGCATCGGTGATCAGCTCTGTGCGCTGGCGGCGCTGCCCGAGTCCGAGCGCAAAGACGGCAAAAAGCCGGTGCGGGTGGCGATTGTCCGTCCGGCGATCGTCGAGTCGGCGATGAGCTATCCGTTCCCAGGCTGGAACGAAGGCTTTAACACCACCGCACCGATGATCTTTATGGTCTTAAAGGGCCACATTCAGGTTCCAGCGTCGCCCAATACCATCTTGGACATGATTCCGGTCGATATGGTGGCGGCGGGCACGATTGCGGCGATGGCAGCGACGATCGCCGAGCGCAACGAGTTCATCTATCACCTCGGGTCGAGCGATAGTAGTCCGCTGCGGATGCCGCGCTCCGTCGAGCTGACCGGACTGTACAAGCGTCGTCACTTCCGCGAGAAGCTGGAGCAGGGCCAGGGGGACGCGCTGATGAACCGCGTGCGCTCTCGGCTGGAGTCGATTCCCGTCAGCAAAGCGCGATATCAGCGATTGAGCGTTCCGCTGTTGCGTGGGGTTGCTGAGGCTGCGTCGAGTGCGATTGGCGATGCGCTCGGCAAGATGTGGGGAATGCCTCGCTTGACGGCGCTTGGGGAACGGGCACGCGAAAAGCTCGATGAGACGGCGCAGCTTGCTCGGCAAGGGGAGTCGATTTTTGACCTGTTTTTACCGTTCGTTCACGATAACGCGCCGATCTTTCGCACCGACAACACCCGGCAGCTCTATCAGAGCCTGACGCCGCACGATCAGACGATTCTTCGCTGGAATCCCGAGACGATCAATTGGCGCGAATACATGCTCGAGGTCCATATTCCGGGCCTTGAAAAGTGGATTTTTCCGTCTCTGGATGAAGAGTTCCAGGCTCGTGCCAAGGCGGTCTATACCTACCGCGACATGCTCGAGATGATCGAGTCGGCGGCGAAGGCGTATCGCGGACGGACGGCCTTGCGGCTCTTGCCACCGCTTGATGCCGACGGAGAGCCTGTTGGTTACGGTCAGCGCTACACCTATCGCGACATCAGCGAGCGGGCTTCCCGAGTGGGAGAGACGCTGCGGCGAATGGGAATGCCGGTCTCGGGCAAAGTGCTGCTTATCTCTGAAAATCGTCCCGAGTGGGCGATCTCGTACTTTGGCATCCTGAAAGCGGCTGGCGTAGTCGTTCCTGTCGACAAAGAGGCGACGCTCGACGAGGTTCTGAACATCTGTCGCTGGGGCGATGTCTATGCGGCGATTGTCTCGGACAAGGTGCAGGCGCGAATCGACATTCGCGGGTCGCTGGCTCAGGCGATGCCCAACGTCAAAGTACTCAGCTTTGGCGAGGCGCTCGGTGGCGAGACTCGTCACGAGCTGATGCCGGTGAGCAGCCTATCGCCGATTACCCTCACTGGACGGGCCGAGGAGATGGCATCGCTCATCTTCACCTCCGGGACCACCGGGCGGCCGAAGGGCGTGATGCTGTCGCACCGGAACTTTACGTCGCTGCTGTCGAAAATGCGTGGCGTCTTCGATGTCGATAAGCACGACGGACTGTTGTCAGTATTGCCGCTGCATCACACCTTCGAGTTTTCGGCGGGCTTGCTGATGCCGCTGTCGCGGGGCGCGCAGATTGCCTATCTGCCCGAGGTGAACGCCGACTCGCTGCAAAACGCGTTTTCGTCGGCGCACATCACCGGCATGGTCGGTGTCCCGGCGCTGTATCAGCTCCTGTATCGGCGGATTACCAAGCAAATCTCGGATCGGCTGCCGTCGCGGGCGGTGCCGTGGGTGCTGCGGCTGCTCGAGCGGCTTTATGACCTGACCCGGTCGGCTCGCGAGCGGACGCGCAAGGCGCTGGGGTTCGAGCTGAACCTGCCTCGGGCGCTATTTTTCCCGGTGCACAGTCGGTTTGGCGGCAAGCTGCGGCTCTTGATCAGCGGTGGCTCGGCGTTACCCGTCGAGACCATGAAAGAGTATCGCGGCCTCGGCTTCAACCTCTACGAAGGCTACGGCATGACCGAGAGCAGTCCGGTGCTGACGGTGACCCGACCGGGCACTCAGCTTCTGCTCGGTAGCGTTGGTGAGGCCCTGCCGGGTATCGACGTCAAGATCCATGAACCGGATGCGAGCGGCGTCGGAGAGGTCATTGCCTCGGGTCCGAACGTGATGCTCGGCTATTACAACGATCCCGAGCTTACTGCCGAGACGATCAAAAACGGCTATCTACACACCGGAGACTTGGGACGTACCGACGGCAAAGGTCACCTCTATATCGTCGGTCGCAAGAAGGACGTGATCATTGGTCTCAATGGCGAAAACGTCTATCCCGACGAGCTTGAGGAGCGTTACCGCGAGACACCCTTTATCAAAGAGCTCTGCGTCGTTGGTTTGCCCGAGGCTGAGCTGAAAGATACGCCGTCTCCCGATGACAAAGGCGAGGCGGTCGCATGCTTGGTGGTGCCCGCGTACGACGCGCCGCAAGCCGAAGGACTCCCGCGTGAGGAAGTTCGCGACAAGGTTCGCGAGCATGTCCGTCAGGTCTCGGCCAAGCTGTCGGTGGCCAAGCGGGTCAAGATCCTTCACCTCACCGACCTGGAGCTGCCGAAGACCGCGACGCGCAAGGTGAAGCGAAAGTTGGTGGTCGAGGAGCTGCGTCGGCTGGAACGTACTCGTCGTCAGGCCCAAGCCGAGACGCAGAGTGGGGGGACGCAAGCGTCGGGCGACTGGCTGCTCAACCTGCTGGCCGATGTGACGGGGAAGCCGCGCTCGGCAGTTCGTCCCGAGTCGACGATGCAGGAGCTGGGGCTCGATTCACTGTCGTTTGCCGAGCTAGGCGTTGCGCTGGAGGCAGCAGGCGTATCGGTGCCGGAAAATGCCGATATCACCAGCCTGGTGAGCGTACCCGAGCTGCAAAAAGCGATTGCGCAGTGGGGCCGTCGCAAGCCGCAAAAAGACCTGCCGAAGGCCAAACAGTCGAAGAAGAAGAAAAAGCCAGAGACCGAGAGCACCGACGATCGACTGGTGCTGCCAGACTGGCTGGTGCGAGCCGGCAATCACGGACTCAACGTGGGTCAGCGAGCGTTATACGAGCGGGTGCTGAAGACGCGGGTGACCGGCAAGGCCTATCTGCCGGCGGCTCGTCAGTTTATCGTGGCCGCGAACCACAGCAGCCACCTCGATATGGGGCTGGTCAAGCATGCCCTGGGCGACTGGGGCGAGCGGCTGGTGGCGCTGGCAGCGAAGGACTACTTCTTTGATGATCCGCTGAAGCGCGTGTACTTCGAGAACTTCACCAACCTGATTCCGATGGATCGGACGGGCTCTTTGCGGGAGTCGTTGCGGCTGGCAGCGCGGGTGATCGAGGAAGGCTACGTGCTGCTGATCTTCCCGGAGGGGACGCGCAGCGAAACCGGGGTCATGCAGTCGTTCAAGGCGTCGATCGGTTACTTATCGCTGCACCACAAGATCGACGTGCTGCCGATGTACCTGGAAGGGACACACGACGCGATGCCGAAGGGCAACGTACTGCCCAAGCAAGGCACGGCGGTGTCGGCGCATATTGGTCCGGTATTGAGCTACGAGAGCTTACAAAAGGCGGTGGCGAAGGTGCCACGTACCGAACAAAACCGGGAGGCGGCGCGGCTCGTCGAGCTGGCGGTCCGCAAGCTGGCACCGGTCGGTCCGAACCGAGACATGCCCAGCCAGCCGGAGTAGCCGTGGTCGACCTGGCGACCGGCTGTCCAGTCGGTCGCACGCGGGCGCTGGCTAAAACTTCACTTTGAGCTTGGAGCCCTTCTTCTTCACTTTGATCGGCTTTTCGCGCAGCTCATCGGAAGTCGGGCTTAGGAAACCGAGGGTGTACTTGCCGGGCTTGAGCATAAGCTCGCTTGTCGGGCAGCTCAGGCCGCTGTCGTTGCCGTCGACCAAGATGCGCAGCTCGCCGTCTCGCTTGCACTTGACCTTGACGGCCGCCGGTCCACTGATGTCATCGGGAAGTGCGGCTTTGGCCAGCTTGGCTGTGATGGTCTGGCCGCCGCTCACTTCCTGGCGGAAGAATTTATACGCATCAGCGACGAGAAGCAGCTTGTGCGGGCCGGGCTTAATCTTCAGCGTAAGCGGTGATTTGCCCTTTGATTCTCCGTCGAGATAGACGTCGGCGGTAGGCGTGCTGTTGACCTGGATTTCGTCGCTGGGTGTTTTGACGACGGCCGGTTCCTTACCCGCGGAGAAGCCATCGGCGCTACCACCGTCGCTGACAGTGTTGCCTCCGCCGGGTCCACGACCGATGACCGCAAACATCACGACACCCGCAATCAGCGCTGCACCGATGCCGATGCCAATGAACGCCGGTGTCCCGAGCCGTTTTTGTTCATGGAGCGGCGGCGGCGAGGGCTCGACAGAAGCGGCCGAGTGACTGGCGGAAGCCGTTGCTGGTTCGGCGCTAGCTCGTTCACTCAGGTCAACCGGTGGCAGCTCAGGCTGCGAGTAGTTGCCGGTTGAGTCGAGCGCCGGATTTTCTTCCATCACCTCATCGGCGTCGAGAGTCGAGGGATCGCTGACTGCCGCAGCTTGATGAGCTTCTTCGGCCCGGAGCTGGGCTGCGGCCGCGTCGAGCTTGAACTGATCGGTCGGTTCATCCCCCACAGCTTTCGATGGCGTGGCGGTGCGACGTGGGGTAACCCGGGGAGTGGCCTTTGGCAAAGGGGCCATCGCCGGATTGGTATCCGTGACGGAGATCGTGTCTGCTTCAGGCAGCGCCGTGCCGGACGGACGCTTCTTGGCCGTCGCGAAGATCTTGTTGGAAATGTCGTTGGAACCGTTCGCGACCTCTGCTGCGGCGGCGTCGAGGTCGGCGGTAGGTGTGACAGCGGACGTAGGACCGCCAGCCATGCCTGCGCCAAACGCAGCCCGTGGATTGATCGACACCGGGCTTGCCGTCGGATTGGCATCGGTGGAGGACTTCTCTGCGGCGACCACGGCGGGTTTGGCCGTGGGTATCGATTTTTTGTTATCGGCGGCCGTTTTTGCCGCAGCTTGGTCTGTTGCGGTGGGCGCTTTGCTTGCCGTCTCGGTGTTGTTTGCGGCACCTGCTTTTCCGACGGCGATTCGCATACTCGGTGGCGGCGGCAGTGGCTCGGCGCTCGAGCGATCGCTGGTGGTGACCGGCTGAGGAACAGTGTCGCCGGCCAGCTCAAACAGTTGTCCAAACCGCTGCAACTGAAGCTGCGCCGCTTCGGTGACCCGGATCGCATCGAGGCGGCTGACCACCTCGAGCATGTTCGAAAGGCGCTGTCCGGTCTGTTTTTCGGTCGCTTTCTGACAGAGCGATTGCAGTACCGGCTGCGCCGCTTTCGATTCGGGCGTCAGCTTGTCCGACGGCGCGAGCCGTAGCAGATCACTGAGTAAACTCCCGAGCGCAAACACCTCACTGCGTGGGCCTGGCACACCGTTTTCGATCAGCTCTGGGGCCAGAAAGCTCGCCAGCGGCTTGAGCGCTCCGTCGAGCTTCCATGGACCTTGCGGTAGCACCGACCACAACCCCAGCTCTGCGAGCAGCGCTTCGCCACTCTGATCGATCCAAACGCACGACGGGGAGAGCAAGCCATGCATCACACCGCGCTCTTGAGCGGCTGCCAGGGCACGTGCGAGCTGTTTCCCGATGAGCGCCACGATCTGCGGCAGCAGCGACTTGGCCTCGTCGCCCAGCAGCTCGATCCCGGCCTTCAGCTTGCCCAGATCGGCAAAGCCGACAAACTCATAGGCGACGAACGGCTCGCCTCCCTGGTTGCCGAACTCTTCGAGGCGCAGCAGGTTTTGGTGCTGGATCTCCGAGACACTGCGCAGCGCGGCCTGAAGTCGCAGGTTCGCCGTCGGATCTTGGGCCAACGCCGTAGCGCTGATCCGATAGACCAGATACTGACGGTCTAAACCGGCCAGACCGAAGCGCTTGGCCCGCCACACCTCTCCGACAGGGCTTGAGCCAAGTCGCTCGACGCAGGTGTAACGCCCGAGCGTGAACGTACGAGATAGCACGACGACCATGTTATCACGTATTCACGCGAAAAAATCGTTTGTTAGCTTAATGTTTTTCGACGGTTGAATGAGATCGGAAAGGCGGTGGCGGGACGGATTACATCGAGGCAGCGGCAGCCGCGCTCTTTTTGCGACGCAGACCCATCTGAGGCAGACGAATGCGCGGTGGCTTGGGCTGCTTCGGCTGGACCACCTTGCCTCGCACTGGCGGCAGGTACGGGATCAACGGCAGATCAACCGGCTGCGGCTCAGCGAGATCGTCGATTCCAGCTCGCGCCAAGAACGCCTCTTGCGACGGCGCTGAGAAGTCACCATTCACGAAATACTCGTGCGCCAGCGTCGTCAGGGTGCCCAGTCGCCGCTCCGCTGCGGTGAAGAAGTCGCGGGTATCAAACTCCGAGTTCACAAAGTACCGGTCGCGGAGCGCATCGGTCCGGGTCTTCTGGCTATGTTTGGCCACCCAAGGAGTGGACAGCAGCAGCCCAAACTGGCGGAAGTTGCGAACCCACTTGCTAAACTGCACCACCGACGGAGCTGAGCCATAGGCTTCGCGGAAAGCGCTGGTCATCAGATCGAGGATCGGTTGCTCAATCTTGAGCGACAGCGAGGTGCCGCGCTTGGTGATCCGGCAACGCTCGGCAAACGCGGGCGTGCCGATCTGATCGTCTCCGAGTCGCCACAAATGGATGAACAGCGCGTGATACTTCTCGGTCAGACGGTGGTGTGTGCTTTCGTGACCGCCGTGACGCAGCACATCACGCCGCGCACAGTAGTTGACGAGCGGGTGCATCGACAGATCGATCGCGCAGTGCGACAGTAACCCACCGACGAGGGCGAGGCGCTCTTGATCGGTGAGACCCGGCACCGTGCGAGCGGCGCGAATGTACGAAGCCACCAATCGGTCGGGATGAACCGAGTGCAGCCGATATCCCCAAGGCTCATCGAGCGCCTGCGCGCCCAGTCCGTAGCGAACCGCCTCGAAGACCATCGGAGCGTAGTAGTAGGGCAGGTCGTGAAAAATCGAGCCGAGCCGTGCGTAGACCGGTTCTGCGGCGCAAGCCCGTCGCATTGCGAGCGGGACAAGGGGGTTGTGTTGAACGAGATCGCCGAAAGTTAGGTGAAGCTGCGGCGCAGGCATGCGCACGATTCTATCAGCACGCATCTGGTTCGGCGTGGCGATCTCCGTCGCAAGGTTCAAACGACGGAGACGATGACCCGACCAGTGGCCTATCTGGACGGAAGGATTCGAACATGTAGCGGTCGAAATCAGCCCCGACGCTGCGACTTATCGTTGTCAGGGATCACGCGGCAGGACGTTCTTTGCCTGCTTGCACATCGCGATAACAGACCACTCGATTGCGGCCTCCGTGCTTGGCGGCATACAGCGCGGCGTCGGCGTGAGCGATCAGCTCGATCGTGCTCTGGCCATCACCGGGAAAGGTCGCCAGCCCCAGTGACAGCGTGCACGAAAAGGTTCCTTTTTCGCTGTGCAGCGTGAGTTTTTCGGCTTCTTGACGGATGCGCTCGGCCAGCAGTCGCGCTCCTTCTTGCTCGGTTGCTTCGAGGAGGATTGCGAATTCCTCACCGCCGTAGCGTGCTGCCAAGTCCACCTTGCGGACCGTGTCCCCGAGCAATCGGGCGATCTGCCGCAGCACTTCATCGCCAACGAGATGGCCTCGGGTGTCGTTGATCTTTTTGAAATGATCAATGTCACACATGATGAGCGATAGGGTTCGACCTTGGCGATGAGCACGCTCGCGCATCTCGTCGATCCGGAGCTGGAACGTGCGACGGTTGTACAGCCCTGTGAGTCCATCGGTAGTCGCCAGCGATTCGACCGCCTGATACATCCGTGCGTTGTCGAGAGAGACGGCGATTTGGTTCGCCAGTACCTTGAGCAGCGCTTGGCGCTCGGGCACCGCTTTTTCGCTTCGACCGGCGACGATCAGCGTGCCGCGAGGCTTGTTGTGCAGCAGGAGCGGCAACACCATGAGCCAGCGATAGCCGCGAAGCCGGGTTGCATCGTCGAAGACCTGGGTATCCGCACCGTGATCGCGCAAAATGCCACCCACCGGCAGAATCGTTTGCCGACGGATCACCGATGAGCACAATCCTTCATTATCGGCGAAGCGCAGATCTTTTACCTCGCGGCACAGCGCGGCATCACCACTCACCGACAAGACCTGGTGTTGGTGAAGCTTGTCGTCGTATTCGGTGAGTGCCGCGAAGTCGAACGGACACAATCGAGAAACAGCGTGGAGTGCGGTCTGCACGACCTCTTCCGGGCGCAGTGCGGCGGACAACAGACCGGATGCGGCAGCAAGACCACGACTGGCGTCTCGGCCTTGCTCGACGGAACGGAAGACACGCTCGGACTGGATGCTGCGCAGAATGACCGGAACCGCCGCCCGCAGCGCTTCCTCGTCTCGGTGAGAAAAAGTTGTTGCGGTTTCTCCCTCATGGATGAAGCGGTCGACGCACAGCACTCCACATTGCGCGCCTTCTTCGAACAGGGGCAGCACCATCGCCGAGGCACAGCGTACGCCATCGGGCTCGCCACCCGAGTGCTGGTGAGCGTAGTAGGGTAGCTGTGACAACTTGGGGGCCGTCACCGTCAGCAGTGTCCGTGTTTTTCGGACCGAGCCAATCAGCCCAGCGCTTACCGGCACCGTGCGCAGGAGTGTCAGTGGACTGTTGGTGGAGGCGGCAACCACTTCCAGCTTGCTGCCATCGTCGTTTTGCCACAACACAGCGCACGTCGACAGACTGAGCGCTTGTCGAAGAAGTCCGACCAGCGCATCGAGGTTTTGCCGAACCATCACCACCGCGCTGTGCAGAATCAACATTTCGGCCTCGCTGCGGTCGACGTGATCAGCGGTCTTGATGCTGCCGTGATCGGTCCACTCCGTCGTCGTCGCGACCAGAGAGTCCTCGGTCAGGTTCAGGCGAAACAGCTCGGCTTGGCGGGTCAAGTCGAGGATTGCGTCTTTGACCCGAAGCTTGTGCTCGATCTGTTGGCGCAGCAGCTCGCCGCGAAACACCGCCTCACGGAGACCCATAAACAGCCCCAGGATCAGCAAAGACCCAAGGATTTCGCTGGGCGTATGTTGTCCCGTCGCATAGCGAAACAGTCCTTCGCAAAGTAGGGCCAGCACCGACAGTCCGGCCAGCCGCAGCCCACGGTGAAATCCGAGCACCACCGCGACGATCGCGTAGCGAACCACCGCGGCTTCTCCCCACAGCCCTCCGAGTCCCTGCGCCAACGCAAAGCCGAGCGTTAGTTGCGCAGCTCCCGTCGCCAAGAGACCATCTTGGGTGGCCCCACCGGCATCTGTGGGACGGCCCGGCCACATTCGGAGCAGCAGCAGTCCGAGCAGCGCTACAAAGCTGAGGGCCGTCGGAATCCCCGTCGAACCTTCCCCAAATGCACGAAATCTACCGTCGGCAATCAGCAGCAGTACTGCACCGAGCAGGCCCCACAGCGCCCACCACTCGCAGCGACGAGCGACGGGCCGAGCGACATCGTGCAGCCACTTTTCGACGGACATTTACTCCACCTTGAACAAAAGTTCGTCGCTGTGGATGAGTCCCAGCTCGTCTCGCGCCACCCGTTCCAGCTCGGTGTCGTCTTCTTGGACCCGCAGCAGTTGCAGTCGCAGCTCGCTGTTTTCCCGACGAACTTTGTCGTTATTTTCCATAAGGGTGCGCAATTCTCGTCGCAGAGAGATGTGCTGCTGGAGCCCCGTGCGAACATACAGCCGATACGGCACGTAGCCGACGAACGCCGCGAGAAGTAGCGCCGCCCCGATCCGCAAGCTCCAGATAGTGATCAGCCACGACGGACGAGAGCGTCGAACCGAGGCCGCGACATGGGAACCGTACATTGGCTTGATCCTCGCGGCAGACGGCAAGGATCTCAAATTTTCTGTCGCTGGGCGCTAGAAGAGTACGGCGTGCTGTTTGGCCGCAGCGAGGACCGAACCACTTTCGCACAGTGTGCGCACGGCCTCGATTTCTAGGTACAGCGGCCGATCTTGGATGAGCTCCGGAACCCGCGACCGCACCAGGCGATGCACCGCCGACAGTGCGGCAGATGGCATCAGTGGGGCGCGCAGCGAGATTCCTTGCGTCGCGCAGCACAGCTCGATCGCCAGGACGGTACGGACATTGTCGACGATGCGTTGAAGCTTGTCAGCGGCATGCACACCCATCGAGACGTGATCTTCGCGACCGGCAGAAGATGGAATCGAGTCCACCGAAGCCGGGTGCGCCAGGATCTTGTTTTCCGAGACCAGCGCTGCGGCCGTCACCTGCGCGATCATGTAGCCCGAGTTGAGCCCGCTGTTGCGGATCAAAAATGCTGGCAATCCCGACGAAAGGTGTGGGTTCACAAGCTGCTCGATGCGACGCTCAGAGATATTGGCAAGCTCGGCGGTGGCAATTCCGGCAAAGTCGAGCGCCAGCGCCACCGGTTGACCGTGAAAGTTGCCGCCGCTGACGATGTCGTAGCGCAGTTCATCGCCCGGCAGGTCGCCCGGTTCCACAAAGATCAGCGGATTGTCGGTTGCGCTCTGGGTCTCGTGCAGCAGCACCTGTTTGGCATAACCGAGCCCGTCGCGAGAGGCTCCATGAACCTGTGGCATGCAGCGCAGGGAGTAGGGATCTTGAACCTTGCCGCAGTTGCGATGCGAGTCGACGATTGGGCTGCCGGAAAGCAGCGCCCGTAGATTCATCGCCGACACCGACTGCCCCGGTTGCGGCCGAGCGTTATGGATTCGCGCATCGAAGGCGCGTGGCGTGCCGAGCAGCGCTTCGAGCGACATCGCCCCGACCACATCGGCCAGCGTGCAAAGATCGAGCGCATCAGCGACGGCCAGTGCCCCGATCGCGGTCATGCACTGCGTGCCGTTGATGAGCGCCAGACCTTCCTTGGCAGCCAGCACGATCGGCGTAAGCCCGGCCTCATCGTGCGCTTGCGCCGAGGTCTGCGTCCGTTCACAACCGGGTAGGCCGACCTGTACCTCTCCTTCGCCAATCACCCCGAGAGTAAGGTGTGCAAGCGGTGCCAAGTCTCCCGAAGCACCGACGGAACCACGGCTTGGCACGCACGGATGAATGCGGCGATTTAGCAGCTCACACAGACGCTCGGCAACGGCCAACCGCACGCCACTGTGACCTAGCGACAGCGTGCAGGCGCGAAGCAGGAGCATCCCACGCACCACTGCGATGGGCAGAAGCGGACCGACCCCCGCCGCATGCGAGCGAACCAAGTTGTATTGCAGTTCGACGATCTGCTGGGCCGAGATGCGCACGTCGGCCAAAAAGCCAAAGCCGGTGTTGATTCCATACGTACTCGGCGCGGCATCGCCTCCCCTGATCAGCTGATCGACGACGGAACGCGAGTTTTCGATGCGCTCCCTGGCCGCATCCGCCAGCACAACCCGCCGTCCTTCGCGACAGATCTCGCGCATGGACTGGAAGTCCAGCACATCGAGACCAATACGGAACGGCTCGGCTTGCTCACTGCGCGACTTGGATATCGACATGCGCCGTTCGTAGCACAGGTATGCGCATTTTTCGCGGCTTCCCCCTTGCTCTCAGCGCACTGGTTGTGGAATCGATAAGATGAAAGAGGCAGTCACACCTCAAAGCCCATATCACCGCTTGGATCCTCTGGCAGGACCGAGACGGCAAGGAGGCAGTCCGATGTCCGTTCACAGCGCTCGGCGCGGCAAGGTCACACACCTAGAGCTGCGCAAAATGAAGGAGCAAGGCGAGCGAATCGCTATGCTCACCGCCTACGACTACAGCTTTGCCCGTCTGTGCGATCAGGCTGGCACCGATATTTTGCTCGTCGGTGACTCGCTTGGCATGGTCATTCAGGGGCAGAAAAACACGCTCCCTGTGACGATGGAGCACATGATCTATCACTGCCAGGCCGTCGCTCGTGGGGTCGAAGCGGCGAGCGGTCGAGCGATGGTGGTCGGCGATCTGCCGTTCATGTCCTATCAGTCGGACCTTGATGAGGCGATGCGCAACGCGGGCCGGCTCATCAAAGACGGCCAGGCCGAGGCGGTGAAGCTCGAAGGTGGGGCCGAATACTGCGAGCTGGTCCGCAAGCTGGTTCGCGTCGGCATTCCCGTGATGGGCCATGTTGGACTGACTCCACAGTCGCTGCACTCACTGGGCGGGTTCAAGGTCCAAGGTCGCGACGATTTGCAGGGGCAGCGCATCAAGAGCGATGCCATTGCGCTGGCCGAGGCGGGCTGTTTTTCGCTGGTCCTTGAAGGCATTCCGCAAGAGCTGGGGACCGAGATCACCGAAGCCGTGTCGATTCCGACCATCGGCATTGGTGCTGGTCCCGATTGCGACGGTCAGGTGTTGGTGATTTACGATCTACTCGGAATGAACGAGGAGTTTCGGCCTCGTTTCGTCAAGCGCTACGAAAACTTTGCCGTTCGCGTTCGTACCGCCGTCGACAGCTACATTGGCGAGGTCCGCAGCGGTGCCTTTCCGGGCCCCGAGCATTCGTTTTCACGCATCGAAAAAAGCAAGGAGAGGCCTCGTGCAGTGGCCGTTGGGGGAGTGGTCGCCGAATCGGAAGGCAGCCAGCTTGAAGCGATTGGTGTCGGCTGCATTCCCCTGCGACCGATCGGCAGCAAGCCGCAATAGCAGGTGGACGTGAGCCCGAGCTTCGCCTCGGTGTACGCAGCGCAAAAAAAGAGGTTTCTTCTCTGCGTCCTGTGGTCTGTCATGATGGAGGAGAAGGGGAGTACAGATGGCCGAAGACACTGCGACTCGTGAACTGAACCGGTCGGCTTTTCAGGAATCGTTTGCCAAGCTTTCGCCCGCGATTCTGGCCGAATGGGAACAGATCGAAGCGGCCGCTCTCTCGGCCACTGGTGGTGAGCTGGACAAGGTGGTGACGCTGATTGCCGACCGCACGGCTCATACCAAGGCGCTGGTGCGGCGGCAACTGCAAGAGCTGTGGCAGGTCAGCATGGAACCGCCACGTCATCGAGCGGTCGGTAGCGGGTCGCGACTCCACCAGAGCATCCACAATGCCCTGCCCGATTCAGCAGACGAACTACTCCAAGAGCTAGAGGAACGGACGGCTCACCTGCTGCGTGAGCTGCGCGGCGGGGTGCTGAAAGAGACTCGTGCCAAAGTCAAAGACAACCTGCTGTTTTCGTTGCTGGTGAGCATCGGACTGGGATTTATCGTCGGTGTGCTCTTCACTGGCTGGAATTTTCAGCGTGGAAAATAGTGTGTCCCAATCAGCGCAGGGCCCACACCTTGACGAGCTGCGAGATGACGTGGGCTATGGTTCGGTGCCACCTGCTGGGAATTCCGGATCGCGGATGATTCGCTTGGTAAGTGGTCTGTTTTCGGTCCACGCTGAGGTCGCCCGCCAGGAGTTGGGTCGCGAGCAGGGACGTCTGTTTGCGGGACTCCTGCTGCTGTTTCTCGGTTTGGTTTGTCTGTCCATGCTGATCCTGCTTTTGCAAGGTTTTGGCATTTGGATTCTGATGCAGCGCGGACTTGGGCTCGGCTCGGCGCTGTTGGTGATGTCCGGTATCGATGCGCTGATCGGAATCGTCGCGATTCAGCTGGCGCGGCGAGCGCTCGGAAAACCACTTTTGCCCGAGACCCGCGCTTTGGTTCGTCGCACGATTTCGGCGGTTCTTCCGTAGCGCCCGTGGCCCATGAAGCGCCTTGTCTACCTGATTGGGAGCCTGCTCGTCCCTTGGTGCCTGGGGCTTGTCGCATGTCACGGACCCACTGTGCGACCGCAGGAATCGGAACAGAGTCTGACCGCAAATCCCCCGTCCGCGATTCCGAGCCTTCCCACTGAAAGCCCCCCGGCGACCGCTTTGCAGCAGCTTACGGGTACGTGGGACTGGCTGTTGCGCGGCACCACTCAGCAAGGGGATCTCCGCATCGAACAAGAGGAGTGGCACCTACAACAGAGTGGTAGCAAGCTAAGCGGCAACTACCTTCGCCAAGTCACCACGCTGTCGATGGATCAGAAGCCGTATCGCTGTAACGGTCAGCTTGGTTACTTGTTGTCGTCACGGTTCCGGGTCTTGGGCGAAATGGTAGGTGATCGCGTGCGCCTTACAGAGACCTCTGCTGATCATGAACAGAGTCCATGTAGCGACGAGAAGCCACCGCTCAAAAGCTATGAAGGAATCCTGCAAGGCGATCGCTTGACGCTGCGCTGGCCGGGGGGGGAACAGCAGCTTATCTATCGGGCGCGGAGTAGTCCTGTGACGTCTCTGTTACCGCTCGAAGGGGGCGGTCGGGATGTGGTCTCGGAGGCGGATCGCAAGCTCACCGGAGTCTGGGAATGGCAGCTTCAGTCGACCGCTCTGACCGACGGTGATGGTGACCTTCACAGCGAGGTGGAGGAGTGGCACTTGGTCGATATGGACGGCAAGCTCGCTGGCTACTTCGATCGCATCGTACTGCGAAGTCGTGCGCGTGGCGTGTTTCCGTGTAGCGGGACTCCGCAGGTGCGTACCGTGACTCGCTATTCGCTACGGGGTCGTCGTACCGGTGACCAGTTTTTCCTAAATGAAGTAGACTATCGGAGCGAGCCGAGCCCATGTGAAAACGGTGGACGTAGGCTCGATTCCTATCGCGGCACGGTTCTGCCGATGGGGCAGCTTCTGCTGCAGTGGAGCGGCGGCTCGCAGATCCTGCGCCGCCGTCGCGAATAGTAGTTCTTGTCATTCCCCACAAAGTTTCGCTACTGCGGCGCGGAGTCGTTCCTATAATCCCGCCATGAACCGTAACCTGGTAGTGAAGCGTGACAAGCGATCTTGGTTTCTTGGGCTCGGTGTCTCCGTCGGTGTAGCCGTGTGGATGTCCGGGGCGCTTACCGGCTGTCTGTCCGGAGGACAGGACAAGCCGGTGCTCGATACAGAGTCCGATGGCAGCACGGTGGTCGAGGACTTGGCCGATCCGATCGATCTATCGATGCCGGATTTGCAAGCGCCACCGCCGCGTTGTACCGGCAGAGCGGTGATGACGGCCGGCACCACGACCAAAAAGATCATGTCGGGAGGCAAAGAGAGAACCTATCTTTTGCATATTCCCACTGCCTACGATCCGAGCAAGCCGACTTCCCTGGTGTTTGCGTTCCACGGACTGTCTGACAAAGCGCCGGATTTCCTAAAGGGAATCGATCTCGAGCGCGAGGCGGACAAACGCAACATCATTGCCATTGCACCGCAGGGACTGGGAATCCTTGCGGGCTGGAATGCGGGCAACTGCTGTGGGGAGCCGCAGCTCTTTAAGATCGATGACGTCGGCTTTGTGCGCGACATGATCGATCTCAGTAAGCGTGAGCTGTGCATTGATGACAAGCGGATCTACGCGATGGGATTTTCGAACGGCGGAATGTTCACCCACCGGCTTGCGTGCGAGCTCTCCAGCGTATTTTCGGCCGTTGGTCCGGTGTCGGGAACGCTGATGTTTCCGACCTGCAAGCCCGATCGACCGGTGTCGATTTTCCATCTCCATGGCAACGCCGATCCGGTGGTTGGTTATGAAGGCGGTGGCAGCGGTACGTTCCCGAAAGTGACGGATGTGATCGCAGAGTGGGCTCGTCGCGATTCCTGCACCGGAATGCCAATGCAGAGCTACAAGATGGGCTCGGTGACGTGCAACACTTCGCAGACTTGTGCGGAAGGATCCGATGTGACGCTCTGTACGATCGATCAAGGCAAGCACAGCTGGCCCGGTTCCGATGGCAACAAGGACATTTCGGCGACCACGGCTCTGCTGGATTTCTTTGCCCGCCACTCTCGCTAGGTTTGTACGGAAGGACACCCCTCATGAGCAGCGTAAGCATCGGATTTCCAGCGACGGCGGATGATGACTGTGTACCGAATCTGCTAGAACGGAGTGCGGTCCGTAGTCCGAACGCGATCGCGATTACCATCGGGGAGACGCGGATCTCCTACTCCGAGCTGGCCAATCGGGTGCGGAGTCTTGAGCAGGGAATGGCGGAGCTGGGAATCCGCAAGGGCGATCGCGTTGCGCTGATGCTGCCGAATACTCCGGCGTATGTGATGACAAGCTATGCGCTGCTGCGAATCGGCGCAGTGGTCGTGAACGTCAGTCCGCAAAGCCAAGGCAGTGAACTGCTGCACATCCTGCGTGAAACGGAGGCGGTGGCGCTGTTTACGCTCGATGTGTTTTTGCCAGGACTGTACAAAGTACTAGATAAGAGTCTTATAAAATACCTCTTTATCTCTTCGGTACAGGGACTGGAAAAGAAGCTGCCGGTTCCAGAGCGAACTCCGATCCCGCGCTATCTGGAAGAGTTGTTTCGACCCCCAAAAAATCCCACCGAGCGACCCGCATCCGTCGCGGATGACCTGGCCGTGATCCAGTTTACGAGCGGCTCGACCGGGACTCCCAAGGGCGTGATGCTAACTCATCGCAACCTGCTGGCCAGTGTCAGGCAGAGTGCGATCTGGATGAGCGCAGCAGAGCTTCCCAATGCCGGCGTACTGTGTGTGATTCCGTTCTTCCATGTCTTCGGCATGACGATCGGGCTGCACCTCACCATTTCCAAAGGGTACCGGCTGATTTTGGTGCCGCGTTTCGATGCCCTCGATCTGATGCCGATCCTGCGCCTGATTGAAGCCGAACGACCCCTGTCTTTCCCAGCGGTGCCGACGCTGTGGGCGGCGCTGATGTCCCATCCACTGGTCAAGAAGGAATCGCTCGCCAGCATCCGTGTGGCCTCGAGTGGTGGGGCCTCCTTACCGGAGTGGGTGCAGCGCAAATACCGCGAGCTCACCGGCCTTCCGATTTATGAAGCGTATGGACTCTCCGAAGCGGCAGGTGCGACCCACTGCTCACCCTTCCCACAAGGCGGCCCGCTCGGATCGATCGGGAGACCGCTTGCGGCGTTGGCTGCCAAGCTGTGTGACCCGAGTGATCCCGAGCGCGAAGTTTCCGACGGTGAAGTGGGTGAATTGGCGGTCCGAGGAGAGGTCGTGATGCGCGGTTATTTTGGCAATCCGACCCTGACCGACAAAGTACTCCGCAACGGCTGGCTCTATACGGGAGACCTGGCCCGACGCGATACCGAGGGACTGTACTTCATCGTCGATCGCAAGGACGACCTCATCATCACCAGCGGCTACAACGTCTATCCGAGCGAGGTGGAAGCAGTGCTGTCGCGGCATCCTGCGGTTGCCGATGTTGCGGTATCTGGGCGAGCCGATCGACTGCGGGGACAGGTGGTGATTGCCCATGTCGTTCTACGGCCTCATGCGGTCGTCACCACCGAAGAACTGACCCAGCTCTGTCGTGAGAACTTGCCCGACTACAAAGTCCCGCGCAGCGTGCTATTCACCGATCGCGTGCCACGGAATCCAGCCGGTAAGACGCTGCGCAAGGACTTGAACCAAGCCGAAGTTGAGCCTTCGTAGGGAAGCGAAGGAGCTACGGTTGACAGATAAGAAGATTTTAAAATGATTCTTTAATAAGAGTCTTTTGAAATGACTCTTATTGGACGACTACTTGGCGATGGTCGTGGCGCTATCGATGATCTTCGGGTCGGGACGGGTGCCACCGAGATACCGGCCCAGCCAGTCGAGCACCGTTGCGTACCACAGTCGGGTATGAAGTGGCTTGCCGACCCAGTGGTTCTCCCCAGGAAACAGGAGCAAACGGGACGGTATCTTGCGATTCTGGAGCGCACTGAACAACTGTAGGCCTTGGCCCGCAGGCACTCGATAGTCTCGCTCTCCGGCGATCACCAGCGTCGGTGTTTTGAACTTGTCGGCAAAGCGGGAAGGGCTGAAGCGATCGTACTGATCGCTCTGCCAGGAGTCGCCGCCGAACTCCCAGCGTGGGAACCACTGCTCCTCTGTTTCGCCTGCCATCGAGCGCAGATCGTAGACCCCGGCGTGACTCACCAGCGCCGAGAAGCGATCGGTGTGTCCAGCGATCCAATTGACCATGTAGCCACCGTAGCTCGCTCCCGCCGCGCCGATTCGTTTCGCGTCGATGTAGGGCTGCTGGGCGAGTACGTCGGTCAGCTTCATCAGGTCGTCGTAGGGCTTGCCACCCCAG
Source organism: Polyangia bacterium (assembly GCA_044228505.1). GTDB lineage: Bacteria > Myxococcota_A > Polyangia > Palsa-1104 > JAEUJZ01 > JAEUKA01. The sequence continues at coordinate 2,588 of JBGAUT010000004.1, read as the reverse complement.
TCGCCCGATACCTGGTCGAGGAACTTTTGGCCAAAACCCTCGGAGCCGCGAGGGTTGGCGAGCAGCACCACATAACCTGCTCCAGCAAATAGCTGCGCATTCCAGCGCCAGTGCCACGAGTCTTCCCACGCCCCCTGTGGTCCCCCGTGAATGAGGATTACTGCCGGATACTTCTGCGTCGGCGTAAAGTCAGGCGGGGTGATGACATGACTGTGAAGCGTCAGGCCGTCTTGACTGCGACCAAATAGCTGACTTGTGGGTCCGGGCCGAAGCTCAGCGAGCGCGGCGTCGTTCTGTCGGGTTACCTGGCTGGCCGGACCGGTCGCTTTCCCCATCGCATCCAGGTCGATCCGGAACACCTCGGGTGGGCGCTGCAGGCTACCCCGCGAAAAGTACAGCGCTGGACCGCTGCGTCCTTTGACCAGTTGCAGCTCGCTGGCGTCGCCCTGGCCAATCTCGACCGGAGGCTGTTTGCCACTGATGTCGACGGCCATGATGGCGCGCCGGCCTTTCAGGCTGGTCACAAAGTAGATCCGCTGACCGTCGTCCGACCAGGTCAGCTCATGGGCCATCAAGTCCACTTTTTCGGTCAGCGACCGATACTGTCCGGTGACGCGGTCGTGCAGCCAGATTTCCCAGCGGTCCGCTTCGAAGCCCGGTCGCCTCTGCGCCAGGTACGCCAGGAAACGTCCGTCGGGCGAAAAGCGTGGTGCAACGTCCGAAGCCAGGTTCTTGCTGGTCAGGTTTCGAGGCTGTCCTGCCGGGACAAAGTCCTTGCCCAGCGGCACCGCCCACAGATCCGAGTTCGTCGACGAGGCAATGTCTCGGTCGCGATTTTGGACAAACACCAGCTCCTTGCCATCGGGAGCTATCGCATAGGGTTCATCACCGCCTCGGGCAATCGGAGGCGCATCGAAATCGCCCGGCGTTAGATCGACCGGCGAGGGTACGGGCATCGTCGCAGACTCGGGAATCATCACCCGCAGCACATGTTTGCGCTTGCCGTCGAACCAGTCGTCCCAGTGACGATAAAACAGGCGGTCAGCGATGCGGGCCGCCACAGGGTTTTGCTCTTGCGCCGTGTTGCGTTTGCGGTTGCACTCCTCGCCAGCGGGGAGCGGCGGACAGTCGGCATACACTCGCGTGGTGAAAATCAAGCCACGGCTGTCGGGTGTCCACACCGGGTCGCTGGCCCCCGACGGTACAGAGGTCAATCGCTGTGCTTCTCCGCCGAAGAGCCCCATGACGTAGATCTGCGGTGGGCCGCCGTCTCTGGTCGAGACAAAGGCCAGCTTGCTGGCGTTGGGCGAAAGGCGCGGCGCAAAGTCCTGGCCTTCACCCTTGCCGCTGTGCTCGGGAAATGTGTACGGATGCGCCGGTCCCTGTGGCTGCCCAGCGGCGGAAAGGGGCTGTACCCAGATGCTCGCTTGCCAGCGGTTGCCATCGAGACGTGCCTGCGCCTGCGTGAAGAACAGGAGCCTTTCGTCGGGAGTCACCTGCGGATCGGACACTTTGTACAGCCGCAGCATGTCGTCGACGGTATAGGGATGTGGTGCCGCCAGGGCGCTCGTCGCCCACAGGCCAGAGGAAATACAAACCACAGTGAGTGAAGAGAGCAAGCTAGAGGTTCGCCCCATTGCACGTCCGAAAGTTCTGAATGTTCACAAAATTATGTTCGAAATTACTAAAAAAATGAACACTAAACAGCCCAAGCTGGGCCTTTCAGATCCGAACAGATCAATTGGACGACTGAAATCAAGTCGAATTGTTGGAAGTCGTTCCGGATATAATGCCAATTCAAAATCGTAATCCGAATTTCTTTTTCGGATGGGATTGGTAGCTCTCAGGGAACTGACGTGGACAAACGGATTGGCCACTACCAGATCGTCCGCATGATCGGCTCCGGCGGAATGGGGCAGGTCTACGAGGCTGTACATGATCAGATGAAGCGGCGTGCCGCCATCAAGATCCTGCACAAGCGCTTTGCTCACAACCGTCAGATAGCCACCCGTTTCTTGAACGAAGCCAAGGCCACCAGCATCGTCGAGCATCCCGGCATCGTTCAGATCTACGAGTTTGGCCAAACCGATGACGGCACCGCCTACATTGTCATGGAGTACCTGAGCGGCGACACGCTCCGGCAGCGCCTCGACGCCCAGGGCGGCAAGCTTCCGCCCGAAGCGATGATGCGAATCGGTCGCCAGATGGCCTCCGCCCTGCAAGCCGCCCACGAAAAAGGCATCGTCCACCGCGACTTAAAGCCGGTGTAAATAGCTTAACAAAATACCGTCGAGAAATTAGATTTTCAATGATTGCTGGGAAGTACGCGGGAAACTTAGGAAAACTGCATTTGTCGTCGAAAGCACTGCTACGGGGTGGCTTGGAGGGACAAGTGGGAGAGCTGCTCCTGTAGCTGCTCAAAGGGCACAGATTTCAGTAAGTTGAGAAGCTCTGTGTCGTTGAGTTTGTGAGTGGCTAGCGCGTCCGCTACTCGGCTGCCTCTGGCGTTGGCGACGCTTGATGCGCTGGCGTAGTGCTGGGCGGTCACGGCAAAGGAGCCGTGGCCGAGCGCTCGCGCTACTGCCTCC
>JBGAUT010000049.1:0-38119 GCA_044228505.1 Polyangia bacterium | reverse complement strand
GGGACTCTCATCCGATGAGCGCAGAAGAAAAGCAGATGGTGATTCGTCTGGCGCTTGATGAAGACAAAATGACACTGATATTTCGTGAGCTTCGTATCGGATCAAACGTAGACGATAGCAGCGACCCGCCGATTGAATCTACCTATGTCCCCAAAGCAGAGGACGTAAGGGAGATAGCGTCGATCGAAGGGAAACCCGTGATCTTGAGGGCGGTGAGCGAGTTGTACCAAGCGTTGAACAGGGCTCCTCGTGCAAATCCGAGCGGCGAGTATCAGCAGCCAAGACACATTCCTTCCCTGCGGGATTTCGAGAGACAGAGAGTCCGAATCGCATTCCGTTCCACTGAGCAGAGAGCGCACTTTGAGTATCTGCTGAGGCGTCGAAACGCAATCCGGCTCCAATGTGAAATTCCGCTGCCGCCGAAGTCGACGAGTGGTTTCAACAGGGAAGCGCGTCGTGAGCTGGAGCAGTTCTTTCGAGACACCCGAACCAGCGCTCTGATGACCGCACTGATCGAGCAGGATTGGGAAGCGGAGAAGAAGAAGACGGTAAAGAAGGACTCCCTATGCACCTCTCTCACCGATCGGCGTGCGCAGCTTGGACCCTGACGGTCCGAACTCGGCGCTTCTTAGGAATCTCCCGCGGACCCTCCCCAAACGCGAGCCACGCCGGGGACACGCCAAGTGCTTTGGCCAGCGATTCGAGCACGTCCACGCCGGTCTGGCCTCCGTTCTCAATCTTGGCGAAGGAACTGGGACTGAGATTCGCAAGCCGAGCCAAGGCAGCCTTCGAGAATCCGCGCTCGATACGGACCAACGCGAGCCGTGCTCCCATTCCGTCGGTTGTCGACCCCGGACAAGCGGTCTGTTGCTCACCAAGTCCGTACCCCAACCAGCCTGCTGCTACACCCAGTGTGGAGGCAAAGCGAGCGACGGAACCAACAGTGGGAACTCGCTCGCCTGACTCGATATCTCGTGCCGCAGTTTGACCTGCACCAATTTTCTGAACGACCACATTGCGGGTCAGACCAGCACTCTTGCGGGCTTTACGCATGCGGAGCGGCAGACCGAAGTGGAGAGGATTGGGGGAACCGCGAACCATTGGCAGTTGGTAACACGCTCCGACGACAAGCCATAGTTCGTGAGATTACCAGCGAAATGCTACCGTTAAGAGTATTGCCAACCCAGCTAAGTATGTGTATTCCTACCACTTGAGCCCGGCTTAGTCGGGCCATAACCCAAGGACCGCTCGACCGAAATCGAGCGGCCCCCTTCACCCGCGCCGGACACCGCTTCCAGGCACCGTCCGACGCAGACAGGCCCAGTCTATGCCGTGCCACCTCCCTGCTACAAGTGTAACTTCTCACCGTCGGAAACCGTTCTCAAAGAGTCCGTCGATCATCGCGGCCAAGCTCGATATGACCAGGCCCGGCGAGCGCTGGGCGCAGAGCTTCATGATCTGGGCTGCCACTGGCGCACGTCCGGCTTGGAAACCGCTTTCAGTTGCACGAAGGAAGAATTCACTTGTCGTCGCTGTTGAGTGGGGAACGTGGCCCCATGATGAGCGACCGTACGGAGTCGTTGAGATCGCGCTATCCGGCGACTCTCTTCACTGGCAGTCCTTCCAGATCGGAGAGAAGGAACGGATGCTGAAGCTGGTTTCTGGCGGCGAGTCTGCCGATGGACTGGCGCTGTCGTTTGGCGATCTGCTGCGCTATCACAGAGAGCAGGCCGGACTCACTCGAATGGAGCTCGCGGCGCAGACCGGACTCGCGTATCAAGGCATCGTCCAAATCGAGAAGGGAGGATCGACTCCGTCGCTGCAGACGCTCCGACTCCTTCGCAAGGTCGAAGCACTGCGGCCATTCCTACAGGCCGTGAGCACGCCAACGTATCGCACCGGACTGCGATCTGTTCGTAGCGAGCCATCCGCTCATTCTGTGAACGGAGAGGGACCATGAAGAGGCCCCCAAAACCAACTCCTACGAACAAGGGAGCCTACGCTGTCGTGAAGGATCGCGGCAAGCGAGCGAGCATGATACTCGTCGGTCAGGTCATGGACAATGGCGATGGCTCGTTGATGATTTATCTCGACGCACTGCCGCTCAGTAGGACGCTTCTCATCCGTGATCGACCAACCACGGAATCACTGTCTCCCCTTCCATCAGCGATGAAATCTCCAGTCCGCAGCGGACCAAACGAAGCGTAGTCCGTGCGGGTCAGTGCCAACAGAGGGCGGAAGCAGAGTCCTCTGTTGGTCCTTCCTATTCGTGGAAAAGGACGATTCACATGAACGCCAAGCTCGACAAGATGACGAAGAGCGCTAAGTCTCAGCGGAGGAGACTCAGCGCTGCCAACGAAGCGGATACGATCGTTGGAAAGATCCGGGAAGAAAGAAGCCAGAGCAAGCAAGAGGAAGTCTCTGTCTGGGGTCCATACCGCGATGGACCATCGCGGTTCCGGCTGAAAATCTCGGAAAAGGGGGAGGTCCGCAACGTCTGCTACAAGACCAGAGAGGATGCAGAGTCCGTTAAAGCGAACCTTCTTGCAGAGGCAGAGGAACGACAGGAATGCACTGTGGGTGCGGGAGTGGCGGAGCGGCTTCACACAGAACTGGTTCAATCGGTGAATCCGCGCAACAAGAAGCCCCCTTCCGCCGCAACACAGCGACCTCATTCACCTTGACCCACACACCCACCTGAGTATTTCCCAGGACGTGCTAGGCAGCGATCCGTCTTCGTAGCAGAGAGCAGCTTTGGAATTCAGATCTTCCCTCATCGCATGAGACAGACATACCCTGTGTGTGATGTCGACCCCTTCTCCTGCCATTGTGACGCCGCGTCCGCAGCTTGTCGGCTCTGTTCTGTCGATGGGAGTTGCAACGCTCACCTGTGTGTTGCCGATCACGCTCGTTTTGCTGTTTTTCAGCGTCATCGTTGGGTTTGCGGCGGCGGCCAAGCTCCTTCACTTGACGCATGGGCTGGCTCCGGGGCCGTTTAGCGCCGGATTCTACCTGGCGACGCTGCTGCTTCTGGGCGCTGGGGGATGGCAAGTGGTGGAGTCTGTCCGCGTGTTTCTGGCTTGGCGATCGGCCAAGACACAGACGACGGATGAAGAGCTTCCGGTGCCCGTTTCGCCAGCGAACTCCCATCGCTGGCGCTCGGTGGTGACGCATCAGCCGTGGATGCTGCTGGGGACGCTGCTGTTGCTGTTCGATGTATCGATGCTTCGTCTGGATATCCGAGGCAGATTCGATAGCCCCGACGGACTACTTGCGGCGGCAATCCTTGCTTCGATGGTGTGGGCAACGGTCTTTGTTGGCATCGTGAGCATTCGGGCAAACATGCTGCTGTGGCGCACGCTGCTGCGTGGTTCTCGACGGTCTCCGTATTTTGCTGGATGGGTCACAGCGTCGTGCGTGGCCATCAGCATGGTTTCTGTGTGGACGATCCGTCACTACGCGCAGGAAGTCAAAGAGAGAGTCGCGCAGCAGAGCGTCGTTGCGTCCGTCGAAGACACGCCTTCTGCTGAGTCATCCATCGAAGCAGTTCGCCAAGCATTCCTATTGATCGGCGAGCCTAAGAAGCCCGTTGATGGGCAAGACCCGGAACTGGTGAAAGCGCCGATGGAAAAACCGTCGGTGCTGCCAGCGGACTCAGCGTCCGCGCAGGCTAACCAAGATGATGAGACAGCGCCGGAGGAGCCTGATGCAGAGGCATCCGCAGAAACGGCAACGGCTCGGGCGGGCGTTCTTCCTACTGCTCCGCAGGCTTCCGCGCGGCCGAGCGCAATCCCTGCCGCGCCAACCGCTGCGATTCCAGTGAACTCCGCAGAGCCCACGTTCGCAGAGCCCGATAGCAGTGAGCCGTTCCTGGGTCTGTCTTTCGGTCCACCCTTTGCGGTATGCGTCGACCGGCTCACCGAGCGTGATCAAAATGGCGACCCGATCGAGCTACACATGCGGCGCATCATGGTTCGGTTCCAAATCAGCGCACACGATGCGCGGGCGATCGTGATTGAAACGCTGGTCTCGGTCTGCATGAAAAAGGGAGAGGACCGCGAAGACCTGCGTCGTTACTTTTGGCGTTCGGTTTCCAACGCAGCCCGAAACTACCTGTCGAGGCATCTGAATGGGCGTCGAACCTGTTCGATCGAGCTGGTTCCGGTCGTCGATCTTCCCGATGAGCAGGACTCGTGGCGATACGTGGACGACACTGAAACCCGTGCGCAGCGGGCATTTTGCGAGCTGTCTGACATCGACCAGGCGCTCATCCAAGCCAGAGTGGTTCGCGGTCTCAAGTTTGCCCAGATCGGGGCACTGGTGGAGCTAAGCGAGGACGGCGCACGCAAGGCGTTTGATCGCGCTGTCCGACGGCTAAAAGAGGAATTTCAAAAAAGATGATGGAGCGATGTCCGGTTTGATACCCGGTCTGTGTGGACCTCCTGAAGGCCCCAAGAGGGCCGGGAGGCACACATGGACATCGCACCGAGTACGACTTCTTCCTACCCACCATCCGTAAACTTCCATCTTTGGGAACCGTGCAACATGCGTTGCCGGTTCTGCTTCGCCACGTTTCAGGACGTCAAACAGACCGTCCTACCCAAAGGACATCTGCCACGCGCTCAAGCCCTTGCGGTCGTGGAGAAGCTGGCCGACGCCGGGTTTCAGAAGGTCACCTTCGCTGGTGGTGAGCCAACGCTGTGCCCCTGGCTTGGAGATCTGATCTTGCGCGCAAAAGAACGCGGACTCACCACAATGCTGGTGACGAACGGCTCGCGTTTGTTGTCACCGGGCTTGCTGGAAGCGCTCTGTGCCACGCTGGACTGGGTCGTGCTCAGCATTGATAGCGCGGACCCTCGCACGCATGAGCGACTGGGACGCAGCATCGCAGGTCAGGTCGGAAGGGCTTTGCCTGTCGAGCACTACCAAGCCGTTACGAACGCCCTGCAGGCCCACAACATTCGACTGAAGATCAACACCGTCGTCTCTGCGGAAAACGCGGGAGAAGACATGGGCGAGCTGCTCCTTGCGCTTCGTCCTGAGCGATGGAAGGTGCTGCAAGTCCTTCCTGTAGATGGACAGAACGATGGGCGCGTCTCACCGCTGCTGATTGATGAGCTGACCTTTCGACGCTTTGTGGCGCGACATCAGCGGCTTGTGGGGTCCGGGGTTCAGCTTATTGCCGAGGACAACGAGGCAATGACCGGCAGCTACGCGATGGTCGATCCTGCCGGTCGATTTTTCGACAACACCGCGTCGAAGCATCGCTACAGCAGGCCGATTCTCGACGTGGGTGTAGCTACCGCCTGGCAGGACGTTCGATTCGATCCCGATCGGTTTGACAAGCGGGGTGGTCACTACGACTGGGGTGAGCTTTCTGTTCATCAGCTCGTGCAACTTCAACGGATGCGCTGAGTCGGAAAGGAGCGGCCGCCATGGGATCTCGAAAAAGCACGACTTGCATCAGCAAAACGACGGGCACCCCACTTTCAGAATACGACTCACAGCAGCATGCAGAAGATGCTGCCAGAACAAGCTTCCTCATCAGGAACCTCGATCTTGTTCCGTACACTTGCCATCGCTGTCGGCTATGGCATCTGGCACCGCGAGAAAGACAGACGCCCTGCGTGCCTTGCTCGCACTGCGTTGGCACCGATGGAAAGCCGAAGATGACCTACGAAACAGAAGAAGGTGCGTGCCGACGGGCAGATATCCTACAACGGGAGCGGAACATCACGCTGAAAGTCTACTGTTGCCCTCTCAGCTTCGGCTGGCATCTGACCAAGGCCAACTGGTAGCGACCCGCCGTTTGCTGATTCGCTGGGTTCACCCGCTTAAAAGGCTAACAGCACCGCTATCTACAGGCACAGACCACTCAGCAGGGCGTTTTGGTCTGCTGGGGTCAGGTTCGTGACGCGCCGACGGACCATCTTCGAAGTCTAAGTGATCGCGGGGGGAGGGGAGAACTGTTCGAAGAGATCGCTCTCTTCTCGCAACTGCACAAGGGTGGCGAGCCGTTCACCGGTGGTCTTGGGGAGATAGGCGAAGGCCACCTACTGTCCGAACTCGATCGAGCAATAGGCGTAGAAGAGCGAGGTCGCACCTTCGCTCTCCAGAACCTCATCAAGCTGAGATACCAGCGCCACGTGGTCGATCCAGCCGGGCTCTGGGACAGGCGCAATACGATGTCGGGCAGGCCGTGGCGCGCTAGCACCACCAGGCGCGTGTCGCCCTCTGTTGCCGTGCACCCCGCATGCGCAGCGCTCCACCGCTGACGCGGTCCAGCTGCGCATGCACGCTGCTGTAGTCGCTGGCGTGATCGACCGATTCGCCATCGACGCAATGGATAGCGCGATCACTGCCTCAGCGCGCACGAATTCGTGCAGGGTTCATTCCGTTTGTGGATCGATGTTGTCCACAGGGCTCTTCCTTCTGGTCCCGCTGCTTTGGCGCTCTTATGCCTACCTGCTCCATGGTTGGGTTCACTTGGGAAAATGGAGTTACCGAGTCCGTCTGCGAGCCATGGGAATGGCCACTTGAGCCAGATAGCCTTCGATGTCTGCCCGTCGGAAAAATCGTCGTCGCTCGCCTTTGGGCTTGATCGCAAACTGCGCGAGTTCTGGGTGCCGGTCGAGCCATCCTTGCAGCCGTCGCGCCACCTCATTGCGGAGATTCTGTTCTTGCCGCCGCCACTGCTGATATTCCGTCGTTCCGCGTGGTGGCTCGGGCGGTAGCTCGCGTCGTGGATGAATGCCGAGCAGCGTTGCGGTTTGCCAGGTATCGAGCAGTCCGTCCGGAGTCGTCTCGGCTACGCGTACCTCGGCGGGTCTGGCCAGTCGCTCCGTCAACAACTGGAGCAGCTCTCCGACCGTCAGATCGATGATGCGCGAGTCGTTGGTGATCTCCTGCTTACGATGCATCTTGTTAGTTATTGTCTAAATTTATTGAGTATCTGTCGATACATAAAAAGATGGTCATTCTGTTTCAGGGCACCCTAAAATCTGACCCGATCCATCTCCGTACTCAGGAACTCGGGCGCGAGGTGGGCGTAGACCAGCGTCATCTTGATGTCCGCATGGCCAAGGATTTTCTGAAGCGCCAGGATGTTTCCTCCCGACATGACGAAGTGCGAAGCGAAGGTATGACGGAGCGCATGCCACTCTCGACGCAGCGGTTGGGCTTTGATCTCGGCCAGGAGTTCCGGCAGCCCCAGCATGTCCATCTTTCGCCCCATTCGTAGCTCCGCACGCGCTGGCACCGGAAAGACGAGCCCCTCCGCCGTGACCGGACACCGCTGTTTCCACATCGTCAGCAGCGGTAGAAGCTCGGTCGGGATTCGCAAGTGCCGCGTCGTCCCTGACTTCGGCGTCTGCTGATACGACCGTGCGACATCAAGCCGTCGGGTTAGTAGGTCCAGATCCCGCCACCGCAAACCAAACAGCTCCCCTTTGCGCAGCCCCGTCCGCAGCGTGAACGCAATCGACACATAGCGCAGCCATGCTGAGTACGAGTCCTCCTGCCGCGCTGCTGATTCAGCCACCGACAGCAGTTGCCGAACTTCCTGCTTATCTAGGAACTCCAGCAGGTTTTCTCGTCGAGGTCGCTCCACCCCGAGGCACGGATTCGGACAGTTGATGAGTCCTTCTCGCTTCGCCCAGCCAAACGCCGTCGAGAGCGGCCGCAGCGTTGACATCACCGTGTTCGGCTTAAATCGCCCGGTGAGCTGGTCGCGGAGTCGCCGAATGTCCTGCGCCGTCACTGCGCTGACGGCCTGATGACCGATGGTCGGCAACACTCGCTTTAGCGCCGACTTCTGCTCGATCCGATAGGTCGCCAGGTTCTTGATGCGAGGTCGGCTGTACTCAGTCACATAGCGCTCGCACAACTCGGCAACCGTCAGCTCAGGCTTGGGCGGAGGTTCCGGCTCGGGTATCCCCACAGAGCCGCGTGCCACTCGAGCCTCAATCTCAACCAAGAACCGCCGGGCAAGCTGTTTGGTCGGCTGATGGCTCGCTCGCTGCTTGCGTCGCCCATCGACGTCAATGAACCGCACGTACCAGCCGAGGAACGTGCCGTCCTTCATCTTTTTGACGATGTCACCCATAGAAGCCTCGTGCGCAGGTGGTCCAGCTGTGGTCCATAACTGCCTCATCATCAGAGGTATATAGGTGAAGCACAGCTGGGAGTTTGTCGACGACATATGCTGATCTCATGACGTTCGATTTCCACCGATATATCAGTCAAACCACTGCTCGACATTGGATAAATAGATCGTTCGCATCGTGACATTGAGTGCACGGGCGGCTTGACCGATGCTGACCAGCGTGTGTTCACCGTGCAGATCACCAATCCGAGCGATGACCCGACGAGCGATCATCAGCTCACGGACGCGTCCGTACAGTACGGGATCGGACATCCAGGTCGCAGCCCGGCCCTTGCGGCTCACTTCTTTTTCGCGAGCGAGGTGCAGACCAATCATATGACGGTAGTTCCGATACGATTGTAGAAGCTCGGCCGTCTCGGAACCCCAGCGAGCTTGCAGGGCACCTTGAACGGCGACCTCGGCTCGGGGGTGCATTAGTTTGAGCAGCGCTTGAGGCGTTTCGGCGATTGGGATCAGCGCCGCATAGACCTTGTGCCAGCGAATCACCTCAGCGTCGATATCGACCAAAAACAGGAGCTCGGCCTGAGCGACCGCCGCCAGCGTGTAGTTCTGGTCTGAACCGACGCCAAGATAGCCACCCCCCAATCGATTCAGCGTCGAAAAGAATAAGTCATGCCGACGCTCGTTCGATTTCAGGAAGTGGATTCGGACGTTGTAAGGCTTCTCCTCTCCCGTCGCTTGCAGGAGCTGCTGTTGGCCCGCGTTTAGTTCCGGTAGAGCGGCCGCCTGCGCCTGTCCAAGTAGCAGCGATACTGAGGCGATAAGCCCCCACATCCATCGAATCGACCAGCCGCGTTCGCCCATTCGTCCCCGCTGATAATTATTTGAAATTTTACATGTAATTTAAATAGCTAATTTATTGAATGTCGCTGGCGTGACTGTCGTATGGACGACGATTTACAATCGAGTCGGTTCCCCTAAGATGGGGGACAAAACGGTTCGTTTTCGAGACCCACACCTTTGAGGAGAGAATCTGATGCGCTTGTCTCGTTTTGTTTTGTCGTCGTGGCTGCTGGCTCTGCTGGTCATTGCACCTGGCTGTGCGGAGCTCAATCGCTTGATGGCAGGCGCTGTCGCAAACGGAGTTCAGCAGCAGCGCGCAAATCCGCCCACGGTAACGGCCGGTAGTCCTCAGCTTGTGCGGGCACCGTCGATGCAACTGCTGGCGGCCTACTATTGTCCGCAGGTGATCACTGATCGTATGTTGCGGATGGGGTGCACGATTGGGCTTGGTATACCGCCGCAGCAGAGTCAACTTGTGTTCGAGTTTGGAGTGCCAGTCACAATCAAGAACCCGAACAACATTCCGATTCCTGCACTCGACATCTTGCTCGCTCTGAAGCTGTTTCCGGGACAAGGTGCCGAGGCGCTGGGATCAGTATGTGTCAGCATGTGTGGCGCGAACGATCCGCAGTGCACCGGGCAGCCGAAGCCGGGAGCCTGTACGGCCTCAAACGGTGGCATTCGCAACATCGGTGATTTCGTCGCTGCGATTCCAGGTCTGATCGTTGGACTGGCCAATGGTTCGCTGGTGAACGAGTTGCGCAAGTCGCTGATTCCCGCAGGTGGTGATGTGCACCTGAACTTGGTCTTCCCGCTCGGTATCGAGCAAGCTCTGCGCATCCTGCAGAACGTGGTTCAGCCGGTCGTCGAGAGCATGCTTCGTCAGCAGCGCAATGGCCTAGATATTCCCGTGGCCGCTGAAGGCACGGTTTTCGTCAACTTGCCGGTGGTCGGTCGATTGGGCGTGCCTTTTGGTCCGCTTCAAACGACGTGGCGAGTCATGTAGTGTTGGCGCAGCTTCTGTTCGCAGCCGCGCCAGGCTGATGTTCGACACAGACTTCGACGTACTTCCCAGCTCTCGCCTTTGTGAACGGTCCTGTGGAACTCGAATGTTCTGCCGCCAGCTTCATCTCTAAGGAGCCAAACCATGTTTGTTGTGGTTGTCCGTATTCATGTCGTCGCAGATCGGGTGAGCGACTTCATTGCTGCGACCTTGGCCAATGCACACGGAACTCGACAAGAGCCGGGCAATGTGCGCTTCGATGTCCTCCAGCATCACGAAGATCCGACCCGATTCACCCTCTACGAGGTGTACCCCGATGAAGGTGGATTCAAGGCGCATCAGCAGACCTCGCACTACCTAACCTGGAAGAGTGCGGTGGCTGACATGATGGCCAGCCCTCGCGTTGGAGAAAAGCACCACAGCCTGTTTCCCACTCCATGGGCCTAGTGGAAGAATCGGCCCCGATGCAGTTTCAGTTCCGCACCGCAGCCCAGATCGTGTTTGGTCGAGGAGAACTCCGACGAGCTGCCTCGCTTATGGCGGGGTTTGGGAAGCGTGTGCTGCTGGTGACTGGAGCCTCATCACTGTCCCGTGGAGGCGTGCAACGGTCGCTGATGGATGCGCTGGCCGAGCAGGTCGAGCACATCGAGCATGTGACGGTGAGCGGCGAGCCCGCGGTTGCACGGGCCGATGAACTCGCCAGGCAATGTCGAGAAGCTGGCTGTCAGGCGGTGCTGGCTGTCGGTGGTGGCAGCGTGATAGACATTGGCAAAGCGGTCGCTGCGCTCGCACGCAACGAAGGGGCCTGCATCGACTACTTGGAAGATGTAGACCGTGGCCCACCGAAACCGTTGCGTGAGGTTCCGCTGTCGATCGTCGCTGTACCAACGACGGCTGGGAGCGGCTCAGAGGTCACTCGCAACAGCGTGCTGAAGGTGCCTGAGCTTCGGGTCAAGCGAAGTCTGCGCAGTGATCTGATGATCCCGAAGGTCGCCATTATCGACCCTGAGCTGATGGCGACGGCTCCTCAGCGGGTGGCGGCAGCCGCAGGAATGGACGCGCTGACCCATTTGCTCGAAGGGTATTTATCGAAGGGGGCTCAGCCGCTCACCGATACACTGGCCCTGCGTGGAATCGAGCTATTGTGGCAGGCACTGCACCGTCTGGCTGTGCTCTTTCAGGGGCACGCGACATCGCTCCATCCGGAAACCTACGATCACTTGGCACTCAGCAGTCTGTGGGGAGGGATTGTGCTCGCAAACGCCGGGCTGGGTGCGGTGCACGGTTTGGTGGCTCCGCTCGGAGGCTTGTGCGACGTGGCCCATGGCGACGGCTGCGCGTGTCTGCTCCCTGCAACGTTTCGGGTTAACGCGCAAGCCCTTCACAGACGACAGCCGCACAGCCCAGCGATGGTACGACTATGCGAACTGGTTCGTTTGCTCACGGATGGCGGGAATGACCTTGAGGAAGCCGTCGAGCGTCTATCGGTGCTGCGTCGTAACCTGGGGATTCGCTCTCTTGAAGAGCAAGGCGTCCATTCGCAGCAGTTTACCCACATCGTCAGCCAGTCACGCGGCGGAAGCATGCGGAGCAATCCGATTGAGCTGACCGACGATGAGCTGATCAGTATTTTGCAGACAAGTCATGGCCGCTAGCTTGGGCCCATCACGATTGCCCACTCTCGCTCATCTTGCGATTACCATCAAAGGCAAGAGCCTGGCATGGAGAGTGAGATTTTCCGCATTGTCATGTTCGTTGAAACGCGGCTGACACCGTTTGCCGTGAGTCGGCTGATCATGATGGCGGGCGTGCCGGTGCGGAAATACGAAAGGTTCAGCAAGGACGATGCGAACGATCTTCGCAAGGTTCGGGCGGCGCTCAAGATGTTGCTGAATGCGCATGACTTGAGCGAATTGGAACAGCAGCTCGTGCGCTAACAGACGAGCCGACTCCCATCAGTGTTTTGGTTTGGCAGCACAACCCAGGACGAGGGATAGAGATTAGGAGGTCGCGATGAATCAGCTATGGGCCGGTTTCGGAACCAGTACTCTCGCCGATACGCAGTCCGCAGTCGACGAGGCAGTGAAAACAGCGAGAGCCCCTCTTGGGGACCGAGTGCCCGGCCTCGCCGTCGTCACTTCCACCGTCGAACATGATGCCTCGGCTGTGCTGACTGCGGTGCGTCGTGCCCTGCCTGGGACACTGGTTCATGGTGTCACCACTTCGCTTGGCGTTCTCACCAAGCAGGGAATCGTGGCTAGCGGAGACGGTGTTGTCGGAATTTTGCTCTTTGCCGCCACGGGCCAGATCGGATTTGCGGTGGGTCATTCCGTGCTCGGTGAGGATGCTCGATTGGCTGGTCGTGGGGCGGCCCAGCAAATTGCTGCAGGACCGCTGCCACCGCGAGTGCTGCTCTTTAATAGTTCTCCGGGCCGTGAAGAGGACATCTTGGCTGGTATTACCGACGTGCTGCCGGGAATCCCCGCGTTCGGTGGTAGTGCCGCTGACCACGCGATTGTCGGTGAGTGGTCGGTCTATACCAACGGCGGGGTGCAGCGTGACGCCGTGTCAATCGCTGCGATCTGCGGTGAGTTTGCCTTCGGTGGGGCGTTGATTGCTCCGTTTGAGGCCACCTCATCCCGTGCCAAGGTCACTGCGGGTCACGATCGACACATCGTTAGTTTGGACGGCAAGCCTGCGGGAGAGGTGCTGAACGCCTGGCTCGATGACAGCCTCGCGCTCCAGCTCGCTGAGGGCGGTAACATTTTGGCGCAAACGGCGCTGCGACCGTTGGCGATTCGGCACGAAACCACTGACGGCGAGCACTACGTCACGATCCATCCATCGCAGATCCACGTTGAAGATCGCAGCATCGACCTGTTTGCACGGATCTCGGAAGGCGATGAGATCTGCATGATGACGGGTACCGTCGAAAGGCTGACCGAGGTGCTCGCCAAGCTGCATGCATTGGCCAGCCGTGGTCTTCAGCCTGACAAGATCCGAGCCGCCATTTTGATCTACTGTGCGGGTTGCGCAGGTGCAGTCGGTGGTGCGCTGCACGAAGGGCTACAGACTCATCTTGGGCCGACTCTCGGATCCATTCCGTTGCTCGGTCTGTGTACCTTCGGAGAACAGGGTTACATTCCGGGGCTCGGCAATGTCCATCAAGACCTCTCGGTGAGTCTGCTCCTGATCGCTGAGAAATAGCTGAAACGGCCCCGTTTGTTGCGGAGCCGATTCACCCTTCAATTGTGAAGGGTATGCAGTGAGAGAGGGCGGGACGTCCGGTTAGCCCGGGCTTCGGTGGTGCCGTTACTTCGATTCTTCGGTGAACTCTGCGTCGATGACGCCGTCGTCCTTCTTGCCACCACTCGAAGCAGGACCACTACCTGGGGTTGGGCCGCCTTGGGCGGCACCGGGAGCACCCTGGGCGCTGCGGTACATCATCTCGCCGATCTTGTAGAGCGACTTCTTCAGCTTCTCTTCGCTTTCCTTGAGGGCTGATGCCGCACTGGCTTCCTTCGAATCGCGGTGCTGCTCGAGAACCTTCTTAGCAGCCTCGATCTCACGCTCCACTTCGGCGCGATCCGCCTCGGGGATCTTGTCGCGGTTGTCAGCGACGAGTTTTTCGGCTTGGTACACCGCGCTGTCGAGATGATTGCGAGCCTCGATGGCTTCCTTGCGCGCCTTATCGTCCGCCTCATGCGATTCTGCGTCGCGGACCATGCGCTGGATCTCGGCCTCGGTCAGACCAGAGCTGCCGCTGATGGTGATCTTTTGCTCTTTGCTGGTGCTCTTGTCGCGGGCCGAGACATTCACGATGCCGTTCGCATCGATGTCGAACGTGACCTCAATTTGCGGAATGCCGCGCTGCGCTGGCGGAATTCCGTCGAGATGGAAGCGGCCGAGGATCTTGTTATCACGAGCCATCTGGCGCTCGCCCTGTGTCACCACGACCTCTACCGTCGTTTGACCATCTGCCGCCGTCGAGAACGTCTCCGTCTTCTTCGTCGGGATGGTGGTGTTGCGCGGGATCATCGGGGTCATGACACCACCCAACGTCTCGATACCGAGCGTCAGCGGCGTTACGTCGAGGAGCAGGATGTCCTTGACCTCACCCGAGAGCACGCCAGCCTGAACGGCTGCACCGAGTGCGACAACTTCATCGGGATTAACGCCTTTGTGAGGCTCTTTCTTGAAGAACTCGCGCACAACCTTCTGAACGAGCGGGATTCGGGTCGATCCGCCGACGAGTACAACTTCGCCGATGTCTTCAATCTTTTTACCAGCGTCGGCAAGGGCCTTCTTCGTGGGCTCTAAGGAGCGCATCACGAAGTCTTGGATCATCTGCTCCAGCTTGCTTCGTGAGAGTTTGATCTGAAGGTGCTTCGGTCCAGTAGCGTCAGCGGTAAGGAACGGGAGATTGATTTCAGTCTCCGCCACCGTCGACAGTTCGATTTTGGCCTTTTCAGACGCTTCCTTGAGCCGCTGGAGCACCATCTTGTCTTTGCTGACGTCGATACCGGTGTCCTTCTTAAACTCGGCGATCAGCCAGTCCATGATGCGGATATCGATGTCGTCTCCACCGAGGTGGGTGTCGCCGTTGGTCGAGATCACCTCGACGACTTTTTCACCGACTTCGAGAATCGAGATATCGAAAGTGCCACCACCGAAGTCGTAGACGGCGATCAGGTGGTCTTTTCCCTTATCCAGGCCGTAGGCGAGGGCCGCTGCGGTTGGCTCGTTGACGATGCGCTTGACCTCAAGACCGGCGATTCGCCCCGCGTCTTTGGTTGCCTGGCGCTGTGCGTCGTTGAAGTAGGCCGGTACGGTAATGACTGCCTCGGTCACTTTTTCGCCCAGGTAATCCTCGGCTGCCCGCTTGAGCTTGCCGAGTACTTTGGCCGAGACTTCCTGCGGTGAGTAGCGCTTGCCACGAATCTCGACGGCGGCATCACCGTTAGAGGCCGCGCTCATTTTGTAGGGGACGCGGCGAGCTTCATCGGCAACTTCAGAAGCCTTGCGGCCCATAAAGCGCTTGATCGAATAGACGGTGTTTTCTGGGTTCGTGATGGACTGGCGACGAGCGACTTGTCCAACCAGGATTTCGCCCTTGTCATCAAAGCCAACCACCGACGGAGTGAGACGCCCGCCCTCTTCGTTGACGATGACCTTGGGTTCTTTGCCTTCCATAATGGCGACGACGGAGTTGGTCGTGCCCAGGTCGATACCGATGATCTTTGCCATGTTCCTTTTGCCTCCGGGCGAATCCCAGTTGTTTTTAGCTATCTGGTTCGAGTGTTTCGATTTTCAGCAGCGAAGGTAAGCACGCATGTCATGCCGTCAAGCCCGCTTACCCGCTCAAACGCGGCCTACAGAGCCCCTGCAGCTTGTGGTGGGCCCGCTGCTTACCTCGGTTCGGGCTGCGTGACGGCCGAGTCGGTCTGAGATCGCGACAGGTGATGACACAGCGCGGCAATCCACGGTAAAGTGGGCGGAGTGTTTGACTTGCTCGGCAGAATGTGGTGCTAACAAGACAATGCAGCCGAGCAAAAGTAGATCTGAACCGTTCGCGTCGCGTACCAAAATCGTCCCGCTTCTGGGAGGATTGGTCCGATGCGGTGCTCGACTCATTGAGCTTAGAGCCTTTGGCTCTGCTTAGGTTGTTTCCCTGAAACGGGTCTTAAACTAGTCCCAAAACCAACAGCGAGGAGAGAGTCCATGTATCTTGCGACCTATGCCCAACGGCTACTCTGTGTACTTGGCTTCGGCGTGATGATGTCCGCTTGCGGTGGCACCACCGAACCGACTCCGCAGACGTTCTCCGTCGATATCTACCCACAGATGAAGAGCGCCTGCGGTGCTTGTCATACCACCGGCGGAGTGGCGGCCAAGAAATTCGTCATCGATGCGGCGAGTGCAGCGAATACCTACAGCACCCTCAAGTCTGCCAACCTGATCACGACGGCGGACGCCTCTCCACTAATCGTTGTTGGTAAGGGCGGAACTTACACTCCCGCCGCTGGTGGTGCGATGATGACGCACCCGAAGAGCTTGAACGATGCCATGGCCACAAGCTGGGGCACTTGGATCACTGCTGGAGCCGCACAGTAATTCACCGTCGAGCATCTGCTCGGGCTGAGCCTTCATCACCCGCCGACCTGGCGGCGTTTTCGACTAACACCATCTGCTTTACCTGAAGACGTTCCGGTTCGTTTGGGACCGGGACTTCTTTGCGTGGCCGGCCGTCTGGGTTGCGTCCATTCCGGCAACCCACGCATTTTTGCCAAGATGCCCTATAGCCTACGAAAGCCTAGATAGGATAAGATGACTTTGGCATCAGGATGGCCGGCGAAGCTGCTCAAGGGAAAGCGAATGCGTCCTCGCTGATTGGGAAGACCATCGGCGGACGGTATACGATCAAGTCGGCTATCGGCTCTGGGGGGATGGGTCACGTTTACAAGGCCATCCAAGCGCCGATTAACCGCGAGATCGCCATCAAGGTTTTGCGGGTGGACCTGGCAGGGCAGGAAGGCGTCACCGAGCGCTTTAAGCGCGAGGCGAAGGCAGCCAGCCTCATCAACCACCCCAACGCCATTACCATTTTCGACTTTGGGGAGGACGAAGGAATCCTCTACCTGGCGATGGAGTACCTTGCGGGAGAGACTCTGCGCCAAAGACTGCGGCGTGAGCCGGCATTTACTGTCGACCAAGCGCTGGATGCGTTTGAGTCGATGGCGGGTGCACTCGGTGCAGCCCACAAGGTTGGCGTTGTCCACCGTGACCTCAAGCCAGACAACATCTTCATCGCCAAGTTTGACGCTGCCGGTGAAGTGGTCAAAGTGCTCGACTTCGGTCTGGCCAAGCTGCTCGATCCCGGTACTTCGGCACCAGAAGATCAGCTTACTCGACCGGAACTACGGCTGGGTACGCCTCGGTACATGGCTCCAGAGCAAGCGCTTGGTATTCAGCCGATCGATTCGCGCTGCGACGTGTACGCGCTAGGGCTGTTGCTGTTTGAAATGCTTGCGGGACGGGCTCCATTTACTGGCGAAGACGGCATGGAGGTTCTGGCTCAGCGACTTCGCAAGGAATCGCCCAAGCTATCGAACATTGCCCCGAACAAGAACTTTAGCGAGCAGATGGACTCGCTCTTGTCGCGGATGCTTGAGCGAGATCGCGCCAAGCGACCTGCCGATGCGAACGACGTGCTGGTACAGGTCCGTGAGATTCGCAAAAACGGTCAAGTCTACCGAATCGACGATGTCGAAGAGGAAGACCCGATGACGCTGAATGATCAACCAGCGGCTTCGGGTCACTACCGTCGGCTCAACAACGCCCCTGCTGCGGCACCCGGGCGCTCGACCGGCAATGTGGGCCGCCAGACGGGAGTGGGTGGGCCAGCATCTCGTCCACCACAGCGTGGCGGTGGGATGATCAGCCTTGATCAAGACGATGACTTGGCGGACAAGCGCACGGTTCTCGTCGATCCAGGTGGAGACATGGCACCTCCGGGACAGATGATGGAGCCGCAGCGGCCCATGTCACTGTCGCAAACACCAGCGATTGGGCAGTCCCAGGGAATGCTCCAGCCGTACGGGCGACAGGGGTCTGTTCCTGGGCTGTCGCAATCGGGCGAACGTGCGCCGGATCAGACCGCTCCGCATGTGTCGTCGTCTGGATCTGCACCTCAGCCGACCGGTAGTCGCCGCAACCTGTTTATCATTCTGTTCGTGCTGGCGCTGCTCGCCCCGATTGGCGCGCTGGTGTTCCGATGGGTTTCTAGTGGCGACAAGGATCTCGACAAACAGCCTCCCGTTGTCGAAAAGCCAAAGCCGAAACCTGCGCCGGAACCGCCGAAAGAGAAACCCAAGTTCAAGCTGAAGGTGGTCGCCAGCAAGCCGATCAACCTCAAGCGCGATGGTGTTTCGATCGGAAACAAGCCGCTTTTTGAGGAAGAGATCGAAAAGAGTGAAACAAAAATCCACTTTTCGGTTACGACGGTCGGCTGTAAGCCTGCTGAGTTTGACTACACCCCGACCGAGAGCAGAGAAGTCGCCATCAAGTGCGGCAAGAAGGGAAAGTAGCTCCCTCCCGCTTCTCTTGCTTTCGTTTTTGACATCCTCCAAAAATCGCTAAGCTGTCGCTGTCAGAAAAGGCCTGGAAGAAAATCCGGCGGACCGGTCAAGCGTTGCAAGCTATGGCGGACGCGGATGAAAGCTGCGTCGCTCCGCAAGCTGTGCAATAGTTGGCGATAGTGCGCGCACGATGAGCAGAAGACAGAACGATTTTCCCTCCGTTTCCTCGCAAAAGCGGACGAGTCCCCCAGATCCTGCTGCGGCTCGAATGAGCGGAGCGGTGCTCATTGCGGTCC
Organism: Polyangia bacterium; assembly: GCA_044228505.1. Taxonomy (GTDB): domain Bacteria; phylum Myxococcota_A; class Polyangia; order Palsa-1104; family JAEUJZ01; genus JAEUKA01. The sequence goes on along the minus strand of JBGAUT010000049.1, from coordinate 19,795 downwards.
TGCTTCACGGCGGGCTGGCTGTCTATGCCTATCATCATCCGCTGCCGCTCGGTCCTCGGAAGACCGGACCTATCACGGTCGATGTGGTGATTCGCAAGCCCGCGCCGCTCCCCGAGCCGGTGAAACCGTTGGAGTTGACGCCACCACCAGTGCCCGAGAAGCCTCAGCTCGCACCTAGAGCGGAGACACCGACTCGGCTACCGAGCGAACTTCAGCCAGTTCAGCGTCCTGAAAATGTCTCGGCCGGGAGTTCGGCAATTTCGGTACCCGTTCAGCCTCCGCCATCTCCGGGGGAAGTGGGGCCGAGCCTATCGAAAGGTCCGCTGGTGCTGTTCCCAAAGAGCCTCAACGGAGTCGTTGGTGGACCTGCCGCCAATGCTCCGATTCCCAAGGGGCCCGATCGGCTATTCAAGGACGAACGGCTAGAGGAAAAGAAGGAACCGGACTTCGTGCTTCTCGCCGACAAAGACGGTGGGTATAAGTCCGAGACCAAGAACTTCATTGCGCATATTAAGTCGGATGGCTCGATCGATTTCGAGAACCGCTTTCCGATCGGATTTCAAAAAGGCGGCACCTTTACGTTCGATTTGACTGATTTGGCGATGCGTGGGGCCAAACAAGATCCCTACCAAGCGGAAAAGCGACGATTTTTGGAGTTCTCTGACAAGCTGCGAACCGATCTTCGCAAGCGTTCGATATCAGAGCGACGAGAGTCAGTGCTGGCGGGCTTTGCTCGTGAACTGCATTCGATTTGGAACAGTGGTCGCTCGGCATCATCTCGTCGGCGTGAGCTGTACGAAAAGTGGGCGGACTGCTCGGATTCACGGGAAGACGTGCTGGGCAAGCGCGGTCGCGATGCGGTCGAGGACTTTGTGCGAACATATTTGCCAGCCGGGAGCACTGACGCCTTCACCAGCGAAGAGTTGGCCGACTTTCGCAAGGAGCGCGGCTCGGATGTGGCCTTTGATCCATATCGGGGCAGCAGTAAGTAGGGCGAACCGTCCGGCTCTGCGCGATGCAACGATTGCGACGATGAGTGCGTGTTCGCTTGGGTGCGAGGGATGTCGGCGGCGTCGGCACGTTTCGACTGCCCAGCTCTAGTCACTCTGTGATAGGAAGCATGGATGGCTCATCGCGGGCCAGCGAAGGGGTGCATATGAGCAAGGTCAGGGCCGAGCGATTGGTGCTCATCATCGACAACGATCCGGTACTGAGCGAGCGGCTGCGCGCTGTCCTCGCCAATTATCAATTTAAGGTTCAGCTTTTTGCCGATGGGAACGACTTGCTCTCGGGGCCGCAGTTGTTTCCCGAGCTGATCCTGTTGTCGATTGATCCGAAACGGCTCGGTTGGGCGCTGTGCAATCGCATCAAGAAGACTGCGCAGTATGGCTCGATTCCGATGATCGTTACGTCATCGGAGGCGACGGAGCGAGACATCGAAGAGCACAAGAAGCTGCGGACGAAGGCTGAAGACTACCTGCTCAAGCCGTATAGCATTGATGAGCTGCTCGGACGGGTGAACGCACTGATTGGGCTGCACCCCTCGGAGGAAGCCGAAGCGATCGACGAGACTTCCATCGAGGAGCTTTCCGTCGATGACGCGATTGTCGAAGAGGAAGTCGTTAGCAGCGGTGTGCCAGATGCTGGACAGCTTTTCGGTGATGCCGACGACGACTTCGATGAAGAAACCGAATCAGCGTTTGCTGCGCTGGGTGGTCCCGAGACACACTCCTCGCGGGCGACACCTTCGGGGCTGCGAAGTGCTGGTGATACTCGCTTGCCAGGGCTGACTGCGACGATTAGCGATCGTTCGCCGATCGCCTCGCCAGTCATCGAGCATGCAGAGGTGAGTGGAGATGGACCCACTCGGCTGATTCCGATCGAGGGTGCTGCCGATTCCCGAGGGTCGGATTCTCGGTCGCTCCAACAAGCGTTGGATGTATCGCAAAAGCGACTCCAAGACGCCTTGGCGCAGGCAGCGTATTGGCATGAACAACGAGACCAGCTTGCGTCGGAGCGTGACTTTCTGTTTAGCGAACGGGATCGCCTTCAGCGTGAGAGAGCCGAGGTTCAGCGGGAGCAAGAACGAGTTCTCGGCGAACGTGATGGCATCATTGCTGAGCGCAACCAGCTTGTTGTCGAGAAGAACGCGCTCGCGGCGGACAAAGCACAGCTTGAGGGGCGGCCGAGCGCAGGGACCGTCCTTGGTGAAGCCGAGGCACGCTGGAATGACGAGCGCAGCAAACTGGTGGCTGAACGCGATCAGATCTTGGCAAGCTTCGATCGGATGGCAGCCGAGCAGGCGGGTCGTGATGCCGAGCGTACGAGCTTTCTTTCAGAGAAAGAAAGCGTGCTGAGCGAGCAGCGACGATTGGCGAGCGAAAAGGACGCGCTGGCGGTCGACCGGCAACGACTCAACGAAGAGCGTGAGCGATTGGCCAGCGAGCAGCGACAGCTTCTTGACGAGCGAGCAGAGGTTGAAGAGCTTCGCCAGCGCCAGGGACAGAGTGCCGCTCTGCTTCGAGATCGCGAGGTCATCCACCTACGCGAAATCATCAACAAGAAGGACAAAGATATCCTTGATCTGCGTGACGCTGCGGATCTCAAGGAGCGGCAGATTCTCGATGCACGAGATAAGGCTCGGGAACAGGAACACAAACGCCGCGAGGCCGAAGAGCGGTTCATCTCCATCGAGCGTGAGCAGCTCGGGTTGCAAGAGAAACTCGAAGCAGTGGCGGTCGATCGCGAGAAGTTTCTGGAGCGTGAAAAAGGGCTCAAGGGCAGGATCGAGGATGCCCAGAAGAGACAACTACGCGCTGAGGAAGAGATTGCGCTCCTGCGCAAGCGACTCGAAGGCGAAGCCGGCCGTTTGCAGTCCGAGTTTACTGAGGAAACGCAGCGGCTGATCGAGCATCACCAGCAACAAGTGACAGCCCTGGAGTCCGAGCGTGAGCGGCTGGCTGCAGACCATGCGGCCTCGTTGGCACGTCTGCGAAGTGAGACGGAATCGACGCTTGCTGCGGAACGAGGCAGCTTCGCAGCAGCCCAGCGAGCGCTAGAGGAACAGCATCGCAGCACTCAGGCCAATCTCGAGTCGCAATATCAGCAGCGGCTCTCAGAGCAAATCACTACCGCAGAGAGTGCGCTCGACAACGAACAGCGCATCCACAACGACAAGCTTCTTAAGCTGACCGGCGAACGAGATGCGGCGGTGTCAGCCTTGCGAGAGCAAGTCGAGGCGCTACGGCTACAGGGGGAACAGCAGGAGCAGCGCGCTCAGGATGCACTCGCTCTGCAAGCGAATGAGTGGGCTCGCAAGCTGGAACTGTCACTTCAAGCCCTCCGTGAGGCCGAGCGGCAGCGAGAGCAAGCCATCTCGGAGCTGACCCAGGCTCATACGAGCGAAATGTCCCGGCTCCGCCAGCTCCATGCTGAGCAGACAGCGACGCAGAGCATCGAGAATAATCAGAAGATCGAATCGATCCAGCGTGAGCAGGCGGCACGACTTCGAGAGAGCGAAGAACGGGCACTAGCGGAGCTCGTTGCGGCGAAAGCTGGTCAGCAATCACAGTATGAAAAGCTCCAGCAGCTGTTGGCGAGTGAACGAGAGGTATTGGGCAGGCAGGTCGCGACACTGGAGCAACAGCTGAATGAACTGCGGACCCGATATGCTGCGACGGAGTCGAACTTGGGCAGCTTGCGGGTTCGCTTCGATGAAGCCAGCGTCGAGCTCGAAAACGTTCGCGCCGAAACTCAAAGCCGAGCGCAGCGTGAGATCGAGCTGAAGGCCGAAGTGGCCAGCTTGGAGCAGCAAGTACAGCGGGCCTATCAGCGACTTCTATCGGACGAGGACCAATTTGGACGAGTCCGTCGGGCGTTGGTGATCGCGATGGCCGTGCTCGACGAAGGGCAGGGCGGTGGTGACTCGCCAAGTGCCCAGACACCGCTTACTTCGGATGGCGAAGAAGGTCCAAGCAGCGTCACACCCGTGACCGAAGAACCTTCGAGCTAAAGAGAGAAGTCACCGCCGCTGTCTGCTTTGGACAAATCGCGGCGCAGCGCTTCGCTGTTGATAGCGGCGGGGGGCTCACTGGGTTCCAAGGACAGCCGCAGCCATGTACCTTCCTTGGTTCCCGGAGGGAGCACTGTTGCAGGCAGGTTGTGACCTCGCCACTCACCACGATCATCGCGGAGCAGCAACTTCACAATCCCCGAATCGATCGAATCAACGAAGACGTGTAGCGCACTCGGTTTGTCGGTCGTTGGGGTTGAGATGGGCGTACTCATGGTTGGCAGTCTCCCGCGGGCTCGCGTCCGCTCTGGCTGGCCGCGGCTCGGTTGGCAAAACTGATCCGGTTGGCAGGATAGATGCGTGCGACCGATGGGCAACTTGGCTTGTGAAACACTTTCGAGTTCACGCTCGCCGCAAATCCGCTCTCGCTGGGCACAGGTGAACCGGTCTTGGGGGCCGCTGGAACAGGTAGCGGGCCGTGCACTGATGGTGCGGGCGGGATCGTCGGTTTCATCGGGCTGGGTGCAAGCGACGTTGATGCGGTTCCATGGCTCGTCTTGAGGACTGGCTGGGCCGCTTCGGTTGTAACCTGCCACGGCTGACCGTCGCGGCTCTGGACGGTGACATCGCCCTGCTGGTCCGTGCGATAGATCGTCGCGCCCGCGGATTGAATTCGTGACACCGCTTCGGCAGTCGGGTGTCCGTAGTCGTTGCCGATTCCTACCGAAATGACCGCGAGTCGTGGCGCGACCATGCGAAGGAACGGTGCCGTTGATGAATAGCGGCCGCCGTGATGGGCGACTTTCAGCAACTCGGCCCGCAACAGCTCGGGGGTCGCGGTGTTTCGATCGAGCATCGCTCGTTCCGCTTCCGGCTCGGAATCGCCCGTGAACAGGGCCGTCCTTCCCCGCCACTGCAACCGGGCAACGACTGAGTTTGCATTCACATCGGAGCGTGTGTTCGTCAAAAATGGACTCGGTGGTCCAAGCAACGTCAGTGTCGCTCCGTCTCCCAGGTCGATGTTGCGGCCCAGCGTCGCGTTTTTGACAGCCACTCCCCGCTCGGCGAGCAGTTGTAACAGGGACGTGTAGGGCGGCGAGGTGCTCGGGAACCCAGCGTCTAGGAACATCCGGACCGGTACGCTGCGCACGACTAAAGCCAGCCCCCCCAAATGATCGAGGTGCGGATGCGTCAGGACTACGAGATCGATGCTGCTGACCTTGCGCTTTTGCAGGACTTGCAGCAGTCGTTCGCTGCCCTCCGGTGGTCCACCGTCGATGAGTACTGTCTTTCCCGTCGGTGATATGATCAGAGCGGCATCTCCCTGACCGACTGAGGCAAACGTCACCGATAGATCGGCCGCTTGTGCGGTGGCACTGAACAGAGCGAGGAGTAATGACAGCCAAGAGAGATACCGCTTCACACAACAACGATAACCAAAGATGGATGGGCATGGTGTGGCGTTGTCGGCATGGCCCACCAAAAGTTGTGTGATCTCGCGGAATTGGCGAAAAAAGCTGCCCAAGTTGCTCAGTTCGACGGCGATGGGGCGGTGTGCTCCGGCCAAAACAGCGTGAGCAGCGCGGGAAGCACCAGTAACGCGGCCAGCAGGCATAACAAGACCGCCAGTGCTCCGCTGAGTCCAAATTGCCGCAGCCCCGGAAAGTGGGCAATCAGCAGTGCCAAAAAGCCAGCCACCGTCGATAGCGTCGTCAGAACGATCGCTCGTCCAGCCGTTGCCATCGTAGTTCGGATGTTGCGGCTCGTCTGATATCGGTGAACCAGAAAGATGTGGTCATCGATGCCGTAGCCAATTACCAGCGGCACTGCCAATAGGTTATATAAGTGCAGCGGGATTCCGAGCAGCACGAGGCTGGCTCCAAAGAGTGCCCACGCCAAAGACAGGGGCAGTAGCACCGCGAGCACCGCCCGGAGTCGTCGGTAATAGCTCACGAGTAGCACCGTGACGAAGAACAGCGAGGCGACGGTGATGCGCAGCAGATCTCGTTCAAGCAGTCGACGCAGTTGATCCTCAAGGAGCGGCATGCCTGTGACATGACCACCTAGTGGGCCCTCGGCACTGCGCTGCAATTCAGCGACAGTCTGCGAAAGACGCTCGTCGGCGGGTGCAAACAGATAGAGCGCAACCATTCGGCGAGCAGGCGCACCGGCAATGTCTGCGACGTGACTTCTCACCAAAAAGCCTAGCTCGCTATCGGCGAGGTCTTGCAGTTTCAGTGAAGGCAGTTTGCTTGGATCTTGGCCCAGTAATTCAAGGAACGGGGCAAACGCAGTCGAATCGAAACCGGCTTGCTCCAGCGCGCCGCGCAGACGGCTGGCTGCCTCTGGCAACCGGAGTGCACTCAGCTTGAGCCGTCTCTCCGCCTGCGTCCGTAGCGAGGGGGCCAGTGTCCCAATGGCTTCAAATCCGACCAAGGCGGAGCTTGCTTTGAGCCGAGCGGCCTCTTTCTGCAACTGTTCAGCTCGGTATAGGGCCTCATCGGGGTCGGCTGACTCAACCAGTGCAATCAAGAATCGCTGCTGTTCGCCAAAGCGGCGTGAGATCTCGGTCTGGGTTCGGGCGGGTGGCATCTCTCCAAGATCAATGCTCAGCAGGTCATGTGCGACACGGACTTTGGTGATCTGTGGCAACGCAACCAGCAGCAGCAGCCCGGACAGCATCAGAACTGGGCGTGGGTGCTTCGCAATCCACGTACCCATGCTGGTGACCAGCGAGCGATGCGATGATTCCCGGGCACTCGGCCTATGCCAAAGCCGGGTCGGCAGCGTCAGCAGCAGCGCTGGGAAGACCGTCAGCATCGCCACACAGTTCAGCAGCAGTCCCAAGCCCGCGAGCAAACCCAGTTGATTGAGGCCTCCAAAGTCCGACAGCCCACAGGAAAAGAAGACCACCGCCGGGCCAAGCGTGGCCACAATCGAAGCCCCCGCCATGGTCACGGTGGTATGACGCACAGCATCCGCAGCGGTGCGACCATTGGCTGCGGCATCTGCTAGCTCTTCGCGCAGTCGAGAATAGAGCTGAATCGGCAGATCGATGCCGATTGCAACCAGGATCGTCGCAAACGCCAGTGAAACGCCGCTGATGCGACCAAACAGCAGTGCTGCCGCCACCGCAGTCCAAAGTCCGGCGAGCGACAACGGCAGCAGTACCCACGGCAGGATTCGCAGCGAGCGAAAGAACGTAGCGAACAGCAAAAAGACCGATCCTACCGATAGGACCGTCGACAGCGTCATGTCCTTTTCGATCCACATCCGGAAAAACGGCGGAAAGGCATAGGCACCGGTGAACGCGACCTTGGGAACTTTGGCATTTTCAAAGCCGTGCTCGGTTACTTCACCGCCGAGAGTTCGGGCCAGGGTGCTGGCTTCGGCAATCAGCCTTTGATCTCGTTCCCAATCGAGCGGTGCGAAGCGTGGTCGAACCTTGATGATCAGCGCTGTCCCGTCAGTGGTTCTCAAATATCCCGACGATGCATCGACCTTGAGGCCTGCTCCCATGCGTCGCGTCACCATCGACACCAAGTCGAGCGGATCAGCCGTAAGGATCGGTGCCATCGCGGAGCCACCGGGGGCAGAGAGCAGACCACGCAGTTCTGCTGTTCGTTTATCAAGCGCGTCAGGTTGAAGCCTTCGTCCGAGCTCCTCGATATCGTCGTCGTCTAGCAGCAGCAGCAGGTGGTCTCGCAAGTAGCGCAGCGACTGTCCCGAGATGCGATGCGTCACCTGCGCCACATCAGTGAGCTTGCCCAGCTCCTGGGAGTATCGCTCCGCGAACTCGGTCAGTGTGTTTGGGTCAGAGCACGTCACAAACACGACCAGTTCCTGGCTGGCGACCATGTGCTTGCTGTAAGCCGCGAAGGCCTGCGCCGCCTTGGACGAGCGAGGCAACAAGTCGAGCAGGTCACCATGGAGATTTAGGCGACGCAGGAGCGGTGACAATAGCAGCGACAAAAGTAACGCCACGCCGAGCAACGCTTTGGGCCAGCGCAGCAGGCGATCGAGGACAGACATGTTCAGGCGTTCTAAACCCAAGCTGTCGCCGATGCCACTGCTTTTTGGGAACTACTTTGCGGGGAGGGACGGCGCGCTGTGAAATGCGACGAGCGCTTCGACGATCGCGTCTTGCAAGCGCTTGGCGAGCCCGGTGCCTCCCGCCTCATCGACGTCGTTCACCAAGATCGAAAAGGCGAGGGGAGGCCGAATCGGTTGCTGCGCGGATAGTGGCGTGGCCGCATAGCCAGATAGACATGAGATGCCGTTCAATGTGCCGGTCTTTGCTCTCACATAGCGATCGGCGGGTGTGCCTCCGAGCCGATGGGCAATCGTGCCATCCGCACCAGCCACAGCAAGCGAAGCCACAAAGTCTGCCGCAATGCGAAAGTCGCGGTACGCCGCTCGCAGCAGCGTGACCACCTGAACCGCCGTAAAGCGATTGCTGTCAAATAGCCCCGAGCCATTCACCATCTGGTACTTGCCGGGTTGTATTCCGAGCGTTTCAAGGTAACGACTCACCGCCTGCAGACCTTTTGGCCAAGATCCTGGCTTTCCCGATGAGTCCGCACCCAGGCTCTTTAGCACTTGCTCAGCGGTAAAGTTGTTCGAGCGCTTGTTGATATCGCGAACCAATACTCCGAGCGGCTGTGAGTAGTGCGTATCGAGCAGCTGTGCCGTGGGGGGAGCAATGCCACGACTGACCTTTCCGACCACAGCGATGCCGCGCTTATTAAGGAGATCAACCAACGTGTGGCCCGCGTAAAGGTCTGGGTGGGCAACACGCTTATGGAAGTCCATTCCTGACGCTTCGCTGACACGGATCGTGCCGCGCACTCGGATGACGGTGCGTTCACGACCTGGGACCGCGTCCTTTTCCTCACTGGCGTCGACAAGGAGACTGGTCCGGCCATTGCCGATCGTGCGCGCCTCGTTGGTCAGGACTATGTACGCCGACGCAGGATCGAGGATCACACGAGCTGGTTGCCCTTCGGCGAGTGCCGGCAAGACGCGGACCGTGATCGCATTGCTATTGAGCGAAACTGCGCCCTGCGGGGCTCGATAGGCCGAGTCCTGGTTTTTCTGCTCAAAGGCTGGGCCGACCCGTTGCTCATCAAAAAAGCTGTCGTCGATGATGACGTCGCCCTTGATGCGCTTCACTCCGCGCACGGTCAGCTCGTTGGTCAGCTTCCACAAGTCTTCTGTCGAGAGCCACGGATCGCCGTACCCTCGTAGATAGATGTTTTTCCACTCACCTGCTTTGTCGGTTTTGTCGCGATCGCCGTAGAGCACGGTCTTAAAGCGATACTCAGGTCCGAGGAGAGTCAGGGCGGCAGCCGTCGTAAACAGTTTCACGTTCGAGGCGATGTTGACCTGCAGGTCAGCGTTCTTGCCGTAGATGAGCTGGCCGCTGTCGAGATCCAAAACCGCGATACCGATCCGATTTCTCCCCGGCAAGATGAGTCCGAGGAGCTGATCGACCCGCTGCTCCAGCCATTTTTTGCGCAGGCCCAGATCGGTAGGCGGCATCGTCAGAGGCGGTAGCGGTGGACCACCGCTCGACTTTTCCTGCTCGGCAGGCATTCCCTGACCGTTGGCCGTAGCGTTGCTTGCCGGAACCGCCTGCGTCGGCGGCACGGTGATCGGAACGGCTGTCGGCGCAGGTGCTGCAGTGCCGGTCGGTGTAACTGGTGCAGGTGCGGCCTGTGCGAAAACTGGCCCGGTGAAAGCGGCTGGGGTAGCGTGACGTTTCGATCCGGTTCCTGATGAGTCGAGTGCAAGCCCCGAGGCCTTTGGCGGTTCTGTATCGCCCACACGCTGTGGCGATGCCGCTGCGCCATGACCGGCGAGCGCTGCGACGGCAAGGCCGAACAGAAGTCGGTTTCGGAAACCGGGTCGAGAATTGCTCAACTTTCCGTCTAGCTGACGGCGAAGAGGGGCCAAGGACATACCGGCAGCCTACCAAATCGCAGCAGGCCTGGCGTGTTTTTGCCGCGTTCGCTTGGGCGCTGGGGCTTTCGCTGATGCTGTTGTCGACAGGCTGTCGTCGCCAGCGCGTTCCGACCGAGGAGCTAGTGGTCCTAATCGAACAGCCTCCTCGCAACATCGACCCGCGCTACGCGACGACCTCATATGACTTCAAGCTGGCCTATCTGAGCTATGCGCGGCTTGTTTCGGTCGATGACGATGCGTTGCGACCGAAGCTGGAACTGGCTGAGCGGATTGAGGTGGTCTCGGTCAGTCAAGCACAAGGAATGACCCTTGAAGTGACGCTGCGAGACGCCCAGTTCTCTGACGGCAATCCCGTGACCGCCGAAGATATTCGCTATACGGTGGAACGTCTTAACGACGAAAAAACGGGCAGTCCGTCGATGCGGCGGCGTTTTTCCGAAAGCGCGTTGCGTCTTCCGATCGAGGTGCTTGGTCCTCGGCTGTTGCGCATTACCTACGGCCAGCCACCTGCTTCGTATCTGACTGATCTGGACTTTGGCATCATGAGACGTGGCACCGCCGAGCCGGGACAGAGCTCGCCGATCGGCGCGGGTCCATTTGTCCTCGATGGAGAGGTCGGCGAAGTGACCCGATTTGTGCGCAATCCGCACTATTTCGCGGGGCCGGCACAGACCGAGCGTCTGACGGTACGGGTGGTCCGGGACGCCAACTCGCGGCTGTTGTCACTCGTTGGAGGGTCAGCGGACCTGACCCAAAATACGGTGTCGCCGCTGCTTTTTGACTCGGTGGAGCGCTGGAAAGATCGACTTCAGCTTTCGACGGCACCATCGGCGCTGCTGCTCTATTTGGGCATGAATACCGAAGATGCACGCCTTCGGGATCCACGGGTGCGACGGGCGCTCGCGCTGGCGATCGATCGCGAGCGGATCATTCGGACCAAGCTGCGTGGAAAGGCGACGCTGGCGAGCAGTCTGCTACCGCCGTTTCACTGGGCATTTCATGAGCCAGCGACGAGCCTTGCTTACAATCCCGAGCAAGCCAAGCGTCTGCTCGACGAGGCGGGTTTTCCGGACCCGGATGGACCCGGAGGCAAGCCCAGACTACAGCTTCAATACAAGACCTCGACCGACGCGCTGCCGGTGGCAATCGCTCGAGTGATTGCCGCGCAGCTTGCCGAAGTTGGCATCGCCGTTGAACTACGACCGCTCGAGTTTCATCTGTTTCTGTCTGATGTGAAGAAGGGCAACTTTCAGCTCTACACGCTGTCATCGGCCGAGATCGCTGAGCCGAGCCTATTTCGTAACTTTTTCCATTCCTCGTACATCCCAAGCACCAAGAATCTCTATGCGGGTCTAAACCGCATGCGTTACCAAAACCCGGTGCTCGACGATTTGCTCGATCAAGGCAGTCGCGAAATCGACCGCGACAAGCGTCGCGAAATCTACGCCAAGGTGCAGGACATTCTTGCCGCCGAGGTGCCGATGCTGCCGCTATGGCATCCCGACAACGTGACCGTCTCCCGTCGAGTCGTTCAAGGTTTCAGGATGTGGCCGACCGCCCAGTTGTCAGGCCTGGTCGGTGCGAAGAAGACCGGACAATGAGGGATGTGCGAATCAGGCGAGGATCAAGACGCGGTTACTTCCCGCAGCCGCTCTGATCGTCATCGAAGCGGTCGACCACGAGGCCCTTGCCGCTATAGCGATTGTCCGACTGGCCACAGGACGGGAAGTTGTCTGGCTTGCCATCTCCGTTGCAGTCAGGTCGCTTCCACTTGCCGACGAGCTCTGGGTGTCGCGGCTCGTTGATACAGATCGCCCCGGTTGGAGTCCATCGTGCTTCGATGTCCCAGTGCGTCTCTGGCACTTGAATGGGTGGGTTCAGGTAGTCATAGATGTCGATGAGAGTTCCATTTACGGTGTAGCTCTTGCCTGTGCCGCAGTAGTCGGCTCGCATCATTCGGACACACGACTGGTGATGATCGGTCAGCGCGATATCCGTGCATTTACGCTGTGAGCCTGCGCCAGTGCATGTGGTACCCTTTGCCCACGGGCGGTAGCCAAGGCGCGCACATTTGCCCAGCGCGAAATCTCGGCAGGCGAACGTAATGAAGGTCGGTTGGTCGATGCGGTTCGCGGTCACCGGATCCCAACGGTTCGACAGCATAAGTGCTTGGTCGGGCGCACCGGTTTCAGATATGCAGAGTGACTGCCAAGCAGGTGCGGGAGTGACGCTGTCCTGTCTCCAAATCATGTTGTACATCCAAACATCATTTGGTTGTCCAACCGGAATCTTGGCGGTCGAGTCAAGACCGGCCGAATCAATCCGAACGGTGAACAGAAAGGGGGCACTGGTTGCCGGGGCTTGATAGCTGTAATGGAATTCGATACCAACTACGGCGGTTCCCGTCAGCGTCTGTCCGCTGACGACGGCGTACATTTCGCTGCCGTTTAGCCACAGGCCGGTCACCGCAGTACCATTGGTGCCGCTGCCATTGGTGCCGCTGCCATTGGTGCCGCTGCCATTGGTGCCGCTGCCATTGGTGCCGCTGCCATTGGTGCCGCTGCCATTGGTGCCGCTGCCATTGAGTCCCGGGCCATTATAGGTCACAGAAGTCAGCGTCAGTCCAGCGACGCCCGTGCCATTGGTACCTGAGCCATTGATGCCCGGACCATTGGTACCGGGGCCATTGGTACCGGGACCATTGGTACCAGGACCGTTGATGGTTGAGCCATTGAGTCCCGGCCCGTTAATTCCGGGACCATTGATACCAGGGCCATTGATGCCAGGGCCATTGATACCAGGTCCGTTAATGCTTGCACCATTGCCCGCTCGCACCGCTTGCGAGCGATAGTCTGAGGCTCCCCCCTCTTGTTGAGGGGTTGGGCACCCAGTCATCATGGTGATCGCCAGCGCCAACATGCCCGCATTCTTTCGCAACGACATGGCTTCCCTCCGGTCATGGGGGGACTTCCGCAGAAGCGGTCAGTCCAATCCCTGTCATCAAGGCACGATCAGGAGAATTGCTATGTTGTTACGATGCGTGAATATCACATCCAATACAATGGCTGAGGGTGTGGTATCTTCCTTGTTGGTAATTTTATTGACTTTTTTGGAGTTTAATTTTCAGGAATGTATAGTTAAATTCCCGAAACAGTGAGATAAAAACTTGTTTTTATGGATTTTGCTGATTTGAGACCATTGTAACGTACATTTTATGCAAAAGGTGATCTGTGTCACATCTTTCTCTCAAACGGCGACAAATATTGGTTTTACTGATATGAAAAATAGACGCCCCAATGATGCCAATCGTGAGCATCGATGTAGCGTGTATTGCTAGTGGTGTTTCTACCTAGGCTCGAACGATGAACAGATGCGGAGGCCAATCTGTGGGTCTCGATAGCCAGGGTCCATCGTGATGCGGTTCGTGACGTTGGCGGTGAATTTTGGGTTCCAAAAGGACCCACTGCGATGAACGAGAAGACCCTTGGTCAGTGCCGAGTTGGTCCATTCATAGACGTTTCCTGACATATCTAGCAACCCGAATGGACTTTCCGTCTGAGGGTACATACCAACACTGTCAGGGCCTGCGGCTTTTGCGTTTTGACCGTATGTTTCGTCGAAGTTCGCGTCGCTAGCTTCTAATCGATTTCCATTGGGGAAGTCTCTGTCATCCGATCCTCTGGCGGCTCGTTCCCATTCAAGCTCCGTGCACAGCCTGGCCCCCGGAAGTTTTCCGCTCTTGTTTAGCCATTCAATAAACTGTTCAGCGTCGATTGCATTAATCGAACACGCTGGCAGATGGATCCAGTTTTGGGCAGAACGGAGTTTACGATGTTGATAGACCCAACTTCCGTCAGCGGCCGTTTCGGTGACTGCCGAGACGTGGTTGATTCGAAGATGCCATTGTTGGTTGGGTAATTCTTTGAGATACACGGCATGCTTATCATCCGACAACATTGGGATTTTTGTGCGTTGCTCTGTTGATAAACTACGCGCAAATTCAATCCAATGTTCAAATGTAACTTCGGTTCGTCCAATGATATAACCACCAGTTTGTACTGGATGTAGCGGAACCGTTGTTAGGGTTCCAGAACGAATTATTTCGTCTGCGGAAGAGCCAAATAGGAATCGTCCTGGTGGGATATAAATGTATCCAGGTGGCACGCTTCCAGCGGTTGGTAATCGAAACTTGAGCTGAGTCTTCTCTCCATGTGATACGAGGAGTGGATATCTAATTTCTTCATGACCAGGTGCCCGTATTTTTAGCAAATATGACGACGCCACAAGTGCCAATGAAGAGAGTGGTGTGCTTCCCAATTTCCTGTTGTCGACAAGGTTGAATTTCTGTTTCTTATCGAGTACATAGCGGCCGATTTCGACTTCGCTTCCGGCTGGTTCGATATTTATATCTACAGTAGCTGGAGCCGTTAAACGCCCAACGCGGGTTCCATCCTCGTCATAGAGCTGTAGCCGGTCGAGCGCATCAGCAAGCTGCTGTTTTTGATAGGTGGCTTCGGCCAGCTGCGCGGTTTCCAGCAGTACATCGCCCAGCGCATTGCGGACATCACCACGGCTGGAATCGAGAGCAAAGCCTGCTTCCAGCGCGTGTTCGGCTTTTCGCAGTAAGTCCCTCGCGTCTGTTCCTGCCTCCAGTGCTTTGGCCCATATGGCTTCGCCTTGGTCTTTGTCCATTCCGTCGAAGGCCGCGTAGGACTGCTGGCGAAGCGTGGCGGCTTCGGTGGCCTTGCGCTTGGCCTCGGCAAAGAGGGTCTGACCGCGTTCGAGGTAACTATTGACCTTTTGACGCTGATTGCGGGCGCTTTCGAGCTTGATGCCGCCCCAGATCAGGGCCAGCAGCACAGGGACGGTAATGAACAAGGCGCGTTTGACGAGGCGGCTACGCTGGGCAGCACCTCGGCTGGCCTGGATGAAGGCTCGCTCCCTGGTGGTGATGTCGTTGTCTTCGACGAGGACTAGCTCGGCAAGCTGACGTTCACTCCACAGGGCTTCACGTGATTTGCCGAGTCGATGCCATTCGCTCGCGGCTTGTTCGAGGCGGCCTTTGACTTGGCGGCTCTCGGCGAACTCTTCGAGCCAGCGCTTGAGTGTATCCCAGCCACGGATGAGCGCTTCGTGTGCAACCTCGTAAGCGAGTGCTTCACCGGTATCGCGGGCGACGATCAGGCGACCTTTGACGAGCGCTTCGGCGGCGGAGTGAGCGGGCGGATTGATCAGGATTTCATCCTGGGTCCGTCTCGCTCGAGTGCCATCGAGCGTGACCAGCATCATCAGGATTCGTCGGGCCGCCATCCGCTGATCTGCGGGCAAGCTCATCAGCACTTGGTCCGCATGACGGGCAAGTGCACCGGTAACGCCGCCGATCTTGGCCAGCGAGTCTTCGGTGATGACGTCGGCCTTCCGGGCTTCCCACAGCTCGGTCAGTGCAAATTGGAGAAGTGGCAGTCCACTGTCGGTTTTGGCGGTACTCTCGGTGAGCTGATCGACCATCGCTGCGGTTTCGAAGCGGACACCCTTGGCGTGTGCTGGACCAACGATCGCTTCGCGAATCTTGTCGCCGGTCATCGGGCGCAAAATGTAGAGGGCTCGCGCCAGCTCGTCCCCAAGGCTGGGAACCGTGGCCACCCGCGCCAAAAAGTCACTGCGGACCGTGGCGAGCATGCGAATGCCAGGGGTTCGCGAGCAGATCCGGCCGAGTGCCGCACCGAGCGTCTCCACTTCGCGCTGGTCCGCTAGGGTGACGAGCTCTTCGAGCTGATCCATGAAGATCAGCACGCCGGTCTTGTCGCCGAGCTTTTTGCGCAGCTCCCACGCCAGGCTGGTGGGCTCGTTGCGCAGCTTTTCCATCAGCTTGTCCGCGGGCGTGGCCATGATGGGTGCCAACAGCTCGCACAGTGTCATCAGCGGGTTGCGGCCCGGCACCATCAGCAGCACCGACCACGTGCGGCCATTGCCGAGGGCTCCATCGGTGACGAGCGGCAACACACCAGCGCGGCACAGCGACGACTTGCCGACGCCCGAGTCAGCAGCCACCAGCACAAAGGCTTCCGTACGGAGGCGATCGATGATCGTGCCAATTTCGTTGGTACGACCGAAGAACAGTGATCGATGTTCCGCTTCGAAGGCGAGCAGACCGCGATAGGGATTCCCTTCGGGTGCAGAGACTTTTCCATCGCGTGGACGCAGCGCTTCGAGTGCTTCGCGCAGATCGTCACCCGACGCGAATCTCTTGGTTGCATCGCGTTTGAGACAACGATCGACAATCTCGGCAAAGCGTGGGTCTACCGTTGGTGCAACACGGAGCAGCGGCGGAGCATCTTGCTCCGACGCGATTCGCGGCAACTCCGTCAACGGAACTTCGATATGTGGTGGCGCTCCAGCACATAGTTCGTAGAGCAGCGCGCCCATCGCGTAGATATCGGTCTCGCGAGTTACCGGCTCGCCACGCCAGATCTCCGGCGCCATGTAGAGAGGCGTTCCCGCAATGCGCGATTGGCGACTGCCTCCCGAGGGTCGAGGCGTTGGCTGAAAGGCGGCCGGATCCAGCGGAAGCCGTGGCTCAGCCTTGGCTTCAGGAGTCGACGCAGACGGACTGACTTTGCCACGCATCCCCGGGGCGCTATCGCTCGGTGGGATCGTTTGGAAGCGCTGGGCCGAGGCCTTCAGGCTGCGAACGCTGGCTCGGTTGATCGGCTCGGGGCGATTGCCGCTACCGAGGGCTTTCTGCTCGGGGGTCGAGGAAGACGGATCGACAGCCTTGCGATTGACGACGACCACAAACTCTTTGGAGTCCGGAGTAGGCGTGACCCCCGGAGAAGACGGCGGATCGACAGCCATCAGGCGTGCCGCGTCCTCGACCTGCATGTTCACTGTGGCGTACTGGCCAGACACCGAGGCCATTTCAGCGGCCTGACTCCACATCAAGTCCTCGGGATCGGCTCCCTGTCCATCGGCATCGAAAAATTCAGCCAGGCCGAAGTCGAGCAGCTTCACTTCGCCATCGTTCGAGATGATGACATTGCCCGGCTTGATGTCGCGATGAAGGACTCCGCGACGGTGTGCCGCAGCCAGACCTCGCGCAAGTCCCAGCCCAATTTCGACGGATCGTGACCAGGGCACGGGCTTGGGCAGTGCATCCAGGTTCTGACCACGCACAAACTCCGAGATGATGACTGGATGGTCATCAACTTCGCCCACGCGATAAATCGTGACGACGTTCGGGTGTTGTAGCCGTGCCGCCGCTCGCGCTTCGTTCATGAACTGTTCGCGAAGCGCCGGACTGTTCACTGGGGTCGAGATGAACTTGACCGCAACGGGGCGATCGAGCAGCGTGTCGTGCCCTAGATAGACTTCGCCCATCCCTCCACGGCTGAGCGGCCAAAGCAGACGGAACTCCTCGAATGACTTGGGTGGGCTCCACTGCGGCGTAATCGAATGATTTGGTGGCTCAGGCATGGGTTGCAGCTACAAGGCAGATCTTAGCCTTCTAAGATCGCATGCCTTTGTCGACCTTTGCAACCCAATTTTCCGTCGGTGGCTGTGTGCGTAGGTGTAGGCGACCACTCGCTCGCTGTGAGTGGGGTCCGTGGGGCATCAAGCGGCGATGATGAGCAGCAGTTCCACGTACTTGCGGATCAACCACTCGAACGGCGACATCAGCCAACCGAGTGGGCTCACTCCGCTGCCGGTTCCAAGCAGCACGAGCGCCAAGAACACAAAGCTGCCGTACCGCAGCAAAAAGTCGCGTACAGGGGCCATTGCGTTGGGCAAAAACTCTAGAAACGAGCGCCCATCGAGCGGAGGGATGGGTAGCAAGTTGAAGAACATCAGCGACAAGTTCATCAGCACAAGCTGGCTACTTGCACTGGCCAGTCCGACGCTGCGAATCTTCAATCCGATGATCAGCAACACCGACATCATGAGCGCCAACAGTAGGTTCATCGCCGGACCTGCCGTCGACACCATCAGCCGAATGGTACGCATCGAATAGCGATGGGTGAGAAAGCGCGGGTTGCCAGTCCATTCGACCGGCTTACCCCATGCCAGCGGAATCCCGGCCCCCATCGCCATCAACGCCGGAAAAATGACCGTGCCCAGCCAGTCGATGTGGGCCAGCGGGTTGAGCGTTACGCGGCCCTGCTGCCTGGGCAACGGATCGCCGAGCCGATCGGCCACATAAGCATGACCAAACTCGTGGACCGTAACGCAGGCAATGAGAGCCAGCACATTAATGACCACAAAGCCGAGCGATGCACTGCCTAGCCCGGCTAACCCAAGGCTGCCGACCCAGAGGCTCTGCGGTGCGGCAGGGGCCTGGGCTGGTGCTAGCAGGCTGTGAACGGCGGGGATGGTTGCACTTGGATCGAGGAAACGTAAGAGATTCATCTTCAGACTCAACCGAATCCTATCGGCAAGTATCACGCCGGGCTGCCGGCTGGGTCAAACGCTCGCGAGCATAGCAGCGTCGCGGTTCGTGGGGTTTGATGCGCTAACCTTGGCGACGCTGGAGGAACAGAGCGAGCATCGCCACCAGTCCGACGACGACGGCAAGGACCGTGAACACCAGATACTTACGTTGTCGCATCGCCGTTTCGAAACGGTCGCTTCCACTTCCGGCCGTGAGCAGGGCCGCATCTTGGGTTTGTCGCTGAGATCGGTAACGGGTCAAAAGATCCGCTGAATCGACTCCGAGCGCTCGGGCCAGGTTACGTACATACCCCACCACAAATACCGTCGCTGGGAGCTGTTCGAAACGTTCTTGCTCCAGCGCAGCAATCCATCGCGCCGAAATGCGGGTGAGCGCGGCCAGATCATGAATACTCAGACCTTTGCGCTCGCGGGCTCGCTTTAACGTCAGCCCAAACTGTGGCTGCACGGGCACATCCATGACCTTGGGGGGTCCATGGTCGACCTCGACTTCGCCACCACGGGGAGGAATCGGCAGCTCGTGAACTGCTTCCTCGGCCCGCTCGGCTACCGCTGCTTTCCGTCGCTCTTTGCCTCCCTGACTACGCACAGGACACCTCGAAACCATCACCCGTCTGGGCAATCGTGAGCGCTGTGTGGCACGGCCCGACAGGTTTTGTCAACAAGCAGGCCCGGTTTTGAGGTAGTCATAAGCGACACATGTTTACTCGCAGCTTGCAGTCAGCGGACGGTACCACGCTACGTGTAGATGGGTATCCGTCAGAGAGCCCCGAGTCTCGTGGCGTGGTCGTGTTGATCCATGGATTTGCCGAACATCGGCGTCGCTATGGGCATGTCGCGGCTCACTTCAATAAGCACGGTTATCACGTCTTGGCGGGCGATCTCCGAGGGCACGGTGAGTCCGGCGGTGATCGCGGCTATATTGAGCGGTTCGGCGACTATGTCGATGACGTCACTGCGTTCATCGGCGAAGCCCAGCGGGCCTTTTCAGGCGGAACCGAGCGGCCACCTGTCCTCGTTGGTCACAGTATGGGCGGGCTGGTCTGTTTGGAGTATGTGCTGTCGCATCCGAAGGCGGCACGAGCGCTGGCCATCACCTCTCCGTTTTTTGGGATCAAGATTAAGGTTCCCGGGTGGAAGCGATCCCTTGGCATGGCTGCGTCGCTGGTTCACCCTCGGCTGAAGCTACCGAACCAGATCGATAGCTCGATCCTGTCGCACGATGCCGAATCGTGTAAGGCGTATGCGCAAGATCCGCTGATTTTCCATACTGCGACGGCTCGCTGGTTTACCGAAATCCTTGCCACCCATGCCGATGTCCGCCGACGGGCACCGCAGCTCGCGGTTCCCATGCTGCTGTTGCAAGCGGGCGAC
>JBGAUT010000048.1:0-39489 GCA_044228505.1 Polyangia bacterium | reverse complement strand
GTTTCACTCGGCGAGCTGCAGCAGGCTTGTGGAATCAGTGATGGCGACGCCTTTCCTCGAATACTCAGGCAGCTTGTCGAAGCTCGACTGCTCGTTCAGGACGGTGATGCGCAGACAGCACAGGTCGAGGTCGCCCACGAGGCGCTGATCCGTCAGTGGCCCAAGCTTCGAGGCTGGCTCGATGAAGACCGCGCTGGACTCCTCATCCAGCGCAGAGTCAAGCAGGCCGCTCGACAGTGGGAGCAGCAGGGGTACGACGAGTCACTCCTCTATCACGGAGGCCAGCTCGTACATGCCACCGATTGGCGTAAGACTTGGGAGTCCCGGCTCGGGGAGCTCGAACAAAAGTTTCTCGATGCCGGAGAATCCCTCCGGTTGCTCAACGCACGGAAAGAAGAGCTGCGACTGCAACAAGAACGCCGGATCGCCAAGCAAACCCGACTGGCCGTCGTGGTGCTAGGTGTTCTGTTCATCAGCTCGTTGGGATTTGGCTGGCTCGCCTATACAAATGGCGTCCAAGCAAAGGTGGTCGCAGACAGGGCCCGTGATGGACTGCTGCTATCGGTGGCCCAACATCTTAAGGACGACCCAACCGCCGCAGTGACTGTGCTTCGAGAGGTCAAGAACCGGGACTCAAGCCTGTGGCGTCAGATCGCTTCGAACACCCTGCAATCTCCCATTGCCAAGGTCGTGCTGCGCGGGCACGAGGACTATCTTGGGTCACTCGTATGGAGCCCCGATGGGACAGTCCTGGTCACGGCGGCCGCCGACGGGACGGTCGGCATCTGGAACAGCGATGGCTCGACAGCACAACAGGTCCGAACCGGCCAACCCAAGAACTCGATCCTTTCGCTGGCAGTGAGTCCGGATCGAACCAAGGTCGCGTTCGGAACGGAGGACCATCACATCCGCATCTGGAACATCGCGGGCTCCTCTCCGCCTGTAACACTGGTGGGTCACGAAGGCACAGTCCTTTGCCTGGCGTGGAGTCCAGACAGTCAAAGGATTGCGTCCGGTGCCACCGATTACGCCGTGCGTGTCTGGAATGCCAGTGGCATCGGGAAGTCCATTGTCCTTACAGGACACGAAGCCTTTGTCCTTTCGGTAGCCTGGAGTCCTGATGGGAAGCGAATCGGCTCGGGCTCTGCGGACACCAATGTTCGACTCTGGTATCCAGACAATCCCGGTCAGCAACGCGTCTTGTATGGACACTCCATGGCCGTCTCAACGGTGACCTGGAGTCCGGACAGCACCAAGATCGCGTCGAGTGCCGCCGACCGCTCGGTCCGAATCTGGAACCTCACTGGCCCAGGTGCAGATGTGGTGATGAGCGACCTCCAAGCTCCAGTCACACAGCTCGCCTTTAGTCCGGATGGTAAAAAACTCGCCTACAACGCTGCGGACCTAGCCATTCGCATCTGGAACACCGATGGCACAAAAGAGTCCGTGAGCCTCAAAGGCCACGAAGCGCAGATTCAATCGCTCGCCTTTAGTCCGGATGGCAAACGCATCGCTTCCGGGTCCATCGACAACACCGCTCGCATCTGGAGCGTCGATGGTGCGGAGCAGCCGCTGGTTCTGACCGGACACAAAGACTCTGTCACTGCGGTGGGCTTCAGCGCAGATGGTAGTTCGGTCTTCTCAAGCTCCGCTGATCGCACCATTCGGAGCGGGACTACGACAGGTTCCACGCAAGTGAACGAGATCCCGGCCCTGTGGGGGCCACTCTCCACAATTGGTGTCAGCTCGGATGGCAAACGGATTGTGACGGGATCCACCAGCGGTAACATTCTGCTCTTCGGCACCGATGGCTCCACCGCTCCGACCGTGTGGAAGCACGGCGAGGCCATTGTGGCACTGGCGCTCAGCCCCGATGGAAAGCGAGTCCTAAGTGGTTCATCCGATGGCCTCGTGGGAATCTGGAACGTCGAGCGCTCAGGCCCCCCCCTACTGCTAAAGGGACATGGATCCATCGTCACCACGGTCGGCTGGAGTCCGGACGGTCGCAAGCTCGCCTCCGGATCTTCAGATGGCACGGCTCGGGTCTGGAGCGCCGACGGCAGTGGGGTGCCTGTCACGTTCAAAGAACACAAGCGAGTAGTCACCGCTGTGGCGTTTAGCCCAGATGGTCAACGGGTCGCATCTGGCTCGATCGACATGACGGTACAAATTTGGAACGCAGATGGCAGTGGTACTCCGGTTGTGCTCAAAGGCCATCAAGACGAAGTCACGGTCGTGGTCTTTGACCCAAGTGGCCGCCAGCTTGCGTCCGCATCGAAGGACAAGTCGATCCGAATCTGGAACGCAGATGGCACCGGTACGCCAGTCGTACTCTTGGGACATCAAGACACGATCAGCGCGCTGGCGTTTGGTGCAGATGGAGAACGCATCGTTTCGGGCTCCGCAGACAAGACCGTGCGGGTTTGGACGGTCGGCACTCGCTCGCTGCAAGATGCGCTGTGGAGGAGCACCACCGATTGCATGCCGGAAGCACGGCGTCGCGAGCAACTACTTGAGTCAGCAAGCGATGCGCAGGCGAAGCACAATATCTGCCGTAAGGAAATCACCCACCGCCGAGGATTCCCCCCTGCCGTGTCGCTGACTAGCCAATCTTCGAACTGATCCACTTCTGGAATCCAGGGCCGTGGCTAGGACGGATTTTGGGACGTGCATGGGGTTTTACATCCCGTCGAGAGAAGCTCAGTTCCTCGCCATCTTCTGGGATATGAACTCTCGCCCCGAGTCCTTCCGCGACGATGCGCGCACGTAGCTCGACGCGAGTGGTCGGACAGTGATCGAGCGCTTCGAGGTGGTTTAGCAGGACCTCTCCGGAAGCACGCCGGATGAGCGCAATCAATTCCTCTACAGAGAACAGGATGTCTGGTCCTACTCCAAAGTTGGCAGCACCGGCCGGAGCTATCACCAGGTCCGGTGAAAGCCGCGTCACTGCCTCCAAGATTTCATCGGTAAGCACTGCATCGCTCGTGAGATAGACGCTCGGCTCCTCGGGGTGCGCCAGATAGTATCCAGCGACCGGCCCCATCAACCATCCGATCAGCCCTCGTCCGTGCCGGGCTGGGATGATTTCGACCGCCAGGCCGAGCGATCCATCACGTAGCTCCTGCGCGTCGAGCCCTCGAGCACGTAGGCTCGGCAGGTCAATGCTGCTTGCCCAGACAGGCAGCCGACGAGCCTTGATCCACTCCACGGCTGCCACATCGAGATGGTCCGGATGTTCATGAGTAATCAGCACGGCGGTCGCCTGATCCAAGCAATCCTGCGCAGACGACGGCAGCGGCACCAGCGGGTTCGGACGACGACCCCCGCCCACCATCTTGAAACCCGGAAAAGACCCCGGCTTGGCAAGCATCGGATCGACCAGCAGACGGTGGTCTCCCATCGAAAGGAGCATGGTGGCGCTACGAATGTGATGGACCTTCATGGGACTCCCACTGGCTAAGACAGTTCCTCATGGATAGTTGTTGCCAAGACGGATGACAATGCCCCGCATTGCAAGCTTGGCATCCGTTTTTGCATGGAGTCACAGATGGAATGGGACCTTCTACGCATGTTTGAGTCCGTGGCGCGTCTCGGGAGTCTGACGGTGGCCGCCAAAGCCCTTGGTGTGAGTCAATCCACCGTGAGTCGACAGCTCGGCAGACTCGAAGAGATCGCGGGATCGCCGCTGATTCTGCGAGAGCATCCGGTACGGCTTACGGAACGGGGGGAGGTACTGCTGGCAGCGGTTGTGCCCATGGTTGATGCGGCGCTGGCAGCCCAGTCTGCGCTGGAGGCAGAGCCCCAGCTCCACGGCGAGGTGACACTGACGACGGTGGGTGAACTGCTACGCTGGGTACTCGCCACCGAGCTGACTTCGTTTTACCGAGCTTATCCGAATCTGCGACTTCGCTTGTTGGCGGACAACAAGGTCAGCAGTCTGGCGGCAGGCGAAGCGGACGTTGCCTTGCGAATGGCACGACCGGAACACGGCGAACTGGTCGCACGTCGAGTTCACACCGAGTCCTACGGATTCTTTGCCGCTGCGAACCTGGCCCTTCATGCGGACGTTCCTTGGCTGGGACTCACCGGCTCGCTCGCTCACATTCCTGAACAGCGGTACGCCGAACGCGCCTTCTGTAGCCGTGCGCCTCGGCTGCTGGTTGAGGATGTGGAATCGCTCGGCACAGCGGTGGCGGCAGGGCTCGGTGTCGCCATCGTGCCCCGGGGACTGGCCTTGAGACTTGCGAAGCTTGTGGAGGTGCAGCCAAGCCAGATCGGTGCTCACGATCTGGGACCGATTCCCACACGCGATGTGTGGATGGTCGTGCATCGCTCGAAGCAGCGGGTCCCCAAAGTACGTGCGGTCATGCAGTGGCTCGACAGCATCGGACCGCTCATGCCTCAAGCGTGAACACGGAGAGCTTCCCGGCGTACCTTCCGTGAGGGAAAATAACAGCAATGCGCAGCCTGTCTCCGCCCACACTGTCGCTTCTGAAGCAGCTAGGCACACCAATTGAAACGACGCTGTTCCACGCATTGTGTCAGCGCATTGCGGACCGTGAGGAACCAGCAGCCCTGAGCTCCCTGCTCCCATATCTGCTGGACGAACGGGCGGAGCGAGCCCACGCAGCTCGCGAAGCGGCGCAGCGCCTGCTTGACCACACCCGCCTGGAGGAACTGGGCTGGCTCGAACAGGAGCTGCGGTGGCGCAGTCGCAAAGGCCTTTACTACTTCGATGCATCCTCGCTGTCTGGACGATGGAGCAACCTCCTCGCTGCAACGCTGCTCCGGGCCAGCAGTGAGCCGGGCTTCTTTGCGCTACTCGCGGTCGCTTCCTTTCATGACAACGGCTTCGTACGCGAGACGGCGGTGCAACTGCTGGATGGCTGCGCAAATGGCTGCGAGCTTCCCTATTTGCTGCTGCGGACCAATGACTGGGTTCCGGTGGTGCAGCGCGCCGCGCATGCAGCAGTACGGCGGCGGGTGCTGCCAGCCTACGCCGAGCCGTTCCTGCGCAACATTGCACTGTGTGACAGACTCGGTACCCAGCGGCGCAATGACCTCCGCTCACTGCACGATGATGTATGGGCTCTGTTACGCAGTCCGGCAGCACGCAGTGCACGTCAGGCAGCATTCACGTCGACTGAGCGCCGGGTGCGCCGCGCCGCTTTCTTGCTTTCCACCGAGTCAGATGACGACCTCCGCTCGGTCATTCTCTCCGCGCTACGTAGTGATGACCTATGGATACGGATCTGGGGTGTTCGCACGGGCCGAAATCGCCTGTATGGAGCGGCCCTTCGCGAGACCCTCGGGCAGGCCCGAGGCGATCGCAGCATCCCAGTCCGACGCGAGGCGCTGCTCGGCTTTGTCTCGGATCATCCCGAGCTGCTAGCGAGCCTGCTCGATCCATCGCCGAGCCTGCGTGAGATGGTGCGCTACTACCTACGCAAGAGCGCCAACCTACAGTTTGCGGATGTCTATCACGCACGAATACAGGCAGAGACAACCGGCGCTCCCGGTCCGGGTGACAGCGTACGGTTGGCGATTGCCATCGCCGGTCTCGGTGAGACAGGAACGCGGGCCGACGCCGACTCGCTGACACGCTTTGTCTGCGACACCCGCTCCCGAGTCAGACAAGCTTCCCTCGGTGCGATCGGACGGCTCGATCCAGAGGGGCATTTTCACACGCTGACCGCAGCGCTTGGCGATTCCTCGCCACGCGTGGTTAAGGTTGCACTGCAAGCCATGGGGTCACGAAGGACGCTGGCCCAGCGCGAAATCCTGAACGCCTATGAGACGCAGCAAAATCCGCTCTGTCGCCGTCACCTAGTACGTACATTCGGATTGCTGTCTCGCTGGACCAGCATCGTGGGACTTCTCCGTGCTTGCGAAGATCAGGATGGCGCTGTGGCCGAGTTGGCCGTGCGGCAGGTGCCTAAGTGGTGCGCGGCTGCGAATTATCCTCGACCGACTTCTGCAGAATGCTCGGCGGTGCTCCGATTGCTCGCGAGTTCGTCGCTACCGACTCTGCGGCGCAGCAGGGTGCACGACATCCTCAAGGAATGGGACAGATAGCGCCTTGGGTGCCGTCCCATGGCCAAGGGGAGATGCTGACTATCTTACTCGTTGCAGAGCGCGTGCCCGGAATCCCATTCGCCGGTTGCCGATGAGGATAGGAACTCCCAATCATAGCCACCATCACGGAGAGCGAATCGAATCACGCCAAACGTGTTCTCGATTCGGACCTCGCTGTTGGGTTTCGGTGTTCCAAATGGGTAGGGAGTGGCCCCTCCGGTGCCGACCACAAACTCCCGAATGCCATGCCGAGCATCGGGGGTCGCATCGACAGCCTGCGGAGCAAATCGCTCGTAGCCATGATCGTGTCCCGACAGAACCACATCGGCTCCGAACTCTTGGAGGGTCTGCCAGATATCAGCCATCTTGGGGTCGTTGCCATGCACGCTGGAGCTGGAAAAGACGGGATGGTGCCAATACGCCATGGTGCAGCGCTGACCACGATGCGCCGCCAGGTCCGCTCGGAGCCACCGCTCCTGCGCTGAACCAGAAAATGCGTCGACGTTGCTATTGAGGGAGACGATATGCCAAAGGCCCAGGTCAAAAGAGTAGTACCCGCGCCGTTCGGGGCCAGCTAGCGCGCCAAAGTACGTGAAGTATCCGTCGGCCCCCGGAGTTTGGTACTCGTGGTTGCCGGGTGTCGGATAGGTGCGCTCGCGAGAAGTGCCCCAGGTCGGACCGTAACAGTTGCGGTACTCGTCGATAGAACCGTCAACGTAGGCATTATCGCCCAAGGTAAAGACCGCAGCCGTCGGGTTGGTGCCAATGAGCGAACCGGTGCCGACCGCTGCACTTTCCGAGGCAGGCCGAGCACCGCACATCGCGATGTCACCAGCACCGATGAACCAGGCTGGAACGCCAGAGCCTGATGTCATGCTATCGGCACAGCCAGCCAGCACACCGATGCCAAGTACTGTCCAGTGAATTCCACGCATTGGGGGGAGACCTCCTACTTAGAGGGAAGGAAACCCACCATGGGAGGAGGGAGTGGGACTGAGAATGTGTGACGAAGGGCTACCAACCGCCGAAGATCTTCTTGGCACCAGAGGCCAATCCACCAAGTGCCTTGCCGGCACCACTGGCAATGTTACCAACGGTCTTGGCTGCACCTTTGGCAAACTGACCAACCGGGCTGTCACCGACGGCCTTCACGGCACCACCCACGGCACCGCCGACCGCCGAGGCGGCATTGCTGGCAAACTCACCGATCTTCTTGGCACCGCCGTCCTTCAGCCAGTGAGCGGCCCCCGCAGCCAGATCTCCGCCGATGCCAATCAGTCCGGCCCCGGGGATGGGTAGTCCGCCAGCGATGTTGGTCAAGGTGTGGAATCCCTCGATGACCGCACCGCCGACGTCGCCCTTTTTGAACGCCTGGTACGCCGACTTGCCGCTCTCGAAGGCCGACAGCGCAGCCGTCGCCATGTTGAGACCGGGGAGGATCTTGCCAGCAAACTTACCAACGATCTTGGAACCACCCGCGACTGCTTCTTTTTCAAGCAGACCACCGAGTGGACCCGCCAGCAGCTTCTCGCCACCCTTTTCCAGGAAGCCATGGAGCGGTTTGAGCACCGAGCCGGCCTTTTCGGCGATCATCGACTCTTTGAGCAGACCGCCCGAGAGCTTCTCAATCATCCCGGCACCGGGAACGCCCTCGGTGATCACCTTACCGATGGTATTGGTGATGTTCGAGAATTTCTCGGGAAGCGAGATCAGGCTCTTCAGGCCGCCGACGCCAGTTTTGGCCATCCCGACGGCCTTGTCGACGCCGTCTTTCTCTTCTTCCTTGCCGTGACCACCTTCGCCGCCGTGACCATCCTTGCCCTTCTCATCGCCCGCGAAGAGTTCCTTGATGGCTTTCATGCCAGCGACGCCGGTGCCCTCAAATTCCTTGAGGGTGCCCTTGCCGTGCATCAGATCCCAGGCACCTTTGGCACCCTTGAAGATGTCAAAGCCCTTCTTGAGAGGAGAGAAGCCCTTGCCTAGCTCCTTTCCGCCAGCGATAAGATGCGACAGCATGCCCTTCTCGCCACCCATGACGTCTTGGGCACCGTGCATCAGACCACCACCGATGTGTCCGATACCGTCCATCAGGCCGTGCCCAATGTCTGCGCCCGCGTGCATCATGCCGTGCATCGCACCGCCCGCGAGATCGCCAGCGGCCGCACCAAGGTGCCCGTGGCTGGCATCTTCCCACGCGTGATGGGCACCGTCTGCGACATCATGCGCGTAGTCCATCGCACCGTGCGCCACGCCACCGGCCATGTCTCCGATGCCATGACCGATGCCGCCCATGACGTCCTGGGCACCGTGCATCATTCCGCCGAAATGGCTACCAGCGGCCTGACCCATCTCGCCGATTCCGCCCATCAGGTGACCGGGCGCTTCAACAATGGAGGAGAGGAACGACATGCAATGACCCCTTACAAAATCGAACTACTTCGATTATCGGAAGGCGTATTGCAAAGTTTCTAACGTTTATTCTCGACGGAAAACGTGCTCAGGCAGGTGGCAGGCGGTGATAGGCCTGGCGCGCAAAAAACACCATCGCGGCTGCCGTGACGCTATCCAACACAAAGATCGCCAAGAAGCCTCGGTATTGCAGCGCCACGAAGTACACACAGAGATAGCCGATGGCACTAAAGCCTTTGAGGAATACCAGTGGGACCAACACCACGTAGTACTTGCGCAGGTTCCATAGGATAAGCCCGCACATAAACGCCAGGGTCATGACGTTGCCCGCCGCGAGAACTCGCCACATCAAGCCAAGCTCACCGGCTCGCAACGGATAAAGTCCGTCTCCGAGTGTCCGCCCGACCTCCTCGAACCGATCCACCGCGAAGTTTGGTGCAAGCAGGTACGCGAGCGCTGGAATCGCGAAGTTTAGAACCAAGACTAGATAGACCAATCGAAATGGGAGCCAGGTTTTTTCGGACCGATTGTCAGCGTTGCTCATGGAGAGGACATACCGCGCTGCCGACAGCAGCCGCAACCAGATCGATCCTATAGCTCGGCCATGTCGCACTTTTGTCAGGTTGAATCCCACATGGAAGGAATCGTGTTAAGAAGGCGTATGCGAGCACACTGGGTAACCATTGTTGGGCTGATTTTGGCTGGGTGTTCGTCGGTCAATAGCCATCCACTCAAGCTCATGACGCAGGTGGCAACCCCTTGCAACCCGGCCAAAGATCCCGGCTGTCGTCCGGTCTACGTTTCGTGTGAGCAGCTCGATCTTCGAGAGCTGACCTTGCGGGTTGGGGTATTCGATTCGGAACACACCACGGTCACCTGCCCGCCGGAGCTGGTCAACGGACCGGTTACCGTTCAGGTGAGCTATCGAACCGGCGAGCCGTTCTATATGGTCGATACAGACTTTGTGCGCGAGGGTTTGACGCAGAACGTAAGCTCCGGGCCGTTCTCAGAGTCTGATCCTGAGTGGCAGATGTTGATCCGCTAGAGGCCCTTGATTAACCGCGCAAAGTCTCAGATCATGTTGAGGTGAGTAGAACCCCAGTGCGGCAAGGGGAGGAGCCGGGAGGATCGGATTCCGGCGACTCGGCCCCCAGCTCAACGATGTCGTTGCGCCAGGGCGGCCACGCACCGTCAGATAGTGGAGAAGACGCGGACCAACCCAGCACCGCGGCGAGTGGCAAGCGCCAGCCGTCTTCCTCTCGCGATAGAGATGCTCGTGCCAAAGAGGCGAGCGATGAGAAAGATGCGCGGATTGGTCAGCGGTTCGGCAAGTACAAGCTGACCAGACTGATCGGACTCGGGGGTATGGCCCAGGTTTACGAGGCGGAAGACACGCTTCTCAACCGTCGGGTGGCCGTAAAATTTCTGACCGAATCGCGCCGTCAGCAGTCCACAGCGGTCGAGCGTTTCATCAACGAAGCGCAGGTCGCGGGCCGTCTGAACCATCCGAACATTATCGCGATCTACGACATCGGCTTCGAGCACGACACCTACTACATCGCGATGGAGCTGCTCAATCCAGGCTCCGCCGGCTCCTTTGTGAAACAAAAGGGACGCATGACGTGGGTCGAGGCGGCCCAGACGATCATGCAGTGCTGTAGTGCGCTCGACGCGGCCCACAAGGCCGGGATCATCCATCGCGATATCAAGCCCGACAACATCCTGTGCTCTCCGGCAGGGACCGCCAAGCTGGCGGACTTCGGACTCGTCAAAGAGCTGCACATTGATGACAACGCTGGGCTCACTCAGTCCGGCGTGGTGGTGGGCACACCCTTGTTCATGAGTCCTGAGCAGTGCACGGCGCAGCCCCTCGACCCACGCAGCGACATCTACTCGCTGGGCTGCACGTTCTACGCACTGCTGACCGGCAGCCCGCCATTTCCGACGGGAAGCGTGCCGCAGATCATGCTGCAGCACTGCAAAAGCAAGGTTCCCGATCCGCGTGTGCTGGCTCCCGATGTGCCGGAAGCGATCGTCCGCATTGTCGAACGCTCGACTCACAAACGACCCGAGGAGCGCTATCAAACTGCCGCCGAAATGCTGGCAGCGCTGACGACGGCACTCGAGGAAGCACCTCGGCCCACTTTCGAATTTTTGGTTTTGGGTGCCGCATCGCGACCTGGAACCAGACAACGTGGCAACGGTGCGGCTCGTCTGCGCAGCGAGAGCGGGCCGCGAAGCCCAGACTCTCACGGAAGCCCCGGTGGCAACCGAGTCAACGAAGGGAGTACCGCACCGAGCAACGAACCCGGGTCCGATACATCACCCAAGAACTCGAGCAGTCTGTCTCGTCGAGCCGCGCTGTTCGGCGGAATTGGTCTGCTCGCTGCGGCAAGTGGCATCGCGTGGTGGCGGTTGCGGGGACCGAGTTCGACTGATGCTGGCAAGCAAACCCAAGGTGCCGCTGGTTCTACCAAAGAGCCGCTGTACGTAGGCGTCCTCAACTCGCTCTCTGGACCGTTATTCGATAGTGGCCGCCCAGTCATTGATGCAACCCTGCTAGCGATCGAAGAGCTCAACAGTCGCGGTGGAGTGCTTGGTCGGCCGATCGAGGCGGTCGTCGCCGACGGCAAGAGCGACAATGCCACGTTTGCCAAAGAAGCCGAGCGCTTGCTCGTTGAAAAGAAGGTGCTCACCATCTTTGGCGGCTGGTCACCGTCGAACCGCCGCACTCTCAAAAAGATCATCGAGAAGCACAAGAGCCTGCTGATGTTCCCGGCCCGAGATGAAGGCATGGAGGACTCCGAGTTCATCATCTACTGCGGCAGCACCCCGAATCAGGTGGTAAGTCCGGCGATTCGTTACTTTGTCGAGCAAGGTGTGCTCAAGCGGCTGTTTGTGATCGGTACCGATGGTCTGTCGTCGAATATCTCGGCACAGCTTATCCGAGACGAGCTCAAGGCGTTCCCGCAGGTCAGCGTGGTGGGTGAACACTTTGCGCTGCTCGGTGAGACGGGCTTTAAGAAGACTCTCGACAAGATTCGTGAGACGAAGCCGGATCTGATCTTCAACTTCATGATCGGTGTCTCGAACCCGGCGTTCTTCCGAGAGTTGCGCTCGGCCGGGATTACTGCGAAACAAATCCCCACCGCTTCGTTTGCGGTCGGTGAGCCAGAGCTACAGCAGACCGCAGATCTCGACATGGTCGGCGAATACCTGGCGGCCAGTCACTTTCACTCCCTCAAGACGGCCCAAAACGTCGAGTTCGTAAAGAACATCCGTCGCAAGTATGGTGACTATCGAGTCACTGGAGCTGCGATGGATGCGGCCTACGCGAGCGTCTACCTGTGGGCGCAAGCCGTCCAGGCTGCGGGAACGGACGAAGTGGCTCGCATTCGGGAACGCCTCGCTGGACAAACCTTCGAGGCACCAGGTGGGAAGATCCGCGTCGACCCCGGCAACCACCACTGCTACAAGCCGTTCTACCTGGGCCGGATCACCGAGTCAGGAACGGTCGATCTGGTGAAGAGCATCACCGATCCGATCCGACCCGAGCCGTTCCCGGCAACCCGCACCCGCGCCGAATGGGAAGCGCTCGTCGAGTACCTCTCCAAGAACTGGGGTGGCTCGTTTGTAAACCCCGGCAAACCCTCTCGGTAGCCATCAGGTCATCGACCTGCGACGTTTCGGAACGCCTCCCAGGTCGCTACGGACAGTAGCTAGCGACGGAGCGAAAGTCGGGTTGGTAGCGCAGCAGGTTGCAGGCGTCGGTCAAGGTGCCGGATAAATTGCTTCGGTACTCATCGGGATAGACCAGCGTCTTGCCGTCAGCGGTACTGAGCAAAAAGTACCGTCCATCCGGCGCTGCGAAGTTGGCGTCGGACAGCTCAAACGGCAGGCTTGGCCAGCGCATCAGCGGCATCTCGGCCGCCATATCCCACAAAAGCAGCGAGTTATCAGTCCCGACGACCAGCAAGTGATCGCCACTCGGAGAGAGCACCGCCATCTGCACCGGGCTCGGTAGCGTCAACAAGATCTTCTGCCGGCCGGTCTCCACATCCCAGGTACTCACCACTCGCTCGGCCGCTGTAATGAGACTCTGACCCTGCGGCGTGCGTTGAAAGACCGCTGAGCTGACGACCTGACCGCTAATGGGC
The DNA here is from genome assembly GCA_044228505.1 of Polyangia bacterium. Taxonomy (GTDB): domain Bacteria; phylum Myxococcota_A; class Polyangia; order Palsa-1104; family JAEUJZ01; genus JAEUKA01. The sequence continues at coordinate 26,848 of JBGAUT010000048.1, read as the reverse complement.
AATTTTCGCAACACGGCCAGCGTCGATCCATCGCGAATCACCGTCTCACCTTCCGACCCAGCCGTCACCAGCAGCTTTCCATCCGGAGAAAACGTGGCCTGCATGAGGTTGCCGTGATGGCCGAATTCACTGCGCAGCAGCAAGCCTTGCGCGGTGTCCCACAGCCGCAGCGTCTCATCGAGACCACCGCTTAGCAGACGCCGACCATCTGGTGCAAATGCGACGATCTGCACGATGCCCTTGTGGCCCTTCAGCAGCGCGAGCCGTCGTCCTGCTTGCCCATCCCAGACTCTCACGGTGCCATCAGAGCTTGCGGTGGCGATGCGCGTCCCATCGGAAGAAAATGCGACGCTGTTGACCACATGCTCGTGACCAGAGAGGGTGGCAACCAGCTCTCCACTCGGCCACTTCCAGAGCTTGGCGGTATGGTCATGGCTCGCGGTAGCAATGCGCGTTCCGTCGGGAGAAAAGGCCGAGGCCGTGATGTAACGGCTATGCCCCGGTAGCACCAGCAGCGGCTGCCCAGATCGCACATCCCAGATTCGAGCAGTACGGTCATGGCTGACCGTCGCCACCTTGCCACCCTTGGGAGCAACCGCGACGCCGTAAATCGGCCCCGAATGACCTCGCAGCACCGCGATCTCCAAGCTGCTCCCCACATCCCAGAGCCGCACGATGCGATCGTGCCCGGCGGTGACCAGATACTTACCGTCACTGGTAAAGCTAAGCGCATCCACTACTCCGACGTGACCGTAGAGCGTGCCGCGAGATCCACCTGTACGACCATCCCACAGCTTGACCACGCCATCGGCACCGGCGCTGGCAATCAGGCTACCGTCAGGGGAAAATTGCAGTGCATGCAGTGGCGTTCCCTGCGCCAGCTCGACGCCTTGCTCTGGGATCGGCAGACCGCCCTCAAGTGGCCACAGGCGCACGGTGCCATCCCAACTCCCTGTCGCAGCCCGCTGACCGTCCGAGGATACGGCAACCAGGTTTACGCGATGGCGATGACCGCGAAACGTGCGCAGTTCGGCCCCGGTGGACACGTCCCACAAGCGCACGGTCTGATCGAAACTACCTGAAACAACCAGCTTCCCCGACGGTACAAACTCTGCCATGGGGACGCGCTCGCTGTGTCCAGTCAGCGCACGCAGTTCCAAGCCGGTCGCGGTGTCCCACACCCGGATGGTGTGATCTTGACCAGCAGTGACAATGCGATCGCCGAGGGCCGAAAAAGCCCCCATTTCGATGGGCTCAGTGTGCCCACGCAAAGTAGCTTTCAGATCTCCGGTCTCGACGTCCCAGAGGCGGCCCAATCCATCGAGGCTGGTCGTGAACACCCGGTTGCCATCAGGCGAAAACACTGCGGTCGTCAGCAGACCACCGTGTCCGCTCAACTCACGCAGTTGTCGACCGGTCCGCGCATTCCATAGCCGTGCGGTTTGATCTTGGCTGCCCGTCAAAACCAATTCCCCCGTCGGATCAAACGCAACCAGCTCGATCCGATCGGTGTGCCCATGCAGCGGGAGAGAATTTTTCGCCGTGCCATACGTAAGCATCAGCCCCTCTTTGGCCGCAGTCGGCACGGGTCTGGCACTCCGTAGCGAGGGAGCCGTCGCCGCAATCGCCAGCGCGAGCGCGGCTCCATCCTGCCCAGGCTGGTGAACCAGGAGCGAGGCTCTTGCCCCCTGCTCCGCTGCAATCGCATCCGCGTGCCGCGCCGCCAACATCAGCAGTCGCTGTCGCTCAACAAGTAAACCGACCAGCAGCAGCAGCAGCGTCGAGGCAATCGTCCACGGCAACCAGCGACGACGCAGCGATGGGACTGCCTGAGCTGGCTGAGTCCGCCGGGCCTGAACCTGCACGCTGGCCTTGATAAACCGCATCACCCGCAAATCGATTTGCGCCGGTCGCTCGGCCAGCCAACGCTCGGCCTCTGCGAGCTTGTATCCACCGAGGTGTGCTTGAGGCTGACTTAATGAAGCACTACCGCCACTGCTCAGCCCAGACAGGCTGCTGCCCTCTCTGGACAAACCAGCCAAAAGCTCGGAGTGCCAGTTCTCGAAGCGTCGTTCCTCCTCTGGCCAGCGGCCCAGCTCGGGCCATACCGATAGTAAAATCGGGTGGCTCAGTTCGACGATGTCGCTGCCGGGAGTCTCACGAATCAGTTCCGCCGCGAGCAGCCGGCTGAGTGCTTCCACATCACTCGCCGAGGCTGGTTCATCGCCTCGATCAGGAGAAATCAGTGCCAACAGCTCAGTTCTTCGACGAGGGCGTGAAAATAGCACCTCTCCTTCGCCCAGGTGATGGCGATGGAGAAGTGAGAGCAATGCCCGACGCTGTAGCTGCTGAAGTGCCGGGGGCTGACTACGCCAGCTCAGCTCTACCGCATCAGGTAGAGCCCGCAAGAGACCTCCGGACGAATGGTAGTCATCGAGGGAGAGCACACGCGGCGTCGGTCCAAGCCGTGCCACATACAACGTCCGCTGGAGCGCCGAAACCAGCAGCGGCAACACCGCCGAACTACGCTGTCCGGACTGCACGGTAGTGGCATAGGCATCCAGATCTTTGCCGAGAGCTTGGAGCATCGAGTCCTCGACCCGCAGCCCCACCTGTCGCGCCGGTCCCCGTACCATCTCGGTCCACTCGCCAACCTCGAGCAACGGTGGCAACCACAGCGCTTGCCGTTCAAGAAGCCCGACGAGCCCCTTGGCGACAATCGATAACGCTGACAACGCATCGGCATGCGCCACAAGCACGAGTTGTATCGGCAAACCACCATCAATCGCCGCCCCGAGCGCTTCCAGCTTGTCCACCAAGCTCTGTCTTGTGTACGGCTCGGCAAACAGCAGCTCTTCCAGGTGATCACAGATGAGTACGACCTTGCGACCGGTCTTGGTGAGGCTGGAAAGTGCCAGCACCAAGTCATCCGCTGCCATCGACAGCCCTTGGGCCAATAGCTCAGCAAACGGATCTATGCCGGGATGAGCAATCCCAAGAACCACAACGCCGTCGCCCAACTCAGCCCGCAACGAGCGCCACAGCCCGGCTCGAACCAACGACGACTTACCGACCCCGCACGCCCCCAGGACCGAGACGATTTGATGCGCATCCAGGAGGTCTCGCAGCCGCTGTAGTTTGCGTGCACGACCACAGAATCGGCCCTCGTCCTCGGGCCCAAGCGGGGCTAGCGTCGGATAAGGCGAAGCGTCACTTAGAGGCACCATCTGGAGCCATTATCGACGAAGTTTCGTATTCTCCGAAGAATACTGTCTCAGCAGGCCCACGCATGTGTACTGCTGATAAGTCCGGGGCTACCGTCACCTCGAGCACGCCTCCCGGAAGCCGCACCTCGCAGCGCCTGCCGAATGACATCATTCCGCGACGGCACGCTGCCACCATGGCAGCACACGCTCCGGTTCCACAAGCCTGGGTGATCCCGCAGCCACGCTCCCAAACGACAACCTCCAAACCGGAAGCAAACTGATCACGCACCCGCACAAACTCGACGTTGGTTTTGTGCGCAAAGAACGGATGCTGCTCGATCTGCGGCCCAAATCGACGAGCCAACTCAAAGAGCGACTCATAGCTGTCTGCCGCATCGCAAAACCGCACCGCATGCGGGTTCCCCATCGACACCAACGACAACTCCATCGCCGCCATTTCTGGGTCCACCACCAAAGAGACCTGACTCGGCACCGGCACGCTGGGCCTCCCCATGTCGATCTCGATCGAGCCCAGAACACCCGATTCCGACAAGGCCAGCACACAGCGCAACGGCCCAGCCCCCGTATCAATCACCAGTTCGGCCTTCGGTAGGCTAAACGAGAGTCCGGGCAGCGGCTGTTCAAACAGAAAGCGTGCGACGCAGCGCAGTCCGTTTCCGCACATCTCAGCACGACTGCCGTCCGCATTGTGGACTCGCATCGTGGCCACCGCCCCGACCGTCTCGGCCGGCAAGATGGCTAGGATCCCATCCGCGCCAATCCCTCTGTGACGATCACACAGTCGACGCACAGCCGCCGGATCGGTCAGCAGCGTCTCCCAAGCAGTCTCCGATCGAATATCGACGACGATGAAGTCGTTCCCGAGGCCGTTCATTTTCACGAACGGCAACCGTCGGGTCAGGTAGGGCACGGCGTCGCGCTAGAACAACGGCTGAGGAGTATTTGCGGGGTTCGCAGGCGCGTTCGCCGGTCGAGGAGCGGCAGGCGCAGGAGTCGCAGGACGAGCCGCCGGAACCGGAGCAGCAGGTTTGGTCGCGGGGACCACGGCAGGAACAACAGGCTTGGCTGCGGCTGGATTGGTCACAGCTCCCGGCACTCCCGCCGTTGGCGCTACCACGGGCTTGGCTGCGGCTGGATTGGTCACAGCTCCCGGCACTCCCGCCGTTGGCGCTACCACGGGCTTGGCTGCAACCGGGGGAGTCGCCATCGGAACACCCGGCTTGGCAGGAACCGCCGTTAGGCCGGGCACACCCGCTGGGGCTGCAACCGGTGGTGCCTGAACGGCAGCACCATCCACACCAGCATCCACTGCTGCAGAGGCGGCGGCAGCTTTGGCTTTCTCTTCAAGCGCCTTCTGCTCAGCTGCTTTTTCCTCGGCGACCTTCTTATCGACCTGCTGCTTCAGGCTGTCTTCGACCTTCTTTTTGGCCGCCTTTTCATCGCTCTTTTTCTTAGCGGACAGCTTCGCCAACTTGTCCGACTCAGATTGGCTGTTGATGTACGAAAGGGTGACCGCTGTCAGCATGAACACCACCGCCGTAGCCGTGGTTAGCCTCTCTAGGAACGAGCTTGCGCCCCGTCCGCCAAAGACTTGCTGGGTCGCGCCAGACCCAAGAGCGCCCATTCCGCCTCCTTTGCCTGCCTGGAGCAAGATCACCAGCAGCAGGAACAGACAGACAAGGACGTGGATGGTGTAAAGGAGGGTCATCATGATGTTGCCGGAGCCTCGTGAAAACGAACGATCTGCAGGAATTCCTCGGCCCGAAGAGAAGCACCGCCGACGAGAGCACCGTCGACATCGGGCTGCGCCATTAACCCGGCGATATTATTTGGTTTTACCGAGCCACCGTACAAGATTCGTACAGATCTCGCTACTTCGCCGAATTGAGAGTGTAAGTACTGACGGATCAGCGCATGAACCTCCTGCGCTTGTTCGGTCGTGGCCACGCGCCCCGTGCCAATCGCCCAGACCGGCTCGTAGGCGATAACCGATCGTTCCATCATGGTCGGGGTAAAACCAAACAATCCCTCGGCGAGCTGCGACATGATGCGACCACGCATCTCGCCCGCATCTCGTTCCTTTTCGGTTTCACCGACGCAAATGATCGGCGATAACGCAACCTTAAGCGCCGCTTTGGCCTTGAGGTTCACGGCTGCGTCAGTCTCACCAAATTGGTGTCGCCGCTCGGAGTGACCCACGATCACGTAGCGACAGCCGACATCGGCGAGCATCGCTGCAGATATCTCACCAGTGAAAGCGCCCTGTGGTTCCCAGAAGCAATCCTGAGCAGCGAGCGCAACCGTCGAGCCTTCCAGTCGCTTGCCAATCGGATACAGCGCCGTGAAGGGCGGTGCGATCGCGACCGAAATTTCACGCCCACGAACCGTTGGAGCGGTGGCGTTCTTGATCGCAGTCGCTAGCTCTAAGCCCTCGGCAACATTTTTGTACATCTTCCAGTTGCCGACGATGAGTGCAGAACGGCTCATTGCGAACTCTCCGATTCAAACAAGGCCGCGATCCCTGGCAGCGTCTGTCCCTCGACAAACTCCAGCGAGGCACCGCCCCCCGTTGAGACGTGGCTCACCTTGGACTCGACCCCAGCTTCGGTAATCGCCGCAACCGAGTCACCGCCGCCGACCACCGTCGTACCGGGACACTCCGCCAGTGCACGGGCTATCGCAAAGGTACCTGCCGCAAACGGCTTCTTTTCGAACAAGCCGAGCGGCCCATTCCAAAATACCGTTTTGCTCTCGTGAATCCGTGCCGCAAACATCCGGGCTGAGGCTGGACCAATATCGAGCGCCATCTGGTCAGACGGCACCGAATCGACATCGACGACCTGACCTCCCGGACTGTCCAACGACGGGGCCACCACCAGATCGATCGGCAGCACGACCTCGACCTGATCGCGAGCGCAGCGGTCGAGAAAGTTCTTGGCCACTTGCAGTTTGTCCGCTTCCAGCTTCGACTTCCCGAGCTTTTTTCCCTGGGCAGCCAGGAAGGTATTGGCCATCGCACCACCGATCAGGACGCTGTTGGCGACGCTGGCCAGGTTGGTGAGGACGCTAATCTTGTCCGACACTTTGGCCCCACCGATGACCACCACAAACGGGCGCTCGACATGGTGAGTAAGGCGCGACAGGAACTCGATTTCGCGCAGCATCAAAAAGCCCGCTCCGCGCTTGCCCTCCGGGAAGTACTTCACCATCCCTGCCGTCGAGCAATGGGCGCGGTGCGCGGTACCAAAGGCGTCGTTTACATACACCTCGGCGAGTGAAGCCAGCGCTTTCGACAGCGCCTCGTCATTCTTTTCTTCGCCAGGCTCCCAACGAAGATTCTCGAGCAGCGCCACTTCACCATCCCGAAGATCGCTCACCACCTTGCGAACGCCATCCCCAATGACTTCGTCGCACAGCTTGATCTCTGCAACCTGAGGGGACAAAAGCTCTGCCAGCCGCTCAGCGATCGGCATCATCGTAAGACTCGGCGTCTTTCCTTTCGGTCGCCCGAGATGAGAACCGAGAATCACCCTCGCTCCTCGCTCGACGAGGCTACGGATCGTTGGGAGTGCCGCACGAATGCGGGTATCGTCGGTCACTGCGCCTTTTTCGTCCTGAGGAACGTTAAAGTCGACACGAACGAAGACCCGCTTCCCCGCGACGTCGAGGTCTGACACCTTGCGAATGGTCGCCATGGTCTGCTCCTCGGGCAATTACGCCGACTGCGCTTTTTCGGACACAAACTTCGCCAACTCGTACAGTCGCGTCGAGTAGCCCATTTCGTTATCGTACCAAGCAAGCACTTTGACCATGTCCCCGACAAGCTGCGTCGAGGTCAAGTCCACCGTCGCCGAGTGTGGATCACCATTGTAATCGCACGAGACGGTTGGCTCCGTGCTCACCGCCAGAACGCCCCGAAATGAGGGGTCAGCCGCAGCAGCCCTGAACGCAGCGTTGACCTGCTCGACGGTAGCTGGCTTCTCCAAGCGCGCCGTAAAGTCGACAACCGAGACGTTCGGTGTCGGAACCCGCATCGCGTACCCATCCAGCTTGCCCTTCAGAGCCGGAATGACCTCTGATAGTGCCTTCGCTGCGCCGGTCGTCGTCGGAATCATCGACAGCGCGGCCGCACGCGCTCGACGCAGATCTTTGTGCGGCAGATCGAGGATGCGCTGATCGTTGGTGTAGCTGTGAATGGTGGTCATCATGCCGCTGACGATGCCGAAGTTATCGAGAAGCACTTTGGCAACGGGAGCCAGGCAGTTCGTGGTGCACGACGCGTTCGAGATGATGTGGTGCTTATCGTGCTGGTACTGGTCCTGGTTGATGCCGAGAGCAACCGTGAAGTCCGGTCCCTTGGCTGGCGCAGAGATCAGCACCTTCTTGGCACCACCAACATCGATGTGAGTGCGAGCCTTCGTGGCTTCTGTGAACACACCGGTGCACTCGAGAACGACCTCGACGCCGTGCTTGCGCCAGTCGAGCTTGGCCAGATCTTTTTCAGCGGTCACCACGATCGGCTTGCCGTTGACCAAGATGTTGTTGCCGTCGACGCCAACTTCGCCGTCGAAACGACCATGCACCGAGTCGTACTTAAGCAGATGCGCCAGCGTTGGGGTATCGGTGAGATCGTTGATGGCAACGATTTCATAGCCAGCCTTTTGGGCGTCTTTCTGCCAAGCGCGAATCAAGCAGCGACCAATGCGACCAAAGCCGTTGATGCCAATGCGAACAGCCATAGTTTTGTCCTCCGTATCGACTGGGGGGATGCCCCGGTTGGCCGAAGATGATAACGCATCGGCCCGAGAGCGGCGAAGGATAGTGAGGGCGCATGGTCCCGTCAAGGGCTTGCCAAAGCGACACCGGTTTCGACATAACGCCGGGTTACCGTTACTCGCTGGCGCATTCTCATGCCGACCTATCGACTGACCGTTCGTTACGATGGAACCGACTTCTGCGGCTGGCAAAGGCAGGCCAACGGGCCATCGGTGCAAGCGGCGCTAGAAGACGCGCTCGCCAAAGTGGTCAAAGAACCGGTGATCTGTCGAGGAGCCGGGCGTACCGACTCCGGCGTACATGCGGTCGGCCAGGTCGTGTCCATTCGAATCCCTCGGGAAATGCCTGAAAAGGCGCTGGTGTATGGCGTCAACAACCATCTCCCCGAATCCATCGCGGTCATGGACGCGTCACTGGTCGACGATGAGTTTGATGCGCGACACTCATCGAGTGGCAAGTTGTACCGGTACCAGATTTGGAACGGCAAGATTCGCTCACCGCTGCACACCCGTGATCACTGGCACGTCGGCTACCCACTGGACATCGATGCGATGCGGCGGGTTGCGCAAGTGCTCGTTGGTAGGCACGACTTCCGGGCGTTCCGCGCTGCCGACTGTGAACGGCAAACCACGGTGCGCTGGATGAAGCGTATTGATGTGCTGACCATCCCCAGCGATCCCTCGGTGATTCACATCGAAGTGGAGGGCACCGCGTTTCTCAAAAACATGGTGCGAATCCTGAGTGGAACCATCGTCTCTGCGGGACGAGGAAAGCTCACCCCCGAGACAGTCGCGTCGCTACTAACAAGCGGCGATCGCAGCCGGGCGGGACAGACCGCTCCGGCCAATGGATTGCTACTGGTCCGGGTCGATTATGGACGACGAGAAGGTCCGTAGCCGTCGCTAGACAGGTGCCTCGTCGACCTTGCGACGAAACTCGATGTGAAGCGAGATCTCGATCTCGTCAAGATGCGCCACATCCACCACGACCTGTGTTCCCGGCGGTAGCTCGGGTAGGGAATGCACCCGCTGCCAGATCGGCACCAAGTCCAATCTCACCAAGTTGTCACGTATCACCGTCGCTGTTGTTTGCGTAATCGACTCTTGTTGCAAATAGCGAATTCCGGTGTAGCGCTCCATGCTGCGCTGGAACTCGTCGTACGCTGAGTAGGTCGACTCGAAGTCACGCATCACTTTCAGCAGATCGGCCTCATTGTCGGCGTACGGTGACGGCTCTTCGAACAGCCTCGCGATCAAAATCCACTGGTTTACCAGATCGCAGTACCGACGGAGTGGCGAGCTAGACCACAGGTACTGGGTAACCCCAAGTCCCGCATGAGGAGCCGGATACAGCGACAGCCGAACCTTGCCGCTGTCCTGTACGCGAAACAAGGCCCGGATGTCGCGATCGCCCAGTAACTTTCCCCATGCGCTGTTCACGTAGATCATCAACTCCGCGACGACCTTGTCAGGCGGACCGCCACGCAGACGCCGGCTGATGTCAATCCGACCGTCGGTAAATGAGAAGATGTAGTCGACTTGTTCCTGCTCCGGCTTACCGCGCAGCGTCTGAAGATGACCTGCCAGCTCGTACAGAAACAGGAGTTCCTGGCCAAACTCAAAGTCGAGATTGCCAGCCTGTATGTTCTCGAGGGAAAACTGGCTGTCGATGGCCGGATAGCGCAAATTTCGTCGAATCGGCACCCGCTCAAGACGACTCTCTTCGCCGAGGATGCGATACGAGCCGTCGCCGGCCACCGTCAGATAGAGCGACACAGCAGGGCAGTCCTTGCCCTCAGTGAGGGTGAACGGATAGATCGCCTGCGAGGGCAACATCGTGATCTTGTCGCCCGGCATATACACCGTCGACAGTCTCTGACGAGCAATTTCGTCGAGTGGAGATCCCGGTTGGAAACCGAGCGCCGGAGCTGCGATGTGGATCCCGACACGCACGCTCCCATCCGGAAGCCGAGTCACGCTAAAAGCGTCGTCAATCTCCGTCGTCGATACGTCATCAATGCTAAACGCCGCTACGTCGGCCAGGGGCAGATCGGGAAGTGAATCGGTCTTCGCAGAAGATTCGTGCGAACGACCTTTTGGAAAAAAGTCAAGCAAAAAGCGTCCAAGGTGAAGCTCGTGGCTGCTCTCGATCGCCCCGCATCGCAGCAGGAGTCGCGCCGGAGACAGACGTGTCTGCTCACAGGCTTGCAGGATCGCTTTGTACTCAATCCAACTTGGGTCCGGTTTGTACAGCGCATACGGCATCCGCGCCGCAATCTCACGCGGTAACTCTCCGGCGATGAGCTGCTCCGCCAACGCAGCCTGCTTTTCGAGCTGCTTTTGCTTGCGCGCCGCCGCCTTCTCCGCCGCCTGCCGTGCTTCCGTCGTTACCGAGTGAAACCGCCCAACCCCCCGCCTCAAAAAGTGAGTCGGTGCCCCAATGAGCGCGACCAGCATGGCTGCCGTTTCGACGGGACTCGGGGCATGCCCGAAATAGTCGCGGGCGAGATCGGCAAACCCAAACTCACTGTCGCCAGCGCACTCCCACAGAAACTCGACGTCCACTTCGGACGCGAGCTTCTGCGCCTCGGTCAGCAGCTCTGATGGCTGTGGCCTCGGAAAGTGCAGCAGCAAGCGGTCTGCGCGGACCTTTTCGCGCTTACCGCCAGGTAGCTCGACGAGCACCGCGCCAGGCTGTTCGGAAAGAATGGCCCCGGCGCGCAGAGCCCCACCGTCTTCAAACAAAACATTCATCGGTATGGACCTAACGCTGGGGCTGTCGAGGACAATGAGAGGGCAACGAGCCGCCTACCACTTCTCAGCGTCGGTGATGACGCTCTCGGCGGTAGCGGCGAGCAAACGCACCAGGGCGATGCTCGTCTCGGTGCGAGCGTAGTACTCCGCTTGGCTGGTTTTCGGGTTGGGATACCGAGAAAGAACCATGTTGCCGAGCTCCTTCCGCCCATCGAAAAACCGGACGGAGATGAGCTCTCCGCTCTTGGCCGAACCAGACATCTGAGGAGCTCCCGTGGCTGGCTCTTCACCCTGCGCGAGATAGTCACCAATCGACAGGCGCAGCAGCTTTTCGACCCAATTCTTCAGGGAATCATCTCGCTTGTCCGGCGTTCCGGCCTCGGCGAAAAAGAAGCCCTGTGGGTTCTGCCGACCACCTTGGACAATCGACCGAACCTTGTCGCCGACCTTGACTTCAATGCGATCGAAATCGGCTCGTTCGAAGCGGTGCAGTCGACGCTCCATCAAACGAGAATCGGCAAACTCGAAGTCGGCAATGATCCGTTGCGACAGTAGGAATACCTGTCCTTGGGCATCACGGACGTAGTAGTCGCCACTCCCGTAGCTGGTGCCGCCCAGGACAAATTTGTAGGTCAAGCCCTTGGCACTTACCGTGAGGCTCTTTTTGCTATCGGTAATACCCAGTTCTTTGGCTTTCGCATCGTCCACAGTACCGAGCGCACGAAGTGCCTTGAGCGGACCAAACAGCCCGAGCAGCTCCGTCGCGGCATCATTGCCACGGTATTCTTTGACGGTGGTAACCTCCTTCATCTCCACGGGAGGTGCCGGGGGTGCAGTAGCAGGTGCGGGTGGTGCCGCCAGCGGACCCGGCCCACCCGGCAGCGGGGGATGACCAGCGGGCATGGCCGGCTCACCGCTCTTGTCTCCGCCCTTGACCGGGGGTGCCAGCAGCATACCTGGCTTCGGAGCTGGAGCAGTCGGCGCGGGTGGTGCTGCAGTCGGCGTCACTGCACTTCCCGCAGGAGCAGCCTGGGGCACCGGTGGATTCACCGGCACCTTGCTTTTCGTCTTGGTCAGAATCCACGCATAGGACTCACCGTCAGAACCATTCCGCCGCTCGACGGTAATTTGGCGCGTCTCATCTTCGTAGGCCAAGCTATTTACTTCGCGTTTGGCTGCATCGAGCACAACCACGCTGTCCATCTGCGTCTGCGCCCGATCACGGGTCCAAGTTTGATACGCGAACATCACCGCTAGCGCAGCGAGTCCAGCGTGGACCCATACCGGCGACAGCCCTTGCTGTACTTTCACTGTCTTCATGATGCCCTCCGACGACGAACCGCACGGGTATAGAGCAGGCCTACTCCCAGCACCAAAGACGGCATAAGGAGCGTCGTCAGCCAGAACCACAGCTTCTCCTGGCCTTTGGTGTGCACGATCGGCACGTCTTGGTCCTGCACCGGTTCGCCAAGAATTGCATCCTCCTGCATCAGCCACTTCACGCTGTCGAGGATGAGCACCCGGTTCGGAAGCCACGGCACCAAACCATCACTCATCGCATCGGCAGAGCCCAACGCAACCAACCGCATCTCGCGCTTGTTCTTGCCGTCCTTGCCGGGTTCGAGCGTCTTTTGTGCAGCCGCAGCGACCTCAAAGACCTGGCTCTTCTCGCCGGCATCCAGCTGGAAGTTCCGATTCACGTCGGCAAAGGTGTTCGGCATCGAACGCAGCGTGAAGTCCAGTTGAACTCCCGCCGGAACCACTGTGTCTCGCTCGAAGAATCCGCTCTTTGGCAAAATCACGCCGGCTCGACCCGAATTCCGCGACAGCGTCGTGACCGACACATGTGAACTGAAGCTCGTCGAGACGATGTTCTCATGATCGTTGTCCTTGTGCGTCCGCACCGCGAACCGCTCTGGATGACACAGAACTTGCGGCGTGAACTTCAGGCCAACCCGCTTGAGCACCGGAGCCAAGTCCACTGCCGTCTGCTCCGCCGCCGGATCCAGCAGTAGCAGCAGGTGGCCTCCATCATCGACAAACGACGACAGAGCACTCACCTCTTCAGCAAGAAAGCGCTCCGTCGGTCCGGCGATAACCACCAGTCCTGCATCCTGCGGCAGCCGACCGGCCAACCCATTTTGCACCGATAGCGACCGTACCTCGTAGCCGAGGTTGACCATCATCGTGCGAAGTGCACCAACGGGAAGCCGCAGATCATCTTTCATCAAGTCCAGTGCACCAGCATCGAAGGAACGCTCGCCGTGGCCGCTAGTGAAATACACCACACGGCCTGGTCGCGAGAGTTGAAGCAATCGCTTCTGAACGTCTCCATCGAAGGCCAACAACTGTCCTCGGGCGGTGTCGATGTTGAGACCGATGTTGATTGTCTCGCGGCTGCCCGGTTTGCCTTTCTCGTCGAGCTGAGTCAGCACGATCATGCCATTGCCGGAAACCGACATCTCTTTGGCGCGACTTGGCTCAAGTGCGTGGTCGAGAATCTGCACCTGGAAGTTCGGCGACAGCTTCGCGAGTTCATCAAAATACGGCTGCACTTGCTCACGCACCTCATTGGCCGTTGGAAAGAACAGCGTCGCTTGGATCGGCTTCACCAGGCTCTGAACAACCTTTCGAGTCGTCTCGCTGGCCTTGGTGTTTTGGAACCGGGCCAGATCGATCTTTGAGTTGCGCTCGGTCACCACGTAGTTGGCCGCAGCGATAAAAATCGCAACCAGGGCAACCGAAAGACCACTCTGTGCAGAGTACGAAACACGGTGCGGCTCAATCGCTTCAGCGACGCCACGTCCGTCGGTCATGGTGTAGACAGCCTGCTGAATGAATGCCATTGGCAACGCGCCCAGCAGCACCATCATCGGCAGGAAGACCTGCGACATGCTCGAAGCCTTGTCGTAGTTTTTCCCGAGACTTGCGCGCAGAGACTCTTGCAGCCCAGCTGACTTCAGGTTGAACAGCAGATAGACCGCTGCCCCCACAATCACCGCCAGCCCAGCTATCAACATGTAACCCAATGCGCGCTTTTCGACGGCATCTTGCGCCGAGCTGCGACGGGACATGATGCCCACAAGCCCGGCCAGTAGCAGCAGGACTGCAACCGTTGCCGCTCCCTTCTGAAGCATCTCCGTCGTCAGCATGCGTTCACCGAGGAACAGCACAAACAGACCGACGAAGAACAAGACGGTGGGCCACAGGACCACCTGAATCGACTTGGGGCGAGTCGCCCCGCTTGTACGCTGGTCAGCCATGGCTAACTGCTCCACCGACGCGACTCGAGCACCCGAGTAGTCGCGAACAGAAAAACGTAGGTCATCGACACGTAGTAGGCGAGGTCTTGCAAGCTAATCGACCCACGCATAAACGAGGGGAAGTGCTTGTTCCAAAGCGCCAGCCACGAGAAGAACTGATCAAATGGGCGATCCGTCACCGGCGCAAGTAGCCACGACAGAAGCAGCGCCACCGATATAGCAGCGCCGACGACGATTGCCACCAACTGACTCCGAGTCAGTGCCGAGGCAAACATCCCGATCGCCAAGCCCGTCGAGCCCATCAGGATCACGCCAAGATAGCCCGCAAGCAGGTGGCCTTTGGCGACCTTGCCGTGGAGCAGCACCATCAGCGGCATGTAGACCGACAGGACGTGAATCCCGATGAGAAAGATGAGCGCGGCAAAGAACTTGCCGAGAACAATCTGATAATCCCGAATCGGCGACGAGAACAGCAGGTTGATGGTTCCGGTTTGGCGTTCCTCGGCGATCAGTCGCATCGCCAAGAACAGCCCGGCGGCTTCAGCAAGTCCGCCTGAAAAGAAGAAAAACTGACTGATGACCTCGGACGACTTGCGAGCAGTGTCGCTGCCAACCGCAAAGACGTTGAAAGCAAGGCCATCAATGAGCAGCAGCACGGCTGCCACGACCCAGCCAAGCGGCGATCGCAGGTACGCGGCCAGCTCGCGGCGAATGATAAGACCGATGGGTTTCACGACATCCACCTCAAGGCTTCGATAGACAAAGGGTTTCGCCTCACGTCGCGGGAGGCTGTGGGTGTAAAGGATGAACAAGTCGCTGAAAGATAGACTCCAGCTCGAGGGCCTTGCGCTGCAACAAAAGCAGCCCCAGCCCCGATTCGACAACCGCACGAGCCACTTGGGACCGGCGATCGTCACTGCACTCGACTTCAAGCCGAATCCGTCGCGCTTGTTTCGCAACAACCCGAGCGACAATCACACCGGGTACACGACCGATCGCTTGACGAGCTTGCTCACCGACGGCGTCGCCCTCCCCTTCGATCTCGACCTCGAGCACGCCACCCTGGGCACTGCCATGCGCTTGCTGAGAGATCGACTCTTCGGTGCCGTCAGCAACCAACTTTCCACGATCGATCACCAGCAATCGATCGCAGGTCTGGCTGATTTCGGTCAGGATGTGACTCGATAACAGCACCGTGTGTTCACCACCGAGCCGTTTGATCAGCTCACGCATCTCGACGATCTGTACCGGATCGAGTCCACTCGTCGGTTCATCGAGAATCAGCAGTGACGGCTTGTGAACCAATGACTGAGCCAGACCGACGCGCTGACGATAGCCATGCGACAAGGTCGAGATGTTGTCTGCCGCCACCTCGGTCAGGTTGCACGTCGAAAGCGCATCCCCGACATAGCGTCTCAGGTTCTTGCTCGACACACCTTTTAGCTCAGCAACGAACCGCAAGTAATCTTGCACGGACATTTCGTCGTAGAGCGGAGGCGTATCAGGAAGAAAGCCGAGTCGCTTGCGGATTTCATGCGCGCTGTCGGCGAGATCCATCCCATCAATCCGAACGACGCCAGACGAGGGAAGGATCAAACACCCCAAGATACGAAGGGTGGTCGTCTTTCCGGCACCGTTTAGGCCCAAGAAACCAACGATTTCGCCCTTCTCTATCCGGAAGCAGAGATCATGAATCGCCCGCTTCCCTCCATAGTACTTCGTGAGGTCCTCAACTTCGATCATCGAGCACTGTCTCCACAAAAAAACAACGACTGATCACGTGTTCCCGTCGCGACGAACATCTGGCGTACCAACACACCAGCGTGGAACGTGCGCGGCCAGCGTGGGCGGAAGATACGCATAGCGTTCGGGCATTTCAACCCCCCAACATCACAGTCTGAATTCCATTGCTCGCACGTGAAGACTTGACCATGGGGAAGGCTCTGCATACCATCCCGCTTCGCGCAAGGTGCGCGCTTCCTTCCAGAAAAAGGAGAATCCCATGAAGACGGTTGTTGCTTTCGTCATGGTCAGCTCGATGTGGCTGGCCGCCTGCGGACCCAAGGCTCAGACCACCCCGGCTGCCACCCCGGCTGCTGCTACGCCCGCTCCGGCGGCTCCGGCTGGCGCTCCCCCTCCGTAATTTCGGTGGGCGCGCTGGGACTTCAGTTGGCATCGCCGATCTGAAGTCTCACCAAAGAAGGCCTGTCACCTCGTGTGGCAGGCTTTTTTTTTGCCCTAACCGATCCCAACGGCTGCCGTCGCACAGCGAGCCTCGTAGACAGCGGGTCGCAGGGCATGATTCCGAGGCTGTGATTGCCAACCAATGCCACGGAAACATCGACCGCAATGCTAGCCGCAGCTTCAGCCCACACCAATAAGCTCCGTCTTTGGGGCCGCGCCACGAACCACAATCCCCCATGTGCAGCAAGCTGTCCGGTTCGCCGGATGCGATCCGTTGGGTCGGCTACGACCGCCCACTGCGCATCCCAAGCTGCCGATCCGACTTCTGTGGAATGACCGACGGTTGGATGCCGACTGCGACCTCTTCGCAAGTGCCGGCATGGCAGTTGCTCACCGCTCGTCAACGAACCCACCCCTGTTGTCGCGATAGGAACCACGATGAGCCAGCCATCGACAGCCCTGCCTCTTCACGACCCTCATGACCCAACCCAGATCAAGATCGCCCATGCCGCGCTTTCCACCGATGAGGAGTTGTGGCGACGCTGCGCCTTTGTCGGTCTTAGGCTCCTTGAGAGCAGGCTCTACGAAGCGCGACAGTGCCCGCAGTGTCAGACGGTGGTCCTGCGCCCCACCGGGTTCTCGGAAGCCGCCCGTGCGCTGGCCGGAAGGCTCGCGAACCTGAGCGTCCCCTTCAGCTTGAGCCAGGCTGCGCAGTCTCTGGCGGAGTGGGCGTCGCAAACCGAGTCTACACCGGCCGATTTCCCACCCTCGAATCGTACCGATCCGATCGAGCAGCCAGAGGAGTTGCCGGTGGTGCGGATTCCGGTTGGCACGTCGCTAAAAGAAGCAGAGCGACGACTGATCCTCGCTGCACTTGAATTCTGTCAGGGCAGCCGAAGCGAGACAGCCCAGTCTCTGGGTCTATCGCGTCGCACGCTCTACAATAAGTTGTCCAGCCTACGCCGTCGACAAGCGAGCACAGAATCGCCGTATCTTTCGCCCGACCATCCCCCAGACTTCCCCGATAAGCTGCCGCACCGCTTGCGCTCCCAAGAACGAAAGCGATCGAAACCGCAACTCAATTGTGAGCGGATAGCCTCCCATTCAAAATGAAAACGCCGAGGGAGCAGACGACTTCCCTTGTAGCTCGACCATGCTAGACTGGCCGCATGTTCGCCCCATTTGTTGCTCGTCTGTCGCTCGTCGGAGCAATTCTTCTGACGTCCTCATCTCTGTACGCGGCCCGGCTGGCAGTCCTATTGCCCAAGGTCGACTCAGATTCTCCGGTGTCGGAAGGTCGTCGCAACAAGTTCCACGATTCACTCGCTCAGGGTCTAGCGGATGCTGCAGGTTCTGGTTGGACGGTACTCTCGGCGGAAGAAGTCCGTCAGCGGCTCGCCGGTCGCGATGATCTTCTGTCGTGTCAGCAAGGAGCCTGCATCGGACAAGTGGCCGCTCAGCTTCAAATCGATCGGGTCGTGGTGCCTAAGATCGCAATGAAAAGCGCAGTCGGGGGCAGTGCATACCAAATTCTCCTCACGGCGATGGATCCGAACGGCAAGCACAGCAATGTGGTTTTCGCGGAACGGTGTGGCGATGACAATGAAGGCTGTAACCTCACTCGTGCCTTTGATGCGATGCGAAAAACCGCCGGTGCCCTGGTGCCAAAGCTGACCATCGCGGCCCAACCGCAACCCGTTGAAGCGCCTCGCCCGATTCCGGAGCCTCCCGTACCAGCACCCAGTACTGACATGACGCTGAAGGACCCCGGGAGTACCATCACACCTCCATCCATCGCGACTTCACCATCCCCTGTGAACCCGAATCCAACGCCGGCACCAGCGACGCGTCACATCGGATACCGCGTGGGCTGGGTTGCTTCAGGAATATTGGCCGGCGGTATGCTGATTACGTCGATTCCGTTCCTGATTCTCTCTCCTCGCGACGGACAGCCGACATGCACCGATCGGCCCTCGAACCAGTGCCCAACGCGCTATCAAGGCAACTTGGCGACCGGCTTAGGTCTGCTGGGTGGAGGACTCGCAGCAGCAACGGCGTTTGGCGTGCTCTACTACCTGGACCGGCGTGACCTAAAGCGATCAACAGGTCAGGTTGCAGTGTTCCCGATGGTGCTGGAGCAAGGAAGTGGGCTCAGCGCCATTGCACGGTTCTAATGTAGCCAAGGAGGTTGTGAGGATGAGGCTTGCAATCGCTCTTGCCCTTGGCCTAGCCATTCAAGCGATTGGCTGCACGACGGCGAATCCGGATTTTCCGGATATGACTGCTTGCACACTCGGTGAACGTCGCTGCGCGCAGAAAGATCGCGCCGTCAGTCTCGTCTGTGGTCGAGATCCAACGGATCGACAGGTCTTTTTGGAAGAAGTCTGTCCGGTGAGCGCCCTGTGTGAAGCTGGACGATGTCAACCACCGACGGCGGCCAAGACTTGTCAGAGCCAGAACGAGTGCTCAACCAGTGAGGTTTGTACGCCTTTGGTCCAGCCAGGACTGACGTCATTATCGCTGTACTGCGTGCCGGCCGACCCAAGCGGGATGGCTAGCTCATCGCCATGCACCAAAGATGCGGACTGCCAGAGCTATCGCTGCCTCCAGCAAAGCCAAGGCAAGTTTTGTCTGAAAGCGTGTAATACAGATGCCGCCTGTGGGAGTGGACATCGGTGCTTACCCTTGTCGCTCACCGTCACAGGTGTACAGGCCACGATCTCAACCTGTAGTGCCCCGTAAGCGGGCTGTAGCCCAGTAACCGACCTGACGGATCAGGAAAGAGGACTAGTGATGGCCACCGCCCGTTGCACCAAGTGCGGAAGCGAGAATCCCAAGGAAGCGCTGTTCTGCACCGCCTGTGGGCAGGCACTGCACCACGAGCAGAACGATCCGCTCGTCGGACAAACGATTGGCGGACGTTACCACTTGGTCGAGCGGATTGGGCAGGGTGCAGCAGGAACAATCTATCGCGCAGAGCATACGACGCTGCGACGACGGATGGCCGTGAAGCTTCTCCATCAGCAGCTTGCTCAAAACGAAGATGCGGTGGAGCGATTCCGTCGGGAAGCCATCACTGTCTGCGAGATCGACAACGACCATATTCCACAGGTCTTTGACTTTGGGCGAGCCGAAGATGGTCGTTTGTTCTTCGCAATGGAGTTCCTCGACGGAGTTCCGCTGTCGATGGTGTTGGAGCGGGAAGGTCGGCTCACGCCCGAGCGAGTCGCGGACGTCCTGTCTCAGATCGGAGACGGGCTGATGGAGGCGCACACGCTGGGCTACATTCATCGCGACCTCCGACCACGAAGTATTTTCCTCACACGCCGTCGTGGACGTGCCGATTTCGTGAAGATCCTCGACTTCGGCTTGGCCAAGCTGGTTCAGCCCGAACTCACGGATGCGCAACGAACGGCGATGGGGATGACCTATGGCGATCCGCGATATATGGCCCCCGAACAGGCCCGAGGCGAGGTGGTGGACCGTCGAGCCGATATCTACTCCCTCGGCGTGCTCGGGTATGAAATGATCTGCGGCGAGCAGCCGTTTAAGGGCACCGGTACTTTCGATATCTTGAGCAAGCTTCTCGAGGCACCGGTGCCTCGTCTGAGAGACAAGCGCCCCGACTGCCCGCCTTGGCTGGAATCGGTCATCCGCACCGCGTTAGCCAAGAAGCCATCCGATAGATTCCAGACGGTGGCGCAGTTCCTCGATGCGATGGAACGCAAGAACGTCCTCGCCAATCAGCCCCCCCTGCCGATGCAGGTAGCACCGGGAGCGAAGGCCGATGCCGTGAAGAAGCTGACGCCGATGAGTGCCCCCGATTCGGCCTCGTCGAAGGGCCAAGAAGTTCGAGCCTTTGTCAGCTATCCAGCGATGAAGAGCATCACTGTTCCCGTCGATGATCAGCCTCGCCCGGTCGCCCAAGGAACCCAGTCCATGCCAACGGTGGCACCGGGAACCCAGCTCGCGGCACTGGCAGCAGCCGTCGAGGCCATCGAACCGCCACAACATCAACAGCCACAGTCGATCAAAAAAACGCTCGCTTATCCGGCGATTCGAACCGGTCAGCGCAGCGAGCCCGCAGTTCCCCCCCCATCTGCCGCTCCTCCGCCAGCGGCAGCACCGAGCACGGCGATTGCTTCACCTGTTCAGGTGCAGCCTAAGCCGGAAGCGACCAAGCAAGTGGCCCCATCTGCCACAGCTAGGCCGGAAGCGACAGCCTCTTCAGGTCCGAAACCACCGGCTGCCAAGCCAGAGACTCCGGCCCAGCCGCTGAAGAGCGGGTTCGTCAATATTGTTGCGACAAGACTCGATCGTGGAGATCCGACCCCACGTACGGCCCGAGCGATGTTGGAACAGGAAAGTCTCGCGTGGGAAGAAGCGGCCCTACCAGCGCTGCTCACTCACGAAGTCGACCTCACCGAGTCGGCAACCTCAGCGGACTTGACCCGCCTGCCGCCCTCTGCGGACACGCCCGTCGAACAGATGAACTTCGACCCCCACACGGCAAGTCCGCAAACACCGGTTCGGCGCGAGCCAAGCGCTCCAACTGCGGCCAAAGCAGCGGTCCCGCGAGAGCCGATTGCCAAAGAAGTCAGTGCCCCATCAGCTCAGCGTGACTCCAGTCGCATTGCGGCAATGTCGACTCCAGCGCCTCAACTTAACCGGACACCAAGCGGTCCGGCAACCAAACAGAGCGAGTCCCCACGTCCGGCAACTCCCGTCGTAACACCATCTCCCTCCATCGAGATTCCGAGGGCCAAAGCCACCTCTTCATCGGCAGAACTTGGTCCCTTGTCTACCCCGTCCATTGGCCGCCCCACCAAGCCTGGAATGGGTCCGCTGTCACCCGAGGCACCGCCGCCAGCGGCTCCGGTCCTCGAACCAGCACCGGCGAAAGTGGCCACCAGTGTCCCAGCAGCGGCCCCGTCGCCTGACGAAGACGCTCCAAATGAAGACGAAACAATCAGAGTTCTCAAAGCCGAAACGGTCGATGGTTCGTCGACAGAGACACTAAAGCAGAACAAGGTCTCCCCCGCAGAGCTGGCGCATGGTGAAACCACCAAGGTGGTCAAAGTCGATGCGGATGAGGCCAAACCGACCGCCGAGTCAGAGCGCACCCCAGAGTCACCACCTCCCGAAATGGGCGGAGA
Source organism: Polyangia bacterium (assembly GCA_044228505.1). Classification (GTDB taxonomy): domain Bacteria; phylum Myxococcota_A; class Polyangia; order Palsa-1104; family JAEUJZ01; genus JAEUKA01. The sequence goes on along the minus strand of JBGAUT010000048.1, from coordinate 5,489 downwards.
AGGGGATGCCGGCTGGTTCGCGCAATCGACCCCCGCCACCGCTGCGATGCTCGATGACGACGACGCGCTGAGCCTGAAGAAAAAGACGCCGCGCTGGGTGGTTCCGGCTGCTGTGTCTGCGGTGGCCGTCATCGGGCTGCTGCTGTATTCCCAGGGCGGCTCGCACAAGGGACCAGAGACCGTGCCATCAGTGGCACCTTCGACCAGTCCCAGTACTCCACCACTTGAGCCCTCACCAAAGGTAGAAGCGGCCACGAGCCCTACGAGTGCGACAGGTGCGCAGGGCACCACACCACCGGTGGTTGCTGAACCGCTCGCTGCACAGCCAGTGTCAGCCCAACCGGTGATGAAGCCAGAGCCTACGGCTCTTCCGCCCACAAAGCCCGAAGAGTCAGCCAAATCGGTCCCGAAAGCTGAGCCACTTCCAGCGAAGGCCGAGCCAAAGCCCTCGGTCGCCAAGTCCGAGCCGGAAGCCTCGGTTGCGAAGGCCGAGCCCAAGCCCGAGCCGAAACCATCGGTCGCCAAGTCCGAGCCCAAGCCGGAACCGAAGCCTGCTGTCGCTAAGCCAGAGCCCAAGCCGGAGCCGAAACCCGCTGTCGCTAAGTCTGAGCCCAAGCCGGAACCGAAACCGGTAGCGGCTGAGCCCGGTGCTTCCAAGCCCTCGGGAGAGTTATTGGCCCTGGTCAGTCTTGGAAAACAAAAACTCGACGATGGGGATGTCGATGCGGCGGTTGCCAGCTTCCGACGAGCCGTTCAGCTCGACGGAAAAAACGCTGATGCAGTGGCCGGTCTTGGTGAAGCCAACTTCGAACAAGGCAACTTCGACGGAGCCGCGAGAAATCTGGCCCAGGCCGCCAAGCTAGCGCCACGCAAAGTGTCCTATCAGGAACTACTCGCTCAGGCCCAGTTCAAGCTCGGTCGCTACAAAGACGCAGCCGAGACGTGCCGCAAGATCCTAAAGGACCATCCGGGATCGACCCGCGCCAAGCAGACTCTCGAACAGGCCGAAAAGAAGCTCGACGACATGTAACGGGCGTCGAGCACCCACCCCCCAACTGAAGTAAGTTATTTTGTCCCGCGCCACGATGGCCGGGTCTGAAGGAGACACCATGCGTAGCGTCGTCAAAGGTTCTGGTTTTGTGGTCGGGGAGCATCTGGTCCCAAACGCTCGGTTCGAGAAAATCATGGACACGTCGGACCAGTGGATTCGCGAACGCTCAGGCATCGAGCAGCGCTACTTCGTCGCTGATGGCACATCGACTTCTGATCTCGGAGCACGTGCCAGCAAGATTGCGATGGAGCAAGCCGGCGTCGGGCCCCAGGACATTGACTACGTCGTCTTCGCGACGATGACGCCCGATCACTACTTCCCTGGCTGCGGCAGCATCATGCAGAGCAAGCTTGGGCTGCGGAACATTCCCGCTCTCGACATCCGTCAGCAGTGTACGGGCTTTGTGTACGCACTCCAGGTCGCCGATGCACTACTCAAGGGCAAGGTGGCCAAGACCCTGCTGCTCGTCGGGGCGGAGACACACTCGCCATTTATGCCGTTTTCCGACTGGCCGACGATTCTCGGCCTGGCCGATAACGTCCCGACGCCTGAGCAGCGCGCTCTCCACACCTCGGTCCGTGACCGGGCGGTGCTATTTGGCGATGCGGGCGGCGCGATCGTTCTGCAGCGAGAAGACGACGAGACAGAGCGCGGCCTGATCGACTTCGAGCTTCACGCCGATGGATCAGCCTTCAACAAGCTCTACGTTCCATCGGGCATGGCGCATCGGCCATACGTGTCACCGGAAATCATCAATCGGCTCGACCACGTTCCGCACATGGACGGCAAGTTCGTGTTCCGCATGGCCGTGACCAAAATGCCCGAGGTCGTGCGCTCGCTACTCGGTCGACACGGCTTGGCCATCGACCAGATCGATCACTTCATCTTTCACCAAGCGAACCTCCGCATTAACGAAGCGGTGCAGGTGTCTCTTGGGATCAAGCCGGACCGGATATATAACAACATCCAGAAGTACGGCAACACCACCGCAGCGACGATTCCGATTGCCTACGATGAGTGTCGACGCTCGGGACGTATCAAGCGCGGCGACTTGCTGTGCTTTGTCGGCCTAGGTGCAGGCTTTCACTGGGGCGCGGCACTGCTACGCGACTAGTCCACCCGCTGCCCTCGCTTCCCCGCTCGACCGTCCGCGCACCGCTCGCTTCCTCGCCCAAAGCTGCGATATCCTGTAACAAACCCGGACACGGGTTTGGGGAGTCATCGCATGCTCGGGGGATGGGGATGGCGACTGCTCGTGCTCAACGCGCTGCTGGGCGGAGGCTGCGTGTCGCAAGCGATGTATCAAGCCAAGGTCGATGAGTTAGAGCGGCTACGTGCAGACAGTCGACGAGGCGAACAGCTCATGGTGGAGCGAATCGATCGGATGTCGGCACGCATTGGCGATCTCGAAAAGCAGTTCATGCAGAGCGACACCCGGGTCACGGAGTTATCGCGAAGCGTGCAGCAGATCCGAGATCTGGCAGTGCAGATCGATCAACGGCTCACGGGACTCGTCCATCGTGAGTTGCGAAACGACGCGAGCTCTCGCGATGCCCATCGACCTGAACCGAGCGTAGGACTTCGTGATCCGTTTGCTCGGACCAAGTAACGCCTACCAGGTCTTTCCCATGTCAGCCGGAGTTGGCTTATGGGTAAACAACGCCCAGCGATGACCAAACGGGTCCGACAGCACGCCATAACGATCGCCCCAGAACTGATCAGCAAGCGGCATCTCGACCTTGCCACCGGCGGAAATCGCCCGCTGCCACACCGCGTCGACATCGGGACATTCCACCTGGATGCTCACCCCAGAGCCGCCGAGCGCAAGCGGGTTCTGTGACTTGCCGCCCATGAACTCAGGGAACTCGTCGCAAAGCATGACAACGCCGCCATTGATGATCAGCGTCGCATGCATCACCCGCTTGCCATCCTGAGCGTGGTGAAGATCGCGCACCTCAGCGGCAAACGCCTTCTTATAGAACTCGATCGCTGCGGTGGCATCAGACAGCGTTAGGTAAGGAATGATCGGACCGTATGGAAAGGACTGATTGTTCTGCTCGCTAGTAGTGCTTGACATGTCGGACTCCTTTTGCCGCGCACCATCCCTTATCCCCACACGACCTGTCAACCGGTTCCCTACATCACCCTTCACGAGCAGCGACCAGGCGAGAAACCAGCACTACAGCTCATCGCAAGCAAACGGCAGGACATCGCGAATGTGATGTGCATCGAGCAGCAGCATCAGCAGGCGGTCAATGCCGAGTGCGACCCCACCCGAAGGCGGCATGCCTTCTGCCAGAGCGCCCAAAAATCGCTCATCCACGGGATACTCGGGTAGACCTCGACGGCGACGCTCCGCTAGGTCATGGACGAGCCGCTGCCGCTGTTCGAACGGATCGCACAGCTCGCCAAAGCCATTGCACAGCTCAAGACCTGCCACATAGGCTTCGAAGCGCTCGACCACCTCGGGAGCTCCTGGCTTGCGACGAGCCAACGCACACAGCGGGCTAGGCCAGTCGTACAGAAGCAGCGGCCGCAGCACACCCTCGTGGTCGGGCAGACCAAGCTTCGGCTCGACATGGTCAAGGAACACGGAAAAGAACAGGTCATCCCAGGCCCAAAACGGCTCGCCCTGGGCATCGACCAGGGTGGGGGTCGGCACGCGATAGCCGCCCTGTTCGAGCTTCCGCGCCAGCTCGGCGCTCGTCTCATCACCGCGAATGTCGAGCCCGGCATGTTGACGAACCACCTCGCGCACGGTCCGCTCGGGCCACGGAAGCGATAGATCGATACGCTGCGCCGAACCCGACGAGCCGAGGCCGCTGCGTACAAAGCGCGGGCTGCCATGTAGCTCGGTCGCGAGCTGCGCCGACAGCGCTGCAACATCTGTCGCCACCGAGCGCCAGTCTTCATAGGCCCGATACCACTCCAGCATGGTGAACTCGGGATTGTGGTGAGGCCCTGCCTCTCCGGCACGAAACACCTTGCCCATGCTGTAGATACGCCGCAGACCCGAAACCAGCAGCCGCTTGAGCTGATACTCAGGCGACGTAATCAGATAGCGCGGTGGCCCCGCAGAGCTGGTATCCGAGACAGCAAACCCTTGAAGATGCAGCTCCAGGCCCGGGGACGGAACCATCAGCGGCGCTTCGATTTCCAAAAAGTCTTGCTCGGCGAAGTACCGCCGAATCGAAGCCAGCACCCTGCCCCGCGCAAGCAGCATTTCGCGGCGGTGCTCCCTGTTGAGTCGAAAGTAGTCGCCACCGGGCGAAGGAAACGGCTGCCCGGTACCTTGCGGACGAGCTAGCAGCGTCGCCGCCATCACCACGCCGTTCGGATTGGTGTCTTGGGACGGCGACACAAGTAGTTCGACGAAGTCAGCGGGACGTAACGACGATACCGAACAGCGAACGGCGAGACGCCACAGCTTCTGGCCGTCATCGACCCGTAACAAATCGGGCGAGACCTCGATGAGACGTCCGGTTACCCGCTCCGTCATACCGTCGCTCTGTCGAGTCCTCGGTTTTGCGAGAGGCTTACCCGCGAACGCGCTCGATGTAGTTGCCTTCACGGGTATCGATGCGGACCAGGTCACCCTCGTTGATGAACAAGGGCACGTTGATGGTCGCACCCGTTTCGAGGGTGGCGGGCTTGGTGACGTTGTTGGCGGTGTCGCCTTTGACGCCTGGCTCGGAGTGGGTAACGCGTAGCTCGACGAAGTTCGCCAGCGTCACCGAAATCACACGACCGTTGTAGAAGGTCAGTGTCACTTCCGTGTTTTCCTTCATGAACTTCCAGTCGTCGCTAACCGTCGAGGCAGGCACACTGACCTGCTCGTAGGTCTTCACGTCCATAAACACGAACGAATCGTCGCCCTCTTTGTAGAGGAAGGTCGAGGTTTTGTCCTCGACATCGGCTCCTTCCATCTTTTCGCCCGAGCGAATGTTGCGCTCGATCACTCCGCCGGTGAGCAAGTTCTTCATCTTGGTGCGGGTAAAGGCCTGGCCCTTGCCAGGCTTGACGAACTGCGCCTCGACAACGATGTAAGGAGCGCCATCGACCATGATCTTCAGACCCTTGCGCAGGTCCGACGTATCGTACGTGTAAGCCATGTTTGCCTCGAAATGAAACGCGCCAGAAGGAACCGGGAACCTAGGTGTGTTGCCCGAGCGCGGGTTCTTTTACAGCGCATGCCGCCAGACAGTCAACTAGGGAAACCACATCCCTCCCAGTTCCTCCGCACGCCGCTGCCCAAGCACTACCGGTTGGACCCGCAGGCACACCTGCTGTCGATGACACAACTCACGTTTGCCAAAAAGTGAGCACAAAAGACGTGATGTCCATCGTTCTTCGCTTCGGCGTGGCTCAGCTCGCTCTTTGACTGCTTCAGCATGCCTGCCGCTTGATTCGACTCGCTCTTTGATTGCTTCAGCTTGCC
>JBGAUT010000047.1:0-40049 GCA_044228505.1 Polyangia bacterium | reverse complement strand
ATAAGCCACCCTACCACAGCCCCCATCCGGCACAGCGGCCCGAGCACAAAGCCATGCTCCACAAAACCAGCAGACCGCGCCCCTTGAGCCGTAAAAGTTTGTCCCGCGCTGGTGGGAAGTGCTGCCGCCCCCCCCAAGACAGGTTCGAACGGGGTGCGGCAGGGCTGCCTCCCTGGTCGTGGCGTTTTTTCATGCGGGCAGAAGAAGCTGCCCACCCGGATCTGCGAACTGTTGGGGTGTCCGCAAGAGCTGCCCACCCTGCGCGGACCGTTTTTGCTGCGGGCAGCCGAGCTGCCCACCCGGTTTGGAAAAACATTTCATGGCGCGGAAGCGCTGCAGCCGCCTGCCAGACGATTGCTAGGAGGTCGCCCGTTTTCGTGCCGCGCTTGGCGAAAGAACCGTCAGCCGGTCGCCAAGCTGCCCGCGCCCCAGAAATTGTTTTTCCAGGACCGGCAGCGCGGACGAGCCCCTGGGTCGACTTCTCGGAACTGCGTTACCAGCTACCGGACACCACGATCAGGTTTTCGCGGTAGGAGTTCACGCCGATGACCGTCTGTTTGTTCTGGGTCAAACGGAAGCAGCGGTCGGCGAACACGCCGGTCACTGGCCCGAGGCGGAAGGAGTCGCCGTTGGCTGTGGCCCCACCTGCATAGCAGCCCGAGCTCTCGGCGAGCTGCACCGCCACTTGGGTGCTGCCGCTCGCCTGCTTCATCATGTCGCCCATGCCCTTGGCGTAGCGAAAGCAGCTCTTATTCATGCCGCCGCCGATGTTCACCTGATAGCCAATGATCGGCGAGACCAGGATGAGGCGCATGGCGCTGGCTTCACGGTAGAACGACGCGCTGCCGGTGTAGTAGTCACCGACCAGGCTGTCTTGGGTCCAGGGGTCGCACTCGGTGGCGCTCTTGCAGATCCGTGTCCAGCTCCCGGTCTTGTAGTTGCCGATGGACACGGAGTTGGGGTTGTAGGGTGTAAAGCCGCTCTCGGACGGGATCATGGCCCTGGGGCGAGTGGTTAGCATCTCATCAATGCCGCGATCGGTGAGCGTGCCGGTACAGGCTGGGCCGGGCTCTGGAGGAACGCACATCCTGGTGGTTTCCAGGTGGTGATAGGTCGAGCGGCACAGTGCCAAGGTGGGCCGGGCAAACGCCACCAGCACCGTAGGACGAGTGATCACGGTGGCCACCGCACAGGCCGCACCGGGAATCTCTAGCGAGGTGTCGACCCTCACTTCATCGCCGACCGTGCGGATGCGGGCAACGGCGGGGACGTACCCATCGGTGCTCTTACTGCCCGCGCTGTAGAAAAAAACCCAGCTTTTGCCAAAGTCGATGCTGCTTGGGGCCGGGGCCCCGAAGTAGCGCTCAAAGGCGGCAGCGCTGGTGAAAATCTCTCGGGTCTCGGTCTGGCCTAGCTGAGCCGGAATCGCAAACCCAGCGATGGGCGTGAAGGTCAGATCGGTCGCACCGGGGGTGGTGTCGAGCATCGTCTCAGGATGAACGATTGGATCCGATTCGCAGCGTCCAGATCCGGCCACTTCCATGGTCATGTCCGGCTGTGGATCGATCGGTGTGCCGCTGCCCCCGCCCTCCGAGCAAGCAGCCAGAAGCAGACACAGCGCGGGCAAAATAAGCGGTCGCGAGGCGCAATACAACATAGGTTGTCCTCCCAAAAGTGAAGGCTCTCGACTGGATCTGTCTCGTCCCCGGGTCGCACTCCCGAGCCGCAGGCAACCGACACAGCCATCCGTCGGCCAGAGCCGATTCACAATAGCATGAGACGACCTGCCTGGACCTAGGTGCGCATGCACCGCCACACAGGAGCCCCGCCCCCACGCGCCGCGACCGCGGGTCGGAGGGACACGGTGACGCTCACCCTGCTGACCGACCAGATCCGGCGCTCCGAAAGCGAGCTGGCGAGGACATAGCAGCCGTTGCGAACCGAGAGCCGCCAGCCGAGCCACATGCGGTGACCGATCTGCGCCGCTGCCCGCCGAAATTTTTAAGATCCTCCGACCAGCGAACCTGATAAAGCATGCAGTATGCGTCTTTTCGCTCTCAGTCCCCAAAAGCGCATGCTGCGACGAGCCATCGTGACGTGCATGGCCGTCGGCCTGCTGCTTGGTCATTCCTGTAGTGACATCACCACCACGACGCTACTGTGTGAGGATGCGGCCTCTCGACTGTATGGGTGCTGCACCAGCCACGCGGCGATCAACTGCACCGAAAACGGCTGCGGGGAGCGCCATCCCAACTTCGCGACGGCCATCGCCAAGTGCGTGCGCAGCGCAAGCTGTGACGACATCCGACAGGCGGGCCTGTGTGAGGTGCCGGACTGGCAGTTTTCGATCGCCACGGTCTGCAACGCCGGGACTGCAACTTGCTTCACGGACGCCGGCAGCACGACCTGTACGCCGACCATGACTGAGGCCTGCGCAGCGCTCGGGAGGCTGAAATGTCAGTAATTCGCTGGCTACTCGTCTCGCTGTCCCTGCTGGCCGCGCAGCCCGCCTGGGCCCAGGTCGCTCCAACTGCGCCCCCCGCTGAACCTTCCGCGCCCCCAGGCACCGAAGCCGACCAGCCGCCGACTCGCACGTCGCGCTTTCAGCGGCCCGCATTCAGCCTGGCATTCGTCGCGGGGGGGTCATTTCAGTATTTGATCGACACCCCGTTTCTAAGCGGTGGTGCCGAGCTGCGCCTGGGCGCACTCACCCGTCGAGTGGAAGTCTCGGCGCGGCTGCGTCTACTCGGTGGACGGTCGCTCGCTGGACTGCTGCTGATACAGCCCTCGATCACCCTGGGAGTCATGTTTCCGGTCGATTCACGGGTGCGGATTGGCGTCGACCTGACGGTACCGCCGCTGGTACGCTCGATGCTGATTCGCTACGCCACCTCGCCCAACTGGGGGCGGGCCCTTTTGTCAGGCGTCGGACTCGAAACCAGCGTCGACATTGTCAAAGGCACTGGCAACCGCGCCCTGTTTTGGGTCGGCACGGTGGGCATCGACTTCACTTCGGTCAATCCAGGGAACAGCACCGGCAACGCCTCGGCGCCGGCGATCGGCCCCAATCTGTGGACCGGACTCGGCTATCGTCTCTAACCGCCCCAACTCACGTGTCGCAGTAGCTCCATGGAAAAACATCGACGTCACGAATCGCGGCCGAGCGAAGCCAGCGAACTGGTTCGCGAGCAGCTCACCTTTGCGGACAACTCGGTCGCCGCAGCGCTCTATGGACAGAACAACGGCCACCTTCGGCTGATGGAACGACAGCTCGGCTTGTCGCTCCACGCCCGAGGCAACGAGCTATCCCTCATCGGCACCAAAGACAGCGTAGAGCTGGCCCACCGCTTGATCGAGCAGCTCCGCACGATGCAGCAGCAGGGTCGCGCCGTCACCACGGATGATGTCGTGCGTGGACTCCAGATGATCCAGCACGACAAAGAGACGGCGGTGAGCGACGTGCTGCGCGATGCGGTGGTGGTCGCCAATCGCAGCCGTCCGGTGATTCCCAAGAGTGTCGCCCAGCAGCGCTATCTCGATGCGATTCGCAGCGAAGATGTGGTGTTTGGCATCGGTCCAGCGGGCACCGGCAAGACCTACCTGGCCATGGCGATGGCCGTCAAAGCGCTCATCGACAAGCAGGTGCGGCGCATTGTGCTGTGTCGTCCGGCGGTCGAGGCGGGAGAGAAGCTCGGTTTCTTGCCGGGCACCATGCAGGACAAGGTCAATCCGTATCTGCGACCGCTGTATGACGCGCTGAACGACCTCCTCGATATGGAGCGCGCCCAACTGATGATCGATCGAGGCCAGATCGAGGTCGCGCCGCTGGCCTTTATGCGCGGGCGAACGCTCAATGACTCGTTTGTGATCTTGGATGAAGCGCAGAACACCACCGGCGAGCAGATGAAGATGTTTCTGACCCGCCTTGGCTACGACAGCAAGGCGGTGATCACCGGTGACATCACCCAAATTGACCTGCCGACCCGAGGCCAGAGCGGACTGGTCGAAGCGATGCGGATCCTGAGCGGCATCGTCGGCATCGAGTTTGTTCACTTCACCGAGGTCGACGTGGTGCGCCATCCACTGGTCGCCGCGATCATTCGCGCCTACGACGCCCGCGATCAGCAGCGGCGCGCTCCAAGCGCGGCTTCGGCTGCCGCAGCAGCACTCAGCGGACCGACCAGCGCAGGATCTGGCGACGTGGCCAAAGCCGAAGGCTAAGTCCAAACCATTTCGGGAATGTCAGCCCCTGCGCCCGGCGTTATAAGGAAGATCATGCTGCCCAACCCAACGTTGCGTCGGTTGCTTGTCGTCCTCACCTTCCTGCTGGCGATCCCGGCGATTGCGTCGGCGGCCCCACTCGAAACGGATCTTGGAGAGCGACTTTCCGCAGCCCTGGCAGCACTGGCGGCCCCCGGCGGTTCGTTGCGCCTCGCCTATCTGCTCGCGTTCCTCGGTGGACTGGCGACCAGTCTGACGCCGTGCGTCTACCCGCTCATCCCCATCACCATCAGCCTGTTTGGGGCTCGCGAAGCTCCCCGTGCCCAGGCTCTTGGACTTGCGGCCTGTTACGTGGGAGGCATCGCCGCCACCTACACCACGCTGGGGCTGGTGGTCGGCCTAGTCGGTGGACAGTTTGGCGCGTTCATGACGAGCCCATGGCTGATCGTACCGGTGGCGCTGTTCTTTTTGCTGATGGCGGCTTCGATGTTCGGAGCGTTCGAGCTATCGCTGCCAAACGAGCTGCAAGGCAAGCTGTCGCAAGTGGGTGGCCGGGGACCACTCGGTGCATTCCTGATGGGACTTGTCGCCGGGGTGGTCGCGGCACCATGTACCGGACCCCCGCTGGCAGCGCTGCTGCTCTTCGTCAGCACGCAGCGGTCGGTGATGACGGGTGGCACGCTGCTGTTCACCTATGCGCTGGGCATGGGCGTGCTGTTCTTTGTGATCGCGGGCTTTGCGCTCAAGATGCCCAAGTCCGGAGCGTGGATGGATGCAGTCAAGGCGGTCTTTGGTGTGGTGATGACCGTCGCTGCGCTCTACTACCTGCGCAATATTATGCCGCTGCTGCGCACCTTTGGGACAAGCTCCTACAAGTTCCTTTTGTCGCAGTCTGTGCTGGTGGTGGTCGGCATCCTGATCGGCGGCCTGACCCTGAGCTTTTCCGAAGGACTCTCGCGGGCGGTGCGCAAAGGGATCGGGGTGCTGCTGATGGTGATTGGGCTGTACGGCTGCGTGTCGTGGACCCTGGCGCCACGCGGTGATCTGAAGTGGATGACCGATGAAGCGCAAGCGGTGCAAAAAGCGCGGAATGAAGGCAAGCCGCTGCTTATCGACTTTGGGGCCGACTGGTGTCCGCCGTGCAAGCAGATGGAAGCGAAGACCTTCCCTGATGAAGCAGTGCGTCGCGAGCTGACCCGCTTTGTCCTTCTTCGCATTGATTGCAGCGAAGAAACTGCGCACACCCAAGCGATGCAGGCGAAGTATCAGTCGACCTCGCTGCCATCGGTGCTGGTCTTCGATCGGCTGGGCAAGCGAACCGGCTGGTTCCGTGAATACACGCCGCCGGAGGCACTGCTGCCGGTTCTCCTTCAGACTCCCTAAGTGCCATGGCCGTGTCCAAAACCACCAAGCGCGCCAGCCGACCAGCAGCGCCGCGAGATTACAAACGGGAAGCCAAGCAGCGGGATAGTAAGCGTCCGCCCAGCGCAGACAGCAGCAGCGAAACAACCGCGCCCGCTACGTCGAGCGAAGGCTCGCGCACCAAGATTCCTGAGCTATTGGCCGAACTGGAAGAAGCGGCCAAGCAGCTTGATGTCCGACTCACCTACGAAGCGATGAGCGGGGAGCTTGGCTCGGGTGGGTTGTGCAAGGTCAAAGGGCAGTGGCGGGTCATCATCGACAAGCGATCTACTCCCGGTGACCGGCTGTCGATTTTGGCGCTGGCGCTCAGTCGAATCCCACGGGACGGCCTCGCTCTGTCCGCCAAAGCAGAAAAGCTGCTGAGTGAAGTCCGTCCGCGAGATGTGTCGCTAGAAGATGAGCCACTGCCGAGCGCGGGCTAAGCGCGGGTCACGGTCTAGTGACCGGTGAGGCGTCCGAAGACCTGGGGACCATTGCGCGAGATGGCGGGGACAAGTCCCCCTTCCCGCTGAAGCGCAAGGATGAGTGGTGTGCTGCCACGAGCATAGAAGGTGCGACCGGATCGGACGTGCGTCACAGAGCCGCTCAAGTCGACCGATAGCTCGTCATCGTCTCCGGTCAGCGTGTAGAACTCTTCGTCGGTGACCACCAAGAATGGCAGCGCTTCGTTGACCAAGTTGCGCTTGTGGATGAAGGCGTAGCTCTTGGCGATGACCACGGCCACGCCCGCGCCCTTAAGCGCCCACACCGCTTGTTCACGGCTCGAACCCGAGCCCCAGCCCTCTTCGGCCACCACGATGTTCTGACCAGAGCGAACCCGTTCCGCAAAGCCCGGACGAACGAACTCGAAGCAGTGGGAGCCGAGTTCCTGAAAGTCCGTGAGATGACAGAACTGGCCGGGAATGATTGCATCGGTGTCGATGTGGTTGCCAAAGCGCTGCGTCCGTCCGGAAATGATCGAGGCCGCGACTTTGCCTCCACCGGTGGCGGCAGCGCTCGACTCGGCGACCACGGTGACCTGGGGATGACTGACCGCGACTTCCGGTAGCAAGCGGTCTTGGCGATGGAGAATCCGGGCGAAGCGGTCCTGATCGATGCTCTGGAGCAGCTCTCTGGGATCACGGATCGCCATGCCCAGCGACGCCGCCGCCACCGTCGGTCCCGAGGCCAGCCACGCCAGCGAGCCTTCACCCATGCGGTTCGGGTAGTTGCGATTCTGAGAGGACAGCCAGGTCTCGCCCTTGCCCGCCCGCTGACTGGCAACACCGAGGCACATCGAACAGCCCGGAGGATCAATCTGAAATCCCGCCTGTTCGTAGAAGCGCCACAGCCCCGACTCGTACAGTCGACCCTGGATCGATAGATCGCCGGGGACCACCAAGCGCCGCCCCGTTCCCGTGGGCTCGATGCCGCGCCGCAGAGCCTGTTCTAACACCAGCGCCCCGAGAACCAGTTCCTCTTCCGTCGTGGTACACGCCCCGATGAACACGCCATGAACCGGCATCCCGACGTGCTGGGTGAGCGGCACAACATTGTCCGGGGAAAACGGCTTGGCGACGAGCGGTTCGAGCGAATCGAGACGAATCGTATGCTTGGCGATGTACGGAGCGTCCTCATCGGCGCGAAAGTACAAACCCGCTTCGAGCCCTGGTGCTTCGGTCCGCTGCGCGAGCCAAGCCGCCGTCACCGCGTCCGGTTCAAAGATACCGTTCAGACCTCCAAACTCGGCGGTCATGTTCGCGATCGTAAAGCGCATATCCGTCGAAAACGACGCGACCGCTGGCCCGCGATACTCGACGCTCCGCTCCATCGCGACGGTGTTACGCCCCAGCTCTCCGAGTGTGCGTAGGATGATGTCTTTGCCGGTCAGACCAAAGGCAGGCGTCCCGACATACTCGACCGAAATCGCATCGGGCACCTCGATCCACGACTCCCCAAGAACCATCGCCGCCGTCACATCGGCCCCACCAAGTCCAATCGCAAACGCGCCCAGCCCACCGTGTGACGAGGAATGTGAGTCAGCCCCAATGACGATCTGGCCCGGCAAGAGCAGGTCGCGATAAAACTTGGTGTGAAGGATCGTCTGATTGGCGTCGTAGAAGTGCCGCAGTCGCCGTTCCTTGGCAAAGCTGCGCGACAGCTGCACCAGCTTCTGCGCCCGGGGATCGCTGCGGAGGGTCGTCGGATCCACCGTGTGATCGACCGCCAAAAAGAACCGGTCCGGATTGTGGAGCGGTGGACGACCCAGGGCCTCGTAGGTCTTGTCCATCCCGTTCCATGCCAGCTCACTGGCAATGGTCCAGTCGACGCGCACCCTCAGGATGTCGCCAGCTTGCACCCAAGGCCGCGACAGCCCCATCGCGTGCGCGGCCAAGATCTTTTGCGTAAGCGTCATCGCCCGACGCGGGGAGGTCTGCATCGTCATCATGCTCACCGCCGAGAGAGTGGGATCCCTCGGTGTTACTGGTTTTCTGAGGAGGTTCGGGATGGCCAGGCGAAGGGCTTAGACGCCGCCGTCCTTTTTCGCCGTACACGAGTCGCCAGCCGGGGTCGACACGCCATAGACGCGGATGTTGTACAGGTTCATCGAGTACTTCGACGGCTTCTCCGGAGAGTTCGTGCCGCGCACAACGACGTAGTACGGCCCGCCTGCGGGGAGGTTTGGTATCTCGAGGCAGCCATTGTCCACCGCCGTTAGGTCGGCCACCACTCGCTGAGGACGATCAACGCCCGTGTCATCCTTCGCCATGCGGAACAACGCCACGTCGAGATCACCGTAGGTAACCTTGTAGGTGATGCGGACCATCACTTTGGTCGGCGTGGGAAGCTTGAACTTGAATACGTCAACATCAGGCAGATCCGGCGCACTCTCATCCGGGCAGATCTCATACGCGGTGCCGGGGGTCGGATTCGGATCGATGGGCAGTTGGGAACCCAAGCCGACTTCTTCGCCTGGCATGTCGTTTGGCTCGAGTTTGCGCGCACAACGCCACTTCCCGGTGTCCGGATCCTTCCCCGACAGCAGTGGATCGTTGACCGCGCCGGTCCAGTAACTGCCCTTGATCCCAAAGTCCCAGTAGGACGCCGGGGTCAAGCTCAGATCCTCTGGTGCCCTTGGAGGAACGCACGAACCCTCAAGTGGATTGCCGCTGTTGTCTTTGACCGGCCCGCCCGTCACCGGGTCAATCAGCGCATCTCCGCACAGTGCACCGACGCAGCACACCAAACCACCGGGGCACGCTGGACGATCCGTGGCGTAGCAGCGAAAGGCTTTCCCGAGATCTTCATCGCTACTGTAGTTCGGCTTATAGCAAGCCGCCGAGAACAGCAGCGCGACGGTAAGAATCTTCGACAGACGCATGTAAACCCTCCCGAAACCCTAGTAGTTAAAGAGCGAGACCACGCCGATGGTGCCGGGGCTCACGACTGGAGCAATCAGCCACGACGTAGCGGGCTCCTCGACCTCGATGACCTTTTTGACCTTGCGGGTCTTGGGCGCAGCCGGCTTCTCTTTGCCGTAGCGCTTGATCAGGTCATAGGTCAAAAGTGCCGCACCACCGGCCAGCACGACCCCACCCACCGTCGTAACTGCGGTGCCAACCTTGTCGTACAGCAGTCCCTTGCGCTCGTATTCCGACGTCGCAGGCTTGAGCGTCCGAGACAGAGTCGGATCTTCGTTCGGGCCAAAGTGCGGACACTGCGCGACGCCGTTTACCTTCACCTTCACTTCGCACGCCGAGTCGCCGCTCACCAGCGTCGCATTCGACGCCGCGAGCCCGAGCAGTCCCAACCCAGCGCCGAGTCCGCCAAGCCCAAGGAGTGTCGCCACTGCACCACCCCAGCCCATCGGACCGAGAAGCGGCTTTCCCGACTTGCCACCGCCGCCTTTCGACTTGTCCCGCATCTGCTGCCGCAGCTTCGCCATCGCCTTCTCTTGCGAGCCGAGATCGAAGGTCGCCTGCTCGTTTTCAATGTCACGCGTCGGGCCGGTCTTCGTCCGCTTGGCGACTTCCTCATCATCGCCACCATCAGCTTGTAGCTCGGCACCGATCATCTGCGGACGCACCGTCGGGTCCATCAGAACCAGGTTCGGGCTCAGCTCGTTGCCAATCGACTTGATGACGGTTCCCGCCGGATCTTTGGCTTCGATGTAGTACTGGAACGCCTTGCCCTGCGCGACATCTCCAGGAATGCGAGCGACCTTTTCGTTGCCGCGACGCTTCAGTTCCAGGCTGTCAAAGTTCGCCTGACCTTCCTTGCGGAAGTAGACCTTGACCTTGACGCCCTTCATGACCGGCATTTGGACGCGAATGTCGACGGGCTGACCCGGAGGTGCGGCATCGACCGGGGTGTGCGCCCACTCGTTGGCAGCCTTCTCGGGAGCGGCCGCCGGTTGAGCTTGCGTTGCTGCTTCAGAGCCAGCCGCCTCAGCCACTGGTTTCGCGGCTTCTCCCACCGGTTTCGCAACTTCGACAGGCTTTGCGGCTTCGACCGCCGACTTTGCGGGCTCTGCTGCCTTTGCCGCCTCGACGGCTGGCTTGGCCGCTTCCACCGCAGGCTTGGCGGGTGCGAGCTGCTGGGGCTGACTCGCCGCAGTCCGTTCTTTTTCCACTTCGCCAATCGCCGTCTCGATGCTGGCGCGCTGCTTCTCGTCAGTGGGAGCTTCAGCCAAGAACTTCTTATAGAAGTAGATGGCCATCTCGTAGTCCTTGGTCTTGCGATAGGTCATCGCGATATTGACCAAGATCGCCGGGATGCGCTTGAGCACGTATGCGCGCTTGAGTTCCTTAATTGCCAGGTCGTACTTGCCCTCGGTGTAAGCGTCCTGGCCGAGCTTGTAGTGCTTCTTCGCCTCAGCGGTAATTTCAGGATCTTCTTCCTGACCAAACGCCTGACGACAACCAATCACCTCCAGCCATTCGCTGTGGACGGGAAAGGACATCGCCAGCAGGGCAACCGCCGTGGCTGAGAGGAGAGTTTTCTTGCGCATCTTGCTCCCTTCGGGCTTCCCAAATAGCTCGTTACTGTGCAAACGGGTCGATCCAGCTCTCGTCCTTCTTGGACTTGGCTGGTGGTTTCTCGGTCTTTTCGGGCTTGGCCGCAGGCTCAGCCTTCGCAGCCGGCTCCGCCTTCGCGGGCTTCTCCGCCTTCGCAGGCTTTTCGGTCTTCGCGACTGACTCGGCCTTCGCGGGCTTTTCGGCCTTCTCTGGTTTGGCCGCAGACTCCGCAATGGCCGCCTTTTCGGCCTTCGCGGCTTTCTCTTTGGCCGCTTTCTCGGCTTTGGCGGCCTTCTTTTCGTCTTCCTTTGACGCCACCGGCTCGGAATCAGCCGGCTGTTCGACCGGTGCGACCGCAGGAGTAGTTGGGCGACTGGTCGTTGCGGGAGCGTCGGCTGCCTTGGGTGCAGCCGGAGCCACCGGCTTCGCAGCAACCGGCTCATCCTTCGGAGCAACAGGCGGCGCAACCGCTGGAACCGGTGAGGCTACGGCGGCTGGCTGCGCAGCGCTCGTAGCTGCTGGTACCGTCTCAGGAGTGGGCACCGCTGCTGGCGGAGGACTCACTGGAGCCACTGCGGCAGGTGCAGGTGCAGCCGGCTGAACCGCAGTCGGGGGTGGACTCACCGGTTGAGGCACCACAGCTTGCGAAGGCTGGGCAGCAGGAAGCGTGTTCGTCGTCGGTGTAGATCCACTGCCAGATAGGAAGTAAATCGCTCCCACCACCACCCCTGCGGCGACCGCGATACCACCGATCAGCGCTCCTTTGCTGACGCCGGTCCGCGCTGGAGGCTCAATCGGAAGCGGCATGGCACGGGTTCGCGACTCGCTACGCGGTGCCGATTCGACCCGCCTAGGCTCTTCTCGCTGCACCGGACGTGCGGCGACCACCGGCTTGGCAGGCTCTGAACTACTCTCTGCTGCAACGGGAGCCTTCTCATGAACGACAACGGGCGCTGCCGTTGCAGTCTGAGTCTCTTTCTCCTCGACCGCCGCCGCTTGTTGCCGCTGACGATCGCGGTTCTTCTTCTTACCTTGTCGCTGCTGCGGACCAACGGATGCAGCCTGTTCGGGCTTCTGCGTGAACGACCCCGACTTGTCTTCTGGCTCGTTCGGAGCAGCCGTCACGACCGCCGATGCACTTGCCACCGGCTCCGCCGCAACTGGCGCAGATGCAGCCACCTCGACCACGGGTGAAGGAGCTGTCTCAGCCGGAGCTACCTCGCGAACCGGTTCGACAGCCGGAATCGCTGCGTCCACCGCTGGCTTGTTTTCTGCGGCAGCGGGCTGAACTTCCTTATAGAGGGGTTGAGCTTCGACGACCGCTGGCTGAGCTTCCACGGTCGCTGGTTGAGCTTCGCTCCCAGGCGCTGGCGCACCCGACACGATCGCGGCCTCACTAACGATCACCGTAGAAATTGGTTCACTCGGAACTGCGGCGGGCTGAACGGGTGCAGCCGCGATGACCGGAGCGGCATGCACCGCGACCGGAGGTTCATCCGCAATGATCTGAGACGCATCGACCTCTTCGACCGGAACCAAAAGATCCCACTGTCGACTGCGAATCGAACTCACTCGCTGATTTGCACGGACGATGAAATCGTCGAGCAGGTCATCCATGCTCTGACGTCGCACGCCGGGACGGCTATGCGCTGCCACCGGTGGGGGCGGCGGAGGAACCGAACGGGGTTGTTTGCCTTGGTTCTGCGTGGACATCGTGACTGCGCCTTCCAATTCCCCGCTCATTTGGCGGGCACGGCCCCAAAGTGCGAGGGGCGCTAGCGGGGGGTTTTACCTTTCGCAGCGTAGGCTTTTCAAGCCAAATGTACGCTCGACCGCACCCCAGCATACAGGGTCTTACCACCCCCTTGCGAAGGCCGACACGGCTGCCGTATGCTGCGCGCCATGTCAACCTATGGTTCCGGCGACCTCCCCGAAGAGGTGCCTCCGCAGATCCGACGACGTACCACCACTTTCGTTGCGCCACCACCGCGCCTACGAAAAGGAAGCGTCCGGTTGCCGTTCGATGCTGCACGCCGCCTTGCGGCCGGTCATCCGTGGGTCTTCCGCGACACCATCGGTCGCCCGCTCTCCAGTGAGTCCGGTGATGTCGTGGATCTGTTCGATCCCGAAGGAACCTTCATTGCTCGCGGGATCTACGATCCCGAAGGTCCGATCGCAGTACGCACGTTCACTCGCGATCCCAATGAAGTGCTCGATAGCGCGGCACTGATGCGACGGGTTCGGGCGGCGGCTCGCATGCGCAATGCGCTGCTCCCGACTGACGACTTGACGGCCTATCGCGTGATTCACGGCGAGGGCGATTTCCTTCCGGGGATCACCGTCGACCGATACGGCGACTATCTGGTGATGCATGTTTTTTCCGCGTCGCTGTCAAAGCTCAGCGAGCAACTGATCCCGGTGTTGCGAGAGGTACACACGCCCAAGTCGATCTACGTACAAAAGCGCTACCGCCCGCTCGGTGGAGAAGGACCACGCGAGCCTGCCGAGATGGCATGGGGCGAAGTGGCACCGCTTGAGATCGAAGTGCGGGAAGGCAGCCTGCGGATGGGTGTCGACGTCACCGCACCGCTCGGAACGGGCCTGTTTCCGGACCTCCGGAATGGTCGCATGGCCGTCGCCGCCCGCTCCAAAGACCGTCGGGTGCTCAATCTATTTAGCTACACAGGGGCGCTCTCACTGGCTGCGGCCGCTGGCGGGGCCAAGGAAGTCGTTTCGGTCGACCTGTCTGCCAAAGCGCACGCTCGCGCCCGTCGCAACTTGCAGCTATCTGGGATGAGCGAGGACATCCACGAGTTCATCGCCGCCGATGCATTGACCGTGATGGCGCGGATGGCTGACCGCAAGCGCCTCTTTGACATGGTGATCATCGATCCGCCCGCTTTTGCGCACTCCCGCGAACGCGCCTTTTCTGTGGAGCGTGACTACCGCGAACTGGTGTCGATGGCGCTGCGGGTCTGTGACTCGGGTGCCCTGCTCTGCTGCGCAGTGAATGCCCATCGCTTCTCGCTCGATGCACTCATCACCGAGCTTGGCGAAGGAGCCAGCCGGGCCCGTCGCTTGGTGCGCATCGTCGAGCAGGTTGGGCTACCCGCAGACTTCCCACTCCCGGCAGGTTTTCCGGATGGCAACTACCTAAAGTTCGTGGTCTGCAGCGTGGTGTAGTTGTGATGCTGCCCGAGCGATTTGCCCCGCCTTGTCGACTCGCCGAGCTGACATACCCCGAGGCGGAGCAGCTTCGTGAGCTGTCGCCGGTGGTGCTCCTGCCAATGGGTTCCACCGAAGCCCACGGCCCGCACTTGCCGATTGGAACCGACTCCTATTTATCGGAGTCGCTCGCGCAGTCGGTGCAAGAGTCCCTATTCGACGCAGATCATCCGTCGGTGATTGCCCCCACGGTTTCCTATGCGCTCACCCACTTTGCCAGCGAGTTTGCCGGAACGGTGTCCCTCTCGGCGGAATCCGCACTGGCGCAACTGCGTGGGATCCTGGTCGCCTTCCGTCGGGCTGGCTTTCAGCGAATCTGCCTGGTCAACAGCCACCTAGAACCGGCTCACATTGCCGGAATCCGCCAGATCGTCTCCGAGCTGCGCACCGAATACGGCTCATTTGTCGCATTCCCCGATCAGACCGAGAAGCGCTGGGCACGAACACTTTCCGCCGAATACAAAAGTGGCAGCTGCCATGCCGGTAGCTACGAAACTTCTCTGCTGCTGCTGGCACGGCCCAACTTGTGCCGAGATTCGATCGCACACGAGCTGCCTGGCAACCCAAGCGATTTTCTCGCGAAGGTACGTGCCGGGGCGACCACCTTCAAACAAGCGGGCGGACCTCAGGCCTACTTCGGACAGCCCGCCGCCGCCAGCGTTGCCGAAGGTAAAGCGCTGCTGGCGCTCCTGAGGACGATGGTTCTGACCACCATCGCGGAAACCTGGGGCTAGCGTTCGTATCACCTTATCGCTGGTAAGGATTACGTTGCGGACCGACCGCCACCGAACCTGTCGCTTTCATCCCACAAGTAGGAATCTATCCGCAGACCAAAATTTGCGTTGAGGATGGTCCCCTGCTCACCGAAGAAAAAGACGTTGTCGCTGGCAAAGCCGACGATCGCACGCAGACGCACCGGCAGGTCGGTTAAGACCGGCGTCACCGTCGATCCGTTCGCTCGATAGATGTCGCGACTGCCGACCATCCACAGCTCGCTCCCGCTCTGACCCCAGATGGCGCGAGGCTGAAAGAGCTGCGGCCGAGGGCTTTCCCAGCACAGCCCGCTCTGACGACAGCTCTGCGGCTGGCACTGTCTGGTTTGGTAGCTACAGACCTTGCCACTTCCACAGTCGAGCGGATGAGTGGTGCACGCATCACCGTTCTCGATGCGAAAAGCATCCCACGTGCTCGTGCAGCCCACCATGCCCAACGCCACAAACAGTGCCAATCCACGCATCGAGTTGTTCCCCCAAGCTTCATGGTAGCCAGAGGAAGCAGCCCGCTGAAAGACACTACTTGTGCGGCGAAGCGAGAAGCTGCTCGATCGTCTTCTTCAATTTGGCGATATCGGCGGGCCCGCTATAGCCTTCATTGATAAGCTGCACCGTGCCCTGCGCGTCGATGACGTACGAGGTCGGCATCTTCGGCGGATCGTAGACCTCAGCAAGCTGGCCCTTCGGATCGTACAGGTTGGTAAAGCTCAGCTTCAGCCGCGCAATGAGATCATCGGCGTTCTTGCGCTCGCGATCGATGTTGACGCCGATGATCACGGCCCCTCGGCTGGCGAGCTGTTTGTGGAGCTTTTCCAGCTCGGGCAGCTCCCGCAGACACGGCTCACACCACGACGCCCAAAAGTCGATGAGCACCACTTTGCCGCGAAGGTCGCCAAGCTTTACCGGCTTCTGCGCAGCGTCGGTCAGAGAAAAATCGGCGGCAGGCTTGCCGACTTGCTGCCCCGCGCTCGCTGACCCGATCGACAGAGCAAAACAAAGTCCTGCCAAGGCCAGCTTGATCGCTGTCACTTCGACATCTCCGCCTCGATATAAGAGCGTAGCTCCTCGATCGAGCCCAACTTCGCCTTGCAGCCGTTGATGAGGATGCCGGGCGTACCGGTCAATTCAACCTTCTTCCCCTCGGCGCGATCCTTTTCGACGCGCTCACGGGCGGCCTGCATGTCGGCCTGGAACTTGTTTACGTCGAGCTTCATCTCCAGCGCATACCGAACCAAGTCCGCCATCGTCTGCTTGTCTTGGTTTTCGTACAGCTTGTCGTGATAGCTCCAGAACTTGCCCTGCTTACCGGCTGCCACCGCCGCCATCGCCGCGTTCATCGCATTCGGATGCATCGGCAGCGGGTAGTTCATAAACACCAGGCGCACCTTGGAGTACTCGGCCAAGACTTGCTTGAGCATCGGTTCAACAGCGCGACAGGCTGGACACTCGAAGTCCGAAAACTCCACGATCGTCACCGGCGCTTTGACATCGCCGCGAATCGGAGCTTGCGAGGTGTCGACGGCGTAGCACTTCCGCTGGAGATATCGCTCGCTGTACTTTTCCTCGATCTCGCTTTCGAGAAAGCCATCGTTGACAAGCTTGAGGAGCCACTTCGAGGCCACCAGAGACAGCTTGCAGCCCGGATCGCTGCGCAGCGACACCTGGAGAGCGTGCGGCTTCCCACAAGCCGATGGGAACTTGTCCAAGAGCCGCTTAAAGAGCGCACGATCGCTGTCGGACAGGCTCTTCGTGTCGAGGCCAGGGATCTCGCCAGTTGCAGCCGCTGGAGCCGCCGGCTTGGGGGCTTCACCAACAGCAAACGCCGCTGGTGCCAGCAAAAGACTCAGACCAAAGGTTGCCGACTTGGCGGCGCGTCGAAAGAAATGTGCGGTGTGCGTCATGGGTGTTGTGCTGTCTTGGACGGCTGACCGTCTTGTTTCTATCACGAAAGTCACTATCAAACCGATCGGTCAAACGCTGACCGAAAGGTCAAAGCGCTGGGGTCCGCTCTTCAAGCACCGCCAAGATCGGATTTTGATAGTTGCGGTGACGAGCGATGACACCGTCGAGCCCTCGCCCACCGGATTCGGGCCGTTTGACATCAGCAAATTCGCCCGCCGCGATGGCCGCGAACAGTCCCTCTCGGGCCACGTTGCGAAGCATCTCGTGGGCATCACCCAGCACTTGTTTCGCTCGCCTGACCACCATGCCTTCGGGATCGAACCGTAGCTCCTTGCTAAGGCTGCGGGCAGCGGTAAACACATAGTCGGCCCCTTTGATGGCCGCGAAGCGATCGTGGAGTAGCGGCGTATGAATCGCTTCGGTCATCATGCCGAGCAGCTCAATGGACTGCTCCGTCATCACCCCCACCAAATCGAACAGCCCGTCGACGCGGTGCGACCAGAAGATGTCGCCGGTCTTATGTTTGGTCGCGGGCATCCACTTGATCGGGTGTCGCGGGAACAGTTGCCGTACCAGTAGCGCCTGCGACAGGTCCAGCACGAACGAGTCGGGCATTGCTTTGTCGATCTCGAAGGCGTGGCCAAGACCCATTTGCTCTTCGCGAAGACCGGCCCGAAACGCGAACGCCTCGTTGATAAACTGCGAGGCCAGCACGGTGTGCGCTTTTTCGACGGCATCGGCGGTCGTCAGATAGTTGTCCTCGCCGGTATTGATGATCATCCCGGCCCGGGCAATGATCCGCCGGGAAAAGTACTGATCGCACAAGGTCCGCCGGGGGTTGATGTCGCGGAACAAGATGCCGTACATGGCGTCGTTGAGCAGCATGTCGAGTCGCTCAACGGCCCCCAAGTAGGCGATCTCCGGCATGCACAGTCCGGACGAGTAATTGACCTGCTGCAGGTAGCGCCCGAGCTTTTCCTGCTCGGCATCGAGTGCGCTGCGGACGATGCGAAAGTTCTCTTGAGTCGCCCACGTGCCACCGTAGCCTTCGGTGGTGGCTCCGTATGGCACATAGTCGATGAGCGACTGAGCAGTCGATCGAATCACGGCGATGATGTCGGCACCCACTTGGGCCGCAGCCCGTGCTTGATCCGCATCGTCATAGATGTTGCCGGTTGCCACGATCACGTACTTAAGAGGTGGCCCGCCCCCTGTTCGAATCACGTCGCCCGCTGGTGGTGCGCGGTCGGGTCCGAGTCCCAGTCGTTGCCAAGTCGAAATCCGCTGCTGACGAGCAGCATCAATCTGCGAAAGTGCTCGCTCGGTGGGCTGGACCAACACCTGGACGATCGCGGATTGATTCTTTTCGATCGCCGCCACCAGCTCGGCCCCTTCGGGCAGGCTGCTGCCGAATGCCAGCTCCTCGGCGGCCTCTTGCATTGAGAGCTGGGGACGACGAACCAGGAGCAGCCCCAAGATAGCGGCAATTCCGTATTCTAGGACTCCCGCCTGCCGGTAACGCTCGACGCAGCGGTTGACCAGCGGCACACCCTCTCCATCCACCCCGTCGATACCGAAGGCGCGTAGAACTGTTCGTTCGATGCTGACCGTGGTGTGGCCGCTGATGAAGCCTTGGACCTGGTCAGCGACCTGGCCAGCCAAGGCCCGACATTCTTCGACGATACGAGCGTCAATCGGCAGAGGGTGCATGGACGCAGCGTATGCCCGGCCCGAGCGCGGATCAACTTCGCTGGCAGGGGGACTCGATTGCGAAAACGGCCCCACGCCCTGGTGAGATATGATGGAGAGCGGATTTTCCCGACTTAGCGAAAACTACCAGCGCCTTACACGGCCACGCCCTACTACGGAGGCAGGAATGTCTATGGCTCAGACCGTCTTTCACAGATTTTGTCAGCGCATCGCGGTCGTTGCGATGTGCGGGCTCGCGCTCCTCATGCTGCATCCGAGTGTCGCAACGGCCAAGTCTTGCCCGAGCCTCGTCATCGTCATCGATCAATCCGCCTCCATGGCGAAAAACGCGATGGGGCTCACGGTGCCGCAGGGCTCGCCCGACTCGAAGTGGTCGATCGCAACCAAGGCGCTCATCGGCATGAACAACAAGTACGACGGCTTGCTACCGATCGGATACAGCAACTTCCCTACCGGCACCAACTGCCCGGTGAGTGCCACCGTCCGCATCCCTCCCGGTTATGCCAACCGCGTAAACATCAACAACGCGATGATCGACTTCCCCTTCGCCGGCGGCAGCACGCCCACCTGTACCGCCGTCACCAACAACGCCAAGGACCTGGCGACTCGTGATCCCGGCCGCGCCAGCTACATGCTGCTTGTCACCGATGGCTCGCCCGATTCGCTGTGCTGTGGAGTCGACCCAGTCAAGACCACCGTGGATGCGATCCGTTCAGCGGCCAATCCAACCGTCTCGACGGTTCCACCGGTCTACACGCTTGTCGTTGGATTTGGCCAGGTCAGCGATGCCGAGCGGCAGGCCCTCAACCAGATGGCCGACGCCGGTGGCTTCCCGGTGACGAGCGGTGATCCGCTGTATCGGTACTATCGGGCCGAGGACTCGACGGCACTCGAAAAGGCGCTGGCGCTGATCGTAAAGTACGTCGCAGGTGGAGACGCTGGTTCGATCGCCACCTGCGAGGACGGCTGCTACGGCAAAGGCTGCCCAACGGGTCAAGCCTGCGTCCAGAACGCATGTCGCACCGATCCATGCACGAGCAAGACCTGCCCCGCGGACAAGTACTGTTTGCCGACGTTTTACAGTAACGGCACAAGCCAGGCCGACTGCGTCGACACCTGCAAGGCTCCGTGTCCGCAGACGTCGCGCTGCGAGCGTGGCCAGTGCGTCGGTGATCCATGCAGCGGTCAATGTCAGCCCGGTCAGAAATGCGAACTCATCCCCGATACGAACCAGGGTAAGTGTGTCGATGAGCCACTGTGTAAAAACACCATCTGCCACCAGAGCCAGGGCTGCTTCGGTGGAGCCAGTGATGGCGAGTGTCGCGATGATGCCTGTCGGTTTGTGACCTGCCCGACTGGCACGACTTGCCATCCTTTCACCGGAAGTTGCGAGTCGCCCGATCCTCAGCCGATCCAAAGCCTCGGTGCCGGTGGTATCGGTTGTGATGTCAGCACGGGATCGTCGGCCGGACGGCTGTCTTGGCTATCCGCCGGGTTGATTCTTTCACTACTTTTGCTCGCACGTCGGCGAACGGTTCACGCTTCGTAGGGGCGACCTTCCACTTCGCGGTTGGCGCATCGCATCCGGCGATCTTCTCGATGGCGGCACAGACCCTTTGCATGGGCCGTCTTGTCTAGCTAGACTACGCGCCCATGTCGCAGACTAAAAAGTCCCAACCCAACCCGGCAGCATCGTCAGAGTTCGCGTCGATGCTGGCCGCCTTCGAGAGTGAGCAGAAGAGTGAGTCATCCCGTCGCAAGCAGGACGGTGTCCGAGTCGGTGCCGAGGTCCGTGGCAAGATTTTGTCGATTGGCCGCGACTCCGCCTTTGTGGATCTAGGAGGCAAAGCCGACGGTTCGCTGTCTCTGGAGGAGCTACGCGGCCCCGATGGACAGCTCACGGTCCAAGTCGGCGATGAGATCACGGCCCGTATCGTCGAAATCGACGGTCGTGGCGGTGGTGTTGTGCTTCGTAAAACCCTCGGACGAGGCCCAGATTCACGCGAAGAGCTGCGCCAGGCTTTCGAACTGGGAATTCCTTTCGAGGGGCAAGTCACGGGCGTGGTCAAGGGCGGAGTGGAGGTGCAGGTAGCGGGCGTGCGCGGCTTCTGTCCGATCTCGCAGCTTGACCTTCGTCACACCGAAGATGCCACTGGCTATGTCGGCCAGAAGCTCAGCTTCCGGATCACTCGCTTTGAGGAAAACGGACGCAATCTAAACGTCGTGGTATCGCGACGAGCGATCCTCGAAGAAGCGGCACAGGCCCAGGCTGATGAGCTACGCAAAAAGCTCGCGCCAGGCGTGGTGGTCCGGGGTCGCGTCACTGCTCTCAAGGATTATGGTGCGTTCGTCGACATCGGCGGCATCGAGGGCATGCTTCACGTCAGTGAGTTGTCGTTCCAGCGCGCCCGGATGCCCAAGGATGTGCTGTCGGTCGGCCAAGAGCTCGAAGTGCTGGTGCTCAAGATCGAGCCGAGCCAGGATCCCAAGCGTCGTGAACGGATTTCGCTGTCGCTCAAGTCGCTAGAAAAGGATCCGTGGAGCGACATCAGCGAGCGCTATCCGATCGGAACCCGCTTCCCGGCGACTGTGCTCCGCACCGAAGCCTTTGGTGCCATCGTCGAGCTAGAGCCAGGCATCGAAGGGCTGATCCACATCAGCGAGCTAGGCGGCGGCAGGCGACTGCATCACGCCCGCGAGGCCGTCCAAAACGGTGCCAAGATCGATGTCGTGATTCAGCAGGTCGACGCCGAAAAGCGGCGGCTGTCGCTCGGTCGCGCCTCAGTGGATGATGTCGAGGGTGGGGAAGCACCGGCGGCCCCAAGTCAACCGCAAGGTGGCCGCGTCGGCTTTGGTACCCTCGGTGATCTGCTGTCGAAGAGCGCAAAGAAGAAGTAGCCATGGCTCGCGTTAGCGTCGCTTCCCTTTCGGCCCAGCTCAAGAAGCTGCGCGATGAGGTCGTTTCGCAGGGACCGGCCAAAATCGAGCCAAACCGCAAAGACTCGACGACGATCGGCGTAAGCGATGAAGACGAGCAAGCGCTGTCCGAAATGATGCAGACGCTCGCTTCGCAGCAAAATCGCCGTCAAAGCGAGCTGCTCGCACAGATTGATCGGGCCCTTGCGCGCTTGGATCGCGAGCCAGACCTGGTCGGTCTGTGCGAAGAGTGCGAAGAAGAGATCGATGAGCGGCGGCTGTCGCTACGGCCCTATGTCACGCTGTGCGCCGAGTGTCAGTCGAGCTACGACCCCAAACGCAACATCACCCGCAAAAATCTCACCGACTACCGCTAGCTGTCTGCCTCGCTTCAGCTTCACACTGGCACGTTCTCGCTTCTGTTTTTCCTGACGAAGAAGCGTCGGCTCGGGTGCCCGTGCGGCGAAGACTCGGATAGAATTGGCAGAACTCGCGATGCGAGAAGGTGGAAAGTGACTCAAGTGTCAGAAACAGCGACGGCACAGCAGGCGGCGCAGCAAATCGAGAGCTTCCGCAGCGACGTTCGTCGACTCCGGGACGAGATCGCCCGCGTCATCGTTGGCCACGAAGAGATTGTCGAAGGCGTGGTGATTGCGCTGCTGTCAGGCGGACACGTGCTCCTGGAAGGTGTTCCAGGGCTTGGCAAGACGATGCTGGTGCGAACGCTGGCCGAAGCCATCGACCTGACCTTTTCACGGGTGCAGTTTACGCCCGATCTGATGCCCGCGGACATCCTCGGCACCAACGTTCTCGTCGAAGAGGAAAGCGGACGACGACGGTTTGAGTTTCAGCGCGGTCCGATCTTTGCGCACATCGTGCTGGCCGACGAAATCAACCGAGCAACGCCTAAGACCCAATCGGCACTGCTAGAAACCATGCAGGAGCAGACGGTCACGGTGTCGAAGACCACCTACCAGCTTCCGCAGCCATTCTTTGTTCTGGCGACACAAAACCCGCTCGAAATGGAAGGAACGTATCCGCTCCCCGAGGCGCAGCTCGATCGCTTCTTTTTCAAGCTGCGGGTCGATTTTCCGTCGAGTGAGGCGCTACACACGATCCTCGATCGAACAACCACCCAGAGCAACGTGCATGCCCGCAAGGTGATTGGCGGCCAGAACCTCATTGAGCTTCGCAATCTTGTCCGGCAAGTTCCGGTGGCGCGGTCGGTGCAGGACTTCGCGGTACGAATCCTGGTGGGCACGCACCCAGACGCTGAAAAAGCCGCCAAGGTTCTTGGCAAGGCGGAAAAAGTCGATCGCAATGATTTGGTGAAGCGGTTCGTCCGCTACGGTGCGTCGCCACGAGGAGCGCAGGCGCTGCTGCTCGGTGCCAAAGTGCTGGCGTTGCTCGATGGTCGATTCGCGGTGTCGTGTGCGGATGTGGTGAAAGTGGCCCGTCCGGCGCTGCGGCACCGTCTGATCCTGAACTTTGAAGGCCAAGCCGAAGGTGTCTCGACCGATGACATCGTTGGCTCCATCATCGCCCGTACCCCCGAGACGCTACCCGCAACCGCTCGGTCATAGGCAACCGTGGATCAAACGGCAGCATCGACGCAGGCGGCACAAGCGGGATTCGATCAGCAGTTCCTCAAGCAGCTTGAGTACCTGCATGTCGTCGCCAAAAAGGTCTTTGCGGGCAAAAGTCGAGCCGAACGGCGATCGCGGGGCCAGGGATCCGGGATCGAGTTTGCGGACCATCGCGACTACACGGCGGGCGACGATCTGCGCTACCTCGATTGGTCGGTGTACGGACGAATGGACCGGCTGCTGTTGCGGCTGTTCGAGCAGGAAGAAGATCTGCACATTTATCTGCTGATCGATCGCTCGGCGTCGATGCGCCTGGGAGGACGGCCAGACGTGCCACTGCTCCGTCGCAGCAGTGAGGGCCGCATCGCCAAGCTCGGCTATGCCGCGCAAGTCACGGCAGCATTGGCGTACGTCGGCCTGGCCAACCTGGATCGCGTTGCCATCTACGGACTGGGCGAACGACTCTCGGCAGAGCTCCCGGCATCAAGAGGCAAGGGGCAGATATTCAAAGTCTTCGACTTCTTGGCGGGCCTGACTCCAGAGGGAAAGACTGACCTGCGTACTTCGATCGGCGAGTTTGTGCAGCGCATCAAGCGCCGAGGCATCGCCATCGTGATCTCGGACTTCTACGATCACAACGGCTACGACGAGGGTTTGAACCTCCTGCGCTACCACCGGTTCGAACCTGCAGCCATTCAGGTGATCGATCCCCTCGAGGTAAATCCGTCCGTACGCGGCGACATCGAAATCGTCGACATGGAGACGGGTGAGCTGCGAGAGGTCACGCTGTCCCAATCTCTCATCGACGCGTATCGGCGCGAGCATTCCTCGTACTGCGAGACGCTGGCCGGATTCTGCAAGAGCCGCAGCATCAGCTACATCCGCGCCGAAACCAGCGTCCCGTTTGACGATCTGACCTTGCACGCGCTCCGTCAGGGGGGATTTATCCGATGACGCCGCTCACGCTGCTCGGCATGCCTTGGGGACAGCTCTTCCCCATCGCCGCAGCGGGGACAGCGGTGCTCACGCTGCTCTACGTGCTGCGGCAGAGGCGACGACGACTGGAAGTTCCTTTTTCACCTCTGTGGCAAAAGGTGCTCGGACAGAGCGAAGCGATGAGCCTGTGGCAAAAGCTGCTGCGGCTTTTGTCACTTCTGCTGCAACTACTGGTGCTGGCCCTGCTCACGCTGGCACTTGGGGATCCACGGCTCGGTCGGTCCGCAGAGGGACGCTCGATGGTGCTTCTCATTGATGCCTCGGCGTCGATGCAAGCGACGATTCCGGCGCTACCGGGCAAAACCCGACTCGATCTTGCTCGGGCCTCTGCCGAAGAACTGGTGCGTGGACTGCATGGCGATGATCTAGCAGTGGTGGTGCAGCTCGATGGTCGACCGGCACCACTCGGTGGATTTTCCGATGACGAGCGCGAGCTCCTGGCGCAGCTCGGACAGGTGCGCCCCCGCGATACCGCTGCAGACCTGCCGGCGGGGCTCATGCTGGCGCAAGCGCTTTTGCAAGGACGACCGCGTCCTCAGGTCATTCTGTTTTCCGATGGTGGATTCGATCCCTCGGCGCTGCAAAAGAAGCCCGATGGGATCGAGGTCCGCTTTGTACCGCTGCCCAAGCAGGCACTGCTTCGGCCGAGCGATGGCAACGCGGCGATTACCTCGTTTGCGGTCAGGCGCTATCGGCGCAACCGCTTAAGCTACGAAGTGCTGCTTCAGCTCGCATACTTCCCGTCGCCGAATGGTCCGAGCACAGCAAAAAAAGCGACGCTTGAGCTTCGTCAAGAAGGCGAACTGGTCGATGTGCAGCAGCTCGACCTTATGCCTGGCGAGCAAACGCGCAAGCTGTATCCAAGCCTGTCGGGAGCAGGCACGCACCTGGAAGCGGTGCTGCGACTCGGCGATGGGGAAATCGACCTGCTGCCGCTCGACAATCGCGCCTATGCAGTGCTGCCCGAGCGGCGGCGGGTGCGGCTGCTGATGGTGACGCGAGGCAACCTGTTTTTAGAGGGAGCACTGCTCGCCGCGAGTGCTGGGGAAGAAAACCATCTGCAAATTGATAAGGTGGCACCGACCGCGTACTCCGACGACAAAGCCGCCCATTACGATGCGGTTCTGTTTGATGCCTGGACACCGCCGCAGCCGCCCGATGCCCACGCGATCTACCTCGATCCCCAGGGTGCGGAGAGTCCGTTTCCGATCACCAAGTCCATTGCCTCTCCGTATCTGTCCGATCTCGATGAACAACATCCCGTGCTGCGCTGGGTGTCGCTGGCCGACATCAACATGAGTCGCGCTTCGGTGTTCCGTTTGGGACCATTTGACCGAGCGCTGGCGCAGATGATCAAAGACCCAATCGTGGTGGCTCGGGAACAGCCAGGGCCATCGGGAATGCGGCGCAGCGTGGCACTCGGGTTCGATGTCAGGCAAAGCGACCTGCCATTGCGGGTGGCGTTCCCAGTGCTGCTGATGAATGCGATGGACTGGTTTGCGGGCGACGTCGATGAGGATCTCGGCAGCTTCCGCACCGGAACCACACTGGTGGTCCCATTGCGAGGGGGACGAGCACGAGCAGACAGCCGCACACCCGACTCGCAGCTCGCCCAGATGCGACAGGCCGAGCTCACGCTACCAAGTGGCCAGGTCACGACGGTTCCGGTCCATGAAGGGATCGTCAAACTATACGGCGAACAGACCGGTTTTTACTCGCTGCGCGTACCGGAGCTGCTTCGTGGCTTCGCGCTGGCTCTCAACTTAGTGGCAAGCGAAGAATCGGCGGCACTGGTCAAGACCGAGGTACAGCTCGAACACGCGACGCTCAAACCGCCCGATGGTGGACAAGCGGCGATGAAGCGGACGCTATGGCCGTATCTGCTGCTCTCGGCGCTGCTGCTGCTGTTTTTGGAGTGGTGGACCTATCATCGCAGGTGGACGGTATGAGCACGCCGCTGCCCAGTTCTTTGCTGGTAATGCTCGCGACCGGCTATGTGCTGGTGAGTGCGGCTTTCTGTTGGTTGGCCTTCCGACGCGGTCGGCTTGGACTGCTCGTCCCCACGCTGCTGGCGGCGTTTGTGTCAGGGCTGTTACTCGCTGGATCGTATGCACTCTTCGGGCTGCGACTTTTTGAACCAAAACTACTGATCGCTGGACGCGAGCTTCTCGGCGAATCTCTGCGGGGCTCAGTCGGTGACGGGTTGGCACTCAAGCTTGGTAGCAAGGTGCTGGTCATCGAACATCCGCTGTGGCTGACGCTGGTATCGCTGGTGCCGTGGCTTGTGCCGGGACTTTTGATCTCGCTGACGGATATGTCCAGGCGACAGCTCTGGCTGCAGCTCCTGTTTCGAAGCGTGCTGCTGGGATGCCTGAGCCTGGCGCTGTCACAGCCGGCCGTACTGGGAGAACGACAGAAGCTTTCCGTGGTCGCGCTGGTGGATGTGTCCGACTCTGTTTCGGCCTCACAGCTGGCGATGGTGACGTCCCAGCTAGAGACGCTACGCGCCAAGACGAATCGACGCGGCGATGACTTACACGTCGTACGCTTTGCTGGTCGCCCACGCCTTGTGCCACTTCCCGCATCGGGGGTGGCGCTGCCGCCTCTGCGCACCCCGCAGAGCAAGGCTGTCGCAGACGACGAGACCGATCGAACCGCAAGCAATTTACAGGCAGCCCTCCAGCTCTCGTATGGACTGCATGCACCGGGTACGTTGAGACGAACCGTGCTCTTTTCGGACGGCAATCAGACCGAAGGCGATGTGCTCGGTGAGGCGGTCGCGGCGGCGCGCCGCAAAGTTACGGTCAGCGTGGTTCCGCTCCTGGCCAGTGACTCCCCCGAAGTGCTGGTGCGTGAGCTGCGAATGAGTGGTGGTCCTTCAGCAGATGCCCAGCTCAAAGTCGGTGCGCCGTTTACGCTCGAAGCGGAAGTCTATTCCAACGTTACCCAATCGGTACGACTGGAGCTGTCCCAAAACGGAGTGCCAAACCCCGATGACGATCATCGAGACCTAGAGCTAACGCCGGGTCGCAACCTGATCCGTTTCCGCAGCGAACCCAAAGGGCCTGGGGCGCTGACCTATCAAGCTCGACTGACACCGAAACCGAGCGCGGATGGAAAGCCGGTGCCCGCGCTACGCGACACGATTGCCGACAACAACCAAGCGGTGCTGTCGGTGTTGGCGAAAGGACGGCCTCGTGTCCTGTATATCGAGGGAGAGACTGCGGCGAAGGGGTACCTAACCCAAGCCCTGGAGCGCGAAAACATCGACGTCGAGGCACGCGGACCGCACGGAATGCCATCGTCCGCCAAGGATCTGCTGCCGTTCGACTTGGTGCTGCTGTCCGATGTCTCTGCGACGCTGGTGAGCCAGGCGCAGATGCTCGCGATTGAGTCGTATGTCCGCGACCTGGGCGGTGGCTTTGTGATGGTCGGCGGTGAAAACAGCTTCGGGTCGGGCGGCTATCAAGGCACGCAGCTAGAAAAATTGCTGCCAGTACGCTTCGAGCAGGAAAAAAAGCGAGAGCAGCCGAGCCTCGGTTTGGTGCTCTGTATTGATCGCTCGGCATCCATGAACGGACCGAAGCTGGAGCTGGCCAAGGATGCTGCGAGGGCCACTGCCGAGATGCTCGCGCCCGACGATCTGATTGGAGTGGTGGCGTTCGATAGCCAGGCGATTCCGCTGGTCCGTCTGCAGCGAGCCCAGAACCGCATCCGGATCTCGACCGACATCGCCAAATTGACGGCAGGTGGAGGAACTCAGCTCTTGCCGCCGCTCAACGAGGCATACCAGCAGCTCGTTTCCGCCAACGCCAAGATCAAGCACGTCATCCTACTCACCGATGGACAGGCTGAATATCAAGGCATCATCGAGCTGACCGATCAGATGGTGCAGAACAAGATCACCGTTTCGACCGTTGGAGTCGGAGCGGGAGCGGATCAAACACTGCTCACGGCGATCGCCGAGCACGGCGGTGGGCGCTTCTACTTTACGCAGGATGCTTCGTCGGTGCCGAAGATCTTCACGAAGGAAACCACCCAGGTGGCGCGCTCGGCGCTGATCGAGGAACGAGTGGTGCCGAGGGTGTCAAAGTTTGTCGAGCTACTCGATGGTGTCGGAATCGAGGGAGCACCACCGCTGCGCGGCTATGTGTCGACGAAGGCCAAACCACTGGCCGAGGTCATCCTGATCTCGCCACTTGGGGAGCCACTGCTCGCCCGGTGGCGACAAGGGCTGGGACAAGCCGTCGCCTTCACCAGTGACGCGAAGAATCGCTGGGCGGTCGATTGGCTACGCTGGCCGGGATACGCAAAGTTCTGGGCGCAGCTTGTCCGGTCCTCGATGCGACATGATGGACAGCGTACCGGTCACGGCTATGACTTACAGACCACCGTGGCTGCGCCGTTTCTGCGAGTCCGGGTCGATGCAGTGTCTGCCGACGATCGCTTTTTGTCCGGGCTCCAGACCGATCTTGAAGTGATTTCTCCGACCGGGGGCGGCATTGGGCTCATCGCTGGCAAGGGGGACGTGCTGCTCCGCAAAGAGATGTCGCTGGTCGCACCGGGTCGATATGAGGCTGAAGTCCGGCTCGGTCGCACCGGGTCGTTCCTGTTACGCGCCGTTCATCGCAGCCCTTCGCCGCATCCAGGTACACCCGGTCCCGTCGTGGCGGAGTCATGGGGCACGCTGTCTTTGCCCTACCCTCGCGAATACCTGGCACTGCCACCGGACGATGCACTGCTTGCGCAGATTGCGGCGCTCACGCAAGGTCAGCTACTGCGCGAGGCGAGCGCGGTGATTGCGCCGGGCGACGAGAAGATTCGCTACCTACGATCCCTTTGGCCGTCGCTGGTCCTCGCGGCGATTGGGATGCTGCTCCTCGATGTACTGCTGCGCCGACTGCGTCTGTTTGGCTTCCGACCACTGTCCTTATGAACTGCCGCCCATTCCTTGTATCCTGTAGCTAGACCTCATGTTTGGGATCTCGGTCACCCTGCTCCTGCTTGCGACCCCCGGCACGGCTGATGGCATCGCGCTTTCGGCCGTGAGCGGACTCGTCCCAAGTGGTGCTCTGCCGATGTCGGTCCTATCGGTCCTGTCATCCGACCGACTGCGCATGATCCCGACCGATGAGGAAGGCAGTACCAAACAGCCGCATAGCTTCACCGCCAAGTTGTCACCGAGTGGCAAAGAGAAAGGCTGCTGCGGCTATCCTCTCGGCGAGTCGGGAACATACAAGCTGACCTATTACTGGCTGGCTTACGAGTCGGAGTACGCCAACGAACCCTACGAAATCGAGATCTACACTCGTCAGGGTTTTCCGATTGGTCGCTTCCCACGTGCGTTTGTGTTCGAGCTGCGGCTCGAAGGCTCAGGCGTTCTTCGAGACGGGCGACTCATCAACTACGATGGACGCTGCGCCTACGGCATTGGCACCTGCTACCAGACGCTCGATCCGCAGTCGCATCCGTTTGGCAAAGGCGGTCAGCAACGAGCCCTACAACCATTCCGCTCCGTTGCTGTCGATCCGCGCTGGGTTCCACTTGGCACCCCCTTATACCTTCCAGAGCTGCGCGGGATGCGACTTCCCGATGGCAGCAGTCACGACGGCTGTGTCCGAGCCGATGACACGGGCGGAGGCATTCGCCGACGCGAAATCGACTTCTTCGTCGAGAGCTACGCCAACTACAAGTACCTCGAAGAGCAGCTCTGGAACGAACATCGGGTGACACCACTCGTCGAAGAGCCGCGCTGCGCCTATCTTCGACAGTTTGATCCCGGTATCGATCGCCGCGCCGAGGCCATCGATGAAACAGCGGTCTCTTTCTTTAAGAAGCCCCCGCCCCGCCCTGCCGTCATCAAAAAAGGCCCCAAGGACCGGACCCGACACAAACCGAGCAATCGACTCAGCCAGCAGCTGCGCTCACCGGACCCCAGGCCATCGCGAAAAACGCCAGCCTAGCCAAATTCCGTCTTGCCGCAAAATGGGAACCTAAGTAGACTGCGCCTTGTTTTTGCCACTGTAGCTCAGGGGTAGAGCAACGGTTTCGTAAACCGTAGGTCCTGGGTTCAATTCCCAGCAGTGGCTCTGGGGTTTTGTGTTGGTTACTTGCGGGGGGCGAGTAGCTCGATAAGGGTCGCGGTACCAAAACCGCTAGCGCCCTTGCAGATGTGGCCGGAGTCCTTTTCGGCACGCACTGGGCCAGCCATGTCGATATGTGCCCAGACCTTGTCGGCCACGAACTCGCGGAGAAACAAAGCCGCGCTGATGGAGCCGCCGTAGCGATCGCCCGAGTTCTTCATATCGGCAATGTCGCTCTTCAGTGACTCGAACAGCTTGTCACGCAGCGGCATCCGCCACAGATCGTCACCACCGACCTGCGAAGCAGTCAGCAGCCGCTCTGCGAGTGCGTCGTTGTTTGAAAACAACGCCCCGGTGTAGTTGCCAAGCGCCACCATCGAACTTCCGGTCAGCGTCGCGAGATCAATGATCTCATCGACCCCGACCTTTTCAATGGCATAGGTCAGCGCATCGGCCAGCGTCAGTCGGCCCTCAGCATCGGTGTTGTTGATCTCGATGGTTTTGCCGCTCATGCCACGCAGCACGTCGCCGAGTTTGTAGGCTTTTCCCGATGGCATGTTCTCGGCGGCAGCGAGTAGTACATGGACTTCATCCGGGCAGCCAAGCTGAGCAAGCGCTTGCATGGCTCCGAGCACAGCAGCCCCGCCGCCCATGTCCATCTTCATCCACAGCATGCCCTCGGTGGTCTTGATCGACAGTCCGCCCGAGTCGAATGTGACCGACTTGCCGACCAGTGCGATCTTCTTCCGGGGCGGCGTGGATGGTTTGTAGGTCAGGTGGATAAAGCGAGATTCCTCGTCAGATCCCCGCCCGACCCCAAGGAAAATGCCCATTCCCAGCGCTTCGCACTCCTTGACGCCGAGCACCTGACACTCGAGCCCCAGCCGCTGCGCCATACTCGTCGCCACATCGGCAAGCCGACGAGGACACATTTCCGTCGGCTGCTCGTTGACAAGATCACGGGTCAAGCACACGCCGTCCGCAACGATCTGGCCACGAACCGCTCCTGCCGCTGCTGTTTCCACCGAAACGCCACTCGGGAGCAGAACCACAACCTCTTCCACCGAGGAGCGCCGCTTCCGCTCGCCCGACAAGTACTTGTCAAATTGGTAGGTGGATAGCAGCGCCCCCTCCGCAACCGCTTGACCCACTTCCGCTGCCTGCTCCGCCGAGACCGACGGAACGCAGATCAGCACCACCTTGGCTTTGGCAAACGCACCCCGAACCGCCCTGGCCGTGTAAGTCCGGACGTCCGCGAGCAGCACTCCCGACGGTTTTCCCGTACCGAGAAGCATGAGCCGCGTCGCCGCAATTCGACCTTGGGTATGCAGCACCACGCTCTGGGTCGACTTGCCGGAAAACTGCTCATCGTCGATCGATTGACGGACACTTCCGCCAAGCTGCGCGTCGATCGCCGAAAGCAGCGGATCGCCATCAATGCCACCCTCCGACAGTGGAAGCACAGCGGTATCTGCTTTTTCAGAGAGAACCTGCGCAGGACTCTCCATCGTTCGGAACGTGAACTTCATGACGCTAGCTGCTCCTTCTTGTGAGAAACCGAACTCAACGAAAAACCTGATGATACACGCCGACTTAGTCCGGCGATACGTGCCCAATTACCACTTGGGTCTGACATCGGTGCCGACGCCCAGGTTCCATGCGAAGATAGCGCCATGCGTACGCCCCAACTCTTCGCGACCGCGCTCGCTGGTCTGCTGACCGTGCATGCAGCAAACGCCAACGCCGATATTCCCCCGGGTCCACCACCGTCTCAGCCGACCGCCACCAAAGTGAGCACAAGCCCACCCCAGTTGGTAGCTACGGTGAGGGTTTCAAATCTCGGACAGTCGGTAAAATCTCTGAGCGGATACGTCCCGTTTCCGTTGCCAGTTCAAGACGGTCTGCAGCAGCTTATCGGTGATTTTTCGAAAGTAGTGAACCTCGGTGCACCGCTCGATTTTGTGCTGGCCGTTCAGTCCGAACCAGCGACGCGTGGTGCTCCCCCCTGGGCCATGTCTTTTCAGGTCAGTAGCGTCGAGGAAACGCGCCGGCTGGCCAAGGCACAAGGGCTACTCGGTGAGAACCGAAGTGGACAGACCCAGATGCAGCTGCCGCTTGGCAAAGGCGATCGTCTGCTCTGCCTGCTTTCTGGAAACAGCGGTATCGGACGAATGACCTGTGCGATGAGCGAGCGCGATCGCGATCTGCTCGCAGCGCACCTTACCAAGCTCAATGTGCCGGGCGCGCAAGGCAAAGATCTGTACGCCGAGCTGTCCGTGTCCTCGCTGCTCTCGGTGTATGCGACCCAGTGGCAGCAACTGCTCGACGCCGGCATGTTGATGCTTCCTCAGCGACTGTCCCTTGGCGATCCACAGTTTGATCGCGCTGCCACCGATGTGATCAAGGCCCTAATCGGTGAAGTTTCGCTCGCGAGCAAAGAGCTGTCTTTGCTTTCGTTGGATCTGACGCTGCGACCAGATCAAGTACAGGTTTCCTTGGGCTACAAGATGACCGGCTCGCAGTCGGCCTGGGGCCGAGCCGATGCAGAGGCTGCGGCGCGCAAGACAAGCGGTCCTCCTCCAGCGTTTTTTGCACTCCCTAAAGAGGTGGTTTCTGCCTCGTATCACGTCACCGATCCGAAGCTGGGTTTTCAGGTGATGACGGCGATGTTACCGCTCGTGGATGCGTTCTTGGCTCACGACGGTCTGCCCGAGGCCGAGCGGCACGCGGTGCGGGATCTATTCCAGAAGGTTCCAAAGTGGGACGGCGTGATGACAACCGTTCTCGGCGAAGGTGCGACCGACAAGCCCACCTCTTCGGGCGATCCGGTGGCGATGATGCTCGGCAACCACTACTACTTGTCGACCTCCGAGCGAAGCGACGGCAAACCGGATGAATCCGCAGCCTTCCTGCGCGCACTGCTACAGACGTGGAACCGTCCGGGGCTGGCCGCGTATGTACGGAAGAAGTGGAAGACGGCAGGCATCAAGACCGCCATCCCCACCTTGCGGGCAGAGTCAGTGGCCAAACCGCTCGGGCCACAAGCCACGGGCATGTTCTTTTCGATGGATCTGTCGGGGGTAAGCAGTCAGCTCGACAAGTCAGGCAAGGCACCCAAGAAAGGGCCGCTGAACCTGTACATCATCAGTGCACCCGTCGGTGGTCGGATATGGACGGCGGCTGGAAGCGACAAGAACGTCCTCATCCAGAAGCTCCAGCGACAGGCCAATCTGCCCGCAGCGGAGACCTTGGCGCAGCGCACTGGTATCGCGCAGGGCCAGGAGGATCAAACCACTCAGAGCGGCGGCTTCACCACATTGGCGGGCTGGGTCGGCATGCTCGACTCAGTCCTTCATGCCACGGACCGTGCATCAACCGGGAAGCCATCGGCCGCGTCCGATCGCAGCGGAACCTCGCTGCTTAGCATCATCCCCCACCACGGCGAAGTGCCGCTGACGTACGCAACCCGTGGCGGCAAAATCGGTCCCCAAGGGCTGACCAAGGTTCTGTCGGCCACCATACCGCAGCTCGTGATCGAGGACTTGATCGCACTGGCGATGAACCTAGTCCCGAAGCGGTAGTTGGGAGCGGCACCTCTCCGCCGGAGCCTACTTCTTCAGGACTAGGTTGAGCCCACGAATGGTGTTAAACGGCGAGTTCCTGGGCACCGGGTTCGAGGGCTTCTGATCGCGGGCGGGCGGGCGCGAGCGATCCGACTCCTCGCGCTGCGGCGAGGGGCGAGAATCGGGTGACGGACGAGTATGACCCGTCGGGGCGGGCGACGAAGGACGATTGTCTGGTCGACGCCGTTCACCACCGTCGTCTCGGCGACGTTCACCACCATCCTCTCGGCGACGTTCACCACCATCCTCTCGACGACGCTCGGGTTGGTGTAGACGCTGCCCAGCCCCCTCCACCGGACGTGGACCACGGCGTGCCTCACCGGGTTCCGCCTTCGGTGGCTCAGTCGCTCCTTTGACCGACAGCCCCACTCGCATCCGATCGAGCTCGACCTTGATCACCTTCACCTTGACCCTATCGCCCACCTTCACGGCCTCGGCCGGATCCTTGATGAAGCGATGCGACAGTTCGGAGATATGGACCAGTCCATCTTGATGAACGCCGACGTCGACAAACGCGCCAAAGTTCGTCACGTTGGTCACGACACCATTGAGGATCATGCCCTCTTTGAGATGTGAAACCTCGGTCACGTCAGGGTTAAACCCGACCTCCTCGAATTCCTGTCGAGGATCGCGCCCGGGCTTCTCAAGCTCGCTCAAGATATCGCGCAGCGTCGGCTCACCGCGCCGCTCATCGATATAGCGACTGATCTGTACGTTTTTGATCAGCTCACCATTGCCGACCAACTCACGCACCGAAACGCCCAGATCCTTGGCCATCCGTTCGACGACGTCGTAGCTCTCTGGGTGAACCGCCGACGAATCCAACGGACTTTCGGGATTTTCGCGAATCCGTAAGAAACCTGCCGACTGCTCAAACGCCTTCGGGCCCATTCGCGGGACTTCAAGGAGCTGGCGTCGCGACGCAAACGGACCGTGCTGGCTGCGATAATTCGCGATGTTCTGGGCCAGCGTCTCCCCCACGCCGGCCACGTACTGGAGCAGCTTCGGCGACGCGGTATTTACATCCACACCAACCTGGTTCACGCACGACTCGACGACCTGATCGAGCTGCTTCTTGAGCGTGGGCTGATGAACATCGTGTTGGTACTGACCCACGCCTATCGACTTGGGCTCGATCTTCACCAGCTCAGCCAGTGGGTCTTGCAACCGACGACCAATCGAAGCCGCGCTGCGCACCGTCGGATCATGGGTGGGAAACTCTTGGCGACCAATGTCCGAGGTCGAATAGACCGAGGCACCAGCCTCACTCACGACGATGATCTTGACGCCCGGAAGCTTGCCTGCTGCTGCGAGCTTACGAACGAAGCCTTCGGTCTCACGGCTGGCGGTGCCGTTGCCAATCGCGATCGCTCCAACCTGATGCTCACGGATCAAGTCTTCGAGTCGCTGAGCCGCTTCGATTCGACGCGACTCGCTCATCGTCGCAAAAATGACATCGTGAGCCAGCAGATCGCCTTTGCCATCCACCACTGCGAGCTTGCAGCCCGTTCGATACCCCGGATCGAGCGCCAGAACTCGCTTACCACCTAGAGGTGCCTGTAACAGCAGGTGCCTCAGGTTTTCCGCAAAGACGCGAATGGCTTCGGCATCGGCTCGTTCGCGCAACGCCAAGCGGACATCGACTTCGACGGCCGGCTTGAGCAGCCGATCCCACGCATCGTCGATGGCCAACCGCAGCTCGCCTTGCAACGGGCTCGCCGGGTTGCGCACCACCTGCTGTGTGATCACAGCGCGAGCTTTGTCGTTGTCGAGTTCCAGCGTGACGCGCAGCACGCCTTCTTTTTCACCGCGACGAAGCGCCAGCATCCGGTGTGACGGTATCGTCTTGGCACTCTCCTCGTACTCGAAGTAGTCGGAGAACTTCAGCGCCGGATCATCCTTCTTATCCGTCTTCGGAAGCGGCTTGACCTCGCCCGGCCCACGCTCGTTGCCAGGTTCGGGTGCTTCGTCGGATTCATCCTTGCGCTTGATGAGACGTGACTTGAGGCCACCCGTCTCAATGGCAAATCCGCGCAGCGCCGCACGCACCCCAGCATCGTCCGAGATCTGCTCGGCGACGATATCGCGGGCACCAGACAGCACCGTCTCGACATCGGGCAGGCCATTTTCGGCATTGATGTACGCGGCGGCTAGCTCTTCGCGAGACGGCGCATGATCCGGTTGCGACCAGATGAGCTGCGCCAGCGGCTCTAGCCCCCGCTCCCGCGCAATTGTCGCCCGTGTGCGACGCTTGGGCTTAAACGGCAGGTACAGATCTTCAAGCTCCGTACGTGACAGCGTCTTCAATATGCGCTGTTTCAGCAGATCGGTCAGCTTGCCCTGTTTGTGGATCTCGGTGAGCACCGCTGCTTTGCGGGTCACAAGCTCCGTCAGGTAAGCGCCCCGCTCGGCGATCGCTAAGATCTCGAGCTCGCCGAGCCCGCCCGTCACTTCCTTTCGATAGCGTGCGATAAACGGCAGGGTCGCACCTTCGTCAAGAAGGGCGAGCGTGGGCGCGACCTGCTGGGGCTTAAGGTTTAGCTCGGCTGCGAGGACTGCGGCGCGATCAATCTGGACGTTCCAAGTTGGAGTCGGCGATTGTGGCGCAGAGTCGACGGATGGCTGGGATGTAGGTGACTGAGAAGGGTCATGCGGCTGTTGCATAACGAACCTCTCGTACAACGGATGCCCGTCGGAGATCAAGCCAGAAGCACGTCGTTTCTATTTCCAAGGGTCGTGCCGAGACGCTGCGCGGGCCTTTCTGACGCACCAAAACCGAGCCCGGCAGCCGTCATCTTGAGTCGTGGGACACTGTCTACTTGTGAGGACAGGCCAATCAGCGGTAACTTAATAAGACCATGGCCCGATTTAGGCTGCGCATGCGCAACATGGAGATCAACTTGCCCATGGGCGAGATCATCATTGGTCGCGGCCCAGAGTGTTATCTGCGAGTTGATGAACCCATGGTGTCGCGACGCCATGCTCGCCTTCGGGTGAGCCAGACCAGTGTGACCCTTGAAGACCTTGGAAGTCGCAACGGATCGCGCGTAAACGGTATCAACGCCACGTCGGTGGTGACCCTCAATCCGGGTGACATCCTGGGCGTCGGAACCCAGCAATTCACGCTGGATCGTGAGGACGATCCTTCGCCACACCGCCCAACCGTCACTCACATGCCGGACTGGACGCAGAAGTCTGGCGGCACTGCGGTCAGCGTCTCGCAGAGCTTCAGCGATGTAAACGTCTCACCGGTGTCGGTCGGACAGCCGCCAGCACCGTCACCGCAACCACCGATCGCGCCTCAGCCGTCGCACCCGCCTCAGGCCTTGCCGCCGGTGGTACAGCCGATGGCACTCCCCAGCCCTGGCAGCACGATCAGCAATCCGGTACCGGCGTCGAGCAGTGTCTCATTGCCGGGCGGTGTGCTTCCCGACCATCCTGCGGCACCCATCACGGATGGTCAGACCCATGTCTCGCATGACCCCGATGCGATCGAGACGACCGGCGGAGCCAACCGAGGCTCGGCGTATCGACTCTTCTGGGGTCTGTCGGACAAGGTGCTGGCCATGGGCCGCATCGAAGACGCCGAGCGGATGATGGGACCGCGCCTTGCTGAAATGCGCTCTCGTGCCGAGGGTGGCGACATTCCCGAGGATCTCATCATTGTCGAAGCGTTGCGTCGGGCCCTTCGACTGGCCGGTGCGACCAAGAAGGACCAGTGGTTCGCTTGGGTCTTCGACTATGCGCGGGTCTGTCGATTCAAGATGCCGACCGCGCTCCTTGACGAAATCTACGCCCAGGTATTTGCATGTCGACCAGCGGTGGGGGCGAGGATCGTGGCCTATGCAACCACAATCGACGAAGACACCATCGCCGTCCGACTCGCCACTCTGCGCCGACTGTGCCGAGAGTAATCGCTCCGGCAAGCACGCGAAGCAAAGGCAACGATTGTAATTCAGCTTCCCGGAAAATATAGTAATCGCATGGCATTAGTCGCCA
Organism: Polyangia bacterium; assembly: GCA_044228505.1. Taxonomy (GTDB): domain Bacteria; phylum Myxococcota_A; class Polyangia; order Palsa-1104; family JAEUJZ01; genus JAEUKA01. The sequence continues at coordinate 2,596 of JBGAUT010000047.1, read as the reverse complement.
CATCCGCGCTCGAGCCCTCTATAGAGTCCGCATCGACCCCTAAGACATCGTTTCGCGCCGCTGGATTTTTCCGCCGGGCGATGGCGACGGTGGTGGATCTCTTTCTCCTTGTCCCCCTGCTGCTGCTGTCCTTTGTGGGCCTGCGAGTGGCGCTTCGTCAGCCAGTGCCGCGACTTGCGGAGCTGAGCCCGGACATTCTGCTGGCGAACTTATTCGATGGGAGCATCACCAATGAAGCCCTGCTTGGGGCCGGTCTGGTGGTCGCCTTTCTGTACTTTTGGACGTTTTACATGCTGTGGGGTCAAACTCCCGGCAAGCGCCTAACCCGAATCATGGTCGTCGATGTGTACGGCGATCGACCCTCGGCGGTTCGATCCTTTGTGCGCACACTCGGATACGGAATCGCAGTGCTGCCGTTTTCGCTCGGTGTGCTGTGGATTGGATTCGACCGAGAGAAGCGCGGCCTTCATGACTGGCTGGCGGGAACCTACGCGGTGCTGAAGCCATGAGCAAACGACTTTCCTCGTTGCTGGTTGAAGACGGTCGCGTCTCTTCTCAGCGCATCACCGACGCCATCGAGCGGCAGGCCATCAACGGTGGCTGTCTCGACACCAGCCTGCTCGACCTGAAGGCAATTGATGAGGATCTCCTCATTCAGTACCTCAAGCGGGCGGCGCAACTTCCAGCGCTACCACATGGTATCCACGGCAGCGAACGACCACTGCCGGAGGTGCTGGAGGTTTTCACCAAGTCCGTCGCCGAGCAGTATCGAGCGGTACCGACCCGACTGCTGATCGGCGGTGTGCTGCAAGTCCTGGTGACAATTGAGGTGGACGTCGCCGAGCTGGATGCCCTGGCCCACGTCGTCAAGCAGCGCATCGAGCCATGGATCGTCTTTGAGTTCCGCTTCCAAGAAGCCCTGGATGTGGTCTATGCCACCGGCATCGCGGGACGGTTTTCGCGACTCATCAAACGCAGCAACCAAACCCATGAAGGGAAAGGCTGGCCTGCGCCCATCACCGTCGATCCGATTCCTCGCTTCGGGAGCCTGGACTCGCTGCGGCTCATCCCACAGCCAAAGTCGCCACCGGTCGAAGTCGTCCAGCCGCCAGTGGAATCTCCACCCGCTCAAGTCGAATCTACGCCCGCTCAAGTCGAATCTACGCCCGCTCAAGTCGAACCTACGCAGGCTCAAGTCGAACCTACGCCCGCTCAAGTCGAACCTACGATTGCTCAAGTCGAACCTACGCCCGCTCAAGTTCAATCTACGCCCGCTCAAGTCGAATCTACGCAGGCTCAAGTCGAATCTACGCAGGCTCAAGTCGAACCTACGCCCGCTCAAGTCGAACCTACGCCCGCTCAAGTCGAACCTACGATTGCTCAAGTCGAATCGGCACCGACGCCAGTTGGAGATGAACGAACCCAGGTTGGGGTTACTCAGGTTGCGATCGCAGCAGCCACAGTGGAAGCCGCATCTACTCCAGGCGAGGTTGTGCCTGCTGCGGCCGAGACCACCACGGACGTACGCGACACCGTCAAGGTGCCAGCGATCTCCGATGTCGCAGCACCCGTCGAACCGATGACTCCGAGCGAGTCTCGCGAACCCGACGCGGCAGCTCCGATCGTCAGGGACACGGTCAAGGTGCCAGCCTTGTCGAGCGGTGCCGACATGACCATGGACGACTGGTTGTCAGCAGACGACTGGCTATCGGTGGCCAGCAGCGCAGACAGCAAGCGGACGCCCAGCCAGAAGATCGCGATCGGAGCCCCCGTCGCAGCGCCTGTGGTGATCGAAACAGAAAAGAGTGTCGCGATCTCCACTGCTCCCGCGAGCAGCGCCGCTGCGGCCGAATCTGTCACCACGTCCAAGCCGGTCGCTGAGTCCAAGCCGGTCGCTGAGTCCAAGCCAGTCGCTGAGTCCAAGCCAGTCGCTGAGTCCAAGCCGGAGGCACCGACCCAGGTCGCCGAGACGTCCAAGCCGACTGTCGTTGCCTCACCGCCGTCGACCGCCGCGAAACCAGTTCCGGTGGTGGTGCAAACGGGAAAACGCAAGGGAAAGCGAGGTCGAGAGATCACGCTGCCCACCAACGCGCCAACGCTCAACCAGCTCTCCGGAGCCAAGCCTGTGGTGACTGCCGCGAAGCCGGTTCAACCACAAGCCAAGCCGCAGCCGACGCAGCAGCCGCAGGCAAAGGCTCAGCCAACGACGCAGCAGCCGCAGGCAAAGGCTCAGCCAACGACGCAGCAGCCGCAGGCAAAGGCTCAGCCAACGACGCAGCAACCAGCGAAGCAGCAGCCCATTGCGGTTCAGCCTCAAGCCAAGTCGGAACCCGGTCACCAGCCGCAGGCAAAGGCCACAGACAAGCCGGTCGACAAGCCGATCGTGGCGCAAGCTGCTACGACGCAACCTCAACCGCAGCCCGTTCAGAAGCCGGTCGAGACAACCAAGCCGGTCGAGGCAACCAAGCCGGTCGAGACAACCAAGCCGGTCGAGACAACCAAGCCGGTCGAGGCAACCAAGCCGGTCGAAGCAACCAAGCCAGTCGAGGCAACCAAGCCGGTCGAGGCAACCAAGCCGGTCGAAGCAACCAAGCCG
>JBGAUT010000046.1:0-40971 GCA_044228505.1 Polyangia bacterium | reverse complement strand
AGAGTTCCCGCGTAAGCCGCTGCTGATCACTTTCGACCGCCTAGAGTTCCCGCGTAAGCCGCTGCTGATCACTCTCGGCAAACACGAATTTTCAAAAAATCTTCAACAACCACGCAACCTTGCGCGATCGGGGCCGAAAAGTGTGCTGACCCAACCTACAAGGAGACCCAATGGCCCCACAGATCCTGACCATCCACCAGTCCCTAGAAGTTGCTCATGATGAGGTGTTCTTTACGCAGGCGGCCACCGCTGCGGACCCGAACGCCGCCAAGTTCAGCGCCAGCTATGAGTCCCTGATCTCGAAAGAGTGGCAGCCGGTGGTGGACAAAGAGCGCGGGCTGCGCCGAAACACCCTGTCCGCACTGGCGTTGTGCTCGGGAGTCGATCGCCGCCTCGATAGCTGGACCGACCGCTTCCACAACGCGCTCCTCATTTCCACCAGCAACCAACGCAAGGTAGCGGACTATGTGCGCTACTTTGGTGAGGCTTCACCCAGCCTGGTGAAGCGACCCATACTCGGTGCTCAGCTCAAGAAACTGGCCGGTTGGGTGGCGTCCATCAAGGGTGCCAGCGTGCCGCAACTGGCGCAGCTCGGAACGGAGCTCGATGGACTGGTGACCGAAGGACGCAAGGCCGAGCAAGCGCTGCTCGACGCCCGCGCCAAGATGAAAGACTTCCGGGAGCTTGGTGAACGCAAGGCCCTGTTCGACAAGATCAACTCACTGCGCCAAGCCACGTTCGGGAGTCTTTCAACCCTGGTCCATGAGCATCCAGAAAAGCGCCTCCCTGCCGATTGGGCGGACAGCTTCTTTCGCCACAATCGCTCCGAGCGCATGACCCCGGAGACCGAAAAAGCCACGCTCATCGAAGAACTCGCTGCCCTGCGGACAGAGACGACCGACAAAGAACGACGGCTGGCCGAGCTACTGTCCGATGAGCAGCTCGCGGCGGATCAAGCGGCCCAGCGCAACGCCACCGCTGCCAAGCTCCAAGAGCTGGAGTCCCGCGCTCGCGCCACTGATACCGAAGCACAAGCCCTGCGTGCCGAACTCACCACCAAGCCAAAAATCCGCACCGTCCGCATCCTCCGCACCCGGCGCTAGGAGCGAGCGCTGCCCACTTCGGAAGGGGGGCGTGGTATACGGAAGAAGGTAGAAGTCACCATGCCCTCCGGCCCCAGCCAACCCCGGTCGTCCAGTCAGATCATCGTCTGTGGACAGCCCATTTTGGTGGACTGGGACCGCGTCTATAACTTCCGGGACCATCCCGACTTTGACGCCAGTCAGCTTCACTGCTTTCTCGATGCGGAGCAAAAGCCGACCCGCGAGGTGCTGCCGTTCCGTCCTGCCGCAGGCGTGGGTCGTTCAAGTCGTCGCTTCGCGCCGCGCAGCCAGATGCATGGCGGCAGTGATCTTGGACGACTCCAGCAGATCATTCGTCAGTTTGTGATTCATCACGACGGTCTGTTCGGTGCCCGTCAGTGCTTCCATGTCCTGCACGATGAGCGCGGCCTGTCCGCTCACTTCATCATCGACAATGACGGGACGATCTACCAGACGCTGGATCTGATGCACGGCGCGTATCATGCCAGCGGCGTCAATGCTTGCTCGATTGGCGTCGAGATCTGCAACCGGGGCGTGATCTTTCCGCAAGAGGAACACCTGTACCGAGGGACTCCCGAACGCGGTCGGCAGCGAGTGCGAATTCACGGCGCAGAGTACCTAATGTGGCAGTTTACCGAGCCGCAGTATCAAGCCATGATCGCGCTGGGCCAGACACTGCTTCGGGTGTTCCCAAACCTTCCGCAGGTCTATCCCCAAGACAGCAGCGGCGGTTTGATTCCCACCACCTTGAGCCAAGTCCGCGAGTACTCCGGCTACTTGGGCCACTATCACGTCACCCGCAACAAGTGGGATCCGGGCTGCTTCGACTTCGCCCGCGTGGTGCAGTCGATCGGCGGCAAGCCAACGTGGTTTGTGATGCCGGGTGCCGGGGGTCCGACTGCGATGGAAAGCGATAGGCTGGCCGTACAAGCCCAGGCGCAACTGCTGCTGGAAAACAACCGGAATGAGGCAATGGGCGGCTATTTTCCCGTCGGTCCCTGCGGCGACGCTCAGGTCTGGCATGGCGGCATTCACCTCAATCAATCGGAAGGCACGGCGCTGTACTGTCCGTTTCCGGGACGACTTGCGGCGGCTCGCTATGGGGCACGATCCGCCACGGGCTCGAACGACTTCATCTTGACCGAGCATCGCCTGACACTGCGCGGCCAGAGCGTGCAGTTTTTCCTGCTGCTCGTGCATCTCGACTTTGCTCAGGCCCCACCTTGGCTGATTCGCTTTCGTCATCGACAGAAGCAGCCGCCGCGCACCGCCGAGGTGTTCTTTCCCGAAGTCTCGCTGGCCGCTGGAGAGCTTTTGGGGCAGGTCGGTCTGGCCGGTCCACCCGGCGCTCACGAGGGCCAGATCCACGTCGAGATCATGGCGCTCAGCGAGCTAGGCGGGATGCTTGAGCCGGGGGTTTTCCGGGCCATCTCTCCGCACGATCCGGGGCCGTTTTGTAGCGAGCGCGAGCTACTGGGACCGCTTGGCCGCAGCAAACCGACCCCGAGCGGAACGCCGAAGTCTTCGGTGCTGCGAGACTTCTTCCAGCGTTCTCCGGACAGCCAGACTCTGCAGCAGGTTGCGGTGCGATTTCAGTCCGAGTGGATCCGCAGTGCCGCCCGCGAAGACAGACTGCTGCGCAGCCCGGACTTTGTGGCATTGCCGGCGCACCTTTCGATCTTGCGTGATCAAATCCGGCCGACGCAGTGGTGGACCCCGGAAGTCGCTCGGCGAGTGGGTCTGCCAGAGGATGGCATGGTGTGGCACTACCACCCAGTGACGTTCCTGCGCTGGGTGCACAGTGTGATCCAGTCCGACCTGGCTGCGCGGCCACGGCTCACCACAGAAACGGCAGAGGGACCGGATCAGCCGATTACCGACGGGCTGGTCGGTGACAGCGGCTTTGTGGATGATGAAGACCGGCTCAGCCAAGAAGACAATAGCAGCATTGGTCTGCAGCAAATCCTCGATGGCTGGCCGGATCTGCAGGCACCACCGAGCAAGCGGCCGTCGAAGTAGACTCTGCGGCTCGCAATAGAGTCTTTGAAGAGGTGTCATTTGGGGATGGGTTCGGCGCTCGACTCCACGGCCCAGTTGTAAATGAATTCCGGCGGCACTATGCTCGGGCCACTGCGGAATAGGCATGCCGATTTCACGACGCACCTGCGAGACTCTGCTCCTGGCACTGACACTCGGTGGTTGTAGTTTTTCGCTCGACCTGCGCGGAGGAACGCTGGTCAATCCCGAAGACCCACTGAGTCCCGAAGTCGTCCGCAACTCACGCGAGCTGGCGATCCGGATCTATCAGCTCAAGGCGCACGAAAACCTAAAGCAGGTCTTGGCCACACCGTGGGAGTCCTTTGGCGCGACCGAGATTCCCGAGGCACTGAAGCCGTTTTTGGTGGTGCCAGCGGACACCGCGCCGCAGCTCCGGCCCCAAGAGGACTTCTTCATCCGTCGCCAGCAGCGCCAGCGCTTCCGCTTTCCTCTCCAAAAAGGAACGCGAGCGCTCTTGGTGGTGGCACGAGGCCGGCAGCCGGGCGAGTCTTCGCTACAGCTTGTCGACGTTGGAGTCTTCAGTCGGGAAGTGTCGTTGTGCTTTCACAAGTACGACGTGTTTGTGAATCAGCGCACCTGGCCTTGCGCCAAGGACGGATGGGGTGACGAAGAGTGACCATGCAGCCATCAAGCCGGGTGATGTGGAAAAATGGGACGTTCCTGACGCCCCAACACTTTCAACAGGCCGACCGATATGTAGACTCGCAGCTACGTCTTTTGCAGCGTGCCGAAGGACCGCTGAGCTGGGGAGTCGTCGAGGTACGGATTGATCCCATCGCGCTGACCCAAGGACGACTCAAGCTCGATGGCTGTCAGGCGTTTTTTCCGCCACCAGACGGCTGCACGATCGACATCCCGGGGACTGACGTGGGGCCGGCCGAGCGCTCGCTGGTCATTCCCGATGGAGTCGGAACGGTGGAAGTGTTCCTGACCGTACCGACGCAGAACGCCGCCGACCGCAGCCAAGAGCGGGAAGTGGCGCTCGCGGATACCTACAACAGCACCAGCGTCCGCAAGATCAAGGTCGCGCAAAAGAGCTTGGGCCTTGCGCTCAGCGGCGAGCCACAGAAGAACCTGTCGGTCCTCAAGATTGCCGAGATCGAGCGCGATGAGCGCACCGGCAAGCCGACGCTGCGCCAGTCGTTTGCGCCCCCTTGTCTGATTGTGAGTGCGGCCCCGGCGCTCCAGCAGCTGGTGCGGGATCTGATTGGGCGGATGGCCAGCCTGGCCCTGACGCTACCGGAGGCCCGTCGGCTGCGTCAAAAAGACGAGTTCGTGATGTTCCTGCACGCCGTCACCCAGCACGTGGCTCCGCTCAGCCACCTGATTCAGGAAGCGGCCCCGCTGACCCATCCGGCGTATCTGTTTGAGGCGCTCCTGCGGCTCGGCTCGGCTCTGTCGGCGTTTTTTGATGAACCGGTGACGTTCCCGCGCTACGACCACGCCGACCCCACACCGGGCTTTGCGACGCTGTGCAAGCAGATTGACACAATGCTCGGCTTTACCAAACAGCCCGAGGATCAAGTCACGGTGTTGCGGCCCAAAGCCGAGAGCGGCGACAACCGAATTTGGCTCGGCAAGCTGCCCGGCAAGCCCGCTGCAAACACCCCGGTGTTTTTGGCCCTGCGCGGGGATATCTCTTCCACCACCGCCGCCAAGCTGATCGACGAGCTGGTCAAGCAGGGCAAGATTGCACCCGCCAGTCGGATCACCGACTTTGTCGCTGGGTTTGCCACGGCCGTTCCGTTCCGCTACGCCACCGATCTGTCGCCCCGCCAGCAGGCCCAGCCCGGCATCTACTACCGTTTGCAGACCGATGACCCGCTGTGGGACGAAATCTGCAAAGGAGGCGAGATCGCCGTCTACATTCCACGCTCGCTACGTGGCGAGAAGCTGCCGACGCTGGAAATCATCTATGCCGGCTCTGGAGTGCCCCGATGAGCATTCCCCAGGAAGTCGCCCGCGACCTGCGGATGCACTACTTGCAGCTCCTACTGTGGGGGATCCAAATTCAGCAAGGACGGCTGGAACCCAAACATGCCCACCTGCTGCGGAGCTTCGCGCTCGACCACATCCGCCGCTGTCAGTCGCTGCTCGCCGGGGCCGGGGTACTGCCGCATCGCAACCGCCGAGAGTGGGAAGCGTTTCAGGACGCGGAACGAACGCTGGTCGGATTCTTCGACTGGGCCGGTCGTGGCCAGATGCCGGAGCAGTGGGAGCCGCTGCAAACCGAGCTATACGGCAACGAAAAGGTCGGCGAGCTGGTGATGGCGCAGATGGAAGCGCTGGCCCAGAGCCAAATCGGCAGCGACTACCCCGTCGAAGCACTAGAGGTGCAGGCACGCTGTCTGGAGCTTGGATACTGCGGACTGTCGGCCAGCCGTCGCATGAGCCAGCTTCAGATCGATGATCTCAAGAGCAAGCTCACGGCCTCGCTGCGCAGGCCGCTTCCAGAGCTGTCCCCAGCGCTGCCCCCCCTTTTGCATGGCTCGCAATGGCGGCCACGGCTCGGTCCGCTGGGCATTGTCGGCACGGCGGCCGTCCTGCTGGCGGTCCTAGGTGGTGGTCTGCGTCTGATGATTTATCTCCGAACCGGCTCGCTGGCTGCGCAGATTGAGCAGAAGCTGCCGACCTACGGTTGCCGCTGAGCCCACATTCTGGAGGCCCGGGTGCTCAAGAAGATTCTCTCTGTACTGCGCAACCAGGTGGTTCTGCTGCTGCTGGTCCTGCTCGTGCTGCTGCTCGTGGTGTATTTGGCCTGGCCGCTGTTTGGCGTTGCCAAGGCCCACCGCAAAACCGCCCTGCTGCTCACCTTTGCCAGCGGCCTGCTGCTGATCCTGGTGATTGCGATCCCACAAGCCATCGATGCCATCCGACGCCGTCGCGCCTCGGTCGGCAGCATCGGTCAGGAACTGGATCGCGCCCTGCTGGCGCTGGCGGAAGAGTGTCCCGGTCGCGGCAGCCTGTTCAAGGTCGAGCGCGCCCTGCGGCTGCCGTGGGTGCTGGTGCTGGGCAGCCCCAACTCGGGCAAGTCGACCGCGCTGGCGCATGCCAACTTCGCCCGACCCTTTGCGGACCCCCAGGCGCGAGCCCCGCTGTGTACCTTTTGGCTCGGTCAAGGCGTGGTCTATGTCCATCCGCGAGCCCGGCTGCGCAGCGATGACACGCAGTGGAAGGGATTCCTCGGCTGGCTGGCGCATCAGCGACGGGTCGAGTCGGTGCTGGTCCAAGTGAGTGCGACCGAGCTGCAAGGACGGCAGAGCCATGAAATCGAGGCCTTGGCCGGTCAGATCCAGCGGCGGCTGTGGGAAGTGGCTCAGCAGGTCCGGCCCGACCTGCCTCTTCAGTTGATGGTCGCGCAGTGTGATCGGCTGGACGGGTTCGTACGCTTTTTTGCGGACCTGTCGGATGCCGAGCGCGTCGCGGCCTGGGGTCTGCCGATTGCCGAGGTACGTGACTCGGAGGTGCTCGGACCCTCACTTCTGCACGGCGTGGCTGGGCTGGTGAGCGCTCTGCTCAGTCGGGTCGGGGTGCCATTCCGTCGCGCCGGTACCGGGGAAGCGCAAGCGGCGGTGCTCGCCTTCCCGCAAGAAGTGGCACGGCTTGGTGAGTCGGTGACGCGCTTTGTCGATGCGCTGTACCCACGGGGGATGGGAGGCGGCTTCCCTCGCCTGCAGGAGATCTTTTGGGTGAGTGCCCGTCAAGAGGGCCTGACCATCCCCGGTGCGCGCAATGAGCTGACCACCGAAGGTCAGCAGATTCGACTGGCCCCGCCCTCGGTGGCACCGCAGGTCAACATTGGCGCGTTTTTCCTTCGTCAGCCCCTGCTGCGGCTGCAGCAGCGTGCTCTCGCGGCGAGCCGTCCGCGCATTCGCTGGCACCTGCTGGCATTGTCGGGAACGGCGGTGCTGTGCCTTGGGGTAAGCACGCTGCTCGGTCGCGGGTTTCATCACCACCTCGATTGGCTGGGGAAAACCGCTACCGCCATCTCGGCGCTGGAAGCCTTGCCGCCGATCAGTCGCGGCAGCGATGTGCAGCTCCTGTTGGCTGAGCTGGCCAAGCAAGATGAGCTACGAAAATTGGTCTGTCGTGAGGTGAGCGGCGACGATCCACCGAGCTGCCTCTCCGATGAACCCACGCGACTGGCGCACGAGCGAGCCACCAGCTACCTGACCTGCCGGATGGGGTCGCAGCTGGTCAAACCACTGGCCACCTATGACTCCTCGCCGCAGCGACCGAACGAGCTGTACACCCGGCTGCGCGAGCTGACCACCTGGCGGAAACGCCAGCGGGGATCTGTGCTACTGCGGGGCTTTAACGCGCTCAAAGCGACCACGCTCCTGCAAAAACACAAGCCGGCAACGGATCGCTGTCCGCAACTGACCAAGGAAGACGAACGCTGGCTGTCGAGCTATCTGGCGGAGCAGTGGGGCCACGACCGCGACTTCGGTGAGCCGATGCTGCGCAACTTGGGGCTGTTCGTCAGGCTCCACCAGCAGGCCGAACAGCCCGTGTTGGAATTCGATCAACGACGGGTCGATGAAGCGCGTGACAACCTCCGGCGGGTCTTTTCTGGCTCGGCTGGTGAAGGCGATGCCGAGACGTTGTTCTACCTGAGCGCCTCGGAGCTGAACCTGTTCTCTGGCGACGCCGTCCTGAGTGGACCGATCCTCAAAGACGCGCAGAAAATCCCCAAGGTGTTCACCGCAGCGGGCTGCGCCAGCTTCTTCCGCCCCAATCAGCAGTGGGACCGCTGGCTCGGCTGCGTGCGCGGCGATGCAGCCAGTGCCCCCGGAACCATGCCCAGCAACCGCAGCAGCCTCTCTAGCTACTACCTAGCGGCGCACCAGCAGGCTTGGATGGAATGGCTCAGCGGCTTGCAGCAGGGCAAGCGGATCCAGCCCGAAGACGTGGTGGGTGCCGGTGATGCCATTTTGTCACTCGGCAAAGAGCTCAAGAAGATCATGCTGCTCATCGGGCGAGGTCCAGCGCGCAAAGTGGACCCCAAGGACAAGGAGCCCGATGGCTGCCAGGACGCCCGTCGGTCGTTTGGCCTGTTCGCGTTTGCGGCCGGTGAAGAGGTCGCGCTCGACCAAGACGGAGGACCGGTGCAGCAGAGCTTTAACCAATACCAAGAAGCGCTCGGCAAGGTCGGCACCGTGGTCAAAGTGCTCGCCGATTGGCGCCCGGATCCGACGATCAATTCGATCAAGCCGGCCGAGGACGCTCTGCAATCGCTGACCGAGCTTGGCCGACGGCGCGAGGAGTTTGTGACCGCGCTGCAGACCGCATGGTCCCGGCAGTATCAAGCGACCGATGCCGAGGCTGGGGAAGGGCTCAATCAAACCCTGCAAGTCACCGGGCTGCGCGGGGTGCTGGCGGGCTTTGAGGACGAGCTACGCGAAGTGATCTTTGCCAAGCTGCGCCTGCATCTCCAAGGTCGCTGGGATGGACTGCTGGCGGACTGGAAGAGCCTGCTCGCCAAGTCTCCGGACGATGCCGCCAATCCAGAGCTTGTGGCAGGACTAAAGACCTTCGTGAGCGAAAAGCTGTCGCCGTTTGTCTCGGGCAGCTTGGCCCCGCTGTACGGCGCGGATCTGATGGCCTGCAAGCTCAAGCCGGCCCTGCAGGAGCGCAAGCGCCAGATTTTGTGCCCAGATAGCTGCAAGAAGCTGGCAGAAGCCCGGATTCTGGCGAGCAAGCCGATGCCGACGACAGCCGCGCCGCCCCCACCGCCGCCTCCGACGACCTTCTTGGATCCGATGGTGGACATTCCCGAGTGCGCAGGGCAGCCGCAAGAGGTGTGGATTTCCGGCAAAGAACTCGGTCAGCGCTTCCGCTGCGAAGCCTCGACCGGAATCTGCAAGCCGGCGGGCGCAGTCGCAGGCCCAGCGAGCATCATCACCAAGCGGCTGCCGTCCGGTGAGACCAACGCCCTGGCGAGCGGCGTGGAGCTGATTCCGCTGCTGATGGCTCACAAGGCCGAGCCCGTGGTTCGCCGTGGCCCACGCCTGCAAGTGGTGCTCCGCGATCGAGGCAACTGTCAGGTTCGGATCTACGTCGATGAGGCGATGTTGACGCCCCGCAAGTCGGTGACTCCGCGTGGCCCCGTCCATCCGCTTGCGACCCATTACCTACCCGATCGGCTGGTCTGTCCCTAGCGAGTCGACCATGGAACTTTTTTTTCGCAGCAGTAGCGGCACCCAGATCCTCTCAGAAGCCGGCGGCGTGCTCGGTCGCGCCGAGGATTCTGCGATTCGGCTACCTGACGAGTCGGTATCGAGCCATCACGCCGAGTTCACCTGGGATGGACAGACCTGGTGGATTCGACCGCTGGCCGAGCACAATCCCATCTATCGGGATGGCAAACGGCTCCCGATGGCCAAAGTTCCGCTTGGACACGGTGGCACGCTCCTGTTCGGCAAGCTCACGGTGTCGTTTTGGACCGCCGGACACGAGCCTAAGGGCGACTCCGCCGCCCCGGCCGAATGGCAGCGCCTGCGCCTGCGGGATGTGCCGTCCGACCTGATCACGACCAAGCCGCCGGTGGTCGAGGTGGATCTCAGCAAGTCGCCTACGTTCATCATGGACCGGCAACCGATGCCGGCAACGCTGGTTTCTGCTCCCCAGCAGTACCCAGTGGATGCGCTGCACGCGCAGCAGCAGCCGGCCTCGGTGCGAACGCCGCTGCCGATGACGATTGTGGGTACGGTCTCGCCGCCGGCAGGGACACCGCCGCCCGATCTGCCACCACCGGTTGTCCCCGCTCCAGAGCCTCCCGCTACCGTGAGCGAGGGTGCAGAGCTTGCCAAACAAGCGAGCTTCGTCATCGGCCTGCTCACCCTGCTGTGTTTGATTGGTTTTGGGATCGGCTACTGGCTCCTCGGCTAGCTTGCGGTCAAGCTGCCAGGAAAGCTGTCCGATCCGCAGCAAACCGGGCTAGCCTAGTCGCAGCAGCATGAAACCGATCGAGCCAGCCAGAGCAGAGCTTATTGTCGAGTCAGGGCCAATGCTCCAGCAAACGTTTCCGCTTGGGGCACTGGAATCCCAGCCGCACGGACTGCTCATGGGTCGACTGGAGACCTGTCAGATCCGCTTTCCTCCCGACGCTCGCATGATCGGCCGAGAGCACGCCTGCCTGGTGGTGCGCCCCGATGGGGTATTCCTGGTCGGGCTGCACCAAAATGGCACGTTCGTCGATGGCGCGGTGCTCGGCCAAGGTGGGCAAATCGAGCTGCACTATGGCGCACGCATCCAGCTTGGCAAAGGCGGACCGATCCTGCTGCTCCGCGAGCTACCGGAAGTAACCCATCCGCCCCGACCGATGCAGCCGTATGGCTCTCGCACGATCATCGAGCACCATCCCGAAACAGCCCAAGATCTGCAAGCCGAGATCGAAGCGCTAAAGATGGCCAGCCAAGAACTGGACCGCCAAAACCAGCAGTTACGCGCCGAAAAAGAGTCTCTGCAAAAGCAGGTTCAGACGCTAGAACGACGCCTGAGCGCTGGGCCACCTCCCCTGCCAGCCCCGATGGTGGCGTCTCCCTCGCAGACCACCCCACGAACCCGCGAAGAGACCGAAGCGACGCTACAGCGCTTTAGCCAAGGACTGCTCCAACTCCAAAAGCTGACGAGGACGGACCCCGCCAACCTAACCAAGCTGCAAAGCGAGCTTCAAAATCGACTGGAGCAGCTTATCTTCGATCTCGACGATCTGCATCGCATGGTAAGCAGCCGCTAGCGCGACTCCTGACCATCTGATTCATCAGCGAAGATCGCAGGCAATGGCGGCAGCGAGTAGCTGTGCGCTGGTAACCAGCTCTGCTCCGTTTTGGCCAACCTCTCGCTTCAGCATATGAAGCACTTGACACGCCTCTTTTGTGTTTCCCTGACGGGTCATAAGCTGGGCCAGCGCCAGCTCGTACCGCGCACGATCGGCCATCGTCTGGGCATGCTCGACGGCAGCTCGCAGGTAAGCCAGGGACTGACCGCGATCCTGTTTCGACTCATACGCCTGACTGAGCAGCAGGTCCACGTCCGCACCCGGCTGTTTCTGCTGTACGGCGAGTAGCATCCGAATCGCGGCCTCGATTCCCGCTGGGCTCTTGTCGGTAGCGAGAATCTGCTCTGCCATCCGTCGCTGTTCCGCCACTTCAGCGGACTCCTTCGCGGGCTTGTTGCGCCACAACCGTACGCCATACACTCCGCTGCCCAGCACCGCCAGCAGCAGCGGAATCGCCAGCAGTCCGTACCGGCGTCGCTTCCCAACTTGGATGTCGCGCCCACTGTCACGCCGGGCAGTCTGGACCGCAGGCGGCTCGCTCGCAAGCTCTGCCGAAGGCTCTGTGATCACGGGTTGACTTGGTCCCTCTTCGGGCACCGCTCGCGGGGCTTCCACCGGAATCTCCGCCGCGACCATCACCCCTGCTACCGCCGCTTTGCGACTCGCCGCAGCCACCGCCGGAGCGAGCGCCGCCGGACCATCCACCGTCGCCGGTAAAGCCCGCCAACTCGGGGAGGAACGACGGTCCGACTGGGACTCCTGTACGGCGGGAGCATCGGTGGGGGGAGTCGGCGTCCCATCGATCGTCACCGTCGAGGCCCCCAGCGCTTTTACAAACTCGGCAATCGAGGGAAAGCGGGCCTCTCGCTCCTTGCTTAGCGCTCGCAACAGGGCTTGCTCGATCGCGGCGGGAACCTCTACGCCCAGCGACTCGAGCGGTTTCGGAGTCTCTGCGATGATTTTCACCAAAATCCCGGTGAGTTCACCTGCCATAAACGGTGGCGCACCAGCCAAGCACTCATAGATGATCACCGCCAGCGCCCACTGGTCGGTTCTCTCATCGACGGAGGTATTATCCCCCCTGGCCTGCTCCGGTGACATGTAGATTGGCGTTCCGAGTAGCTGGTGATCCCGGGTCTGCTTGAACGCAGAAGTCTGCGCCTGCCGAATCTTCGAGATCCCGAAGTCGAGAATCTTGGGAACCTCGACCACCTCATCGCCTTGCTCGACCCGGACGAGGAAGATATTGCCCGGTTTGAGGTCGCGATGGACGATCTGTCGTTTGTGCGCAGCTTGTAGCCCTGCGCCGACCGCCTTCACGATGGCCAGCGTCTCTCCGAGCGGTAGCCGCCCTCTGCGCTGCAGGCGAGCGTCCAGATCCTCGCCTTCCAAGTACTCCATCACCAGGTAGGGCGTGCCGTCGGGAAGCTGATTGAAATCCTGGACTTCGAGAATGCTGGGATGATGCAGACTTGAAGTGATCTCCGCCTCCCGTCGGAAGCGAGCAAAGGCCTCGGGCTCTGCTGCCGCGCTTTTGTGCAGGAACTTGATCGCAACTTGGCGCGGTAAACGGATGTGCTTCGCCAGGTAGACCGCCCCCATCCCCCCTTTGCCGAGCAGACGCTCGATCCGATAGGAATCCGCCACGACAGTGCCAATCAGTGCGTCGGTACTCAACGGATGACCTTGCGATTGAGCATATGGCTAAGCATACCGAGGGTCGCCTCCGAGCCGCAAGGGCATTACACAATGGTTACTTGACGACGCCAGCCCACGCTCTATGCTGCGGCCACTTGGTGGTATGGCCATGCCAAAGACTCAAGCCAATACCTTTGTCTCTGTCAGCACCCCGCTTGGCTCCGATGTCCTGCTGTTAGAGACCTTGTCTGGTGTCGAGAGCATCTCGCGACCGTTTCACTTTGAGCTGGGACTTCTGTCCGAAGATCCCGAGATCGACTTCACCAAGATCGTGGGTCAGCCGATCACCATCACGCTCGATCTGCATGGGGCCAACGAGCCGCGCTATGTGCACGGACATATCCGCAGCTTCACGCAGCTCCGCAACCGCGATGGCTTTGCACACTATCGGGCCGAGCTGGTGCCGTGGCTGTGGTTTCTGACCCAGACCACCGATTGTCGCATCTTCCAAAACAAACGGGTCGACGAGATCATCGAACAAGTCTGTCAAGATCTCGGACATCGCGATCTCCGCAGCGATCTGTCCGGTTCCTATGCCAAGCTGGAGTACTGCGTTCAGTATCGCGAGACCGATTTTGCGTTTGTGTCGCGACTGATGGAGCACTTCGGAATCTCGTACTTTTTTGAACACAAAAAAGACAAGCATGTGCTGGTTCTGGTCGACTCGCCCGCCAAGTTCCCAGAGTGCCCCGGACAGAAAAAGGCACGTTACAAGGAAGACGATCGTGTGACGGATCTGCTGGCGGATCCCGGCATCATCACCGACTTGCAGCTCCGACAAGAAGTACACTCCGGAAAGATCTCTTATCGCGATCACAACTTCGAGCGTCCACCGCAGACACTGGAAGTCGCCGCCAAGGGAACCATCAAGGTCGACTATGCTTCCTACGAACAGTACGACTACCCTGGAAAGTACTCTGTTCGCGATCAGGGAGAGTCGCTGGCCAAGCTACGGATGCAGTCGCTGGAAGCACGCCATCTGATGATCTCTGGAGCGAGCACCTGCCGCCCCTTCCTACCGGGCTATACCTTCGAGCTGACCGAACATCCGCGCCCCGATGCCAACACCAAGTACCTGCTGCTGAGCGTCCGCCATGACATCTGCGCGGGGGGCTATACCAGGGATGTCGCCAAGTACACCAATTCATTTGTGTGCATTTTGGCCAAAGCCCAGCTCCGTCCCGAACGACTGACTCCAAAGCCCCGCGTCGAAGGCCCCCAGACTGCGGTTGTCGTCGGAGAAGCCGGCGAGGAAATCTATACCGACAAGCACGGACGGATCAAAGTCCAGTTCTTCTGGGACCGGGAAGGGAAGCAGGATCAGGAAAGCTCCTGCTGGGTGCGGGTGTCGCAAGGCTGGTCCGGAAAAGGCTGGGGCGCGATGTTCATTCCGCGCATCGGAATGGAAGTGATCGTCGATTTCCTCGAAGGAGATCCCGATCAGCCGCTCGTCACCGGAGCAGTCTACAACGCCCAACAGACTCCTCCCTATCCGCTGCCCGCCGAGCGGAGCAAGAGCACGGTCAAGACCAACTCCTACAAGGGCGATGGCTTTAACGAGCTCCGTTTTGAAGACAAGTCCGGCAGCGAAGAGATCTTTGTCCACGCTCAAAAAGACTATAACGAGGTCATCCTTCACGATCACACCACCGACGTAGGAAACGACCAGACCTTGAAGGTCGGTCACGATCAAAGTGAAACGGTCGGGAACAACCAAACGGTGGGGGTGGGGAATGATCAGAGCACGACAGTCTCGGGGAAAATGACGCTCGATGTCACCAAGACGCTTGGTGAGAGTGTGGGCAGTGACCGCACCGAGAGCGTCGGTGGAAACATGAGCGTCTCTGTCTCGAAGAACCTGACCGAGTCGGTCGACAAGTCCCGCACCGAATCGGTTGCGGAATCAATGAGCGTATCGGTTGGGAAGTCCCTCACAGAGAGCATCGACAAAGGCCGCAGCCTGACGATTGGGGAGGCTGATCAGGAGTCTGTCGGCAAGAACCGGACGACACAGATTGGTGGAGACTTCCAGCTTTCGGTCGATGGAAAAGGACAGCAGGCGTTTCAAAAGGAGCTTGCGATCACCACCCAGAAGAAGCTCCTGATCGAGGCTGCCGATGAAATTGTACTCAAGTGCGGAGACGCCAAGCTGACCCTCAAAAAGAGCGGAGATATCACGATCAAAGGAGGCGGCAAGATCAACGTCAATGCCTCCGGTGATCTGGTGTTAAAGGGAAGCAAGGTCACGCAAAACTGAGGTGAGGTGATGTCTGTGCGTCAAGCAACGACTCGGGATACTGGGACACGCAACGAACTTCCGACCGTACGCCCCGGCAGTGCCTTGGGACAATCGGTGGTGCTCGGCAGGATTGTTCAATTGGATGACGAAGGCAGAATTCAGGTGGAGACGAACCTGGGGCCCGATCCAGTTGAGTCGCTGCTCGCCATTCCGCTCGACCGAGAGCTGATCCTCTCCCTGATCGAAGCAGAGCATCCGGTCGTGGTTTCCTTTCAGCAGGGTGATCCGCTGCGTCCGATCATCGTTGGGTTGCTCCAACCACCCATGGCGCTGCGAAAATGTGAATCGGGCCACAGCGCCCACGCTGAACCCGAGCCGCAAGAGCCGCCGGGTCCGCAGCCGTTTGTCATCGAAGCGGATGTCGACGGACGACGGGTCGAGCTGAAGGCGCAAGACGAGCTGGTGCTGCGCTGTGGCGAAGCCTCTGTCACGCTGCGTCGCAATGGCCGCGTGATCGTCCGTGGCACCCATGTCGAAACCTACTCCACCGGTGTAAATCGCATCAAAGGTGGACAGGTCCGGATCAACTGAGTTTGGAGCCGCACTTTCATGGCTGCTCAAGCGCTCAGTCCTTTGCTGTTGTGGGAACGGGTCGAGGAATCTGCCGATGAAGCAGAGTTCTTGTGGCGACTGTGGGAACGGGCGCTCCGCTCGGAAACCTACAACCTTCGGAAAGTAACGAGCTTTAGCGAAGATCGACTGCTCGGCGCTCTCGATGGGCTGCGTGCCGGAGGGGAAGCCGCCCACGACCGCGTCCTCTTCCCTGCGCTCGCAAGTGAGGAGCCGCAGAGGATCTGTGCTGCCGCGTGTGTGCTGGCGCAGGAGGCTTCACCGCAGGGCATCGACGCCTTGGCTGCGCACTGGCAGGGGGCCGAGGGGCCGGTCTTGTCCTCGCTGCGGCGTGGGGTTGAGCTGGTTAGTACCCCGGCCCTGCTTGCCGAGCTGAGCCTCCGGCTGCGCGATGCCGCGCCACCCGCCCAGGCTGCACTCCTTGAGACCTACGCGTTTGCGGGAGTCGATCCAGGAGTCCTGTCCCACCAAGCCGCGGTCAGTGAGGATCCACTCCTTCTGCGGGCCCATCTGCGGGTTGCTGCTCGCTTGCCACAGCTCGCGGATGAGGCCTCGATCAGGCAGTCTCTCGCCGCGAAGGATCCGTTGCTGGTGGAAGCGGCGATGACTGCGGGCCTGGTGGTGGGACTCCCTGTCGCGCTGAGCCGTCTGCGAGCACAACTGGAGCCACTGGCGGCGGCCCACAGTCCCCTGCTTTCGCTCCTCGCCAGCATCGGGGATGCGGGGGATCGGGCAAAAGTGATGGCGCTGCTTTCCCGTCCAGAATTATGCAAGGGCGCAGTCGTGGCGCTCGGGTTCTGTGGCACAAAAGAGGCCGCTGATGCGTGTGTGGAGCTGATGCGGAGCGGCGTGGTTCCGCGACTCGCAGCGGACTCCTTTTGCACCATCACGGGACTGGATCTGCACGAACAAAAGCTGATCGAGCCGGAGCCCGATACCGAGCCGGTCCCATTTGAGCAAGACGATCTCGATCAAGATCTTTCCCTCCAAGATGAAGAGATGTTGCCGCTTCCCAGAAGTGCTGGAGTCATCGCCTGGTGGGACTCCCATCGCGACGAATTCCTTGCGGATAGGCGCTATTTGGCCGGGCAGCCGATCAGTCAAGCGGTCCTGTGGCAGAGTCTGACCGATGGCCCGATGCGCCGACGGCCGCCGCTGGCTCTGGAGCTAGCGATTCGCACCCAAGGACAGTGGCTACAGACCACAGCCTTTGCGTTCGAGCAGTGGCGGCAGCTTCAGCAACTTTTGACCTTGCCCGGTGATGCGCTCTCCCGCTCACCGCTGCGGAGTCAGCTCTCCGCACTGTAAAGAGGTCACCGTGTTACAGCTCGCCAACAAGACCCCGTTTGCGGCAAGCCTGTTCCTCCTTCCGAACCGGGAAGGGATCGACACCGTTTTCGTCGTTGTCAAAGCGACTTTTACACTCCATCCGACCGTTGCGGTCGCCGAAAAACAGGTGCCGGTCTGTTTGGCCGATGAGTATGTGGGGAAGCCCGGACACTCCAGCCTGCGCTATGCCTCTGAGCTTCACATTGGCAAGCCCGGTACCGACATCGCGCTGGTCGGGCACGCACGGCCTCCCGCAAGTACCGCTGAACACCTGATGGTGTCGCTTTGTGTCGCCGATCAAGCCCATGAAATCGAGGTCTTTGGCGATCGTACCTGGGGCTACTTCGGACCCTCTGCTCCGCAGCCGTTCGAGGCGATGCCGCTACTCTTTGAGCGAGCCTATGGGGGCACGCAAGTGCTCAGCGAAACCAAGGTGCTCGCTGAAGAGCGGAACCCGGTGGGCGTGGGATTCCTGGGCAAGCGTCGCTCGACCGAGCTGATGGGAACGCCGGTTCCGAACCTTGAAGACCCCAGGCATCCGCTGCGCAGCATTGGGGATCGGCAAACTCCGACGTGCTTTGGCTTTGTCGCGCCCTCTTGGCTGCCGCGTCGCTCCTTCGCTGGAACCTACGACGCCACCTGGCAGCGCAGTCGAGCCCCCTATCTACCGAGTGACTTCGATGCCCGCTACTTTCACGCCGCCGCAGAGGGACTCTGCTTTGCCTCTCCGCTCACAGGAGGCGAGCCCTGTTCCCTCCTTGGCGTCAGTAGCCAAGGGCCACTGACGTTCACGCTGCCGCGCTGCGAGTGGCGCATTGATATTCGCCTCGCGGGGAAAGTCGAAACGCCCCCCTCCCGATTGGAAACGGTCCTGATCGAGCCGGACGAAAACCGTTTTAGCCTCAGCTACCGCGCCGAGCTGGCGTGTGACCGCAGGCCCCTGCAAGTAGAACAAGTGACCGTGTCGTTACAGCACATGGAGCACGTGACAGAGTCCTCGCGAGGTGCCGCATGACCCCATTTCTCATCGGATCGGGTGCCCTGTGTTCGATAGGAATTGGAACCAAACAGATCGCGGCTTCGGTTCGCGCCGGGCTGTCGGGCTTTGCCGAGTCGTCGATCCACAACCGCAGCTTTGCACCGATTCGCATGGCGCTGCTGCCAGAGTCCGCGCTTCCGGACCTGGCGCCCGCTGTCGATGCGCAGCCACTGACTTCTCGCTGTCGTCGGCTGCTCCGACTCGCTGCACCGGCGTTACAGCAAGCCGCAGAGTTCGTTCCAGAGCTCGCACAGACACCCGTTTTTCTCGCGCTTCCAGAGCCGCTGCCGCCGTCCCCTCAGATCGAGCTTCCTCCCTCACCACTGCCGCCGCTCAGTGAGGTTTTTCTACCGCTGCTTGGCACCCAGTCTCAGCTCGCGTTTGCGCAGAAACAGAGTCAGGTGTTCCCGCTCGGTCGGGCCGGTGCGCTGTTCGCACTGGAGCAAGCGCTGGCGCTCCTCGCGTCGGGTCAAGCAACGACGGTCATCGTTGGTGGCGTCGATACCTATGTCGATCTGATGCTGCTCGCGCTGCTCGATCAGGAGCGCCGGCTGCTCGGTGGCGAGGTCATGGATGGATTCATTCCCGGCGAGGGTGCAGCCTTTGTGGTGCTCTCGACCGTCCAGCCGATCACGACACCCGCGACGATCGTGGTCGCCGCAGCCAGTGCACTCGACCCCGGTCATCGCTACGGAACAGAGCCCGCACGGGGGGAAGGCCTATCCCACGCGCTCGAAGCACTCCGCGCCAAGCTCCCTGCGAGCGCCACTCCGTTCCGCTGCACCTGGGCCGGATTCAACGGTGAAAACTTCGCGGCCAAAGAGTGGGGAGTGGCCCAGCTCCGTCACAGCGAGCTGTTTGACAAAGCCATGCAGCTAGAGCATCCCGCCGACTGTTACGGTGATCTTGGTGCCGCGAGCGGTGCCATGTTGCTGGCGCTGGCCGATCACACCCTGCGCATGGGAACTCGCCCCGGCCCGATGCTGGTCTGGGCCTCCTCGGACCGAGAGCCCGTGGCCTGCGCCTGTCTATCGACCACTACACCTTGATTTGGAGTACATAGGGAATCCCATGGGACAGACCACCTTCGCCAACAGTCGCGGCATCGCTCACGTCGGAAGCGGCGGCCAAAGCCCGATCTTCCCGGATGTCTGCAAGACCCCAACCCCCGGCGGACCCGTCCCGATTCCCTATCCCAACATCGGCCAGGCGTCCGACACCAGCGATGGACCCTCCACGGTCAAGACCGATGGCAACATGCCCATGACCAAAGACGCCAAATACCGCATGAGCAGCGGTGACGAAGCGGGCTCGATCGGCGGTGTCGTCAGCAACAAAATCAAAGGAGCCTGCGAGTTCATGATGTACTCCATGGACATCAAATTCGAAGGCAAAAACGTCTGCCGCCTAGGAGACCCCCTCCTACACAACGAAAAGAATGGGGTGGGGTGAGAATTGCCACCAACAAAGCTATCAACATAACCAATCAAAGAGGTCACAGCATGCAAATCAATGAAAATACCGCTGTCGGCGCATTCTTTACTGACGATAAGAATCAATGCCCATTTGCCCCACACCAGAATGATGAGTTCATTAAGCAAACCAAGCGACCAAATGAAAAAAGCGTTGAAGAATTGCGAAAGGCAATGAAAAAGGGAATCAGCACACGGAAATGGAAGCAAATTGACTCAGGGGCCACGCCCAAATTCGAAGAAGTCACGAACCAAGACGCCACGAAGGAGTTGAGACCTACTAACACGAAAGGTGAACCGATTAGAATTAGAATCAAAGGCACCGCTAGCACAAAAGACAGTAACGAAAAAGACTTTGCTACCTTCAGATTATCGATGTCTGCACACCACCTAATCCCAGGAAAAGACAGCCTTCCAAAGTCAGCTCTTGCTTCCTTTATTTGGAAAGAGATTGGCGGACTCATTAAAGGTGATATTTGTTATGATGTGGATGGCGCAGAAAATGGCAAATGGCTACCAACACATCATGTAGTGTCTTCCAAGATGGCAAAAGGAGACATCACTCTTCACAACATCGAAAATCCCGGAGAGGCACTGACATGGGCCGCACTTTCAGATCAGACAAAAGGAACAAACCTATTAGCTTCAGTTAGCGATCTATTTATTCCCCGCTACACTCAGCAAGCGATGAATATAGCCAAAGCACAATTTCATGATTCTCATTCCGATTATAGCCAGAAAGTCATGAAAATGCTCGATCAAATATTTGTATTCATGATTAAGAAAGCAGGCTTCTGTGAGATATGCAAAAACAAAGCAGAAAAAGATCCATTCCCTCCTCCCCACCTATTAGTATACCGATTAAACCACCTATCAAAATCATTACGAACAATCCTCACACTAACAGGTGGTTCGCCCAACAAGATGTGGAAGACTTTCTATACATCATATTATGCTCTTCGCTATTATGAGAACCCATTATCAGAAAACAACCTCGAAGGATAACATACACTAAGAAAGGCCCAGATCATGTATTATGTTATGGAGGCACGCGGAGTATCGAGTATAGTGACAGCTGACTTCTATCTAGACAATCGGTTCCCTTACTCTTGGATCTCTGGAGCGCGGTTTAGCACAACTCCTCCGGATCCGCTGATTTTGACCTGGGATCCCGAGCATGAGTCTGGGGTGCGGCTTCCTCTGTATGGCGCTGGTATGGTACTAATGTCTAAGCCATTGGTCGGTGCCCTTGAGGAAGCAGGCATTGACAACCTTGACAAATATCCTGTTGTTATCCGATCAACCGTTGGTCAGCCCGATTGTCACGATTATTGGGCCGTCAATATCATTGGAGTGATCTCTGCAGTTGATAGGGCCAATTCTATCATATTCGATGAACCTGACGGCCCTTTGATAAGTGTGATGTTCGAGAAGTTAGCGTTAGATGAATCAAAAATCAAAGGGCAACTACTCTTTCGTTTAGCGGAGAGCGTTGGAACTATCCTCGTTCATGAATTAATTGTTAAGCATCTGCAATCCAAAGGTGGGTTCAAACTGACATTCATCAATTCTGCCGACTACTGTGGTTAGTGGTGTATGTTCACAATGCTGTCTCGAATATCGAGACTCGCGATAGCAAATCGATATTCCGTCACTTGGTCTTGGTGACAGCGCTCTAAGACCCCTATGGGACAACCTCGGCCATATTATTCTTTGGGTGCGCATCTTTAACGGGTGATGATACTACCTGGTCCATGATGCTCTTTTCGAGACTCTGGCTGGTTCTGCTTTCGATCGTTGCTTCGATGGTGTTTTTTAGGGTCTTCGGCTTTGGCTAAGCCGTCCGCTGCGCATTGCTACCCACTCTCACCGAAGCAGATACATTGCCAGTAGGCCTCCGAGTCCGAGGAGGAGGAATGCGGTTGCGATGATGGGGCCTAGTAGGTACCGCTGGCGGTGTTTCTGTTCGCTGCGCTCTAGTACTGCCATGTCCGGCTGATTGGGGTTCACCCAGACGGTGACTTGGCTTCCTGCGGGGTAGCGGGACAGGGTCTGCTCGAGCTCATCACGGGACCAATCGACGTTGACCAGGATGAGCTTGCGGGAGCGGTAGGAGTGGCCTTGATACTGGTATTCGTACTCGACGTCCGGAGAAAACGCGAGGACCGCTTCCGAGCCGTAATTGCCGTCGATGTATCGCGTCTCGGTGCGCACTTCCGAGCGGAGCATCTTGCCGGAAGCGGACGGCCAGCGGTCCATTTGGCGGGCCAGTCTGAGGCTGCGGAGCGACGTCACAAGCGCCACAGCCCCACAGCCCGTACACACCAAGAGCAAGAGCGACAGACCAGCGGTCGTGTTCCACAGCGTGAGCGCAAACCACCCAAGAGCCACAACGCCTGCCAGGACCAACCGCACCCTGTGCCAGACCCTCTCAGCGCTGGGAGGACGAGTGGTGGACGATGGTGCTGGATCGGACATGGCTTCCTCGCGGGATCGATGATGAGCGCACACTGCCGTGTCGATCAAGCCTCAACACGACCAGTCGCAGGGCGGGATCGCTTGTGGACCCATGCGGCAATTCTTTTCAAACGGCTCCCCAGAAGCGGACGAGTCGGGTTAGTCTCCGGCTCCCAACTCAACACAATCTGGGCAGCTTGCGACAAATCGAGCCGCCCCAAACCCTGCAATCAGGAGCTCCCATGTCCTTTGTTATCGTCTGGATCGATTCCGAACACGCCCGCTTGTTTGAGCTTCACGCCGACGGCGGGGCCGCCAAGCACCACGTCGATCGCCATGAGCCCGATCACCACACCCATGCCCGCCACGAAGGGCCCAAGCACGACGACCACTTCTTCCATCAAGTAATTGCGAAGCTGCAGACCGCCTCTCAGCTGCTGCTGGTCGGTCCCGGTCTGGCACGCACCCACTTCCAATCCCATCTGACCAAGCATCACCACAACGACCTGGCCAAGAAGGTCGTTGGCAACGAGCCCCTCGATCACCCGACCGACAACCAGATCGAGGCCTTTGGCCGCAAGTTCATCGAAGACCACAATCTGATCCTCGCGTAGTTACCGCCACTGACACTCGCCCGGAAACCGCTAATATTAGTGGCCGGGGGTGTTTCATATGGCGTGTAGCACATGTCAAGGAAGCGGAACGGTCACGGTAGAAAAGCCCTGTCGAGGCTGTAACGGCTTGGGCAACGTGATCTGTGGAATGTGCAACGGCTCTCAGGTGGGAATGGACGGGAATCCGTGCCGAGGACCATGTGGAGGCCAGGGCGCACCACCGGCTCACCCGTTCTCTCCACCTATGCGTCAGCGACCACAGATCGCATCGTGGCGTCTCACCAGCCAGTTGTGTCCTCGGTACGCAGCGGTCCGTCGCGGGGAAGCGTGAAGCCGATTAACGTGTCTCGCTACTGAGCCGCCCGATAGACGCCGGTTGCACCGCAACGAGCACAACGCCGGTGAGGGTTACAAAAACAGCGGGGCCCAGCGCGGAAAGTTGTCGATGCAGCCGATCGATGCAGAGTGCGTATCCCCAGTTGCTCCACAGGTTGCCGCATCATCCAGCATTCGCGAAGCATCCATGCCCAGGTTCTTCCAGACCGCCAAGTGATACGGACAAGTGGTGTCTCCCCCGGTCGGAGAGCCCGAAGTAAAGATCGTCGGAGCAGCGAAACCAACATAGCTGCTCTGCGGAACCGTGGCCCAGACTCCGGCAGCAGCCGTCCAGGGTGCCGGCGTGCCACCGGTGGCATCGCAGGTCGATGACAACTGCACCACGCGGCGCAGCGGCAACAGCGAGCCCAGAAAGGCTGCGTGGCCTCCACCCTGGGAGTGACCAGAGGCGATGATCTTGCTCCAATCCAGATGTTTGCTGACATCGGGATCGCTCACGCTGGCCTGAAACTGGGACCACCCGCCGGTCGGATGTGCTGCCGCCAGCAGCCGCACCGCGGCATCCAGCCGCCAAACGATTCCCTCATCCTGGCGCATATCGGAAAGCGAGGCCGGTGCTCCTGCAACATAACTACCCGTTACCAGCGTGCGGCGAGTTGGCGAAAAGCAAGCGGCGTTATTGTTACAGAGAATCCCAACCACCGCCGTACTCCGATAGGCGAGGCCAATGACATGAAAGCCCGCCTGCGCCAGCGCGTTATACAAATTCTTCTGCGGATTGGAAATCTGTCCTGCCGGTGATCCAAGACTCCCGTTCAGATGGACAACCAGTACGCCTTTGCCTCCGCTGCTTGGTTCGAGGGCGTACTGATTCAGCATGGCATTGGCACCACTTTCGGCGGCCCCGGTCTGCGCGGGCGTAAACACCACACATGGACCGGACGGTGCAATCGCACCACTTCCTTGCGACGGACATCCCGCGAGCTGAGGTATCGCCTGATCGACGCTCGATGCCATGTCCTGAGTCTGCTTTGCTGCACCATCAGGCACCCCAACCGCTGCTGGCGAACAAGCCGAAGCGAACAGCACCACCACGCCGCGCAGCCACCCACTCCCTACCCATCTTGACCTCCCCGACAGATCGTGAGTAGTCGCTTTGTGCTGTGCCGCCGACCGTTCGTTTCGCGGCCACACCGTTCCGTGAAATATCCTCATCTTACGCTCCCCTTACCAAGCTACTCAAATCGCCACCAGATGGTACAGCGATCCCCCGCCGCTCGCTCCCTCCACTAATTTCTCGACGGAAAAGGTCGTTGATCACGGCCCCGTTCGATTGTCTGTATAATGAAAGGTGGTGCTACGGCTGCTGGCCATCTGCTGCCTGCTTCTAGTGTCCACATTGGACTGCACAAGAGATCTGCACGGCACCCAGCATCTGGCTTCCAAAGAGCACGTTGCGCAGTTTGAGATCGCTCCCTATCAAGGTGTTTGGGAGTACCACTATGGCGACTCTCCTCGGGACACAGCCGGGGCCTTCCGATTCGCCAGTCCACTCCTCCACGATCTCGGATGGCAGACCACGCACAGTCCCTATCAACTGCCCGGACGTGGTTCCGAACAGTTTCTGTGGCTACGTACCAAGCTTGAGGGACCGCCGCTCATCGATCCCGCGATGTTCCTGCAATCGGTGAATCAGAGCTTCCAGGCCTTCCTAGATGGACAGCTCATCGCCGAGTTCGGTCCCATGGGAGGACCACGGGCTCACCGCTTTCCCGGCGAGCCACGAATGTATTTGCCCCTGATTCCTCCCGCCCAGGTTCAGCACCACCGCCACCAGTCCGATGACTATACCGGCCATGTACTTGCGCTACGAATCTACTCTCCTCATCGCTACATCGGGGTGTTCGGAGACATTCTGCTCGGTTCCAGAGCCTCCCTTCTGGCCGATCAAGTAGAGCGAGGTGCTTCCGCCTTTGTCATCGGACTGCTCATGATCGGAATCGGCCTTCTGGCACTGCTGCTGTTTGCGCTTCGCTATTCCGAAAGCGTCTACTTCTACTATGGATGGTTCACGCTCAGCACCGGCCTGCACTTCCTGGGACGATCGTCCATGCACGAAGTCCTGTTCCACAATCCGGCGGTGTGGGGATTCGTGGTGGTGTTCTCTCTGCCCGTCGTTGCTAGCAGTCTGTGCGCGTTCATTTGGAAGACCATGGGGCGCGGTCCGTTTGGTGTGATGCCGTGGCTCGCCCGTTTCTACTTGCTGTTTCTCATCGTGTCGGCAGTGCTGGTTGGGAGTGGCCTGGAGAATCTGTGGAATGTCCTTTTGCCTCTGCAGTTGTTCATGCTCGTTGGCGTCATTGGGCTGGTCACGACGCTGCTGCTTGCGGCCTGGCGAGGGGATATCAGCGCTCGCATTCTGAGCTTCGGCTTTGTGTTCTGCTCGGGTTGCTCGGTGATCGATATCTTCGCCGCGATGGGAATCATTGGTGGCAGTCATCACATCATCAGCCACTACGGAGTCGTAGGTCTGGTGGTCTCTTTGGGAGCGGTTTTGGCGCGTCGCTTCGTCGGCATCGCCCTGATGACCGACCGTGCAGCTCGGCTGGAAAAGGAGTCCGTCCTACAGTCGCAACGACTCGCGGAGCAGTCAAACCTACTCACCGCCGCCGGTCGCATGGCCAAAGGAGACCTCGTTTCCAAGATCTCTGTTCCCGATGGCAATGAGCTGTCCCCGCTGGCTTCGGCCCTCGATTCGATGCGGCAGGATTTGCAACAGAAGCTGGCACAGCTCGAACAGAGCAACGTCGCGATCCGGAGTCTCAACGATGAGCTGCGCAGACAGATTGAGCAGCGCTCTCGCCGTCTGATGGAAGCGTTCGCCCAGGGGATCGGCAAGGTTTCAGACAAGCCCACCCAGGTAGTTCCTGGAAAGAAACTTGGCGATCACTATCAGGTTCTGGCCACGATCGGGAGCGGAGCGATGGGAACCGTCTTTGAAGTCGAGCGCGTCACCGATCATCGCAAGTTCGCCGCCAAGGTCCTGACCGAAGCGCGCAAGAAAAACTCTCTGCTTCGGTTCGCTCGCGAGGCCCAGATTCTCTGCCGTTTGGATCATCCGAACCTCATCTCGATCGTCGACATTGATGTCACCAAAGATGGCGTGGTGTTTTTGGTGATGGAGCTGGTCCGTGGCTCAGTGCTCAAGCAGTGGCGTGAGCGGTTCGGAAACCTTCGCTTTGCTGTCAACGTTCTGCGGCAAATGACCGCCGGACTGGCGATCATCCACAAGAGCGGAATTGTTCATCGCGAAGTGGTATCGCTCAGCAACTAACGGTAATTACGAGCGTTTGTTCTGGCCGGGAACGCATTAGGAATGGGGGAATCTGGGCTTGTGCGTCAGGCAGCTACGGAGGATCGCATCCGATTTCCCTAGAGCATCGCACCCTGGCTCGACTGGAGCATCATCTGCGCAATCCGCTACTTGACCCACATCCTGTGCCGCCCTTACACTGAAACTCAAAATTACCAGCATCAAGCAACCCCTGACAGGCCCGGGTGTTGCGGCCACCCACGGGAGCGGAACCATGGACCTTCAAGTACACCAAGCCATGTTGGCGATTGCACTGAAACAAGCTGATTCTACGCTGAGGAATGAATCTGGGGGAACAGGAGCCGATCTGAGTAGTTTCAAGGCACTGTGGCTCGGAAACATGCTGACAGACCTCAATCAAGGTACAGCCTTCTTTGATGCTGTGAGTGGAACTCGACCGAACCCATACGATGTTACTAATGAGGATGGCGACTACGTACCACCCGACAGTCTGAAGGAAGTCGCGGCACAGTGGGTCAATTTGATTCAGATTGTATGGGAGAATGATTGGGAAAGAACTCAGAAGGCTGCGGGAGAATCGGCGTCGCTGCTGGCTGGTCTTGGCAATACGGAGAAAAGCATCCAACCCACATCATTACTTGATATCGGTGGATACAATCCGCTCGATCACTTCGATGTTGTGGATGGGTTTGAAACGATTGGCTCAACCTGCGCCCCCATTCGCAGTGAAGCGGAGGAGTTCACAGCTCAGCCGGTACCATTGCTCAGCCGAACTGCCTATGAAGGAGTGTACGGCCACGCGCTAATGCAGATGCGCTGCTTGTTTCCCAGAGCCAAGGGAAATCCTAATGATTTGCGAATCCTTGGCCGGGCGCTACATACCCTGCAGGATTTTTTTGGACATAGTAATTACGTAGAACTGTTGATTTTGCTCGCGGCCAAACAGATTCCAGAGGTAGGGGCGCGACTACAACCAGTCTTTTTGAGGCCTAGTGTCGATGAGCTTGACTATCTATTCTATCCTACCGGGGAAGAGGCATTGGTGCGAACGCCGGTTGTGACTGGTCGTTTCGACCGCGCTGATACCCTGTGGACGCTGCTGGGGATCTTACGAAATCAATTGATTCCAGAGCAAGACGATCTGTGGCAAGCAGGCATGTTCCCTACACATGCTTCAGACCAGGAAGCAGACTACGATTCCCATCACCGATTGACCTTTAAAATACTATTTGGAACATTCAGCGACAACACGATGATCGGAAGAGCGGTAAAATCGTTAAAGTGGATCGATGAAGCAAAGCATGTTCTGGACGACGTGACCGCTTTCCTGCATCGAGGAGCCATTGCGATCGTTGAAGAGGTCGCTGGAATGTTCCTTGAGAAGCGAGAACACCGGTCGCTGCTTCACGACCTTTCCGTGCTGCTGGGAGCTCCGAAAGACAAGAAATTAAACCGTTATTTGGAAGTGGGTCGCATCGACTTCGCTCGTGCACAGATCGTAAGGGGTTTGCGTGAAGGAGCTTTGGATCTCGCCAGACCGGGCGTGAAAAGCGAAGAGCTCACTAAATACAAAGATGAACTTCGCGGTCTTATACCAAAATTAATGACGGCTGAACATTGCAAAAAAGACTTCGAGGACTTTGTCAAAAGGGCCAAGAGAGACCTATCGCTCACGGCACCTCGTCTATTGCCACATCATACCGTGCTAGCCAAAGATCACGATTCTGGGCAACCAGAACAGCGCTTACTGTACAAAATAGCTTGTTCTTTGGCAACGGATGCAACAAGAGACGTCTTGGTTCATTACTTCAGAGGGGATGATTTTTCAGCCGTAGAAAACACCCTTAGGAAGTATTATCAACATCCGGAACGCTTTCTGGCCGAACCAGGAAATCGCGCACGGGTTGCCCATTGGGTTGAGCAACTGTACGGTGTCAGATGGTATCAGTTTGCATTGCCCTAATCAGATTGAAGGATCGGAAAGTGTAAGGTCATGAAAAAAAGCAAATCGACCCCTCGAACCGCTCTCCAGTGCTCTCATGCCATCGCTCTGTTGCTATCGGTGTCCACCCTAGCCGTGGCCTGTGGTCCCAAAGCCGGTCCACAGCATCATGTGGAGGCCCCTGCCTCCCTCCCCCCAGCAGCGTGTCCCGCCAACCCGGAGGACGATTCGTTCCAGGGAAAGGCCGCCTTGGCGCAGGCAAAACAGAAGCTCCAAACATGCCTCTCTAGCTACGGCAACCCGCCATGGACCGATCAAGCTCGAAAACTGTGTTTTCAGCATACAAACAGTCAAGAGTTCGCCACCGTGACGGACGAGACGCTACACCATCAACTTACGGACTGCCTCAGAAGACACGCACACCCCACCAGCTCCGCCACTTCGGCGTCGACTCCCTGATGAACGAGCGAAGAGTCCTTGTGGTGCCATCCGCCAGGGCGAGGGGAGAGCTTCGAAGCAGCGCAGTCAGCTTAGCGTGTTTCCCAGATGCTCGAGTGAACACAGCTTCGGGGAAGCGATGGTCGCAGTCCCCCGACGGGGCTTGAGTTCATCGCGACCTCAAGCCGGCAAACGTCCTGCTTTCGGAGGGTTCGGATGGAGCGCTGCAGGTGAAGCTCGCGGACTTCGGGATTTCGATCTTGTCCGAGCAGATTCCTAGTACGCGCAAGACGCTTGGCACAGAGTCGGTCAGTGATAGTGCCAGCCTGGCACCGCTTGACTCCGCTGAAATCTCATACAGCGACGAAGAATATGCCGACTATCAAGTCATCACAGAGGAGGATCAACTCACTCCGCTGGAACTCGACGCGACCGGCGCATTCTCTGCGACCATGAGTGTCCTCACTCCTTCGCATGCGCTCGCTGTTCGCTACGCCGAAATGGCTGCGGACGCCGATGCCGATGCCGAAACGGGAGCGCTTTCTGTGACGCCAGACGCTCACCTTACCGCGACCGGCGTGCTGGTCGGCACCCCCATGTATATGGCCCCGGAGCTAGCCAACGGATCAAAACATGCACGTCCATCCGCCGATCTGTTCGCGCTCGGCGTCATCGCGTATGAACTCCTGACCGGAGAGATGCCCTTTGCCTCTCCCGTGGTGTGGGCAAAGCGGCCGAAGGACGTAAAGGTGTCGGTACCGTTCCGCGATCACAAGCTCGCGCTTCCCGAATCACTCGTCGCCATGCTCGACCGCTGTCTACATCGTGACCCGCTGCTGCGACCTTCCGCAGAGACGCTTCACGCAGCGCTGGCGGCACTCCCACCGCTCCTGTGATCTCACTCCCAAGCCCCGACCATCGAGCTACGGTGTCTTTCCCGATACTTGAGTATCTACCAACTTGGACAGAATCCGCTGACAGGCGTGTTCGTCACAGCGAGTAATCTGCATCTTCCCGCCCTCGATGACCGTACGCACCTTGTGGGTGCTCATGACCTCATTGTCGAGAACCATGGCCACCCGCTGACCCAGATGGAGCCGCGTAAAGTCGGTCAGCGCCTGCGTGTATTGACTCGCCAGCGCCACGCTGATCAGGAGCCGTCCGTCTTCCTGCTTGGTGTGCTCCGCAGCGGTGGCCAAAATCAGCGGTACGAAGTCGCGGGTTTCGACGGTGACAAACTGTACTGGATCGGTCGACGCTGAGTCCGCCATTCTCGGATCGTAGCGAAGCGTCCGCTGGGTCGGTCCCTCCGGAGGACGCGGCGCATCGGTAGGCTCCCCAATCACCGCATACATTCCGTTCGGTACGTTGGCGGTGCCAAGACCCACCGCCGCCCCGCTCGCTGGCTGTTTTCCAGCACAGCCCAGCGCGAGCGGCACAAGAGCCAACGCCACCAAAACACCACGACGACCGAGCAAAGAAGACCGCGCAGAATTTGTCATTCCCTGTACCTGCGCATGCCGGTGGGTGGTGTCAAGTCACGAGCGCTTGGGCTTGGCGAGCAGCTCCTTCAAGGAACCATCCGCGAGTGCCGCTTTGGTCAGATCCTCTCCACCGAGGAGAGAACCCCGCACGAACACCTGAGGAAAGGTCGGCCAGCCGCTCCACTGCTTGATCGCCAAGCGCCGCTGCCACTGCGAAAAGTAGCTGCCGTATTCCAAATAAGTGAACGCGATGCCCGCATCGGTCAGGAGCTTGCGGACGTTCTTGACGTGCGGATTCTGCGCCATTCCGACCACCACCACGTCGTGATGCGAGACGGCCTCGCTCACCTCGCGAACGGTGGCAGCGTGAAAGTCGCTGATGTGACGAAGCGCGCTCGGCAGGATTCGATCAGAGGGAAGCAGGTGACGATGGTTCATCGTGGAAACGTCCTTGTTGAGGGTGAGCGTTCAAGCTAATTACCGTTTGGCAAACGACAAGCGCCGCACTTCTGCCGCGACATGGTCCGACGACAGATGGGCATATACGCTCGTCACCTTGAGGTCGCTGTGCCCAAGTAGCTTTTGCAGCGTCAGCAGCCCGCCCCCGTTCATTAGAAAGTGGCTCGCGAAAGTGTGACGCAGCGCATGCCACGGACTCGCCGGGGTCGGGACTCCCGCCGCCACATAGAGCGGGGCCAGCTCGGGTCGTCGACGCTCCACCGCATGCCAAATCGATCGGGCACCATCCACCACCACCGGGCACACCACCCCTTCCCGAGTCACCGGACAGCGCGGCTGCCAAGCTCGCAGGGCTTCGTGAAGCTCGTCCGCGATCGGAACGTGCCTAGATTTGCCGCTCTTTGTACACAGTCCGTAGCTTCGCGAAATCGTCAGCAGCCCGGTCTGCAGATCGACATCTCGCCAGCGAAGGCCGAACACCTCGCCGACCCGCAGACCCGCGTAGATCGCCAAGCGGACGGCGATCGCGAGCACCTGCTGGCGCGTCTCATTCTCGACACGAGCTCCGAGCGGGGCATCCACCGCCGCGAGCAGCAACCGCACCTCATCGCCGCTTAGATATTCGCAGCGACTCTCCGCACGGGGTTTGCGCAGCTCGGCCAGCGGATTGGACCGCAGCAGACCCTTTTTCACCGCCCACCCAAACGCCGTTCCCAAAAACGTCAGCTTTAGCCGCACCGTGTTGCTTTTCAGTCCCCCGCGCAGGAGCTGGTTGCGCAGTCGTTCGCCGTCCTCCGCAGCAAACGAGGTTGCTTCCCTCGCCTCAAGCTGTGGAATCAGCGTCGCCAGTTGTTCCCGCGCCTTTTGCTCCCAGCGCCCACGGTCACGCGCCTTGGGCGGATCGTACTCCGTGAAAAATCGCTCCAGCAGCGCACCGATTGTGATGCGCTGAGGCGTGTCGCTCACACCGAGCTTGCCGCGGGCCACCCGCGCCTCAATCTCGACGAGCATGCGTTTGGCTTCGGCAAAGGTCGGCTGCTTGCTGGCTCTGGTCTTGCGCTTTCCATCGAGATCTACCCAGCGGATGTACCAACCAAGAACCCGCCCGTTCTTGGTCTTACGAATGACCTCACCCATCGTCGCGTGTGCCTTTCGTGTCCCCTCCACCGAGCCTCCCCTCCGACGACCTGACTAGAGATCGCCTCCTCCCGAAGTTAGCTCAGCGACGGAAACCCACGAAACGATTATCAATTTTTGCAAGCGAAATTACAACAGCCAGATGTGTCAGGTGGTGAACTGGATTCGCAGCGGGGCGCTGCCGTAACAGACGAAGCGGCTACGAGCGCATCAGCCAAAAAACGGCGATCGCCAGGCCGACTCGGTACAGGGCGAAGACCAGCAGGCCGTGACCGCGTAGGTAACGCAAAAACGCCGCGATCACGAGCAGGCCGACGGCGAAGGACAGAAGCAGCCCCAGGCTCATGTTGAGCAGGCCGACCTCGGCAGCAAGCACATGTCGTTCTTTGATGAGCTCGTACACCGTGGCGGTGCCCAGCGTCGGCAACGCCAGCAGGAACGCGAAGTCGGCAGCCGCAGCCGTCGGCAGTCCCAGAAGCAGCGCGCCCGACATACTCGCCAGGGACCGCGAAGTGCCCGGCCACAGCGCCGCCATATGGCACAAACCAACCGCCAGCGCTCGCCCCGCCGGGAGTTCGTGGGCCTCGCGATAGGGTGGCTCGCTGTTTCTGCGATAGCGCTCGATGAGCAGCATCAGCAGACCGCCCACGCCGAGCGCCAGCGCGACTGGCAGCGGTGCAAACAGGTGCGCCTTGATCCGTTTACCGAGCAAATATCCGACGGCGAGTAGCGGCACCGAGCCCAGCACCAGGTTGCGAAACAATTGCAGCGATTCGGGTCGCCTGCTCGCCAAGCCCACCACGGTGTCCCAGATGATTCGCCGATAATAAAACACCGCGGCCAGTAGTGCGCCAAGCTGCACCACCACCGAAAAGGCGTCGACTGCGGGCCCGCGCAGACCGAACAGACGACTCATCAGGATCAGGTGCCCGGTTGAGGAAACCGGTACGAACTCGGTCAGACCCTCGACGATCGAAAGGACGACGACTTGCCACAGCTCCATGGCTTAGGCCGCGCCGCCCCGACACCAGTTGATGACGTCAGCGAGGATTTGATCGAGCGCGATGGTGGGTTGCCAGCCGATGAGCTGACCAATCTTGGTGACGTCAGGCACTCGGCGGTTCATGTCTTCGAAACCGGGCTCGTAGGCGCGCTCGTAGGGGACGAACACCACCTCGCTTTTCGATCCGGATTGCGCGATGACACGCTGGGCGAGGCTTAGGATGCTGACTTCCTCGACGTTGCCAATGTTGAAGACCTGGCCGTAGGCGTCGGGACGTTCCATGATGCCGATGAGGGCGCGCACCGCATCGCTAACGTGGGTGAAGCAGCGCGACTGCTGACCATCGCCAAACACCGTGACCGGCTGACCAGCCAGCGCCTGCCGCACAAAAGTCGGCACCACCATCCCGTACTGACCGGTTTGACGCGGTCCGACGGTATTAAAGAGCCGCCCCACCACCGTTGGTAGACCCCGCTCACGGTGATAGGCGATGGCCAGGAATTCGTCGATGAGCTTGCTACAGGCGTACGACCAGCGACCTTTCGACGACGGACCGAGCACCAGGTCACCTTCTTCACGGAAAGGGAAATCGGTGCTCTTGCCATAGCACTCCGACGTCGAGGCGATGAACACCGGGCGCTTTTTCTTCTGCGCCATCTCCAGCACCAGCTCGGTCAGCTTGATGTTGGTTTCGATGGTGCGGACCGGGCTCTCGACGATCAACTTGACTCCGACCGCAGCCGCCAGGTGATAGATGACATCGGCATCGTCGACCAGCTCGGCCAAAAGCGGTCGATTGGCCACCGTGTCGATGACATACCGGAAGCGATTGTTGCCGATCAGGTGAGAGATGTTGCGGATGGTGCCCGTCGACAGATCGTCGATCACAAAGACCTCGTGACCGCGACGAAGCAGTTCTTCCGATAGGTGCGAGCCAACAAACCCGGCACCGCCGGTAATCAAGTATCGCATTTGCGCGACGTTAGCTTAGGCGGCCCGGCGAAACAATCGGCAGGATCAGGCGAAGCTACTGGAACGAAACCTTGGCGGCGTCGAGGACATCGTTCTTGGGGTCTGTCGCGACGGTGCGACTCGGTGGTGCGGCCTGGCCGCGCTCGACCCAATCACCGAGCAGCGCAAACGCTCGCTCGACGTATGGCTGCATCGGCACCAGGCTGTCCGCCGCGCTCTCATCCGCTGCCGTACCGTTACAGTCGTAGTCGAGCATTCCATCGGCATGCGCATCCACATGGTTGCCGTTTTGAATCACGTACAGCCGGTGTAGCTCGGGACGACCCGCCGCCTGCACCGCCGCCGCATAGGCTTCACCGTTGCCCGGTAGCCCGATCAGCGCATCGCGATCCCCGTGCAGGCTGATGAGCGGCACCGAAAATCGTCCAGTGTTGGCGTTCTTGAGCGCCCACTGCACGCTGTCGTCCGTCCAGCCGCCCTGCGCCACGCTCGCCAGGTAGTCATATAGCGGCGGATGCCCGGTCATCGAGGCTGACCACATCGAATACGGCGCGCTTTCCTTATCGTCGTGCCCCAGCAGATCGGCCCGGTAGTAGTACGCGGTCAAGTTGTAGTAGCCCACGC
Source organism: Polyangia bacterium (assembly GCA_044228505.1). Lineage (GTDB taxonomy): Bacteria > Myxococcota_A > Polyangia > Palsa-1104 > JAEUJZ01 > JAEUKA01. The sequence goes on along the minus strand of JBGAUT010000046.1, from coordinate 6,820 downwards.
CTCGCCACACCGGCAGCTTGGCCTTGAGCGAGTCGAACAGCAGGCTATACGCACCCCACAAAATCGCCGACTGCGGATGAAATCCAGCGGCCACCATCTGAGCCTGCGCGCCCGAAAACTGTGGGTTCTCGCGATAGGCCGCCGGCGTCGTCTTCGCTCCGGTGTCATACGGATAACCCATTGCCAGCACCGCCCGCTCCATCGAGGTGACCAGGTGCGTGCCTTGCGAAAACTCGGTCGTCGACACCTTGCCATCGCGATTGCTGTCGAGCACCCGCGCATCCGGCGCATACACGCCCGCCCACTCGATACCACCATCGAACAGCCGAGGCGCACCCTTTTCGACCGCTTCGTGATCCAGCTCCAGCGCCCGCCGCACCTGGTAGCCGCCCATCGACAACCCGAGCGCATAGGTCCGACTCGGCTTTTTTCCCGACGCTTCCAAGAGCCGCCGCTGCGCCCACCCGGCCAGGTCGAGCATCATCGCCCCGTAGTGCTGCGTCGCATGCTGTTTCCGAAGCAGCGAGGTATTGCCATCCGCCCCACCGTTGGTCAGCCCCTTATTCCCCGAGACATAGGCAAAGCCGCGTTTGAGCACCCACGTCGCGATCACCGCTTCGCTCGCAAACTCGGTCCGCGTCCCCGGCGAACCGACGACCACGAGCTGGCCGTTCCACTTCTTCGGCAGCTTCAGCACCACTTCCTGAATGCGATCGCTGCCCGCACCGCCCTTTGCCGTCAGCGTTCCGGTGACCTCGGTGCCCGCCACCAGATCCGTCGGAGGCAGCTTGCTGCTATGCAAAATGCCCGCCTGGATCTTGGCCAGCTTGTCTTGCTCACTCTTCGGCAGCGCGGCGTGCTCGGGACTGCCCGGTTTGATCGTGAAATAGGTCGTGTGCGCAAGTCCACCATCTCCGTCGGCAGTGTAGTCGGCTCGCAGCCCGCCACTCAGCTCCCCGAGCAGCGCCCGCAGATCGATCGGTGTGACCTCCGGCTCGGTGACGCAGCCCACAGGGCCAGACAGTCCAAGCAGCGCGGGTAGCAACCGAAGATGAAGTAGGGTTCCGAAAACACGATGGTGGCGTGATGACGTTCTCATGGCAGTCCCTCTCGTCTTGTGGCGTTCGCAATCAAGAGGGGCGGAGCATAACCGAACCCAACCAGACGTCGATTACGGCGTCTTGTCTGCTGGCGCAGCGACGGCAGATGGGTCAGCGGAAGGAACCGTAGCCGCCGCCTGGCCGAGCTTGCTTGGATCAAGTCCAAAGCTCTTGGCCACGGTGAGCACCTGACCAATCGCCGAGCCGATCATCGCCATCGGATTGCCATCCGGCGACCCCGCGTACTGGGTGTAGTTGATCGTCCCAAACGACTGCTTAAACGCTTGGGCAATCTGCGGCAGCCCGCTCACCACCAGATCCCGCATCACTCGGCCTTGGCTGAGCAAAAGCTCGATCTCGGCCTCGGCGCGCTGCTTGGCAATCGCCGCTTCGTTTTCGAGCCGCAGCGTTTCCGATTCTTGCCGACGCTGCATCTGCTCGAAGCGATCCTTTTCGCCTTGCAGGATCAATTCCTGCTGCTGGCGAAGCTGCCGCCGAGCTTGTTCCAGCTCTAGCTTGCGCAGCTCCAGCTTGTGCGCTTTTTCGGCCAGCTCCGCATCGGTCGCCAGCGTCGCCATTTCGGCCTGGGCAGTCGCCACCCGCTTGTGCTCTTGCAGCTTGAGCTGGGCCAGCTCCGCTTCCTGCCGAATGTGCTGACTCTTCTGATCGAGCGCCGCCTTGCTTTCCGCCTGTCGCAGCGCGATGCCTTCTTCGACCTCGATTCGCTTGCGCGCCAGCGACTCTTTGCGCAAGAGCTCCTCGGCGGCACTCCTGGCCTTGGCTTGCTCGGCCCGCATCGCTTCTGCGGCTTCCCGCTCGGACGCATCCGCCTCGGCCTTGGCCTTCGACATGCGCGTCTCACGCTGACTGGCAATCGCCGCTTCCTGGGTCTGCCGCTCTGCCGTCGCCCGCGTCTCCGCCACCTGCCGCAGCCGCTCCAGATCGGCCTGCTCGGCCCGCATCGCAATCTCGGCCCGATACGGTGCCTGCAAGTGCTTGAACACCGCGTCGGACAGGATCTTGACGTCCTGAATCTCGATCGTATCGATCACGACGCCCCAGCCTTGATCGGTGGTGTCGTCGGGTTTGCCGCTACCCGAAACCACCGGCGCGATCTCCTGCATCAGAAACGACGCAATCGCTTCCTTGCGATGCTCCAGGCACTGATTGAGTCCGAGGTTCGCAATCAGCCGTCGCGCCGCACCGATGAACATGTCGCGCAGCGTCTGCCCGAGCTTTTCGCTGGCTCGCTCGGCGTAGCTGAAGTTCAGCATCCGATAGGCAATCTCCGGCTGCGCGATGCGATAGACCGCCATCCCGGTGACGCTGACGCCGACCCGCTCTTTGGTGATCTGATCGGCTTCAAATTCGATCTGCTGGAGCGTGGTCGGGATCGTCGCCACCGCCGTCCACGGCCACTTCCACACCCGCATCCCCTGCCCCGATCGGTGCGAGTCGATCTTGCCGTTGTGAACGACGACCAAGTACTCGCTCGGCTTGGCGGTAATAAAGCCCCAGCGCTTCATCTTGGCGGGATCCTCGACCGGCTTGCCGTGCCGCCAGCCGTCGTCATAGCGACCACCATCGGGCTGCATCGAGCTGTTTGCGGGAACCAGACCTTCGGGAACTTTGATAGAGGCCATGTCGATCGACTCCTTGTGCTGCGGCACCGCTGCGCGTTTTGCACTGCTGCCTTGAGGAGAAAGCACCCGCCGTACCAAGAGCAACCGTCGCCCGCTAAGCCCGCGAAAGCGCAGCCGAACTGGTGCCGCGACGAAGCCCTGCCGCCCGCGCCCCGCCCGAGTTGCGCCAACTCATGTTCCAAAATGGATCACCCGGGCCACCACCGATCGGGTCACTGATCCAAAATGGCGCACCGTGCCGACGCCACGACGTTTGACTTCGGTGGCGCTGCGGCAGTACATGAATGTGTCAACGATCTAGACAGCAGGTGGAGTACAGGACAGATGTCGGGACAGCTTCGCTTCGACGGAAAAGTGGTTATTGTCACGGGTGCTGGTCAGGGACTAGGCCGCAGCCACGCACTCGCTTTCGCTGCCCGAGGGGCCAAGGTCGTGGTCAACGATCTGGGTGGCACCTCGACCGGTGGTGGCAAGTCTTCTGCCGCAGCGGACAAAGTCGTCGCCGAGATCAAAGCGGCAGGCGGTGAGGCCGTCGCAAACTACGACTCCGTGGAAGACGGTGCGAATATCGTCAAAACCGCGATCGACACCTACGGTCGCATCGACATCGTCGTCAACAACGCGGGCATCCTGCGCGACACCAGCTTCCCGAAAATGACCGATGCGGACTGGGATCTGATCTTTCGCGTCCACATGGTCGGGGCCTTCCGCGTCACCCACGCGGCCTGGCCGTATATGCGGGACCAGGGTTATGGCCGCATCATCTTTACCTCGTCGGCGGCGGGTATCTACGGCAACTTCGGCCAAGCCAACTACGGCGCGGCCAAGCTCGGCCTGGTCGGTTTTGCCAATACTCTGGCGGTCGAGGGCTCAAAGAAGAACATTCGCGTCAACACCATCGCGCCGCTCGCCGGTTCGCGCCTGACCGAGACGGTCATGCCGAAGGAAGTCGTCGACGCGCTCAAGCCCGAATACGTCAGCCCGGTGGTCCTGTACCTCGGTCACGAGGACTGCCAAGAGACCGGCGGCTTGTTCGAAGTCGGTGGCGGCTTCGTCGCCAAGCTCCGCTGGGAGCGCACCGCGGGCAAGATCTGGAAGCTCGGACGCGCCATTACCCCCGAAAACATCGCGCAGGCGTGGCCGGAGATCACGAACTTCGCCGGTGCGACCCACCCGGAGAACATCACCGCGTCGATGCAGCCGGTGATGAACAACCTCCAGTCGAAGAGCAAGGGTGGCAACGACATCATCGATGTGGACGAGGCACTCGGCTACGAGCTGCCCGAGCAGCAGAACAGCTACGATGAGCGCGACCTGACCATCTACGCGCTCGGGGTCGGCGGCGGCAAGCACTCGACCGATGACAAAGAGCTGCGCTTTCTGTACGAAAACAACGCGAGCGGCTTCTACGCGCTGCCGACGTTTGCGGTGGTCCCCGCCCTCAAGGTCATCTTCAAGCTGGCCGCCGAAGGCAAGACTGCGCCGGGCCTGCGCTACGGCTTCGATCGCGTCCTCCACGGCGAGCAGTACACCGAGGTGGTTCGTCCCTGGCCGAGCAAGGCCAAGCTCAGCCACCGCGCCCGCATCTCCGACATCTTCGACAAGGGCAAGAACGCGGTCGTCGTCACCCACATCGACACCTACGACGCCGACTCCGGCGAGCTGCTCGCCAAAAACGATCTGACCACGTTCGTGCGCGGCGCGGGTGGCTGGGGTGGCGACCGAGGCCCGTCGTCCGATATCAACCTACCGCCCGATCGCGCCGCCGACTTCGTGATCACCGACAAAGTTGGCGATGAGCAGGCGCTCATCTACCGGCTGAGCGGCGACTGGAATCCGCTGCACGTCGATCCGACGTTTGCGACAGCGTTTGGCTTCCAAAAACCGATCCTGCACGGCCTGTGTACGTTCGGCTACCTGGGCCGCCACGTCGTCTCCCAGATCTGCGGCGGCGACCCCCGCTACTTCAAGAGCATCAAGGTTCGCTTCGCCGACATCGTGTTCCCCGGCGAGACGCTGAAGATCGAGCTGTGGAAAGAATCGGACACCCGCGTCATCGCCCGCGTCAGTGTGGTCGAACGCAACAAGGTCGTGATCTCGAATGCAGCCGTCGAGCTGTACACCGAGATCCCGCAGCCGAAGGCCAAACCCAAGGCGGCCGCAGCGCAGGCCAGTGCAGCGGCTCCGGCGGCTCCGGCAGTGCTGACGAGCGGCGATGTATTTGCGGCGATCGGCGGCTACATCGGCAAGAACCCGGACCTCGTCGGCACGGTCGGCACGGTGTTCCAGTTCCAGTTAAAGAGCCCGGACAGCGCGTGGACGATTGATCTCAAGAACGGCAAGGGCGCGGTGACGGCAGGCGCAAGCGGCACGCCGGACTGCACCCTAGAGCTGCTCGACAGCGACTTCCTTGACATGACCACGGGGAAGGCGGACCCGAACAAGCTGTACTTCGGCGGCAAGCTCAAGATTGGCGGCAACATCATGGCCAGCCAGAAGCTGATGTTCCTGAAGAAAATCGACAAGGCCGAGATCGACGCGGCGCTGGCGAAAAAGGGAGGCGGGGCGGCAGCGGCTCCAGCAGCTCCGGCCGGTGGGGCGGTAGATCCAGCCTCGGTGCTGACCTCGGGCGATATCTTTGTGGCGATCACCGGCTACATCGCCGACAGCCCCGACCTGGCCAAGCAGATTGGGACGAGCTTCCAGTTCAAGCTGAGCGGACCGGACTCGGCGTACTTCATTGACCTTAAGAACGCGCCGGGTTCGGTGGTCGAAGGGGTGAAGGACGCGGACGTGACGCTGAGCCTGTCGAACGCGGACTTCCTCGACATGGTGCTGGGCAAGGCAAACCCACAGAAGCTGTTCATGAACGGGAAGCTCAAGATCGGCGGCAACGTGATGGCCAGCCAGAAGCTTGAGTTCCTGATGAAGATGGACAAAAAGCGCGTCGAAAAAGTGGTGATGGCGCGACTCGGTGGCGGCGGAGCGAAGGCGGCCTCGGCAGCACCGGCAGCGGCACCGGCGGCGGCACCTGCTCAGGCGGCGAAAGCTCCGCAGCTCATCGCGGAGCTCAAGGACAAGCTGGCGAAGCAGCCGGGGCTTACGGCAAGCCTTGGGGGGCTTGTGCAGTTTGTGGTGAAGTCGCCGGACGCGGCGTTTGCGGTGGACCCTAGCGGTACGCTGACCGAAGGGCGGGTCGAGGGCGCGAAGACGACCATCACTCTCTCGGATGAAGACCTGGCGCTGCTGGCTTCGGGCAAGGCCGAGGCGCGCAGCTTGTTCCAGCACGGCAAGCTGCGAGTGGACGGCATCGTCACCCCGGCGCACCACCTCGGCTTCCTTGTTGGTTAGCTAACCCCCCTCATCGATTGGTCGTCTACACCGTGGGGCCCCCCTTCCCTGCGAGACTTTTTCTCGGTCCGCTGTGCGGCCCGAAAAAAAGCTCTTCGGTCGGCCCCACGGTTGGGGGCACTTTGGCTCACCCCCCCCCTTTCTTCATCAGTCGTAGCTTGGGCGGCGGAGTTTTTTGACTTCGCTGTCGCGCTTCTTTTCGGTCAGGCGTCGCTCTTTGGAGCTACGACTGGGCTTGGTGGGGCGGCGCGGCTTGGGAATGAAGGTGAGGGCGGTAAGCTTTTCGCGGAGCCGCTCTAAGGCAACCATGCGGTTTTGGATCTGGCTGCGGCGCTCGGTGGCGGTGACGACGATGCCGCTCGGGCGGTGGTGAAGGCGGACCGCGCTCTCGGTCTTGTTGCGGTGCTGACCGCCGGGACCGCTGGCAATAAACAGATCGACGTCGCACTCGTCCATGAGCTTGTCGTCATCCAAAGCCAGCGAGGCCCTCGCCATGGCGCGAATATGCGGAGGAGCAGCTTCCATCGTCGTGCTGTGCAATCTAGCGCAACCTGCCAAAACCGCCATCGCCGCAAGCCAACGCCCACAAAGTTCGTCCGAGTCCATGCGGAGTCCGCCTCCGCACACTTTTGCCCAGCACTTTCACTGCCGGAGTCCGCCTCCGCACACTTTTGCCCAGCACTTTCACTGCCGGAGTCCGCCTCCGCACACTTTTGCCCAGCACTT
>JBGAUT010000045.1:0-44274 GCA_044228505.1 Polyangia bacterium | reverse complement strand
CATGACCTGTCGATCTCCTCTCCGCCTACCGGTGGAGAGTCCGGTGCCGAGGATCTCAAACTAAAGGGTGGGCTGACCGTGCTGCCGTCGCTCGCCATTGAGCCCGCTTCTGGTGGTGCCAGCGGTCCGATGGTGTCGCAGGGTGGACTGGTCGATGTGACGGTTCGTAACCTGGACTACCGTGACAATCCGTTCTGGAGCCTGTCACGCTTTGCGGGTCCGATCTCGACGATCGGTACCGTCACGGCAACGACGGTGCGGATGTCGGGCACTGCGATCGTGGACGTTCTGGCTCCGGCTGGGGCCTTGCCAGTGGGTGGATCGACAGTGGGACCGTTTGGCCAGAACATCTACTACATCACGGATGCGGCAGACATGGCCGCTCCCCAGGTGAAGGCACGTGCTGCCACAGCGCTCACGCTGGGAATGACCAAGGCGGGCGAGGTCATCAGCGAAAAGCGCGCCACCAACCTGTATAAGTTCACCACCGCCATGGATAGCCAGGTGGTTCATATGCAGTTCGGAACCCTCGGTGCTGGCTGGGCAGGCGGCCTTCGCCCGATCGGCTACACCGCGCCGGCAAGTGGCAAGTTCAGCGAGGGTCAAGCCTTTGAATCGTGGGGATCGGGCGCGGTGCCAACGACGCGTAACGTCCTCCAGATTGTTGCCAAAAAGGGTGATGGTTACGCCGCCGTGCTGGCCAGTGATCAGTCTGGCTCCATGGGCCATAGCTACTCGATCACCACCAAGGCTGGGGCGGCGACCACCATCAGCAGCCTCAAGGAGCCGATGGGTGGGGACTCGACCACCATGCCGCTGGCATCCGTGGCCGAGCTAGACAAGGCCTACTACGGCCTCGATGGTGCAATCGATTTGGCCTATGAGGATGACTTCATCAAGTTCAAGGCGAAGACTGCCGGTAAGGTCTATGTCCAGGTCAGCGCGGTCGTCGGGCCAAACATCGGCGTGGGCCTACGCGATGCGACCTGCGGCATGGTGGTGATGTCGACGCAGTACAGCCGTGGCGGGACCATGGGTATCGAGTTTGATGCCAAGGCCGGTGATACCTACTGCCTTCGCATCAGCGGTGACACCGCGAGCACGCCCTACGGACTGATCATCAGCCCTGCTCTATAGCCCTCACCCAACAGCCTTCCTCGCGCCACTACTTAGCGTGGCGTCTCCTCTGTTTGTCGTCGCAGAACTGCTTGTTCGGCAATCGTTGATTGCAGGGATCGATAGGTCTGCTGAAACAGCGAGCGGCCCGGCTCGAGCATGAGGGCCTGCTGATACGCCTTGCCGGCACCCTCGAGGTCGCCGGTAGCTTCGAGGACGATACCTAAATTATAGTGCAGCGCGGCGTTGCCTGGGTCTTTGGCGATTCCGTCAGCAAACGCCTGCTGAGCGAGATCCCAGGCATTGGACTTGGCAAACTGCAATCCTCGCTTGTTGTCGGCTTGGCTGTTGTTGGCAAACTCGATCGTCTTGGTGTAGCGAGTCGGCACGATGCGGGCGACGAACGGTCCGGGAATCGAATCGGCAAAGCTCGATAGGAACGCTTCTGGCGGTGGTAGCTGCTGGAAAATGAGCTGCCTGCCATCGGTGTGGATGACCGAATGATAAGAGAGCGGGGGTTGCGGGCCGTGGTAGGCCTTGACGCGGCTGGCCAGGCTGATGGGCTGGAGCAGCACCACGCGACCATCCGACACTCGCACAAGCTGTAGCTTCATCTGCAGCTCGGCGGTGCGGTTGATAAAGTGAAACGGGCGCTTTTCGATGATCACCGCAGGAGCGGGGGCCGCAACCACGGGTGCGGGCACAGGTGGGGCCACGGGGGGCGTGACCACTACCGGAGCTGCAGCCCGGCCATTGCGCCGTGGCGGCGGAAGTACCACGGTGGGCGGTTCAGGCGCTGCCACCACCACCGGGGCTGCTACGGGTATCGAGACATCCACAAGATCGATGCCCCGTGCGTCTTGGATGCGCAGTGAATCCACCGAGCCGATAATCAGAGCATCAACCCCCAGTGTCTGTCCGATGCGAGCGAGACTCGATCCTTCGAACAGTGCATCGGGCGACAGCGCGACCTCGGATGCCAACTGGGCAAGGTCGGCTCGCTCCACGACGCCGAAATAGCCGTTATCGTTCAGCCGTGCAACGATCTGGCCGGTCACTTGGCTGCTGAATTCCCGAGGAACATCCGGCGTGGGTGGGAGGCCAAGGACGCCGATTTTACGGATTCCGGAAATGTTCACTTCGGCTGGGCGCACCATCGGCACCTTCACGTACAACGCACAGCCACCAAGAAATGCGGCCCATACCAACAGCAGCACCGAATGTAGACGCCTCATCTGTAATCGCTTCCGCTCCCTGACGGTTATGCTGACTGCGCCTTCCGCGCCCACTGTGATTGTATCCGCGAGCGCTTGTGGCGAGCGTTGGTTTGTGTGCACGCCCCCTGTCTCGGCGATCTCGACAAATGGAATGTGTCCCACGCACCCTTGCTAGGGTGTAGATGGACAAATTCCATTTGTTCTAGGTGCCCTGGCGGGGTGTAGGTGGACAAATTCCATTTGTTCCAGGTGCCCTGGCAGGGTGTAGGTGGACAAATTCCATTTGTTCCAGGTGCCCTGGCAAGGGGGGGGTGGACAAATTGAGTTTGTTCCAGACGCCCCGGTCAGGCTCGTTTGGCGATGGAAGGGCGTGCGATGTCCGGTTCACCGGACGTCATCCGGTACTCGGACGCGGTGCCTGCCCCTGCCAAGGTCGACAGGCCTACTCCCAGCGGCCTTCCAGCGACGGAGACAGTGGCATGATGACTATGGTGTCTGATGTCGGCATGCGCTTCGCAGAGCACTCCGCTCGTCTTGTCCAACAAAGGAGTGTCCCATGCGTCTGAATCACCTGTCCCCTGCCGAGATGGTATCCCTGAGTCAGCCCATTCTGGACCCGAAGCATCCCGCTCACCTCTCCCTCAAAGTAGTCCCCGAGGCCTTCGCGCTGACCGGTCGTCTTCGGGCCGCGCATGACACACTGGTCGGTCGACAGCTCTATGAAGACGCACGTGCTCGAGCTCTGCAGCAGGAACTGCTAGGACTCAAAAGTACGCACGATGAGCTTGTGCGCGGGTTTGACAGCTTGCTTGGGGCCTGTGAAACCCTGAGCGAGGATCCGGAAGTACGCATGGCGTGGCAGCGGATCCACACGCAGGTTCTTCCCGACGGATTGGGCATGGTGAATCTGTCCTATTCTGCCGCCGGTGGCCACGCACTACTGCTAGAGAAACGAATGGAGAGCGTTTCTGCATCCGATATGAAGCTGCTCAAGAGCCAGTTTGTGGGACGGCGCAATGCTGCGAACCTGGTTCAGCGCTTGATTGAGCTCGGCTTGCTTCTGGGCAGCAAAGAGCAAGACCGACAGTCTCTGTTGGCGGGCCCCAATCCTGCCGAAATCTTTGCCGCTCGCCAGCAGTGGGCACGCACCGTTGGGTTGATGCTGTCTCTCATCGATATGGCCCCACCGAATGCCGAGATTGAGCAGCACGTGCGGTCACCGCTGCGAGCTGCTTCGATTCGCGCAGGGCGGCGACGGCGCGTGGAGGAACCAAAGCCAGAGCCAACGCCCGTGCCAGCACCGATCTTGCCAGCGCCACCGCCAGTCGGGCCCGACAACCGGGGATGAGAGTCGGCTACCGAGCTGGTAGCTCGACCTCCAAGGTCAGCAGTTGGTTGGCGCGAACCTGGACCGCACGAGTCAGGCTGTGATGATTCTGGGCACTGACTTGAACGCTGACGGTTTGCTGACCTTCATCGCCTGCGACCGGAATCGCCATCACCTGTCCACCACGACCCACGACTCGTCCATCGACCACTACATCGACCGCGTCGCTTGGTCCGAGCTTGGCGCTCCGTGCCTTAACGAGCAGCAGCGCTGGCTTCCACCGCAGCCGCACTCGGATCTCCTCGACCGTGCTATCAGCCGGAAGGGTCACCTTTTCGCTGTAGCAAGCCGGATTTTCAAATACGAACTCGTTTGCACCGGGCAGTAGCTGCACGCTCCGTACGTCGGTACCGTAGGCTCCAAGACGCTTGCCGTTGTGGGATACCGTGACCGACTTGGGCCAGGGCTCTAGGCGAACCGAGCGGGGCGCGGCTGGCGTTCGTGGTGAGGTGGGTTTGTGCAGGGGACGCTGCTTGCCCGCTCCGAGATCTCCGCCGAGATCGAATCTGGGGCCGTCAATTGGCTGGTCATCGACAGCAATCGTCGGTGCCTTGTCGGTGTCGCTGTGTTCGACGGCGTCCTCGCTTGCCAAGTCCGCTCGGGGGACGATGGTTAGTGGCCGGTTGGGGACCGGCCTGCGCAGCAGTTGGATCGAATAGACGCCAACGCCGGCAACGACCGCTGCGCTCGCCAGCCCCAATCCAACGGTCAGCAGCATGCTGTGAGCACGTTGCCGCCGCGAGGCTTTGGCGATCAAGGCTTGCGCTTCGGCATGGCTCGAATCCAGCGCAAGAACCCGACTCCAAGCAGCCAGCGCAGCCGCCGTACGACCCTCGGCGACCAGTTCTTTCCCAGATGCGATCAGCGTCGAAACAAGCTGGGGCAAAAAGCCCTGCCAAAACCCCTCAGGATCGGTGAAGTAGGCGCGAAGCTGATCGCGTGGAGCGGTCAGTCCACTTTGACGGAGAAACTCACCCAGCGCTGCGCCCAGGCTGCGGGCCGTCGGATAACGCTCGGCTGGGGATGTCTGAAGCAGGCGATCGATGATCTGCGCGAGTGGGCGAGGGCAGCTTGGCACTCGTTCGGCGATACATTGGTGCTGGCCACGGGCGATCAGCGTCAGTGTCTCGTGAGGGTTACGACCCGCAAACGGCATCGCGCCCGAGAGCGACTCATACAGCAACACCCCCAGGGAGAAGAGATCGGAGCGACCGTCTTGCGGTTCGCCGCTGATGTGTTCGGGGGCGATGTAGGCGGGAGAACCGAGAAGCTGGCCGGTGTTGGTGACCGAGTCATTGTCGAGTAGTCGAGCAATGCCAAAGTCACATAGAACCAGTCGACCGTCGGTCCGAATCATCACATTTTCGGGCTTGATGTCGCGATGGATGATCCCAAATTCATGGGCGGTGGCGAGAGCATCAGCCAGTGCCCAGCCGATGAGCGCCACGATTTCTGCGGGCAGCGGAGCGTGTAGTTCCAAGAACCGGCGCAGCGTTGGGCCACTGATGAACTCGGTGACCAGATAGCTGTTTTCTGATTCCGCCTCGCTAAAGGCGTAAATTTCGAGGATGTTTTCGTGGTGCAGCCTTGCGACGGCGCGGGCTTCACGGGCAAAGCGCTGACGGGCCTGCGGCTCACTCGCGAGGTGCGGGTGCATCACTTTGATAGCGACCTCGCGATCGAGCTTCTCGTCGTGGGCGCGGAAGACGGATGCCATCCCCCCATGCCCGACAAGCTCTAGCAGTCGATAGTGCGCGAGGGTACGCCCGACCATCGTGAGCGGCAGCCTAGCACCTTGGAACGACGCTCAGCAAGGCCCCAAACTGCGGCTTGGCCGGATCGAGCACTGGGCGATAGTAAACTGCTGCTCGATGACGTGTCCGTGCCGCAAGAAGCTGCGGATCCAGACGGGGATTTTTGCGTTTGGGCACGGGGTGTTACAGTAGAGGCCTACCATTCAACGTACGGAGAGAAGCGGTCAATGTTCGACTTTGATCTTCCCGAGCCGGGACTGTACCGGACCACTCAGGCAATGCCCGGCAATGATGCCATCCCAGCCGGTGTGCTGGTTTTTATCGGCCAGCCGAAGACCGGTGGCGTCAAGTTCATCGTTCGTCCGGCGGATAATCGTCGGAACCGCTGGTTCTGGCGGGATCCGACGACGCCGCTCAAAGCAACCCATGCGGCCTGGGCGCGCACGCTGAAGGCGCTACCGTCTGAAGGCTTTTACACCCTGCCCGAAACGATCAACATGGACGGCGGTGGAAAGTGGCTCAAGGGTGCCATCGTCGAACTCGGCTACAACGAGGAAGGCAAAGGCATCCTGTTTGTCGGTCAGTGGCAAGAAGACGGCGAAGACAACAGCCTGTTCTTCAGCGATCGCGGCATGCAAATCGATGACAGGCTGCTCTCGAAGCTCATCTGGGCACCGATCCTCCCGGTCACCGGGAAACCCCAGTAGTCGCAGCGATTTTCCCCCGAACGAGGGGGCTGAAATCGAGCAAATCCTGATACACTTTCAGCCTTCCCTCGCATGGCATCCGTCCGTATTCGTGGTCTGTGCAAAGACAAGCCGTCGGCCCTCGGTAAAGGGGGGCCGCATCGCATATTGCACGACATCTCGATGGATGTTGCCGACGGTGAATTCCTGGTTCTGGTGGGCCCTTCGGGATGCGGCAAGACCACGCTGCTGCGCTGCATCGCTGGGCTTGAGGATCCGAGCTCAGGTGAGCTCATCATCGATGGAACGCGTGTAAACGAAATCCCGCCGCAAGGGCGCGATATCGCGATGGTGTTCCAAAGCTACGCCCTCTATCCGCACATGACGGTGAACGACAACCTGTCGTTCGGTCTCAAGATGCGGCATACCCCGCCTGCTGAGATCAAGAAGCTCGTCGAAGAAGCGGCGAACATGCTGGAGATTGGGCACCTTTTGTCGCGTTATCCCCGGGAGCTTTCTGGTGGGCAGCGTCAGCGGGTGGCGATGGGACGAGCGGTGGTGCGCCGACCCAAGGCGTTCTTATTTGACGAACCGCTGTCGAACCTGGATGCCGCGCTTCGTCAGCAGATGCGACTGGAGCTATTGCGGCTGCATCGTCGGCTCAAAGCGACGATGATCTACGTCACCCACGATCAGGTGGAGGCGATGACACTCGCCGACCGAATTGCGATCTTGCGTCAGGGACGGATCGAGCAGATCGGCTCACCCGCGCAGCTCTACGATCGTCCCATCAATACCTTCGTCGCCCGCTTCTTTGGCACGCCAGAGATGAATTTGATCGATGGACAGATGGACGATGGCTGGTTCGTGGGCGATGGTGTGCCGTTCCGCGTTCATGTTCCTGGCTACGCAAACCAGCCCGTGACGCTTGGGGTGCGAGCCGAGGATCTCCATCTGCATCAGAGCGATGTTGGTGAGCTACCACGGGGTCGTATTGACGTCGTGGAACACCATGGCCACGAGGATCTGCTCCACGTGCGCTGCGGGGACAAGGTTTTGTCGGTGCGTTCCGTGGCTCATAAGTCGCCGCCACCTGGGACCGACACGGCGTTGATCGTGTCGCCTCAGAACTGCCACTTGTTTCAGCGGAGGGACGGGCAGGGCGATGGTCGACGACTTGAGCCTTATGGCCCAAGAGAGGCTGCTGCCTGATGCACGCGCTGTCGGTGCTTCTCGTCACCAAGCTGGTGGTCTGGCATGCCTATTCAGGTGGTGAGGAGAAGGCGCTTACTCAGGTCGTTCGCTCCTTTGAAGAACAGCACCCGCAGGGCCCCGAGATCGAAGCGATAGGCGTTCCGTACGGTAGCTTTGCCGACAAGCTTCAGGCGGCGATTCCGCGAGGGCACGGCCCCGATGTCTTTATCCAGGCGCATGATATCGTCGGTCAGTGGTCGAAGCTCGGCCTGCTCGAGCCGCTGGAGCGCCATCTGCCCCTCGACGAGGTGCTGCCGACCCTGTGGCCCGAGACGATCGCGCCTCTGCGGGACGGCGCTTCGCTGCTTGGGTTGCCGCTGTCCTTTAAGAGCCTGGCGCTGTTCTATCGCAAAGACTTGGTGCCGCAGCCGCCACGGACTACCGATGAGATGCTAGCCATCGGCGAGAAGCTCAAAGCCGGCAGCGCGCCGGGCAGTCGTCGCTACGGTCTGGTCTACGAGGCCGGGAACTTCTTTAAGCACGCGTCGCTGCTGCATGGCTTCGGTGGCAGCATCATTCCGCCAGGCAGTCCGGTCCCCACGCTCGACACGCCCGAGCAGCTCCGGGCGCTGACCTTTGTGTCTCAGTTGGTGCGTCGTGGCGATCTGCCCGACGAAATGTCGGCGGTCCTTACCACCCAGTTCTTTAATGAAGGACGGGCGGCGATGACCATCAACGGGCCTTGGTTCATTGCCGAAATTGCCCCTGGGGTGCCCTACGGGGTCGCGCCCATGCCGGTCATCTCGGAGACGGGCAAAGTAGCGGCACCACTGACTTCGATTGAGGCGGGCTTTGTGTCGGCCCGTAGCGAGCATCCTGCCGAGGCAGCGCAGTTCCTGCGATACTTGGCTGGACCGCAGTCAGCACGCGTACGGGCGATCGTAGGCAGACAGTCGGTGGCGGAAACGACCACTTGGCAGCTTCCAGAGGTGCAGCACGACCCTGTGCTGAGTGCGTTTCTGGCGCAGCGGTCCCACATCGTGCCAAGCCCCACTCATCCAGCGATGCGGGCCTTCTGGGAGCCGGGCGAGCAGGCACTACGCCAGGTGCTGCGTGGGGCCGAGCCCAAGGATGCGCTGCGCGGTGCCCAGAAGCTGCTCAACCAGTATCTGCGTCCAGCACCGGCCACTGCGCAGGACAAGCCGTACCTCATCGCGCTATCGCTGCTGGCGCTGGTTCTGTCGGGCTGGCAGTACCTGCGGCTGCGTCGTCGCAACGTCTTTGGTGAGGCCTGGCGGGAGCGTGGGGCGTATGGCTACGTGGTCCCAGCACTGCTTGCGATGGTGCTGCTCACGTTGATTCCATTTCTGGTCGGGGCCGCAATGTCGCTGTTTCATCGCGACCTCGATGGTGGCTGGCGATTTGTAGGAACCCAGAACTTTCGCGACATTTTGCTGTGTGTAGACGGCGGCTGCTTTGAGCCGATGAGCTTCTACTTCACGCTGCTCGTGACCCTTTTGTGGACGGCGGCAAACGTCGCGCTGCACCTGGCGATCGGTGGAGGACTGGCCCTTTTGCTGCGGAGTCCATGGCTCAAGCTTCGCGGCGTCTATCGGATGCTGCTGATTGTCCCCTGGGCGGTCCCAAACTACATCACCGGACTCATTTGGAAAGGTATGTTTAACCGGCAGTTCGGGGCGATAAATGGACTGCTCGTGTTGATGGGGATCCCGCCGGTATCGTGGTTTAGCCACTTTTCCACCGCGCTGGCGGCCAACATTGCGACCAATGTCTGGCTCGGGTTCCCGTTCATGATGGTGGTGGCCCTGGGGCACTTGGCGCAGATTCCGAACGAGCTGGAAGAAGCGGCGATGCTGGATGGTGCGGGTCGATGGCAGCGGCTTCGCTACGTGGTCCTGCCCCTGCTGCTGCCCGCGATGTTGCCATCGGTGATCTTGGGAGCAGTGTGGACCTTTAACATGTTCAACGTCGTGTTCCTGGTGTCGGGGGGCGAGCCTGATGGGGCAACCGACATCCTGGTATCCCAAGCGTATCGCTGGGCGTTCACGAGAGGCCATCGGTATGGTTTTGCTGCGGCCTATGCGGTGCTGATCTTTGTCATCCTGATCATTCAATCCGCGCTGACCCGGCGGTTGACTGATCGTCGCTGAGATACGATCAAAACACACTTTTTCGATCACACAGATCGTTCGCGTAGGGAGGGCGTTTGACCCCGGCATTGCAACCGGAGGCCTCATGATCTCGCTACACCGTGCTTTGACCCTCGCTTCTCTGTTCACTGTCTCTGCTCTTCCTGTCTCCAGTGTACTGGCGGGCGCGCCGCTGCAACCTGTTGGCAAAACCTGTCTGGCCGAATCGGCACGGGCCTCTGCGAAGAACGACCCCCAGGTGCGTGCTACGGCGAACAAGGGGCTCGCATTCCTAGCGCAGTCGAGCCGGGCATGGACTGCACAGCATCGCTGCTTCGGCTGTCACGTCCAGGCGGTCACCATGGAGGCTCTGTCGGTCGGCAAGAAGCACCAATACACGGTGGCGGGAAGTGACCTTTCAGAGATGGTGCGTGCGCTCAAGATGGGGGTTACCGCTGGTGGCCACACCACTGGAATTGCGTTCGAGGGCTCGGCGTGGGCGAGATACGATCAATGGGTCGGCAACAACGAAACCGATCAGCTCTTGCGCTACGCGAACGAACTGCTGGCGGTTCAATCGCAGGACGGCGCGATAAACGATGATGATCGACGCCTTCCGGTAACCGGCGGCACGCTAGAGACCACGTTCCAGGCGGCGCAGACTTGGCGGCAAGCGTACGCCCGCACGGCTGATGAAAAGTGGCTGTCTCCCATGAGACGGGCAGAGTCCTACTTGGTGAAGCGGAGTGCGTCCTTTGGGAATGGCCAGAACGTGTATATCCAAGACATTAACTTCTCTCTGCTTGGACTGTTGGCATCTGGCGTCACTCGTACCGAGGCGAGTGCGCACAACCTGATCAAGATGCTGCTCGCCCTGCAAAAGCAGGACGGGGGATGGGGTCTTGACACCGGCAAGAGTGATGCCTTTGCCACCGGACAGACGGTGTACGCTCTGAAGCTGGCGGGGTATTCGGATAGTGATCTGCCGGTAGCGCGAGGCATTCGCTATCTGGTGAGTACGCAGGGGGAGAGCGGTGCCTGGCGCACCTACAAGAGCAATCAGGGGGGCGCAGAAAAAGCCGAGACGATGTGGGCGGTACTCGGCCTGGTGACGGTGGACGTGGCGAGCCTTACAGTGAGTGGGCTCACCGATGGACAGCATGTGGAACCGAAGATGAATCTGGGGGTATCTGCTGCGGACAATCAGGGCACCGGAATCAAGCAGATGGAGATCCTGCTCGATGATCGAAGTCTTCACACGGAGTGCGGAGCGAAGCTATCGTACACACTCGACACCACGACACTCCCTGCGGGAAAACACATCATCGATCTCGTCGCAGTAACGGAGAAGGGGCAGCGGAGCGTACGGCGCTTTACGGTCTATGCTGGTGATGTGTTTATGACCGAGCTAGGCGCGCAGTTTGATGACAAGACGAGCGCCTCGGTGGTGTCCCTTCGCAACATTGCACCGCTGTCTGAGCAGACCGGGTCCGTCGAGCTAGAGGTCTACTCGGTCAAAGACGGTGGCAAAGATGCGGCGGGCAAGTCAGGCAGTAAGAACGAGCCGAAAGACCGAGTCTTTGTGAGCAGCAAGCAGGGACAGGCAGGCGGGCTGGCGTTCAGTTGGAATGGTAGTGGCACAGATGGAAAGCCGCTCCCGGTGGGTCGCTACCTGGCCAAGGTCGCGTTCCGGGATGCTTCGGGCAAGGTTCGGCAGAGTGACAGCACGGTGTTCTTCCACGGCAGTGAGGCTGCGCAGCGAATTCAGTTTGCGGAGGTCGAAGGACAGATCGCGCTGAAGGGAGGGTCGGGTTCCGCCAATACGCTGGTCGAGCTGGTCGACAAAGCGGGGAGGGTCGTGCAGGCGACGCGGACCACGGAGCAGGGCAACTATCGCTTCAAGACCGTTGATCAAGGCGACTACCGGGTGCGGGTGCGGAAGCAGGGCTTTTCGGATCTAGAGCAACCGATTCAAGCAGCTCCTGCCGCCGCGCCAGCCAAAGCCAGCATGAGCTGGTAGTTGTCGCCCTCGCTCTCCCCCTTGTCATGGATTTGTCATGGGGGAGTCATTTTTCATCCCACCGTGAACCGACGGGAGAACTTTCCGATATCTTCGCGGAGATGGACGATCGATTCAGGGAACCGTGGACAGAAACGTGGCGTCGACGGGCGGTAACCATTCCGCTCTTTTACGTGGTGGGGACACTTTTGATCGCACTTTCCCCGGTGATCCTTTTCCTTTGCTTGCTCGTCGCTCCGTTCGAAAAGCACCGTTTTGCCAAGCTTCGCTTCATGACCTTCCTTGGGGGCTACTTTGCGGGCGAGATGCTGTTTCTGCTGCTCGCCGCGATGCAGTGGCTGTTTGTGTTTGGTTGGACCCAAGCGGGTAGGGCACGACTGTCTCGATCCACGGAGGGACTGGCCAATGCATGGGGACTGGTTCTCTATTCGCTGGGGCGGCTGAGCTTTGACCTGACGATTGCGATCGAGGGGTTGGACTGCCTCAAACAACCTGGACCGCTGATTGTGCTGCTTCGGCACGCCAGCCTGGGCGATACGCCGCTTGGGCCGACGTATCTAGGGCACTACTATGGGTTCCGGCTGCGCTATGTGGTCAAGCGAGAGCTCATCAACGACCCCGTGTTTGATGTGATTGGGAGCCGACTTGGCTCGTGCTTTGTCCGGCGCGGATCCAAAAACGGCGGACGAGAGGTTGAGGCGGTGTGCGCGCAGCTTTCTCAGATGAGTCCTCGCGACGCGATCATTTTGTATCCAGAAGGAACCCGGTACTCGGAGGACAAGCGGCTCAAGGTGCTGGAGAAGCTGCGTCGCGACAATCCGGCGATTCATGCCAAAGCGGCTCAGCTCCGTCACGTCCTGCCGCCACAGCTTGGCGGGCCGGTCGAGCTGTTGTGCCGTAACCCGTCTGCCGATGTGGTGATCTGTCAGCATGTGGGGTACGAAGTGGCCTCTAGCTTTCGCGATCTGGTCGATGGACGGGCAGTGCATCAGCGCATCGAAGTGCTGTTTCGACGGATTCCATACGCGGAACTGCCGAAGGAACGAGAGGCGATTACGGGATGGCTACTCGATGAATGGAAAAAGCTCGATGATTGGGTGGCAGAACGGAAGCCTCGCTTGATTGTGCCGTCTGCGCCCGATCTATCGTCCATTGAGCTCCGACCGGAGGCCAAGCCGTAAATGCTGCGTGACACCGTCCCTAGACAGATTCCGCCACTGGTACTGGCCGCATTTGAAGAGGAGCTAAGCAAAGCAGAGCAGGCCCTGTCGGCGCAGGAATTTTCATCAGCCTGGGGACTGCTGGAGCGTGCCCACGTGCTGGGGCAAGCGTGGAACGGGCCCCATGCACGGGTGCACCTGGGGATGATCCGCTGGAGCGTGCAGCGTGGTGCCATGGGGGTGCTGATCCGCCAGTGCTTGATCTTGCTGAGCAACCCACTGGCCACCGCGCTCGTGCGGCGAATGGTGGGTGCCAGCGGTCAGAACGTGAATCCATGGCGGCGCGGCCCGGTGCCAGAAGATCTCGCACAGATACTTCGCGAGGGAGTGGCCGCCGTAGCCGGGAACTAGTGGATCGGTCCGCGACGAAGCTTGTCTTGTCGGGGGAGAACGTGCTACACGCCGCCCCGATGTCGCAGACTAACACGCTCGTCCGCTCTGTCCGCTTCTCGCTCCTGCCCGGCTGTGTGTTTCTCTCGCTAGTGGCTGGGTGCAGCGGGATTCTCCCTCCCGATCCGTATACCGGGACCATCGACCCATCGGGATTTGACAAGCAGTATCGCTTTCAACCAACCACTCGCGATGACCCGGCACTCGGTTGTCTGATGCCTCGCCGAGGCTGGGATGGCACCTCTGTGGCGGATGGCCTGCGCTTCTACTACTTGGGAGCGCTGTTTGCCTCTCAGCTCGATCTCGCGGGAGCCTTCGATACCTCGCGAGCGCTGCCTCCGTCGGTGTATCAGCTTACTGGCTGCAATGCACCAGAAGGTCGTGAGGATCCGGGCGAGTTCGACATCCGTCTCAATAGCTACGACAAGCGCGTGCAGTACCCCATCTTATCGCAGGGCTTGTTTCCGGTGCAGGTTGGGGCTGCTTCGGAGCCGACGGCGCAGGCTTCGTATAAGCCGTTCCACATGGTGATTCAGGCGTCCCTCGGACCTGGGGTTCGCGATCGGATGGGCTGTAACGACGTCAAGCGCGAGCTATCCCTGCTCGAGCGGGCCGGTTGGGACCGAGCGACCAAGGCTTTTCCTGAGGGAACGCCGAAGGATCTCGACTTTGCTTTCCCAAGCCGTGAGCAGATCAAGTCCGGAGCCCCGCGCTGGAAAGACTGGCCGATGGTAAACGTCGGCGTGCCCGTGGGTCGCAGCCTGGATCCGGTGCAAGCATGTCCGTTTGTGACGGGGACTAAGGCGGTCTATCCCAAGAGTCTCAGCGATCGGGATTCGACCTTTGAGTTTCCCGCCCAGGCCTGGTTCCGGGGGCTGCTGTCGGGCTACATCGATGGCGGTGATCTACCAGTGATCACCGAGGGCAAGAAGTGTCCCGCCCTGTTCGATTCGGGCAGAAAGTGCAACGAACTCAAAGACGGCATGCTGACGACGTGCAGTACGGCCGATGGCGAGGTTTGTACGTCGACGGATGTGACCAAGCCGGGCTCTTGTCTGGTTCCACCGCCAATCTGTCCGGTGGTAAACGATCTGTACGTATCCAAAGACGAGTATGTGCCACCTGGCGGATCGGGCTACGACGCCAGCGATCCGTTGCCTCGTACCAAAGCGATCGTGACGCTGGCAGATCCGGTGGACATGACCAAGACGCGCAAGGCCGATGCGCTGGCGATGTTTGCCGCCTCGCCTGGCCAGCCGGGGTTTTCCCCAGTCTGTCGGGTTCGCTGGATCGATCTGAGCAAGCTCACGACCTGTGCCAAGAGTGAGACCGATGCCATTCGGCCCCGGCCTTTGTGTACGGTTAGCGAGATCCTCGCCAATCCGGGGGCAATTCTGCCGACGGCTCCTGGCAAAGATGTCTACGTCCACTGTCTGTTCTTGGCGGCGGCCAAGTAGCTTGAGGGGTCCGTCGATGAGATTCGGAAGAGGGCTGTGGGCAGCGCTGCTGCTTTTGGTGCTTGTGCTGTGTCCGCTGTCCGCCAATGCGATCGGCGAAGTCACCGGTCGTCTTGGTGGCGTCGTCACCATCGATGGGACCAAGGATGGTCTTTCGGGGGTTCCGATTGTGGTGCGTTCGAAGCAGCTCATCGGCGGCTCTCGCACGATCGAGACCGGTGATGATGGGAGCTATCTGTTTCAAAGCTTGCCGCCAGGTACCTACGAACTGGAGGCCAAGATCGAGGGCTTTGCCCCCGTTGAGCAGCGCGGCATTGTGGTTGTCGCTGGACAACTGGCAGCGGTCGACGTGGTGCTACGAGTCGGACAGATCACGGAAACCAAGCGCATCATCGAAAAGCGCAACCCGATCCTAAATCCGGAGAGTGCGGTATCGACGACGACACTTGATAACCAGAAGGTGTCACGGACTCCGGTCTTTCGACAGGTGCAGTCGGTCGCCCAGTTGGCCGCAGGCGTCGGTCCGGGCACGACGCCGTCGGTTCGTGGCGGTCTGTCGCGCTATACCCGCTTTCTGGTCGATGGCCTCGATACCTCGGACATTGTGACCGGTGGGCTGAGCTCGCCCATGAACTTCGATGCGGTGGAGCAGTACACCCTGTTCACGGGCGCGATGGACGCGGAGTACAACTCGCTCGGCCTGGTACAGAACATGGTGACGCGCTCCGGTGGAAACAATTTCACCGTGGATGCGAGCTTGGTGATCCAGCCGACGGCGTTCTATCTGCGCACTCGTTACGGGGCACAGGCACCGCAGCAAAATGGCGCGCTGGTCTACGATGATCGCGACCCTCCGGTACGTGACTTCTACTCGGTGAACGCCAACATCGGCGGTCCGATTGTGAAGGATCGCCTGTGGTTCTTTACGTCGTTCCAGTTCAACTACAACCGGGCGATGACGACCGTGCCGCCGTTTCCCTGGCTCGGCATCACCGATGATACGGACCGCTTTCGGGACACCTATACATACTTGGGTCGAGCGAAGCTGACCTGGCAAGTGACGACGGGAACCCGACTATCGGTGTCGTTTAACATCGACCGCAACTTCATCACCAACAGCGCGCAGCAGACCACGCTCGCCGCAGAAGCGGAGCGTCGCGTAGGACGAGGTGGTGAGTGGCTGGTGGTGCTGCTCGATTCGGCGATCTCACCCAAGTGGATGTTCCAGATGCAGGCGGGCTTTACCACCAAGCGCTCGGTCGAAGACACGATGCGGGTGGGAGACGATGGCCAGCCGGACCGGGTGACGCCGTCCCATAACCTGCGGACCTCGGATCAGTTCAACGGCGTAACGTACTTAAATAGCTCGCTCGGCTGGAACCAAGAGACGAAGTACCGCATCCAGGTCGATCCGACGCTGCTCTATAGCTCGATGGGTCTTGGTGGGATGCACAACGTCAAGATCGGCGCGCAGTTTGCGTACATGAGCTACAGCCACAACGTCGGAATTGCCGGGGGTCGAAACTATGTAGATACGATCCCTGGGACGCCATGTGATCCGGCGGACATGAACACGCATGCAAGCTGCTCGCAGGTGACGGAGTATCCCGACTCGTTTCCGGACGGCGGCAATGCGGGCGGCGGATTCTCGACCACCGCGGACGCCATCAACATCGGCTTCTTTGCTCAAGACCGCTATACGATCAAACGCTACCTGACGCTGGTACCTGGGTTCCGATTCGATACCGGAATCCTGCGTGACTACCAAGGGAATCGGCTGGGTTCGCTGATTGGCTATGGACCGCGCCTGTCGATTGTCTATGACCTGCTGCACGATCGCTCGACGCTGCTGTCGGCGCACTACGGGCGGCACAACGACATGGGGAACTCGTTCATTGCCGACCGAGGCAACCCGCAGCAGCTAGCCATTCAGAAGAACTGGGACACTGCCAGCAAGTCGTTCATCGAGCGCAACCGCTCGGGTGGTCCGGGTGGACAGCTCTTTGCGGACAACGTGACGCCACCGAGCTTGGATGAGGCATCAGCAGGCATCCGTCGCGAGATCGTGAGCGAGATGATCGTCGGCGTGGACTACACGTTCCGACGCTATTCCAATATGTGGACCAACACCGAGATCAACCAGGTCTGGGATCCGGCAGGAACCCGCATCGTGGGGTATGTGAACGGTGAGCGTCGCAGGATCTTTGTCGCAGAGACTCCCGATGATGCGCAGCGGACGTATCACGGACTTGATCTGTGGGTGCAAGGGAATCCGGGGAACTGGGGGCTCGTGGCTTCCTATACGCTGGCGTTTACCGACGGCACGGTGAGCGACTATTTTTCGGCGTTCAGGCAGAACGCTCGGCTTAACTCGCTGTTTAGTGGGCCGATGTCCGACAACTACCGGCACACGATCAAGGGGGCTATCGACTACAACTTCGAGTTCGGTCTGAACGCCAGCGTGCGTATGCAGTACCGAACCGGGGCTCCGCAGTGGAAGGTGTTCCAGAGCCCAGAGGATGCGAGCTTTTCCCTCTACCGATCGCAGCGTGGTACTTCCACCGGCACCAGGGTGAACGATCCCACGACGTGGGCGGAGTTTAAGCTCCCAGATCAGTTCCTGCTCGACTTGCAGTTCACCTACAACTTCCAAAAGCTCATCGGTCAGCGCTTCGACCTGATGCTCCTGCTGTTCAACATCTTCAACAGCGGAGTACCGACGTCTATCGATCAGCGGAACGGCACCACGTTTGGTGCAATCCAAGGGCGTCAGGACAACTTCAACGCCGAGATCATCATTCGCTATCGGTACTAACTCGACATGACGCAGGGCAACCGGTTACAGCTTGTTTCGTCGATGGAGCCGCGTGGCGATCAGCCTGCGGCAATCGTCCAACTTACTGAAGGGCTGGTCCGGGGGGATAGGCGGCAAGTGCTGCTCGGTCTAACCGGATCGGGCAAGACCTTTACGATGGCGTGCGTCATCGAGAAGGTCCAAAAGCCAACCCTCATCATCGCTCACAACAAGACGCTGGCGGCCCAGCTCTACGGCGAGTTCAAGGAGCTGTTTCCGAACAACTCCGTTGAGTACTTCGTTTCCTATTACGACTACTACCAGCCCGAAGCGTACATCCCGACCTCGGATACGTTTATCGAGAAGGACTCTTTGATAAACGAAGAGATCGATCGGATGCGGCACTCGGCGATGCATGCGGTGGCGTCGCGCCGTGATGTGATCGTGGTCGCCTCGGTGTCGTGCATCTACGGCATCGGTGATCCCGAGTTTTATCGCAGCATGGTGATTGGGCTGGAAGTGGGGCAGACGGTACGGCGGGATGCCGTGCTGCGGCGGCTGGTGGAACTTCAGTACGAGCGCAATGACCTCGACTTCCACCGGGGTACCTTCCGTGTTCGAGGCGATACGGTGGAGATCTTCCCACCGTTTGAAGAGGAAGTGGCGGTTCGCATCGAGTGGTTTGGCGATGACATCGACACCATCTCGGAGGTTGACCCTCTGCGTGGCAAGACCCTGCGCAAGCTCAAAGAGGTCAGCATCTTTCCGGGTTCGCAGTACGTCACACCTGCCGATGCGCTGGTGCGGGCGATGTCCGCGATCAAAGAAGAGCTGCGCGAGCGGATCACGTACCTCAAAGACAACATGAAGCTTGTCGAGGCCCAGCGGATTGAGCAAAGGACTTTGTTCGATCTCGAGATGCTCGACCAGATGGGACACTGTAGCGGCATCGAGAACTACTCGCGCCATTTGTCGGTCCGTGCACCCGGAGAGCCGCCAGCCACGCTGATTGACTACTTCCCCAAAGACTTTCTGTGCATCGTCGATGAAAGTCACCAGACCGTGCCGCAGATTCAGGCGATGTATCGCGGCGACCGGTCACGCAAAGAGACGCTGGTCGATTACGGGTTTCGCTTGCCCTCGGCACTGGACAACCGACCCCTTAAGTTCGAGGAGTGGAACGAGCGGGTCAATCAAGCAGTCTTTGTGTCCGCTACCCCTGGTGACTATGAGCTGACTCAGACGGGCGGAGTGGTGGTGCAGCAGGTGATCCGGCCAACAGGTCTGCTCGACCCAGAGATCGAGATTCGCCCGGTCGGGACGCAGGTGGATGACTCGATCGCGGAGATCCGGCAGCGGATCGCGATGGGTGATCGTGTGCTTGTGACGACACTGACCAAGCGGATGTCGGAGCAGCTCACCGAGTTTTACGCTGAGAACGGCATCCGCGTTCGCTACTTGCACTCCGACATCGACACGATGGAGCGCTCCGAGATCATTCGTGATCTGCGCCAAGGGGTGTTCGACGTGCTCGTGGGCATCAACCTGCTTCGAGAAGGTCTCGACCTTCCGGAAGTCTCGCTGGTGCTGATCCTAGATGCCGACAAGGAAGGGTTTCTGCGTGCGGAGCGTTCGCTCATCCAGACCTGTGGTCGAGCGGCTCGAAACGAGCACGGCAAAGTCATCATGTACGGTGACCGGATCACGCGCTCGATGCAGGTCTGCCTGGATGAAACGGCGCGTCGTCGCAAGATTCAGCACGAGCACAACCTCAAGCACGGGATTACGCCGCAGACGGTGAAACGCAAAGTGAACGATCTGCGGGCACTGGTGCATGACGAAGTGCTTAGTGCTGAGCAGGAACTGGCCGCTGGCGAGGCTCGACCGGGTTATGGCAGCGACAAGGAACGAAAAGGGCGACCCGACAAAAAGACCGGGATGCCCTTTGGTGGCAAGAAGCAGGCAGCCAGCAAAGACGAAGCCCCGCTCGATTTGGCGAACATCCCTGCGCTGCTTAGCAAGTTGAAGGGGCAGATGAAGGAAGCGGCCGCCGATTTGAACTTCGAGCGGGCGGCCTCGCTGCGTGATCGCATTCGCGAGCTAGAACAGCTCGACCTGATGCTGCGGTAGTTACCAGCCGCCGAAGAAGTCTTTGACCTTGCCGACGGTCTTGCCGACGGTCTTGGCCGCTCCGCCGAGGCCGCTGGCGAGAGTCGATCCTGCGCCCTTGATCCCTTCCCAAGCGCCGGAGGCCTTCTCGCCAACCCAATCCTTGGCAGCGCCGAGGGCCTTGCCGGTGGACTGGATGGCGTTGCCCGCGAACTGCTTGGCCTGACCGGCACCAGCGACGACGTCTCCCCAGCCGAGCTTGCCATCGCCATCGCGATCGGCGGCGTTGTGCAGGGCCTTGCCCGCAGCACTGGCTTTGTCTCCAACCCAATCCTTGGCAGCGCCGAGGGCCTTGCCGGTGGACTGGATGGCGTTGCCCGCAAACTGCTTGGCCTGACCGGCACCAGCGACGATGTCACCCCAACCTAGCTTGCCGTCTCCATCGCGATCGGCGGCATTGTGCAGGGCCTTGCCCGCAGAGTTGGCTTTGTCAGCGACCCAATCCTTGGCCGCACCGGCCTTGTCGAGAGCCCAGTCCTTGGCCGCGCCAAGCGCCTTACCGGCCCCAGAGATTTTGTCACCCGCCCAGTCCTTGGCTTGACCCAGGCCCGCAACGATGTCGTTAAAGCCGAGCTTACCGTCTCCATCGCGATCGGCGGCATTGTGAAGAGCCTTGCCCGCGTTGGCCGCTTTGTCGAGCATCCACTGCTTGGCATCGCTCGCCTTATCGAGAGCCCAGTCCTTGGCATTGCCCATGGCCTTGCCCGCCTGAGCAATCTTTTCGCCGGCAAAGTCTTTGACCTCGCCGATACCAGTGAGAACGTCACCGATGCCGAGCTGACCATCGCCATCGCGATCGGCGGCCTTGTGCAGGGCCTTGCCTGCTGACTTGCCCTTCTCGACGACCCAGTCTTTGGCATTGCCGAGGGCCTTGCCTGCCTGAGATGCGGTGTTGCTGGCCCACTCTTTGGCCTGACCGGCACCGGCGAGAATGTCGCCGAAGCCGATCTTGCCATCGCCGTCGCGGTCCGCCGCGTTGTGGAGGGCTTTGCCGGCAGCGTTGATTTGATCGCCTGCCCAGTCCCTGGCAAGTCCCGCCTTCTCGGCGATGAAGTCCTTGGCCTGACCCGCACGGACGCGGATGTCGTTGACGCTGAACTTGCCGTCTTTGTCACCGTCGAGGAAGCTCTTGGCACCCTCCCAACCTCGGTCGAGTAGGTTGGCACCACCCTGAGCAAGCTCACCGATGCCCTTGGCCGCATCGTTTAGACCGAGCTTGCCGTCGCCGTCGCGGTCTGCCGCGTTGTAGATCTGCTTGCCCGCCCACTTGGCGAGCTCGTAGGTCTGCTTGAGATCAAGCGTGGCATCGAAGGACACCGAGCCGCCGATACCAAGCGCCGCACCCAGCTTGCCGCCGATGTGGATCTTCCAGTCTTCGATCGAGATGCCACCGGATGCTTCGGCACCGATGCCGATGATGCCGGAGGCACCGACCTTGCCCTTGAGCGGTCCGATGTTGGCGTGGGCGTCGATGTTGCCTTCGAGGCCAGCCATCGCGCCCGCTTTGCCTTCGACACCGATGAAATCGGTGCTAAGACCCGCACGGACACCGGCTCCAACCT
The DNA here is from genome assembly GCA_044228505.1 of Polyangia bacterium. Lineage (GTDB taxonomy): Bacteria > Myxococcota_A > Polyangia > Palsa-1104 > JAEUJZ01 > JAEUKA01. Next base: position 23,158 of record JBGAUT010000045.1, on the reverse strand, counting down.
TGGCACCGGCCCAGCCGTCGGCGTGCGTACCAGCGCCGATGGTGAGCGGCTTTGACACGTCTTGCTTCATCGACTCGGAGCGAAGATCCTTGGTGGCAATGTCGGCATCACCCGTGACACCGACACCCGCCTTGGCGCTGGCATTGGCGCTGGCATCAAAGCCCTTGCTGGTGAGACCTGCCTTGACGCCCGCGCCGGCTTCGGCGTTGGCGTAGATGTCGCCGCTGGCCTTGTAGTCGGCCACTCCACCGAGATCGCCCGCCGTCTCGCCACGAATACCGACTTGGCGACGCGCACCGGCTGCGGCGGAGCCGCTCCAGAAGTCGGCACTCAGTCCGTCTTTGCTGCCCTTGGCGCTGCCCCAGTCCGCATCCTCTGCCTTGGACCAGTTGGTTTCCCAGGGGGCGACGCCAGCTTGGATGTCGTCATAAACGCCGTTTTTGGGCCCCTGCTGCAGGTAAGGAATCCGAGACAGGTCGACGGTATCGACGCTGGGCGCACCCATGGTGGCATTGCCAACCGTAGGCGCTGCATTTGGATCATTCTCATCTGCTTGGGGCGTGTCGCTCTTGCGATTGCCCATGCCAGAGCCCCAGGCGGTCCAGTTCTGGTAGGAACCGCCAGAGTTCTTTTGCTCTCCAGAAATGCCGTAATTGTTATATGGAGTGGTGCCTGTCGACGGCTGCTGCTGTTGATCAAAATCACTCACGACGAACCCCCAAAGGACTGACCTTGGATAGGTTGTCGGTTCCGATTGGCGCAAGTTGCGCATGAGCCAACTACGCGGCCTAAGGACTGAATGTAGGTGCGTGCTTACCGTGCCGTGCCGCTGCGGAGCGTGTGCTCCTAGAGCCGGACAAGTGTTAGACTGGTGGTCATGCGAAACGTGGCGATCTCCGTCGGTGTCCTGGTTCTGATTTTGGTGATCTGGGTTGCGACTCGTAAGCCGCCATCGATCGACGATGAGCTGGGAAAGCTGCCCGCCGATGAGCGACAGGCGCTCGAATCGATCACGGCCGCAGTAGGTCTCACCCCCGCGCAACTCCGTCCTGTTGGGGCCGGTGTGCTTCAGTACAACCCCAAGGCGGTGGCGGTCCAAGAAGGGCATGTGGTCGAGCTGCGGCTCGCAGATGCACCGATCAAGCAGCTTGATGCGGTCAGTCGCCTAAGCGGGCTGCGGGTGCTGTGGCTCGATGGCAGCCAGCTTGCGTCGCTGCAAGGGATTGGCGCGCTCAAGGCGCTGCGGACGCTCAACCTGAGTCGGTCCAAGCTCACCTCGCTGAGTGATTTGGCCGGTCATCCATCGCTGGAACGCTTGAACCTGGCTCAGAGTGGGCTTTCGTCTGTTGCCGATCTGCGAGATCTGCCCAAGCTGGAGGAACTCGATCTGAGTGGTAACCAGCTTGCCGATGTGGGACCGCTGGCGACTCTGCCGGCGCTGAGCTCGATCGACCTGACAGGCAATCCTATCAAAGCGCTACCGAGCAATGCCCCGGCGCGCTGGAAAGTGAAGTCCGACATGGCTGCTGCTGCACCTGCTGGGAGCAACGTGAAGAAGCCCGACAACTGGGCGGATGCGCTGCCCAAGGCCAATGGACAAGCTCAAAAGCTGAGCCGCCAAGGGCAAGTCACTGGCAAGGACGACTTCAAAGTCGATGGCGCGATCCAGTCGTTAAAAGGAGCGGTGCAGGTGTTTGGTATTCCCGGCACACGCAATGCCAGCGGAGACGACACTGTCCTCGAAATCGAGGTTCAGAGCGGCAAGGTTCGAGGGTATCTCGAGCACTCGGTGGTGGATAGCAGCGCGCTGCTCGGTCGCCGACACGGCTTTGTGTATGGAGAGGCTGCGCCTGGCAAGCCCGGCCGAGTGGTGGGAATGCTGACTCGGCTGAACGGCTCTCAGTTTGGGATCGAGCGTCCGTTTGAGTTCGTGATCGAGAGCTTGGAAGGTGAGGCGACGGGAATCACCTTCAAGCTGCATCGCAATCCCAAGTCAGCGCCGTGACGGTTTGCTCACCGCCGCTGGTGGCAATCAGCCGACCTTGGCAACCTTTTTGTGGGCAGTTTCGGCCAGGTACTCTTCCCACTTGCGGATGGTGAGCTGCTGGAAGTGATTGACGGCGGGGTTTAGCTCCGCAAGCGGCTCGTCGTAGTAGGTGTTGTAGCCTTGCTGCTCCGCCTCCACGGCAACGCCATCCTCCCCAAGCAGGGGCCGGATGTGCAGTTCCTTGGCGACATCGAGCACGCGCTGAAGCACCTTGTGCGGAATGTCGATGTTGAGCAGCGGCACCTTCAGTCCCGAAAAGTAGAACAGGAAGAAGCCACGGGTGGTCTGTTCATCAATGGGCAGTACGAACAGGTGATGCTTGATCTTGCCGTCGGTGTTCGACCACTGAAACGGATACTCGTAGCAGAGATCCATGTGGTCGGTGTTGATGCCCTTGCGATCGACGAACATTCCGGCGATGCGACCACGCCCGACCTGGGTATCGTAGCTGACGTAGACTTTGTCGCCCGCCGACTCCAGCTTGGTGAGCTTGGCATCGCTGAACGGCTTGTACTTCCGGTGAAGGTAGGCGTGGGTAAAGTCGCTCACATTGTCGATGATCATCGAGTGATGCGCCTTCCAGGTCGCATCGATCGACACCACGCCCCAGGGGTTTGGTCCTTCTAGCTCGGGAATGTCAGGAATGCGGTGGACGTCCTTCATCGCCGGGTTACCGGGGAAGATCCACACCAGGCCGTAGCGTTCCTGAACCGGAAACGAAGCGATGTGGATATTCGGGAATGGCTTGCCGAACAGCTCGTGAGGAACCGAGACCAGCTTGCCATCGCACCCGAACTCCCAGCCGTGGTACATGCAGACCAGATTGCAGCCCTTGACCTGTCCCATGGACAGCTTGAGCTGACGGTGGGCGCAGCGATTTTCGACCGCTTGAATCTTGCCACCGTGGTCGCGATAGACCGCAATCGAGCGACCCCAGAACTTGGTCTCGATGACCTTTCCGGGCTTCAGGTTTTCCGACTTTTCGACTGGATACCAGTAGTCAGGATGCAGGCCAGCAGCACGGACTTTCTGGCGGCGATTCTTGGCTTCTAGGAAGCTGGGAGCACCGCTGGGATTGGGACGGGTGTCAAAGCGAATCATGAGGAACTCCTAAGAATGGTGAGGAGTGCGGATGGCTCCGCGCTTCGCGAAGAACTCATAGGCATCGCGGCAGGCGCGTTCCACGGACGTAGGCTGATAGCCAAGCTCGGTCTTGGCCTTGGTGAGATCAGCACGACGGTTGAGCCGGAGAAGGTGAACGGCACCAGGCGTAAGCCGCTGCGGGAAGTTCGGGGCGACGTAGGAAAGAATCGGGCTCACTACTTCAGCCACGGCCCCCATCACCGACACAGGAACTTCGAATCGCGGGCGAGGCCGACCAGTGATCCGCTCCCATAGCTCCATCATCTCGGGCAAGGTCACAAACTCGGTGGCGAAGACGTACTTTTCGCCTTTGCGACCCTTGTTCATGGTCAGGATGTGGCCCTCCACGATGTCGTGCATGGCGACAAACTCGAACCCACCTTGGATGTAGGCGTGGAGCTTGCCGTTGGCAAAGTCGCACAACGCACGGCCCATTCGCGACGGCTTGTAGTCGTGGGGACCGAGAATCGCGCACGAGGTGGCGATGGTTACATCGAGTCCACGATTGGCGGCGCTCAGGCACTCCAGCTCGACGAAGGTCTTTGACGCTTCGTAGGGCATCATCCGCTCGAAGGGATAGATGCGCATCTCCTCGTTGCTGGGAATCGAGGGGTTTTTGTGGTCATAGCCGACAGCGCTAAAGCTGCCCGTGACCACCGTGCGTTCGACATCGAATTTCCTGGCGGAAGCCAGGATGTGACGCGTGCCAAGGACGTTGCAGTCGTAGATCTCCCGCTTGAGGGCTGCGTTGCCGTAGAGGGTCGAGACCTTGGCCGCAGTGTGGAAGATGCGCTGACAGCCACGCACCGCACGGTCGACGGCTTGCGGGTCGCGTAGATCACCGTAGATCCGCTCGACAGGGGTTCCATCGACACTGCTGTTATCGCTGCTCGGACGGAGCAGCACTCGAACGTCGTGGCCATCGGCAATCAAGCGGCGAAGGAGATTGGCTCCCAAGTGGCCGCTGGCCCCGGTAAGTAGGACTTTGCCAGCAGGGCGACCGCTGGTGGAAACAGAACTCATTGCGTCAGCTCCTTCAAAAAGCGGCCTCGTTCTAACAGGGAGACGCCCCACAAAGCAATGAGCAGTAACGCACTCAATCCCCGTCGGAAGTGCGGATGCGCACGGCGCATGCCAATTAAGAGGCATATCATCTGCCTCTTATCGTCGGCGGCCTTCAAATGCAAACAGAGGGAGCAATGAGGGCAGAGGGCTGACAGAGGCTACTCAAGGATGGGGAGGCGGCCGGGCTTCTGGCGTCCGGCGCGAGGATCATTTTCAGCCGCGAGCTGTCCGCAGGCGGCGTCGATATCCATGCCACGGGTCTTGCGGGTATAGGTCGTAAAGCCAAGCCGCATGCACTCTGCTTGGAAGGCCATCACCGCACTCTTTTCAGGTCGCTTGTACGGTGCCTGGGGATGAGGATTCCACGGAATCAGGTTCAGCTTGCAAGGAATGCCGCGCAGCAGTTCCGGAAGTCGTCGGGCATCCTCGATGCTGTCATTGAGACCCCCAAGTAGTACGTACTCCATCGTGATGCGCTGCCGTCGTTCGAGCGGAAACCGGCGCAGTGCCCCAAGCAGCATCTTGAGCGGATAGCGACGATTGATGGGCATGATGACGTCGCGCACCTCGTCATTGGAGGCATTGAGTGACACCGCGAGGTTCACTGGTAGACCCTCCTTCGCCAGTCGCTCGATTGCTGGCACCAAACCGGCGGTCGATACCGTGATGCGTCGCCGCGAAAAGCTACGACCCAGCGGGTGAAGCAGGATTCGCAGCGCTTTGGTCAGGTTTTCGAAGTTGTGCAGTGGCTCGCCCATTCCCATAAACACCAGGTTGGTGACCACATCTCCGCCGGCGATTCGCGTTGGATCATCGCTGGGGAGGCTGCGCAACAGCGCTTCGGCTTGATAGACCTGACTGACGATCTCACCTGCGGAGAGGTTGCGACCGAAGCCAAGCTTGGCTGTGGCGCAGAAATCACAGTCGATGGCACAGCCCACCTGAGACGACACACACTGGGTCAGTTTCTTTCGCTCCCAGACCGGCTCATCGTCTTCATCGGCATAGACATCCGGGGCCTTTTCGGTCGGGAGCTGTCCGGTCGCGACGTCTCGCGCATCGTCATCGGGAATCAGCACGCTTTCAATCAGGCGATCATCAGCGGTCTTTAGGCGCAGCTTGCGCGTGCCGTCCACTGAGAGCTGAACCTTGTCGATGTGTAGCTCGGCGACTCGGACCAGATTTTCGGCGCGCAGCCTGGCTCGTAGCACCCGGCTGACGTCGGTCATTTGATCGAGATCGGTAACGCCTCGGGCATGGACCCAGCGAAAGAGCTGTTCCCCGCGATAGCGTTTCTCTCCCAGACGCTGCATCAGCTCGGTCAGATCCTCGTAGGTCTGATTGCGCAGCTCAATGGGGGCGTCGGTAACGCCGTGGGATGGAAGGACAGACGAAAGGGGAAACGGATCGACAGACTGCTCGGGGCTCATCGCGGGCGCAGTCTAGCAAGGAACTGCGGTGACTAACGGAGGAAGAACGCAGCGGCAATGCCACCGAGGCACAGCATGATCACCACCAAGGACACGATCATGAGCATGGAGTTGCTCTTCGCGGCTTTGGCGTCGGCGAGCTTGGCATCGGCGGCCCTGGCATCGGCGAGCTGTTCCTTGGTAATTGAGGACATGGGCAGCGTCGGCGCGGAGTTCGGCGGCATCAGGCCAGCCGGTGATGGAGCCTTGATGAGCGTCTGCGCGAGCCGAGGTGGGATGGCTGACGAAGAGTTCGAGATTGCCGGACTGCTCGACGAACTCGCTGACTTGGGCGGATTCGAGCCCGATCCGGCTGCGCGTGGCGGATTGGAAGACGGTGCCGCAGTACGAGGAGGATTCGAAGGGGTCGGTCCGCTGCCGGGCCAGTCGACATTGCCCTTCGAGATATCAGCCGCGCCGGTCACGTCAAACTGCGCCCCGGTTTGAGCCTTGAATACGGGGGCTTCGGCTGCCTTTTCATCGCCAAACGCTGGTCGCATCACGACTCGGAAGGTGCCTTCGACCCAGCCGTTGAGCTTCGACATCGCGGCGATGGCGCTCTCCGGCTGGCCGGCGATGATGGCGCTCTCGGCCTTGCCGAGCGTGAAGCGAACCTGAGCGGTTTCACCCGAGGTCCGTAGCAGCTCAACATCGGAAGATAGCTGGTTGTCCGCGCACAACTTATAGATGGCGGTGATTTGGCCAGCTCGCAGGGAGCCGCTGAGTTCGACGCCCTGGGTGAGTCGGCCCTTCCAGTCGGGAATCCGTTGCTCCACGACGAACTCGCCGTTGGTCCACAGCGGCAGCGAGCGCGTGCCCTGATCGCCCTCGTTTTCGATGGGCTCGCCACCGATCCATGTGAGGTCGAGCGATTGGTCGCCCTGCTGAAGCCGCAGGTTTCCCGTCAGCCGGATGCGCTGACAGCGCTCGTAGAGCTGCCTGATGCTTGTTTCCTTGAGAGAGCCGGTCCAGCGATAAGCGCCCAGAGCAGATGAAGCTAGCGACATGAAAAGACAACCCCAAGAGAGCTTACCGCTAGAGCTTTCACCTGGTCAATTGCTCGTGCGTCGCAACAGCCAGCTATGTCGACGGAGGGAACGTACGGACACTGGCGGACACTGGCGCACATTGCCTCTTGCACCCAGGGGGAAACTTTCGATATGAACGGAACCTTGCGTGCCCGAGTGGGTGCGGAAAAAGTCGAACAACTGTCGGAGGTTTCGCTTATGGCTCGATTCACCCACGTCCGAGGAATGTTTCTGGGAGCAACCTGTGGCTTCGTTCTGCTGGCCGCCAGCGCTGGCTGTGGTGGTGACGATGGCAACATGGACCCAAACATGATGATGAATGCTGTCTGCAACGCCTCAATGGTGACAGGCAGCGAGAACAAGGCAGCGACGGACTCGCTCAAGCTGCCAGGCGTCAGTGGCAACAAGACCTACGTGTATGACTTTGATGGTGACCTTCGTCAGGAGAACCAGCTAAAGAACCTGATCAACACCATTTCGCTGTCGGGTCTGGACATCCAGGCTTCGGTGAACAAGGCCGTGATGGGTGGCGAGGCGATCGTCCTTATGACGGTCAAGTCGTCGGATGTCACCAAGGCGGACTGTGCATCGGTGACGATGGGTCTCGCGAAGCCGCCTGCTGCGATGGCACCGGCCCCGAAGTTTGACGGCTCCGATGTGTTTGTGCCCGCCCCGGACATCAAGCCGGTGTCGCTGTTTGGCAAGATCGATGGCGGCAAGCTGAGCACGCTCGCCTCGAAGGATCAGAAGCCGGAAAACGAGCAGAAGATCGAAATCCGACTGCCGCTGGGTGCGGGCATGGAGCTGCCGCTGGCCCTTCGTGGCGCGCACTTTGAAGGCACGATCGTCAAGGACGGCAGCCTGCTCAAGGTCAAGGACGGCGTGCTGCACGGCGTACTGGCTCAGAAGGACATCGACACCAAGATCGTGCCGCTCGTCGCCAACCTGCTGTCGGACATGATCAACAAGGATCCGATGGGTGACACCGCCAAGACGGTCATCGGCCTGTTCGAAAACCAGAACGATCCGATTACTAAGAAGAAGTGCATGGACGACGCCAAGATGTGCTGCAAGACGAACCCGACGACTTGCAAGATCATCCCCGAGGAAGTCAAGAACTCCGCAGTCGGTGGCGTGCTCAACTCCGACGTCCAGGCTTTCGATGACAACGGCAACTGGGCTCCGGTCGCTGGCGGCAAGAAGTACAACGGTATGTCGGTGGGTATCGGCTTTACTGGCGTCAGTGCCAAGTTCTAGTCGCTGCCAATTGTAGAGCGACCACCGAGTTGGGACTCAGGTGCTGACTCGGTGGGTCGCGCAAGAGCCCTGGGAGGATGTAGTTCCTCCTGGGGCTTTCAAATTTTGGGCGTTGTTCTTCGTGCAAGGGAGTGCGTTATGACAGATGCACATTCTTATGTGGTGATCCTGGCGGGTGGTGGTGGCACGAGGCTGTGGCCGCACAGTCGTCGCAGTCGTCCCAAACAGTTTCTCCCGATGCTGCCCGGGGGGGAGACGCTCATCGGTGCGACGGCGAGGCGGACGACTGGGGTGGTTCCCATGGAACGGACCTTGGTCGTGACAACCGCTGAGCAGGTACCCGAGCTGCGGCGCTGTCTGCCGACGCTGCCAATTGACAATATTTTGGTCGAGCCGACCGGACGTAATACCGCACCGTGCATTGGGCTCGCGGCGGTGATGCTGCTGAAGCGCGATCCTCAGGCGGTGATGGCGGTGCTCCCGTCGGATCACTATGTCGCTGATGAGGAGGGATTTCGGCGGACGCTTTCAGCCGCGCTCACCTTGGCGACAGAAGGGCATGTGGTGACGCTCGGCATTCGACCGACCCACCCCGAGACGGGCTATGGCTACATTGAGCTGGGTCCGGAGTCGGCTGGGTCACGGTTGGCCGCAGCGTTTGTCGAAAAGCCAGATCGCATGCGTGCAGAGGAGTACGTGGCCTCGGGTCGCTACCTGTGGAACTCGGGCACGTTCTTTTTTCCAGCGAAGCGCATCCTCGACGAACTGCGGGTGCAGCTACCGGTGCTGTCGGCGCTTCTCGAAGAGCTCGGCGAGCATCCTGAGCGAACGGCGGCGCGCTACCCTGAGGCTCCCTCCATCTCGATCGACTATGCGGTGATGGAACGACTGGGGCTGGTTCAGGCGGGCGAAGGGCGGGCGATTCGAGTGCTGATGGGCGACTTTGGTTGGAACGATGTCGGCTCTTTTGCCGCGCTTGGAGCACTGCATCCCGCCGATGCCTGTGGAAACCATCTTTTTGCCAGCAGTAGTGAGACGCCAGCGCCTGTTGTAATCGACGCCCACAACAACTTGGTGTGGAGCGATGGCCAGCGACTGCTCACCCTGATCGGTGTGAGTGATCTGATCGTGGCGATGACGGATGATGCGGTGCTGGTGATGCCTCGACAGCAGGCCCAATTGGTCAAGGATGCGGTGGTTCAGCTTCAGAAAGAAGGGCGGACGCGGTTTCTATGAACCCGCTCATGTTTCGCGAGTACGACATCCGGGGCGTGGCCGAACGCGACCTGACCGATGATGTGGTACACGCGCTGGGGCAGGGGATCGGCACGCTCATCCAGCACGGCGGCGGCAAGAAGTTAGCGCTTGGGCGGGACTGTCGGCTCCACTCACCCCGGCTGCATGCGGCGCTGCTGGCTGGGATGTTAGAAAGCGGTGCGGATGTGATCGACATCGGTGTGGTGCCATCGCCGGTGTTGTATTACGCGGTCCACTCGCTGGAGGTCGATGGTGGGGTACAGATCACCGGCAGTCACAATCCGGCCAGTGACAACGGTTTCAAGATTCTGTGTGGGCGGCGCAGCCTCGATCGTTCTCAGCTCGAAGCGCTGCGGGACGTGGTGACGTCGCGGGCGTTTCGGTCTGGGCAAGGCGCGGTAGTCGAGCAATCGGTCGTGGCGGACTATCTAGCGTTCGTGCAGTCGCGACTTCAGCTCGGGACAAGGCGCTTTCCTGTGGTGCTCGACGCGGGCAATGGCACCGGAGGCGTGGTGGCGCTGCCACTGCTCGAGCGTCTCGGGTTTCCAACGCTGGCCGTGGCGTGCGAGATGGATGGGCGATTTCCTCTGCACCTGCCGGACCCGACGGTGCCAGAGAACCTGCGCGAGTTGCAGGATGCGGTGCGACGTAGCGGGGCAGAGGTGGGGATCGCGCTCGATGGCGATGCTGATCGACTGACGGTCGTCGACCGGCAAGGGCGAATCCTGTGGGGCGATCAGCTGATGATCCTGCTTGCGCGGGCGATCTTGGCGGAACAGCCTGGGGCAACCTTCGTCTGCGAGGTCAAGTGTAGCCGCGCCGTGCTCGACGAAATCCATCGCGCAGGTGGCCAAGCAGTGATGTGGCGTGTCGGGCACTCTCTCATCAAAGAAAAAATGCGTCAGACCGGAGCTGCACTCGGTGGTGAGATGTCCGGGCACCTATTTTTTGCCCATCGTTATCTCGGCTTTGACGATGCCATCTACGCGGCGGCGCGACTGCTGGAGCTTCTGTCTCGTTCTCCCGAACCGCTGGAAAAGCTCGTCGATGGTCTGCCGCACCTGTTTAATACGCCAGAGTTGCGGGTCGCTGTACCGGACGAACAAAAGTTCGCAGTGGTGCGCAAGATGGCGGAGTCACTTCGGCGGATACCAGGGGCCGAGGTGATCGAACTCGACGGAGTGCGGGTGACGTGGCCGGACGCCTGGGCGCTGGTGCGGGCGAGCAATACCCAGCCGGCGGTAAGTCTCCGCTTCGAGGCCGAGAGCGAATTGCGCCTTCGCTCGGTGCAGAGCGATGTTCAGGCGTTGCTCAAGCGAACGCTCAGCGAGCCCAGTCTCACGACGGTGACGGCGGCCGCATCGGAGGCTCCAATCGGACATACTTCGGTCGAGCCGCTCACCTTCTATTACGACATTGGCAACCCCTACTGCTATCTGGCGGCACTGCAGCTTCCTGCGTTGCTCGCTCGCTCTCAAGCCACGGCTCGCTTTGTGCCGGTGGTGAGTGGGCGGGTTCAGTCGGCAGCTGAAGTCTCGACCTCACTCGGTCCAGCGCGGCTTCGCTATTTGCAGAGTGACATCGCCCGCTGGGCACGGCGACTGCGGGTTCCTCTGCATTTTCCGTCGCGGTTCCCGATGAATACGATTCGGGCGCTACGACTGTGCGTACAGGTTGCGCAGCGGAGCGAAATCGAGCATCAGCGACTGGTAACAGGACTGCTCACGGCCTATTGGGTCGAAGACATCGATCTACTCGATGCGGACGCGTTACGTTCGCTGCTGGTCGGCCTTCAGCTTCCGGCGGACGAGCTGCTCCATGGCTGCGCGCTACCCGATATCGCGGCCCTGCTTCAGCACAACACCGAGCAAGCCATAGACGCAGGTGTGTTTCAGGTCCCCACCTTTAAAGTCGGAAACGAGTTGTTTGTGGGGCACGACTGCTGCGAGTTTGTGGCGGAGGCGCTACTCGAAGAGTCGCGAGCGAAGAACCCGTCGCAGGAGCCGAGGCGGCAAGAGTGAACAGATGACAGGACGCAGCGACGATCCCAAAGACAGTTCGCGCAAACCGCCGACTGACAGCCCGCAGGAGAGCTTTTCCTTTCCCTCGACGCCACGACCGGCGGTTCGTCGGACGGTGGCATCTGACCCACGACCGTCTCCACCGGACCCACCGCTGCCACCGCTGACGGTGCGCCGCTTGGAACCGGAACGTCCAATCGTCGAGCGCGTGAGCTCAACCACGGTGTTCAAAGTAAGCGAAATCGTGGGCCGGGCAGCGCGGCTGCTCGATGACAACTTCGCGAGTGTGTGGGTTGAAGGCGAAATCGAGGGATTCAAGCGCCATCAGGTCTCGGGCAACTGTTATCTGGCACTTAAGGACAGCGGTGCTCGTGTCGAAGCGATGCTTCGACGACAGGTTGCGCAGGCGGTGTCGTTTGCGCTGCGCGATGGGCTCAAGGTGCGGGTGCGCGGGCGACTGACCATCTACAAGGAGCAGGGTCGATTTCAGCTCTACATTGAAGAGCTGCTGCTGTCGGGCGAAGGCGAGCTACTCGCGCAGTTTGAGGAAATGAAAGCTCGTCTACAGCGTGAGGGACTGTTCGATGTCGCACGCAAGCGCCCTTTGCCACGGTTTCCGCGAGTGATCGGCGTGGCTACATCGCAAAGTGGGGCCGCCCTCCAAGACATCTTGAAGGTGGCGACCAGGCGAGGGCGCGTGCACATCGTGATTGCCAACTGTGCCGTTCAGGGACCATCGGCCCCGCCGCAGATCGTGCAGGCCATCGAGCGATTGGCCCCGCTGGTGGATGTGCTGATCGTCGGACGGGGCGGCGGCTCAGTGGCGGATCTGTGGTGTTTTAACGACGAACAAGTGGCGAGGGCAATCTATCGCTGTCCGGTGCCGGTGGTATCCGCAGTCGGGCATGAGGTCGACTTCACGATTGCCGATTTTGTTGCGGACGTACGGGCCCCGACTCCTTCGGCGGCGGCCGAGCTGTGTGTACCAGAATATGCCCGGTTGGCTCGTGAGCGGGATGAGCTCAACCGCAGACTGCTGCGGGCGGGCAAGCGACTCGTGGATGGAGCCAGGCAGCAGCTCGATGGTGCGCTCGGCCGATCGCAGGTTGCGCTGGAGCGCCAGCTTGGACTGCGGCGTCGGCAGCTCGATCAGCTTGGACAGCGGCTTCAGGCCCAGCATCCGCGTACGCAACTTCAGCGAGACCATGGTGCACTCGACAAGCTGCACAGGCGACTGCTACTCGGGGTGGAACGGCAGGTCGCTGAACGCCGTCGTGCACTCGAGACGGTCGCGGGACCAAGCGATCAGCGGCTGACTCAAGCGGTGTCACGGCTGCTTCACAACAAACGGCAGGCGCTTCTTGCAACGATCGGCAAGCTTGAAGCCATGTCACCGCTCAAGGTCCTTACGCGAGGGTATGCGGTTGTGCGTGATGACAGTGGACGGGTGCTAAACGATGCCCGAACGGTCGACCTGGGGAGCCACCTGTCTGTGACGCTTGAGCACGGGGTGCTGTTTTGCAAGGTCGAGTCACGGCAGGAACCACGGCCTCAGAATTTCGAGATCCCGAAGGCCTCAAAAAACTGAGCATCAAGCCTCAGGTAGAATGCGAAGCAGACTGGCTTTCACCGTCGCTGCTTGCATGAATAGGCGTTGGCTGGCATAGCCTTCGCTAGCAATGACGACCAGAAGCGAACTTCTACCGGTCTTTCGGATGTCCGGAAGGGCCGGTCTTTCTTAGGTTGCTGTTTAGGAGAGATGGTCATGAAGCGACGAACTTCCCTGTTCCCTCTGGTTTTGTTTGGTGCCGTGGCCGCTTGTGGTGATACGAGCGCTCCCGATCCCGCCGGAATCCAGGCCGAGCTCCAGCTTGCCAACTTCGGAAGCTGCGACGACCTTGAGCAGTACATCGAAGACCAAGCGGTCTTTGAGATGAGAACGCAGCTCGACTCGCAGAAGCGCAGCGGCACCAGCATCGACATCTTTGGTCGTGCGGGTGGTGTTGCCAATTCCGAGGCAGCCCCGACGGCTGGAGCCGCGGATAGCAAGTCTTCCGGCCCAAGTGCCTATACCAAGACCAACACCCAGGTCGCGGGGGTCGACGAGGCGGACTTCTTTAAGAACGACGGCACGCGGATTTTCCAGCTCGTTGGTCAGAAGCTCTACGCGGTCAAGAGCTGGCCGGCCAATGCGATGCAGATCGAGTCGTCGCTGAACATCGAAGGTTATCCGACGCAGATGTATTTGGATGAAAAGAACCGCGTGGTGGTCTTTTCTTCGATTTACACCCAATACACGGGCTATCTAGAGGACTGGGCGGCGGGTGGAGGTCGTGGTGGTATCGCTGCGGATGTGGCTTGCGGCCCTGGTTACTGCGGCGGCTGGTACGGCAACACCACCAAGGTCACTGTCATCGACGTCTCGAATCTGTCCAGCCTCAAGGTGTCGAGCGAGTACTATCTGCCCGGCAACTACGCCAACTCGCGGCGAGTGGGTAGCTCGGTTCGATTGGTTCTGTCGGACCACTTTCGCTGGCCATCTACCGTTCGCTTCTATCCCGATTACTCGACCTCCAACTACAACGATTGGCGTGCTTGGAACGCCGAGATCGATCGGTTGAAGGATGCCAACGAGCAACTTATCCGCAACCAGACCATCGCCAACTGGCTACCCGCGCAGAAAGTGCGACTGCCTGATGGTTCGGTCAAGGTGCTGCCGTACAACTGTGCGGACTTCGCGAAGCACAACGCCCCGACCCACCTTGGCATCACCACGGTTGCGACGATCAACCTGGACTCGCCGCAAGCAGCGCCGCAGCGTTCGTCGATCTTGGGAGAGGTCGGCGAGATCTATGCAAACCAGGGCTCGCTGTACATCACCAATCGCCATTGGTGGTGGTGGCCGCGCTTCAATCAGCGCGACTGGACGTACCTGTTTAAGTTCGACCTGTCGGACATCAACAAGGCCCGCTTTGTCGCGGCGGGAGGTGTGGATGGTCACATCGTCGATCAGTTTTCGATGGATGAGGACAAGGGGTATTTCCGGGTGGCCACAACCATCGCCGAGCGAGTCCAAGATCCGCGTGATCCTCGCAACTTCTGGGGCATGATCCAGACCACGAACCGCGTCACAGTCCTCGGGCAAGACGGCGGCAAGATGATGCTCAAGGGACAGAGTGAGGAGTTGGCCAAGGGCGAGCGCATCTACAGCTCGCGTTTCCTTGGGGACAAAGGCTTTGTGGTCACGTTCCGCCAGGTCGACCCGCTGTACACGTTTGACCTGTCGAATCCGGCAGCTCCACGCAAAGTGGGTGAGCTGAAGATCCCCGGCTTCTCAACGTACATTCATCCGATCGATGCCAACAACCTGCTGACCATCGGAGTCTATACGCCGGAGACGGGCACGGGTCCGCGCACGCTTCAGCTTAGCCTGTTTGACGTGAGCAACTTTGCGAGTCCGAAGCAGACCTTCACCCAGCAAGTGGGCTCTTCCTACGGCTGGTCTGAGGCGACCTATGAACACAAGGCGTTCAACTACTTCCCCGAGCGCAAGATGTTGGCGATTCCGTTCTCGGACTGGACGTCGTCGGGCACTGACCCTTGGGGTTCGTTCCGTAGCGAACTGCGAGTGTTCGATATCGATACGGCGACTGGGTTTAAGCTGCGCGGCTCGGTGTCGATGAAGGATGTGTACATGAGCGCTGGTGCTCCATCGTGGGCCTGGTATTACAGCCCCTGGATGCGTCGTAGCGTGATGGCAACCGATATGGGAACCGATTACGTCTACGCAGTGAGCGATGCGGGCATCCGTGCCGTCACCGGTCCGACCCTGAGCACTCCGCTGTCGACGGTGGTCTTCCCGCGCAACGACGTTCTCCGCTAACCAGCTTGTGTTGGCACTGGCCCCAGACTCCACTGGGGCTTACTCTTTCGTCTCACCCGCCTCCGTCAAAGTCCTCTTCCATACTCCTTTCGTAGGTCAGGGACTCCACCTGGTTTTCGCTCCCCTGGTTGACACAATCGGGGGGAACCTATGCCCTCGGAAAGGAACCACCAGCGTCGGCTAGGCGCTCTCGGTTTCGCGGCGGGCCAGATGCAGCAGCTTTTGTCTTGTGATACGCGGGAGTTTGGCGAGGAGTTGGGCTGCTTCCTGTTCGGCCAGTTGGTCATCATCCAATGCTGGGCCGGACTGCTCCGCATCGAAAAGTTCCAGCGCTCGGGTGGTGCGTGATTCACCTTCCGATTCTGGCTGCACACGGTGTCTGGCGGTCATCGCGAGAGAGCCATGTCCTACGCTTGATGCGACCAACTCGGACAGAGCTCCAGCTTCATGGCTGAGCGTTGCCCACAGACCGCGCAAGCTATGGGTGCATACCCTTGGTACCTGAGCCAGCTCACAGATTCTGCCAACCGTAGACCACAGCACGCGATGGTGACGGGGGGCTCCTTGTGAGTTGCTGCCAAATAGGAGTGACTCTGATTCCTTCCCCGCAGCAAGAGACACAAGTCGATCTTGGAGTACTTTGGGAACCGTTAGACTTCGACGAGCGCTCTTGTGAACTCCGCCATCAATCCAAAAAGTCTTTCCACCGTCATCGACGTCGCGAACCCTACGGCGGAGTACTTCACTGGCACTCATTCCAAGGAGGAGTGCCACCACTGCACCCAGCGCGAGCACGTCTCCTTCTTCATCGTGGAGCCGTAGAGCAGTTGCCACAAAACGATTCGCTTCGTCGATTCGAAGCTGTGGCTTGCCGACGTTGGGTTGTCCTTGGGGCTGGACATCTTGGAAGGGATTGCTCGGCGAAAACCCTTGTTTTGTTGTCCAAGCAAAGAACCGTTTGGCAATCCCTAAATAGAATCGATGAGAGGCCGCTTCCAAGGGCTTGCCGGTCTTTGCGGAGGGCCGCTCGATGGTACTGCGGTAGATTTCTTCGGCACGGCGAGACGTAATGCTTCGCACCTCTAGTTCAAGCTGCCCAGCGAGAAAGTAGCGCAGGCGGTCATGTTCGTTACAGAGGGTCTGTGCCCGACACGTTCCGGCTCGCTCCCGTTCCGCAAAGAACTCTTCAATGAGTTCTCCCACCCGATGATGAGAGGGGGTCTTTAGCTGCTGCTCGACTTGTGCTTTGCTTGCAAGCGCGGCATCCATGGTGGGGAAGTACAGATTCTTTGCACTCCCTTCCCCCAGAATGCGGATGCGGAATCGAGTTCCGTCGCGCTCGGCGTAGGGTCCAGTGACACGAGGTGGCGCTTTGGGCCTAGGCATGTATGTCTCCAAGACTCCCCTTACGCAGAGTTCTGCAGACAAAGGGAGATTGGGATGTTAACACACGATACCGTCTGCTGAGAAGTCATTCCGGGGTATGGCCGCGCCACAGTGTCAATCGAACTGCGATCTGGCTTACAAATTGAACGTCATTTATGAGAATCTGTCATTGCTGGCCAACGTGAGGACCGGGTATCAGGAGGTCTTATCAGGCACGGGGGCGATGAACTGTTCGCGACTGCTGCATGAAGCGGCGCTACAAGGTGCAGAGCGGCGTTGAGGCAAGCTGGGGCGGCTGGCGTTATATAAGACCCACGGAACCAACGGATGAACGGCCGCAGTTCACGGGCGGTCCGGTAGGTATCCAGTTGGCGTTGGAGGGGGCTGGTGCAAGCCGGTGGACTTGAATGCAGGTGAAAGCGTCAAGCGTAAGACGGGTCCGTCGTAGCGGCCTGTGGACTGTTCTGCTGCTCGGCACTGGGGGAGCAGTCGTCCCGGTTGCCGCGAAGCAGCCGTCTCACGTGACACGCTCGCAGGCAGGACGGTTGGCCGAAGTGGACCTCAAAACCCGGATTGAGGCGGCCATCGGCCGGTCGGATTTTGGCGAGGCGCATCGTCTACTTGATGACTCGTATCGCCAAGCACCACAGCCAGAAAAACTGTATTTGCTTGCGGTGCTGGCTCAAGCGGAAGGTCGGCGGCTCGAGTCGGTGGACCTGTTTCGACGCTTTCTGGTAGAGCCCGGTACCGAAACGGCAGTGGCCCAAGCAGTGGCCAAACAAGCGGTCTCCGAACCTGTTCCGATTCATGGAGAGGTCATTGTTCAAGGTGACCGTGGGGCTGTGCTGACCGTCGATGAGCGCCCGGTTGGAGTGTTGCCGCTGGCCGGGCCGCTGCTGCTGTCTCCGGGGCCACACAAGCTTGCTACAAGCCTTGGCAACAAGCGCCAAGAGGAGCAATGCAAGGTCTTGGCCTCGCGGACGATGGAGCTTCGTTTCGATCTGTCCTCGGACGTCGTGGTGACGATGCTCCATCCTGCGGTTTTGTTTTTGCAACTTTCGTCTGAAAAAAGTGCTGAAAGCGGTATCTCTCGCACTCTCGGGGATGACGAAACGCAAGTGATAGAACGGGCCGTCTCGCAGGTCACCAGCCGCCACAATCTAGGCGTGCAGGGACAGACGGCTGCGCTGCTGGTTGCTCCTCAGCTCGCGAGTTGTTTGACCGAGTTGCGCTGTCAGCTATCGCTGGCCAAGGACAACCAGGCCACGATGCTACTGGTCTTGCGCGCAGAGGTGTCGTCACCTACTGGTCGTGACCTTGTGCTGCGGCTGACCGCCATTGATTCCTCGGTGGCTGAAGAGGCGGCGACGGGCGAGCGCATCTGTGCGGCCTGCGTGTCTTCAAAAGTCGGCGAGCTGATGGGCGAGTTGGTGAGTCAAGTGCTGGGCGACGCCCTTGGACGGCCTCGTGGAACGCTGGAGGTACACTCCAATCCTGATGGAGCAGAGGTGCTGCTTAGCGACAAACTGCTCGGGCGGACGCCACTCAAACGACCGATGTGGGTGGGTTCCTTTCCGCTGACCATCCGCAAAGAGGGCTTTGCATCGCAGCAGCGTCAAGTCTCAATCGTTGCTGGGCAGAAGCAAACCGTCGAGGTATCGCTACCGGTCGGACTGGTCAACCCGCCAGTTCGCCGAGTCACATTGACCGAGGGGGGGCCGCCCGAAAGAGGGAACCCCGGACAGCGGCCTCGATGGCGAATCATCACAGGGGCCAGCTCCACGGTCATCGGTGCAGTCGTAATCGGGTTCGGGATTTCGGCGCTGGCGATCAACAGTCGTTGCGTGATGGGCCTGGCAGATCCGGGTGCCCAGTGCATGCGTATCTACGACACCACTGCGCCGGGGGCGGCCCTTACTGCGGTTGGTGGTGCGGCTCTTCTGTCCGGCACCGTGCTGCTGGTTTGGCCACCATCGCTCAAGTAGGGCTCACCGGCGACCGCTCGGGCGCGAGGAGGACAAGATCCGGTCCCGGGCATCTTCCTCAATGGCCCGCTCCCGACGATCCCGCTGGCGTCGCTGCTCCCGTTTTTCGGCAGATTCATGAAGCTCTGCGGCTTCGCGACGGGCGACGCACCAGCGAAGGTGTTGCTGGAGTTCGTCGATTTCATGTCGCAACTCGCTGCACTGAGTGGTCCGTGCGCTTTCTTCGGCCTGGGCCTGGGTCAGTGCTCGCAGCACGTAGCCAACACTTCGAGCCTGTTCGGCCAGGTTGTGTGCCGTCGCGATCTCTCCCACCGCTTGCTGGGCACGTCTACGCAACTCATCGAGTTGCTGAGCAAGCTGCTGCCTGTGGTGCGCCGCTTGGTGCTCCATGATTCGCGCTACGTCCAAGGCACTTCTTGCTGCGCGCAGCCGCGTTTGCGCTTCCGACTCGGCCATCCGCCGCAGAGACAGCAGCATTTGGGTGACGGGCATGAGTCTCAGCGAGGCCGGGCGCATCCTATCTATCGTACCGAAAATCGTGCCGCACGGGATCTAGGCCACGTTTTTCGGTGGGTTAGTGCGTACTGGCGGACAGCTCAGCAGCTTGCCTCGCTTCTGCGGCGAGTTCTTCGCTGGATGCGGCGGCTTCGGCGTCAATTTCGTGCTGGGCTTCCTCGGTCATCTCTTTGAGTCCGAGCTTGGCCCCAGCGCGCAGGAACAGAATTCCCATCGCGAGGTTACTGGCCGTTGCGATGGCCGTCATGGTCAGGCTGTACGCCAGCACCGCCGCCTCGCCACGAGGTGAAAATTCCGAAAAGAAGTACTTGGCCGCCATCTGCGACGTGCCAAGACCCTGAACGCTAATCGGTAGCGAGGCGACCGCAAACACCACCGGGAGATACAGGACCGCAACATGGCCTGGAACCTCGATGTGAAAGCAGCGCAGTGCGACAAAATGCCAAACCAGCAGCACCAACAAATGCGGGACACGCACGACCAGCGCACGGGCGTGGCCTTTGATACCGGCCTCGTGAAGTGGTTCCCACAGCTTGTGAGTAACCCGCCACAAACGTCGCCAAATCCGGACCGACAGGCTGTCATGCGTTGTCACCAACGGAGGGCCGGACAGCAAAAAGCGCGGTGGCCAGGTGAGAAGGATTGCATACACCACCAGCCCGACGAAGAACATGACCAGCACTGGCAGAAGTGCGGCCGCTTTGGCCCCGCCGAGTGCAAGGCCACCAGCGGCAAATATCAGCAGCAGTGCGACCCAGACACCAACAATAAACAGGATGTAGGCGCTCGCTCGCGACAGCGGCACTTTGCCGACGCGGTGGATGTAGCCAATGATACCGAGTTGCCCGGCATGATAGTTGATGACAGCGAGGGTGTAGGTGGCCGCCCGGATGATGTACAGCTCGGAGAAGCGGAGCGTCAACCCGAACCACTTGAAGACGTAATACATCGCTAGCGTGTCTGCCGCGCAGTTGACGAGCACCATCAAGCCCGAAAACGCCAGCAAAGGCAGCAGCGGCGCATCGCTCGTCATTTGAGCAAGCTCACGCAGGTTGATGCCACGAAGGGCGAGGATAAGCGCGAACGCTGCGACGAGCAGCGGCAGTGCGCGACGAACCAGGGAACGCATCGCGGGCAACGCTAACACAGCCGCCCCCTGCGATGTCAGCCACTAATACGGTCCGTTTCGGCTGCCAACTCCCCAAGACGTGGAGCTTCGGCTGGTGGAATGGGACTCCGAAGTGGAGGCGTGGAGCTATCTCACCGAGTATCGTCAGCGCCTTATCGAATTTTTGGCAGGGTTGGAAACATCACGTCAAAGGGCCCCAAGATTTCTTCGGGGGGAGGCGGTGGCGGTGCGGTCTTGGTTCCCAACGTGACCCCCAATACCACCGCAGTGGTTGTGACCACGACGCCTGTGGTGAGTGCCACCCAAAACCACGCACGTTTATAAACCGGCGTTGGCGGCTGAGTCGGGATGATCAGGGCACGTGCGGACAGCAGTGCCGACAGCTCGCGAATGTAGCCTTCGACCTCGGCCCGCAGCGGGCTCTGCTGATCGAGTTGCAGATAGCGACGATAGAACGCCAGTGCCTGACGCGGCTCACCGGCCCGGCGGAGGCCTTGTGCAATGTTAAACAGGACGCGAACCAGATCTGGACGGGCCACGAGTAGCAGCGCGTACGCCTCGGTCGATTCACGGAAGTTGCCCGACTGAAAGAGCTGATGGCAGCGCTCGACCTCAGTCCTGATTGAGTAGTCGTCGGGAAGGTGAACCTGGGCGCGATAGACATCCTCGGGGATCAGCGCGTGTGCAAGAGCAAAATGACCACTTGACGCAAGCTCGTGAGCGACGTGCGCTAGGTCTTGCTCCACTATCGCCTCGGCGGTCATGGTGGGGGAGGGAGTGGCTGCAGCCGATTGGGCACGTGCTGGGTTCGCAACCAGCATCAGCAAGGCCACCGCAGCCACCGATTTGGCCGAGCGCGGTCGCTGGAAGCGAGGTTCGACACCGTCTCGTATCGTCACCACCAGCCAGGTCAAGGCAATGAGCGCGACCAGCAGGGGCAGCGCCTGCGCCATGTCGAGCTTGCCAAGGATGGACTGAGCGATTCGTCCGTAACAGAGCGGGATGTGGAAGGCATAGGCCAACAGTGAGCCTCGTCCCAAGCGCAGCAGCCAGCCAAAGGACTTTTCGGAGAGCTTTGCCGATGCAGCCAGCGACACTGACAACACCGCTATCGCTCGCGCTGTGCCTTCCAGAAAGTTCCAGACCACGGCGGGATGCGCTCTCGAAAGTCGTCCACCGAGGCTCAGAACCGTCACCATCGTAAGTTCTTGCAGCGGATAGACGACCGCCATGGCAACCAACGCGACCGCTACGCTGCGCTGCCAGTTCCACTCAGTCAGACGAAGCCGTGCACCCAGCAGCACTCCGATCGCGGCAAACCCACATAGTGGCAGCAGCGGAAATCGCGTAATCGGCGGGATGTCAATCACCAGTCCAATCACCGCAGCAAGGGGCAGTGGCAGCTGGGGCAGCCAGCGCTGTGTCAGACCCAGCGCCAATCCGCCCAGGACGATGACGAGTACGCGCAGCCCAAGCCATGACCGACCGACGAGCAGATACGTACAGACGAGCAGAGACAAGCCGATGCAATGCAGGATGTCGGCACGCAGCAACGTGGCCAAGTCGAAGCGCCAATCGAGGATCGCGTAGACGAGGCTGACCAAGTAACCGTAGCCAACGACTTCAAGGGCGCGACGGGCCATGCCAGAGCGAACCTCGGCCAGGTTTTTCCCCGATCGTTCGGCGCTCGCCGTTTGCAGCCCGAGAGACAGACCCGCAAGCAGCAGGAACAGCGGGGCTGGTATGTTCGAAAAGACCCGCGTGAACCGATACAGTCCGCTCAGTTTGCTGGCTTGGCTGACCCAACCGTCGAGCGCATGTGTCTGAATCATCAGCACCACCGCCAGCCCGCGAGCCAGGTCGATCCCGAGGTTGCGAGCAGGGCGGGGCGATGAAACGGTCGGACTCGCTGACATGGGCAAACTCGGGCGCTAGACGCTGATCACGACCTCACCGCTGATTCCATCGCCAGGCTCTAGCGTGCGCAGACAAAGGCCCGTGTTGAAGGCATCGGCGGGGGCGCTCCAGGGTTCGACGCACAGGAAGTCTTGCAAGGCGCTTTGCCATAGCACCACCGTCGTGAACAGATCGCTCATTTCGATTCGGCGGGGCGTACGACCGGGAATGTGCAGCAGCACCGTCTGCGACTGGAGATCGCTCAGGTGCAGATCGACGCTGGGCACGGTTAGATCGACTTCGCCGCTCCATGGGCCACTGTCGCCGGAGTTATTGTCGTACGCATAGCTTGCGTCGACCTCGACTCGGATTCGGTCGCGATCTTGATCGGGCACCAGAAAGTACGGGTGCAGGCCAAAGTGGGCTGGCATCGGCCTGGTTCCGGTGTTCTGAATGGTCACTTCAATCGCCAGTGTGCGGAAACCCGCTCGCCCCAGGTCGACCGCCATTCGCAGAACGAAATCGAACGGGAAGTTCACCTTCGTCGCTGGACTAGAGCGGAACTCCATCGTCACTCGCGCCAGTTGGACATCCATCACTTCCCAGCTGGCGTGTCGAGCGAGTCCATGCTGTCGCATTGGAAAGCTCTGGCTGCCCACTTGGTAGCGATCTCCAGTCAAGCGACCAGCGATGGGAAACAGCACGGGAATCCCGCCGCGCACGTTTTGCTTGCGATCCGCAAAGGTGCTGCGATCTAAGAACAGGACATCATCTCCAGCGACGGAAAACTTGGTGATCAGGCCTCCACGTCCGGGGGCCAGCTCTGCTACGGCGGAACCGGCGCGGAGACGAAACATATCGAGCCCCGACGAGTCGCGAAAGTGCTCGGCGGTTGGCTGCTTGACGGAAACCCCATCGAACGACATCGACGTGAGTGTATCAGGCAACTTCGGTCGACCAAACTCGTCTTTGAGCGCACCATCCAAGCACGGAGCTTGATATTCTGCTCCTATGGTGAAATACGGCCGCGCTCCACAGGGGAGAGTCCTCGGAGTGATCTGCGGACTATGTTCCTT
>JBGAUT010000044.1:0-44381 GCA_044228505.1 Polyangia bacterium | reverse complement strand
ACAACTGGGAGAAAGTGGTGGCGCTGCTCGATGCCCACCAGGATCTCGCGGAGTACGAAGTGGCACGCTTCTACGTAAGCCGGTTCACCGTTCGTACGCTCGCTCAGCTTGTCAAGAGCGAGGATCCCCGCAAGCGAGTCCAAGCCGCACACTTCACACGATTGACCTGCACACAGCGCCAGGCCGGGCAAGTTCTGCGAGTGCTGATCAAAGATCCGAGTAGCCGCGTCCGTAGCGCAGCCCACCGCGCCATGCGCTCGCTGCGACTCGATGACGTTGCGCTACCCGATAGCCGATTTCGCAGTCCCCGGCACAACCGAACTCTGGTCTTGGGAGGCTGGAATCCCAGCGGATGGTCCTACGGGCTATTTGGCAACATGTACACGATTCGGCAAAACCGGAAACAGAACCGGAAACCCAAGCCGACTCTGACCGAACTGGGTGTCCCAAAGCTGGAGACCCGGAGGGATGTGCTGCATTGGCTCAAAATTGCGTCGCTACGTGACTTGCGCAAACTGCTGCGGGCCGGCAGTGGCGCTGGCAGTCCCTACGTCTCGTTCACCATTCCGAAGTCGAGCGGTGAGCCCCGAACCATTACCGCGCCACGACTGCCTCTGCGGCGGATCCAGCGGCAAATTCTGGATGAACTGCTCGGCAAACTACCGACTCACGCGGCAGCACACGGTTTTGTGAAGAAGCGCTCGGTGCTGACGAACGCAAAGCCGCACCAAGGAGCCCAACTCATCGTCAAGCTCGACCTCAAGGACTTCTTCCCAACCATCTCGTACCATCGGGTACGCGGTCTGTTCTGTGGTTACGGATTCACGGCAGAAGTCGCGGATGTGCTCGCGGGACTCACGACGCACAGACTGGTTCTTGGCGATGGTTATGTGGTGTGGCCGGGAGTGCTACCGCAAGGCGCACCCACCTCACCAACGCTCGCCAACTTGATCTGCAATCGATTGGACTCACGCCTGAGCGGCCTGGCCAAGCGGCTGGGAGCTCGGTACACGCGCTACGCAGATGATCTGACGTTCTCGTTTGCCAAAGAGTTGGACCACAAGCACGACCTCGGCCGTTTCCTGTGGTGGGTGAACCAAGTCTGTCAGCAGGAGGGCTTTGCCGAAAACGCCGCCAAGCGCAAGATTCTTCGTCGCTCTGCTCAGCAGCGGGTCACCGGCATCGTCGTCAACAGCGGACTTGCGGTTCCACGTACCATGAGACGAACCTTCCGCGCCATCTTGCACAACTGTCGGACGTATGGACTCGCCAGTCAGACCAGAGGTCGCAAAGACTTCCGGGCGTACTTACTTGGCTACGCGTCCTATATCCGAATGGTGCAGCCGCAACTCGGTGCCCAGGTGCTGGCGGAGGTACGCAAGCTGCTCACGCATGCTGACCCAGCGTCGACTTGACATCGCTTCTGTCGCGCCCCTATGGTCGGGCCTTTCTGCACACGCAGGAGGAACCCGATGCGACGCGGATTGTTCCGACCCATGCTTCTGTTCGGCCTCTTGGCAATTGGCATTGTGTCTGGCTGTGAACAGCCCACCGAGCCAGCTCCAAGTTCAGACCGCTTTGATTCCGCAAGCGTGCTGCCGCTCAATCAAATTTCGCTCTTCGGTACCCACAACTCCTACTGGGCCCTGCGGCAAGGCGGTGATCCATATGCCGAGGGACCGGGAGAGCCGCTGCTGGAGCAGATTCTGAGTGAAGGCGTGCGCCATCTGGAACTCGATCTCCACAAGGATCCGAAGCCCCATGCGTTTTCGGTGCATCACGCGATTCCCGGAGACACACTTTGCTCGACGCTGGATGAATGTTTGGGATTGCTGCGGACGGTTCAACGAGCGCTGCCATCACATCATCCCTTGGTGGTGATGCTGGAGTTCAAGAATCTCTCGAGCCCACTGTTCGACGATGAGCACACCATCGCTGACCTGGATCGCGTCCTCACCGAGGGGCTTGGTGCAGCGCTCTATCGTCCTGCAGACTTTCTGCGGCGCTGTCCTTCCCAAACAACCCTCGCCGGTTGTGTCAAACAGGCTGGATGGCCAACGGTGGCCGAACTACGCGGTCGTGTTCTGTTCGTGGTGATGGGCTACTGGCATATGTTCGGCGGACAAAACGACATCGACTGGGCCAACTACGTGACCAGCAGCGACATCGCGGAGCGAGCCGGCTTTCCGCTCGCCAACCAGCCTGACTGGAATCAGTGGCCCGTCGAGACTCAGCTGAGCGTATCCGAAGACCGGCATGCCAGAGCCATCAAGCAGTCCTTGTTCCTCGATGCTTGGGATCCGAACTCTCCCCACATCCGTTCGTTTTTGTCACAGGACAAAATCATCCGCCTCGCTGAGGACTCAGAGCAAGACGTTCAGCGAAACAAGCTGCTTGGCGGACAGCTCGTGGTAACGAACTTTCCGTGGGCACTTCGACCTCCGGATCGAACACAGCAAACGGTACGGACGCTGGATGCGAGTCCGTCCAATTTCGGTCCGACCGAGCTAGGCCAGAGACTCGAACTTCATGGTGCGGAAGGGGATGGCCAGTCCGTGTTTGCCTCGACTCACGTGAGTGACAGCATCTCTGTATGGGAAAGCACCGTCACCACGGGCATTGATCCGGGTCTGAGCGGCTGTCTACTCATGGCTGAAGACCCCACTCAGACCGAAGGAGCCTCGGTGGCAGTGTGCACCTCGGTGATGTCGAATCTACTTGGACAGCAAGCCGCCCGCACCAAGCTGGACGTCATCGCCTGCTCAACTGGGCCGAGTAGCTGCACGACCAGCTCATACTTCTCGGGTGATGGGACAATGGGCGGACCCGGAGCCATCTTGTCCATGCAAGTCAACTTGGGAGCCACTGAGAGCTGCGTCACGATTCGTTCAGCGCGACTGAGTCGTCCCGACCTAAGTCCAATCTGGACGACATTGGGGACACAGCGCTGCGTTCGAGGCGTTCTCAGCCATCAGGGGGTGGCTCGACGCACCAGCAGCAAACGACCAGACGCGGCCCATTTCTTTCGCACCACCCACAACGGTCAGCCCGTCCGCGGTCCGTACTTTCGAGATGTCATGGTGGGTCAAATCCAGGACATCTCACGAGTCATCGATACCTCGTACTAGGCATCGTTCGCGAGGCAGCTTTCGTTAGGCATCGACAGTGGGTGCTTGGGGCCGTTCCCGACGCAGCAATGCCAGTTCCTTAACCGACAGCTCTCCACTCAGGAGCAGCACCATCAGGTAGACGATTCCCGCCAACGCGGCGCACAGGATGGTGCCGACTTTGCTACCGAGCAGTCCGACACTCCCAGCCACTGGCCAGAACCGGCCCAACAGCATCACGATGCCCAAGGCCAACCCAGTACGCAGCAGCGTCAAAATCGGCAGAGACGATTGCAAGGTCTGCCACAGGTAGACAAGACCCATGAGTAGTCCGCCACCCATTCCAACCAGCAGGCCCAATGCCGCAGCCCGCAGCGGCTGTTCCCCAAGCTGTAGCGCATGCGAAATGCTCAGGTACACCGAAAGCGCAGTCAGGCCAAGCGTCACCAAGCCAAGTACCGCTGTCTGCACCGTCCGTCCAAGTGAGTTCGTGATGGTGCCGACGATGCTAAACAGTGAAAAACAGACGTACGAGCCGAGTAATATCGCCAGCGCCGAGCCCCCCACCATGTACTCAGGGGGAAACAGCAACCGCAGCGTCGCTTGAGGACGAACACCCAGCGCCGCCACCAGCCCGAGCATGGCGATCAACGAATATCGCAGCGTTGCGGAAATGTAGCGCTGGGTGCGTGCTCGGTCGGCCTGCACCGCTGGAGCAGAGAGCAGCGGGAAGACGATAAACGTCACCGCCACAATCAACTGGTAGGGCAGCCGAGCCACGGTCTGGGCCGCGCCGTAGACACCGACCACTGCATCGACGGTACGTTTGATTTCGGCAGAGGAAACGCCGCCAAGCGCCTCGGTATACAGCCGCTTGAGCCACCAGCCATCCACGAACATGAGCGCATTGAGTCCCAATAGGTACAAGGCAAGCCAGGTGCCAAAACCAAGCATTGTCCTGACCGAAATCGACTCGCCATCCACCGGTTTGGGAAGTCCGACGAGTAACACAGACAGCACCAGGATGACCGCAGCAGCGATGACCCAGCCACCAAATGCGGCCAGGGTGCTGTGCATCAGCGTTGCGAACAGCAGCACGAGCCCGGTACGCAACGTCGCAAAAGTGATGTCGAGCCCGGCTTGTTTGTGAAACTGCCTGGCTCCGTTGGCCGCACCCACGAAAACCGCATAGAAGCTGTAGCCAAGGATGATCAGCGAACCGAGCTGTAGCTGCGGAACCAGCTCCGTATCATGCTCGAAGTTTGCGATCACCGGAGCCAGAAGGAAAAACAGCGCCGATGCTCCACCGCCGATGAGGAGGTTCATCCGCAATGCCGTCCGCTTGGCATGCTCGACGGCCGAAGTCCCCCGAGCGGCAAAGTACGCCACGGCCTGAATCGTCGCGGTGATCATCACGTTGTTCACCGTGGAGAGCCACGATGACACGAGCGTCCACACTCCATAGAGCGCGGAGTCACCAAGCGCACGTGGCAGTAGCAACTGAAGCAGCAGCGCTGCGACCAAAAACCACAGCTTGGCCAACGGGATGAACAGCGCTCCACGACGTGCCGACTGCCCAAGGTCATCATCGGCGTGGGCAGAAGAAGAAGTCTCAACAGGTGGGAGCTGAGAGGATGAAGGCGGAATGCGATCGCTCATGGGTTCCGAAAGTTAGGTTTAGTGCGTGGCGGCAAGCAGCTTACTCGCCTAGCATGCTGGCCGGTGCATCGACGTAGTAGTGCAGTTCGACAGCACGCGTTTCACCGGGAGCGAGGCGCAGTTTGTAGCTGACAATGCCGTCAGCGGCACGTAACTCATAGCCAGGTGTCGCCTTGGTATCCAGCGACACTTTGACATCCTCGAGTTCCGATACCGGGATGTGCTCTTGAAGCTCGATCTCTTCGCTGTTTGGTAGATAGCTCTCGATCTCGAAGCGATAGCCATATCGATGACGACGACTGGTGCCGAGAATGCCGCGGTCTCGCGAAATTTCTTCAAGCACCTTGCGCTTCACTTTGACGCGATCGACAAGCCCAAAGCTCAGCTCGAAGCGCTCTCCAGCGGCCACTCTCGACAGGTCATAGCGAGCGGAAAACTGACCTTTGCGAAAGACATCGATCGGACCAGCGAGCAACGGGTAGCCCGCCGTATTCACGAGATCAGCGACCCGAAACACAAACGGCTGTAGCTTCGGAATCGTGCGATAGGTCACGGAGCCGCGCAGATCAGCACGAGCGATGCGAATCCGTACAGGCGTACCATCGCCAACGATGTCGGCAGTCGCCGGTGCCACGAACTGAACCGACAAGCCCTGCTCAATGAGTTGCGGGCCCCCCGCTGGCTTTCCAGAGGTGGGCGAGGTACTCGCGGTGGAAACCCCGTTGGCTGACTCTTGGTGAACGTGCTCCTCGACTCGACTCACCAGCAGGCGCTTGGGTGGGGTCCGCTCTGTGGCCGTGATACGCAACGGGACCAGTTCGGGCGGGGTCGCATTTTGGCGAGGCACCGCCGTGGAGACAATGATCTGGGCGTCGCGCCAGTCCTCACCCGTGCGCTGGCTAAGGGTTGCGTAGCTCGTCAGCTCTACTCCGCCCCGGTCCCCGAGTCGAGCCTCGTGCTCCGTCGAAAATCCAGCCCCTCCAACCAGATAAGTCAGCTCAACCTGCGCCTTGCGTTCACCGCCACCCGTGGGACAGGCCACCAAAACCTCAGCGGAAAGCTGACGCCGACCCGCCGCCGCCTGGAGCCGCTGCCGCTTGCTGCTTAACTCTTCGCGATGCTGCCGTAACTCCCGACTTTTTTTCTCAAGCTGCGAAATGGCTGCCGCGTGGTCGAGCCGAAGCTTGAGTGGCGCGTCCACGGCCGCAGACCACGCCTTGGGAAGCTGTGTCGGAGTCGCAGGATTGCCGGGTGGCTCCACCAGTTCGCGACCCAGCAGCGCCAGCGCGACATCTTCATACCGAGTGGCTACCGCTTCGACCGCACGATCACGACTGCGCTGGTCAGCAATGAGCTGTAGCTCAACATCGATGCGCCGGATCTCCTCATCGAGATCCTCGGACTGCTTGGCAAAGGCGGTGCTGAGCACTTCGACCTCTGTTCGCACGCCGAGGATCTGTGCCCCGGCGAGATCGACGTGGGCCCGCACCGATTGGGCATCGGTCGCTGGGGGAATTCCCACAAATCGAGTCAACACCTTGTCCCCGCAGTCGATCTGAGCCAGTCGAGTCACTTGGGCGCGGTCAGGATAAACCACTACTTTGCTGATCCGTTCAGCCAGTGCCACGCTCGGTAGCGACAGACCCGTCCCAAGAAGCGCCGTCGCGAGTGAACCAATCAAAGTCCGCGTCGTCCTCATGTGGCAAGCCTCCTAGTACTGCGCCTGGCCCAGCTTGTAGCCCTTGGGCCGCCGGAGCGTGTAGACAAACTTCGTGACCAGCTTGGCCCCTGGTGCGATCTGCGGACGCCACTCCATCGTGCCGGTTTTTTCGTCAAAGTTCGCCGGAGGCTCGCTTCGTACGAGCTTGATCTCGACGTTTTTGTCGCCAATCAGCGGAACCTGGTCATAGATCCGCGTGGAAAGCGGCACGCGGTACGGATTCACGATCTCAGTCGTAACGACGTACTCACTGACCTCGTCTTTGCTAAAGACGCCCTTTTCGACCGTGGTGACCTGAACATTTCTCGCCGGACGGACGGCGCGATCGAGTCCAAGGGGCAAAGAAATCACCTCACCAGGAGCCATCAATTTGAGCTGCGCAACTCCGGCTGGATCCGCCCCAACAAAGAGTTGTGCCTCACCTGCGGGCATCGGCTCAGTGCCTTGGTTCTTGATATCAGCCACCAAAAACGCCTCTGGTGCCAGGGCGGGCAGGATCTTTCGACTGACCTCAACCGGAAAGCTGCGCGAGAGCAGCGCGACTCTTCGGACACCGTGTCCACTCTTGACCGTGTCGGGTGCGAGCGATGGAAACACCATGTCATATCCGCCGGAAGCCGACGCAAGCAATGCCGTGCTCTGGGGAGGTGGCCGGTAGCCCGGTGGAGGGGCTAGTCCAAATCCAATCACCTCGACCGGACGACGCATCTCCCCAGAAGACACCGCCGCGCTGGTAGGAGCGAAACGTCGAGCCGAGGACTTGACCATCATCTCCATCTGCATGCCTTGGGGAGCCGGGGCACCCGGAGGCGGTGGCGGAGGCGGTGGCGGCTCTGGTTTTTCTTCGGCTAACTCTTCGGGGGCATCGACTGCATCAGCCACGCCATCTCGGTCGCGCTCCGCTTTCTTATAGTCTTTGGCCACGGCAGCCGATTCATCGGCCATTTGATCGTCCCGCTGGTTCATATCGAGCGAGACGGTGTTGCCAGTGGGGCCACGCGCCGGAAGTCCAAGTCGCGTTAGGAAGCGACGCTGAAGCTGCTCACTGGGATCGACATCGATGGTCGGTAAAAGCGGGGGAACCCGAGGGGCCGGTGGAACGTATTCCCGTTGCGGCTGTGGCGTCGGAATGAACCGCTCTCGTTCTCCGAGCTTCCAAGTCAGCAGCTTGGGTAAGCGGGTGGCTGTGGCAGGAATCGCCGTTGACAACGTCAGCTTGGCGTCAGTCCAGTCCTCGCCGCTCTCTTGGCTGACGAGTCCGGCCAGAGAAACAGCCACACGATTTTGGCTGGGCTGAAGCTGCAAATCATAGGTAGGACGCCAGCGCGCCCCACTCACCATGTAGCCGAGATCGATGACCGCGTGCCCAGAGCCGGTCAAGGTCGCGATCACTCGGTAACCGCCTCGTCTTAGCAGCCCGCCGAGCTTGTGCCCCTTGTCGACCACTGTGCGTCGCTTGAGCTGGAGGACGCGCTGCCGCTCCTCCAAATCACGTGATTTTTGATGGAGCCGCTCGTAGAGCTGACGGGTCCAGGCAAACACCGCACCCCAGCCCGAAGGGTTAAGCTTGGCGGGCGGCAGCTGACCTGGCGCAGCACCCTGACCGAGCCCATTGGCCGATGGCAGCAATCGTCCGATCAGCCGAAGCTGGGCCGAATAGGCGTTCTGTTCAGCCTGAAACGAAGCGAGTTGATCATCGATGGATTCCAGTTCGGCGAGAAGCTTCTCGGCCTCTTGGGTCGGCAGCTTGACCTCACTGGCTTCCACGTAGCCAATCTCAACCCGCTGAACCGCTACTTCGTCGCCTCGTGCGGCATCTACTTCGACCCGAATGCTGCTTGGGTCAACCCCTGACGGCAAGATCGGCAGCTCGACGCGAGTGCCGGTGGCCCCGCCCTTTAGCGGCACCTTGGCGGTGCGGGTGACTCGAGCGCGGTCGCTATACACCGTGACAGCAGACACCGGAGCGTCGATGGCCAGTGATGGGCTCGACTGAAGAAGTACGCCAGCCCCCAGTACGAACAGTGACGGATTCAAAAAGCTTGGCATCAATCGACCTCGCTAGTGGCGAACTTGAACTACAGGCTGACGGCGGCCTCTTTGCCTCGACCTAACAAGAAATACGCCGGAACCCCAAGGAGCACGAGACCCACGCCATACAGTGACGACCGTGGGTCGCCTTGGACAATGTAGACCACGAAACACAGCGCAACCGCGATAAACAGGATGGTCGACACAGGATAAGCCAACGCACGATACGGACGTTCGGCCTGAGGAAGCTGTCGGCGCAGCACAATCACGCAGGCTGCGGTGGCGGCA
Source organism: Polyangia bacterium (assembly GCA_044228505.1). Classification (GTDB taxonomy): domain Bacteria; phylum Myxococcota_A; class Polyangia; order Palsa-1104; family JAEUJZ01; genus JAEUKA01. The sequence goes on along the minus strand of JBGAUT010000044.1, from coordinate 35,576 downwards.
TTAAAGAGCAGCGAGGCAAAGGTTGTGTAGGTCAGGAGGTCGTCGTACTTCCCGGTCATCGTCAGCACCGCCGACCACAGCCCGAGCATGATCAATGCCCAGCCCGGCGCTTTGTTCCGGTTCAGCTGGCCAGCCTGGCGGAAAAACAACCCATCTCCGGCCATCGCAAACAGCACGCGGGCACCACCCAGGATCATTCCGTTTATACAGCCGAACGTAGAAACCAGGATCGCGGCGGCAATGAGCTGTCCACCAAGGGTTCCTAGCAAGCTGCGCGCAGCCTCGGCGGCAATCCGGTTTTCAGGAACCACCGCCATCTGATCGAGAGGGAATAGGTACAGATAGCCCGCTGCCGCCAGTACATAGGTCAGAGTCGTCAGAAGCGTCCCACCGATAATCGCCTTGGGTAGGTTTCGCGCCGGGTCGCGGACCTCTGCGGCAGCAAAGGTCACGGTGTTCCATGCGTCGTAGCAGAACAGGGCCTTCGAAGCAGCCACCCCAAGCGCCGCCAAGAAGCCGGCCTGCACCGCACCCGGTACATTCGGCACCGTCGTACTCCACACCGGGAGGTAGTGTGTCGTGCTCCCTTTTCCCAAGATCAGAATCAGCGCGAGCAGACCCCATAGTCCCAGCAGCTTGAGTCCCGTAAAGAGGTTTTGAACCGCAGCTCCAGCAACCACGCCTCGGGTGTTCACGTACGTCAGTACCGCAATGACAATCAGTGCTACGCCCTGCGCAGAGGACAGTCCAACCGGCCCATGGCTGCCCTGATAGAACGTGAGCCACATTCGTTCTTCGCCAACCCAAGGTAGAAAGATGCCAAGGTATTTGGCGAAGGCGATGGCGACGGCGGCAATGAAGCCAGATTGGATGACCATAAACAGCGTCCAGCCGTACAGAAAGCCCGGGAGCCGGCCAAAGGCCCGACGGAGGTAGACATACTGGCCCCCTGCTTCAGGCATCATGGCGGCGAGTTCGGCGTAGCTGAACGCACCCAGCAGAGTGAATACCCCGGCGAGCGCCCACAGCCCCAGATAGATTCCAGGGGCGGAGATGTTCTTGGCCATGAGCGAGGGGGCAATAAAGATCCCCGACCCAATCATGCTGCCAACGAGAAGTGCTGCGGCATCGACGGCCCCTAGCTTGCGTTCGAGCTGTGACGAAGACATGTTCGCCGTGGGTAACATGGGGTAGGTATCGTCTCAACTTTTTGCTCGTCGCACTTCCTGACTTGGATGCGATACCCTTCACGCTCATGGGCGATGCTGTTCCCAGTAGCGAACCACTACTTCGGCTTTCCAAGATCACCAAGGTCTATCGACGAGGAGATCTGGAAGTCCCGGCGTTGCGCGGTCTTGATTTGACGATAGAGCGTGGCGAGTTCGTCGCCGTCATGGGGCCGAGCGGTTCTGGCAAGTCGACGCTGATGAACCTGATTGGCTGTCTCGACCGGCCGACCTCGGGATCGTACTTTTTGCAGGGGCGTGATGTATCGCGGCTCGACCGCGATGCGCTGGCCGGGGTCAGGCTGCGGACGTTGGGCTTTGTATTTCAGGGCTTTAACTTGCTTGCTCGAACCACGGCGCTCGAAAACGTCGAACTGCCACTTCTATATGCAGGTATGAAGTCGGCCGAGCGAGCGCAGCGGGCACGCGAGGCCCTGAATCGCGTGGGGCTCGCCGAGCGCGCTGGACACACCACCAATCAGTTGTCGGGCGGTCAACAGCAGCGGGTTGCGATTGCCCGAGCGCTGGTGACCAGACCATCGCTGTTGCTCGCCGATGAACCCACTGGAAACCTCGACTCAAGAACGTCGATCGAGGTAATGGCTCTGCTGCAAGAGCTAAATGCCGAGGGACTGACCGTCCTGCTCGTAACGCACGAACCCGACATTGCAGCGTTTGCCGGCCGATTGCTGCTTGTCAAAGATGGTCGACTGCGTACCGATGAAAAACGCTCGCCACTATCGGCCAAGCAAGCGCTCTCCGATTGGCGCGACACGGAGACAACTTCCCCATGATGTTTCTGATGGCTCTCCGATTGGCCCTGCGAAGCCTGCTCCGCAACCGGATGCGCTCCGCACTCACCGCGCTCGGCGTGATCATCGGCGTGGCCGCGCTATTGGTCACGGTGGTGCTGGGCGAAGGTACACGGAAGATGGTCGCGGCGCAGATCGCCACCATGGGTTCAGCGATCCTAATGATCGTTCCGGGGGCCTCCGCACAAGGTGGTTTCATGGGCGGAACCGGCAGTGGCAGACCTCTCCAACGCGATGACGTCGAAGCCATTTTGCAGGCGCGAGCGGTTCGTTATGCCGTACCGGTCGATCGCACAGTGGCCCAGGTGGTGAGCAGCAACCTCAACTGGCAAACCCCGATCATCGGCACCACCACCGACTACTCTGCGCTCCGCGACTGGCCCGTTGCCCGAGGACGTTTCTTTAACTCGGCTGAAAACGATACGGCGGCGAAGGTCTGTGTCCTGGGTCAAACGGTGGCCCAAAACCTATTTGGAGACTCAGATCCCGTCGGTCAGCAGGTTCGTGTCAAGCAGATGCCATGCGAAATCATTGGGCTACTCGCAACCAAAGGTCAGTCCGCCATGGGCAACGATCAAGACGACATCCTGATCATGCCATCGCTGACGCTGCGAACGCGGGTGCTCAACCAAAACCGTCAGTTTGTCAGCACCATCATGGTATCGGCGACAAATGAAGACGATCTGGCGGCCGCCGAGTCCGAGGTGGTATCCATCCTACGCCAGCGTCACAAGCTCACCGACGACCAAGAAAACGACTTCACGGTGCGCAACCTGGCCGAGCTGGTGCAGACACAACAGAAAATCGTCGAGACACAGACCGGTATGCTGCGCAACGTCGCCGCCGTCTCACTGCTCGTTGGCGGCATCGGCATCATGAACATCATGCTGGTGTCCGTCACCGAACGCACCCGCGAGATCGGGATTCGACTTGCCATAGGTGCCCGAGAGAACGACATCCTGCTGCAGTTTCTCGTCGAGGCCGTTGTTCTATCGGTGATGGGAGGCCTGCTCGGAACTGGGCTCGGTGCCCTTGCCGCTACCTTGTTTTCCAAGCTGGGTGGTGGGATGCCAGTCGACTTCTCGGCGTTCTGGATGATGCTTGGCTTCGGCGTGTCGGTGGCAATTGGTGTGCTGTTCGGATTCTACCCAGCCCGCAAAGCGGCGCGGCTCGATCCAATCGACGCTCTCCGCTACGAGTAAGTGGGCCGTGAAGGCTACCGTCGAGCGCTACAATTCGGCGGTGTTCGCCAGGCCCAGCGAGGTCGCACAGCTTGAAACGGCGTCCGTCACGGCATCGTGAACGGTAGTGGACAGTGGTGATGGCACCACCTCATCGCTGCCTGCGGACGCGGCGATGGCTTCTGCCGCCGCAATGTACATTTTCGAATCGATCCGCCCTGCCCGCACCGCCAGTGCACCACGGAAAATACCGGGGAATGCGAGCGCGTTGTTGATCGCCGCACCGTCCGCCGCATAGGCCGCTCCGGCATCCCGAGCTACATCAGGATCAATCTCGGGATATGGATTGGACAGCGCGAAGATCACTTGCCCACGACGCACTTGCTCCGGCTTGATGAGTCCGACTTTGCCGGTGGTGCAGACGACGATATCGGCACGCTGCAACAAGGTATCCAGCTCGGTCGAATGAGCACCAGCGGCAACCAGAGGGGCCACGGCTGCCGGGTTGCGATCGGTAACCATCACTTCGCCCACACCGTACGCGAGTGCCAGTTTCGCGATGGCGGAGCCTGCGGCACCGAGGCCCACTTGACCCATCTTCGAACGCTTCAGTTCGATCCCAGTGAGCCGACAGACGTTGATGATGGCGGCCAGGGTAACCACTGCGGTGCCATGTTGGTCGTCGTGCATCACCGGCTTGCGAAGGCGACGCTTGAGCTCTTCTTCAATGCGAAAGCACTCGGGGATGCGAATGTCTTCCAGATGGATGCCACCGAAGCTGCGCGAGACGCGGACCACGGTCTGGACAAACTCCTCCACATCCTTGGTGTCGACGAGGATCGGCGTTGCCGATAGACCCGCGAACCGATCGTAGAGTACCGCCTTCCCCTCCATCACCGGCAGGCTTGCCACCGGCCCAATATCACCCAGCCCAAGGACACGGGTACCATTGGTAAAGATACCGACCGAATTACCTAACCCGGTGTAGTCGAAGGCCCGCTCGGGTTTTTCGGCGATGGCCCGGGAGACACGAGCCACGCCGGGTGTGTAGATGTAACGAAGGTCGGATAGATGCTGTAGCTCAACGCGGCTGGTCGAATGGAGCTTGCCGCCGATGTGACAGTCAAAGACCCGATCTCGAACGCTGACGATTTCAACACCATCTGTCCGCGATAGGGCGGCCACCAAGCGATCGGTGTGCTCTTCATTTTCTGTCTCGACGGTGATTTCTCGCGTCGACAGACCTTCGGCCATATGCAGCGTGGAGATTTCACCGATCAGGGCACCTTCTTGCGCGATCACAGTAGCGACCCGTGCGAGTTGGCCGGGACGATGTCGAGTACGAACGCGGAGGACGGTGTCGATACGGTAGTTGGCCATGGATGTTCCTAATCTACTCCACCTTACAGGACGCCCTCTACAGTTTGCGTAGCCGACCAGGTCTTCCCGATAGGTAAGTCATAACTCCCGTACGAGCAGAAGGTAAGGACGGGGTAAAATGACGCGAACTGGAGGACTACTTGATGACTACATGGACCACCAAGGGCTTGGCCGCGCTGGCAGGCCTTCTACTTATTGGGCTTAGCGGCTGTGATCAGACGGCGAGTACTACCGACGGTGGCGTCGATGCTGGACTGGTCGTGTGCCAGGGCGATGGCTGCATCGGTGCGCCTTGCGCGAAGCCGGCCGATTGTACCGAGGGTAGCGCCAGCAAGCCGGCAGCCTGCTGGGTCAGCACCATCCTCAACAACCCAAAGCTTCTGCCCACTCCCGATGGCTACTGTAGCCGTGAGTGTGATTCAGATGCGGACTGCGGCACGGGCAAGTGCTACACGCTACCGAACGCGAGCAAACGCTACTGTATGGCACGCTGCGACAACGCGACGGGCTGCCGCAAACCTGGCTATGCTTGTGCATTCGACGGTGCAACCGATTCCATTTGCTTCCCGAACGCCAACTTCGACTGCAATCCGACGGCCAATGAAGGCTACTGCGATTACGGAGCGGAGAAGTACATCGGCGGCTGCGTGCGGGTCGCGTACGAGGACGAAAAAGGTGGCGTCTGCCACTTGCAGTGCAAGCTCGGCGTAAAAACATGCCCCGCAGACACTCGAGCGGGAACTCCGGCACCACCGCAGCAATGCCTTTATGTCGATGCGGGTCTCGACAGCCGCGGCAACATCACGAATCCGAAAGACAAGCTCCGAGGAAACATCTGCTTCCGTCAGACCGCGGCTCCGAAGACGCCGGGCTCTCAATGTACAAACCTTGGTGAATGCCAAGACGGCTACGAATGCGATCTGTATGCGGCTCGTCCGGAAGATCGCATCTGCCGTGCGCTGTGCGTCCAGGGTGACGGCGTGCAAGTCGACCTGCCCGGTCTGCTCGTGCCCATGGGCGCGCAGGTAGCAAGCAATGTCTGCTCTGGCGCGGGTGAAACCTGTAGCGACTCACTACGTGCCGGCGCACGCGTCGGTGCTCGCGACCGCACGGCCGGACTGTGCCTGCAGTAGTCGGCCGGTAAATGAAACCGCTCTTCCCTTCGTCCGAATTCTCAAGACCAGTACCGGCATAACCAGCCTCACGGAGAAAACTGTTCATGCGTTACGCAACACTCGCCGCACTGCTACTTCTTGGTTCCCAAACAGCCTCAGCGCAACCGATGCCGGGGCGTCCACGCCAGGCCGAGCTCCGCCATGATCGGGGCGAAGCTGCTCGCGGTGTGGCTCAGGTTCAAGATGACAAACGCGATTTGATGCGATTTCAGGCGACGCTCAATGCGTTCGACCAGGCAGTCGCACGTCGGGACACCGTGGGGGTTCGTGGAGCGCTGACCAGCTTTGTCCAGCAGGGACGAGCCGAAGTGGCCGAGCAAACCCGCGAGGTGAACCAGGCTCAGAGAGAAGTGGCTCGCTCGGGGGCCGAAGTCATGCGTGACCGCAATCGCAAGGATGCGCGTGATCTGCGCGATGACCGCCGTGATGCAGCCCGCGAGAACGCCGCACTCATCGAAGAACAGAACCTTCTTGGTGAGCTTGAGCGGACCGTCGCAGCGGAATACGTATGGGGCCCGCAAGTACAGATCTTGATTCGGGCCCGTCAGATTATGGTTCGGTTTGTCGAGCTTGCCCGCGCCGAGCTTCAGCGCTCGCGCACCGAGCTGCGAGAAGACAAACGCGAGTTGCGAGAAGACCGTCGCGGTATTCGCTAGTCCGGTCTTCCGCTCCCAAGCCGATTAGACAGTGCCGCTATTCGTCGCTGTCTTTGGGCTTCTTCTCTTCTTCATCTTTGGCGGGCTTGATCTTGTCGCGGCCGGATGCGCGACGGACCACAGCACCGACCATCGTTCCACCAATTCCGCCTGTGAGCACCGCCAGGATCAATGAATCCAGCGCGGGCTTGACCACGCGAGATGCAGTCGCGTGCTCGTGAAAGTGAAACGCGAACACCAGCGTTGAAGCGGCCGCCATGATGAGATGCGGCTTGGTCTTGGCATCACCGATCTTGCTTTCGACATACATCATCCCCAGCACGACCAAGATGCCGAGACCAAAAAACCACTTGGGATCGTAGCTCTGCGGATGGACGGAAATGTGAAGGCCATCGGAGAGCTGGTCATCGATGTGCTCGGCGGTAACAGTGAGCGTGTTGCCGCGCAAGCTACGAGGTAGGCGGTGTTCGATCTGGTTGGTCTGCTCGGTCCACGTCGAGGTGCCACGACGGACCCTCATCTGGTTGGTGCGGACCGAGAACTCGCCACTCACGGATTCACTGACACCTTCGCCAGCGACCTGCAAATCGTACATAGCAGCAGAGTTCTGACCACCATCGGCCTTGAGCGTGCCGCTGACGGTCACATCGAATGGACCGGTCTTGCCCTCAGGGAGTTGCAGCTTCTCGGACTTGCTCTGCTCGGTAAGGACGCCCTGAGCGTAGACGGTGCGCGCCATGGTCTTGCGCAGGGTCGGATAGCCCGCCGCCGCCGCCCACAAGATACACAGCGCAGCAAAGGCATAACGGCCATTCTTGCTCTCGATGAGGTCATAGGCGGGTACCGCAGTCGCGTAGATCGCATACGCAACCAAGCCCGCTGACATCAACATGCCGACCATCGACTCGCGGACCATGTCCATGCGGTAGCCGACGATCAAGGCACCAGCGAGTGCAAGCAGTAGCACCGGGCCCAGCCACGCCTCCCAGTGATCGTCCATAAAGCGCTGGTACGCGGTCTTCGGGATCGGGGCTTGTTCTTCTTCAGCAGCCTCGGGTAGTGCCTTGTCACCACGCGCCATCTGTCGGCGGGTTCGGCGGTAACCGTCGCCCTCTTCAGGCCCAAAGTTTACTGGGCTCTTTCCTTCGAGTTCATCTTCGTCGTCGCGCTTCGCCACGGAATCCTCACAGCTTGGGGCAGTCGCCTAATTTGAGAAGTGGGCTTCAACATATCCGGCGGCTCGCGCAGAAGCAACAGCGACGAATCACAAGCCGCTTTGGTTGACTGATGAGGCCTGGCGCTGCTAAGCCCCCGAACATGGCGGTCACCGAGTTTACGCACCTTCACGTCCACAGTCAGTACAGCTTGCTAGACGGAGCGATCCGTCTAAAGGACCTGTTTCCACGCATCTCGGCCATGGGGATGAATGCGGTGGCGCTGACCGACCACGGCAACATGTTCGGTGCGGTCGACTTCTATAAGAAGGCGAAGGCAGCCGGGCAAAAGCCCATCTTTGGCAGCGAGATGTATGTCTGTGACAACCGGCTGGATCGGACCTCGCGGCGCAACTATCACTTGATCCTGCTGGCTAAGAACAACGTCGGGTATCAGAACCTGCTGTACCTCAACTCGATGGGGTATCTAGAGGGGTTCTATTACCACCCGCGAGTCGATAAGAAACTCCTGAAGGATCGCAGCGAAGGAATCATCGGATTATCGGCCTGCTTGGGTGGAGAGATCGCCCAGACGCTACTGACCAATGGCTATGAAGCGGCCAAGGAAGTTGCGCGCCAATATGCAGACTGCTTTGCGCCGGGTGATTTCTATCTAGAGGTACAGCCGAACGGACTGGCGGACCAAGACAAGGTCAACTCGGAATGGAAACGGATGTCAGCGGAAACGGGGATTCCGCTCGTGGCCACCGGAGACTGTCACTACGTTCATCAGACCGATTCCAAAGCGCACGAAGTCCTGATGGCGATTCAGCAGGGGAGGACGCTGGCCGACGAAAAGCGGCTCAAGCACGATGTCAGTTCCTACTACTTGCAGAGTCCGGCGGAGTTCAACACCTTCTTTATGGACATGCCGCAAGCGCTGGAAAGTACGGTCAACATCGCGAATGCGTGCAACGTCGAGCTATCCCTTGGGAAGCCGATGCTACCGCGCTACAAAGTTCCTGAAGGATTCGACATTCCTTCCTACTTTCGGCGCGTCTCGGAAGAGGGACTCGACAAGCGCTTTGCAGAGTTTACGGCATACGGAAAGAAGTTCGATCCTGACCTGTACCGAAGTCAGCTCCAGCGCGAGATCGATGTCATCATCGCGATGGATTTTCCGGGATACTTTCTGATTGTTTGGGACTTCATCAACTACGCCAAACAGCACGGGATTCCGGTCGGCCCCGGTCGCGGTTCGGGAGCCGGTTCACTCGTCGCCTATTCGCTGCGGATTACGGATCTAGACCCGATTCCGTACAACCTGCTGTTCGAACGATTCCTAAACCCAGAGCGGGTGTCGATGCCGGACTTCGATATCGACTTTTGTATGAATCGACGCGATGAGGTCATCAAGTACGTCTCGGAAAAGTACGGCAAGAATCACGTAGGCCAGATCATTACGTTTGGCTCTCTGTCTGCGAAAAGTGCGCTCAAAGACGTGGGCCGCGTCATGGGAATGGCGTTCCAGGAATTAAACGACCTTACGCGAAACTTGCCGGCGCTGGTCGATGGGCATCCACTGACGATGCAGTGGGTGCTCGAAAACGAACCCAAGTTCAAACAGATCATGGCCGAAAAGGCCGAGTTCAAGGAACTGGTTGAGATTGCGACCGCGCTGGAAGGTCTGCATCGCAACGCTGGTATGCACGCAGCCGGAATCGTCATTGCTGAGCATCCGCTGTGGGAGCACGTCCCCTGTTATCGCGGCCAAGACGGCGAAATCGTCACCCAGTTTGCGAAGGAAGAGGTCGAGGAAGCGGGGCTGGTCAAGTTCGACTTTTTGGGATTAAAGACGCTGACCGTGATCGATATCGCGGTGCAGATGATCCAAAGGGACAACCCGGACTTCGATCTGCGGCGCATTCCGCTCGATGACGAGCGGGTCTACAAGATGATTTCGGAAGGGGACACAACGGGAGTGTTCCAGCTCGAATCCTCGGGTTTCAAAGAGCTACTCAAGAAGCTCAAGCCGGACTGTTTTGAGGACATCATCGCAGCCGGTGCGCTGTATCGGCCGGGTCCGCTGGAAGGCGGCATGGTTGATGACTTTATCAACCGCAAGCACAAGCGGACTCCCATCGTCTATCACCATCCAGCGATGGAGAGCGTGCTGAAAGAGACGTACGGAGTCATTGTCTATCAGGAACAGGTTATGCAGATTGCGCGCGCTCTGGCGGGATACTCGCTGGGTGGCGCAGACCTCCTTCGCCGGGCCATGGGCAAGAAGAAAAAGGAGGTCATGGAAAAGGAAAAGGCCAAGTTCCTCGACGGAGCCAAGAAGACCGGAGTCGATCCCAAGATTGCCGACGAAGTCTTCGATCTCATGGCGGCGTTTGCGGGCTATGGCTTCAACAAATCGCACTCCGCTGCGTACGGACTGGTGACGTATCAGACCGCCTATTTGAAGCGTCACTATCGTGCAGAGTTTTGGGCGGCTCTGCTTACCTGCGATAAGGATGACACCGACAAGGTGGCGCGCTACGTAGCGGAGGTTCGGGACTACGGAATCGAAGTGCTGCCGCCGTGCGTGAATCAGTCGCTGATGGACTTCTCGGTTGTCAAGGTTACTCAGAAGCATCCGAAGTCAGGAGTCCCGATCGAAAAACAGGCGATTCGCTTCGGTCTATCGGCAGTCCGTGGCGTGGGAGAAGGTGCTGTGGAGTCTCTCCTTACCGCACGCAATGAGAAGGGGGATTTTGCTTCTCTGTTCGCGCTGTGTGAGCGAGTCGATCTGCGGCGCATCAATAAGAAAGCGCTCGAGGCACTCATCAAAGGAGGGGCTCTGGATGGCATCGTACCGGGACGTGCTGCAGCGATTGCGGCACTGGATTCTGCCGTCGACCGTGCACAAAAAGCACAGCGCGAAAAGGAAAGCGGACAGACCTCTTTGTTTAGTCTGTTAGGTGGTGGCGGGGCCGCCAAGTCGGGCAACGAATTTGGACCTGCGCCACCCTATCCGCAGGTGGCAGAGTGGACTCCCAAACAGAAGCTAGCCAACGAAAAGGAGTCGCTTGGTTTTTACATCAGCGGCCATCCCGTGGACCGCTATGCCCCCGAGCTGCGCCGCGCCCGAGCAACCTCCGTTGCGGAACTTTCAGATGAGAACTTTGAAATTCCTAGAGGTCGTGACCGCGCCGACATCCTGGCGGGTGGAGTGGTCAGTGATTTTCGCGAGCGGCTCCTAAAAAGCGGAAATGGCAAGATGGCCTCGTTCCGCCTGGAAGATCAGAGCGGCAGCATCGAGGTAGTCTGTTTCTCGAAGGCCTTTGGGGAATACGAAAACATCCTCAAAGCCGATGAGCCGATCTTGGTTACAGGACAGCTCATGAGCGACGGTGATGGCGAGTCACAGCAGCGCAAGATCAACATGAAGGAAGCGCAGCTTCTGTCGCAGATTCGGATGGAAAAGACGCAGAAGCTGACACTGTCTGTGGTCGCCGATGAGCTGACTGCTGCAAAAGTCGAGTCGCTGAAAACGGCGATTGCGGCGCATCCGGGGCCGGTTCGCATCTCGGTGATGCTCCAGAAACCAGGCCGCTGGCGAGTCGAAGCGCAGCTCCCCGGAGACTACAAAATCCAGCCCACCGACGAACTACTCAGCCAGCTCGCCACCCTCTGCGGGGAATCTGCGGTTCAGATTGGGTAAGGGAAGTCGCAGTCAGTCCCTAATTCAAAATCGTCGAGTCGATGTTCCAAGTGGTGTTGAGCGGGCCGTAGCCGACGCCGAAGCGGCCGACGGGCTTTAGCTCGAAGAACACGGTGCCTTCGGCTTCAACAGGAACCGCGAGGGTGGGACTTTTGCCATTGAGCAGATCGGTCACAAAGCTGACCGCGACCTTTTGAAACACCGACAGCGCCTGATTGAGGCCCAGGACAAACGCGAGATCGAGCTGGACGTTGCCTCCGGCGGCGATCATCGACTTGCGCAGCTCTTGCTCGGCCTTACCGGTCACGAGGTCGGTGATTAGGGACGGGATGCGCGCTTGGAAGTCGTTCAAGGTGCGAATGTCAGTCTGGGTGGAAGTACAAGCACCGGGCTTGGCCTGACCCGTACACGTCGGATCGGCTGAGCCGCACATGCTCAGGCAGATCGCCCCCAGGGCCTCGGTCTGCTGACCGTCAAACAGTCGCAGAGCCAGCAGCACATCGAGCGCGGGCACCGGGGTGTTGTTGGGATTGGTGATGGTCAGGTGGATGCCAAACTGAAAGGCGAGCTGGCTCGTGGGGGGCGGGGAGCCGAGCGTCACCGTGCACAGTAGCCGCAGCACCGCGTCGGTAATGACCGTCGGGCAATAGTAAGCGGCGAGCTGAGTGATGCTGGGCCGTTTGGTCAGGGCCAGCGTCGAAGCCTGAACGGTCGGTGGGTTTTCGACATTCTGCTGGAGCGAATCCAGTAGCTCGCAGCTCGACAACGTGAGCAGCAGCGGAATCAAGAGCAGTGAAGCAAGCACAGGGGAACGATGGGATCGGGCTGTCATGGGGAACCTCCTTGGGGGAAACCTGCGATCATTGATTTTCAGCAATTTCGATCCCTCTGACGAGCTACACACGCGGTTTCTTTCGGTCGGCAGCGCGTGCTATAGCCGCGCATCATGTCTTCTACCCCCGAGACGTCCGAGTCCACACTGCGCGTGGCTCCACCTTTGGAGCCCAAGGAACCGATCGTGGTTCCTACGCCTCCCGGCTTCCGCTTTGCGCCGTGTGTAAGTTTGAGTCCGATTGGTGTGCTACCGCCGCTGGTCTACGAACCGACGCAGCACGCGATGCAAATTGCGCTGCCCAGCAAGCTGATGGGCAATTTCGAGCTGTTTCCGTGCGCCGAGGTGCTGGTCCACGAGGTGCCGGACCAGTCCGCCTTGCTCGTCTACGGAATGTGGCCGGGACCGGTGGCTGACTCGGCGATCGACAAGGTCAAATGGATGCTGGGGATCGAGGAAGACCTCGGGCTGTTTCATCACCTGTGCGAACGCGATCGCGACCTCAAGTGGGTCGCCGAGCAACGCGCCGGTCGAATCCTCCGCAGCCCGACGGTATTCGAGGATTTGGTCAAGATCCTGATCGTCACCCAGCGTCGCAAGCAAGCGCGGGAGATCTGCGAAAAGCTGTGTACTGCATTTGGTCAACCCACGATGCTGGCACGGCATGGCTTTCCCGAAGCGTCGAAGCTGGCGAGCGCCAAGATGTCGGAGCTGGTCGATGATCTGGGGCTGGGACCACTCGGCAAGATGATTTGGAAGCTATCGGTGTGCTGCGCAGAGGGTCGCCCCTCGCCTGAGACGCTGCGGCGGGTTCGGCCCTCGGTGACGGCGGCGCTGTGTGCGGATGACGAAGCGCTGTTCGACGATCTGGTGGGCGAGGAGCTGGCCTGGCAAGAGCGACTGACCGATCTGCTGCTCACCCTGCCCGGCTTTGGGATTCGCGCCGTGCCCCCGATGCTGCGCCTGCTCGGTTGCCATGACCTGGTCGAGCTACACCACGCTGCGCTCACGATGTTTGCCAAGCGCTATCCGCCCCGTCGCAAAAGTAAGAAGAAAGCCACGGCTCACGAAGCCGAGCATGGCCATGACCACGCTCACGGCCATGACCACGATCACGATGGCGAGTGCTCACAAGAGGTCGTGGAACGGATGCTCAAGCGGCTCGATGGCTTTGCCATCTATCGCAGCTTGGCTCAATCACTGCTACTTCTGCCGCCTGAGCGCAGCGCATAAAGGTGACGGTCATCGCTGCCGACCAGGATTGCGTGGTCCTCTGCAAGCAGCGGAGAGCCATCGATATCCGCCTCAAAGGGCACCTGCCACAGTAGCTGGCCATCGACTGTCAGCGCGTACAGCCGATTGTCCCGCGAGCCGAACAACACCCTGCCCTTGCGATCGATGATCGGGGCCGAGGCAATGCTGTCACCGGTCTGAAACTTCCACAGCAACGTTCCATCGCTACGGATCGCGTACAGCACTCCATCGTACGAGCCCGCGAGGATGCTGCCATCGCTGCGAATCGCGGCTGCCGCCCGCACGGGTCCACCGGTGAGGATCGAGAACTTCACCACGCCCTCTCGTGACACGGCGTAGATCCGCTTGTCTTCACCGCCGAGGTACGCAGTGCCGTCGGGACCGATCGCTGGGGACTCGGCCAAATCGAGGGATAAGGCGATCTCCCAGCGCTTGCTGCCGTCGGGGTTGAGACAGATCAGCAAGTCCTGACAGACCGCATAAATCCAGCCGTCGAAGGACAGCGAGGGGGCCGAGCCACAGTGGCGACGCTCTGGGACGTAACGCCAGCGAACCTTGCCGTCCGGATTGACGGCGGTAATGCCATCGCCACCGATGTACAGCGCGCCATCTGGAGAGGGAGTCACGCCCTCGACATCACAGCGAGACGACTCGGGACCGCTGCCGAGGCTGCGTTTGCAGTGACCGGGCGACACCGTCCAGCGCACGTTGCCCTCAGAAAGACCGAGCGAGTACAGCCGATCATCATCCGAGCCGACATAAACCGCACCATCGGGAGCGATCAGCGGCGTCGCAAACACCATGTCGAGCGTGGCATGTTTCCAGCGCAGCGTGCCGTCGGGGTGTAGCGCATAGATGTGGTAATCGTGTGAGCCGAAGACGATCGTGCCGTCGGGGGCCAGGACCGGCGCGGCGCTCACCCGACCTTTGGTGGCAAATTTCCAGACGATCTTGGGTCGCTTGTCGGGAAGGACAAAGGGACTCCGTCCGGTGCGTTGCAGATCGCCACGCGGCAGCGTCCATGGTCCACCGGGCAGCGTCAGTGGGACAGGACTTGGGCTCAGACTGTTGGGAGTCGGGTTGGCAGAAGCCGCATCCGTGGCGCTGGCTGCATCGGCAACAGCCGCATCAACAAGTGGCGGCAAGGCATCCGGTAACGCAGCGGCCGTCAGAACAGTGGGCTCTGCGGCGGAGCGGCGCTCGAGCTGACACCCATTCGCGGAAAGCGCTAGACCGCCAGCAAGCGCGATAGCGATCCCCAAATTGGCGCAAAGATGAGCGCAACCCTTCACAAGCGGTAGCTTACTACGGGAGCGGCCCTCGAACCTCGCCGAGGTCAACAAAGGCACCATCGACCATGATCACAAACGGTCGCTCGGTGAAGCGGAGGCCACCTTTGCCATCGTGCTCGATGATCTGAAGCTTGCCCATGCCGTAGCCCATCGGTCCGCGTGAGTAGTAGTGCGCTTGCAGCTTGTACGGATAGGCTCGCTGACCCGAGGGAGCAAAGATCGAAAAACACTCGGGTCCGTAGCCGGTGGTCACATCGGCGTAGAGCTCTCCACCAGATGGCAGGGCCGGGTTCGAAAAGTACGCATGGCCACCGCGCCCATCGAGGATATGGAAATCGACATCGTTGGCGTCGGTTTCCCACGACAGCACGAAGCGGAGCGACGGACCCGTTGCCAGTTGGGCACCCATCCCTTGCAACCGGCGTTCGATCTCTTCCCGACGCTGCGGTTCCTTGCGAAGCCATGCGGCGGCCACCAGGCCCACGTCCTCCGCCAGGATCCGCTGCACCCCGGCAAAGCGACCCGATGGATACGAACGGGTCGCACCGGCGACGATCGCCTCAAACGCTTCGGCGTGCTTACCGAGCTTCAGCAGCGCAAAGGCCAGCATCCGATGACTCGACGGGTGATCGGGGCGATTGGCAGCGGCCTTGGCATACGTGTCAGCGGCCAGCTCCCAGCCTTCACTCAAGCGCTCCAGTCGAGCTCCGGCAAAGCGACGAAGATCGGCCCGGCCGGGGAACAAGTCGATGATCGAACCATAAGCCCGGGCGGCGGATTTGCGCTGCTGCTGGGCTTCATACACTTCGCCAAGTCCAACCAGTGCGAGCACGTCACCCGCATCGCCGTCACGCCACGCCTGCGCAACGGCAAGAGCATCCGCGAGCCGCGACGCTTTGACCAGCTTCATGACCTCGGCCAGCTTCCCTTCATAGGGATACACCATCGGTCGACGCGACTCGTCGTCGGTTGGAGGAACGGGACGCAGCACCGACGAAGCCGAAGCACCGGCAGATGAAGCCGGTCGGCTGGCACGCATCACCGATTGGTTGGCCCGGCGATCCGAGGGAGCCGCCATCTCTTTGGCTTCCTCCCGCGAGGAGGATCGATCCATCTCCGGCTTCGGAGCTTCCATCATCCGCCGAGCTGGCGGTGGGGGCGGTGGCGCTGGCGGTGCGGCACCAGCTAGCACCGGTCGATTGACAGACGCCGGGGCAGCAGCAGAAACCCCCTGCATCATCGGCGCAGCCCCACCGGGAGCGGCACCACCCATCGGCTCAGCAGAGGGGGCCATCACCGGAGCTACCCCGGAGGCCGAATCCGCTTTGTCGGCACTCGACATCCGCTCACTGTCATCACGCAGCGCTCTGGTCCGCGATGGAGCAGCCCCCTCGGAAGCCGCCCCCTTGGCCATCGGTCGTGTCCGCGGCATAAGGACCGTTTGCGGAGGAGGAGGCGGCGGTGCAGCTTGGGCCAGTGCCTTGCGCGAGCGAACCTCGATGCCATCCATTCCGATGCCGAGGATGTCGGTGAGCGCTCGACGATCAATCTTGAAGCGAGCGTAATCGGCTTCCGTTTCCAAAATCAGCAGCGCCGTAAAGTCCGACATCACACGAAACTTCGTCGACAAATCGACAATCTGGTGTTTGAGTCCCTCGCGCAGATCGGGATCATTCGCGGCCACCGTGTCGCGCTGGTACATCAGTCGCGAAATACGCGCCCCGACCCATGCTCGCTCGAGCAGAGGCTGCGGGACCTCGACCGTCGCCACTCCAATGTTCTCACTTTGCTGATCGCGGCCACGGAGCACAACCTGGGGGTCGCCTTGCTCTGGCACATCGGCATAGACCAGCACCTGATCACCTGGCTGAATCCCATCGAGCCGGAGCGGCCATACCCACTTGCTACCGGGCACACTGACCTCGATCCCCGAACGCACCGCCCGCTTGAGCCGCAGTGCGACGACCTGTGCCGGTAGGTCACCATCGAGAACCACGCCATCGGAAGCCAGGCCGGAAGTGGTCAGCTTGCGCAGCAGCGCTTCATCGCGCAGACCGCCAACGGTGACCGCGTCCAGACGAGCAATCCCGATTCCTTTGAGTGCCTGCACCGCTTTCTCAAGCTGTGGTGCCTCGGTCGGTCCAGCGGTCAGTACACCGTCGCTAAACAGCAGGACACGGTGGAAGCTCCCCTTGCTCTGTGCGGCGAAGCGAAGCGCTTGGCCAAGGTCCGACGCTCCAAGTGCGCGACGGGCTCGTAGCCGTTCCAGCACCGCTGGCCCCACGTCGCCAATCGCACCACTGAACATTTCCTCGGTGGTCTGATCAAACGCGAGAATTCGCACCGGGGTGCGGCCTTCGCCCTGACGAGTCAACTCGGCACAGACACTACCCAGGGTGTCGATCTGGGCGCGATATCCCAAAGCCCGCGATGCGCTGGTATCAAACAGCACGACCACGCCATCGAGCGGGTCGCTTCCAACCTTACCCAATACGTCTCGCGGGGTAATCCGTGCGACAAGGAGGTTCTGGTGCTTGAGACCCACAGCGCGCCCGTCGCTCGCGGTGGGGACCGGCACCGAAACCTCGAAGTCGCGGTCGGGCGTAAAGTCGTCCTTTTCGACCGTCACCGTCTGATGTTGCAGGCTCTTACCGCCGAGCGATGAGGTCAGTCCACCGTCCTGGTTCTTGGCGACGATGGCACGAATGCTCAAGTGGCTGAGCTTGGGGAGTCCGCGCAGATAAATACGGAATGGGTCGGCAGCGGCAGTTCGCTCCGCAGAATACGAGACGATCAGCTCTTTGGTCGACGAAGGAGGAATCGGAAAGACCCTGGCGCGGAAGCTGTTGCCTGCAGACTTTTCAAGCAGAGCCGGATCCTGCCGTCGGTGTAAAAAGTCTTCATAGGCCTGCCGGGCCGCTTGCAGCTCGACAACCTCACCCTCTTGCCAGTCGTTGCCCTGACGCATCGCAAACCGTGAGATGGCGGCCCCTGGGGGCAGCATGATCTCGAACTGACCTTCGCGCACCCGTGGCTCGGGATTGCGGAAGACCAGGTGCAGTTCAGTGAAGGTCAGCGGATCTTCGACGACGGCTTTGGCCGTCAAGGACACCAGCTCCAGTCCCGCGCCGTCGGATGAGGTCAGCGACATCGGAGCGCCAGACGAGCGCGCCAGTTGCAGCACCGGCTCGATGGGCTTGACTTCTTGCCAGACGATCCGTGGAGGGGGGCGATTCGGAAATCGCGGCGCGACATCGGCATTCGCAGAGAGCAGTGGCAGCAGAGCCGACAGAACAGGAAGCGCAATGGCAGCCAGTGAGGCAAACCACCGCTGCGGGGTAGCGAGGCGTCGCATGTGGAAACTCCTACAGGGGGATCGCAGCACAGGCCGCGTCCTTTGGGTCGTTCATCTCATCTTACGAGCCAACGGCGGTCGCAGGGAACCTTGACAATGCGCCGCGTAGGTCGTGAGCTTGAAACCATGAACGCTCGTTCTTGGACGCGGATCTTCACCTGGCCGGTATCTGAAACAATCGCAACGAAATGGACGGGTTCACTACTAGCCGTAGCGATGGTCGCAGGATGTAGTCAGCCACCTACCAAGCCCATTTCATTTACCACTGCGCTGCTCGCCCGCGAACCGATGGATGCCCTGGTCGAGTCGACGAAAAAAGTGGGGCTCTATCCGGCCACCGTGAGCCCGGGTCTGGTCGAAACACGTTGGGAGGAAACACCCCACGTGGGGGAGCCGCTCAATGAACAGAAGACCAAGCTCGTGCGCCGATATGTCCTTAAGATCGAAAAACATGCCTTTGGGCATGTCGTCATTGTCGAGGCTCAGGCCAAGCGCTGCGTCCCGCTCACACTCCGCTTTGGGGAATCTGAAGTAGAGGGCAAGTGTGCCCAAGTCTTGACACTGCCTCCGTCGCTCATGACGGAATTCAATCGCACTGCCGATCGGCTCGAGCAGTTGTTCTCGATTCCGTAGTTACGGCCCTCCACCCGAGTACAGACACGTCAATGGAAACAGAAGAACGACCACAGCCAGTGCAAGTGCGGATTGGCGGGACGGCGGCGCTGCTGCTGGTTTCGCTGATGGAAAAGCTCGGAACCGATGATGGAGGATCTCTCATCGCCAGAGCGCTCGGTCTACTGGATCTGGCGGTACAAGCACGGCGACAAGGCAAGTCGCTGTGTTTGATCGATCCGAAAAACGGAGACAGTCAGGAGATCGCTTTTTAGTCTTTGTCGGTTGTCGTATACCTGCAGACATGCAGGTTGACGCTGCGATTGAAACTCCTCCGGTGGTAATTGCTGCTGAGCCCGCCCCTGCCAAGCCGCGTGGTCAGCTCCTTGTGGCGGTGGGTCTAGCCGCAGGCGGCACTGGGTGGCGCGGCGATCCGCTGGGCGTCGGAAGCTTGACACTGGGCTTGCGACTGTATCGAGCGATTGCGGTGTTTGTGCAGGGCCGACTGGGCTACGGTCGCATCGATCAACGTCAGCTCACCGCCATCCTGGTTGGATTATGCGGCGGCGGTTATCTCACCGAAAAGTCATACGGCAGACTCAGCGTCGCCTTTGTCCATCAACATGAAGAGTCGCTCGCGGCCGTGGCCGAGCAACCTGGTGGTGCGCTGTTGGGAATCGGCACGGGAATCCGCCATCGCGCCGGAGTTCAGGTCGGAATCGGCTGGGATTTCGTCGCGTACCGTCAACCCAAATACGAACTGACCGTCGGACCAGAGGCAGCCGTGAGCTATCTAACGTACTCTACAGGCCCTTCCGTCTATGGCTTTGTCGGCATATCTGCTGGTGGCACGTTCCGCCTGTTCTAAAAGGACTCCCATGTCGACTCTCTTCCGCTTGCCATTCGTTGCGATCCTCTGTTGCCTGGGCGTCTCCGCATGTGGCCTGTTTTATAGCGAACTCGATTCCTATCCATGTCCGCCGCAAGGAACGACGCTGCGCTACGGAAACTTCGGTGCACCGTTTATGGACAGCTACTGTCAGAGCTGCCATGGCTCCCAATCCATCGACCGTCGCGGTGCTCCGGGAGAATTCATTTTCGACAGCGTTGAGCAGATCCAAAGGCACCGCGCTCGCATCTTTGTTCGCTCCGCTGCGGGCAATAACTCGATGCCGCCCGGTCCGGATGATCCGTCGGAGGAAGACCGAACCAAGCTTGCAGAATGGCTAGCGTGTGGAGCACCGTAGTAGTCTCCGGGACAAATAAGAGTATTTTCATATGACTCATATGAAGGCTCCGTTTAAGATGCCCATACTGCCCTACCGCAGGCCGGTAGAGGGCCGTGATTTCTGGATTCTCGATGACGTACTTCCCAATGCACAGGAAGTCCGCGAGCGGTGCTTGGCAAAGACGGACTGGAGCTACGGGTTTCCGTATCGCGATGAAGGCTGGCCAGGAATGCGCGCCATTCCAGCACTGCTTCCCGAGGAGTTGGAACCTATCGAAGCGTGGGTCAAGCAGCAGACCGGTTGTAAGCGGCTGTGGCAAAATCCGACTGCACCCGGCCTGACGCTGAATCACAACTGTGTGCAGCTCGTGGGAGCTGATGAAGCCGATGCCAGGCCCCATACGGACTCGCGCCCGAACTGTCGCTTTGCTGCGGTGATCTATCTAACTCCAGATTTGCCGCCAGACTGTGGCACCGCTTTTTACCGTCAGCGTCTATCGGGAGGACCGCTCGGCGGCAACTTCGTCCCACCACCACATGCAAACTTGCAGGCAGCGCTTGGGACTCGCTTTGTGCCGCCGAATAGCTTCGTGGAAGACATGAGGATCGACTATCGCTTCAATCGGCTGGTGATGTATCGCGCCGATCTCATCCACAGCGCCATTCGGTATGTTGGAAAGACACTAGAGACCAAGCGCATGGCGCTCGTGTTCTTCTGGTTGGCCCAGTAAGGCCTGGTGACGACGTCTTCGCAGCATCGCGAGGATAGCGATTCCGACGGTGAACAGAGCCGACATGGGAGGTCTCCCGCGATTTCCCATGTCGCACTTACATCCCGTGGCGACGGTCGTGGGCGGTTCACATACTTTCGGATCATTTGCGATCGGAGAGACTGCAGCGATTCCGGTCACGTCATCAGCCTTGGGAGTCCGCTTTTCGATGTCCTTCTGCGGTGCAATCGCAAACATCGAAGTGACGTAGATCGCTTGATAGGTCGGGTTCAGGAGTCGTCCTCTGTCGATCGCATCACAGGTCTGTCGTGGCTGTCCCTGATCGTCGGTGAGGCACGCCGGATCGGCACTCAAACGACACGTGTGATCGAGTCCCATCAGATGTCCCAGCTCATGGGTCAACGTGTTTTCTAGGTCGGTCTGATTCCGGCCATCCGATGCAGGGAGGTTCTTCCCAATTTCGACAAACTGATTGTTGACCGCGTTGAGTTCAATGTCGGCATCGACAATCAGGCCATCATCCGGATCGCCTTTTTTGTTGATGTAGGAAACCGTGGTAACGGCCGCTGCTGACGCGTCGTAGCAAACCTGAGCGGAACCATCGCTCGCGGGGCGACAGAACTTGGTTCCGGATCGAAACACCACCACCGACAAATGATCTTTGTATGTCACGGATTTCGGTTCAGAAGCTGGCAGATAGTTCAGCTTAAAAAACGATCCCGTGGTTCGCGTCATCCAGTTGTTCACCGACTTCTGGATGATTCGCTCCACGTCAGCGCCTGCCAGATCCGGAACGAAGGTATTGTCGGGCTGGATGTAGACACAACTCTGCCTCCAGAAAATCGGATTACACGAGTCCGCAGTGCGTGAACGGACAAACCCGAACGAAGGCGCTAGGCAAAGAGCGAAAACGCCAGCGAATGCGGCAGAACAAAAGGCTGTGATGGTCCTCATGGCTTCTGTCCTGATTTCGCACGCTCCGACGGGGAAGGAATGCGCCGCACCAGGTCATTGAGTTGACCGATCAGAGTCTCCAGCGGCACTCCTTGCGCGGTAGGAACTGCATCGAGTCCAGTGGGAGCGACCAGCTCAGCACCGCCCAGGTCCACCTGCACTCGTGGTGTTCCCGTCGAACGATCGATGTGAAGTTTGCCCTGCGCCATGCCCACCGAATAGAGCGCTCCTTCGCGTAGCTCCGCCAAGATCACTACTTCTTCACCGACTTGATAGGAGGCCTCTCCAAACACCTTCTGCCCCAATTCTCCGACAGCTCCACCCAAGTGACGAACCGTAAGGAGTGTCCCCTCTTTGGCTCCCCGAATGCTGCGATGACAGCGGATCTGCACCTCGGTGATGATGACTCCGTCGTAACCTGGCGCAAACTTGGAATCGACTTTCTCGACTCGTCCGACCAGCACATGTTCTGCCCGACCCGTCATGTCCGAGAGCGTGAGCTTGGTCAGCACGGAGGCTTCAGCGACAGAGCCGATAGCTCCCGATGACCCAAGCAGCACCCCGCAGAGCACAGCAATCAAACCCTTTGCGGACCTATTCATATGGCTAGTCTCCTTCCCCAATTCAGGGCTTTTTCTTAATCTTGCCCTCTCGACGAAAATTCGCGAGCAAAGCTTGCGCTCCGTCGAGCTGACCCTGTGCTAGCCTGAGCACAGCTCGGCAGTGGTTTGGCGGTGACACATAGAGCCGTATTAACAACCGATCTTCTCGCGGCGCTCATTGCCGGGCGCGTCGTCGATGCCGAGCTAGACAAGCTACCGCTGATCGAGGAATACCGGTTGGTGCGGGCTCTGGGCCACGGTGCGATGGGCTGTGTCTACCTCGCCCATGACACGCTGCTCGATCGCCCGGTTGCTCTGAAGTTCTTATTGTCGCTCCACAAAGATGCGGCTGCACGACAGCGCTTCCTGATTGAGGCCCGTGCCATCGCACGACTTTCACATGGCAACGTCGTCGGTATTTACCGCATCGGCGAGGTGCTCGGTCAACCGTTTCTCGTTTCGGAGTTTGTACGTGGGCTCAGTCTCGACCGGCTGCCACGACCACTGGAAAGCGCGAAAGTGGCCGAGCTGGGCCTCGGTCTGGCTCGGGGCCTTGCGGCAGCTCACCAGCGTGGCGTGCTGCACCGCGATATCAAACCGCACAACGCAATTGTCACCGATGACGGAACCGTCAAGTTGCTCGACTTTGGACTGGCCAAACTCAGCGAGCGACCTCTACCTGCTGCCATCCAGGTTCAGACTCAGTCCAAAACAGAACAACCTCCGCTGGCGATAACGGCCTCACCTGAAGCCAGCGATGGATTCTCACAAGCAGACCACGGTGCAGCCGCACCCGACCAGGATCTGGGCCCAGAAATCCTCGGTGGCGACGCTGTCCAAACCGAGCGTTTCGCGCTGGAACAGACGCTAGCTAGCCATCCAAGTCGTCAGGATCCGGTGTCTCGCGATCACAACGCGCTGACCCAAGCCGGAGCAGTCCTTGGGACACCGCTCTATATGGCCCCGGAGATCTGGCAAGGTGAGCCCGCGACGGCTCGCTCTGATTTGTATTCACTGGGAGCCGTCCTGTACGAATTAGCGACGGGACGACCGCCACATATTGCGGACAGTCTGCTGGCTCTGGAACTCAAAGTGGTCAGCGAAACGCCGGCGTCAGCCCACCTATTGGCCCCCAACCTGGATGTTCGGCTGGCAGACATCATCGATCGCTGTCTGCTGCCCAGCCCGGCCGCTCGCTTTTCGTCCATCGATGAGCTGTGTCATGCGCTGGAACGCATTGGTGACGCACCAAAGATCCGCCGTAGTGACAATCCATTCCTGGGACTCCGTCCGTTTGACACCAGCGATAGCGGAGTCTTTTTCGGCCGGACCAGCGAAGTCGCAGAGCTGATCGTCCGTCTGCGTAGCCAGCCACTTCTGCTGCTCGCCGGGGACTCTGGAGTTGGGAAGTCGTCGCTGTGTCGAGCAGGTATTGCGTCAGCGATCCTCGGCGGAGCGCTCGGTGACAACCGGGAGTATCAGCTCGTCGAACTGCTTCCCGGACACACACCGGGTCGCGCACTGTGCGATGCGTTGGCGTCTGCAGTGAACCGTCCAGCAACGGAGCTGTACGCTCTGCTGCGCAACGACCCGCAAGAGCTGGCGCGATTGGTACAGCGACATCCTGGTGAATCTGGAGGGCTACTGCTCCTGTTCGATCAGCTCGAAGAGCTCATCACGCAGAGTCAACCGTTCGAGGCTGAGCTCCTATCGGAATGGCTCGGACTGCTCACCGTTCGAGCCCCAGGTTTGCGTGTACTACTCACTGCGCGTGGCGACTTTTTGACGCGGCTCGCCGCCCTGCCCGGCCTCGATCATGACTTCTCCTCTCGTCTGTATATTGTGCGCCCGCTATCGGCAGACGGTCTGCGCCAAGCCATCATTGAGCCCGCCGCGCAGTTTGGGGTCCATTTCGAATCGATCCAACTGGTCGATGAACTACTCCATTCGACGCTTCACACGGACGGAGGACTGCCGCTGCTTCAGTTTGCTCTTGCCGAGCTGTGGGAAGCCCGCGATCCGGTCTCGGGACAGATCAGCGAAGCAGCACTGACGGCGATCGGAGGTGTTGGCGGGGCCCTGGCGAGACACGCCGATCAGGTCATGCGGGCGCTGCTCCCCACCGAAAGAGTGGCGGCGCGGCGACTGCTGCTGCGGCTGCTCACGGCAGAGGGAGTACGGGCGACCCGAACCCTGGCGGAGCTGCGAACCAGCGATCCCGCCGAGCCGATGGCGCTGGAAGCGTTGGTACGCGGTCGCTTGCTGCTGGCCCGTGAAGTGGGTGGCGAAACAGCGTATGAACTAGCCCACGAAGCGCTCATCAAAGGATGGGCAGAGCTGAGACGGTGGATTGATAGCGAAGGAGAGCGTCGGCTGGTGATTGAGCGACTCTCCCAGTCGGCAGCGGAGTGGGAACAGTTTGGACACAGTCTAGATCTACTGTGGAATGAGCGGCGGCTACTCGACGTCGAGCTACTCACCATCGAGCCACAGCTTTTGACCGAGCGCGCCCAGCGCTTTCTCATCGAATCACAGCGTCATAGCCGCAATCGGCTCCGGACCCGCCGGGGAGTCATGGTGGGACTGCTGCTGCTACCACTGCTCGCGCTGCTGTTGACTTGGCAGTACCAAAATGCCGACGAACAGCGACGATTACGCGAAACAGCCGAGCAGTCTGAGCTTGGCATGCGTGCCATCAACTTGTCCCAGCTTCCCGGCAGCGAACGGCTGGCGCTGAAAACCGCACTTCGAGCCACGGTTCCCCAGTCCTCCGAGGCTGCGATTCCGGTCCCGCAAGCCCAAGAGGGATTATTTGTGGCATTGCGGGCCATGCTCCGTTCGTTACCCCTGCTCGATGAAGGAACCCGCAAAGGCGAAATCGCCGTTTCTCCCTCGGCAGAGTTTATTGCCACCGCTGCGGATGACGGGCCGATTCGGGTCTATCGACGAGGACAGCGCACACCCTTCCACACTTTATCGACGCTAGGTAGGGCCAGTCACTTGCTTTGGATCGAATCATCGACGCTGCTGGTTGGCTACCTCGACGGCTCGATCCGACTCTATGAACTGCCAAGTGGCCGATTGGTGACAACGATTGCCGCCCATCGGGATCGTATGTCCGATCTGACGGCACTCAGCGGCGGACGCGGGTTGCTGAGTGCCAGCATCGATGGCAGTGCTGCCCTGTGGGATCTGCCACAGGGGATCTTGCGCCACCGCTTCGACGGAGGGGGCCAGCGCGTCGCATCTGCCCGAATGATCGGCGACCGAGTCATCCTGTCAACGCCGAGTGGAGCCCTCGATGTTCTCCGCGCCGCTGACGGTGCCGTCGAACGTACGCTATCCTGCCCGGATGGGAGTCCGGGTACCGAAGGTGGCCAACTTTCTGTCGGCGAACACAAAAGCGGTGCTCAGCTCAGCGTGCTCTCGGGTGGCAGGACCAAGGTCTGCGTATTTGCCGTGCCCGAGTGGACCCTACGAGCCAGCCTCGATCTGCGAGGGCTGCGACTCATGCTGGCCAGTCATGCGACGCCAGAGACGTTGCTGCTGCTGTCGCACGACGGACACCTCCGAATCTTGGACTCCTCAACCTTCGCAGCACTCGCTGAATATCGCAGCCCTGTTGTCCTTCGTCGGGCGAGCTTGTCCCTGAGTGGCAAGCGCATCCTGCTCGGTACCAGCGACGGTAGCATCAACCTGATTGACGCCACCAGTGGCAAGCTCATCGGACAAATGGAAGGTCTCAGCGAACCGATTACGGCCCTGGCTGGTAACGACGATCTCACAGTCGGTGCCAGCAGCGATGGTGCGCTCCGCTTGTGGCAGCCCCAGGCCGAGACTGCGCCGCTGGTCGTCGCGGACTTCAGCGAACCGACCGAATTCATCCAAGCGTTGCCCGATGGCAAGACTTTGCTCGCCGGAACCAGAAGCGGTGCACTGTGGCGAATCAGTGACACCGACCGCCGCACCCTGTTCGGGCGATTCAGCGCGGGCCGCGAAGTCTCAGCATCTACCGATGGCAGCAAGCTCATCGTTGGCTCCCCGGATGGCAGCCTTGAACTGTTGAACTTTTCCGACGGAAAATCCCTCCGTAAGTGGAGCGCTCACCTGGGCGCGATCACGCAAGTTGGCTTTTCCATCGATGGGGCGCTTGTTCTCAGTAGCAGCCGGGATCATACCGCCGCGCTGTGGCGAACCAACGATGGCCAGCTCGTCGAGCGACTGGTTGATCCGAACTTCCCCGTGACCGCCGTTGCGCTGTCTCAAGATGGCAGGGTGCTGGCCACCGGTAACTCACTCGGACGCGTCGGACTGTGGGAGCGCCCATCGCCCTCGCCCGTTTTCCTGCAGTCGCTCACCGAGACAGAGCCGTTCCCATTGCATCTTTCCCGCTCTCCAGACGGTTTGCAGCTTTTGCTGGTCGGACAGCGGACCGCGATTGCTTCGTTTGTGCCAAGTGTCGGCGTGACCAGACAGTTGTACGGACACCTTGGCCCCACGCTACAGGGCGCTTTTTCACCCGATGGCCGGTCGGTCGTCACGCTCGGCAAAGATCGGACGGTCCGGGTCTTCGATACTCAACTGGGCACCCAAATCTTGCTGCTACGATCCGAGGATCCTCGCCACGTCGCGTTCTCGCATGATGGCTCGCTCGTGCTCATCGCCGACGGTCGAGATCGCACCATCAAAGGTTATCCCTCCTCGCTGCGAGCGCTCCGCAAGCGTGCCTGTGAGCTGCTCGGTCCCACCGATGACGATCCACCACCGCATGCGCTGTGCCAGCACGAATCCCGATCAGCACAGCGGTAGCAGAACCTTGTACACCTCATACGCACACAAACTGACCAGGTTTGTTCCCATCGTCTGCCAGAACAGACGAGTAATGGGGGTCGGTGCACGCGGTTCCTCATCGAGACGTAGAAACACCGGCAGGCTCACAAAAAACAGCGTTCCGTAGCACAGCGAGCCAATGAGCAGTGCCTTGTGCCGATTGGCGTACGAAAAGAACGCACTGAGCGATTCACTGGCCATAAAGAAGGTCTCGCCAAACGCCATGCTGTACGACAGCGCCGCAATCGCCAGCCACACGAGCGTCGGCGAAGCCTTCGGCACCCATCGCAGAAACAGTCTCAGACCGAGCCGCATCAGCGCGTAGTAGGTCGAAAAGTAGGCCACCGTCACGAAGTACAAAAAGAGCGGCGTGCGGTTCCACTGAAGCTGTGTTGGGAAGTGATACTCCATACCCAGCCCATCGAAGAACATCGCCGATCCGAAGTAACACTGCACAAAGCTCATCAGCGCAACAAACAGGTTGGCCTTGGTGGTATGCCGCATCCAGAACGGTTGGCCGACTTCTTCCGCAGGTGGCTGCACCAGCGGTACCAACCACAGCGGCAGCGACAACGCCAGCCCAAGCAGCATGTGACCGACATCACCCCACTTGGCAAAACAGTGGGTCAGCATGCAGTACGCAATGATCGCCATCCACACCGGAGAAAAGGATAGGTACAGCCGCTCGACATAGCGCTGAGACGGAGACAGCGAGGGACGGCCGATGGGGGTTGCGGACGCAAACATCGCCGCAACATAGCGCGACTGCGGCACGCGAGACACCGCAAAGCCCAGGGGGGGCTATCTGGACAAAAAGATTTGCAGCAGCACGACGGCGAGGATTCCGATCGAGATACCGACTGAAATCGCCAAGATGACCCGCTTTCGACTGGCCGCCTGGCTCAGTCCGTCCTTGGCAGCGCTGGTCGTAACCGCTGGATTTGGCACGGTCGCGAGGGACTGGTTGGACGAGCCCGGGTCGGCCTTGATGTTGAGACCATCCGACGGACTGCGCCGTGTCGCGGGAGGATTCGGCACCGATGGGGTCCCGGCCTGCGGTGTCGCTTTCCTCACCGGTGGTATCGGTAGTTGCCCGGATGGACCTTCTTTGGCTCCCGGCGGATGAGCGGAACTTGTCGGGCTCGCTGCGGGAGTGGCACCGGCTGCTGGTGCCGTCCGTGCTGCGGGTCGCGGCATCTGAAGCCCGGACGGACCAAACGGCATCGTTGTCCGTAGGTTGGCCGGAATGTTCGGCTTGCCACCTTGCGCCGGCGGTAACGTGATGACTTGCAGCGGCATGGTCACCGACGGTTGCTTCTTCACTGCTGGTTGCGGCACCTGCACCGCTGCTACGGGCTGACGCAGCGAGTCGCGCTTGGCCGCATTTTGTACCGCACGCAGTTCCGATTCGCGCTGAACCATTCGCTCGCGGAAGATCTCGGTCATGTAGGTGCCGACGGCCTTCTGACTAAAGTCCCAGCCGAGCTTGGTCAGACAGTCGGTCAGCTCCTCTTGGAACTCCCTCGCTGAGCCATAGCGCTGGTCGGCCTCTTTTGCGAGCGACTTTTGTACGACATCGTCGAGTTCCTGGGGGCAGTCCGGCGTAAGAAGCAGCATCGACGGTGCCGGTTCTTCGGCCACTGCAACCATCGTGGCCAGGTCAGTGCCACGCTTAAACAGACGCCTCCAGGTGATCAACTCCCACAACAAAATTCCGACGGAAAACACATCGGATCGGCCATCCAGCCGAGCGGACCGCGCTTGCTCGGGCGACATGTAGGCGTACTTGCCTTTGACCATGCCCGCCTGGGTCTGTTCGTTTTCGTGAGCCATCGTCGCTTTGGCGATTCCAAAGTCGATGATCTTCACGACACCGTCGTAGGTCACCAGGATGTTCTGAGGAGAGACATCTCGATGAACCACACCGAGAGGCTTGCCCTGTTCGTCAGCGAGGGAATGGGCATAGTGCAGTCCAGCGAGGATGTCCATGATGATTCGGCACACCACCGCCAGCGGCGGGCGACGGTTGACCGTATCGGACTGCTGGGCAATGCTGCGTAGATCCTCGCCGTTAATAAACTCCATGGCGAGGAAGAACGAGTTGTCGATCTCGCCCTGATCGAAGATGTCGACAATGTTGGGATGCTTCAATCGAGACGCCAGACGCGCCTCGTTCTTAAACATCCGCACGAACTCGTTTTCGGAGCTGTGGTGAGCAAACAGTCGCTTGACCACAAATGGACCGGGCCTGACTCCCAAACCGGCGGCGTTGGGCGCAGGTCGGGCCAGGAATATCTCGGCCATGCCGCCTTCAGCGAGCTTGCGGTCGAGCAGGTATTTGCCGTAGGGAAGAGCCACGGACTATGAATCCTCAGAATCGTAGGCCGGTTCTTTGTCTGCGGTCAACCTGTTACATTTTCCCAAACAACACTCGCGTCCCCCAAGACTGCCTCATTTTCAGACGAAACAAGAGCGCAAAGGCCTAACTCGTTCGAAATACTGACAAAATCGGGGCTGACGGCCACAAATCGGCGCAAACCGGATAAATTGGAGCCGCACAGAGGAGATTCCCTAGATGTACGATTTGAACTTTACCGAGGAACAGCAGCAGCTTCGCAAGACGGCGCGGGACTTTGCCCGGAGCAAGATAGTCCCCGTAGCTGGTCAGCTCGATGAAGAGGGACACTTCCCGGTCGAACTGCTCAAGGAAGCCTGGAGCCTCGGTCTGATGAACTGTGAGGTTCCCGAGGAGTACGGTGGCCTCGGGCTGTCATGTCTGTCGCACTGCATGATCCAGGAAGAGATCGCCTGGGCCTGTGCGGGTGTAAACACCTCGGTGGCAGCAAACGCCCTGGCAGCGCTGCCGGTCATCATTGCGGGCACTCGTGAGCAGAAAGAAAAGTACCTCGGCTGGCTCACTCGCGAGCCCATCTTCGCTTCTTACTGCTGTTCAGAGCCCGACGCGGGCTCGGATGTCGCGGGACTGCGCACCCACTTTGTCAAAGACGGCGACGGTTACATCCTAAACGGCCAAAAGCGCTGGATCACAAACGGTGGCTACGCCAGCTTCTATACCGTGCTCGCGACCTCTGATCCCAAGGCCGAAAAAGACCTCAAGGCTCGCAACCGCAAAATTGCCGCCTTCGTCATTGATCGGGATCTGCCGGGCGTAAAAGTCGGCAAAAAAGAAAACAAGATGGGTCAGCGCGCCAGCAATACCACCGACGTCATCTTCGACGAGGTGCGACTGCCCAAGGAAGCGCTGCTCGGCCAGGAGGGTGAAGGCTTCAAGATTGCGATGAAGACCTTCGATCGCTCGCGTCCCTGGATTGCGGCCGGTGCGGCTGGTCTCATCGGTCGAGCTCTCCATGAAAGCCGTGCCTATGCACTGGAGCGCAAAACCTTTGGAGTGCCCATCGCCGCCCATCAGGCGATTCAGTTCATCCTGGCTGACATGGCAGTGGCACTGGAAGCAACGCGCTCGCTATGCCACCGTGCGGCCTGGATGGTCGATCAGGGCCGAATTGACTCGATCGTTTCGTCGATGGCCAAGCTGTACGGCGCGGATATGGCCATGAAAGCAGCCACCGATGCGGTTCAGGTCTTCGGCGGCTACGGCTATACCAAAGAGTACCCGGTTGAGAAGCTGATGCGCGACGCCAAGCTCCTGCAAATCTATGAAGGCACGTCGCAGATCCAACGCATGGTCATCGCCAAGAACGTCCTGTCTGGCGATCAGTAATCCGCAGCTTCATCCTCTTTGGCTCCGTCCGCTCAGGTCGATAGACCCTAGTTCATCAGCGGCTGTCATCTGCTGACCCCACACAATCGTTCACAAACCGCATTTCAAACGGGCAACCGGTTCGTGCCCGCAGGTTCGGACATCTGGTTTGGCGGGTTTAGCCGAGTTGCAACAAGGCGGCCGTCGCCGTGACGCCTTGCCGAGTCTTGGCGCGACTTATGCATGTGCATCTCCCCAAGAGGGGTAACCTTGCTACGCCGCGGTTTCAGAAACAGTGTGCCACCCCGTGCTAGCGGGCTGCCACCAACGAGACTTTCCCTGACAGAGCTGCCGAGCCTGCTGGCCGATAGGCAGCTTAGCGATGTTTGCATCGGCTTGCCCTCCAGCCAGGGCCACATGCTGAGGGTACTGTTGCGACAGCGACTTTCGATCCTCAGCGCGGTGGAACAAGCCGGCGTTCTGGCGGAACAGCTCGCGGGCCAACAGGAAGAGACCTTACTGTCTCGTGAGTTGCAACCCTCTGCGGTGCACCTGGTAGCCTGTGCGGATGGCTGTCAGGTCTGGCTCGACTACGACTTAGGCTCTCGACTGCATCCCCATCCGAAAGTTGTCCGTCGTCTGACACTGCTGCTTTGGGTCCGGCCGGATCCGAGCCTCTCCATATCAAACCCCACTGCGACCACTCACGAGAAGGCAGCGATGGACCACGCGGTGATGGATG
Organism: Polyangia bacterium; assembly: GCA_044228505.1. Lineage (GTDB taxonomy): Bacteria > Myxococcota_A > Polyangia > Palsa-1104 > JAEUJZ01 > JAEUKA01. The sequence goes on along the minus strand of JBGAUT010000044.1, from coordinate 4,130 downwards.
AGCAGCGAGAAGACTGAACGGGACCAGCGTCTCCAAGCACCGCTCGGGCGTAAGCTCCGCCGAGGAGCACTCTAAGGCCCGCTCTTGACTGTAATTTTTATTACATGTTTAATTATGCACAATGAGTGCGCCGTCAGAGCCACGGCGGAAATTTCCGGATTTTCTGCCCCCCACCAAGGTTCACTACGACGGCGTACGTCCCCAAACCATCCAGGTGCGGACCTGCCGTTTCATCACCAATCAAGGTGGCAATCGACAAGAACACCAGTATGACCAAAGCACCATTCGCATTGGTGCGATGGAAGATAACGATCTCGTCCTAGCAGACGAGACGGTGTCACGATTTCACTGCCGGATCGAGCAAGATGAACTTGGCTACATCATCCGGGATCTTGGATCCACCAACGGTACCTACGTAAACACGCTCCGAATCCGCGAGGCATACCTAAGCCCAGGCTGCATTATTTCGGTGGGCCAGACCGACATTCAGTTCTTCATCGGCCAGGAACGTGTCGAAGTCGTCCCCTCTACCAAGAATCGCCTGGGCGACATCATTGGCAAGAAGATGCTAACAACTATTATCGTCGACAAATTGCCTTTGATGGCTACTGGGGAATGTGGGAGGGAAACTTGGAATCGTGGTGTTTGTCGTCTGAAGTTGTACTTGGGTTGGTGGCTTTGGACAGCACTTCGGCCAGTTCTTTGGTGCTGAGAGATTTTAGTATGGAAACTAGCTTATCGGCGGTGCTCGGCTCGTGGTTGCGGATGATTTGGGAGAATCGGTCATTGCTGGAGTTGGAGACCGAGTCCTCGGTGGCGTAGTGACGGGCAGTTAGCTCGAAGGAGCCGTGGCCTAGTGCTTTCGCAACAGAATCGGAGGTGGCTCCTCCTTCGAGTGCTAACGTGGCGTGCAGGCCGCGTAGGGAGTGCGGACAGACTTTGGGAACGCCTGCCATCACACAAATCCGACGCACCCAGCCCCAGAAGTATTGCGTGGCCGGAGGCCGGTCGGTTGGACAAAACAGCAGTCTGTCCGGTCCTTGGGAATGAATCAGTGACAGCAGCAGGGGTCGCAGCTTCTCGGGTACTTTGAGACGGCGTCGCGCATTCTTGGTCTTTCCCGATGGCACCCACAGCACACGGCCATCGTCGTCAATATCGCGAGCCACGCGAGCAGCCACTTCACCCTGACGGAGTCCGAGATAGAGCATCAGGAGTGCTCCCAACGCGGGTGCACTGCCATCGTGTGCAAGCTCCATCGCTTTGGATTCAAAGCGCCGCGCTTCGTCGATGCGTAGCTGCAACTTCCCAACTCGCTGACGTCCCATCGGACGCACTGCCGCAAACGGATTCTCTGAGCAGAGTCCTTTCGTTCGCGCCCAGACATACAGTCGCTTCGCGAGCAGGAGCCAGCCATGATGGGTCGCTGCGGCGACCGGCTTTCCAGTCCTTTTGTTCGACGGACCATTGGCGGCGTTGCGATACAGTCGTTCTGCCTCTGGTTCGCTGATGCTGCTAAGGAGTCTGTTCCCTGGTAGCCACGCGAGCTGATGAGCACACCATGCCGCGCTGTGTGGCAAGATGCCGCGACTCTCCAGTAGGTATGTATGGAACCTTGGAATTGCATTTGCGATCGTGACTCCCTGGTATTTTCTACTCTTCGCAAGCAGCGACTTCTTGACCTGCTCTGCTTCCTTTCGAGTCTTAAAGCAGACACTCTTCGTCTCGCCATTTTCTGCGATTTTCAGACGGAACTTGTCCACTTGATCTTGATACGGACCCCGGATGATGAGCGTTTCCTGTCTGGGTCTACGGCGCTGACTCTTTGCTTTTGCAACCTCGGCTCGGGTCTCTGTAAGCTCTAGGTTGAGTACCTTGCGCTGTGCTTTTGCTTGTCGGGTGACTTGGTCAATCGTGGACTTCATGTAAGCTCCCTCCTTGGGAGTGTGCGAAGCGCTTCGTTGTGAAGCGCAGATGGTTGAGTGACTCGACGGGATCTAGGTACTTCCACCCAGTACACGACCGAGCCTGCGCTGCTGGCACAGGATCAGCAGAACGGCGATTCCAGAGGTTGCGGCGAGCGCACCGAAGAACAGGTGATGAGGCCAGACCTTCCAGAATCTCCCCATGAGTCCGGCTCCCAGATTTCCAAGCGAGATGGCGGCGAACCATGCCCCCATGAGGACTCCAAGCAGTCGCTTGGGAGAGAGCTTGGTGACGAGCGAGAAGCCAATCGGCGAGACGCACAGCTCTCCGATGGAGAAGAGGAAGTAGCTGGACAGGAGCCACCATGGACTGACTCGGCCTGTGTTCCCTCCATACAGAGAAGCAGAGGACATCACGAGACACGATGTGGAGGACAGCAGCATTCCCGTCAGGAACTTGCGGTGGGTTGCCAGCGGCCAACGTTTCCACAGATGGCCAAGCAGCGGCGTCAATCCGATGACGAGCGCTGGGCTGACGCTCTGGAACCAGGGTGCTTCAACGGTAACGCCAAACAGAGACAGAACGGTGTGATCCTTTGCGAACAGAGTCAGCGAGGAGCCATTCTGGTGAAAGGAAAGGAAGAACAGACACGCGACCGGAAGGAGTACGTAGAGCGTGATCAAGCGATCCCGTTCCGGTGCGTGAGACTCCTCAATCTGTGTGTGATGGGTCGGTATAAACAGACTCCTTCCGGCAAGCGACCACAGCGCCCAGGCGAGGAGGCAGGCGCATGATGCGGATAGGAATGCGGTGGGATAGCCGTAGCGCGTGGCGAGCCACCCAGAAGCGAAACCGGCAGGAAGTGAGCCGATGTTCGCGGCACTGTAGAATCGGGTGAAGGCGATGTCTCGCTCGATAGCGGTTGGATAGATCGATCCGACTGCGGCAGTCAGATTTGCCTTGAGGAGTCCCATTCCTAAGGAAAGCAGCACGATCGCGGCAGATAGAAGCCTGGCACTTAGGAGTCCGTATGCGACGAAGAGTAGGAATGCACCGATGTTGACGGAGAGCCAGCGACCGATGCGATCCGAGATCATTCCTCCAAACAGAGGCGTGAAGTAGGTCGCGCCCATCAAGACTCCGTACCAAGTGCTCGCTTGGGCATCGGATTGGTGATGGCGTTCGGTGAGGAAGAGCAGAAGCAGCGCGACGACGACGTAGAATGCGAATCGTTCGAGCCCAACGGTGATGCAGGCGACGACGAGAGCGGTACGTTGACGAACGGTAGACGGGGACGGACCCGAGGACGGATCTGTCCCATAAGGTGCAGCTTGCATGGAAGCCTCCGTAGCGACCGCAGAAGCCGTGGCGAGGTCAACCCCATGGGTCGCAAGAAACGAAGTCAGCCTCGGTGGCTATGCGGCCAGGGTGTGGCGAGCTGCGCGATCTGCGTTGATGTTGTTAGGAACTGCGTCGTCGGATCTTTGGTTCGTCAGCAGAGGCCGCACACAACCTCTGCCATCGGCCTTCGCCTGTTCCATTTCCAGCTCGGCGGCGCGCTCCAAATCCTCCGTGCTCACCGGGCTGCGTCCATCCCAGGTCACTACGCCGATGGATGCAGTCACCGGAATCGGCAGCGCACGCAGCGAGGTCAGACACTGCTCCGCAACCAGAATGCCCGTCTCAAGACTCGCGCTCGCGAGGATGATGAAGAACTCATCAGCAGCGGTGCTGCGACGGAACACGTTGTCGCGATCGGCCTTGCGCCGGAGTGATGAGCGAATCGCCAGCGCTGCCGAGCGAATCACTTTGTCCGCACCTTGATGCCCGAGGCTGGCATTCAGCGGCTTGAGCCCGTCGAGGTCGATGTAGAGCAGCGCCAGCTTCGTACTCCCACGCAGCGCCGTGGCCAGCGTGCTCTCAAACATCCGCTGATTGCCCATCCCGGTCAGCGCATCAAAGCTGGTGAGCTGTTCGAGAACCGAAACCCTGTTCCAGACCTCCCAGCCCCGAGCGTCGACGAGGGTTCGGAGTGACCGCATCTGCGACCGAAGCTGCCACGCCAGCCAACCGAGATAACCCACCGCCCCGATCAAACAGCCATCGAAGAGAACGTATCGGTCAATCGTCATGACGGCCTCCCGATGGAACAGGGATGGAGGGTTTCTTGACGGCAGATGGGCACAACACTCCGTCAGCACTTG
>JBGAUT010000043.1:0-46410 GCA_044228505.1 Polyangia bacterium | reverse complement strand
TCGAAGCCACCACGATGTTATGGGCCAAGCTGGCTGGACATGAAGTGCCGGAAAACCTGGTCATTGATACCGCGCGCATTGTCGGGCTCCCCCCCGACTGGCCGCTCTATAGTCCACGAGCCTATGCGATCCGACGCTTTGACCGACGACCAGACGGAACGAGGCTACACCACGAAGACTTCTGCCAAGCGCTCGGGGAGTGGCCGCGAGGTAAGTTCGGCGGAGGGCAGTCGCACTGGACGTTCGACAAGCTGCTGCTGCTCGTTGCGGAAGCGGCGGGTGAGTCCGAAGCTCGACGCTTTGCCGAACGGCTTGGGTTTGTCATCGCCTGCGGCAACAACGACGCGCATCTCAAAAACTGGAGCTTTGTCTGGGGCGTGGCAGACCGACCGGTGCTAAGCCCCTGCTACGATCTAGTGGCAACGGTGGCCTGGGCCTTGTTCGGGTGGCAGCGACGGGCAGGATACCGAGGGCCAGAGCTGGCGCTTGCCCTGGGCAAAGTTCGCCCGTTTGTGCAGATTGATCGGGACGCGCTCCTCCGTCACCAAGAGCGGTCGGAGCAGCCCTGGGCACGCGAAGCCATCATGGCAGGCATTGAGCGAGCACGGGCCGCATGGTCTTCGGTGCAAGCGGATGCGCCGCAGTCCATGCGCGAAGCACTGCGTCAGCACTGGCGAATTGTTCCAGTGCTACGGGACGCTGGTGGCCTTGGGAAACTGACTTAGGGATTTGAGCAAGAAGTCCGCGCCGGATTCGGCGCGGTGGCGGGTTGCGGCGGCTAGTTGGCGGTCGCGGCGGCGTGGGAGGTGTGGGCGGTGTGGCCTCGGAAGCGCTTGACGAGCGAGCGGAGGGTGCCCTTGACCATGCCGTCCTTCATCAGCGGCGCGACGTGATGGACTACGTCAGCGGCGGTGTGGGTGACGTAGTGGTCGGGCTGGAAGAACGGGCTCGACAGGATCGGATGCTTGGCCACGAACGCTCGGACCTCTTCAGCGGTGACACCGTTTTCTTTACAGGCCGCATCGAACTCGCTGCGCGCAAAGGTGCGGGCCTTGAACAGCATCATCTGCACGCGGCTGTAGACGTTGACCTTGCCGTCGCCCGAGGTCTCGATCGGCAGGAAGATCGCATTCGGGTGCTTCTCGGTCACATAGGACTGAACACCATCGGACACGCCCGAGCTCGGCATGCAGCCAAAGGGCTTCACCGACAGCGTCATCGTCGACTTCTTGTGCTCGGCGTTGAGCACCAGCTTGCCGACTTCCATGTGGCCTTCGCCGCCGCGCAGGTGGTTGTTGTAGAGATCCTTGGCGGCATCCGCGACTACATCCATGTCAGGCAGGGTGTAGCCGTGGAGTCCCATGGTGTTGGCAATCGCCTGGAAGAAGACGCGGATTCCCTTGTCAGCCACCCACAGGATCGCGAGCTTCTTGATCGGATCGATGCCCGCGAGTCCGCGCTTGCCGTGATCCTGGCTGCGGAGGTTCATGCGCTGCTTGGTGTCGTAGGTGTGCTCCCACACGTTGTAAAGGAGCCAGTTTGTGACGATCTGGATGTCGACCTCGGCACCCTCCTGCTCTAGGAAGCGCTGGAGTCCGTAGTTGCCGTCTCCCTCGGTGGTCATCGCCCAGAACTCGCCGATGACCGACACCTTGGGCTTGACCTGGGTACGATCGACTTCGATCTGACGAAGCATCGTCCGCGCCTTGATGAGCGAGCTGACGATGTTGCCGTTCGTGCGCAGCGTCTCGAAGATCATCTTCTTGACCGCTTCGAGCACCTGGTCGGTGTTGCCAGCGACCTTCTCGTAGGGACGAAGGCGGTAGCCGATCGCGTTTACCGCATCGCCGATCATGATGCCCAGCACGAGACGAAGGAAGAACTTCGGATTCAGATCGAGTCCGGCGTCCTCGCCCGTCGCTTGCTTGAGTCCACCCTGCTGCTGGAACAGCATGACGCGGAAGCCATCGAAGCCCGCATCACGCAGCGCCTTGCGGTACTCGGTGACGTAGGTTCCGAATCGGCAGGGACCACAGGCACCAGCGGTCACGAACAGGTAACGCTCGATGATCTCCTGGGTCGGAATGTGCTTCACATCGCGCAGATAGAGCAGGTGCTTGATCAGATTTCCGACCGTAAAGTAGGTCGGGTTGCACTGCCCTCGATTGCCGAACTCCTTGCCGTACTGAAGGGCATCGGTATCGGGCACATCGAGCGGCACCACGCGGTAGCCGATTCCCTCGAGCGCGCCCGAGATCAGGAAGTCCTGCGCCATCGTCAGACCACCGCAGAGCATGGTCGTGTGGGGACGCTGCGAGGCGGTCCAGCGCTGATGAACCTCATCGTGCCACTGGTCCTTCTTATCGAGGCCCAGCTTGGCGCGCTGCTCGGATTCAAACTCGCGAAGGATGGCATCCACATCCACCCCCGACTCCTCCGGCTTTCCGATGACGGGCAACCGAACGCGACGCTTCTCTTCGACTTGGATGGTTTCCATGCTCTCTCTAACTCCCTTAAAGGTGAATCGGGAATGCGCTTACAGGCGGACGACCTGCTCTTCGCCCTTTTTCTTTACGCCAATGCGGACCAGGCTCTTGTCGCGCTCAGCGGTGCTCTGCGGAGTGAATCGCGCCGCATACTCTGCGACTTTGCCGCGAAGCTGCTCGATCTCTGCTTGCAGGGTCGGGTCTTGCTGCTTTCGCTCGGCGAGCTGCTGCTGCTTCATCTCCAATAGCTGAAGTCGCTTCTCCTCGATCTTGAGGTGAAGTTCGGCCCCACGCTTGGACACATCTTCGAGCCGCTCTTCGTGCAGCTTGAGGCTGTGCGCGTACGTCCTTACCCGAATCTTGATCGAGCCGCCCGGCTTGTTGGCATCGATGTCGTGTAGCGCAGAGTACGGCGTCGCGCTCGCTCCGATGATCGAGTCCACGAGTCCGTACGTCGGTGCATCGTGTCCGCACTTGAACGAAGACAGATCGAGCACCACCACGTTCGGGTGACGCGCCGCAAACTTCGCGGCCCACACTTTTTGCACCGAGTTGGCCGAGTAGTTCTCGGGCCACACATCGGTGACTTCGAGCGGCCCGTCGATGCGACCGGCGTCGATGTCTTCCTTGAAGAACCGATACAGCCAGCGCGGATCTTTGGGAATCGAACGAATCGACAGGATCGGATACCCGAGAACCTGGAACTCCTCGAGCACTCCGTGATTGAGTCCGGGATCGCTGTGATACGGACGACCGAGCATCAGCACCGCGACGCGATTGTCTTCCTCGACCTGCTCCAGAATCGCTTTGCCACGGGTCTGGATCTCGGCGTCAAACTTCGCCATCGCCTTGTGCGCCTGCTCGACCGCGTAATCGCTCTCGTCCTCTGTCACTTCGAGCAGAGGTCCAAAGCAATCGAACAGTTGCTTGCGCAAAAATCCCGGCTCCGTAAACGTGAGCGCTGGATCGACATACTTGATGTTACGCGTCGCAAAGAAGTCGACTTCCTTGGTAAACGCTGCCTTCAGAACCTCGGGCACACCGGCCACAATCGGGCACGACGCGCTGTCCATCACCTTGTGAATTCCCGGCGGCACGTGGGTGATGCACGGGAAAAAGACGATGTGTAGAGGCTTCTTTTCACTGTGCTGGTGGAACAGCAGGTTGTGAATGTGCGCCTGCGCGACCTTCGACGGATAGCAGGGATCGATCGATCCGTACTTGCCGCCTTCCTGCCAGATTTCCTCGGTCGTCTCATCCGAAAACACCACGTGGTGCTTCTGGATGCCGAGCGACTCCAGATAGGTGCGAATGAACGGCCCGATGGTCCACACGTTGAGCACACGCGGAATGCCCACGCGCATCGCCGCACGCTTCTTCTGCGATTCGGCAGAGCTGCGCTGGAACGGACGACGGACCGGCACGCGCTTGATGCTAAACAGACCCTTCTTCACTTCCACGTCATCGATGAGCGTGTCCGCAGAAGGCATCGGCTCCGCATCATAGAAGTGCGCAAACAGCTTCTTCGCCTCGAAGTCCACCAGGTTCGGGAACTCCTTCATCAGGCGCTTGCGCTCTTTGGTAATCGCGAGCATCGCCGCTTCCGACTCGACGGTTCCCTTTTCACAAGAGAAGCCCGCGATGTAGCGGCTGGTCGCTCCGTCCGGCGTCTTTGTATCGATGAACGTACGCTGACAGAGGTTTGGACAGAAGTGGCAACGCGTCGACTCATCGGTCGTCGAGGTATAGGTCAGATCCACCGCCGCATCGAGCCCGATAAAGGTGCTCTTGCCACGACGCTTGACGACGCGAAGGGTCTCCATGGCTGCGCCGATTGCACCCGCTTCTCCGGTGTGCGGATGAACGTAGACCTCGGCACCCGGAACGCGATCTTTGATGTAATCGACCTGTGCCTTCACGGCCGCCAGGTTGTGCTGCGTGCCACCTTGCAGAACGAAGCGCTTCCCAAGGCTCGCCATGCGCGGAATCTGCACCACGTACTGCCACACGTTCTTCGGCAGAACCTGCGCCAGTCCGGCGAGCAGCTCTTCCTTCGCATAGCCTTCCTTTTGGAAGTTGACGCGATCGGAATCGAGGAATACCGCGCAGCCATAGCTAAACTTCGGTGCCAAATCGGCAGCAAACGCCACGTCGGCATACTGCGTAATCGGTACGCCGAACTGATCGGCCATCGCTTGCAGCAGCATTCCGTTACCCGCCGAGCACTGGTTCGACAGACGGAAGTTCTTGATGTCGCCGTTTTCCATGAACAGAACCTTGATGTCCTGTCCACCGATGTCGCAGATGACATCGACATCGCCGAAGAAGTGAACGGCGGACATCATGTGTGCCACCGTCTCGACGATGTTGCAGTCGCTCTTGACCGATTCCTGAAGTACGTCCGCCGCGTAGCCGGTTGCGCCAAATCCCTTCACTTCGAGCGTTGCGCCCTGGCTCTGCACGTAGTCGCGGATACGCGCCAGGATCTCTTTGGTGTCCTGGATCGGGTTGCCCTTCGAGAGCTGGTATTCCTTGGTCAGGATCTCGGCGGTGTCGTAGTCGATGAGCACGGCCTTCGAGGAGGTCGATCCACCGTCCATGCCGATGACGCCCCGCACCACTTGACCGGGCTCGAGCGTCTTTTTCGTAAACTTGGGAATCCGATACTGCTCGCGGAAGGCTTCGAGCTCCTGCACTTTCTCATCCACCGATGGAGCGCGGAGCAGCGGCGCACCCGCCGTATCACCGAGCCGCGACTTCCGTCCGGTGGCGATAAACTCCTGCAAGTTCTCGATGCCCGAGAAGCGACCGACCTCGGCAGCCTCGTACATTCCGTACATCACGGCACCGTACGCGGCGTAGTACTGCGCGTTCTGCGGGACCATGATGAGCTCGTCAATCGGAACGTCCTTCGGATAGGCAAAGCCACGGCTGTCCCAGGTCTCGGGAATCCGCTTGCGCCAGCACTCGCGAAGGAACGGCAGATAGGTATTCGGTCCACCAAGCAAAAGAACCTTCGGGCGCAGCGTGTTGCCACGGGTCAGCACCGACAGGTTCTGCATCACGATCGCATCCGCCAGCGAGTTCATGATCTCGACGGCGGGAATACCGCTCTTCACCAAGTTGACGATGTCCGTCTCGGCGAACACGCCACACTTGGCGGCGACGTGATGAAGCTTGCTGTCGTCAAACTGAATCTTGACGACTTCCTCGCTCGGCAAGCCGACCTTGAGGAAACACTTGTCGATGGTGGCCCCGGTGCCGCTTGCGCACTTGTCGTTCATCGACGTGGTCGCCTGCTTGTCACCCGTCTTCTCGTTCTTCTTGAAGATGATGATCTTGGCGTCCTGACCGCCCAGCTCGACCACCGAGCCCACATCGGGATGCAGCGTCTCGACGGCCAGCGTAACGGCGTTCACTTCCTGAACGAACTTGGCACCGACATGCGGCGCGATCGGCGAGGCACCTGAGCCCGTAATAAACAGCCGCATCGCCTCTTTGCCGAGGAGCGGAAACGCCTCGCTGATTTGATGCAGGAAGCCGAGCACGAACTCGGCTTGCTTGGTTTGGTGGCGCTGGTAGTCGCTCCACAGGATCTCTCGCGTTTCCGGGTCGACGACCACAGCCTTGACGGTGGTGGAACCGACATCAATGCCGATCATCACCGGGGTTTTGCGCTGTGTGCTCTGCGGCGAGACAAATACGGACATGCGGCCCTGCTCCTTCGTCGAGAACGTCCATTCCAAGCACTAGCTGGGATAGGAAGTCTACCGATTAGACTACCAGTACAGTCTATGTGCAGACGTTACGCGGCGCAAAGCACAGTGGTCAACAAAAAAGTCCGTCGACCAAATCCACTTTATGGAGTCGCAATTTGATCCACGGTCTGGCGGCCACTTGCCTTCTTTGGTCCTGTCTCCGCGACGAACTTATCGTTATTTTTTCGTAACATTCCTTGTATATTGATCATGTGAAAGTCCGCCAATCCCTGTCCGCCTTGGTCGTTGCGACGCTGGTGCTAGCAGCTCACAGTGGTCGCGCCGAAGATGCGATGGACCAGGCCCGCAAGCGCTACGCCGCAGGTGAGCGCGAGTACGCCAGCGGTCGCTACTGGCAGTCTGCCAAGGCGTTCGAGGAAGCCTTTGACCTGTCGCGCAAGGTCGACCTCCTATATAACGCTGCTCGCGCCTACGATCGCGGCGAGTACTATCTGCGCGCCATCGAGACGTATGAGTCGTACCTCAAAGCGGGGATGCCTCCCGATGCTGAAACGATCAGCCAGCGGGTCGCGCTACTCCGCAAGCAGCTCTGTCAGGTCCACATCTCCCTGGGTGAAAAGGCCTACCTGTTTGTCGACGGCCACGAGTACTACCAGACCCCCATGAGTAGCCCGGTGCCCATCGACAGCGGCTACCATCGCATCGAGGTCCGCTCCGGCAACCGCTTCTGGGCCAAAGAACAGCAGTTTGTCCCCGGTGAACGCTACGAGTTTGAGGCGACGCTCGAGGAGGACCACGGCGGCGGCCAGGGCCTCATCAGCTCGGCCAGTGTCGAGGAAGTCCGTGCCAAGCCCCGTACCCGTCAGGTGGCGATCGTCCTTGGCGTAGGCGGCAGCATCGACGTCCTCGGCAACAACTTCCCCCCCCATCAGGCATCCATCCTGCTCGGTGCGGAATATCGAATCAAAGAGGGTCTGCGCGGTGCCTTTGACTTGGGCGTAAAGATCCCGATTGAGCTGCTGCAAGGCTGGCAAAATGCCGGTCTGCTCCTCGGGATGCGCGGTGTGCTGACCCCGGTGCCCCGGCTACCGCTCGAGTTGGTGCTGTCGTTGGATGTGGGCTTTGCGACGCTCGATTATCGGTCGAGTGCGCCGGTGTCGCCAAAGTGGCCCTGTGCCTCGCCGTCGGCGCTGTCGAGCTGCTCGATCTATGCGTTTCGGGCCGTCCCAGCGGTCAGCGTCGCCTACCGCTTTGCGCCAGCCTTTGAGATGCGCGCCCAGCTCATCGGTGTCGAGCTAAACCTCGGCAGTCCGCTGTTCGATCCCCGGCTCGCCTTTGGGCTGCAAGCCGCGTATCGCTTCTTCTAACCAGCCACGCTGCTTCGACCGGCTTAGTAGATTCCGGGAAAAATCCGCGAGGGCACCTGCCGCCGATACTCTTCCCAGTCCGCGCCGTATTTGGCGTGACAGAAGGCGTCGTCGCGACGCTCACGGTGCATGAGCAGGATCGTAAAGTAGATGATGTAAAAGAACGGCAGTACGTTCGACACGCCGCACGTCAGACACCACGCCAGCCCCATCATCAGGTCGCCGAGGTAGTTTAAGTGACGGGCCATCCCCCAAAATCCTGCCGTCAGGAGCTTGGTCCCGCGGGCGGTCTTGATAAACGTCGCCGGCTTGCCCCAAATCGGTCGCTCCGGGTTGCGACTGAAGTGGTGCTTTTGAATGTTGGTGCCCCGGAAAATAGCGTACCCGCCCAGGTTGAGCGCGATGATGCCGAGAATCGCCCAGGTTGGCAGCTCGCCCGGATGGGACAGCAGATACTGCGCCTGCAAGCTGTACGTAAACGGCACCCACACCAAGTCGCCAAAGCACAACATCCAGCCGAAGCGCTCGTGCTTGATGTCCCAAGTGGTCAGGATCGCTTCCTCATGGAAGAAGTAATCCATGATGTAGAAGAACTGGAACAGGCACACCAGCATCATCGGCGTCGACACCGTGTGGTGGATTTGCCACTGCTTGGCGGCGATCGAAAAGTTGATGAGCACCCACAGCACAAGTCCAGGTCGCGCCTCGCAGAACAGCTTGAAGTCGAAGCGACCCACCCGAGGGTTTAGCTGAGTGCCCATGAAATAGTCGTACATGACCCGCCCGGTCACGCTCTTGTCCGACGACGCCTTGCCCTTGAAATACAGATATAGGCTAAACCCGTAACAGAAGAGCGTCGTCGTGCTGATGATCGGGCCCAGCTCATCCCACAGGAACGTCGCCGGAATCCAGCCCATCCAGCAGCAGAAAAACAGCCCCAGGATCGTGAGCCAGAACGAAAACCAGCCATTGATCTTGTACGGAAGACGGGAGCCGTCCGAAAGCGGCGTTCCTTCGACCCACTCTCCCGGTGCATAGATCTGTAGCAGTCCCTGCCCAAGGATCCACAGCCCGACAAACAGCGTCGATGCCAGCGTCGGCGCAGGAACCAGCCGCAAAAGCCCGGTCAGCTCGTCCATCGTCCGTGGCACAAGGAACGCGCCGTGGTTCTGCGCCATGCAGATCCACATGTAGTAAACGAGCGGCGGCAAAAGCAGCATGATCGGCAGCCAGGCCGCGCCAAACTCGTACTTTTCCATCGCCGCCTGCGCCTCGGTCAGCGTGGACGGCTCGGACTTCGCTGTGACTTCCCGTTGCGACATGAGAATCCTTCTCAGGGTGGCGGCTAGAACTTGCCCTTGAGCAGCGAGCGAATCGTCGCCGCGCCGTAGGTCTTGACGGTGTCCCAGACCATGGCGGGATCAATGCCGACAAACAGCCCCCCCCCAAGTCCTGTGGGCAGACAGCTCGGCACAAAGCCGCGACCGTACTCGAGCATCCAGCCGTAGTCGGGGCAGCGATAGGCCTTGGCTTGACCGGGTGCCAAATAGGCCGCCTCGCCGGGCTTAAAGGCCGTGCGTTCCGCAGGCTTGTCCCCGATATAGACCCACATCTCACCATCGATCATGAAGTCGTAGATCTCGAGCCGATAGGTGCCTGAGTAGCCCTCGGTGCCAATCGGTGTTCCGAAGATGATCAGGTACTCGGATAGCGAGGCGTGCAGGATGGTCATCGAACCGCAGGCCCCACCGGTCAGGTTGAAGATCCACTTCTGCTTCGTTTCGATGTAGCCGGGATACGCCTCCGCAACGTCGCTGATGAGCTGCGAGAACATCTGCTCACGCGGCATTCCGACGACGCGCTTGCTCAAAGAGTGAAGCTTTTCCGGGTCAAAGATGTAGCCCATGGTGATGCCCTTCCTTGTAGGTTGGCCTGCCGGGAGATGTGGCGGCCAGACTCTGCCAAAGCGACACCGGCTTGTCTAGGTTCGCTATCGCACGTTGCAGCGACGATTGCTGGCTACGGAAGGTCTTCTTCGCCCGGCAGCGGCTCACTCGCGGCTGGGGCCGCACTCGGGGAAGGTGCCGAGCTAGGCACCGCCACGGCGGGTTCGGAAGGCACGGAAGCAGGCTCGGCCGCACTCGGCACGACCGGACTGGGCGGACCATATGGCTCGGTAACGGTTGGGGGGTTCGGGCTCGGGGGACCATACGCTGCGCCCTCCTTGTCCGACCCGTCCACAACCGCCCGGCCATCACCATCGAGAGGTTCCCCTGCAAGTAGCTTGCGAACCGCAGTGCTTCTCTCGGACGGCGACATGGTCTGATAGGCGATGATGGTCTGACCGGCCTTCAGCTCACTGGAGCGCGGCATGCGGTTGATGCGCTCCATATCGGCGGCGGACAGTCCGTACCGCTTGCCAATTTTTTCGAGTGAATCGCCGGCCTGAACCTTGATGACGAGGCGCTTGCGACCACGCAGCGTCTCGACCAGCTCGAAAAATTCGTCGCTCCCGGTGGTCACCACCCGCACCCGCGCCGGATCGACCAGCACCACCTGCGAGGTATCGAGGCTCGGCTCGACCCACAGCGACAGCACCATCTTGGTCGCCAGGGTCGCCTCCGGATCGAGGCTGTTCCAGCGCATAAGGTCGGTGTCCTTCACCTTAAAGAAGCGCGCAATCGACCAAATGCTGTCGCCGGAAATCGTCCGGTAAAAGATCTGCTTTTTGCCCGTCAGCGCGAACGTCTTGTCGGGAACCGCGACAATCACAATCTCGTCCCCTGCGAGCGATCCCGGCGTCGGGGTAGCTGCCACTTCGGCACTGCCTCGACTCGGTGGCAGTAGCAGCGTCAGTCCGACCCGTACCTCGGCCGAATCTTCGACACCATTTAGGCTACGCAGGCGACTCACCGGCACCCCTCGCACTCGGGCGATGTCTTCCAGCCGCTCACCAAACCGGACGATATACGGTTCGAGCTTTTCCCCACGGTAGTCGTAGGCGGCCACAAACTGCGCGGCGGTTCCCGCCGGAAGCCGCAGCTCCCACGTCTCACCCGGTCCGAGCGGAGGTGTTCGTCCCCGTCGCAGGTGTGGATTGAGCCGCTGCATGTCTTCGCTTGAACTGCCAATCGCCCTCGCCGCCGCAGCCAAGCTCACCGAGCCATGCACCGTCACCGAGTCATAGGCCAGCGGTGGATCCGGCAGCGTCTCGTCATAGCCAAAGAAGCCCCGGTTTTCGCCGACCAGTGCCGTCGCAATCGCTTTGGGGACATAGAGCAGCGTCTCCCACGGCAGCCCGTCTTCGTGACGACACAGCTCCCAGTAGTCGTTGGTGTTGTACTTCTGCATCGCTCGCAGCACCGCGCCGTAGCCCGCGTTAAACGCCGCCAGCGCCAAGTGCCACGATCCGAACCTCGCCTTGAGATCCCCCAAGTACCGCGCCGCCGCATCCGTCGAGCGAATCGGGTCTTGCCGCTCATCGACCCAGTAATCGACGCGCAGACCGTAAATTCGCGCCCCCTCGGGCAGAAACTGCCACAGACCGACCGCCCCTTTGTGCGACCGATCGTGTGGATCGTAACCGCTCTCGATCATCGACACGTAGAGCAGGAAGCGCGGCAGGCGGTATTTGTCGAGCGACTGTTCAATGAGCGACTTGTAGCGACCTTGCCGACGCAGCCACGAGGCCATGATCGACCGACCACGCCGCTCGTCTTTGTAAAACTCCAGGTACTTGATGACGTGAGCTTCGAAGCGCACAAACGTCGGGGCCAGGCCCAGGTTGTCGAGTAGCTTCAGCGCTTGCAGCCATGGCACCGACGAGCTAGGCGGCGGTGTCTCGGGTCGCGAGGGCAGCGGCGTATGCAGTCCATCCGCCATTCCTTCGCTGCGACTCTCGGGCGGTCCGCTCAAACTGTCGCGCAGACTGGCCCGGGGAAACGTCTCGAACTCAAACGATCGCAGCTCCCGCAGCTCGGACGACTCACGCGAGGTATCGAGCGCGCCCCCACGAATCGCTCGCCGCTGTACCCGGTCGTCCTTTTGGTCAATGACGGTGTGCCCCCCATCACTGGCCGTCGTATGAAGCTCGCTCGGACCTGCCGCGAGCACTGGACCCGCCGACACAGCAAGCCACAGCCCACAACAAGGACCGAGCTTTCCGAGCCTTTCGGAGAAGCTTTTCATTGTTTGGGAAGTTAGCAGCACGCCCCCATCGCCACCAAAAAATTTCCGCCCTTCCCCCACTCCGCAGGGTTTCCGTCCTTCACGGATCACTTGGCTTCTAGATTGTCGAGCCTTGTGCCTTGTATGATCGAGTCCATGGGGCTAACGATGCGTCCGCTTTTCTCGCTCCGTCGTTTGTTGCGGCCGGCCGGTGCTCTTGCCGTCGCGATGGGCATCGGTTTTTGCTCGCCCGGCGCACTGGCTCAAGGTCGAGCGGGCAGTGAAACCGAGGAAGAAGCGATTCTCAAGAAGGCCGAGGAACACTTCCAAAACGGAGACTATGACTCGGCGGCGGAGCTGTACGACCAGGCCATCAAGCTGGACCCAAACCGCGTCGAAGCCTTCGTTAAGCGCGCCTCGCTGTATTTTCGTCAGCGCAAGTACGACCAAGCGATCGAGCTGCTCACCCGTGCCGAAAAGCTGTCGGTGAGCGATCTGTCGGTGAAGACCGCGCTTGGCCTGACGCTGTACGAAAGTGGACAGCGCGAACGGGGACTCGGCTACCTCGAAGAAGTCGCCCGGCAGCGCCCCGAGACGCACGGGGCCCAGTTTCAGATCGGCAAGCACTACTCACGGGTCGATCCCAAGCGGGCCAGCCAAGCACTCGAGCAGTACTTTCGCTATCGGCCCGAGGAAGACAAGCGCAACGACTGGGAAGCACAGCTCCTGCTCGGCACCGCGTATTACCTGGGCGGCAACCTCACGGATTCGCGGAAACTGCTCGAAAAGGCGCAAGAGTCCCGGCCCCGTGACAACCAAGTGCGGCAGATGCTCGGCACGGTGCTGATCGCGCAGCAAAAGTGGGCCGAGGGTGTCACGCAGTACGAGCCGCTGCAATCGGACATCCCGCGTCGACCGGCGGTCGCCTTCAACCTGGCCACCTGCTACCTCCACCTTGGGCGGCGCGACGAAGCACGCAAGCTGGCGCAGACCTATCAGGGCCTTCGTCCCGACGATCCACGCGGCATCATCCTGCTCGCCCAGATCGAACAGAGCGGCGACAAAGAAGCCGACCTCCGCGAAGCCATTCGTCGCTACGAGGAGGCGCAGAGCCTGCTGAAAAAGAACGCCAGCCAGACCAGCAAGGTCAACGTCCCCGCCTCGATTGGACGGGCGTATCTGCGACTCGGAGATCCGGCGCGGGCCTCTGCCGCTGCCGAAGCTGCGCTCGCGGAGCTTACCGGCAAGCCTGCTGCCGAGGGCGTCAGCGTGGATGAAGTGCAGCTCCTTGCGCTGGCACTGGAAGCCCGCATCCAGCAGATGAACCAAGGCAAGGTCGGGCCGGGTGCCGGACCGGCGGGACTACAAAGCCAAGCCGACAAGCTCGCGCTGCTGGCCCCCACAGATGCCAAAGTGCTGGCGCTGGCCGGCAGTGGGGTGTACGCCGCCGGGAACTTTGAAAAGGCCCGCCGCTACTACGGCGAATCGCAGCAGCTTGATGACAAGCTTCCCCGCTCACGCATCGGAATGGCCAAGTCCCTGGAACAGGTGGCGCTGCTGGCGATTCTGACCGCCGGTGAGCTGGTCGATCCCGACAAGGCCGGCAAAGATCCCAAGGAACAGGCCAAGCTCACCGAACAAAAAACGGCGCTCGCCAGTGCGGTGTCGCTGCTCAGGCAGGCACAGAAGCTCGACGACTCGCCTTCAATTGTTCGCAATTTGGCAACCGCGCTGCTCCTGCAAGGTAGCGGTGCCGAGGCCGAGCGCCTGGTCGCCACGACGCTCACCACCACCGGCAAAAGCGATCCGCTGCTGTGGATTGTTCAGGCGCGGCTACTCGGTCAGCAAAAACAACTTCCCCAAGCCAGTGAAGCCGCCGAGCGGGCCGTGACGGAAGCGCGCAAGCAGCTCGACAACCTACCGGGCGCGGAGGGAGGTCGTCGACCGATCCTTCTCAAGCAACTGGCCTCGGCTCGCATCGAACAAGCGGCGCGCTACGTGGCCCAAGACGCCGCCCGAACCACCGCCGCCACAGCCAAAGATCGCGAGCGACTCGACACGGCGATCGAAGGGGCCCAGCAGACGACCCGCGACCTGGCGAGCCTGGGCACCGGCACGGGCGCAAGTGACAACAAAGAGCTACTCAAGGCGGCGCAGCACAACCTGCAGCTCCTCCACCTGCGACGCGGACGACTGCGCCTGGCGGAGGCCGAGTCCCACATCAGCCGCAGCGGCGTGACCGCAGCCACCACCAAGGAAGCCGAAGACGCGCTCGCTGACATCCAAAAAGCCATCGAGCTGGTCGCCTTCGAGCACAAGCCCGAACTCGGTTATGCGCAGTGCCTCGCCGCCATCGCCGGGGCACAGTCGAACCAGTTCAAGGTGGCCCGCGATCTGGTCGCCAAGGCCAAAGACAACGGCTGCGATCTCATCCCGCCGTATAACCGGCTCGGGACCGAGCTTTTGTCGGTGTTTGTGCAGTATCGGGCCTCGACCGCGCCGATGCAGCGAGAGGCGCTGTTGCGAACGCTGCCGCGACTGCAGACCAAGGCCACCGGCAACGATGCCGCGACGCTGCAAAAAGTGCTGCGGACGATGCTGTATTCGACCAACCTGGCGCTCGCCTACGACTATCACCTGATGGGTCGTAGCAAGCTGGTCGGCCCCACGCTGCGCAACGCCCAGAAAGTGCAGCAGCAGCGCGGCGATACCGACGAAGATGCGGTGCTGTCACACAACCTGGCGGTGGCCGATCTGATCGAGGGCAAGCCCGGCGGCGAAAAGGTGCTCGAACGACTGGCCCCGACTCCGCCCGAGTCGCTGGTCAACCTGGGCATTCTCCATGACCGTCGCGGCGAGGCCCGCAAAGCGCTCGATTATTACAAGCGAGCCGCCGAAAAAGGCGCTCGCACCACCAAGCTGCGCGAGTGGATCGACACCAAAGACCGCATGATCGGATCGGGGCAACCGCAATGAGCCACGCAAGCCACACCACAGCCGCGATGTCGCGACGTACCTTTGCGGGGATGCTGCTCGCTGGTTTCCTGGGGCTTTCGGGCCTGGGTAGCTCGGCGCAAGCGGTCGAAGGTCCGCTGCAGCTCGCGTTCTACGCACCGACCTCCCCCTTGCCCTCGGCCGAGGCTCGCTACGCGTTCACCGAAAAGCTCGCCAAGACGCTGACGGAAGCCGGGGTCCAGGTCCAGACCAAGATCTTCGCTCGTCCGCAAGACTTCGACGCGGCGCTCAAGAAGGGCATCATCGACCTGGCCGTGCTCGACCCCATCTATGCGGCGGAGCGCGGCGGCGGCTTCCAGGTCTTGGCCATCTCGACGGCATCCGGTGAACCCTACCTGCGCTGGGGACTCTACACCCACGAGTCGAGCGGCAGCATCCTCGACATGGCGGGCAAGCGGCTGGCCTGGGTCGCACCGGGCGGCAAGGACGCCTCGTACATCGGCAACGTGCTGCTCTACGGCGAGCTCAAGACCTCGTTCTTCCAGCTCCGCCCCGCCGCCCCCGACATCGCCGCCGCCGTCAGTGAAGTCGTGCTCCGCCGTGCCGACTGCGTCTTTGCCCCCGAGCAGGCCGTCAGCGGCAAGTCGCTCCGCAAGGTCTACGACGCGGGCGAAGGCGGACGCATCCCCAACCCGGTGCTGGTCCAAGTCTCCAGTCGCGTCACCGAGCCCATCGCCGCCACCGTCCGCAAGGCGGTCGGCTCGTTCAACGCCACCGGACTGCTCGACGGTTTCCGCGCCACTGCCGCCGCTGGCGAGGCCGTCCGCAGCGTCCGCAGCAAGCTCAAAGGCCGCCCCGAGCGCAGCCTGGTCCTGGCCGAGCCGACGCGCCTCAACACCCAAGTCCAGAGCAGCATGCTCAGCGCCCCCGAGCTAACCCCCACCTCGCTCCCCCTGCGGGCGCTACTCGTCCCCCCGGAGGGGATTCCGTAGCGAGGGTGGGTTACATCACCCCGGTTTACGGTGTGACGGGCGGGGCGGGCTCGATGGGTGCAGTCGGGGTTTGGGGATCACCAGAGGCGGGCTGGGGCTGATCGCCGTCTTCGGGGAGTCCGGCACGGCGACGGGCGGTGGGCTCAATGCGGTCGGCCAGATCCTTGCGCCCGGCGAGCAGATACAGCCCATAGAACGCATAGGTCACGCCCTGATAGGTGTTTTCCCACGACGCCGCCGCCTGCGACTTGCGCTCCATCGTAAGCTGCGCCTCTCGTGACTCGCGCTGCACATCGGAAAGCGCCGCCGCCAGCGACTCGATGCGAGGGGCCAGCTCATCGGCTAGCGCGCTCGCCTTCACCGTCACCCCCGTCCGCAGCGGCTTGGCAGAGATCGGCGTCTTGCGCAAAAGCGACTCCACCGCCCGCCCGCGCTGGAGAAGCTGCACAGCTTGGGTCGGAATCGAATCGGCGAGGCCATACTCCCGAACCGTATCCGACCCATACAAGGCGGCCAAAGTATCGCGCTGACCGTATAAGGTCTCTAGCAGCTGTGTCTGCGCTCCATCGCGACGCAGCCTGGGCCCTTCGTCATCGAGCAGCTCGGCAGCGTGTGCCAGATCGGCCTGCTGCATCTGTGCGGCGGCGCGGTCGAGTGCGTCGCTGAGCGCCTCGAGCAGCCGCTCGGTCAGCTCCGGCTTCACCGGTCCTGATGGAAACAACGTCTGATGCAGCGTCGCGGCCAGCTCTGCACCATGCACATTGGCCGAGCTAGTCACCGTGGTGGTGACAGCCAGCCGGTTGGCCGCCATCTTGGAAAGCTTCGAACCCTTCGCCATGAGTTCCTCCCTGTTTGTGGTCTTCGTACCTGTAGGGACAGAAACCACCGGCCCCGCCGATCTATTCCAGCGGCCTACATTTTTTTGAAACGACCGCGCTGGGCCGCAAAACCCAGCCGCCGCAGCCCAAACACGCGTCCGATCACGCGCCAACCACCTTGCCGCAGCCGCAGTAGCCCTCCCGAAGCCGCCCAAGTGCTGCGCGCCAAGTTCAGCAGGCGTCCGGGCAGCGCCAGATCGGTCGTTTCAACTTGAAACACCCGCTCCAGCAGCGTGAACACGCGAGTGGCCCACTGCCAACCCCCCTCAACCACCTCCGCAACGCCCATTTCAAGCGGCAAAGGCCGATGAAGCGCCACCGCCACGCCTGTTTCACGTTCCGCCACAGGCGTCGCAACCCCCGAGAAGCCGGGTTGGCCTACGGAGCGGGCTTGCGAAAAAAAGTAACCGTCAGCGGCCAGGTTCGCTATCGTTCCTTGGCTGCTCGCTGGTACGGAGAAAAAGTATGGCTACTTACGCGGTGTGGAACAACAAAGGTGGTGTGGGCAAAAGTTATCTGACCTTTCAAATTGCTTGTGAATACGCACGTACCCATCCTGAACAAAAAGTATTGGTCATTGATGTATGTCCACAAGCCAATGCATCAAGCATGCTGTTAGGTGGCATGCAGGGTGGCGAAAGTGAGCTTGATAAGCTCGGAAGCGCCAACCCCCGTCTGACGATCGCTGGATATATTCGGGATCGAATCTCTAG
This sequence comes from Polyangia bacterium, assembly GCA_044228505.1. Classification (GTDB taxonomy): domain Bacteria; phylum Myxococcota_A; class Polyangia; order Palsa-1104; family JAEUJZ01; genus JAEUKA01. The sequence goes on along the minus strand of JBGAUT010000043.1, from coordinate 29,133 downwards.
TCCATATCACAATCCATCGAATGGAGCTGACTACTTATTACAAGTACAATCTGTCAACCCGCACGTCCCTGATAATCTATTTCTAATCCCTGGCGATGAAGAGCTCGAGGTTTTGTCATCTCGCGTGACCAATGCTACGGCACCTGGCCCAGATGATGCGTGGTCCAAGGTCCATCTTTGGCTTAGCGATCTGATTCAAGATGTCAAATCTCGCTGGAATGCGTCCTCGATCACAGTCTTCGTGGACTGCAATCCAAGCTTTGGAATCTACACGGAACTTGCCATGTCGGCCGCCGACCGCTTGATCATTCCATTCTCTGCTGATGGCTCATCACGACGTGCCGTGAGAAGTGTGTTGGCACTGCTCTATGGAATAACTCGTGCACCAGGCGGGCAACAATCTGAGTACTATTTAAAGTCACAAAAATTTCGCCTCTCATTGCCAAAAATATATTGCTATGTTGGAAATCGGCTCACCCAGGCCAATTTTTCATCAGCTAGCGCATTTAAAACAGTAGTAGACGCCATCGGGAATGAAATCTGGAGAATATGGACCACCAGTCCAGGTAATTTCTATGTCCACCCGACCGGAGGACCACCTCCATCCAGCAGAACTGCCTTTAAGCGGATGTTTCAATATGAAGTCGCCGATGCAAACACCGCTTCCGTCGTGTCCCAGGCATTAGGAATCCCCATTGTGACACTTACGGCAGGCAGCAAGACATTGGTAGGTAAATCAGCAATCGTCAATCAATCGCAATTAGACAAACAGCAACCAAACATCCGAGACCTTGTGGCCACCATTGAGTGAAAGACGACCGAGCGCAATAACCCTGGTGTGTGGCGTGCGGACATAGCTATCGGCCGGGCCATTCAAGTCCATCTATAGCTAGACGAGACACCGAAGCACTTGACATGGACCCGTCGCTGACGACACACTGAGCGTCTCCCGTCGCGCAGTCTGATTCAAACGGCCTGCGAACCTACGCACAAAAGGAAATCTTGGATGTCGAGACCGAACTATCGGGTGGTCCTCTCTTTCGATAGCGAGCGCAAGACGTACACCGCACGCGTTCCCGAGCTACAGCACTGCACCGCCGAGGGATCAACTCGCGCCGAGGCAATTGCGCAGGTGGAACAGGAGATTGACGCGCTGCTTACGAACCTGCTCTCTCAGGGCAAGTCCATGCCGCCAGCCATCGACGACACTCCACAATCCGGCGAGTTCACGGTCAAGGTGAGCCGTGGGCTTCACCGCGAGCTGCTGTGGCAGGCCGCGAGCGATGGCGTTGAGATCGGCCAGTTCGCTGGCGAGCTGCTGTCCGCCGCGCTCGAAAACCGCCGGGGCGCACGGGGCCGTCGCCCGCAGTTCGATGGCAACCAGGCATCGGACAACCGGGGTCGGGGATTTGAGGGTGGTGGCGATCGTCGCCGGGGCGGACCGCACCAAGGCGGCCACATGATCGAGGACCGCGCCCACTTCATGGAATACCTGCGCAACCTCGAAAGCGACCAGAAGCGGGGACCGGCACCTCGCGATGATCGACGCGGCGACAACCGACCCAATCGCGGACCGCGCCCCAACCAGCCCCACCAAGGCCCTCATCGCGGGCGTCCAAGCGGCGGACCCGATCGCGGTGGCGATCGCGGCGCGCCCAGCGGCAACTCCGAACGAGGGAGCTGATCGCCATCCTGCGACGTAACCCGTGAGCCGCCGACCACGCGGCCGAGAACCTGGCGAGGCAGCTCGTCGTTCTAGGCGGTGTGGTTAGTCGAGCGGCTCTAGGTCGTCGTCTTCGAAGGTAAGCGAAGGATCGGGGTGCTTGCCGAAGCCCTTGGGACCATCGCCCTTGTCGGTGTCTTCGGCAAACTCGCTGTCGGAATCAATTCCCATGTCGGACAGCGAGGTTCCGCGCACCGGCGTTGGCAGGTCGTCGTCGGGCTCGGCCCCGCCCTTGCCAGCTTCGAGATCCTCGGTCGCCATGGTGTGCTCGAGCGGATCGTACTTCTGACCGGCGGGCGCGGTGGGCGGCTCGGGTCGCGGTGCGGGTCGTTCCGGCAGCGCACTGCGTGGCAACACCACCTGGACCGATCCAGCCCGAGCGAGCATGGTGCTGTCGAGATGCGGCAGCGCTTCCCACTCGTCGTCACCCGGCGGTTGAACGGCAGCGACACGACCGGGCGTCGTCGCAGGCTTGGGCGGCTCGGGGATCGCCTTGGCGATCGGCGGCTGCGTCGCCGGACGACCAATGGCTGGCTGGAGCCCGGTCGGACGAGCTGACGGAGAGGCCGCTCGCAGGGAGGGTGCCAGCGCGGGAGGTGCCAGCGCGGGAGCAGGGCTCGGAGCCGGACTCTTCATCGCCGGGGGGGGCGGCGGGCTCTTCGCGGATGGCGCGACCGGCGGCAGCGGATATCCCACCGGAGCTTGCGCTCCCGTCACGGAACGCGGCGGCAGGGGGGCAAGCTTCGCGGCAGGGGGCGGCGGCGGCGGTGGGCTCTTGGCCGATGGGGCCACAGGGGGAAGTCCAACCGGAGCTTGGGCTCCCGTCGCCGAGCGCGGCGGCACTGCAATCGGGGCTTGGGCTCCCGTCGCCGAGCGCGGCGGCACCGCAATCGGGGCCTGGGCTCCGGTCGCTGAGCGCGGCACTGCGATCGGTGCATGAGCCCCAGTACCCTGTCGGAAACCAGCACCCAGGTTGGCCGATGATGGATCGAGCGAAAGGTCTTCGATTGCCGACGGCTCGATTGGGCTCCAGTCGAGATATTCGGTCGCCGCGTCGTGGAAGTCCGAGTCGAGCGGCTGGAGCTGAATCGACGGGGCTCGCGCTTTGCCGGACGGAACTGGTGCCATTGCCGGAGCGACGGGCGGGGCGCTCTTCACCGCGGCGGCCAGCTCGGCACTCTTGCGGGCCAGGAGCTGCTGTAGCTCCACCGGAAGGCTGCGGGCGTCGAGAATCTGGGTCGCTTGCTCGTGAAACTGCGAAGCTTTCACGGCCTGTTCGGGCTGCGGGATCGCCTTCGCCGCCGGCTTCGGCAAAAGGTTCATGAAGTCGACCTGCTCTCGCGACAGAACCCGCGTCTCCTCGGCGTGAAACGAGTCATTGATGATGGGCGCTGCCAGCGGCCCACCTGGACGCTTCTCTAGTACGGCATCGCGCTGGATGATGACCGTCTCGAAACCACTTTCGGCGGGTGGCTGCGGATTGCCATAGGCCGGAATCTGCGGGATCGCCACCGACGGCTTGACACCACGAGGCATGGTCTGCGCAGACGGCAGCCAGCCCGGCTGTCCCGGTGCCGGAGTCGCCGCCAGCCCGGCCAGCTCGTGACGGGGCTTTTCGGCGGTCTCGAGCATGTCAAAGTCCATCGTCCCCGGCATGCTCACCGAGGCCAACACCCGCATCTGGTTCGGACTCGGTCCGGTCGGGGTATTGGGCAGAGGATCCGCGAGATCTTGCTTTCCGAACGCCGCCGTAAACTGCGTGTACTCGGCGTCGGGCCCCAGCACATCAGCGAGCAGGTTTTCACCCACGTTGTCGTTGAAGGTCGAGGTGTCGATGACAAAGTCAGCCATCGCCGCCCGCTCTTTTTCGATCTCGCGTGCAAACATGGTGTTCATCACGCGATGCAGCGTCGACTGATTGGTGTTCGGATAGTGATACTGGAGGAACGTGGCCAGCGCCTCGGCAAACTCTTGGCCGTTTTCCCAGCGCTTTTTCTCTTGGCGCTCCATCGCTTTGTCGATGATGCGCTCTAGCTCGGGATGGATGTTCGGACGAAGCTCGCGCAGGGGTCGCTTGCGCGCATCGCGGACCGCAAACAGAAGCTCGATTTCGGTCTGCGCGGTAAACGGGGCCTGGAGCGCCAGCATCTCGTAGAGCAGCGTCCCGAGCGAAAACAGGTCGGAGCGGTTGTTGAGCTGACGCCCCATCGCCTGCTCCGGCGACATGTACTTGACCTTGCCCTTGATGACACCGGTTCGGGTCTGCTGCCGCGCCCCTTCAGCCTTGGCGATGCCAAAGTCACACAGCTTGACGTCACCGCTGTAGGACAAGAGCACGTTCGACGGCGAGACGTCCCGGTGGACGATGTGCAGCGGAGTGCCGTCGCGATCGACCTGCTCGTAGGCAAAGTGCAGCCCGAGCGCGACCTGCATGCCAATGTAGGCAATGAGATCCTCGGCAAGCCACTCTTGGTTCTGGCGCGCCCGCTCCAGCAGCGCCCGCATGTCCTTGCCCTCGACGTACTCCATCGCGATGAAGTACTCGCTGCCGACCTTCGAGAACTCGTAGACGCGGGCAATGTTGTTGTGCTTGAGGAGCGCCGTCAGCCGCGCTTCATCGATGAGCATCTGGATGAACTCATCGTCTTCGCACAAGTGGGCGAGCACCCGCTTGACGGCGACGAGCAGTTCTTTGCCCTGGGCGTCGCGGGTCTTGGCTCGGAAGATCTCGGCCATGCCGCCGAACGCGACGCGGTCGAGCAGGTAATAGCGGCCCAGTTGTTGCGCTTGCTGAATCGGCATCGACGTTCCAGCGTGGGCGAGCGGCGGGATTACATTTCACCGCCCGTCCGTGCCAAGCTCAGACGGTAGCACCTAGATAGCTGGCGATGCAATGCGGAATACCATGCTCGTCCGCCTGAAGATCGGTCCGCACGGTCTCCGTCGGCTGCTCATCTGTGTCACACAACTGTCACTTACGAAGAAGGGGTGGTGGTAAGCGGTACGATGGGGGCGGCCTGGGTCATCGCGGCCCGGGACTCGACCAGCAGCAGCGCAGACACCGAGCGCCGGTTCGCTACCGAGCCAGTCAGCACCATCGTGACGACTTGATCCTGCGCCGCATCGACCGCGGTCTGGTCAAACTCGATGTCCCACGAGACGCTGCTCTGTTGCCAGTCGCGCAGCCGTAGCGTGCGTCGCTTCAAATCGCCAAGCTGCGGTGGGGTCGCGGTGCCGTAGCCAAGCTTGCTGGCCACCTCATCATCCCCATCGAGCAAATCGGCCACAGCCAGGCCTTCGACCAGGTTGACCACCCGCCACACCGTCTGCGGAGCTCGCCCCGGTCGCGGCAGCGCCATGAGCTTTGGCGTCATCCGACTGCCATACAGAAGCAGCAGCCACTCTCGACCCGGCCACAGCTTGAGCGGCCCCTGCCACACGGCCGCAGTCGCCCCATCGATGAAGAGCGTATTCATCCCCGCCGGCAGCGCCGAAAGCGGGGTGCCCTGTTGATAGGCAAGCGAGCCCCACAGCGGTCCTTTCGAGCTCTTCGCGGTGATCGCCCCGAGATCGGCCGCCGCATGGAACAAATAGATTCGTCCGTCGGGAGCACCCGCCGCAGGAGCCACCGGCAGCGCTTTCACCGTCCCGCTGGCTTCATCGAACGCCGTCAGCCCAAACGACTCGTCTGGCGTTGCCAGTGGGCCTACCTCTCCAACGGCCATCAACGTGGTGGTCGATCCAAGCCCAAGTCCGGTCGTCACCGTGACGTCAAAGAGCGACCGGGGATCGCCCGGACTCCGTAGCTGCAGCTTGCCATCGATGGCCAGGCTCTTTTCGAGCTGCGCATACGCCGACACCGCACCACTCGCCACACCATCGACGAGCAGCTCGCCGAGCGGTCCAGCCAACGACAGCGGTGGCGCACCTTCCGCCGCATGGAGCAGTCGCAGCCGTGCCCACTTGGGATCACGCCCACCGAGAGCCAGTGCCGACAAGCGCTGCTCACTGCCGGCCCCATCGGGTCGCGGCAGACTCGAGGCAATCAGCAACGTCTCACTGCCCGGCAGCAGGACCAGTCCGCTCGTCACAAGCTCTTGCCCGGCTCCGACCAGCGACAGCGGGTACTCCCCGGCGGCCAGTTCTAACCGAGGACTGATCTCGCGCCTGGGAACGACGGCACGCACCTTTTGCGACAAGCGGAGCTCGACCTTGGTTGCGGGGCTGCCACCGACAAACAAGTGGACGAACGCACTCTTGGGTGGAGGCGGCTCCGTCGTTCGGTTCGGACTCTGATACGGTGCCGGTTCGCAGTGGAGTCCAAGAATCGACAGCAGCAGCAGGGCCTTGCGCATCGCTGACCTCTTACGCAGTGGCAGAAGGAGAGGTTGCCGCCACCGGTTCGTCGCGACGACCCAGCTCGGCCACCACTCGATCGAGAACCCCGTTTACAAACGAGGCGGACTCGCTCGTTCCATATTTTCGGGTGATCTCGATCGCTTCGTTAAGCACCGCACGAGCGGGCACCTCGGGACAGCCCATCAGCTCGAAACAGGCCAGCCGCAGCACGTTGCGATCAGGCACTGCCATCCGGGACAGCCGCCAGTTGCGCGAGCACTCCGAAAGGAGCTTGTCGATGTCTGCTTGGGCACGTCGCACCCCCGAAACCAGCGTCTCGATGAACAGACGCGACTCACTTGGCAGGGACTTGGCATCGTGGCCGGTACTCGACTCACCGTCGTCCCCGAGCAGGTGCGAAAAATAGAGCTGGGTCGCCTGTCCCACCGATAGATCGGGCTGCCGATCGAGCACACACAGGATCTGCATTGCGCTCTCACGAGCGCGACGACGATTACCGCTTGTCGATGCCATGGCCCAGCTTTCGGAAGAGCGAGATCATTTCCAGCGCCGTCATTGCGGCATCGGCACCCTTGTTGCCCGCTTTGGTGCCAGCGCGCTCGACGGCTTGCTCGATGGTGTCGGTGGTAAGCACGCCGAACACGACCGGAATGGTGGCATGCGAAGCCACCTGGGCAATGCCCTTGCTGGCCTCGGCAGCCACGTAGTCAAAGTGCGGGGTCGCGCCCCGAATGACCGCCCCGAGGCAAATCACTGCGTCGAAGCTCTTGCTATCGACACAGCGCCGGGTCACCGCCGGTAACTCGAAGGCCCCAGGACAGCGCACAATGGTGATGCTGTCCGGTGCGCCACCGACTCGCTTGAGCACATCCACCGCGCCCTCGATGAGCCGCTCGACGATGAAGCTGTTGAATCGGCTGGCGACAATGGCAACCCGCGCCTGCGTGGCGTCGAGCGAGCCGGAGATCTCGATCACCTTGGTTTTGTCTTCGCTAGACATCAAATGTCCTCTCAAATCGTCCGTTGGTCAGAAGCTCTGTCGTCGCCAAAAGCGACTAGCCGTGATCGGGCAGCGCGGCAATGAGCGGAATGCTCTCGACGAGGTGTAGCCCATGGCCGGTCAGTCCGGCAATCTTCTTCGGGTTGTTCGTGAGCAGCCGCATCGACTTCACACCGAGCTCGCGCAAGACCTGCGCCCCCAAGCCAAAGTCGCGTAGCTTGTTGCCCGACGGCAGCGAGTCCCCGCGTCGCAGCAGATGCGCCCGCAGGTCGTCACGGACGGTAAATCGTCCGGTCGGGAACACGTAGAGCAGCACGCCTCGACCGGCTGCATCGATGATGCGCAGCGCCGCTTGGAGCTGTGCGCCACTGTCACAGCCAAGCGCGCCAAACACATCGCCCGGCAAGCTCGCGGTCTGCACGCGGGTGAGCGCTGGTTCGTCGGTGGCAAGGTTGCCAAGCCACAGCGCCAGATACTCCGTCGGCTCGATCGCGGTCCGGAATAGCGCACCCGAAAACGTCTTGGCCCTCACCCCATCAATTTGTGGCGTCAGCTCAAACGCTTCGATCTTCTCGACGAGCGACTCGGTCTGGAGACGATGCTCGATGATGTCCGCGATGCTCAGCAAAAGCAGTCCATGGACCTCGGCGAAGCGCAGAAGATCGGGCATTCGCGCCATCGTGCCGTCGTCATTCATGATCTCGCAGATCACCGCCGCCAGAGTCTGCCCCGCGAGCCGCAACAGATCGACGGAGCCTTCGGTGTGGCCGGTTCGCACCAGCGTTCCACCACGCTTCGCCCGCAGCGGGAAGATGTGCCCCGGCGTCACCAGATCATCAGGCCGGGCATTCTTCGACACCGCGGTCAAAATGGTGTGCGCTCGATCCGCCGCCGAGATCCCGGAAGTTACGCCCTGGCGCGCCTCAATACTGACGGTAAATGCGGTGCCAAGTGGTGGCCCCCCGGACCGCCCACTCTGGAGGGGTAGCTGCAAATGATCCGCCCACTCCTCGGTCAGCGTCAGGCAGATCAAGCCCCGGCCAAAGCGCGCCATGAAGTTAATCGCCTCTGGTGTGACTTTGTCGGCAGCCATCACCAGATCGCCTTCGTTTTCACGATCTTCATCGTCGACCAGGATCACCATCCGGCCGGCTGCAATGTCACGGAGTGCCCGCTCGACGCGCTGCGCCCGCTCGCTCGTACTAATCGCCGCTTGCAAAGCCAAACTCCTTCAGCTTATCGAGAGAAAGTCCCGTCGAGCCGCCCGGCACATAGGCCGCGATCAGCTTTTCGACATGCTTGGCGACAATGTCCACTTCCAGGTTCACCGCCGAGCCCTTGGACTTCCCCGCCAGATGTGTGTGTAACTGCGTATGGGGAACCAGTGACACCGCAAAACCTCGTCCGTCGACCCGGTTCACCGTCAAGCTGACGCCGTCGATGCAGATCGCGCCCTTTTCAACGATGTAGCGCAGCAGCGGAGTCGGGGTCACAACGAACAAATCCCAACTATCGCCGCGACGCATGCTCGATTCGATGTGACCGATGCCGTCGACGTGTCCGGTCACGATGTGTCCGCCCAATCGATCCGATACCCGCAGCGCCCGCTCCAAATGAACCTGACGGCCCAACGACAATTCGCCAAGCGAGGTTCGCTCACGGGTTTCAGGACCGACCTCGACCGCAGCTTGACCGGGTGACGAGGTAACGACGGTGAGACAGACCCCGTCGACTGCCAGCGATGCACCGATTGGCAAAGGCTCCGTCAGCAGCTTGGCGACGATGACGATCCGCTGACCACTGCCACGCGGCAGCGGGACCACCTCGCTGATTCGACCGATGTCTTCGACTAAGCCGGTAAACACGCGCAAACTCCGTCCCTGTTACGCCACCGAAAAGCCGCCGCGCCGCAGCTCGCCCTCGATGAGCAAATCGCGACCCAGCGGCGTCACGCGGGCTGACGGTAGCCACGAGGCTGCCGTCACATCGGGCACCGTGAAGTAGCGCAGCAGCGGCACTCCCTCATCACCCAGCAGCAGCGGGGCCACAAACAGCGCCGCCTCATCGTATAGACCCGACTCGAGCAAAGCGCCATGTAGGATGCCGCCGCCCTCGCACAGAGCCAGCAAAATATTGCGCTGACCAAGTAGGCGCAGAGCTTGATGCAGATCGATATCCGTCGCCACACCTCGCCGAGGAGCCACATCCGATGACGACGAGATCGGCACCGCGACCACCTCGGCCCCACGCTGCCGAAGCGACTCAGCCCGGTCGGGATTCATCCCAAGGGCCTGTTCGCTGGTCAAAATGAGGGTTCCCTGGGCAGCCAGCTTGGCCGTCGGTAGCACCCGCAACGCTCCGTCGAGTACCACCCGCAGGGGCTGCTTGACACGATCTAGCGAAGGCAGTCTCACCGTAAGCTGCGGATCATCGGCCAGTACCGTGCCCGCACCCACCAGGATGGCGTCACAGCCCGCACGTAGCTCGTGAGCACGCCGTCGCGCCGCTTCGCCAGTGAGCCAGCGGGGCCCCACTGGAGAGCCTGGCCTCGAAGGCGGTGCGAGTCTTCCATCGAGTGAGATCGCCGCCTTTAGAATGAGCTGCGGCCTGCCACTACGCAGCCACCGCAGATAGCCACGATTTTGGTGACGGCACTGCGTCTCGCCGATACCGACGACAACCTCTACCGAAGCCTCCCGCAGACGAGCCGCGCCCCCACCCGCAACGTGAGGATTGGGATCCCCCATGCCAACCACCACCCGCCGAATCCCCGCCGCAAGGATCGCCTCGGTACACTTGCCCGTGCGACCGACGTGATTGCACGGCTCGAGCGTGACGTACAGCGTCTTGCCTCGGGAGTCGCCCCCCAGCTCGGCGAGTCGCCGCAGCGCATCGACCTCGGCATGGGCTTGTCCGGCACCGGCATGAAAACCGACCGCGAGCACGACCGGCTGCGTACCAGACTCATCAACGATCACTGCACCAACGAGCGGGTTTGGGCTGGTAGCCCCCCGTGCTTCCTCGGCGGCATCGAGAGCAAGACGCATCATGGCAGCGTCGTAAGCTCGTTCGCCAGCATGCAGGTCAGAGACGCTCATGGCAGAAAAAATGGCTGGCAGGGCGTGTACCGCAGCCACGCCGCCCGCGCAAGGCTAGAATCAGCGCCCCTTACCGGCCATCCAACGAGGTCCGCCATGCCAAGCGACGCCAAGCCCGCCAAGAGGAAGCTTCCCCGAACGATTCTGCCGACGCTACGCCGTGCTGATCCGCGCCTCGCTTGGTTGATTGAGCGAGTCGGACCGTTTGCGATGGACGCCCCTCGTCAACGCAGCCACCTAGAGTCGCTGTGCCGCTCGATCGTGTACCAGCAGTTATCGGGAAAGGCGGCAGCGACGATTTTTTCGCGCTTTCGCGGCCTGTGGGACACCGCTGAGTTCCCGACTGCCGCCCAGATTTTGCAACGAAGCGACGAGGAGCTTCGTGGCTGCGGCCTGTCGTTTGCCAAGCTCTCGTATCTGCGCGATCTGAGCCAAAGACTCGTCACCGAACCGGACTTTCTGGCCGATGTCGATGCTCTGGACGATGAGGCGATCATTACCCGGCTGACCTCGGTGCGCGGCCTCGGACGGTGGACTTCCGAAATGTTTCTGATGTTTCACCTGGGCCGACTGGATGTGTGGCCGGTCGGCGATCTCGGCATCCGCAAGGGCGTGCAGCGGCTCCATGAGCTTGACGAATTGCCGTCGCCGAAACAGATGCACGAGATCGGCAGCCGCTACGCTCCGTTTCGCAGCGTCGCCAGTTGGTATCTGTGGCGACTGCTAGAGCTGCAAGAACAGATGCCCGCTCGGTGATGACTCTGCAGCAGACCTACAACGACTGAGGATCGAGTCGATCAGGATCCACGGTCCACGTGGCCTGCGCTCCGTGGACACACACCACTTGAGCCTTGCGCAAGGGCGGAAAGTGTCCGCTGCCGATCAATAGTCCGACCAGCGCCGAGATACTCGGTTCATGTCCGACCACCGCGACCGACCGACTGTGCTGCTGAATGGCACTCGCCGCCGTCTCAATCGGGCCAATCGGCAGCAGCGAGGGAAGTACCTCTACCACACCCTCGAACCCGACCTGCTCCGCGAGTAGCTCGGCGGTCTGCACCGCTCGCGTGAGGGGACTGGTCAGCACCACATCAAACGAAACCCCGGCCTTGCGCAGCGCTCGTCCGACCTCGCGGACGCTCTTGCGACCCTTTTTGCTAAGGAATCGCTCGCCGTCCGAGAGCTGATGATCGGAGTCAACCGCGTGTCCGTGACGAATCAGAAAGATCTTCACGACCCCAGCCTGAGCGAAATTGCGTCGTCGTGTCAATTCCGCAACGACAGACCGGCAGATGGGTCCAAGCCGCACTAAAATAGAAAGTTGCGCAGGAGAGAACGAAGGGGGGCTCACTACGCAATGCGCCATCTTGCTGTTGCTCTGGCAATCCTGTCCAGCGTGCCGTCGATTGGGTTCGCTCAGTCTCCCGCCTCGCCGGTCGTGGTGGCCGCACGGGCGCTCGACCCCAGCACCGTGCCACAAAGCCAGCCCGCACCCGATGCGCCTGAGCCGGCCCCCCTCGAAATCGAACCCGCTCCGAGTGAGTTTGAGCCACCGCCCTCGCTCCTTTCGTCACCACGGCTGGTTCCGGTTGTGCCGATCTCGACGAGTGATCAGCGCCGCCACCACTGGCCTCTGTGGCGAATCCTCACCGGTAGCGCGCTGGTCGTTGGTGGAGGGGTGATGCTTGGCTTCGGAATGTCGGCATTCGCCTATGACGGGGTATGCGTGCCAACCCCACCGCCCGGCGTACTGGCTTGTCGAAGGTATTACGAGACCAAGGACAAAGGCACTGCGCTTGTGACCAGCGGTGTCCTAACGGCAGTGGGCGGACTCCTTTTGGCGACGATTCCCTCACGCCGCCCCCGAACCAAGCTGACCGCGCAGCTCCTGCTACCAAACTTAGGAATCGCGATCGGCGGGAACTTCTAACGCCTTGCGACCATATAGAGGTATTTCTTATGATTCATATTAAAGCCCTCGCACTTCGCAGCAACCGACTCTCTGTTTCACTGGCCGCCGCGCTGTCCATGGGAGCACTGCCCGGCTGTGATTCACTGTGGAACGGGTTTACAGCCGACGTTCCCAACTCCTGCGCAGCACCAATGAGTCAGCATCCCTGTACCGGGCAACAGGTCTGCAACCCAACCACAGGTGCCTGCGTCACTCCGCTGCAGTACTCCAACATCACCCCAAACACCATGCCAGCAAGCGGCGGCGGAACGGTCGATGTAGCCGGCCTGGGTTTCACGAGCGATACGGTATTTAACATCGCTGGCCAGCCACTCCTAAACCCTTCCGTGATGAGCGGAGGGACGATCATTCACGGCACCGTACCACGCAGTCCCAATCGCTGCGGACTCGTCGACATCAGCATGTCACGGGCTGATGGTGCCAAGGTTCAAAAGGACGCGCAGTTCCGCTATGTACTGGAACCTCTTTCGCTTCGTCCAACGCAGACGGCCGTGGGAGTTTACGATTTCATCACCCATTTCCTCACCGCCAACATGGATGGGGATAGCGCGGGTCGACCGGATCTGGTGTTTGGACATGCTGCGGGCTTCTCGGTGCTCTTTAACTCCGACTTGGCTCAGCCCAATATCGTCACAACCAAAATTTCAGCGGGAATCGGCGAGCGCATTGCAATTGCTCGGGTCAATGGAAATCCACTTCCAGATGTGATTGTGTCAAACAAGCTATCTGGCCAATTAGAAGTCTATTCAAACAACGGCAGCAGCACTGGATATTCGCTCGCCAGCAACGTGAGTGTCAATGGAAACATCAAAGACATTGCTCCTGTTGACATCGATGACAACGGCACTGATGAGTTAGTTTTAAATACTTCAACCGGAGTCGGTTCTTCTACTGTAGCTCTCTACTCGCGCAGTGCAACGTCAAACAAATTTGTATTCAGCGCCGATGTGCCGATTGCGGCGGATTTGGGCAGTATGGCGCTCGGTGACTTCGATGGCAATGGTGCTCAGGATGTGGCGGTCGCGGGATTTGACAAATCTTGGCGACTGCTAACGATCGATCGCAGCGGGAAAAGCGTAAAAGTCACAAACACAACTGGGAACGGATTCGTCATGGGTGGAGTGGTATCAGGGGACTGGGACAATGACGGTAAAACCGACTTAGCAATGCTCCATTCTACGTTGGGGAGAATTTACATTTTCAATCTCAGCAACGGCTCTACGCCAGTTAGTAGCGTAGATATCGCCAACACTGGCACCGCCCCTGGGCAGTCAATGCAAGCCTTCGATATAAACTGCGACGGGCTGCTTGATATTATTATCAACCGAGCAGGTACGCAGACTGGAGAACTGGTAACAGCAATCAATACAGGACGATCAACGTTCAGACCAGGTCCATCGATCAATTCCACAAGATTCCAAGGTGGACCATTCTTGGTTGTTGATTACAACTCAGACACATTGCCAGAAATATTCGGCAGAGGTGGATCATTGACACAAAACTCATACCTAGCAATTCAGGAACTCATAGTTCCTTAATCCAAATTATAACCATAAAATTGCTTAATCATAAGGCATAGTTCCATGTACTCGTCCCCATCCGCTACGTTCCAACGTCGCCTCACCGCTCCTCGCTTGATCGGCCTCGCCTTCACGCTGTTCGGTCTTGCTGCTTGCGACTCACTGTGGAGCCGGTTCGCGATCGATGACCCCAACTCCTGTGCTGCTGCGAACAGCAACAATCCGTGCACCAACCAGCAGACCTGCAATCGCAGCACCGGAATCTGCGAGCCCAACACTCTACCGCCACCCAATGACCCATTGACAATAACAAAAATTTCGCCGGTTTCCCTGCCGAGCGAAGGGGGCACGATTGAAATTTTGGGAGGTGGACTTTCGGCCAACACCACTATATCAATTGATACAGGTGTAGTGACCAATCTCCAGAGTGTTCCCGACAGAAGCAAACTCATTGGCACAGTACCGAAAGCACAAAAACTATGTGTGCCATTGGACATCAGTATTCAGCGCGGCAACGAGCAACCACTGATCGTTCCTTCGGTGTTTCGCTATCGATTTGAACCATTTACGCTCCAATCACAGTTTTCCGTTGGCACAATTGCAGGACTCAAGGTCAGCCAATTAATTACCGCACAGATGGACAACGATGGAAGATTGGATCTGGTGGTGGGACACTCCAACGGATTCCGGCTCATCTACGGCCCTGATGGTACGGCTGGAAATAACTCAATAGCAGGGCAGCGAACTGGGTCATCTGACAAATTTCGGGTTGGCAAGTTTACTGGCTCCGGCAATAGCGATGTCATCTCGATACAGGGAGCCACCCTCTACGTTGAATCTTGTAGCCCTGCCCTTGGTGGCATTTGTAATTCAAAATCGACCTATACATCGCAAAGCACTATTCGTGACGCCTTTGTCGCAGATGTCTTCAGCGATCCTGGCAATGAGCTGATCGTGGTTTCCTCCGATGCTACAGGCAAAGGAACTGTCTCGATATTAAAATATAACCCGGTGACTATTGGAACGGTGGCACCTTCTTATACATCAAGTGAAGATATTGTGGCTGCGTCGGTTGGTGATCGAGACCTAGATGGCAACGATGACACCTTGTTTTTGTCGAGCGCAGCGAAGCTCTACATGTTGCCGTTTCCACCTCCCGGCACCGCTACGTGGATATCCCAGATCCTCACCAACTATGGAGGCGGCATCGGGGCCCCAGTGCTTGGTAGGCTAGATGGCGATGCTATCGCTGATCTGGTGGTGTTCTCCGCATCCAGTGGCAAGCTACTCGTCGCAAATGGAAAGAACAACTTCACCAACCTAACCAGTTACGCCATCCCCAACGTCTCTGCGGGCTCCCTCGCTGCGACAGCGCTGGAACTTCAGCTGGCCGACGTCAACTGCGACGGTGCCAGCGACATCATCGTGAGCACCCGTGATGCGGGCTTCGGTCCATATTTCTTCCTCAACGACGGACAAGGAAACTACGGGTCGGTCGCGACGACACCCTCTGGTGGTGGCATCCCGCTGAGCCCAGGCGGTCCGATTAGCGTCTTCGATGTCGATGGCGACAAGGTTCCTGATCTCTTCATGCGACCACCGGGAGCCTCTGCGCAGGGCCTGCTGTTCGGACGGGGCAAGCTTCCATAGTGCAACGCGGAGCGAAGGTGCAGATCAAGCGACCTTGCGGAGATTATATGATGTATAGAACATTCCTAATATCAAAAAGAGAGTCTTTCCGATCCGCAACCCTGTTGGCCGCTGGTCTGTCCCTGTGCGCGTGGAGTGGTTGCGATACGCTGTGGAATGGCTTCACAATCGCCGATCCTCGAAGCTGTGCCAGCCCAAGGACGGAGCTAACCTGCCAAGCACCGCAGGTCTGCAACCCAAACTCGGGTCAGTGCGAGGACGGCGCAGGACTGCTAGGCCTGAACCCGAACTTGATGCCGATGAGCGCAGGCCAACCCGTCGAAGTCACAAGTTCTCTGCTGACCAAAGACACCGTCGTCAAGATCGCAGGACAGGCGCTTCTCCCACCGCTCTTGGCACCGGCTGCCAACCAAACCACAGGAATCGTTGCCAAGTCACCCGGTCGATGCGGTCCTGTGGACGTTGAATTGGTTCGCAGCAACGGACAACCTTTTAAGGCTCCAGGAGCTTTCACGTATACCTTCGAGCCGTTTTCGGTGAGACCTCCGAACACTTTCTATTCATCTGTTGGCGCTATTTCCAAGATTCTCTTGGCAAACATCGATGATGATCCAGGTAGAAACATAGATATCTTGCTTAGGACATCTACTGGTCCGCAGTTGGTTCTAAACCCAGTTACGAATCCGACGTTTCCGCAAACTCTACCAATTGTCGCCAATGTCGATCAACACATCGCGATTGTACGAATAGCCGGTAAATCGCGCTCGACACTCGTTTTTGGCGATGCGGTTGCCGATGCGACGGCCCGTAGTCAAATTACAATCCTGACATGGGATGAAACAAAGTCCATGTACGTGTCGAGATCCCCAGGTGTCATCCCCGGTCAGATCAAGCACATGCTGACGCTAGACTCCAATCACGACGGAACGGACGAAGTGGTCATCGTCTCCCAGCCGATGGGGGCTCAAACAAATAGCACCGTTACGATGATGTATAACAGCAATTCGAATTGGTCTATTTATCAAAACAGCACACTGCTCTCCAACCAAGCCGTGATTGCAATCACCACCGGAGACATCAATAATGACAAAATCGAAGACTTACTAATGATAACCGCCAATCAGCCGGGCCCCACGGCGCTTTATGGACTATCGTGGGATGGTGTTCGTCTCAATCCCATCCCTACCCCAGTGTCTCCTCAAGGTATGTTCACGGCTTTGGCAACCGGCGACTGGGATGGCGACAGTCGCGTGGATATTGCGCTCACCACAGGGTTGGTCAATCCAATATTCACATTACTAAACAAGCAGAGCGGTTGGAGCATGAGCTCATTTAATACATCATCCACTGTGTCCTTCTATCAGACAGAGCTACTTTCGTACGATGTGAACTGCGACAAAAAACCGGACTTGGTGGTGAATAATTTCACCGTTGGACAGGGGAACTGGTCCGGCATGTTCGTAAGCAATGGCAATGGTGGCTTTGCGGAACGACGGCTTCCACCCGTCAAGCTGGGACCTCTGCTACTTGCGGATCTGAACACAGATAGTCTGCCCGACATCCTGAGTGCCGCCTCCGAGACCGGTGGCGGGAATCCGGGCGGTGCGCAGTTCATGCTCGGCTACTCACCGTAACGAAGGCTCCACCATGAACCGCTCACCCCAGAAATTCGGCTCGTTAGGAATCGTTGTAGGAGTCTGCGCGCTGTTTCAAATCAGCGGCTGTAGTGATTTGTGGATGAGTTCGCTTGTCACAGACAAGCGCAACTGCGCCATCGCACCAGCGGTATGTGGAGACTTCGAGGAGTGCGACTATTTGACAGAAACCTGCAAGCCTTTGCCACCTCCTAGTTGCCCGCTGATCTCTCTTGAATCGATCTCGCCAGCGATTGGAACCCGAACTGGAGGCACCAAAGTCACCATCACGGGCAGCGGCTTCCAAGGGGACATGCGAGTCGAGATCGATGGCACTCCGCTGGAAAACGTGGTGGTGGAGGCATCGAGTCAGCTCTCAGGAACCCTCGGTGCGTCGATGGCGTCTTGTGGTCCCTCGGCGGTGACGCTGATCAGCTCCTGCTTCGAGCGAGTCAGCAAAGAGCGTGCGTTCAGCTATTCGCTCGATCCGCTACAGTTTGATGATCTCCCGCAGACACTCCCTTCGCCCGCAGGAACGTCTGTGCAGCAGCTCCTGATCGACGATGTAAATGCGGATGGAGATCCGGATATCTTGGGAGTCGAATCAGGCAGTTTCCGTACGTTCCTCAGCGACGGCGTTGGATCATTTACCACCAGCGCTCCGCTCGCGTTAGGGAGTTCTCTGTTTCAGGCCGCACGGGGCGATATCACCAGAGACAAGGCACTCGATTTGGTGATCACCGACCAGACCAACCCACGGCTGTGGTTTCTACAAAATAACGGAAAAGGAGTGTTCACTCCGCAGAGCATCGCCATGCCAGAACCACAGCGCGGAGTGGTTGTGAGCGATCTGAACGGTGATGAAAAGAGCGATGCGGTGGTCGTAGGCAAGAGCGGCACGTTGTATCTGCTCACCGGGAACGCCAACGGACTTACTGGCCCCGACACCGTCGCCAACGGACTCCCCATGGGTTCGCAGTTCGCAGCGCTGGCGGACGTCAAACAGAATTGCGCCGTGCGCAGCATGGCGGAGAGCGGACGACTCGTGTGAGCTGGTCAGGTAGAGGCGGATTACGTCACAGAGACAGCAGCAGGTCGGGATGTGGACGAGCGATCAGTTCCACCGACAAAAGGAGTCCCGGCGTAAGCAATCGCTCGACGGTCGACAGTGCCGCTTCGACCATATCCTGTTCACCGATGAGGATCGCAAAGCCCTTGCCGCCCAGTCCATCGCACAGACGCAGCTCGTGAATCCGCACCTCGGCGGCCTTACAGGCGGCATCTGCCCCGCGCAGCGTGGATGAGGCGCTCAGGGTTTCGAGGATGCCAATCGACAAATCTTCGGAAAGCGGCGACTTGGTCTTCCGACGCAGGACATCGAGTACCTCGTCGTGGACTTGGGTCAAGAGCAGCTCATCACACAGCGACGAACCGGCCTGCGCCCGCCCCGCCACCATCGCTTCTTCGACGTCGCCGACCTCGCCCGTGCATAGCACCAGGTGCTTGCCAGGTGACACCGGACGATTCAGCACAAGCTGGACCGCCGCTCGCTTCACCAGTGCATCGGCCACGGTCACACCACGGGCGATCGACTGCAGCTCGAGCAGGCCAATCGCTGGCCCACTTGCCACAATGTGCTCGGCTTGACCTGTGCGCAGTGGACCCAAGGTGATGATGACTCCGAGCGTCCTAGGCTACACGAACCGGAACGCGTCCTTCATGGTGCAGCGCAGCTCACGGGTAAAATTCAGCGCCGTGGTCATGCCTTCACCCGTTGGGGAGGCAATCGTAAACGAGGTGTAGCCCTCGCCGCCGTAGCCCAGACCTGCGAGGCTTGAACCATTTTTGACAAAAATCGATACGTTGGCGGTGCGCGCCATGGCCGACATCGCCTCGATGTTCTGCGAGTACATGACCGCAGTGTGACCAAAGCCATGCTCACAGCGCACGGCCCCGGCAATCGCAGCCGCAACATCGGGATAACGAACCATCCCGATCACGGGCATCAGCAGCTCGTGCTGAACGAACGGATGCTGCTCGGGAAGCTCTGCAAACAGCAGACGACATTCATCGGTGACATGGACGCCAATCTGCTTGGCAATGACCGATGGATTCTTCCCCACCCAGTCGCGGTTTACGTGATCTCCATCCAGGATGACCTTTTCCAGGTCGCGCACCTGGCGATCGCTGAGCAGGTAACAGCCCTGCCGCTGGAGTTCCGCTTTTAAGCTGTCCGCGATCTTGGCAACCGCGCAGATTTCTTTTTCAGCGACGCAGACAATGTTGTTATCGATCGACGCGCCTTCGATGATGCCTCGTGCGGCCAGATCAATCCGTGCCGTCTCATCGACCACCGCCGGAGGATTGCCCGGTCCCGCCGCAATCGCTCGCTTGCCCGAGGTCATCGCCGCCTTCACCACCGCACCGCCGCCCGTGACCGCAAGGAGCCTCACGCCCTTGTGGGTCATCAGCTTCTGGGCGCTCTCGATGCTTGGCTCCGCGACGCTCGATAGCAGGTTGGCAGGTCCGCCTGCGTGCACCACCGCTTCGTTCAAAAGGTGGATGAACCACGCGCAGGTCCGCCAGGCATACGGATGGGTATTGAAGACGACGGCGTTGCCACCGGCCAGCATGCCGATGCCGTTGTTGATGATCGTCTCGGTAACGTTCGTGGTCGGGGTAATCGCACCGATCACGCCATAAGCCGCCCGATCGAGCACAGTCAGGCCGTAGTCACCAGTAAACGCTGTCGGACGCAGGATCTCTGGACCCGGTGTCTTATTCGCCACCAGCGTGTTTTTCTTGATCTTGTCGTCGACTCGACCATAGCCGGTTTCAGCGACGGCGTACTCCGCCAGCAGCTTGACGTTATCGAGCGTGACCTTGCGCATCGCTGCGACGACTCGCTCTCGGGTCGACAGCGGAGCTGCTCGGTACTGATCGAACGCCTTGCCAGCGGCCGTCACCGCTGCATCAATGTCCGGAAACAGCCCATGACTGCCGCGAGGGATGCGGGCATCGCCCCGCTTGCCCGGTCCACCACCACGAAGGTGAGGCGGCACAAACGCACCAGGCCTCTGCGAGGAGGTTCCAGTGCTCGGCTTGCCCGTCTCAGCGGCTTTCATCACCGCTTCGGCGGGCGTCGTCATTGACTCAGGCGAAAGGCGCAGAAGCACCTTGTCGACGATCTCTTGGATGCGCTTCTCGTCAACCTGCACGGCCAGGTCCTCTCGTTACACAAGACCAGAAACAAAACCGGCGCGGACGCACCGGCTTGGCACTGCTATGCGGGGTTCTTCTGATAACCAGCGGCACCATCAATGTCGACCGTATCTACGATCGCCATGATGGTTGCATCGACGGGACGGTCCTTGGTGACCTGGGTCTGCCGTGCCGACGAGCCAGATGCATAAAGCACGACCTCGCCGACGCCAGCACCGACCGCATCGACGGCGACCACTGGCGCTGCTGCCGTCGGCTTTCCCGTGCCGTCGCAGGGCTTGACCAGCAAAAACTTCAGGCTGGTAAGCTCCGCTTCTTTGCGGGTGGATACGACGGTGCCGACCACCAAGCCCAGGACCATGGTGGCCTACTTGCCCGCCGTCGCGGTCCGACCGAGCGGCAGCACGAGATCGATGTTTTGGTGCGGACGCGGAATGACGTGAACCGAAACCAGCTCACCGACGCGCTCGGCAGCACGCTGACCCGCTTCAGTCGCGGCTTTGACGGCAGCGACATCGCCACGAACGATCGCGGTCACGTAGCCACCACCGATCTTCTCGTAGCCGACCAGCTCAACCCGAGCGGCCTTCACCATCGCATCGGCAGCTTCCACCATGCCGACAAAACCTTTGGTTTCGATCAATCCAAGCGCATCAGCCATGTTCGTATCCTCTTGTTCGTGCTCGTCCAGAAAGGCCTACCCGTTAAGAGCTGCCCGTCGGCGATGGGTTACTTGTCTACAAACTTATCGAACTGCTTTCCGTGAATCGACTCGATCGCAGCCGTCGCAGCAGCAGCAGCAGCGTCGACCTCTGCCTCGGGACCGGAGAGATACAACCGGCCAAAGGCACCGTAGGGAGTCACCGAGACGAGGAATATGCGGGCCGCTTTTTCAGCCTCGTTTGCGGCAAAGGCAACGTAGCCAGCCGGTTCAGTCTCGAGGATAAACAGCGACTGTCCAGGAAGGATCATCATGCCCTGCGAGTTGCGGTTGATGATCTGGGCCTGGTAGGGCTCGATTGCACGGATGATCTGGTTGGTCAGCACGCGTGGCTTGTAGCGATCGGCCTCGGACAGTCCGAGATGCCCGAGAATCGCTGAGCCCGCCTGCCGCACTTCTCCTTGATCGAAGTCATGCACTTCGAGAAGTCCGTAGGCGCGCTCGACCACCTGCAGCGCCGGCGCAACCTTGGTCGCCTTGAGAGCCACGTCGGTGACGCGGTTAATGGCGATACCAGGAGCAATCTCGACGAACAGCGAGGCCTGACCGGGGACCGGCAAAAAGCCTTTCGCCGTCTTGCCCATAAAGCTCGCAAGCTGCGGCTGAAGGGCGTCGATGAAGGTATAGGTTCGAAGCGTCGTCGTCGCCATGTCGATGGGGGCTTTCGCAAAAAGTGGCCGGACGTTAACAAAGCGAAACCATTGGGTCAACCGCCGAAATCGCGGCTCTGCCCGCAGCCACTTCCCCCCCGACTAGCGCTCGTTTGGCATCAGGTAGCCCACTTCTTCAAAATACTTGGCGTTGTCGACGAGCGCAGTGGCCAAATACGACGGCGCAACCAGCGTGTCCTTTTTGCCAAACACGTCGGCGGCCTTGATTCCGTTCTGCTCCGCCACGAACTGATAGACGAACACGACAAACTGCGAGCAGAAGAACTTGTGCTTCTTGTTGTCGAAGATGCCGTCGACGCGAGCTTCGAGATCCTCGGCCTTGGGAACCTTATCTTTCTTCTTGAACAGCGACGAAACGGCACCAAATAGATCGTACTTCTGCTTCTGGTTGTTCTGGTGCGAGTCAAACAGCACCTTGGCAAACTCGGCAGAGCCACTGGCCATGTTGGCATTTTTGCAGCGGAACACGATGTAGCCGTACTTCTTGTTGCCGACTCGAAGGTCGTTGGCCGAGACGCCCGAGCCCTGCGCTTCGATAATAATGTTGTTATCGAACAGCAGTCCGGCGTGAACAACGTCACTATTTTCCTTTTTATCCAACAACTTCTCTCCGGTTTTGATCACTTTGCTGATCCAAGAACCATCTGAGAATTTCAGTAGAATATCGCCAGGCTTGAGATCTTTGGTCTTGAGCTGTTGAATGGGCACGAGTATCTCTCCAATCCGGATAAGCTGCGCCTACTTCGGCCCGGTCTCCGTCGCTGAAACAATTCCAGACGACCGACCGGAGCGCTCGTGGCAGCTTGCACCACAGATAGATATCCATGATGCAGTGCGCTAAATCTAAATCAAGCCGCTAACAGCTCTGCGAAATAGATGAAATACATCCAGCGGATAGCGGCTGTTACGGTTCGGTTTCGACAAAGAAGCGCGCCAAGACTTCTGCGAGTCGCTTTTCAGGCAAGGTCACCCGCGTTGGCATGCCACCAGAGATGCCAAAGATCTTGAGAAAATCGATGCCCGAGTCAAAAGCCGCTGCCACCGTCACATAGCCCGCGTGCCGAACCACCGCAACCGGGGCCAGTGCTTGACCACGCAGCAGCAGCTCGGTCTTATCAAAGCTGGTCTTGGCATGAACATGGGCGTCGACAAACACCGCTCGCCCCCGCTTTTCATACAGCGCGGACAGGCGCAGCGTCTCGTGTTCCATCTTGTCGAAGTCCGCCGCCGCACGATCAATCCGCTGGCGCAGCTCGACATCGGTCGCTCCCGTCGCCACATAGCGAACGATGCAGGTCTTTAGCTCGTCGTCGCGAAAGTGAGCCCGCAGCGCCTGATCGATGCGACAGGCAATCGGTCCCGGCGTGCCAATGCGAGTATCGATCACCCGAGCATCGTCGTCGGCCCCCGGATACGGTTCGACTCCGTCTCGCAGCCACTTCGCCGCCGCATACAGCCCATCGAGGTCGAGGTGACACAAGATGGTATCGACCCGGCCAATGCGCGCCACCAGCTCTGGCGTAATCATCTCTGGACATGCGCCGTGCTCGGACTTTTTGGCGAGGACAAAGCGCGGGTCCGCCGCAAAGTCGGGATGTCGCTCATGATCGTGATGATCAACCCACACCGCCAGCCGACTGCCCAAGTCATCGATCAGCTTGCGGGTGGTGCCCTCATACGAAGTGCCCAGCTCGTTGGCCACAAACGCGATATCGAGCACCGCGACCCGACCTTTGAGCTTGCTGGCAAACGGCAGCACCCGTGGCGAAGCGAACATCAGCTTCACGTGCGTAAGTGACTCCAAAACGTCTCGCTCGTGGGTCACCAGCGCACGCTCCCCGGCAGTGAAATGCCGCGCAGCTTGCGATACAGCGACACTGCGTAGCTATCGGTCATCCCCGAAATAAAATCCGTCACCCGCAGCACCCGCTCGTACGCCGTCGGATCATCGGGCACTCGTGGCAACAGCCGCAGCAGCTTCTGCTCGTGAATGCAGCGCTCAGCGGACGTTTTGACTGCCGCAGGAACCAGTTCCCCGAGCAGCTCACCAAGTAGTCGATACCCCGCCAGCTCGATCTCCAGCACCGAGCGACTGTTGTAGCAGTACGTCTCCGACAGACCGCGAATGCTACGCAGGAGCTGCGACGACGGGACCACATCGAGCAAGCCCTGTCGCTGGGTGCCAGCCATGATACTCGTCTCGCAGTCCATAAAGGCCTGCTGGGTCTCGATGAGGAGCTGTTTGATCGAACGTGCGCGCAGGTACTCCACCGCATCGTCCGACTCTTCATCGGGCGGCGCGGAAAAGTGCGGCGTCTGCTCGGCCACCGCTCGCAGCGCCTCGAGTCCTTTGTGACGAGGCACCAAGTTCAGCCGCAGCCCGTCTTCCAAGTCGAGGATGCAGTATGCGATGTCGTCGGCAGCCTCCACCAGATAGGCCAGCGGATGACGCACAAACGACAAGCTATCCGTGGGGCAACGCAGCAGCCCCACTTCCTCCGCCACTGTGGCAAAGACCAGGCGCTCAGCCTGAAAGAAGCCCGGCTTGCGCAGAAACACCGTGCTTGGGTCGGTCAGCTCGTCGCCTGCTTCGCGTGGATACTTGCTAAACGCTCCGAGCGTCGCCGCCGTAAGCCGCATCCCCTGGCGAGGCTCATCGTGTAGCCGGGCCAGGATTCGAAATCCTTGGGCGTTGCCCTCGAACCGCGCCAGGTCCAGTAGCTGCCGGTCGTCAAATCCCGCATTCCGCAGCAACGACTGCGCACTGTCGCTGCGAAAGTACCGCCCAATCGCATCCTCTCCCGAGTGACCAAACGGTGGGTTGCCGATGTCATGAGACAGACAAGCCGCACACACCACGTCGGCGCAGTCTTGCGCCCAGGACCGAGCCGGATCTTCGCTGTGCCGCGCCGCAATTTCGCGACCGACCGCAAATCCAAGCGACCGACCAATCACCGCCACTTCATTGCTATGGGTCAGCCGCGAGTGAATCAGGTCGTTCTCTGGCAGTGGAAAGATCTGCGTCTTGTCCTTGAGCCGTCGAAAAGCCGGTGAAAACAGGATCCGGTCCGCATCACGCTGAAAGTCGGTCCGCAGTGGAGGCTCATCGGTCACATGTGGTTCCACGCTGCCGTCGCAACGAATCCGCCGTGCCGATAAGAGCCGCGACCAGCGCATCGCCGTCTCCGATTTCGTGGACATCAGACGTCCTCGATGGCGATCGGCATGCCTTGGTTTTTGAGCGACTGTTCGGCAGCCCCGAGCACCCGAATCACATCGAGCCCTTCCTTGGCCCCAGTCCGAGGCGCTGAGCCGCGCTGGATACATTCAACAAAGTGTCGGCATTCGACGTTGAGCGGCTCCGGCAGGTCCAGGTGCGGGATGTGAATGTCGCCGTTACGCACCGTCAGGAACTCTCCGAACTGCGTAAACTCCGGCGGGCGCTGGAAGCCTTTGTCGTAGATGCGGAGCTTTTCCGTTGGATGCGAGTCGTCAAACTCGACCATGCGCCGCTCGCCAACGACCGTCAGTCGTCGCTCCTTGCGCGGATCGAGCCACGACACCTGGATCTGCGCCATCTTGCCATCGCCAAAGATCAGGTTCAAAAACACCACATCTTCGACGCCAGGCTGTAAGTACGCGTGTCCTCGCGCTGCCACCGACACCGGCACCTGCCCGAGCAAGTACAGGATGATCGACACATCGTGCGGGGCCAGGCTCCACATCGCGTTTTCGTCTTGGCGCAGCTTGCCCAGGTTCACCCGCAGCCCGTACAGGTAGTACACCTCGCCGATGTCGCCGTTTTGGATCATCTCGCGCAGCCGCAGCACCGCCGCGTGATAGAGCATAAGGTGCCCCACCATCAGCACCCGGCCCGAGGAGTCGGCCACGGCTTTGACCGCCTGAGCGTCCGGCACCGAGAGCGCCAGCGGCTTTTCCACAAAGACGTGCTTGCCCGCTCTCAGCGCCGCAATCGACTGCTCGGCGTGCAGCACCGCTGGCGTGGCCAAGACCACCGCATCGATGCTCGGATCGGCCAGCACCGCCGCATAGTCGGCACACAGCCGCGCCGCTGGCGCCAAGCCCTGGGCACGCTTGTGATTCTTCAGGTCCGAATCGCAGACCAGCGAAAGCTCGCAGCCGGGCAGTCGGGCAAAGGTGCGAACGTGGTTGATGCCCCAATAACCGGCACCGACAACAGCGACGCGGACTGGGGCAGGGGATGATTTGATCGGGGAGGAGGCGACTTCGTTTCCACTCATTAGAGGTCAGCCACGGTAAAAGCCGCGGACTGATTCTGCAACAAAGTCGATCTGTTCCTCGGACAGGTCGGGGTGAACCGGCAACGCCAGCGCCTCTTTGGAGGCCGCCTCGGCGCGTGGCAAGCTGCCCGGCTTGTAACCAAACTGCGCAAAACAAGGCTGTAGGTGCAGCGCCAGCGGGTAATAGACCTCGCTGTCGATCTGCCGCGCCGCCAAATAGTCACGCAGCCCATCGCGACGCTCCGTCCGAATGACGAAGTGGTGGTAGACGTGGCTGGGATGATCCTGCGGCAGGGTCAGCGGCAGTCCCGCGAGTCGCTCCCGATACATGGCCGCATTTCTCCGCCGCAGCGCCTGCCACTCGTCCAAATGTCTCAGCTTGATCCGCAGGATCGCCGCCTGAATCGGATCGAGCCGGAAATTTCCACCCCACAAGTGGTGAACGTACTTGGGCTTGGAGCCATGTTGACGCATCGTCGACAGCTTTTCGGCCAGCTCGGCGCTCGCCGTCACCACCGCTCCGCCATCGCCCGCCGCGCCAAGATTCTTGGTTGGAAAGAAGCTGAGCGTGGCGCACGCCGACTGATCGGCAATACCGGGAACCAGCGTCTGGGCTGCGTCCTCGATCACCGGCACGCCCGTCGCCACCAGCTTGCTGACATCCATGCGCAGCCCGAACATATGGACCGGCAGGATCGCCACGGTCTTTTTGCCAACCCGACTGAGCAAGTCGTCGATATCGGCGTTGAAGCTCCCCTCAGCAATGTCGCAAAAGACGGGACGCACCCCGAGCCGCACCGCCGTCTCGGGCGTCGCAAAAAAGCTGTAGGCGGTGGTCACCACCTCGGCATCACGGGTGCAGCCAAACGACTTCCCGGTACCAAGCCCGACATCGAGTGCCATCGCTGCCGCCAGCAGGGCATCGGTTCCAGAGGTAACGCCAACCACATGCTTGCCACCAAGATAGCTCCCCAACTCCTTTTCAAAGTCGGTGATCTCGGGGCCCATCACGTAGCGGCCTGATTGCAGAACCCGGGCAACCGCAGCGTCCACGTCGACGCGAATCGTCTGGTACTGCGCGGAAAGATCGATAAGAGGGACTCGCATAACCGTGCGAGTATAAGAAGGCAAGGTGGAGCATGGCAAAGGATTCTCGACCAGACGGACAAGCCAGCGGTTCCGTGAAGGACTCTGTCGATCTACGGCCAAAAACCCAGCTCGTGAGCGATGCTACGGCTGCCGCAAAAAGCGGACCGGTGCCGTTCATTGAAGATGACCTGAGCGACGCGGACCTAGCAGATATCCAGTCCCTGCTTTCGCAAAAACAGGACATCACGCGGCATGACATTCCCGCGCAGGACTTTCAGTCCATGCTGGAGCGCATCGGCAAAGGCACCTGATTTTCGTTGCCACGACGGATCGCTCGCTCGGCTATGTTGCAGAGGCCATGGCCACTTGCCGCTTGGTCTCAGCGCAACCCGATCGCATGATGCTCGCTTCCGCCGTTGCCGACTTAGAGTCGACGCTGTGGCCGCACCCGTGGGGCATGCAGTCGCTACAAAGCACGCTCGATCAACCCGGAACGCTGCTGCTCATCGCTGAAAACGCCGTGGGTAAGCTGCTGTCGTACTGCCTGATTCAGCAAGTTCTCGACGAAGCAACCGTGCTCCAAGTGGGCACTGCACAGTCAGCCCAGCGTCAGGGACTCGCACGCACGCTGCTTCACCAAGCGATCGAGCACCTGCGAGCCACGGACTGCCAGACTCTGTGGTTAGAGGTCCGGGCGGGCAACGAAGCGGCGATTGCGCTGTATCTACAGCTCGGCTTTGTGCGCGAAGCGGTCCGCAAGCGCTACTATCCGTCGCTTGTGCCCGGCCAGCAGGATGAAGATGCGGTGGTGATGCGCTACTCGATCGGCACTGCGGGGACGTGAACACACAGCGGGCCGGGTCTACGGCAGAGGTTGGGTGAGCGCCGCTTGCACTCTCTTGGCACGGCCTTCGACAATCCGCCGCATCGCTTGGAAGTGCGGATCACTCGCCATCGGCTTGAGCAGTGGGCAGTGCTCGAGCCACACCAGGTCCAGTAGCCCATTGTCCACCGCCGGTGACAGCGAGCGCATCGCCTTGTCGTACTGCCCCATAAAACAGTACCACTCGGCCGAAAGCTGATGAAACAAGGCCTGTCCACGCTGGCTGCTGGTCCGCGACAGCGGCATCGACTCGATGATCCTCACCAAGTCGACTTGTTCACCGTTCGCCACGCCCTGGATCACTTGCCGCATCTGCGGAAACAGCTTCAGGGTTTCGTCATCCGAGTCCATCAGCGATTGAGCATAGGCCCGGTCTCGTCTCCACAAGCAGATCCGCATCCGCAGCGCCCCGGTATAGGCGACGCTCAGCGGATTTTTGATCGCCGCCGCAATGACCTCATCGCAGAGCTTGTGCTGACCTTGCAGCTCATAGAGCCGTGCCTGGTCCACCTTGAGCCGCTGAAGTGAGGGATCAATGTCCATCGCAATCGCAATCGAGCGCAGCCCCTCGGCAATCGGCCCCGATTCGATGAGCATCCGACCCATCAGGTCGTGCGCCTCGGCCAGCGTTGGGGCCCGCTTGAGCGCCTGCCGCACCGCCACCATTGCGCCCGGCAGGTCTGCATCTTGGAACTTCACCACCGCCACCGCCAGATACGACTCGCCGCTGTTTGGGGCCGCCCGGAGCGCCTGTTCCGCCGCCGCTCGAGCCTTGTCCGCCGACTCGTTGTTGCCAAAGAACCAGTAGCGCGCCAGCGCCAGCGCATACCCCGCAAGCAGCTTGGGATCGCTTTCCCGACCGACCAAGATCTCCTCGAATGTCGCCACGCACTCACCCATCTGCGAGGAGACGCTCCGGTGATAAAGCTGCCGCGCCTTGAAGTACTTTTCGATCGCCTGGGTGTCCGACAGCTTGGCACGCTCGACGGCTTGGCCCATCTGACTGGTCAGTGCCTGCGCCAGTGCCGCCGTCACGGCATCCGACAGCGAAAACAGATCCGCGACCTTGCTATCGAAGCGCTGCGCCCATACCTGGAATCCGTCTTCGACATTGATGAGCCGAACCGTCAGTCGCAGTGCTTCACCCAGCCGCCGCAACGTGCCATCGATGACAAGCTGCACGCCTAGCTCTTGACCCAACACCCGCGCCTCGCGACCGTCCCCTTGCACGCTCATCGACACGCCATCGGACGACAACCGTGTCTTTCTCGACGAGAACGGGGACACGGCGCTGCAGTACGCCCTGAGCGATTCCGACAAGGAGCGGTT
>JBGAUT010000042.1:0-46784 GCA_044228505.1 Polyangia bacterium | reverse complement strand
CTGGAATTCCGGTGCGCAACGACGTCGCCATGACGGGTGAAATTACGCTGCGCGGTAACGTGCTCCCAGTCGGTGGAATCAAGGAAAAGCTCCTTGCTGCACACCGTGCGGGCATCCGCCGGGCCGTTCTGCCAGAGCGCAATCGCAAGGACATCCTCGATGTGCCCGATGAGGTGAAAAATGACATGGAGATCTTCTATGTCACCAAGATGGACGACGTGCTGCCTTTGGTACTAACCGGCCCGTTGCCCATCATTGCGCCTCCGACTTCGCCAGTCCCTTCGACAGAGAATCGTCCCTCCACCAACTAGCTGGTCGCGTTACTGGCTTGCTGCTCTCGCTACGCTGCCCGGCTGTGATTTGCTGGCTGGGCGGCTTTCGGCTTGATATCACGCAGCAGTTGAAGTGCCTCATCGAGGAGTTTGCGGGGCAGCGGGGCCTGCTTGCGTGACACGGGCGAGGACTCCATTCGCCAAGCAGCGGTGGGCAGCATTCGAGGCGCTGGTCGGCCGGCAAGCATAACCGTGGAGAGCAGACCTGCTTGGCGTAACATCCGGCTGGTCACTTGCTGGAGTGATTCACTTGCTTGCCACGACTCCGGGGATGGCAGCAGCGGTCTGGCGGCACCATCGAGCGCTGTTTTTGACCACGCGTTTGCTTCATCGCACAGCTTCGCAAACGTCTCATCACTTGGCGTAGTCGCGATCATCAGGGCCTTGTCGTTGCTGAGCGCATGGACGAGGCGCTGTTCCCATGCTGATGCCGGGCAATCTGCCAGTCGAATCTGGGCACCGCGCCGACAGCCTTCCCGAACCAGCAGATCAACACAGGCATCGACCAGTAGGAAGGCCACTCTCTGACCGGTGACCGCGTGATGCCATCGCTCGCTTGACAGCGGTGTCGTGGGCAACTCGGCCAGGACGATGTGCAGGTCTTTGCTGAGCCCAATCACCGTCGTTCGTTCGATCGGGGTGAGTGCGGCCCGCCACCGTGCGAGATAGCGGCTTCCCGTTCCGATCCTGCTAATCTTCGGCCACGCTTGGGCTCGTTCTGTCGCTGATAGGGCCATTCTGAGCAGCTTGGCGAGTGCCTGGAGTTCACGGGATTCACTCCAGTCACCATCCGATGCAGCACCAGCCAGCATGGGAAGCGCATCGAGAAGCTCAACCATCACCCCGCTCGCATTGCGATAGGCCAGCTCGTTTCCCGGGAGCAGCAAGCGCGCTTGGGTTGGCCATCCTTGCTCACGGAGGCGCTGGACGAGGGGGTGGGGCGTTCCGCAAGAGCTACTCTCGCTCGGGGCATCAGCGATGAAGAGGGCACGGGCGGTAGGCACGAAAGCGATCGGGTTCATGAAAAGGACACTATGGGTGCGGTCTGACAGCCGAGGACTCAGCCAGGACTGTCTCGGTGTCACTCAGCGACGTGACAGAACGACTGCTGTGTGTCACAAAGCACCCCACAATGAGCGCTGCAATTCCCAATGAATCTGCCGATCAGGACGAGACCGGGACGCTGTCCGCGCAGCTTCAGGCCGCGACGGTGCGAGAGCTTCTTAGGTCGTGGCATCACTTCAATGCGACGTTATTTCGGCGTGCCCTCGCGCCTCCGCAGCTCGGTTTGGCAAGAGGCGCTACGAAGCTCGGATTGTGGATACCGGGGACGAGAACGTTGCTTATCTCAGAGTCTCTGGTGATGCAAAAGCCGTGGGGTCTTGTGCAAGAGGTGCTAAAGCACGAGATGGCGCATCAGTACGTTCATGAGATTCTCGGCCGCACCGACGAAAGTGCCCATGGTCCGGCGTTCCAAGCGGTGTGTATGCGCATGGGGATTGATGCCAGCGCTGCCGGGTTGCCCGCGTCGTTGAGGCCAGACGCTGGTGAGGTTGGCAGCGAACGCGGGCGGCAGCTAACGCGGATTGCGCGGCTGCTATCACTGGCCGAGAGCCAAAACGTCCATGAAGCCGAGAGCGCGATGCAGGAAGCGCAACGTCTGCTACTCAAGTACAACCTTGATTCACCGACGGTGGGCGAAACTCGGCATGCTTTTCGACAACTCGGTGAGCCGCGTGGACGAATCGATGAGCATCTGCGTCTGGTTGCGGTGGTGCTCGGTCGCCATTTCTTCGTCGAGACCATCTGGGTGTCGAGCTTTGATGCGCGAACGGGTCGACGAGGCAGTGTGCTCGAAGTGGTAGGTCGCTCGGAAAACTTGGAGATGTCTGCGTACGTGTATGACTTTCTGCTCCATTCCGCCGAGCGGTTGTGGCTGGAGCACAAGCGGCAACATCACGTGACCAGCAACCGAGAGCGAAGGACGTACTTGTCAGGCGTGATGCTTGGATTTGCGGAAAAGCTGGCTCAGCAGCAGCGCGGTCAGCAGCAACAAGGGTTGGTCTGGGTTGCCGATGCAGAGCTGGTCAAGTATCTGAGGCAACGTCACCCGAACATTCGTCGAGTGTATAGCCAAGGACAGCCGCGTAGCGAGGCGCGGGCTGCGGGCAAACAGGCCGGGGAACGGCTGATTTTGCACAAGCCGATCCACGATCCTTCGCATGGCGGAGTACAAAGACTGCTACCTGGGCCTCGAAGGTAGGATCTGGTTGCGGGAAGAGCGTCGACGGAGGGGAAACTATATTTTCTCGGCCTCCCGAAGCCGCGTGGCATAATCGAGGCGCAGGACTGTGCCCAACTTGCTTACGACGGCTTCTCAATGAGCAAAGATTCTATTTCTCCTGAGAACTTGGCGAACCTCCGACGGACGCTGCCTGGTCTGGGGATTGGTGATGGGCAGCCGGTTCCATTGCAAGAAGTGTCTCCGTCGGAAATTCAGAGCGCGCTGGGGACTGCGGAGGAAGTGCGCTTGCCGGATGGTGCCAGCTCTGCAGTGGGGGGGCCGCTCACGGAAGGGATGCCACGGGCATCCAATCCCGCGATGCCGATGGTGCGGTCGACAAGTAGCCCGGCCATGCCGATGATGCGGTCGACAAGTAGCCCGGCCATGCCGATGATGCGGTCGACGAGCAATCCGGCCATGCCGATGATGCGGTCGACGAGCAATCCGGCCATGCCGATGATGCGAGGAGCGAGCAATCCAGCGCTGTTGCCACTCCGTATCACCGGCAGTTCCGATGCGTCATTGGCGAGGAGTCCATCCGGGGCGAGTCTACCTTCGCAGCCGCCAGCGTCGAATCGACTACCACTGCTCATTGTCGGTCTTGGCTCACTGGCGGTGGCAATTGGGGCGGTGGCCTGGCTGCATCCAGGTCAACCGACGGTGACTTCGCCGCCGGAGAGATCGCGAGTGGTGTCTGCGCCATCGCAACCGGCACCGATTCGCGAAGATGGGCAACAGGTTGCGGTGCCGGTTCGGACGGTGGCACCGATCAATGCGCCAGTGGTCGTCACGGCAACCATGGACAAGCCAAGCCCGGTAGAGACTGCGCCGCGTCCCATCATTCGGAAACCTGCCGACTCCGGGACGGTCATTGCCAGCACTTCGAAACCGGCGACTATCCCGGCAGGACCGGTGGACAAAGTTGTGCCTAGAAAAGCGGAACCGAAGCTCACGAAAGCTCCAGCACTGGATTTGTCGCCGGTGCCTCTGCTCACGCCGCAAATCTTGAGACAACATATGACCACAGCAGAACCGAAGTGGCAGAGTTGTCCAAAAGATGGAACCGGCAAGAACCTGAGCATCGGGATCGTGGTGGCTCCATCGGGCTCTGTGGTGAAAGCCGATGTAATGGGCCCGTCGGGGAGTACCGATACGGCCCGCTGTGTCACCGAGAGAATCCGAAACATGCGCTTTCCTGCCTATGCTGAGGGCGGGCCGAAGACGTTCTTTTGGAGCTATCAAGTTCCGTAGGCTCCGAACCGACGGACAACGCCATGTTTTTTGGCGCTTCATCGGCCGTGATACGATGGAAAGACTGAGCTGGTAGATCGCCTCACCACCGTCGATACGATGGGATGTTAGGGTCGCGAACCAAGCCAAGAAACAGTAGTGTCTGTCGTGAATCCGCAGCCGAGTCCTGCCAAGTATTGCGCCTCGTGCCGAGGGATTTTTCCCGTCGAAGCCACGGTGTGTGATCGAGATGGCACTCGTCTGGAGCAGGTCGAGCAGGTTCTCGCAGGTCGCTATGTGCTAAAGAGCATCCTTGGTTCCGGCAACATGGGAACCGTTTATCGTGCGACGCAGCTACCGATGGGGCGGGACGTTGCGGTCAAGCTGATGCATAGCGATCTGGTCCGCAATCCGGATCTGGTTGCCCGCTTCGAGCGAGAGGCCCAGGCGGCAGCGACCGTTGATCATCCCAACGCGATCACCGTCTTCGATAGCGGACGAAGTGCCGACGGCCAAGTCTATATTGTGATGGAGCTCCTCGAAGGAGAGAGCCTGTCGGCGATTATCGAGCGCGAGACAAACATTCCGCCGGATCGAGCCTTGGAGCTATGGACCCCTGTCGTCAAAGCCATGGTCGTGGCGCATCGAAAAGGGGTCATCCACCGAGATTTGAAGCCCGACAACATCTTTGTTGCTCGGCGGCTTAGCGACGATGGTTCGGTGGAAGAGGTGGTCAAGGTCCTCGACTTTGGCATTGCCAAGCTGCTGCAAGGCGGACGGCGAGCCAGTCAGACGGTGGTCGGGGCTCGCATCGGCACGGCAATGTACATGTCACCCGAGCAACTCGAGGGCCGCGAGGCCAGTCCGCGCTCGGATGTGTATGCGTTGGGTCTGGTGTTGATCGAAATCCTCACTGGACGGCTACCGTGGGGAAAAACCGGTACCGAGACCGACCAGGCCGTGACCATGCTACGGCTCATCAATCCACCGAAGCGGCTGCGGGAGATGTGTGCCGGGCGGGTGTTTTCGATTGAGCTCCAGAAGTTGCTCGATGATCTGCTGGCATTTGAACCCGCGCAGCGTCCGGCCGATGCTGGCGAGCTGATTCGTCGCTTGGCGAGCGTTCCCGAAGCAGCTTCGTTGGCTCAGCGTTCTTCTCGGCGTACGGAAGGCAGTCAGATGTTCGAGGCTGCCTTTCTGAGTGCGCACTTGAAACCCGAGCTGGTGGCTGACACGCCGCTCACTGGGACGGAGCTGCCCGAAACAGGGCCACGGACGACGCGGGACGCTGCCGACACCCTGACTCCTTATTTGACGCCTGTACTTACGGTAGTCACCGCGGGGCGACCGGCGGAACGGTTGACTCATGAGACGCCGCCCGATGACCACGAGCTGGCCTCGGTGCCAACGGTGGTCACCCTGAGCCGTTCAGACATCCCGCGCTTTCCGAGCCCTCCGGTGGTCAAGCCGCAGTCTTTTGACGGAGAGACGCCGGCGATGGGCAGCGATCTGCCATCCGTTCCAACAGTCGTGACGGGGTCGATGAGCCGTGGCTCGCTGGCCGCAACGCTCCAAACCGGCATGAGTTTCGTCGGCGACAAGCGTGAGCCAACGACGCAGCCCATGCGCCTGGCTCGTTCTCCCGATACTGCAAAACGCAGCGCGCTGCGTCGTTTGGCTAGCTCCGACGCTGCCTTCCGATTTGAAATTTGGCGCAGTCCCACCGCTCGGGCGTCGATGTTGGTGTCGTTGATAGTGGCCCTATTGTTCATCGGTGCTGGTCTGCTGCGTTCCGGTCGAGATACCCGAGCCAATCCGAAAGATCAACGCGTCGATTTGGGCACCGGTGAGCGTCGACCTACCGTAGTCACCACGAGTCAGCCGCTGAAGCAGCCGGTGGTGATACCCACCGAGTTTCCATTGTCCGTTGAGTTTTCGCGAAAGCGCCATCCCCGGGCTCAGGTGCAGTGCGGGGCGAGGCCTTGCGTCGAAAACTGTCAGCTTGCTCCCGGTGAGGTGTGTACTGCCCGCGCCGTCGGCTTTAAGCCCCGTCAGTACAGCTATGCAGAGCTGAAGCCGCTCGCACAAGCTGGCCGCGTCGACGTTGAAATCCGTCTCAATCGTTGAAACTTGTCCGTTTCCTGTCGCTGCGGCTACGCTCCGCTCTTGATCCGTATCAAGGAGCCGGCCCGTGTCGCGATCGGAAGCCCCCAAAGTGTCCGCACGATCGCTCGATGTCATCGAGCATTCGCGTCTCGGTGAAGATGCCAGTAACTCGACGCTACAGTGGCAACCGCCACCGGAACAACTGGCATTGCGCCCCGGATACACGGTTGGCAAGCGACTCGGTGCCGGAGGCTGTGCCGAGGTGTTTGAAGCGGAGCTGCGGAGGCCACCACTGCCGCCACAGCGGGTAGCTCTCAAGCGACTGCTCCCAGGTCTGCGCGGTGATCCGGTCCAGCAGCGAAAACTCCGACGAGAAGCGCAGATTGGAACGGCGCTACAGCATGACAACATCGTGCGTACGTTGGAGCTTATCGACCTCGGTGATGAGGTGGCTTTGGCCATGGAGCTGGTCGATGGATTGCCTGGGCAACGGCTACTCGCGCTTCTTACCGAGCACGGGTTTCGGCTTCGCCCGCCGCTCGTTGGTCACATCCTGCATGGAGTGTTTTCGGCGCTGCATTACCTACAGAGTCTCAATCTTGGGCTACGGCCGCTGGTTCACGCCGATTTGAGCCTCGAAAATGTGATGTTGGCCAAGGATGGCCGCGTGCGTCTTATCGACTTTGGCTTGTCCGCAGAGGAGAGTGCGGCAGCGGAATCGAGCAGTAGCGATGACGATGTTCTGACCTCCCTGCACGAGGTCGGAGGCAAGCCGTCATATGCGCCTCCCGAAGGTATGTCGCGAATCCCAACGGTAGTTGGTGATCTGTACGCTGCTGGCGTCTGCGCCTGGGAACTGCTAGCGGGACGGCGCTTTCCGATACTCCCCAAAGGGACGGGGAAGCGTGAGCTGGGAAGTTTGGTGGCATTTGCCGCGAGTGGGCAACCGGCGCAGGTGTGGTTGCTGCTACGTGATTGTCTGGCTTTGGAACCAGCCGAGCGACTCCAAAGCGCGGAGCAAGGTCTGACGCTCTGTTCTCGGCTGCGTGGTGGGCATCCTACCGACGCCGCGCTGGCCAAGCTGGTGCGTTCTTTGCAACATGCCGGACCCGATTGGCTGCCACCGGAGACGCTGCTTCCGCAACTGCATCGATTCGACGCCACCGTCGAGTTGGCCGATCGATTGCGCCAATCCTTCGCTGCCCAGCAGGTGGAGGTTGTTGCGGTCTCATCCAGTGATCCCTCACAGGTGGCTGATCCGTCCTCCCTTGATGCAGGCGAACTGCACTTTGTGACACAAGCTCGTGCGGGTCAGGGACGGCTTCGTCCCGCAGATTCTGTTCTCACAGCGGCGGCTCGTTGTGGCTCGGCTGTGAGTGAAGAGGGATTGATCTGTGTGCGTACTCGGATCGCCGGCATGGGCGAGCACGTGGTCATCCTCGACCCCGGATCCGGATGCGGCTACTCAACCATGGCGATCGCGCTACTTTGCAGCATCCTGCGCTGATGGAATACCACTCGGTGGGATAAATACGGACAGAAAGTCC
The DNA here is from genome assembly GCA_044228505.1 of Polyangia bacterium. Classification (GTDB taxonomy): domain Bacteria; phylum Myxococcota_A; class Polyangia; order Palsa-1104; family JAEUJZ01; genus JAEUKA01. The sequence continues at coordinate 39,285 of JBGAUT010000042.1, read as the reverse complement.
GGCTACTTCGGCTTCACTGCGGAAATGATCCCGGACAGGCCAGACGCGATATCGGTTCCGAACTTGACCAGCTCTGAGGTCTGCTTGCCCTTCTCACCAATTGTTTTGGTGATATCGAGCGCGTTGGTGGTGACCTCAAGGACCGACGATGCGCTGGCGAACACGCTACCTGCGACGTTCTCTGGATCAATGCCCCAGGCCAGATCGAGCAGAGGAAGGAATGCTTTGGCCCACTTGTTCCACTCCGGTACCTTGCCGTTGATGCCGTCAATCATCGCTTGGAAGGCCTTGGCCTTTTCATCGCCGATCTTCCAGTTGGTGAACTTGTCGGCAATCTTGTCGAGAAGTTCGGTGACCTGTTTTTCGGCGGTGAGAGTTCCTTTGCGCAGTTCATCGAACGCCTTCTTCAGCTCCGGATTCTGACGCTCCATCTCTTTGATCTCGGGAGTGTCCAGCGCAGCGCGTGCTTTGACCGCTTCCTTGAGCACTTCATCGATCTTCTTCGACAACTCCGCAGCCTTGACGAGCAGACCCTTGACCCGACCGGAGTAGTGTTTGAGATCCTTCTCCAGCGCTCCCACGTCTTTGATCGATTTTCCGAATTTGCCAGCGATGTTCTGAACCGTTGTGCCGCCGGGGAGTCGTCCCAGAAGTGACTTCCCGACGTCAGTGAATCCCGACAGAGTTTTCTTGGTCGAAAAGTTGAGCAGAGTCACCGTGAGAGACTTTTCCAACTCCTCTGCGAGCGCATCGAGATCTCGGAACATGACGTACAGATCATTTGCGAGATCGAGCGCTCCTTTGATTGTACCAACCAGGCCCAGTACACTCGCCACGCCGGTGATTCCTCCGGCTGCTGCAGCGACGATTCCGAGCGTTACTGTGACCGCGCTTTTGGCCACGCTAACTCGACATTCAAAGACATACTGTTTGTATTCGATGTTGGTGATGACGTACTGACACCACGCATCATCGGTTGCTTGAATGCAGGCCTTGGTGAACGACTCCTCAAACTGTTCGAGCGCTTCCTCAATGGCTTTGGCTGCCTTCGGTTTCTTGCCGTCTTTGGCCGCTTCCTTCTTTGCCTCCTCATCGATCAGTAGCAGCTTTTGCTTCAGCTTTTCGCCGTGCTCTTTCATCACGGCAGTGACGGGATCCCGCGCCATCTGTGCGACCAGGGGCGTATCCTTGGCAACGTCCACCACAGAGCCGAACGCCTTCACCACGATCGGAATTTTTTCGGCCAGCGTCACTCCGCCCGGCATCACCCACTGCTTTCCTTTGCCATCCGGAGTTGGCGTCCACTGACCAGGAATCGGCTCCGATTCGAGGACTCCTTCGCCCTTCTTGATGGTGAGAACTTTGGCCAGATTCCACTTGCAGAGTTCCCACTCCGCTTCGTTCATCTTGCGCTTCTGGAGAACCTGTCCACCGAGCTTAATCACCGTCGGTGAAGCCATGGCAAGCAGGTTCCAGAACATCACCGAAAAGTTGGGATCCTTGAGCAACGTAGCCAGGTACTTCTTGCCTGGGTCGCTGTCGGCGTTCTGAACGCTGAACTCGTAGATTGCGTCTTTGCCCTTTTTGGTGGCCTTGAAGGTTCCTTTCAGAACCTCGGTGGCCACGGCGGGCTTGGCCAACTCGACATATTCCGGGCGCACTACTTCGCTGGGCTTGCTGCTAATGAGTAGGGTTGGCTTGCCATCGGCTTTGCTTGAGTTCGTACACCAGAAATTTCCTTCGCTATAGTATTCAGCCAGTTTGTGGTCCTGGTGATGACGCAAGGAATGAATATCTTTCGGTTTTTCTGAGAAATAGGACGTAATTCTCCACCAACTCATCGAATCCCCCTTTTGCGCAATGAGAGTACCCACGGTCGGACTCATCGCAGGCGCAGCGTGAGAGCCGATCGGGTAGTCGACTGCCGAGAGAGGGATTATGTCGGCATGTCACGTGCGCGGCAAGCGCGGATTGATTTCTGTGTGGTACCGGGAAGATAGTAATTTAAGGGAGCAGTCCGGCACAGCAGCGAAATCCTGTCGAATAATCGTGATACGTCTTTGCATGAGCAGTGGTGCGATATAAGCAACCGTTACCATTTATGTTTGCATCCACGAAGAAACCACCCTTAAAGATCCCATTTCCTGAAGCCGTGGTCGCGTCGATCCACTCATGCAAATTTCCGTGAAGATCGAAGACTCCGTATTCACTTCGGCACGTAGCGAAGCTTCCGCCTTGAGCCAGCGTGTTCGGCTTGTTGACGCAGCACGGACTATTCATGTTGGCGTAGGTGAAGACGCCGCTGCCGCTGCCAAAGCAGTCGTTCACCGGGTTGGTGGCGCGGCCTTCATTACAGGCTCCCTTTACGTAGGTATTTCCGTAGGGATAGGTGTGATGTGCGCTTCCCTGACATGCGGCGAGCCACTCTGCTTCGCTACAGAGTCGTTTCCCAGAACGTTTGCATGCGTCGCTGGCTTGGGCCCCACTGATATACGCCTGCGGCTTCTGTCCAGGTCGCACCACGGCACGCACGGTCTGTCCATCTACTGGGCGGTCGAAAGGCCATGGTTCCTCTCCACCAGTTGGAATAATACGCATAGTAGATGACTCATATTGATCGATGCAAAAGCTGGCTGTGGCACCAGGGATCTGCACCATGAATTCTGGACAACGAGCACGCGGGGCCAGATCGGAACTGGCGATCGGACCATCTGCACTTGTTGCATCTGGCATGCGTGATACGACCATGCCATCGCTGACCAGACTTTCCTGATCAGAGTTGGCTGGATCAAAGGCTGTGCAGCTTGTGAACCAGAGAATCAACCAGAGCGAGGTCCGCATGCGGTGAACCTTAACACCGCGCTAGCTGCCTGCTTTCTTACAAAATACCAAGGAGATCTGGGCGATTAGAAGCGGCCATGGCCGTGACCATGCTTGCCGCCGTGACCATGCTTCCATCCGTGGCCGTGGCCGCGACCAGGACCAACGGGTACCAACACAGGAACTGGCTGCGGTGCAGGTTGCACGACGACCACTGGTGCGGGACGGACCACGACCGGCTGTGTTGGCGGGACCATTCGCGGAGGCGGTGGTTGCACGATTACCGTCGGTTGCCCTTGATCAGCCCAACGCCCCTCGTAGTAGACCCACTGACCTCCTTCATTGACCCAGCGTGGCTCGACCCAGTGACGATGGGGGGCTGGTGGCATGATCCAGTGTCCGGCATTCCACATGTGGCGACCCGCGTTCCATCTCCAATGTCCAGGTATCCAAACATGTCGCGGAGATGGAACGGCCGGACGTACCTCGACCTGGGGCGCGGGTGGAGCAACGACGATCCGGATGTGCTGCGCTTGCGCGGGGGCAGACATTGACAAGAACAGGAACAGCGAGGCAAGAAGGGTCCGTTTCATGGAAATATCCTAACTGAAAATGGGGCCGTGTATCGATGCCTGACGACTTTGAGCATGAAGTTATTCGACAGAACGCCCGTATCCTTGACGATCTGAACGTAGTCCATTTCGGTCGACGGTGGATGTCCGATGGGAGTCTTCCTACCTTCCTGCCGATGGACGTACTTTCACCCACCAACAGAGGGCGATGCCGTACCGATATTTTGCCGGAGGGATCTTGCTCGTGCAAAATAGATCGTCTGTAATTCCCGCTGTGGCGTGGAGGGTTCGATGAAAAAGTTTCTGGTGCTCGCTCTGCTTCTGATTGCCGGTGGGGCTTACGCGGGATACTACGTGGCTCCGGACAAGATGCCGCTGGTGATTCATCCCGAAAATCGGGCCTGTTCGCGAGTGGATGGCCTTTGTGGCGAAAAGTCACGGAACGAATGCACCGACTACTTCGCAGAGCTGCGAAAGATGTCTGGTGATGAGTCGATTCGCAAACCGATTCGTTGCGTCATGGATGCGCAGAGTTGTGGAGAAGCGGCGGGATGTATGGCTGGTGGCGGCGTGAACGCAATCTTCAAAGTCGGCGAGCAGTTTCTCAAAGGAATGAACAAGTCACTCGGTGAATAACTGGGCTCGCTGCGACGATAGTTGTGCGCTGAGGCACAACTAGATTCGTGCTTCCTGTGCGGCCTGTGTAATGGCCGCGAGTCCGGCCACCAGCTCTTCATACTTTGGCCAGCCGTAGCCGATCCTCATGTATTTGCGATCCATTTCGAACCAGTGACCGGGTCCGACAAACGTCTTGTGTTGGGTGTTGAGGACGCGGTAGAAGCGCTCGATGTCGATTGGGTAGGAATCGCGAAAGCGTGGGAAGCAGACGACTCCACCCTCGGGGCGAACCCATTCCAGCGCGCTTTGCTCCGACATCCAGGTATCGACAACTTCGAAGTTACGCTTCATCGCAGCAAAGATGGCGGGTGAAAACTGCGCCTTCCGTTCTAAGAACCGGAGCGCAATTTCCTCGTCAACCACAGAGTTACAGATAAAGATCTGCTCCTTGGCCGCAAGCAGTGTTTCCATCAGTCGGCGATCGCGACAGATCAGCCAGCCGATGCGGATTCCTGGGAGTCCCCAGGTTTTTGAGAGACTGCTCACAGAGAGTACCGGGCTATCTTGCTGAGTCGGTTTTACAAGTGATGCAGCGACGGGAAGTGGACCGGAAAACGCCATCTCGCGATAGGTCTCATCCACCAGCAGTGTGACTCCTTTGCGGGCACAGAGATCAATGATCTGGCGCAGCTCGGCTTCGCTTAACATGCTGCCGGTGGGATTGTGCGGAACAGTCAGGCTCACCAGCTTGGTCTGGGGATGAATCTGATGGGCCAAGCGATCCAGGTTCGGGCGAAAGCCTTCTTCGAATCGCAACGCGAGGAAGTCGATCTCTGCTCCGATGGCACGCGGTGTTTCGATGTTGGTGGCGTAGTTGGGTCTTTCCACCAGCAACCGATCTCCTGCGCGCAACAAAGAGGTTGCGATGACAAACAGCGCCGATGCCGCTCCAGCGGTAATGAGTACCTCATCCGGAGTCACTCCACTATCTGCTGCGATGAGTTCGCGCAGACGACGATTCCCTTGATGATCACCGTAACAGAGGATCAGATTTCGCAGATCGAGATCCAAGTTACCAAGCTGTGCATCTGCAAAGGAACTCTCGGTGAGATTGTACTTTACGTTTTCGTAACCCATCTGCTCAGGCGATTCGATCTCGATGGGCATGCGGACATAGTTCATGAAGCTGCTCCTGTCAGGTCGCACTGATTAGAGCGGACCTTGGTTACGAAGGACTGCCAAAACGGCGGGCTCACGTTCTTTCGAGCGAGCCCGATTCAAGAATGCGCTTGCGGATGGCCCACCGATGCGTCGCAGAGACTGTGCGGCCTGAACGCGAACATGCACATAGGGGTCGTCCAGCAGCGTCTTGCCGAGCGCCGGAATGGCCCGCTCATCCCCGAGCTGCCCCAGGGCCGCCACGACATCCACTCGACTGCGTACAGTCTCCAGTTGTCGAACAAGTGGTGCCATGACCCGAGCATCGTGACTTTCTCCGAGTAGACGGAGCAGGGGGCGTACCTGATCCGGTTCATCCATTGCGATCGCTGCTTCGAGCACTTGTAGGGAGTCTTGTACACAGTGTTGCTGCTGCTTCATGCGGCAAGTCGGTTGACTCCACTGTGACAAGGCTGCGGCCAGACGCTGCGTAGCAGGTGCCTTGGGGTCGGTCAGAAGGGACTTCAGCAGTTCCGCTGATGCCGCTGTTTGTCCGCCCAAACGAGTCAGCAGCACGGCGGCCCAGCGTCGCTTTTCTGGCTCTCCGCTGAGTAGGAATCGCGTGGACAGCGCCTCTTTGGCGCGAGATAGTGCATCTGATTCCGGTGCCAAAACAGGATCCGGATCAGTCGCTCGCAGTGGTACCGCTTGCGTCGCCATCAGAGCCGCGAGCGGGATCGCTTCACGTTGAGTGGATTCCGCAACACGTGGGTCCGCAATCAACTGCATCAGCAAGGGGAGGGCGGTTCGATCGCCCAGCCGTCCTCTTGCCAGTGCATCCTCGGCCTGTCTCATGGAAGCGCTGGCGGTCGGACTCTGCGTGGTCGCCGCTTGCTCGTATTGTCGAGCCTCCTGAAGCAAGGTCAGGAGTCGCCCCCGTAGCTCGATCGCTCGTCGAGGATCGCTATCAACAAGGTTCCTCCGTTCGCCCGGATCACGGACCAAATCGAATACCTGACAGCTATCATCGCCGAGATCGCAGATCAGCTTGTGGTCTCCGTAGACCACCATTTTCCGTTTGCCGATTTCGCTCCAAATCGCACGCTGAGGCAGCGCATTTTGTTTGGTAAGCAGCCACGGTGCCAGATTCTGTCCGCGCATCTCCAGGTTTGGTTCAATGTCGAGCAGGCCCAGCAGCGTCGGGGCTACATCAATCAAGCCGACCGGCTGCGGATACGTAGCAGGTCCAAGCAAGGAGTGCTGAACGGCACTATCCACCATGAACAGCGGCACCCGCGATTGCTCGTCATAGAGACTGCTTCCGTGATAACGCCCCCCATGTTCACCGAACTCCTCGCCATGATCAGCGGCGAACATGAGCAGGGCCCCCGGTCTGGTCTTGGCCAGATACTCGGTGAGTCGCGCAATCTGCTGATCGACGTAGTGAATCTCGCCATCGTAGCGCTCGCGATCGGGTCGACTCTTATCGGGTCCACCCGGATGCACGTCGTAGGGTTCATGGGGCTCCAGATAGTGGATCCAGGCGAACACCCGCTCTGGGCGCTCGGTTTCCAAAAAGTCGATCACCTGTTGGGTTCGTCGCTCGCCCACCAAGTACTCGACTTTGACGTACTCGAAGCCATACGCAGAGTCCTCTAGCGCCTGCAGCCGCTCATGCTCTACGAAAAACACCGACGGCGGGTAGAAGGCGGCGGTCTTATAGCGATAGTTGCGCAAGATGAGCGGCAGCGTCTTGTGACTCCCGGCATCGTGACCAAGCTGCATCAGCGCGTAGACCGGTTTCCCCGTCAGCAGGGTCGCCACCGCAAATGAGGTATGCGGCACCTGAGTATACGCCCGGGAAAAGCGAACCCCGTGCTGCGCCAGGCTGTGCATCTTCGGTGCCACTTCGGGGGTCAACCGATCGTGCCGGAACGCGTCGATCGTGATCAGGAAGACATCGCGATCCGCAAGCCGGGGGCCGCTGTAGGAAGGCGAGCGCTCTACGTTGTCGGCAATGGCGGTGGTGCGTGGCGTGACACGGGCTCGTTTGGGCAGAAGCTCCAGCACTCGTCCGCTCAGCAGCGTGGATTCCCGAACCACGCTTCGCATTGCCATGGCTCGTCGCAGCTTGTCGAGCGAGCGCATTCCCTGCCACATCGCGAGCCCGATCAGAATTGTGATCACTACGTACCAATGGGTTTTCCGTGGAGGGTTTGGTAGCGGAAGTGAGACAATGAGGCCTGCCGTCAGAAGCTGGGTGATCAGCAAGCTACCGTGAAACCATGGATACAACCGAGGCAGCACCGTGCGATCGGCCACATGCAGCAGTAGTAGCAATCCAGCCAACGCCACTCCGACAAGGAGCCGCTTGCCAAGGCCAGACTCCTCTAGTCGCACCCATAACACGCGACAGCGCGGGGCCAGTTGGATGAGGGCAAAAAGACCCAGTCCGAAGATCAGACTCGACCACAGAGGACGCAGCGGCACTTTTTGCATTTTTCCGCCGAGAAACAGTGAGTAGGCAACCCAGCCAAGGAGCGGGGCCGTCACCATCGCCCACAGAGCACCAGCGAGCAGCCATTTCCGTCGAGAAATCAGCCAATCGGTTAGCACCATGAACCAGCCACCACCCACTCCGAGTGGCAGCAGCGCGATCATCGATACTGCGGTGATGTGACCTGCGAGCCGAAGCTGTAGCAGTCGCAAAGGAAACTGCTCCATGACAGCCTGGCGACTGAAGATGAGATCGAGGAGGGCAAGCACAAGTCCAGCCACCAGGCCACGCAGCGCAAACCGTAGGCTGGGGAGTGCGATGCGCTGCCACGTTCGAGCGTCAGGCTGCGAGGTTTCAGGCATCGGGAAGGATCCGTGCTAGCTCGTCGGCGGCAGCGAGCAGTCCGAAGATTCCGCCACTATGCAAAAAGACCACCCTTTCGCCAAGTCCGTTCGAGGCTTTGCGCAGCTCTCCAAGGAATCCACAGAATGCCTTTCCGGTATAAACCGGGTCGAGCAGGATTCCACTCCGTTGAGCTATCTCGGCGAGCAGTTGAAGCTCACTGGGCTGCGACAGGGCATAGCCTCGGCCAACATAGCCGTCTCGGATGTCGATCAGTGATTCCGCTGTTCCCATTGCCCGATCGATGACCGGATGCTTGAGGATCAGCGCCGCCTCACGGAGAATCGCTGCGATGCGCTCGACAAAGTAGTCGCGACTATCACAGACGTTGATTCCAACGACCCGCCAGGGTAGGTCGTACAAAAGCGCTCCCAAGATGAGTCCGGCCAGCGTTCCACCCGAGCCCACCGCAGAGACAATCGTCAGAGGTTGCTCGGGATTTGGCACCTGCTCGCGCAGTTCCTCGATGCAGCGAAGGTAGCCCAGACAGCCCAGTCCATTGGAACCACCTTCGGGAATCACGTAGCCATGCCGTCCCTGCTGGGCCAGCTCGTACGCCGCCTCCGTCAATATTCGCGTTCGATCCTGATACGCCGCACGGCTGATGAAGCGGACCTCGGCACCAAGTAAGCGATCGAGCAGCAGGTTTCCTGACGGAGGGGGCGGCACTCCCTCGTGGCGTAGGAATAGGAGCGACCGCATCCCCTGCTGCGCAGCAACGGCCGCAGTGGCCCGACAGTGATTGCTTTGTACGCCGCCACAGGTGATTAGCGTATCGGCACCCCGTTGCTTCGCTTCTGCAACGAGTAACTCCAGCTTGCGAACTTTGTTGCCGGTCACCGACACGCCGGTCAGATCATCACGTTTGATAAATAGAGACGGCCAGTCAGCGCCAGATCGCACGTCGCTGCGAGGGCCAAGCAGCGCCGAAAGCAGCTTCGGTTGCGCTTCCAAGGGGGTCGGAGTCTGTGCCAGTGAAATGTGTGCCAGCGAAGTCACAAAGGACATGTGCTGGGTTTTATCACCGCTGCTAAGCTGCGCGCCATGCGTGCGCTTCTCGTTTCGGCTCTCTTGACGTCGATTGGCTGTGTCGGTCCGTCGCTGACGGGACCAGATCCATCGTCAAACTCCGACCTTTCGATGCCGATGCCTGGTCCGGTGGCCGAGCAGTGGCTTCCTGATGCGATCGGCTACGAGATCTTTGTACGCAGTTTTGCGGACAGCAACGGGGATGGGAACGGTGATTTGTCAGGGATTCGCGAGCGACTGCCGTATCTGCAGTCACTGGGGGTCAATCTGCTGTGGCTGACGCCGATTCATCCGTCTCCCAGTTATCACGGCTACGATGTGACCGACTATGACGCGGTCCATCCCGATTTCGGAACGATGGACGACTTGGAACGCTTGCTCGCCGAGGCGCATCAGCGCCAGATCCGGGTACTGCTCGATTGGGTTGTGAATCATACCGCCAAGACCCATCCGTGGTTTCTCAGTGCCAAGGATGCGGCGGTGGGAAGCGCCGATGCTCAGCGATATCTGTTTCGCGGAAGTGATCCCGGTTGGCAGTGGCTTTCGAACAAAGTATTCCGTCCGCTCGATGGACAACCGGGCCGGTACTACTACGGTCTGTTTTCTTCGTATATGCCGGATCTAAATCTGCGTGATGCGGCGACTGTTCAAGCGATGGAGGAAGTGGCGCAGCGCTGGTTGGCACGCGGAGTGGACGGTTTTCGACTGGACGCCGCTCGCTATCTGATTGAGTCGCCCGATCCAACAACCGCGATGATGCAGCCGAGCTATTCCGATACCGTAGAGACCCACGAGTTTTGGCAACGAATGCGCCAGAAGCTGACGAGCACCGCTCCGCACATGGCACTCCTTGGAGAAGTCTGGAGCGACTTCGATTCAATCGCCCGCTATCACGGAGGTGGCAAGGAACTCCACGGAGCATTCCACTTTCCGCTGGCTGGGGCCATGATGGATTCCCTCAAGCGCGGCACGGCTCGTCCCATGCGTGATCTGCTAGAGACGATGACGCATGGGAGTGCGCCCATTCGCTTCTTTGCCCCGTTCCTAACCAATCATGACCAGCGCCGCTTGGCAACGGAACTGGGTGGTGACAGTGCCCTCCTGCGAGCGGCGGCTACACTCCTATTCGGAATGCCTGGCACACCATTTCTGTATTATGGGGAAGAGGTCGGACTGGCCCAAAGTGCGGCCTCAGGAGATCGCGGCCAGCGACCGCCGATGCCATGGGACGTCGTGCAAAAGCAGAGCGATACTGCGGACTCTCTGCTTTCACACTACCGACGGTTGGGTCAGCTACGCAAGGCAGAACCATCCCTCCGTTCCAGTACGCTACAGATCCTATGGCCCACTACTCCGGATGATCGTTTGCTGGCAGTGTTTCGCGGAGATTCCCAAACTGGTGTGGCCCTGATCTACAACATGGGAACGACGCCGCTTTCCGGGGTCCGGATCTCGCTACCGAGTGATTATCCGGTCGGTGCCCAACGCGAGCTGCTTGGTAAGGTACAGCTTCCTGCTGTGACGAAGGAAAATCGCGGCGCATATCCGCTTCCGGCCATTCCGGCTCGCAGCGCGCTGTGGATGACTCCTGGATAGGAGTCAGTGCACAGAGGGCGGTTTGTGTTACAGCCAGATCACGGGGGTTTTTTGAGAATACCAGGACTCGATGTGAGCCGAGTAGCGGGATTCAATGACGTCCCTTTTGATCTTCAGCGTCGGGGTAAGGAGTCCATTTTTGATCTTCCACGACTCCTGTACCACCACTAGAAACTCCAGCTTCTCGTGCTCTTCAAGGTTTTTGTTGATCTTCTCGATGAGCGTTCGCAGTGAGCTGTCGACAATCTTCTGGATGTTCGCGTCCTTGATGCGAGGGGCCAGAATTTCAGCCAACATGATCAACGCAAAAGGTTGCGCTTGTCCGGGGCCGGTGACGCAAGACTGCTCCACATGATTGTCCGCGTTTAGCATGTTCTCGATCGGAGCCGGAGCGACGTACTTGCCTTTGCTGGTCTTGAAGAGTTCCTTGACCCGGCCCGTCAGCTTCAAGCGGTTCATTTCATCGATCTCACCGCGATCGCCGGTCTTTAGGAATCCGTCTTCCGTGAAGCAAGCGGCGGTGAGCGCTGGGTCTTTGTGATAGCCCACCATCGACCCTGGACTCTTGACCAGAACTTCCCCTTGCGGAGATATCTTGGCTTCGACTCCCGGAAGCGGCTCACCGACATATCCTGCGCGAGTTCGACCCGGCAGCGCGAGGTGTGAGTACGCGAAATTCTCGCTCATCGCGTAACCTTCCAGCATCTCCAGTCCGAGGTCGTTGTACCACTCGATCAGCTCCGCAGGAATGGGGGCCGAACCGCTGACCGCCATCCGGGTGTGTTCCAGACCGAGGCCAGATAGCACCTTGCGCCGGATGATTCCACCGAGAATCGGAATCTTGAGCATGGTGCGTAGCTTGTCAGCAGGCATCTTTTCAAACACTCCCTGCTGGAACTTCAACCAAAGCCTCGGTACCGACTGAAACAGCGTTGGTCGAGCACGCTTGATATCGGCAGAAAATGTCTCCAGAGAATCCGCGAAAAAGAGCTGACATCCGGACCACATGGAGGCCGATTCCACTGCGGCGCGCTCAAAGACGTGAGCCAGCGGCAGATAGGACAGAAAGCGATCTTCCGGAGTGAGCTTGAGAACCTGCTGGAATCCAGCGCAGGAGACAGCCATCGCCTTGAAGTTGTGGACGACTCCTTTGGGCTTTCCCGTACTCCCAGAGGTGTAGATGATCATCGCCACTTCATCGGGGGCTCGCACAATTTCACCGGTTAGGGGTGGTTGCGCTTTGATGATTTCTCCCCAGGAGGGAACGCCTGTTTGCACATGTGGCTGGTAGGAGATGCAAGCGACCCCTTTGGGAACAGCCTCTGCTTGAGATTCCCAACTGTCGAGCTTGCCGATAAACAGCGCCTTGGCATCACAGTGCTGGAGTATGTAGGCAACTGTATCGGCACCCAGCGTCGGATAGATCACTACGGAGACATACCCTGCGAGCCAGATCGCGATGTCGGACAGTACCAACTGAGCACAGTTTTTCGACAGGATTGCGATCGACGATCCGGCAGGAAAGCCCAGCGACCGCAAGTAGCTTGCCATGCGCCGTGCCTCGTCCATGGCTTGCCCGAATGTGTAGGTCTGGACGGAGCCTCCCGTCAGCGGTTGGGTGAGAAAAACCCGATCGGTTAGCTCTTTTTCCCAACGATAGAGTCGCCCCAGAACTAGATCGCTACTGCTCATCATAAATTGTCATGTTATCAAATGCTCCGGGGTCAGAGCGGATCTGCGGTTCGGGTCACTGAGTTCCGTCGGAAGCGCCTGAGTCTGGGCATGGTTTTGTACCCAGTGCCGCGTTCGCAACAATTTACGATAATGTGTTCGTCCATGAAGTTGCGGAGCGCGAGCTTCGGTCGGTTTGCTCGTTCCCTGTTCCTTTTTGCGGTGTCGGTTGGCGCAATGTCCTGTGTCACCGCTCAGGGAGTTGGCCAAACGACGGGTAGTGGGCCTACCAAGCAGCAGTCACAAGTGCACTTGGTCGTAGATGTGGGTTCATCTGGAACGTCGTTGTGTATGTTTCCAGTTCGAATCGGAGCAGCGGGTCGACGTTGTGCAGTAGGAAACATCGCGCCAGTCTGTGCAAAATCGAAAGGAGGACTTGCGACCCTGACGCTGGGCAAGAGTCCTGCCGCGATTGCGGAGCTGGTGCAGTCACGACTTAGGACGGCATGGGACTCGCTGGCGGACCCAGCAAAAGGTGGTCATCCACAATGGCGTGCTCAAGTGCAGGCGGCGGCGGCGCTGGGAACCGGTGGATTTCGAGATCCCGTGAGTGGGCAGTCGCTGACACGTCCGGAGTGGACGGGGTTGTGGCAGTCGGTTCAGCAGTTTTTCCTCCAAGAGGCGGCCATCGCGAGCGTGGTGGCGCGACCGATCACGGGCAGTGAAGAGGGCCAGCTTGCTTGGCAGGGGGTCCGTGAATCAGAGCAGCCCAGTGAGCGGTTTGCGATCATGGAAGTTGGGGGGGCGACCGTGCAGTTTGCGACCGCTGATGGTCCGTCCGAGCAGGATCCGGCGCGAGTGGTCGCAGTCTCTGATGGGCGTGGTCAGGATGTTACCTTTGAGCGCTTCGCCGACTCTCTGTCGACGCATCCCGGCTTTGCGGTGTGCTACAGCCCGGATCACCGAGAGCGACAAAACGGCTCGGCCTGCATTGATTTTCTGTTCGACCGGGTGTTCGCCGACTCACGCGTGGCGGGGCTGGCGGCGGTGACTCCGCCTCGTCGAGTGTACGCGCTGGGGGCACCGTGGCTGGGGCTCTTGCGTGAGTTGCCATCGGCGATGCCATGGTCTATCAAGTCGACTCGAGATCTGCCATTGCAGGTTCGGCTCGGCGATCTGCGCGCACTGGCTGATTGGGTCTGCCCGAAGTCCGATCGCCAACTGTTGAACATTGCGCCTCATTCGTACGAGGCCAAGCGCGGTGCTGGCAGAACATGCTTTTCCGTCGCGTACCATGCCGCATACTTCCAGGCGATTGGGCCAGCAGCGATGGGGACGGAGGTCATCCCAGGAGGAGATGAGCAGTGGGCGCGTGGCGCTGCCTCAAGCGATGCGTTTTTTGCCGCCTGCCGTCCCGCCTCTGCTAAATAACGCCTCACGATGAGGCTGCGCGTCGAAAAAGCTGTTCGGACCGTGCCACTGCTGTTTGGATTGATGACCGGGATGAGTGGTTGCGGAACCCTGGGCGACGGGGTGCCACCTGTCGATGACTGGCCCAGAACCCCACTTCGCGGCTTTGTGCTGCGCGACCAAGAATCGCCATTTGTGCTGCTGCGCGCCGGTTTCGATCTCGATATGCCGACGGTGGAGCCCCGTAAAATGGGTGCTTCCCTGCACATCTATGGCCAGATGTCGCCGCGCAACCAGCCCGAGCGCTCGCAACTGTTTTCCACGGAAGTGACCAATCTCGGCGAGGAAAGCGAACCACAAGAGATCCTGTCACCGATGTTGCCGTGGGAAGGGCAGGGCATCGCCAACCCGGTGTGGCTCACCGATCTGCCGAACCTGGAGCCGCTGCTTCTGTATACGTCGATTGACGGTGCGATCGGCGTGTTCCGGCGTGTGGCCAACGGTTCGCTCGAGCGACTGAGTCAACCGCTGGCTGCAGCAAAGACCCTATCGACCGGCAAACTCGGTCGGGTGAGCCCAACGGTCGAAAACGGTCGAGTGCGACTCTATTTCACGGTTGATGACTGGTCCGTTCGCTATGCCGAAGCGGATGCCGCTGCGGTCGCGGCCTTTGTGCGCAATGACAGCCAACCGGTTCGTTTTGTAGTGAGTCCGTCCCTTCTCACGGCAGCCGACTTTTTGGTCAGCATTACCCGCAGCCAAGAGCAGACCGCTGATCGCTTGAGCGGGTTATTTGTCCGTCGAGTCACGACTCCTGCGGGCCGAAGTCGCTACGACCTCTATGCCCGAGCGGAAGCCATGGGCAAAGCGGTTCTGGTCGCCGCTTCTTCGTATCGAGGTGATTCGAGCGACCCCTTCCGGGTGGTGCCTGATGCGTTGCTGGCTGCTACCGCAGGCGGGGTTCCGATGGGTCCGTCTGTGAGCGAGCAGAACGGACACACCCTGCTGCTGCTCGGGTTGAAAACGGTCCAGGCAGGAATCGCCGTTGCTGTGCCGCAGGCTGATCTTCCGAAAAAGCCATGAGCAACCCTCTCGAAGAGGTGGAATCGATCCTCCGTGGCGGCGTTGGTGTGGCCTATCCCTCGGCTTCGCTGAGCTTCGGTGTCGGATCCACGCCACAGACATTTTCGGTAGGCACCGCGACCGATGAGACTTGGTTTGACATTGCGTCGGTGACCAAGGCACTCGCGACGACACTTCTGGTGATGAAGCTGTGTGATGCCGGGCTCCTTCATATCGACGAGGAAGTACTGCCGGGTGTGACGCTGGCACACTTGCTGTCGCACTCGTCGGGGTTTCCCGCGTGTTTTCCACCCCTGTGGGCAGAGCAGCAGGGCTTTCTGGTATCCCCGTCGGAGCATACTCGGCAGTCCGTTCAATCCGCGGTGTTGGCAACGCCTCGGGATCCTGCCGGGGTTCGATCGGTGTATTCCGATTTGGGCTTCATTGTCTTGGGATGTCTCGTCGAGGAACGGGCTCAAGATCGCCTGGATGATTTGCTGGCGCGCTGGCTAGGGCCGCTGGACCTGGCTCTTTCGTTTCGGCCGCTCGATCGGCGTGGCTTGCCCGATGAGACGAACTGTGCGCCGACCCGTCGAGAGTCAACTCTTCGTGAGCAATTGCAAGGTGTGGTTCACGATGACACCGCTCGGGCTATGCTTGGCGTCGCTGGACATGCAGGGCTGTTTGCGCGGAGCGAATCCGTGTATCGGCTTGCCCGAGCGCTGCTCGATTGTTACCTGGATGCGCCGTCGGCCCCTGCGCGGGCCCTGGGTCTGCGATCAAATACGGTGAGACGTTTCTTCCAGAGCCCGGGCATCGCCGGCCTTCATGGCACCTGGGGACTTGGTTTTGACCATCCTGATCCCATGCTGCCGGGGGGTCCATGTAGCTCATCCGCAGGATCACTGTGGTCTCGGCTTGGCGTCGGTCATCTCGGCTTTACCGGCTGCTCGCTGTGGATGGATCCGCACCGTGGCTTGATCGCGGTGCTGCTTTCGAACCGAGTCAATGTCGACTTGACCGTTGCTGCCGAATCCAGCAAGGCGGCGCTGCGCGTACTTCGCCCTGCACTTCACGATGCGATCATGAAAAGTCAATTCCGGTAGGTGTTCGTAAATATCTGGGCCGAGCCCGAAGCGGTTTCGGCAATGGCAGCATCTACCTCGATGACAAGCGTGCGATTTTTAAGTCGCCTTTGTCCTCGGTGTGACCCATTCTGAGGGGACGCACTTGCTAACGTCGCAAGGCCAATTGAAGCTTGTAGGCTACCTGTTTTGATAGGAGCGTAGGAATGTTCGGTGCTGCCCGTCCCGCAACCCAGTCCGATCCCGTCGAGGCGGCTTTGCTAGATTTGCTACCGCGTCAGGATGAGACTCCCGAAACCCTGCATCGTGCAATGCACCACGCAGTGTTCTCGGGAGGCAAGCGCATTCGTCCGAGGCTGCTGCTGACTGTGGCCTCCTCTTGTGCCGCTGATGACGCCGAGATGGATCTGGCGATGCGTGCTGGGTGTGCGATCGAGTTCATTCACTCTGCATCGCTGGTGCACGATGATCTGCCCTGTTTCGATGATGCGGACTGTAGGCGTGGCAAGCCGACCGTTCACAAGCTGTTTGGTGAACCGATGGCGGTGCTCGTCGGAGATGCTCTGCTGGCACGGGCCTTTGAAGTACTCGCAGATACCCCTTCTCGGCTGGCCCGTCGGGCGCTGCGTATTGTCGGTTTGCTCGGACAGGCGACGGGTTCGCGGCATGGAATTATCGGCGGACAGAGCCTGGAACAGAAGGGGCTCGACGGCAGCATCATCGATCGCTATCACGCCATGAAGACGGCCGCACTGTTTCGGCTGGCAGCGTCAGCGGGTGCGGTTGCGGCGGGGGCTACCGACGCAGAGGCATGGGGCGAAGTCGGCCATTGCCTTGGATTGGCCTATCAGCTTGCTGATGATCTCTGCGACGCCGTAGGCTCTGTCGAAGTGGCAGGGAAGCCGGTGCGTCGTGACGAGACGCTCGGTCGGCCGAACGCAGCACTTCTTACCGGAGAGAGTCAGACCAGACAGCGCTTGGTATCGCTCATCCTCCGTTCGCAGACGCGCACTCGCGAACTAGCTGCCGAACCCAAGCCACTGATCGATCTGATCGAGGATCTGAGCGGATACTTCCTTAAGACCACGCAGAAGGCTGCCTCACCAAGCTGAGTCCCGGCTGGCTATACTTCGATGGTGAAAGACGAGCGCTCGCTTCCTACGGGTCGTTTCGGCCGACTCGGTCGCCTGGTTTCCGTTGGGGCTCGTGCGGGCCTGGACTTGCTCGGCAATCGCGATGCTCAGCCGAGTGCTCAGCGTGCTGCGGAGGTTCTAGGCACGCTGCGTGGGCTCGCTGCCAAAGTTGGTCAGATGGCGAGCTATGTCGACGGGGTAATCCCAGAACAGCATCGCACAGCCTATGAAGCAGCGATGGGCACGCTTCGGTCAGCCGCGCCGCGCTCCCCCTATCCGGAAATCAAGGGACTTATCGAGTCGGAGCTTGGCACCTCCATCGACGAACTGTTTCTTGCGTTTGAACAACTGCCAGTGGCCAGTGCTTCGATTGGTCAGGTGCATCGTGCCATCGTCGCTGCCAGCACGGATACGGAGCCGCGAGAGGTCGCGGTCAAGGTTCAGCATCCCGGCATCGTCGCAGCGCTCGAGAGCGATCTGGCCAACGCGTCCATCCTTGAACAAATGATGGCGCTCGGTGGCACCCGTCGTTTCAACAGCCACGGCATGCTCGAGATGATTCGCACCCGCTTTCGCGAGGAACTCGACTATCGACTCGAGGCTGATCGCCAGCGTGCGTTTGCCAAGGTCCATGCCAATGATCCGACGATCCGGGTTCCACAAGTGCTCGACGACTATTGCAGCGGTCGCGTTCTGACGAGCGAGTTTGTGCGCGGTGCATCGTTCGAGCAGGCCATCACCGCCAGCGAATCCGATCGTCGCGCCTGGGCCGAAACCATGTGGCGTTTCGTCTTCAAAGGAAACATCGTCGGTGGCATGTTTAACGCCGACCCCCATCCTGGAAACTATCTGTTTTCCGAGGGTGGAGTCGTGACGTTCCTCGACTATGGCTGTGTCCAACCGATTCCAGCGGACCAGCAGCCGCTGGCGTTCGAGGTGCATCGCTCGGCCATTGCTCGGGATGAACAGGCCTTCCGCGAGGCGGGCAAAAAGCTGTTGTCGACCCGACCAGGACCACTCGAGGTGCTGGTGCTGCGCTATCTGCGACGCTGCTTTGAGCCGCTGTTTGTCTCACCGTTTCGGATGACTCGCGATTACGCACGTAGCCTGGTCGAGGACTTCAAGGAGATGTCGACTGCAGCGCTGAAGATGGACGCGGCTCATGCGTTTCCGATGCCGACGGAGATTTTGTTCATGAATCGACTTCAGTTTGGCTTCTATTCAGTGCTCGCACGGCTCGACGTGGATGTCGACTATGCGGCCATCGAAGCAGAGTTCCTGAAGTAGGGTGAACAGGCTGCGGTCACGTGGATGACGCTGAGTGCGCTACGGTGCAGTTGTTGAAGGTGTAGAAATGAAAAGAGCCGCCTGTTCGGGCGGCTTTTTCATAGAAAAGAACGGAAAGGCTAGGCGTACGGAAGCAGCAGACGGATCGCCTTCTCGTTCGATTCGTGCACCACTTTGGTGCCCCGCAGCTTGCGCTTCCGCTTGCTGGACTCGTGGGTGAGAAGGTGGCTCTTGTGAGCCTGCTTGTGCTTGAAATGCCCCTTCGCCGTACGCGAAAAGCGCTTCTTGGCGGCAGAGTGCGACTTCATTTTGGGCATCTGAAAAGGTCTCCTTACTACGAACTTACCACCAAGCCTTGGACATCGAGAACTTAAATTTCCGAGGCTGGAGGGATTTTCGAGTAGGCGCGCACGGGCTTGAACCGTGGACCCCTACCGTGTCAAGGTAGTGCTCTACCACTGAGCTACGCGCCTAAGCACCAAGGCCAAACGACCGAGGCCCACGACTAATAGCTCTGTGGCGCGGGCGGCGTCAACTCTTTTTTGGGCGCTTTGCTTCCGAAAAGACACACCACTCGCAGAGCGACGGTGTCAGCAGGTATTCTTGTTTCGGAGGCGACCTATGCACGTTGGGATCAATTACGCGTGGCGAAACTATGCTTGGGACTTTGGTGAGCCGCCTCATTCTGACGGCGGTGGTGCGTGGGGAGCGAGAGCAGCGTGGAGCCCGACGATCGAGGACGAGCTGGCCGAATTTAAGCTGCTTGGCCTGCAGGTTGTGCGTTGGTTTCTGATGGCCGATGGCACGACCTACGGAATCAACCAGCACAAGCCGACTCTGGATCCTCAACGATCGGGGCAGTGGCGCTTTCACGAAGTACCAGAGTTGAGCGAAGCCTGGCTCGAAGACTTCACTCGCTTACTGGTGAGCTGTGAGGCCCAAAAGATTCAGATTCTGCCGTCGATCATCGATTTCCATTTTTGTTTCCCTGGGGTTGTCGTCCCCTCGTCGCCTCATGTGAAGTGTGGGCGGGCGGACGCGATCGTCGATCCCCATAAACGGCGTCGCTTTTTCGAGAGAGTGGTGGATCCGATCATTGCTGTTTGTCAGCGCTTCCCGAGCACGGTCTATGCACTGGAGTTGATCAACGAACCCGAGTGGT
Organism: Polyangia bacterium; assembly: GCA_044228505.1. GTDB lineage: Bacteria > Myxococcota_A > Polyangia > Palsa-1104 > JAEUJZ01 > JAEUKA01. Next base: position 19,783 of record JBGAUT010000042.1, on the reverse strand, counting down.
GCACCGATGACGGAGTGTGGCCCAGCGACAAGAAGGTCGTACCGCTGGGTGCGATGTTGGATTTTTTGTCGGAGGGCGCGGCTCGCATCAATCGGGCCGGTCTACGCTCGACGGTGGGGTTTGCCAAACATCGCAGCATGAAGGCGTGGGATTCGCCGGGACTCGGGCTGACCCTGCACCAGTGGCACTACTACTGCGATCCTGAGCTGGTTCCCGACAATGACATGGCGAGTTTTGGGCCATGTATCGTGGGAGAGTTTCCGTCGGCGCGGTGGCGTGGTTGGCGTGAGCTTGGCGATGCGCAAGATACGCGATCGCGACTGGCTCTGTTGGCACGGAAGGGTTACGACGGAGCGCTGCTGTGGTCGGCCAATCGCGAGGAAGAAAAGATAGCCGAGCCGGTCGTGGAGTGGTCCGAGCGAGTGCGCGATGAAGTGGCCGCGTTCATTTCCGGTCGATAAGTCTTCGCTTTGGCGAGAGATTTTCCTGTTTCCGTCTGTGTTGCGCTGAGGCTTTCGGGATCGCCAGCAAAGACGATCTGCCCACCTTGTTGACCCGCATCGGGGCCAAGCTCGACCACCCAGTCCGCAGCCGCGATCACTTCCAGGTGGTGTTCAATGATGACCAACGTGTCGCCGCGATCGACCAGTTTGTGCAGCAGTTCAATCAATCGCCGTGCATCGGAGATGTGGAGCCCCGTTGTTGGTTCGTCCAGGACGTAGACCGTCGGTTCGTGGTGACTGAGCGCCGTCAGCTCGGCCGCGAGCTTCAGCCTCTGCGCCTCTCCTCCCGAGAGCGTATGCGAACCTTGGCCAAGCTGAATGTAGCCAATGCCAAGCTCACACAGCGTCTGCAGAGGACGCCTAATCTTTGGGTGATTGGCGAAGTGGTGCACCGCTTCCTCTGCGGAAAGCTGGAGCACATCCCCAATCGTCAGCCCTTGAAATTGTACAGTCAGCGTCGACGGCTCGAACCGCTGGCCGCCACAGGCTTCACATGGGGTAATCACATCGGGGAGAAACGACATCTCGCTGACCTGCACGCCTTGGCCTTCGCAGGTTGGACAACGTCCTCCACCCGCTGAGTTGAACGAGAAGCGGCCCGCCGCAAAGCCGCGCACCTTCGATTCCGGAAGTCCTGCATAGAGACGGCGAATTTCATCCCACACCGATAAGAACGTCGCGGGCACCGATCGAGGAGTGCGCCCAATCGGGGACTGATCGACCAGAAGAGCGCGCTTGACTGCTCCCGAACCGTCGAGTTTGGCACTGCCGAGAGGCTGCTCGCTGGCGAGTCCCAGCGCCAGTCGCAGCGTTGGATACAGCACTTTTTGCACGAGCGTGCTCTTGCCCGAGCCACTGACTCCAGCGACGACGTTGAAGCGACCCACCGGCAGCTTGAGTGTCACATTCTTCAAGTTGTGAGCCGAAGCACCGCGCAGTGTCAGCATCCGATTCGACAGGGGTCGCTTCGGACGAGCAGCAGGTTGTGAACCGAGTGCGTGTGCAGTCGGAGAGAGTGGATGCTTTAGTACTTCTGCCGCCGGACCTTGGGCAATGATCTCGCCGCCATGTTTGCCTCCCGATGGGCCCAAGTCGAGCAGATAGTCCGCCGCACGAATCGTCGCCTCGTCATGCTCGATGACCAACACCGTCGATCCAAGGTCCGCCAGCGCTCGCAAGTTACCGAGCAGACGATCGGTGTCGCGAGGATGAAGTCCGATCGTCGGTTCGTCGAGAACATACAGCGAACCGGTGAGTCCAGCACCGAGCTGTGCCGACAGCCGCAACCTCTGCATTTCTCCACCGGACAGCGTGGAGGCTGCCCGATCGAGCGACAGATAACCAAGCCCAACCTGTTCGATAAAACGCAGGCGTCGTCGCAGCTCGTGCAGCGGAGCGTTGCTCACTTTTTCATCGCTACCGACAAAATACCACTCTGTGACGATCGCGAGTGCACGACGGACCGATTGCGCCGTCAGCTCCGCGTATGTCAGGTCATGAAGCCGAACTTTGCGCGGTAGCGGAGCGAGTCGTGTTCCGTGACAGCCTCGACATGGTTTGGACTCATTGTTGGGGTCATGACCGCGACCTTCACAGAGGCTGCACTGACCCTGCTTGGTGTTAAACGAAAACCAGCGTGGGTCTAGCTCGGGGATGCCTTGGCCGCACTTGCCACAAGAACGCGTGGTCGAATACGTCCGGTCGCTGCGGCCTGACTTGGCGCTGGGCTCACCCGGTGCAATCGTGACGTTGCCATCGCCGAGCTGAATCGCCAGATCAAGCTGCGCTCGTCCAAACTGCGCTGGACTGCCGTGCGCCACGATGAGATCGATGTGATGTTCCGCCGTCTTCACCAGCCGAGGCGGAGGCTCGGTGGCTACCAACTTGCCGTCGACACGGGCCTTGGTGATACCCGAGCGACTTGCTAGCTGAAACACTTCTAGATAAGTGCCTTTGCGACCTCGCACCGCCGGTGAATAGAGCGTATGCGGCTCGCTGCCGAGCTTCTGAAGAAGTCCCATCAGCGCGTCTATCGACGTCGCATGGGCTGGTTCATCACAGGTCGGACAGTAAGGCACACCGACCTTGGCATATAGCAATCGCAAGTAGTGGGCGACCTCGGTCACCGTCGCCACGGTCGAGTTGGCACCGGCACGGCTAATCCGCTGCGACAGCGCGATGGCTGGCGGTACACCGCTGACATGATCGACATCAGGACGTGGCAACTGCGGCAAAAACTGTCGAGCGTACGGCGACAATGTTTCCATGAATCGTCGCTGTCCTTCAGCATAGATCACGTCGAAGCACAGCGACGATTTGCCCGATCCACTCGGCCCGGTGACCACCGTCAAGCCACCATGCGGCAGCTTGCAGCTCACCGAGCGAAGGTTGTGTTCTCGGGCATTTTCGACGGAGATGACCGCCTCACTTGCAGGCTCCGGCCCCTTCTCATCGCCAAAGTGCAGGGTCGCTGCCATTCGGGCTTTGAGCGCGGTGCCTGTTCGCGTGGACAGCCGAGCCAACTCGGCCGGTGGGGCGGCGGCAACGAGCTGTCCTCCGTCAGGACCACCGCCAGGACCAAGATCGATGACCCAGTCCGCTTGCGCAATGACATCTAGGTCATGCTCGACGACTACGACGCTACCGCCGTTTTCACACAGCGCATGAAGCGCTGCAACGACGGGAGCGACATCACTTGGGTGTAGACCCGCGCTGGGCTCGTCGATGATGAACAAGGTGCCACGTGCTGGTTCCGACAGCGCACGGGCTAGCTTGAGTCGCTGGGCCTCTCCTCCTGACAGCGTCGAGAGTGGTTGACCAAGCGTTAGATAGCCGAGTCCAACCCGGAGCAGCGGTGCCAGTGCTCGTCGAAGCGCAGGGTCCGGTTCTGCCGGTGGATCAAAACGAGCCAGCGCCTCTTCGATGGATAGCTCCAGCACTTCAGCCACACTCAGACCACCCAGGCGGACCGCCAACACCTCCGGCCGGAACCGTTTTCCCTGACACACCGGACACAAGAGCGACACGTCGGCGAGAAACTGCATCTCGACGGTTTCGTAGCCCTCGCCCGAACACGTCTCGCAGCGACCCTTGGCGACGTTGAACGAAAAGTGCGAAGCGGTCAGCTCCCCAGCCATGGCACCGGCCTGAGCCGCAAAGCGCGCTCGAAAGCGATCCCAGGACTTGGTGTAGGTGGCTGCGTTGCCTCTGGTGGTTCGTCCAAGCGGTGATTGATCGACCAGCACCACACTGCGCAATGCAGAAATCCCGGTCAGCTCGCGGTGCGCCCCCGGCTTGTCGACGTTGCTTTCCCCCTGGGCACGGGCGACGGCACGATATAAGACATCTTCGACGAGCGTTGATTTGCCGGAGCCACTCGGTCCAGTCACTGCGACCAGCACGCCCATCGGGATGTCGACGTCAATATCCCGAAGATTGTTTTCGGTCACGCCCCGCAGCGACATCACGGTGGAAACAGTGCGTGGCACTCGTGTCGGCACGCTGTGCTTTTGCCAGGCTGCGCCAGTCGGTAAGTCAGCACGCTCGGCCAATGCTCGCGGCGGGCCGTCGAATAGGATACGGCCACCGTGACGACCCGCTTTGGGTCCGAGTTCAACCGCTCGATCACAGGCGGCGATCAGCGATGGTTCGTGCTCGATGAGAAGGACGGTATTGCCACCTTGCGCCAGACTGCGCATCGCCTGTCCCAACTTGGGAACGTCTGTTGGATGGAGTCCAACAGATGGCTCATCGAGAACAAACAGTGTTCCAGTGAGTCCTGCCCCAAGTGCCGTCGTCAAGCTCGCTCGTTGAGCTTCTCCTCCTGACAGGGTTCGAGCCTGGCGATCGAGCGTCAGATACCCCAGACCAACTTGGCTCAGGAACCCGAGTCGTGAGCACAGCGACTCAATCACCAGCTTGCCTTGCGACGAGCGGGGTGTCAGCGACTCGATTCGCGCCAGCGCCGAGCTCACGCTATCGGCATGCCATTCGGCGAGATTTTTCTGTCCCACTCGATATGAAAGCGCCGTGGCGTTCAGTCGAGCACCGTGGCACACCCCACACAGCTCGTACGCTCGGTACCGCGACAAAAGAACACGGACGTGCATCTTGTAGGTGCGCGACTCGAGGAACTTGAACCAGGCTCGAACGCCGGGATACTTGTCATCGTCCCAGGTTCCTTCTCCATCGAGAATTCGTGCTTGCTGCGCTTTGGTCAGCTTGTCCCACGGCTTGTCGAGCGGAATGCGGTGTTTTTCGGCAAAACCAACCAGCGCCGCCCGTTCCCACTGTGAGCTTTGGCCGCTCCAGGGTCGGATGGCACCTTGCTGGATGGTCTTTCGTCCATCGGGGATGACCTTGTCCCAGTCAATGCCGATGATGCGACCAAAGCCCTTGCAGGCTGGACACGCACCGAGTGGTGAGTTGTACGAAAACAGTCGCGCATGCGGCGGCTCGAAGGTTCGCGCACAGCCCGGGCAGTGAAGGTCTTTCCCGACGAGAATCCGATTGCTGGAGGTGTAGCGTGAGCGCGGTGTGGCATCGTTGGCTTGGTTGGGACGATCGACGATCCGAACCTCAGCAGAGCCACTATGACGGTGACTCAGTTCTAGGGCATCGAGAAGTCGACCTCGCTCGCTGCTGGACAGGACCAGGCGATCGACAACGACTTGGACGTGGACCGCGTCCGGAAGGGTATCGGAGTCCACATCGAATGGTTCTTCATCGAGGAGGAGTCGCCGGAAGCCTTGCTCGCGCAGGCGGGGCAGGGCAATGCGCGCTTCTTCGCTGCTCCCAATCGAAAAGACCACCAGTGCGTTGCGTCCATCGTGCGCAGCACTGATGCGCTCGGCCGCTTCCACCGGCGATAGCACTTGTGCGGTGAGTTGACAGCTCGGACAGCGAGGCACAGCTTCGGCGGCAAACAGCGCAGATAGGTACGGCTCGACATCGGTCAGCGTGGCCAGCGTTGAACGGCTCGATTTGACCGGGGCTCGCCGATCGACAGCCACCGCTGCGGCCACCGGTTCCAGGCTCTCGACATCGGGCCTTGGCAGTCGTTCCAAAAACTGTCGCGCGTAGGGGCTGAAGCTCTCTACGAAGCGGCGCTGTCCTTCGGCATAGAGCGTGTCGAGCGCCAGCGATGATTTGCCCGAGCCACTCGGTCCACAGAGCGCGACCAGCGACCCTGCTTCGAGGCGTAGGTCGACGGACTGAAGATTATGGGTCTTGGCTCCCCGCAGGGAGATCGGCAGCATCGATGACATCGTGGCCTTCCTTGCGAGCGCGACTGTAGGCAAGTGTATGCCGCCCGCGCTCATTAGATGAAGCTTGGGCAGAAAAGCGCACAACTTGGCAATCGAAAAGGGGAAAAGCGCTGCGCGTCGTGGTGAGCGAGCGAAGAGCGAACGCGACTACAGAGGGCAGAAGATAACTAGCGGAAGGTGCGGGTGGTACGGCTGCTCATCAAGCTCGAAACAAGCTCGGGACTGTCGTGCTTCTGGCGGGGCGGCATGTACTTGTAGCGCTTGCGCCACCAACGCAGCGGCCCACCGTCGCGGCAGCCCAAGGCCCGATCGCTGGGCGAGCAGTAGATGCGAAGGTGTAGGTGATCGTCGTGAGGCAGTGTGTCGCCGGGCTGCTTGAGGACCGCTTCGGCGTGCTCGATCAACTCCTCGTTTTCGCGGCGATCGCGGGCGTGCTGGAGCAGGACGTTGCGGAGTCGGTTGTGGATGAACAGAAACTGGATCTCGATCTCGGGATCCTCAAGGAGCGCACGAACCAGTGCCCAGTTGCGACGAACATCGAACTTGCGCGGCGTAAACTCCGAAAAGGTCACACCCGGTGTTGGTCGGACGTTCAGCGAGCGCAACCCGGCTCCGTAACGCGGCATCGCGGATACCGGAGCGATCGGCTGGCCTTCCTCATCAAGTGCGTAGTAGATGAGGTCCGCATCGTGGCCGTTTTCGTGCGAGCGGTGCAGCTTGCTTTCGCCTCCGCCCTTCATGGCGATGTCAGCGACGCCCAGCGTGCCACCTGGCAGTTCTTTCGCGACGCGCTTCGCAGCTCGCATGATCGCTGCGATGATCTCGTCGGTACCGTAGTTGGCACCGCGCTCACGCCACAGGGTCGGAACCACGAATCCGGGGCCCTCATCCGGGAGCTTGCGGCCACGGCGGAGAGCTCCGTTGTTGAAATTGCCCATGGCCACGCTGCTGCCATCACTCAGCATTCCGGGGCCTACACAACCCAGGAGCAAGCACGGCAGAGCCAGGAGCAGAAGACCGCGACGGGAATTGCTGCGCATGGTGATATCAGTATGCCATAGGAAGGGGGCGTCAGGAAAGCGGGTGATTTGGGAAGTTTATGGCCCGAACCGGGGGCGAGAACGGACGTGCTGCAAGGCTTCGACTTACCAGCGAAACTCGCTCCGGAACAGGATCGCGTGAGTAATCACCGTCGGGACTTCCTTGGTCGGGAGATCCTTGCGGTCGTCCGAGGTCATCGCGATGAGTCGGTAGTCGACCAGGAAGAACAACGTGCGCCAGGGATTGAGGGCGACCTGAGCGTTGGCCTCGTGGGTCACTCCAGAGCGCTTGCCAAAGCAGCCCGAGAACGGGTCGCTGGGAGTGCAGAAGACTTTGTCATTGTTGGCGAGTTGATCCGTGGTGACGGCGGCGGTGTAGCCCAGGGACGCGGTGATGCGATCTTTCCAGAAATCGCGTCCGACATCGAAGCTGATGACGTGGTTCTGGGCTCGGTAGTCGAAGATCAGGCTGTAGACCAGGCTGGCACGGACTCCGAACAGCGTACCGGTGTCGCGAACGCCGACCGAGACGTCCCCCGCCAGATTCGACGTGTTCTTGGTGTACGTTGCGGTGTTGTACACGTCGGGCACGCTGTCGCCGTTGATCAGCGAGCGGGCACGAACTCGGCCCTCGATGAATCCGCCGAGTCGGCGAAAGAACCGACTGTCTAGCGTGACCCGGCCTTCGTCGCGGCCCGTGCGTAGAACGGTGAGGTTGTTTTCGACTGCGCTGGCCCCAATGGCGGCCAGCGTCGTTCCCGCGCTGCGGTTGTAGAGCAGCCGCGACAGGTACATGTTGATGGCCAGCGACGACATGTGCGAGTAGCCAAGACGAATCGTTAGCCGGTCATTGCTGAGCGCTCGGATGGATGACAGCACGACGGCGCGGGTCAGTTGTGGTCCCGCCGAGCCGTAGAGATCGATCACCAAGTCGCTCATCAAGTCGACCCGTTCGTGTGGGCGCCAAGAGTTAAACCAGCTTACGAAGACCCGTGGGGCGTCGAGCGCGGAGTTAGGCTGGGCCAAGTTCTGCTGGATCGGATCAGTTCCCATCGGTGGTGTTGCACCGAAGTTGGGAGCGACAGCGCCACCGTCTCCAGGTCCCAGGAAAAACGAGCCAGCCGCGCCCACGGTGCCCCACAGTGCGCCGTAGTTGTAACGAGCACCGATGCCACCAACTAGGCCGAACTTCCCCCCGTCGGTTTGGCACTGCTGGGTGGCCAGCTCAGCCGGCGTCGGATCGAACGGCCCGGAGATGATCGTCGGCGTCTCACTGCGCTGACCGGCGACACCATTGCCACATGGCGAAACGTAGTCGGTAAGAAGCGAGCGTGAATAGGGATTCGGATAGCCGCCGAAGAACGCGCTACCGTACCAGTGCGGGCCGAAGTCATGTGCGACGCGGACACCGTCGACCTTGATCGCATCGGTCTCGGCGATGTACATGCGCCCGAGCGACAAATGCCAACTGGGCACGGGCCGCAGCGTGACGTAGGCTTCGCGAAGATCGTACTCACGTCCGCCGAGATAGCCTCGCGCTGTGGTTCCGAGCGATTTCTTGTAAAAGTCGTCGCCAGAGAGCTGGCTGTTGGAATCGAATTTGCGCTCGAAGTCGAGGCTCCCGGTGAGACGAAGGCGAAAGTCGAGCTTGAAGTCGATCCTGTCCTTCCAGATCCGTGAGGCCAGCACCGTCGCACGCAGATCGGCAAGCCCCAAGTTGGAGTTGGTCGCGATCCGCTTATCAATGTTGAGCGTCGGATCGACCCCATCGTCTTCGGTGTAGTAGAAGCCGGTGAGCGAGACTTTTCCTCGATACACCGGTCCGGCCGTCGCCAGCGAAGGCGCGACCAGCAGCAGCGTCGCTAGAAGCAGCTTCCCCCTCATCGGCATACCGAATCCGTTCCAACCAGGCGGCTGACTCGGAAGCTGGCTGTGTTATGGCAGCCTCCGCAGCCGACCTGGGCATCATGACGATTGGCTGCACCAAGCGGCAGTCCGTCTGTGGACACACGCAGCGCCGCTGCCCGAACCGCATCGTCGCGGTGACACGAAATGCACGTCGGTGATAGCCCCGTGTAGTTTCCGCCCTTGTGACAGTCGCTACAAGGCAGCACGCGGTGGACCCCAGTAAGCGTGCAACCGACACGGTCGTGGTAGAACCGTGCGCCTGTAAACGTCTGCTGGGTGTGACAATCACTACAGCGCGGTCCCAGCGAGTTGTGATGGACGTCGTCGCGCTGGTGGCAGCCAATGCACAGCTGTGCGAGTCCCTGCAGCACGCGACCGCTCGGGTGGCATTCTTTACAGAACAATCGGTCGTGGGCACCGCCGAAGCGCGCTGGGAAGATGTCGTGACCCGTGTGGATTTTTTTCCAAGTCGCCGGTTCGTGACATCCTTGGCAGCGAATCCCTAGTTCGCCTTTGTGCGCTTCGGGGTCCGCGTGGCAGTCCTGGCAATCCGTCGGTGTCGGTTTGTACTTTTGCGATGGATGACAGCCTTGGCATCGCACCGCCGTGTGCTTGCCATCGAGGTGCCAGCGGTCTTTGACCTTGGGATCGTTGTGGTCGAAACTGACTTGGCCAGTCGGGTTGTGGCACGACTCGCAGCGGAGTCCCAGGCTGCGTTGATGTGCGTCGTCCTTGAGGTGGCAGCCGCTGTCGCTGCACTGCATCTGGGTGGGCTTGTAGCGACGAGCCGGGTGGCAGCTCTCGCAGCGTGCCTCTTTGTGTTTGCCAACCAGAGGATAGTTGCTCTGATCGTGATTGAATTTGGTTGCCGCCCAGCGCGCACCTTCGTGGCAGTTGTTGCAGGTGTCTTTGCCGAGCGAGCCTTTGTGAAGTCGGTCCTCGTGACACGAGCCACACATCGATGGAGTGTCTCGGTATTGATCGTTTTTATGGCAGGCGCGGCAGTCCTTGATACGGACGCCGTCGATGACGTGGCCATCGATGAGCTGGAATGGCTTGCCGGGTCCGTGGCCAATCTTGACTCGCTCGTTGACGGCCTTGGGATCGACGCTCTGTTTGACTTCGCCGGGCTTTTGGTGGCACTGCAGGCACTGGTCTGACGAGAACTGTTTCTTGTGGACCGTGGCGTGCTGGTGACAGCCCATGCAGTCGATGGTGACGGTGCTCGCCTTTTTGTTCTTCCCGACCGTGACGGATTTTACGATCGAGTCGAAGTTTTCAAATTCCGCGGGCGTTTTGCCGCGGTGACAAGCACGACAGGACACCGCAGCGTGTCGTCCCAGCAGCGGGAAGCGCGTTTTGTTGTGCTCGAACTTTAGCTCCGGGCCCCAAGTCGTCGAAAGGTGGCAGACCGTGCATTCGCCGGTTTTGGTGAAGCGCCCTTCGTGCGTGTCCTTGTGACATGCGTCGCAGTTCCGCCCAGGAGACTTGGTCGCTGTTGCGGTGTGGCAAGCGGAACACGGCTTCTTGTGAGGCCCTTCGAGAGCAAATCGAGTTTTGTGGTTGTGGTCGTAGTCGATCGACTTCCAATCGACCTTGGCGCTGTGGCAGAGCGTGCATTTCTTCTGCCCAAACAGCGACTCACCGTGCACGTTCTTGTGGCAAGGCGTGCAGTCCGTCGCCCAGTTCGTGAGACGGAACATCGTTCGGGGGTGGCAACTATTGCATGGCACCCCAGCGTGCTTGGTTTCGATCGGAAAACGAGTGTCTTGGTTGTGATCGAACTTCGAGGGGTCCAGTGCGCGCCAGTTTTTGGCGTCGTGGCAGCGCTCGCAGTTGGCGACCTGTTCGTGAAGCTCACCGTGTGGTGACTTGTGGCAGCCCACACAGGCCATCGGTGCCAGCAGGAAGCTGGGTCGGCCGGTTGCGGTCTTCTGCTTGTGACAGTCTTTGCACTCCACAACGGAGTGGCGACCGCTTAGCGGAAATCGGGTCGTGGTGTCGTGGTTGAACTTCTGCTGACCACCCATCGTGACCCAGCCGTAGAGGTCGGCTTCGAGACCGCGGTGCTCTTTGTGACACAGGACGCAGGGGCGACCGAGGGCTTTGGGCGATGCGTGCAAGCCGATCTTCTGGGCGATCCGTTCCGCGATGGGCTTGTGACACTCGAGGCACTTCTTTTCGTCGACCTCACGGCGGCCCGCAGGGTGGCATTTGATGCAGTTGGCCGCGCCGTCAATCTCGGCGTGGCCTCGTGCAAGCTTGCCCGGTGAGGAGTCGAAGAAGCTAGCCAGCGCTGGATGAGAAATGAGGAGCCCGCACAGCAGCGCAAGCGCGTATAGGGCCCTAGGCAAGCGATGGGAGAGACAAGACACTTCGCCCCATCATATCCGCTAGGTGCGCTACTCGTCTAGAAGGGTTCTCAAGGAAGCGCAGATTGAGCGCTAGTCTTTGTCTGTGCGTCGACGACGGTTGCGCAGGTTCTGTCGGGCCGTGTGGGCTTCCGGGCTCTGCCATGAATCGAGCCGCAGTGCGAGCAGCTCTTCGGCCTGCTCTTCACTAAGGGTGGGCCCAGAGCGCAGAAGGTGTTCGATCAGCCGACGCGTACCTAGTACCGCTGGCCGAGGTTGGGCCGCCATCTTGCGGGCCAGCTCGCAGGCAGTGTCCAGCACTTCATCGGCTTCGACCAAGCGTGAGATCAGGCCCAAGCGGTGGGCAGCTTCGGCACCGAGTGGCTCCGCCAACAGCAGTAGCTCGCGGGCCTTGGCTGCTCCGCAGAGCGTCGCCAGGCGCCAGATGCCCTCCAGGGTGTAAACAATCCCGAGTTTGACCGGAGGCATTTGCACCAATACCTCCGCATGTGCCACCCGTAGGTCGCAAGAGAGCGCAATCTCCAGACCGGCACCGATCGCGGCACCACTTAGGGCTGCGACGGTGGGCAGTGGTCCTTCGCGCAGCAGTCGTAGCGTCGCTTCGAGTTCGCCGTGCCCCCGTAACCAGTTGCGATCGGGTGTGGAGGGCAGCGCATTGAGATCATAGCCGGCACAAAACACCCCACCCGCCCCGGTGAGGACGGCGGCGCGGGCTCCCGTGTCTGCCGCCTCGTTGATAGCACCTTGCAGCGCCAACAGCACTCGATCATCGACGGCGTTGGCTCGTGACAGATTGCAAAATGTGACCACCAGCACGTCGCCGTGGCGCTCTTTGCGTAGCTGGTTCGGCATCTCGGTCCTCCCACTCACACTTACTTCCCGAGCATAGCCTGACGAATGAGCCCAAATGGTGCCCGTCCGTAACTTAGCAGCGTGTCATGGAACTTTCGCAGGCTGTAGGCCGATCCCTGCTGCGCTTTGTAGTCCTCGCGTAGCTTGAGGATCTGGAGCTTGCCATACGTATAGACGACATAGAGTGGGTCTTGAGTTCCGCGTCGCGCTTCTAGTTCGGCGACAGTCTTCATTTGCAGGCCCTCTTTGTGGAAGAACTCCTCCGCCTGTGCTTGGGTCATGCCATGACAGTGCATGCGGATGCCGGCGACAAAGCGGGCAGCCCTCAGCAGCGCATCCTGCAGTTGCATCAACCGAACCTTGGGATCTCCGCCGCCATAGCCTTCCTCCATCATCATCTGCTCGGTGTAGTGGGCCCAGCCTTCGGCGTTCGACATCACCTGCGCGAACTGCTTCACTTTGCTCAGCCGTCCGAGCCATAGGTACTGCACATAGTGACCGGGGAATGCTTCATGGATCGCGACCACGTCAATCAGTGGACGGTTGTGCGCACCGCGTAGGAAGTCCTCGATCTCGGCCGACTTCCAGCTCGGTTCGGGCAACGTGATGTAGTAGTACGCTTCGCTGGCTCTTTCGTACGGTCCCGGTGTGTCCATGGAAGCTAGCGTAGTTGCCCGCATAAACGGCGGTGTCTCCCGAACGAGTGGCAATACCTCCGAGGGCACCGTGATGATGTTGTGATCGATCAGGAACTTGCGCTGCTGGGCCAGGCGCGACGCCGTAAAGTCGATAAGCTCTGCCGGTTTGGGATGGTCTTGGCTGACGATGGTTTGGGTGTCTTGGGCGCTGCGTTTGGAGTCGATCAGGCTCGCGGTCTTTTGAAACTCCGCACGCAGACGGGATAGCTCGGCTTCCGCTTGCTTGAGCAGCGTGGGGATGGGCGTATCGATCATCTCTTCCGCAAACAACGCCCGTCGGAACAGATCCTCTCCGAGTGCAAAACTTGGGTTCGCCCGGGCCCGTCCGTCCTTCTTTAGAAACTCGCCGAACGCAGTCAGCGCACTGGCGGTCTCTTCGCAGGCCTGGCGAAGCTGCCTTTGCAGTTCTGGATCCTTGACCTCGGCAAAGGCTTTGATGACATCGACGCGGAAGAAGTCCACCGTTGCTGGCAGCGTGCGCAGCGTTACCTCTACCGATGCCATCGACAACTGGTCTAGGTTCTGTGGAGCTTGCCGGATGATTGCGCTGGCCTTGCGGAGCCTAGCCACCACTGCCGTCAGTCGGACGTCGAGCGGCGCATAGTTCCGCTTCAAGATGGCATTCACACTCCGCGATGCCAGACCCGAGTACACGATGGGACGACGACGGTACTCGGGGAGGTCGGTCAGCACGAAGCGACGACTTACCAGCGAGTGGCGGAGCAGCGTCAGGTCAAACTTTTCCTGCTCTCCCAATTTGGTGGCATCGATGGACGCTATGCGGCGATCCCAGTCCGCAAGCCAAGCCAACGTCTTGGTGACACCGCTCGGCGTCAGGTCTTCCAGATCGTGGTCATGAGTGTGTAGACCCAGGTCCGTTGTCTCAGATGGATAGTGTCGTCCCAGTTCCGATAGGAACTCATCCACCAGAGCGGAAAATCGCTTGCTTTCGTCACTGAGGGTAGGGGGCGAAGTACTGGCTGCCGCCACGGCCCAGCGTGATGGATCCGCACCGGTTGGGGCTAGCAAGGCACAGGCGCATAGCAGCGAAGATCCGAGTAGCGCGGCTCGTCTATTCCAGCGTCTGGGTGATCGGGTTGTTGAAGAGTCCGATTGCAAGATCGAGGCGTTGCGGATGCAGTTTGACATGACGGCTCCTTCTATCACCCTGGGAGCAGGTACACTGCCGGAAAAAGCACCGTGACCGCGTCGATCGCCGTAGACTATTCGATTACGCTGGACAAGATCGTGACTGTCACCTGAGGAGTTGGCCCGTGAAGAACCGCTACAATCGCTTTGTCCGATGTGCCCTGTCGACGTGTGCCCTGTTGGCGTTGCTGTCTCCGGCGAGCAAGGCGTTTGCCGAACCCAAGGTCGGAGACAAGTTCGAAAATCCCGAAGTTCGTGATGCCAAGAATGCACCGGCCAAGCTTCCAGAGTGGGGAAGCAAGGTGCTGCTCATTATGTATACCGATCCAGACGAAGCCGATCAGAACGACAAGTTCGCGGACGACGTCAAGGCCTCGAACCTTCCCAAAGAGCAGTTCCAGTCGATGGGCATCGCCAACATGAAGGATGCGCCAGCGAAGCCGGACTGGATCATCCGCCGCGTGGTTCGCAAAAAGATCGATAAGTACGGAACCACGATCATGACCGATCCTGATCGACTGTTTGCGAAAGCCTGGAATCTGGGCGACTGTAACGACAAGTCGGTCGTGCTGTTCGTCGACAAGAAAGGCGTGCTTCGCTATATCAAAAAGGGGCAGCTAGATGAAGCCGAGCGTGGCAAGGCGCTGACGCTGCTCAAGTCACTGGTGGACGAAGCCAAGGGTTCGTAGTCTTTCCCTCCTGTTCCGTCCTCCGGTTCCATTCCTCGTCAGAGCGATCCGTACGGAGTCCCTTGTCTAGCTCTCAACATAGCGTCATCGCCGATGCGCGAACAGGCGGACGGCCTCGTCTGTCGCTGTTACTGGCAGCGATTCTCGTCGTGGTCTCGGGATGGTTGGTTGTAGCTGGCCAAAAGCTCGGCTATCTGGCGGATGACTCCTACATCCTATTTCGACATGTCCTAAACCATAGTCGTGGACTTGGAATGGTCTGGGATTCCTGGCATCCGGTGCAGGCCCATAGTTCGATACTTTGGGCGTACCTGTTACGGCTGGCTATGTCGCTGGGACTCTCAGTGGAGGATGCGGCGCGTTTGCTCGGAATCAGCTTTGGTGCGCTGTCTGTCCTGGCTCTTACCGTGTCGCTGTGGGGCAAGCTCAACCTGAAGCGACTGCTTGTAGCGGTAGCGCTGATGGCGACCTTCCCACCCCTGGTGTTGTGGAGCAGCGCTGGTTTGGAGACGACGCTGGCTCTCTGCCTTGGTCTCCACTTCTTGTCGGCGGTGGGGCGAGCGTGTGAGCCATCGGTGAGTCCGCGTGTGCGTGAAGCGGAACTCCTGACGGCGGTGCTGTTAGGGGTGATGAGTCCCCTGGTTCGTCCGGATCTTCCGCTGCAACTGATGGGAGGGCTATCTTGCCTGTTTCTATTTCATGCGCGGGCGCGACGGTTGATTCCCGTGGTGTTTGTGTCCTGTGTCATGGGCTTGCTCGCCTACGTTGCGCTCAATCACTGGTCCTATGGAGTTTCAGTCGCTGTGCCAGTGGCTACCAAGTTTCGGATCGAGCCTCGGAACTTGCTGCGATTTGGTCGCTATGTGCTACACGATGCTCCGCAGCTTGTCGTGCTGTGGCTGCTCCTCCTTGCGATGCTTCGAAAGACGTGGCGTGGGGAACTCCTGCAAGATCCGGTCGCACTCCTCAGCTTCGGAGCACTGACCTCTACGCTGCTTGAGTTGGGACTTCTCGGGGGCGATGAGCTATCACGTGGACGATTCCTGATCTGGCCGTGTGCCTGTACGCTCGTGCTACTGGGCCGTCTATCGGTGGGCTTGCGGATTCCCAAGGGAACCCGCAACGGAGTCATTCTTTCGTTGCTGCTGCTGTCGATTGCCCAGTCAGCTTGGGCCTTGGTTCCTGAAGGAGATGCACCGTGTAGCCGCTGGAGGAAGGCGGCTGGACAGTGGATCCATGAACATAGCTCTCCAGCTTTGACGATGGCGGTTGCGCCTGCGGGGTTCATTCCGTACTTCGCCGATCGCAAAACCATCGATCTGATGGGTCTGGCACATCAGCAGATTGGCGCACTGGCCATGCCTCGCGGATCGGAGCAGTGGGGGCAGACCGCGACGGAGATTGCCATTGCAGAGGGCACCTGTGCTGTCCTCATCGTGGTGTGTGATTCTCCCGCCGAAGATCCTCGGGTGGCATGTGCACACCCAACGCTGCGCGGTATTGTGGCGGCGCTGAAGCAACACCCAGAGTATGAATTCTATGTTGCCCCTCTGGATGTTGGAAATCCGCTGCGGCTCGCGGTTCGGAAGGATTGTTTGCCGCTGCTGCGTGGCTTGGTGCCAGATCCGCTACCGCACGGAAGATGACACAACGAGCTGGCAGGCTGTGATAGGAAATACAGCATGTCGAGCAAGCACATCGATTTCTACTTCGACCTCTCGTCCCCGTATTCCTACCTGGCCGCGACGCAGTTAGATGCGATTGCCAATCGCCATGGTGCGACGATTGCTTGGAAGCCGCTCGTCTTGGCTGCGGTGTTCAAGGCGCAAGGAAACGTCATGCCAGCGGTATGCGTGCCCAAAGCGCAATACATGGTGAAGGATCTCGCACGGTGGGCAGAGCACTACGGAGTTCCATTCCAGATGTCGAGCCGCTTCCCCCTTCCGACCATTCGCGGAATGCGGCTCATCATTGCCGCAGAATCGAGCGGGCGTTCCGGAGAGTTGGCCAAGAGCCTGTTTGCCGGAATGTGGGAACGTGATCTCGATATCTCCAGCGACGCGGTATTGCGGACCCTGGTGTCGGAGTGCGGTCTTTCGGCGGATGAACTGATGGCCGCGACCGAGACCTCTGCGGTCAAAGACAAGCTGCGTGCGTACACCGATGAAGCCATCAGCCGAGGGGTATTCGGTGCTCCGGCGATGATTGTGGATGGCGAGCTATTTTGGGGTAACGACCGGCTTCATTTCTTAGAAAAGCAGCTTACGAAGTAGAACTATCGTCCGTACCAAATACCGGTGGTCAGGCTCAGAGAATGGAAGTCGAAGCTGCGTGGTTCAGCACCTTCGATGGCGAAGCTTGGCAAGATGTTAAACTGGTACGAGAGATCGAACTCCAGTGCGACACGTTCGGACAGCTTGGTGTCCAGCCCGAGCGACAATCTGGTGACATGGCCGATTCCTCGGCCCCCTAACTCGCGAACCCAGACCTGAATCGCACCGAGTCCATATGCCAAAAATGGGCGGAATCGGCGGCCAGGGAAGATCGTGTGCTTGGCGAAAATGCCGTAGTTCAGACCGAGATTGTCCGCAAAGCCATCGCCGAAGTTGTAGAAGAAGCCTGCGAAAAAGCCCACGTAGGAGTGCCAGCCCGACAGGAATCCGCCGACTTGCCAACCGGCTTTCCAGTCGATCCGCAGTCCATGATTGCGGTACTTCCCATCCACGATGGTGGGGCTTAGTGGCAAGTAGCTGAGCGGAGTGTACGCATAGCCTGCGGTCAGGCTCATCACTCGCGGCGAATGGCGGAGTGCCGGAACCGGCGGAGTGCCTGGGATTGGTGGCGGAACCGGCGGAAGAATGGTCGGTGCTATCGCTAGGTTCGGGTCAGGTGTCTGTGGTGGCGGAGGAGCGACAGATGTCCCTGGTTGCGGCTGGAGGGAGCCCGCCTCCAGAGGCTGAATTTGAGCCATCGCGGTGTGGTCAAAAAGCTGCAGTCCAAGGACCACGGCTCCGAAGGCAGAGAACCTGTTCATCACAAGACCAGTGTACATGGTGCAGCACCTGAGCGGGCAGCGTGAAGTTCAGCAAAACGGTTGCGGTTCATGTTGGCTAGGGTTCGCGGGCCGTTCGGACGCGAATCAGGCCTTCTTGTGCCGTCGATGCGACCAACTGGCCGTCACTTGAAAAGACACTGCCACGCACCAGACCTCGAGCCCCCGATGCGGAGGGACTGTGCATGACGTGGAGCAGCCAGTCATCCATGCGGAATGGTCGATGAAACCACATCGCATGATCGATACTGGCGATCTGTAGGCCTGAATTCACCCAGGTGACGCCGTGCGGACGTAGCGCCGTGGGTAGAAAAGCAAAGTCAGAACAGTAGGCGAGCAGGTATCTGTGTAGCGCTTGGTCATCCGGTAGTGGTCCGGCGGTGCGAACCCAGACCGCAGCGTCAGGCACACTCTTTTCGGGAACAAACGGATGGATGGGAGCGACCGGACGGAGTTCAATCGGACGCTCTGCCATGGCTCGGGTGCGGAGTTTGTCAGGAAGCTGTTCGGCGTATTTGGCCCACAGTTCTCTCTCGGAAAGAAGCCCATCAGGACCCACGACCGGCTGCATCGGTTCCGCGTGATCGAAGCCTAGTTCGTCGATCTGAAAGGATGCGAGCATCTGGAAAATCGGCTTGCCGTTCTGCGTTGCCAGGATGTTTCGAGTGCTGAAGCTGCTGCCATCGCGAACACGATCAACGGTGTAAACAATCGGCTTGTGGGCATCGCCTAGCCGCAGAAAATACGCATGCAAAGAATGAACGTGTCGATCTGCTGCTACCGTCTGTACCGCTGCGCTTAACGCCTGTCCCAACACTTGGCCGCCGAATACTTGGCCCCAGCCCAGATCTTGGCTCTGCCCACGGAAGAGATCTTCTTCGATTTTTTCCAGCGCCAGCAGTGTCACAAGCTCGGTAAGTACGCGGGTCATAGCGGCTCCACATCAGACTGTATCTTAGAAGATTGTCGATGCCGTGGCTGCGTCAAATCCTGACTACATGCGTCATTTAGTACGGTTGGTCTAGATTGATCCGACCACGCTCGGCTTGCAGGAGGCCCACTTGCTCCTCGATGGTCGCGGTTTCGTCGGCCCAGTGCGCGTAGCTTGGAAAGTCTGGGAATGTGCGCTGAAAGATCGGATCGGCGAAACGTCGTGCCACCCAGCCAGCGTAATGCACCATTCGCAGTCCCCGTAGTGCCTCGATCATTCTGAGCGAGCGGAAGTCGAACGTGCGGATTTGCTGGTAGCCTTCCAAGATGGTGGCGCGCTGCTGCTGTGCTTCACTGTCGCGTCCACGAATGACCATCCACAGGTCTTGTACCGCTGGGGCCATCATTAGGTCATCGAAGTCGAGGAACACCGGGCCACTTGGTTGCCACAGAAGATTCCCGCCATGGCAGTCTCCATGCACTCGATGCAGTGGGACCGATTCCCATAGTGGAGTCGCGGCGGCGCTCAGTGCCTTGGCGGCTCTTTCAAAGCGGCTCCAGAGCTGGATATCGACCAAACCGCTGACCGATAGTGCTTCGAGCGCTGGCTCTACATAGTCGGTAGGAGTCAGGTGAGGCCGGTGCGGTGCGGGTCTACTGGCTCCGACGTTATGGAGTCTTCCCAGGAGTCTTCCTACTTGCAGAAGTTGTTCCTCTGAGAGTTCTTCTGAGACACGACCACCCACTTTGGGAAACAAAGAAAAGAAGACTCCAAAATCTGTCTTATGAAGAGTCTGCCCTCCTGCTCCTGCTAGGCAGATGGGCGCAACCACCGGAATTTCGGCTTCTTGCAACTCCTGTAGGAACGAATGCTCTTCGTGTAGAGCTGCTTGTGACCAGCGGCCCGGACGATAGAACTTGGCAATGACGCGCTGACCCAGCCCCGGCAGTGGCTCCTCTAGTTCGATCTCATACACGCGATTTTCCATGCTCGCGTGAGCAAAGCAGCGGCCGGTGGCGCGGACCAGGCCGGATGGATCAAGCGCACGCTCGACAGCTCCGAGCACAGCATCAGGAGTCAGAGAGAAGAAATCTTGTAGCACTTAGCGGGACTTTGCCAAAGCCCCGACCGAGTGGGAAGCTACTTTCGCCAGGTTCCGCCACTCTCGACGCGTTTTTTGATGGCACGGAGTAGGTTCGGGATGGCGCGCCGAGACATGTAGTCATGGATGAACCGTGGTACTGAGCGCCCGCTGTCGACCCAGTTGCGATAGACCAGCAATGTTTGAGTCTCATTGACCGCATGAAGCTCATAGCTGCCCA
>JBGAUT010000041.1:0-48571 GCA_044228505.1 Polyangia bacterium | reverse complement strand
GCCCGCTCGACGGTGCTGATGTCGCCGGTTCTCTCGACCCGCATCCGAACCTCCGCCCGGATCACGGTCCTGACGGCTCGGATGACGGATTGGATCGGTGAGGGTCGTTCAGCAGTGGACCGTTGATCGTTCATGGACTCCTCCAGTATGTAGGTATATGTAAGATAAGTCCCATTTGATACTGGTCAAGCCGTTTTTTGTTGATTTTTTGTTGGAAGTGATTATCAGACGGGAAAATGTCAACCCGGAGAGCCAATCCTCCGTGACTTCGACGAGAAAATGCCACTACGGTCCATTTTCCCATCCGTCTTCCCCGGTGTTCAGTGTGGCGATCAGCGTCCCGATGCGTCGCTGTGCGCACCACGCCGCAAGACACCGCAAGTCGTCATGTATGGACAGTGATCAGGAACACCGATAAGCTCGCGTCTCTGTCAAAGAAATAGGCGGCATTAGGGGGCCGTCTTTTACACACCAGCGACGGGGCCACCGGAATCTGGTTGACAGACCTCAAGCCCGATAATGTGATGATCGTTTCCGATCCGGAGGCTCCTGGCGGGGAGCGTGCCAAGATCCTCGACTTTGGGATCGCCAAGCTCGCGTCGCAGA
The DNA here is from genome assembly GCA_044228505.1 of Polyangia bacterium. Classification (GTDB taxonomy): domain Bacteria; phylum Myxococcota_A; class Polyangia; order Palsa-1104; family JAEUJZ01; genus JAEUKA01. The sequence continues at coordinate 47,965 of JBGAUT010000041.1, read as the reverse complement.
CGAAGGATGGGGAGGCGGCGGCTTCGCAGACGAGCACGGGCATGATGGTCGGCACGCCGCTGTATATGTCGCCGGAGCAGTGCAAGGGCAGCGGCAATATCACCGACAAGGCGGATGTCTATTCACTCGGGGTGATGTTGTACCGGATGCTGACCGGTCGGCCGCCATTTCTCGCCGAGGGATCGGGCGCGATCATGGCGATGCACATCTACGAAAAGCCGACGGCGATTCGCGAGATCGACCCATCGATTCCCGAGGACTTGGCGACGCTGATTCACGCGCTACTTGCCAAAGACGCAGCCGAGCGACCTCCGATGGCGCAGGTGGTGCAAGTACTGGAGCAGCTCAGGTCGCTGTACTCGTCGGCTATTGCTGTCGGTGGACCGTCGATCGGCGGCGTTTCAGCGGTGTTTATCGCCCCGAGCACGCCCGTGCCGAGTGGTCTGACCGGGATTGGGGTGTCTTCGACCGGGCTTGGGGGACGGTCGCAGGTCGGGCAGGTGGGACAGTCGCAGGTCGGGCAGGTGGGACAGTCGCAGGTCGGGCTGGTGGCGCAGTCGCAGCTCAACCTTGCGGCGCAGAGCAGCAGCCATCCGGGTGTCAGCAACTCGGCCAGTACCACACTCGGTCAGTCGGCGGCCCAGATGGGGCCGGGCAACAGAAGCCGTGGAGTGCTCGTTGCGGGACTGCTCGCGGTGGGAGTTGCTCTGACGGCAGTTGGGGTGATCAGTTCACGCTCGGTGCGCAAGCCGGAAGCGTCTGTCGCCACCCGAATGGTGCGATTTTCGATCAACACCGATCCGTCCGGTGCCCGCGTGGTTCGTGCGGCGGACCACCGTGAGATTGGCAAGACTCCGTGGACACTCAGCCAATCGGCAGCGACGGGACCACTCATTTTGGTAATCAAGCTCGATGGTTACGCCGAAAAGGTGGTGACCGTCGACCAGAGCGAGAGCGTAATGATTACCGAGACGCTCAAGCCACTGGCGTCCAGTACGGTGTCGCAGCCGACCGTGACGCCAACGACGGCCCCTCCGACCTCCGAGCCAGTGGTCGTCAAGGGTCGTGGCAAAAAAGGCAAAGGAAAGCCGGTGTCCGTCGCTGTGGCCGAGCCCGCGAAAGCGGTGACCACCGGCTCGACCCCACCGGTTGCCGCTCAGCCGAATCCGACATCGAGTACCAAGCCTCCGACGCCTTCCAAGGATGAATCCAGTCATGGTCGCATTCAAATGGTGGACTAGCGGTCTTGCCGACGGCAAGGCAGTCCTTTTCGCGCTCGCTCTAGCCAGTGGTGCAGCGTCTCAACCTGCGCGTGCCCAGAACAAGGTCGCTACCGAAGACGCGTGTACCAAAGACGACGTCTGTCGAGAGCACTACAACAAAGCGCTTCAGTTCTATAAGCAAGAGTTTTACGAAGAAGCGCTGCCGGAGTTCAAAGCTGCGTACGACGCCCGGCAGATGTCGGTTCTGCTGGTCAACATCGGGCGCACGCTGCAAAAGCTTGGGCGGCCTCGCGAAGCCGTGGCGTACTACGAGCGCTTCCAGGCCGCGGAATCGAAGCCTGAGCCCGAGACGGCGAAGCGAGTGCAGCAGTATCTGACCGAGTGTCGGGCGCTGCTCGGTGAATCGACGTCCATCGCGGGACCGGTGGGTCCGCCACCACCTCCGCCGAAACCGGGACGGCCGCTGCTGATTGCCGGTGGCGTGCTCGCCGGTCTTGGAGTTGGTGGAATCATCGCTGGGGCGGTGCTTGGGTCGAACGCTTCTAGCTCGTTTGCTGACTACAGCAGCACAACGGATGAGTTTGCCAAGCTGGCGTTTCGCGACACGACCGAGACGATGCAGCTTGGCGCTAACATTGCTGGCATTGGTGGCGCGGCGCTGGTGGCGACGGGCGGGACGCTGATTGCCATCGGTGTCCTGAAGAACCGGGCGGCTGCCAAGGAGCACGAGTCCAAGTTTGCTCCTGCGAAAACTGCACCAGCAGCCAGCCTCCTTCCATCGCTATCCGTGGGTGCGACCGGCGCTTTTGTTGCCCTGCGTGGAGGCTTTTGATGACCAGGAACTTCCTTCGCTTATCGCTGTCCGTGTGCGCGGTGCTCAGCGCTGCGGGCTGCAAGGACTTGTCTGAGTGTGTGGTGGATTCGGACTGCCAGGATCGAGCGGCATCGACCGGCCAGACTCTGTTTTGCAGCGACAACATGTGTGTTGTGGGCTCGCCTCGGGCGTCGCTGTGCAAGGAAATCTATCCGGCCGGTGCAGCCGCCAACGCCACGGTCGTAGGCGTGCTGGTGAACACCGTCACGGGGAGTGACCAGCTCCGCTTGCAGTCGGTGAAGCTCGCAGTGGATGAGATGAATACCGGCTTAAGCGCTGCCGGCAAGCCGCCACTGGCCTTGCACGTCTGCGAAACCAGCGCGACCAACGCCGACATGCTCAAGTCCTATCAGGTGCTGGTGAACGACCGCCATGCGGTGGCCGTCATTGGCCCCAGCGGCTCGGGCAACGTATCGCTGATTTCCGCTGAGGTGATTCACCAAGGCGTGCCGATCATGTCGTGGTCGGCTTCGTCTCGCACCATCTCGGATCTTCCGGCTGCGGGGTTGTTCTTTCGCACTGCGCCATCGGATTTGCTGCAAGGTCCGGTGCTGGCCCGGCAGATTCCTCCTGCCGCCGTGACGGGCAACTCGATCGGGATGTTTGTCGTCGATGATTCCTACGGCCAAGGCATGCGACAAGCGGTGCTCGGGGCCAACGCGGCGATCGCGCCCAAGCCGTCTCTGACCTACAAAGAGGGCGTGGGGACCGATGAACCCGCAGCACTCAAGTCGCTGGGTGACTCGCTCGGAATCCTCAAGGCGCAGGCCGCTCCGCAGGCGCTGGTGGCGATCTCGAACCTGTTTTCCGACAAGCTGCTGGCGGGCTTGGTCGGCTATGGAACGGCATCGACCCCAGCGATGTCGGTGATCATGGCGGATGGGGCAAAGAGCACCAAGGTGCTCGATCTGCTGAGCGTGGGCACGCCCGCTGAGCAGGCGGCCATGAAGACCAACCTGGCTCGTGTGATTGGCACGGCACCTGGAGTCGATAAGCTCAATGCCAACGGAATCTACAACGGCTTTTTGGCGGCCTTTGGAGCGCGTTGGCCCACGAGCGATCCCAGAACCAGTGCCTTTTCGGCCTATGCCTACGATGCGGCCTACGCGGTAGGCATTGCGATCTGTGCGGCGGGTGAGGTGACCCCGGCTCGTGTCTCGGAATACCTGTTACACCTGAACAACTTCCAGAGCACCGACAAGGTCCAGGTCGGTCAGTCGAGCTTCCTCAATGCTTGCAATCGCGTCGCGGCCTCGGCCGGACTCGCTTTGCAAGGGGCCACCGGTGTGGTTTCGTTTACGCCCCACGGCGACCGCGAGCAGGGCCTGTACGAGAAGTGGACCATCGACACCACCAACAAAGCGTTTGTGTCGACGACTGCGATGTAGGGTCATTCGGCCCGGCCGGTCACAACACCAGTTCCGAGAACGAAACCACCCTACGGTGACCATGGCTATCAAGCCGTGGCGTCGGATAGTCCTCCAATCGGTCGACGAGCACCGTCTGAAACAGCGCGCTGCGGGCGGCGTCTAGCTCTTCTATCACATCCGACACAAACAGCAGTGGCTCGGGCCGATTGCCCAGCTCGGCGGTGATGTGGGTGGCGATGCGTTGATAACTTGCCACTTCACGTTTGCCGCCCATTTCCGTATCAAAAAAACCAGAAAATAACGGCAATAGGTTGCCATGTTGGCTATATGAAAAGAATAACTTCTGGGCAGACACCGAGCCGGATGAATATACATATAGACGGTATCCAGCGCTGTGCCATTGAGCCAGAGCTAAGGCCGCATCAGAATAGATATGGGACTGATATTCATGTTGCAAATAGCCATCTCGCCATAGTAGCCCCTGCAGTGCTTTGAGCGCGGTGTGTTTGCGGTCTGAGTCGATCCAATCGAGGAGCTGCGCCACCACTTGATCGTCGGAAACGGTCCGCTCAGGGGCACCCAGCTCACGAGCGACTTGATCGAGCCAGTGTCGGGCCTCGGGGTTCATGGCATGCTGCTGGACCCAGTCGGGCAGCTTTCTTTTTGCATACGGGAACAGGACCGAGCGGACAAATGCAATCGAACCGACCGTGCCTTCAATGTCGATAACAATCGCGGAATTCATCGCGCCTGACCAACCTCATAGCGAGGAAATTGAATGGCAATTTGATTGCCAGTGAAATGTGCCACCCAGCCGGTTGGATTGGTAAATAACCGAATCGCCACAAAGGACGGCTCGGGGCCCATGTCAAACCAGTGTTTGGTATTTGCGGGTACGGAAATCAAGTCACCTTGCTCGCACAGCACCTCGAACACCTGACTGCCCAGATGAAGGCTGAATAAGCCCGAACCAGCGACGAAGAATCGGACCTCGTCTTCGCTGTGAGTGTGCTCATCGAGGAACTTCTTCCGCAGCACTTCTTTTTGCGGATGGTTCGGGTCGAGGCTGATCACGTCTACCGCTTGATAGCCGCCCTCGGTCCTGAGTCGTTCAATATCGCTGCGGTAGGCCGCAATCACCGCGTCAGGGGAGTCACCAGCGACGATGGCTGCGCTTGCCTGCCAGCGCTCGAATCGGGCACCGTGCTCGGCGAGCTTGTGCGCAATCGCTGCATGATCTTCGGTGACAAACAACGGATTCTTGGCGTCGCCATCGGCAAAGATTCGGAGTCGGCTCATGGTCGTAACGTCCTTAGGTCGAGTTCACAGGACAGCAGAAATTCGTAGGCTTCCAGGTGACGGCGAGCATCGGCCATGTCTCGGCCCCAGGCATACATTCCGTGGGATTCGATTAGGTACCCCCACAGCGGCTCGCTATCGAGGAGCGCCTCGACTTTCATGGCGAGGAGCGGAATGTCCTGGCTGTTTGGCAGGATCGGCACGTCGAGCGTGGTGTCGTGCGTACTGTGCCCGTAGAACGCTTTGAGCAGCTCGTAGCCCTTGAGTCGCACCTGTCCATCTGCGGAAAAGATGCGGCTCGCAACCGTCTGGGTCCGTGAATGGGTATGGAGCACACAGCCCACATCGGGAAACCGACGGTAGAGCTGGGTATGCAGCGGAGTCTCTGCCGAGGGCCGCAGGTTCGAACCGACCGCACGACCGCCGAAGTCGACGACCATGATGTCCGCTGCCGTCAGCCGTCCCTTGTCACGTCCCGAGACGGTGATCGCCGCGTGCCGCTCATCGAGTCGCATCGAGAAATTACTGCTCGTCGCTGGAGTCCATCCAAGCTGCGCAAGCTCACGGGTGCTCGTGATCATTTCCTGGGCAAGCTGGGCGAGCCGTTCCGGGTCGTACGGAATCGAAGACATGCAGAGATTTTATAGGTAGCTGCGTCTCGAAGTATTCTAAACAGACCATGACTCGCTATCAGCACTCCAAGCAGTGGCGCGGTGAGCGCTTCGTGAACCCGGAGCACTGGCCAGCACGTACCGGGTTGCGAGATGTCCTGCGCTGGCAGCTTAGCGGACGACCGCCGCGAGACCATTCCTTTGTTCCGCCGATGGTGCCAAACGATGGCACGCGGCTGCGCGAAAACAGCAAGCTACCAACGGTGACTTGGATTGGGCACGCGACGCTGCTCGTGCAAATCGATGGTCTGTCGATTCTGACTGATCCGATGTTTGCACCCCGGATGTTCACCATCAAACGTCTCGCTCCCCCAGGCGTTGCACTGTCCGATCTACCCCCGATTGATGCGGTGGTTGTGTCGCACAATCACGCTGTCGTTGCGCGTCGTAGAAAAACTTCCCTGTTCCCAAGTGAGGGCGGTGGGGAAGTTTGTAGCAAGTGGGGAGATTCCCCAGCCCCGGTGCGCTTGCGTATCCGAACGAGCAGAGGATGGGAAAAGAGTCAGGTGCCTAGCAGTACGCTCTATTCCTGAGCGACCGCATGCTGCTTCGGAACCTGACCGAAGGACATTCCTACATACGTGCAGATGACTACCGCCAGGTGTGCCAGTGGATCGGCGGGTCTGCTGCGCGGAGTGAAGTCATTGGCCTCCAACGCAGCTCCCACTCCGAGCCTCCCACCCAGTGCGAATCCAAACGATGGGAGTGGTCGACCCAGATAACGGAGATCGAGAGTTGGTGCCATCCAGAACGCCACTCCGCCCGCTGCTCGGCTTACCGTCACGCTGACATCTCCACCGATTCCCAACAAGAACTGATTGCGCGTGGTTCCACGTCGTAGCTCGGGCCAAAAGTGCAGCTTCGTGGTGAAAAAGAGCCCCATGGGAGACTGCAAAAACTCGACACCTGTGGACCACTCTGGGCGGACGAAGTGTTCGATGGCAGCACCGATGCCATAGAGCGGATTTGCAACAAACTGGATCACGAAAGAGGGGCGATTCCACAAGGCCACAGGGGAGGCCATAGCTGCAGCAGGAATGGCTATGGGGGCAACGTCCTGGGGTGGCATTCCGAGCGGAATCATGGCGTGTAATCGTCCCGACCTAACTCCGTAACATTGAAACGACAGTGATGGAGCAGAGGTTCATCTCCTTCGCTGGTTGGCACAGAGCGCAGGCTAAACGCACCGAGGGTGTAACCAAGTTCCAACTCACTGCGGGAGTCGAAGGTGCTAGTGGAATGATAAAGCAAATAATATCCCTGAGAAGCGAGGTCGGTCACGCTCAAGGTACTGCGTTCCGGCATCGTTGTGATGACGAGAAGCTGATTGAGTCCCATATCGACCGCCAGTTTGTCGGCGTTGCGCACATTGGTGGGAGTGCTTTGGGCAAGGGGATCAAGAAGTAGGCGCTCGGCTAGTGGACCTGCCGCAGGTCGTTGGGAGTGCCAGGTTGCTTCATAGGTGGCGATGAGATACTCGCGGGCACGTTCCGCCTCCACATAATCGGGGCGAGCGGAATCGATGGCACCTCCGCTGAGCAGTAGGAATTGCAGCGAATTAGACACAAGGATTCGGAACGCTCTGTCCAAACGAGTGCGAAACTCGTCCGAAATCCGCTGTCCCCGCGCCTCCACTTCGTAGGGGGGCGCAGTATGATGGCCCCATTGCTCGGAGGTACCAAGAACCAGTCCTAGCAGCGGCTCTGACGGTCCCCGCTGTTCGACAGCGCGAGCGAGTAGTGCGACAGGACGTTGGTTGATCTCGCCGAGGGGTCCGTTCACAAGGCTGGCTGCTGGCACGGGGCCACTAGGTATCGGTCCGCAATCCAGGTTCCCATCGCAAGCAGATCCCACCCCGAGCAGCAGTAGCAACCAGAGTACGCTTCGCCAGCATACACCAACGCATGACAGTGGATTCTGACCGACCCCGAAGAGCTTGTTGTAGGACTCCTTCCGCTTGACCTCGGATTGGTTGCGGAGCGGTGCTGACACAGGGCGCGGATCTGTCCAAAATTCCGGGCGGAAGGTCGTCCCATTATTCGCCATGATGTCTCCGCTTCCACGGATAGGAGGTCTACGGGCCGGTCCTTGCCCACCGCCATTTGGTTGCATGGACAACAATTCTACTCGAAACACCGAGGCTGAGACAACTCTGCGGCCCGGTGACCTGATCTTCATCTTGTCACCCGGCGATGAAGACAAGTTCAGCCACGCGGTGGTGAGCCTGGGGGGCGATGGGACGGGCAGTTTCCTGCGTTGTGGAGCTCGTGCGGCTGTGCTAAGATGACAAGTTTGGGGCGCAGTGCCTAAGCAGTATCGAGGTCTAGCGTGTCGGAATTCGAGCAGGTATCTGAGGGTGGCAATTCACAGGGTCTTTTTGGCTCGGGCAACCAGCTTCAAGGTGGAACCGGGCCGGCTGGTGGCATGAGTGGCACCGGCTTTGCCGAGGCCGATGGCGTGCACGGTACAGGCGCAGCGGCGTACGGTGCTTCTGTGGACACGCGTGGACCGTTTTCTCCACAGCTGAACGGAATGCTGAGTGCATCGTTTGGGAGCTCTCTGCAAGGGCTTCAGCTCAAGCGCGGAGAGGGCACGAAAAATCAGAAGATCGGAGCGCTTGCTCACACCATTGGGAATCGGATTTCACTCGGGGATCACATCACCGAGGATCCCAAAGACGCACATTCGATGGAGGTCATTTCGCACGAAGTGGCGCACGCTCTCGCTGGGGGGGGACAAGGAAAACACCCACTTGATCGACCGGGAGATCCTGGCGAGACAGCAGCCTACGATGCGGGTCGAAAGTTCAAGGCCTTTGTAGCCGGCGGCGCAAAGGAGGCTCCTCCGCAACTGAGTCCGGCCAGAGGAGGACTGGCTGCCATCCATCGCTTCGAAGGCGGTGAGCACAAAGATGCTGTGGACAATGCGGAAAAGACGCTCAAGGAAGAGGGAATCGCAGTCGACAAAGACGTGACTGCGCAGATGGGTAAGACGATTACCCTGGGCAACGGTCTGGAAGTCACTCCGGGTGATATCACCGCGATGATGGGGGATTTCTACGGGGCGTTTGACAAGGGCAAAGACGGCAAAGATCACTTCAATCCCGCGAAGTCCTTCGAAGCGATGAACAATGCCGATCCCGAGGAAATGAAGCAGATCCTGGCCAGGATCAAACGGGAAAAGGAAGACGTCGAGAAGACCAAGGAAGGCAAAGGCGAATTCAAAGCCACGCCAACCAGCGAGTTCGATCAGGTCACGGAAAATCGCAAAGTGACCACCGACAAAGATGGCACCACGACCGGCTACAACTTCCTTGAGTTGGCCAAGCGCAACGCCAATCATTTCAACAAGCAGGACACCACTGGCTTCGACAACAACATGGGTTCCTACGATGAGTTTCATCGGATGGCACTCGAAGCTGCGGCCAAAGGGGATGAAAACAGAGCCCGTGGTCTGGAAGCCTCTGCCCAGCACTTCCTAACCGATCGATTTTCGGCGGGTCATCAGTTCGACAAAGACAAGATCATCGAAGCTGGAGGGGGTGGAACAGGGGGCCAGATCATGACCCGCTTTGTCCACAATCAGCTCGACAAAAACGGCGTGAAGATGACCGATGCCAGTGGGACTAGCTGGGATGGGCGAGGCGATGAGCATTGGGGTGAAAAAGAGAACAAAGAGAACCGGAAGCACGCGGCTCAAGCGACGTACCAGTCGTATTCCGAGCTAGAGGATGTGCTGTCGAAAAAGAAGAAGCCGGAAGAGGCACTGAAAGGCAGCAAAGTGTCCGGTATGGTTCCCCAGTGGAGCCCGGATAACGAAAAGAGAGCCGAGGAATCGGCCAAGATGAAGGGTATGGATGATCCCGTTGCCTTCGCGAAGTTCCTAAAGAACGAAGGCGGGGATATGCTTGAGGAAAAGACCCACGAACTCAAGAAATGGGCGGGAGACAAGTGGGACGGAGCCAAGAGCTGGCTGGGAGACAAGTGGCACAAGGCGTCCAGTTGGCTCGGGAACAAGTGGGACGGAGCCAAAGAGTGGGCCAGCGAGAAGTGGGAAGGTGCCAAAGATTGGGCGGGCGACAAGTGGCAGGGGGCCAAAGACTGGGCCAGCGACAAGTATCAGGGGGCCAAAGATTGGCTGGGAGACAAATGGCAGGGCACCAAGGACTGGGCCGGGGAAAAGTGGCAGGGAGCCAAGCAGTCTGCCAGTGATGCTGTGGACTGGGGCAAAGAAAAGGCCGGTGCCGCCAAGCAATGGGCCGGGGAGAAGTGGCAGAGCACCAAAGACTGGGCCGGGGAAAAGTGGCAGGGAGCCAAGGAATCCGCCTCGAACGCGGTGGAGTGGGGCAAAGAGAAGGCCGGTGAAGCCAAGCAGTGGGCCGGGGACAAATGGCAGGGAGCCAAGGAGTCTGCCTCGGATGCGGTGGAGTGGGGCAAAGAGAAGGCTGGTGAAGCCAAGCAGTGGGCCGGGAATAAGTGGGAAGGCGCAAAGGAATCCGCTGGGGCCGCCAAAAACTGGGCGTCAGACAAGGCCAGTTCGGTTTGGAACTGGGCAAAACGGAAGGCCTCTGGCGACTAACCACGGCCCGTGGTCTATATTCTCATTATGCAAGCAACTTTCTCTTGGATCAGGTGGCGGATGTGCAGCTTCGCGCTGCTCGGTGTTCTCGCCACGTCGACGGCATGTCCCAAGAAAAATGAGAGTCCGATGCCAAGCACAGACAACGATCTAAGACGGGCGCTACTTGATACTCTGTTGCAACAGCCTACGGTTACGAGCAAGACGTTTGGAGAAGCGCTGCTCAACCACGGCAGCATTTTGCCGGAGGAACTACCGTACTTGACGACCGCGGCGGGCTCTGCCAACCCGGTCGTGCGCAAAAATGCGGTGTATCTGATTGCCAAGATCCAGACCCCTGAATCGCTGGCAGTTCTGCGCCGACTGGCAACGGACTCCGATGATGCCCAGGTGTTTGTGCTGGCCGTGGATGGACTGCGCAAAAGCTCCGATGGGAAGCAGCTTGCTGCGACACGCCCTGCGCTGGCTCTTCAGGCGATGCTCGACCCCGATTCGACCGTGCAGAGTGCGGCGGTTCGGGTCGGTTGGTTGTCTGGCGATCCTGCTTTTTTGCAAGAAATGGAGAAGCGGTTACACAGTCCACTTCCGCCGGTCCGCGATGCCGTAACGGCGATTCTGGCAGCGAACGGAGCAGGCCCACTGGACAGACCGTTGCGGGAGATTCTGCTTCATCCATCGGCCGACGTTCGCTACGGCTATGCGGACATTTACCAAGCGCTGGCCCAGAGCGATGATCCGACGATGGGTGATGTATTCCTGCGCTCGCTCGGCCATGCCAGCATCGATCTTCAGACAGACTTCCTGAACGGTATTTCGCTTTCGAAGAGCCGGAAGCCGTGGCTTCGGGAGCTGCTGCTCACGTTGGCTCGGCAGGATAGCAAGGTCCGCTGGAGTGCGTTCGACCGCCTCACAAAATGGGGTACGGACGCACCGGAAACAGAGCTGCTTGCCATCTGTGTGCAAGAGCTAGAACAGCGCATTCCGAAAGATCCCGCAGTGCAAACCCACTACGAACTCCAGCTCGAGTCGTGTCGCGGCTATCTGGGAACACTGGCGCAACGGCCCTTCGAGTGGGGTGATCTTCGACGGGCGCTGGAGTTTGCCAAGAAGCGTCTGTCTGCGACAAATTAGCCACCCAGCGGGCCTCCTTCCTCACGAGGCAGAGCCCAAAGATGTCACCGGGAGAGCTTACGGAACGTACTGCAGGATGGTTCCATTGTTCCCAACCACCCAGGCATTGCCTGCATCCATCGCAACGACATTGTTCAGAATTTGCAGTGAGCTGCTTTTCTGAGCGACCCAGGCCGTCCCGTTCCACCGCAGAATCGTCCCTGAACTTCCCACCGCCCAGACGTTGCGCGAGTCGACACCCGATACGCCATTGAGGGGCTGGGTCGTGCCACTGGACTGAGCGGTCCACGCGGTTCCGTTCCACTTCAGAATCATGCCGGCATCGCCAACGGCCCAGACATTGTTCGCATCGCTTCCCCATACGTCAAAGAGGTGCGAAGTGATGCCGCTCGTTTGGGGGGTCCAAGTAGAGCCGTTGAACTTCAAAATGGTTCCGTTCCAGCCGACGGCCCAGATGTTGTTGGCGTCGCTTCCCCACAGGCCAGGAAGATACTGGGTGGTGCCACTACTCTGGGGCGTCCAGGTGGTTCCGTTCCACTTCACAATGGTTCCGGAACTTCCCACCGCCCAGATGTTGTTTGCGCTGGTGCCCCACACACTGCCAAACGTGGCCGTGGCACCGCTGGCTTGGGAAGCCCAGCCATTTCCGTTCCATTTCAAAATCGTCCCGGCCCAACCGACGGCCCAGATGTTGTTTGGATCGGTTCCCCATATTCCCAACAGGATCTGCGCGGTGCCGCTCGTCTGAGAGTTCCAGGTGCTCCCATTCCACTTCAGAATCGTTCCGGCATTGCCGACCGACCAGATATTGTTCGCATCGGTCTTCCATAGGTCCAAGAGCTGATTGGAAACGCCAGCGGATTGGGAGACCCAAGCGGTGCCATTCCATTTCAGAATGATTCCTCCATACCCCACGGCCCAGACGTTTGCGGCGTCACTTCCCCAAACACTCTCTAGGTGCTGCGTGGCACCGCTCACCGCCGTGCTCCATGCTGTTCCGGTTCTCCTCAGAATGGTGCCGGACAGGCCGACGACCCAGACGTTACTGGCATCCGTTCCCCAGATTCCTGTCAGGTGATTGGTAGCGCCACTGGTTTGCCCGGTCCACGTGCTCCCATTGGATTTCACAATGGTCCCGTTCATTCCGACCGCGAAGACGTTGCTGGCATCGCTGCCCCAGACCCCATGAAGAGCCTGGCTGGTTCCGCTGGCTTGTGCCGCCCAAGTGGCACCGTTCCATTTCAGAATGATCCCATTCGAACCGACCGCCCAGACGTTGTTGGCGTCGAGTCCCCAGACAGCATACAGAGGCAGGGAGATGCCACTGGTCTGGGACATCCAGGCGGTTCCGTCCCACTTCAAAATCACTCCGGCATTGCCGACGGCCCAGATGTTGTTTTCATCGCTTCCCCAAACCGAGAAAAGGATTTGCGTAGTCCCGCTGGTTTGAGCCGCCCATGCGCTGCCATTCCACTTCAGAATGGTTCCATTTTCACCCACTACCCAGGCATTGTTTGCGGCACTGACCCAGACCCCCCAGAGGGACTGGGAACCGCCGGTGGCCTGGCTCGCCCACGCAGTGCCATCCCAGCGGAGCACGACACCATTTGCGCCAATCGCCCAGGTGTTGTTGGCATTGGTGCCAAAGGTAGCCCTGAGATCGTTTCCTTGCGGCAGGGGATTTCGCCAACACCACCCATCCGGGGAACAGACATCCGATGCCGATTTGACGGTCAACACCGCCGAAGCGCTCAGCCCAGCATACTGCGCCATGATGGTTGCTTGGCCCGGTTTGCTGCCCGTTGCAAGTCCTCCGCTGTTCACCGTGGCCACGCCGGTTGCTGGGGCGATGTCTGTGGCTGTCCAAGTCACCTGTCCGGTTAAATCTTGCCGTGACGCGTCGCTGAGGATTCCTGTCACGGTGTACTGCTGGTTGCTCCCTTTGGCAATGACCGCGCCCATTGGCAGGACCTCCAGCCCCATGACTGTCCCTGGCTGATCACTGTTGCAGTGAAGAACCACCAATGACAGCAGCAGCATCGCGGCTCGCCACCACAACTGTCGATGCTTGGGAGGATTCGTACGGTTCGAAGTTTTCATGCACGGGTCTCTTTCGATAGATGGGAAGGCTGCGATTTTTACGATCAGGGTCTCGCGAGCGGAGCGGTTTGCGGTTCCGATGGGCCCAGGTCTTTGCTCTTGAGCCATTCATCGATCAGCTCCAGATCGGTGCGAGAGCTGGAGCCCAGTCTGACATACGTGGCACGGGCACTGTCGATCAGTTTGCGCACCTGTTGGTGCTGTGCTTTTGATTTGGGCATGGCATAAAGTGCCTGGGCTCTGGAAAACTGACAATCTGCCTCTTGATCGGGTGAGCCTGATCCGCTGCGCAACCCGTCGGCTCGGTCAATCAGTGGCAGCGCTAATTTGGGTTTATGAAGTTCAGTGAGTGAGTTTGCCATCCCAATCAGTGAGTTGATGATTCCATCGTTGTTGCGCCGCTTTTCATAAATCTGTAGGGCTTCACTATGGAGCTTCAGCGCATCGGTAAACTGAGCTCTGCGTCGGGCCAGTCTGCCGAGGAGATTCTTGCTCGACGCGACTTCGCCCGACTGCGGACCAAGCGCGGCAGTCCGGATCATCAGCGCCTGCTGCGCGAGAGCTTGCGCCTCGTCGAACTTCTTCTGCTCGATTTTCGAATGGGCGAGCAGCGCGATGGCACTGGCGGTTGCAGCATTCGGCTTGTCAAAGCTATTTTGATAAATTCGAATGGCTTGATTGAGTGATTCGTCTGATTTTTCGAAGTTCTTTTGCGCTCGAAGCGTACTTGAAATCGTGATCAATGCCCAAGCAATTTTCGGATGAAAAGATCCGAGCGCTTCGGTCTCGATGCGATATGCTTGATAGGCAAGTTCTAGTGATTTATCAATCTTTCCCATTGATTTATATATCAATGACTCGTTGGAAAGAATGGATGCGACCTTGGGATGATTTGGGCCAAAATACTTCCGACGGTACACCAGCGCCTGTTCACAGAAGGGAATCGCGTCCGCAAAGGTCCGTTTGCGTTGTCCGAGCACGCACAGGTTGTTAAAGAGCTGTCCTTTGACTTCATCGGCACCGGTGGTTTGATCGAGCTCTGCCCGCGCCATCCATTCCCAGTGCTGCGCAGATTCGAAGTCTCGGCGCTCGATAGCGAGGAACATCAGCAGCGTCCAGCTCTGGGCTGCTCGATGGTGGTCGCGACCACGTACTGCTGCTGCTACGGCCTGAAACAGAGCCTGCTCTGCCGCCGCCTTGTCTCCACTTAGAACCAGCAAATCTGCCAGCAGAACTTGGGCCTCTGCCTGGAGCGGTGAGTAGCCCGTGGACTTGATGTCCTCCACGATCCGTTTCGCATCGGGAAGCACCTTAGAATACTGACCGACGCGCTCAGCGATGCGAAGGGCAATCAGGCGCTCCTGGAGCTTCTCGACCTGCCTCCGGTCGGACTCCTTTTCGGGAAGGGGAACCGGTGCACTTAGTGCCGCGACATCCGCACAGCTCGCAATGGGAGTGAGCTCTCGTCCAGTACCTCCCAATTGATCAATGGTCGCTTCCGATGCAGACAGTAGTTGATCAACCAGTGCCGTAACTTCAGAGAGGCGACGATCCAGACAGCGCATGCGTAGATCCAGCGTCGCTTGGGACTGCACGCCGCGAACGTACGTCGCTTCGCAGGCATCTACTTGCGCAGCGGCCACTCCGTGTAGATAGGAATCGAGTTCCGCTTGGACCCTGGTAAAGACCTCTTTTGCATAGCGTCTTCCGGTCGCAATGAGCGCCTTTTCGGCAGCCTCCTTGCGAGCAGGATTCCAGATTCCCACGATTCGTGCGGAGGCACCTTTGCACTGAGACCCGGGTTGTTTGCGGAGCCCGCGTGCCAACAGTCCACCAATGCCAATCATGAGGATGGCCGCTGCAACCAATCCGAATATTCGCAATCGCTGGCGATCCTCGTCACGGGACAGCGCCGATAGCAGCGCGGACATATCGAGATGCCGAGCGTGTGGATCGGTCCGCAGCCCACGCAGCACGTGTAGGCGCAGCCACATCGGTACTTGCTTCGCTTGCGTTTCCGGCAGCGGTTCAATGGTCCCTTTGATAACGTTCAAGCACCGTGAGCCAAGTGTCGTTCCGCCAAACGGCTGTTGACCATGCAGGGCTTCATAAAGCGCAACACAGAAGCTGAATTGATCACTTTGCGCCCCCACTGGCTCACTGCGAAATTGCTCAGGAGACATATAGGAGGGAGTGCCAACCAGCGCTCCTTCCTGGTCCATCGGCACACTACGGGAAGACAACATAGCAATCCCAAAGTCGGTCACCCGTGCCCGCCCGTCTTTGCCAATGAGCACGTTGTCCGGTTTGAAATCTCGGTGCACCAGACCGACGCGGTGGGCGGCTTCCAGACCCCTTCCGGCATCAATGAATTTGGCCAAGATTTCGCTGCGACTGCGGCGCTCGCGGGTGAGCCACTCAGTCAGGGTGCCGCCATCGACGAACTCCATCGCGATGAAGACCTGTTCGCCGATTGTTCCGACGTCGTAGACCGACACCACGTTGGGATGCGACAGCTTGGCCATTGCCTGCGCCTCGCGAAGCAGCCGCGTACGGCCGACCGAACCGTCCTGTTCGGTACTCGCATGGAGGAGCTTGATCGCGACCTTTCGATCCAGCTCTGGATCGTAGGCCGCATACACCACTCCCATTCCTCCCTCACCCAGCTTTCCCAGTACAACATAGCGCCCAATGGTCGCTCCCTTTGATAGCACTGTGGAGAGAGAGAGTCCGGCTTGAGGGAGTGTGCTCGTGTAGGTATCCGTCATGATCGTTGATGCGGCACCGGTATCATCCCGTGATTGTCGATGAGAGTACCGGCTGGTTTCAACCTCTGTTCGGTGGCGACGAGTCCGTAGGTCACTGCGCGTAACACCTACGTGTTTAGCGCCCGGCACGGGGGCACAGTAGCCCCTATAACCGACCGAACGGATCAGCAGACGCATCGTTGCAAAATGGGTCGATCATCGAGACAGTAGGGATGTGGTCGGGGCCGAAATCAAAAGCAATAGACTCCCAATCAGCACCGCTGAACCGTTGACGGGGAGGGGAGAGACAAGCCACCGCCACCGTAGTGGGGTCGTGCGTTTCGGTTCAGGTCGTGACGCGCTTGGAGCTGTGGGCCAGTACTTCACTGGCTGCACGCTCTCCGCTGGAAAGTGCTCCATCGATGTAACCGCTCCAGACCGTGGCCGTCTCTGTTCCTGCGAAGTGCAGCGTGCCAATCGGCTCACGTAGGGCGGAACCGTGCGTGGTCAGCAGTCCCGGAGGACAGAATGCTCCATAGCAACCATGAGCCCATGGGTCTTGTTCCCACAGCTTGTCCACGTAGCTCCTGGGATTGCGGGCCTCCTCTCCGAAATACTTCGCAAAGCACGCCAGCACGCGCTGCCGTCGTTCGGACTCTGTTAGCTTGCCGAGTGCCCGCGCACCATCGGCCTCCACAAAGCCTAACAGCACGCCCGGTTTGCCTTCTGGCGGAGAGCTGTCGAACGTTACATGGCACGGTCCCTCATCGCTGACGCACATGCCCGATAGGCCATTTTTTCTCCAGAATGGCTCATCGTAGACCGCCACACACTTGCCGGCCGCGCCCATTGGCATTCCCTCATGCAGCGCTTGTCTCGACGGCGGCAGCGGGGGCTCGAACACGACCTCCTTCAGCAGAGGAGGAGGCAGGGTCAGTATCACCTGCTCAGCGTGTACCACAAGCCCATCACAGTGCACCACTGCACCGTCCGCAGACCACTGCACGCGGCGAACCGGAGTCTGGAGTCGCACATCCAGCCCTTGAGACATCGCCTCTGCCAGTCGCTGCATCCCGCCGCTTACCCGGGTCTCCTGTGCCCCCCCCTCGCTTCCGAGCAGCGTATCGGTGTTCTTTCCGGAGTGGATGTAAAACAGCGCATGGAGCAGCGAGTAGTTGTCCGCGTGTTCCGCAAAGACCGTTTCCATGCCGATAGAAAGTAGCTGCCGAGCCAGATCACTGCTCACGTTGCGCTTCAGCCAGCTCCCAAAGCTTTGAGAGTCCCATTCGGTCGCCGACTTGGCCTGCCATGGCGCTTGGAGAGGTACCTGTTTGGCCATCCGATCCAGTCGAAACTGCGCCCACGCCACGCTGAGCAGCGCGGTCAGCGGTAGCTTGGGAATCGTGCCTCGGTACAGCGTCCGCTTGCCGTTCCACAAAAGAACATTGTCCCCAGCTGTCCAGGTCTTGTAGGTGTCCAGGCGATACCGTGACAGGTAGTGGGCTAAGCGCTCCTGCCCCGCGCCAAGCCACTGTCCCCCAAGGTCCACCCAAGTCCCGTCGGGCAGCGTAGTGGTGAAGACCCGTCCCCCCACGCGCTCCCGCGCTTCTAGTACGACCACCCGCTGCTGCTGTGCGCCACTTGATGTCGCATCTACGATTGCCCGAGCCGCTGCGAGTCCCGCAAATCCCGCACCGAGTACCGCTACGTTACAGGTCACTTCATGTTCGCTCATCACCGACCTCAATCGTTTGATGGTCCATTTTGGCGCGTTACCGAGTAGCGCGGTGATGCAATGTGAAAGTAGGGGATCATTGGGGACGGGGTGACAGGGGGCGGGTCCACCTGGACCTACGGATGATGGATGCGGACGCGCTGCCGATTAGGGCAGCGTACAGGCCGTAGCCGAAATCGTGACATCCGTCGTCATCATGACCATCATCGGAGTACCTGCCGGAGTAAAGACCCGATAGGTTCCTGGCATCAGTGCTGGCACGTTGCAGTCAAACGTCGACACCGAACAGATCGCTGCGCATGCGTACTGGGGAGGTAGCGTACAGACCTCTCCCACCAGACTCAGTTTGACGTCGGTGCCTTGCACGGCTACCTCGCAGCGTGTGGCATGTTGGGTACAGCCTCCGCACTGTTCCCGGATCTGAAGTCGCAGCGGCTGGTTCGCAGCGATACGCGTCGGAGCGCAGAATGCCGAAGCTGCTTGAGGCACAGCAGACAGCTGACACATCGGCATGCCGGTATCTCCGCCGCAGGACGCGAGAAACGGAAGCAGAGAAAGAAGTCCCAAGGCGAGCTGACAAACAGAGCGTCGGTTCCTGTTAGACATGGCGGTCTCCTTTGCAAGGGGTCTGGATTCTCAGTGGCCTTGCGAAGCCCATGCCGTCGTCTCTGAATACCCGCCGTGTCGGAAAATCACGGGCTTGCACGCTGCGGGTTCTCAGTTTTCTGATGCAGTGACCGGACGAAGCCACGGAGAGAGTTCGAAAATCCCTTCAAGCACAAGATCCGCTCTGCCATTCCAGTTCATCGCGAAAGTCCGCAGCGTTGAAACGATCACAGCGACAGCAGTGCCTTGGTCGCCTCTGCAATGTGCAGGGGTCGATATAGCTGCCGCTTTTTGTGCTGATGATGCTCCATCTTCTTGATGATATCGACGAGCGCCGTCATCGCAGCGAGCAGATGTGGACCTCTGTTTAGCATGACGCACTCTGCACGCATCGCCATCGCAGCATCGGTGATCTCGGCACGAGTAGGAATTCCGGTTTGTGTCAGAGTTTCCAGCACTTGGGTCGCCCAGATCACCGGTAGATGCGCTGCTTCGCAGAGCCACAGCAGCTCTTCTTGCAGCTCGGCCAGTCGCTCGAATCCACATTCCACTGCGAGATCTCCGCGTGCGATCATCAGTCCCACTGGAGCATGAGTCATGAGTTCGAACAAAATGTCAGCCAGGTGATCAACGCCTTGCTGCGTCTCTAGCTTGATCACAATTCCTAGCTCGTTGCGGCGACTCCCAATCAGCTCTACAGCTTGACGAACCTCGGTGGCGCTTCGAACAAACGAAAAGGCAACCAGATCTGCCAGATCGATCACGGTGTCGAGGGCTTGGATGTCTGTCTCTGTCAGGAAATGTACCGGCAGTGTGGAGTCAGGAAAACTGACGCCCTTTTTGTCTTTCAGGGAGACTCTCTGTGCTTGCGCTTGCGCAATCTGGACGCGGATGAATCCTTCTGATTTCTCGACGACAACTCCGTTGAGCTTGCCATCATCAAACACCACTCGATCATGCAAATCTACCGACGCCAGAAGTCCGGGAATATTGAGCCCAAACACCGCTGTAGATGGCGGATGCGGGACTTTTTCGCCTTCAATCAGCGTGACCAGATCGCCCACTGCTAGTTCGATACCATAGGGCTTCGCTGCGATCGCTCCGCAGGGTTTCTCACCGAGCTGGATGTCGCCACGGAACCACTGCAAAGGAGTCCCAGGAGTCAGATAGAACGACTGGGAACACGCTGCGACCAGATGATCGGGATGCTTTTCGGTCACGGTGAGCTTGCGGTGCCGTCCAGAGGAGTCTACAAAGCGGATGGTGTCTGAAACCTCCAGTTGCTGCGTCCAGGTCGTATCAATTGGCAGGATTCCTTCTCCCTGAGGTCCAAGCCGAATCAGGCTCGGTTCGGTGGTCTGCCCCAGCTCATTCTTGTTGCGCCTTACGTGCAGCACTTGGGGGCCTGGCAGCAGCGCTCGAGTGCGAATCTTGGGCCCAGGAAGATCAAACAACAGGCGACAGGGAAGCCCGGTTGCTGCTTGTGCCAAGCGAAGCTGTTCCGCAACTTGTCGCCACTCCAGCGCCGAACCCACGCTGCAGTTAATCCGCAGACAGTTCATTCCTGCCCGCAGCAGCGCAGCCATCGATTCTTGGGTCACTTCGCAGGCTGCTGGACTTGTGACCATCACCAGGACGTGTCGGTCGGAAGGAGTACTCCCGAACAGCTCGACTGTGTGCTGATGGCGCAGCTTCTCTGCCTCATCGACACCGATTCCTGCAAGCGTGGCAGGCCGATGGGAGGGATCGGACAGCGCGTCATCTAGCCGCCTGGCGACCTGATGTAGGTTCTGTAGGACATGGCCCTCGGATCGACCAAGCGACGATAGACCTAGTCGTCCCAGTTCGAGCTGTAGTTTGCGCAGATCGAGCGTCCGCAGGCCCAGATAGTGAGCCAAGTTTTCGGCACTGGCTCGATAGCAAGGACGGCAGCGTAGGATTCTCGACTCAAGTTGTTTAGCCAACTGGCCGCAGTCCTTGATGATTCGCTCGACCTCCTCACGCAAGGACCGAAGCGTTGCAAGCTCACTCATCAGCACAGCGTATCGCCAAATTGAACGACTGACCATGACGACTCTGTGACAGATGTGGTGGAACGAGCGCTACGCGGAGTGTGCCTGTGCCACAGAAGCGCCGGCGAGTGCAATGTTTATCCGCTTTTATCCGATCCACAGAACGACTCGATCGGCCATCTGCGGAGTCTTCGGTTTACAGCCGAACGCGGACTTCGTAGCGACGATTTTTGGCTTGCTTGGCAGGGGTGTTGTCGGGCTTTACGAGAGGCTGGGTTGATCCTTTACCGACCGAGATGATTTCATCGCTCGGCACACCCTTGGCGACGAGCTGCTTGACCATCACCGCAGCGCGCTTGGCAGACAGCTCCTCATTGTGCTGCGCCGCCCCTCGGGTGTCGGTGTGACCAGAGACTTCAAACTTAAAGCCCGAAACGCCGGCAGAGGTGAGCTTCTTTTTGGCATCAATGATGGCGTTGGCGAGCTTCTGCGCTTTGCCATCACAACCAGGTTCCAGAAGCTCGCTGTCACTCTTGAAGCTGCACTGATTTTTGCGCGCTTCATCGAGCAGCCGCGAGTTGATCTCTTGTTCCAGCTTTCCAGAAGCTGACTTGCCAAGGTCGGATTTCTTGGCCGTTTCAACGACTTTGTTTCCAGCCTGCTTGGCGGCGTTCTGCACCTCGGGCTTGCTGGCCACGCTCTTGACCGTGTCCAAAAAGTCAGCGCGAGCGGGGTGGGGTACCAGGGCAAGCAGAGTAGACGGAAGTAGCACCGTACAGAGTGCTCGGGTCAGCGCGTTCATGAACAATCCTCCGGCGTCATCGTAGCACGTCCACAGCCCGGTTGGTGGCTTTGCCGGCGGCCACCGTGCGATCGCTACTTCTCCTCTGCCGAAAAAGATTGGAGCGGTCAGTGTGCCATCGGGGCCGCTGGGTTCTTCCCTGCCTCTGTAGGCGTCTCGTAGCGAGGATATTCCATCCAGTACAGATTTCGGCCCAAGTTGGATAGCAGCTCCTCCAGCGCGACGACAGAAGAGAGTCCCATGGTTCGGGCGATGAGCGCGATCCGAGCACCTGCATCGGCGGTGATTTCGAGGGGTGAGGGGAGGTCGATGGTGGACGTCCGCGTGTATTTCACCGTCACGGTAATATAGGGTTCCTTGGAACCGGGAACATAGGAGTGGACCACCAATCGCTCCGGCTCATCGGCGTTAGGTGCAGGCTGCATCGTGACTCCTCCACCATAGGTGTTACGCATGGACACAAAGGGAGTGGGCAGATAGTAGCTTGTCACGCTTTCAATGGAGTTCATTGTCGGAGAAAAGTAGATCATCTTGGGTTCCCCGGTCGCGGTTCCTGCCTCCAGCAGATAGAAGGAAGGGCTAAGGTCCGTGAGATTTCGGTAGCCGAGGTAGACAGCGATGGCTCCAAACCGTGAACCAAGATGTCTCGCAGGAGTGATCAGATCGATCCGTGCGGGTTGGTAGCCCAGGTACTCTTTGGCTGAGTACTTGGCAGAGACCAGCTCGATGCTGCCCAGCAAATGATCACGGGAGAGATCCACTTCTCCGATCACGGTGTCGATCTTGAAGTTCTTGGTATCGAGCTTTTCAGGAAGCGTGACTCGCACCATGGGAAGCGTAGTCATAAACTCTGACTGCATCGGTGCAGAGGCCGGGGGCAGCGACTTGACCCGGTAGTGAATCCCGTTCCCAAGGTAGAGTCGGTGCTGCTTTTCCGTGACACGGCGGCTGATGAGAGCCACTTCGCGGTGGGTTCCGTCCTCATTGGGTCCACTGCCCCGGTAGAGCAGCAGCCGAACCACTTTGTCGACGAGCTTGTTCGGAACATGGGCCTGGGGAAAGGTTTGCACCAGGGCCCCTTTGATTGCACCATACTTTTGAGGACCGATGGCTTGTTGCTCTGCGGAAGCATCGTTCTCAGTCGGCATGGCCAGACTGGGCGCGACTGCATCCACCGGAGGGGGAGGACAGCGATCAGGAGTCTGGCACAAGGCTCTGGGGGCGCTGCATTCGGAAAGACCCACCGCCATGCACTGCCCGCCGCTAGAATCCTGCGTACTGCCACACCAAGCGCACTCACCACGAGATGCGCATTGTCCGCAGTAGGTGATCTTCGAGCAATCAGTCTGGGCTTTGAACGGGAGGTGAGTGGTGCAGCCAATACCAATGAGCGCCAGTAAACAGAGGAAGCTATGGGCAGTCTTCATCGGGACTCCTTTGTTGAGGAGAACACTACCCAACAACTGGTGCGTCGGAACAAAAAAGAGAGCCGACTCCCGATGATCATCGACCCGAAACGGCTACGACTCCTCAGTCTGAGGCCTAGTCGATCCTTTCATCTCCCAGATGGATCTTGACCGAACGATCTTTGGGCTTGCGGTAACAGACTTTGACCTTGTGCGAGTCAAACCAGGCTTGGACATCGGTCAGGGCTTTCACTCGCTTTGCATCGGTCGTGCTCGTGGCATTGATCAGTTTGGCAGCGTTTTTGGGGAACGTGGTCCACACGGTCCACGTGCCAGCGCCACGCGCTGTCCAGAGCATCTCAAGGACGCTCTCATCGGGGTTGCCATCCTTGCCGTTGGCCGAAATGACGTAGTGCGAAGCGTGGACCTTCTGAAAGAACTCCAGCGTCGAGTTTCGGCAGGAGCCATGGTGTGGCAGCTTGAGTACATCCACGACAAAAGGTTTCGCTGTGCTCAGCTTGCCTGCCGTCTTCAGTCCAGCCAGGAGCTGATCGGCCCGGGCATCTCCAGTGAGTAGGAGTCGTTTGTCTCCAGCTTCTGCAAGGAGCGCGATGCTCGACAGGTTGGTAACAGAGGTGTCTTTGGTCGTGCTTGCGACGCCTCCCTCTTCCCCCATGGAGTGCTCTTGCAGATATTTGTCCCATGCCTTTTCAATCGACTGAAGCTCCGCAGCACTTGGTGACAGTACCGTTAGTGACAGGTCATCAAATGATACCTGCGGGGCCTTTTTGGCCTTGCGCATTGCGAAGGTGTCAAAGTCCTGATTGATCGGCACTACCAAGTAATCGGCATCATCGCGCAGCACTCGTCCACTTGGTACTCCGGCCACAAGCGCACGGATCTCGGGACTGGGAGAGTTTGCTAGACTCTGAATCGCCGCTACCTCTTTGTTCTGGATGACATCGTCGAAACTGTTGTACCAAATGCCTTCGGCTCGATAGGGAGCGGGGCGGCTCTGCTCTTTTGCTTTGCGTAGCTCATTGAAGAGCTGCACCAATCCATCCAGATGATCTTCATCGGTGTGAGAGAGCACCACCAGTTCGATCGACAGACTCTTTGATGCAGAGAGTCCATGCAGTTTGCGCAACTCCTCTAGTCGTGGTTTGAGGGAGTTGAGATAGGTTGATGCCGGTCCACCATCGATCAGGATGTGTCGAGGATCTTCGGCGCTGCCGTGATGCAGCAGCAGACAGTCTCCTTCCTCTGCATTCAGTGCTTCGAGTGTGAGTAGCATGGCCGTGCTCCTATCCGCTAAAAAGGGTGAATTTACATCGATTCCATGGCACGCAGAATGTCGAGAAGACCAGCGCCTTGAAAGCTGCGCTCTCTCTTCAAGTCTGTCGCCGTTTCACACAGGATTCGCTTCACTTCGCTCGGCTTTCCTTTAAGCTCTGCGTAGCGACAGAATAGCAGCGCCGCCGCTCCGCTTACATGAGGGGCGGCCATGCTGGTTCCATCGAGCGATTCTTCTTTGTTTCCAGGAGTGGTCGAGGTCACTTTCTCTCCTGGGGCAACCAGGTCTGGCTTCATCCGTCCGTCCCCCGTGGGACCACGGCTCGAAAAGTAGCTCACTCCGTAGTTTTGCGGTTCGGAGCGATGCGTAGCCCCCACCGTGATCACGCTTGGCGCATTGCCAGGGTCAGTGATGCTAACGGTACGATAGCCTTCCTCATACATCCCGCTGGTGGTTACGTACCGCGCCATGCCGTTGTTCCCTGCGGACGCCACCACCACCACCCCACTACTCACGAGCCGTTCACATTCCTCGCAGACCGGAGTCTGACCACATGCATAGTTTGAGACATCGTGGTTGAGCGAGAGACTCAAGTTGACGCCGTGGATCTGGATATGCTCATGGCGCGAGTTGATGGCGCGCACAAACTGTAACGCCGCGAGCACCGAAAATTCGTCGGCTGTTCCATCTGCTTTGAGCGTCCGAAAGTCGTACAACTCGATCTCGGGACAGATGCCAATTCGATCCGTCATCCGTCGTGGTTGGCCCAGCTCTGCCACCACCAGATCGTCCTTCAGATCCTCGGCATGCCAGTCGGCACCGAGGATTCCGGCCACGTGGGTTCCGTGCTTGTGTCGGGGCACTTCATACTCCCCGACGTCGTGAGGCATCGTTAGCATGGGCTCCCATACTTCCCAATCCAGTGTGCGACCATCTGGAACCAGCTCTGCTTTGCCTTCCTTGGTGCAGTGGAACTGGCCGCAGGTCCGCTTGAGCGCAGCCAGGAGTTGATCCCGGTACTTTGTGTCCCCTTCGATCCTGCTCCGCACAGATGGGGGGAGTCCTTTGCCAACGGAGGCTGGGAGCTTTGGTCGCTTTCGTCCTGTTCGTTTGGCACTAAGGGCCTCCAGATGACGAGGTGCGATGGCCATTAGCTCACGCAAGTAGGTAAAGTCATAGGTTGCGATAATCCGTGATCGCTGCAGCATCGCTTGAGGCGTCAGAGCTGGTTCTGCTTCCGGGCGGTGAGTATCCTCCCGGTGTCCGTTGCGGTGCGGAATTCCATCGCGCTTTTGGAACGCAATGTGCGTTGCATCAATACCGGTATCGAGCACGGCCCATCGAATACCTCGACCAGAGACTCCGAACACCTTCCGGGCCGCATCCGCTTTGACCGTTGCCGTGGACTCGCGCATCGAGATCTTCGCTTCCCGATTCATATGCACGCTCCACAGAGGTTCCTCCTCACCCACCGGAGGCATGTCGCAACATACTTCAAACAACGCGTTCAGCAGCTCCTCAGGCTGTTGCCGCTGCTGTACCCACTGCTGTAGACGCTCAGTGCTTGCGTGATCGAGTCCTTCAGGATAGTAGTCGCGATGCAGAATCCAGATTCCGCCAACCACTCGCGCCAGCCAGACAAAGTCTCCACTAACACGGAGCGGAAGTGGAGCGACACCACGGATGGACGGATCTGTCCATCCGTTCCCTCGTCGGTCCTTTTCAAGCTCGCTATGGAGCGCGGCGCGCAGTGGTGCAAAGGAATTTCGACTGGCGAAGTAGGAGGAAGGTTCTGTGGCTTGATAAGAGCCATCGGGATTCCGCCGCCCTGGTAGCAGATAGCGGTGCCACCACGGTGAGAGTGGTAGCACACACCGCACAAAAGTCCGGAAGTCTAGTTCCGCAACGGCCGCCGATTGAGTGGGGGCCAGACGCGCTGCTGCACAGACGTCTTCGGACTCCTCCTTGGTCAATCCAAAGGTCAGTCGGGTCGCCAGTGCTTCTGCGAGCGAGGCGTGGACAACTTGCTGCCAGTTCGAGATCAGCAGCAGATCTTGCGGAACCTGCCCGCGCACGCCAAAGGTCCGCCACACTTCCGGCATCGCGGGCGATCGCTGGGTAAACCTGCTCCCTGCCACCGTTTCATACAGAAGGTCTTCAATCCAGATGTGGGCTTGCGAAAACTGCATGGTGCCTCTTTACGAAGTCGCTCACGTTACGCAACGATCGACCGATAATGACTCATCCTGTACGACTAATTTGAAACTTCTCCGGTGTGCCGTCAAGCAACGCCTTCCATCGTTCGATTCAAGGCGAGGAAAGCGGGCAGGGCGCACGGCCTGACGGCGTTTCTGGTGGGCTTACTCTCCGCCCGAGTTCGATGCTGCAGACTGCGGGCGCTGAGTGAGGGGGGCTTACTTGGCGAGATAGAAGATTCCGCGCAAATCCTCGGTGCGCGAGATAGCGACCCGCCCGGTCTTGATGCGATAGCTCAGCGCCTGAAACAGATAGTACATTCCGGGCTGTAGCGCCGGTCCGGCATACGTCGCTGTGACATCAGCCGATCCGGTCACCTTGGCAATTGCCAGGTTTTCCCAAATCTTGGTTCCAAAGGAATCGAAAACGCGTAGCTCGTAACCATCCTCGCTGGAGTCATCGGCCCACTTGAACAGCGGGGTGGCTGTGGTGATTCCTTCCGGTTGATCCATTCCGGGTCCACGTACTGCCAAGGCCGCCGTGACCTTGAATCCCGTGGGCAGCGTGATATCGCGAACCGCACCGTTTGGTACCGTGATGTTCACGATGGCCGTGCCCGATATGCTGGTGTCCGGATCGCGCACTGCGCCGTCGTTGTCGAGCGAAGGAATCACAGTGTACTCTCCGTCAGGAACTCCCTCAAAGGTAAACTGGTTGGAGACCCCGGTCTTGCGCAGGCCACGCGGTGTCTCGCCACGCTCCAGGGTTGCGCTGAAGGTGTCTTTTACGATCAGCACGACGGAGGTAGTAGAAATGCCACCGGCATTGACCAAAGACAGAGAACCAGAGACTCGTGAGAGCGGAGTGCTGGAGGCCGTGAGTACCACCTCGGCCTGCGCGCTGGGTGCCACGGTTACAGTTGCTGGCGTGAGCTGCTGACCCGCAGCGAAGCCTTTGACCGTCACACTCCCTGGAGTCACGTTAAACAGTACAAACGATCCATCGATATCCGAGATCGCAGAGGAGCCTCCTCCAACGACCAGCACACCCGCATGAAGAGGTGCCACGACCTTGCCGGTAATCGTCGAGCGCAGCGCCGTAGGAAGACCGATGAGACCAATGTTTGTGCTGGGATTTGTGATGATCCAGGAAGCGCCGGACTGCACCGCACTGGATACATCGCTTGGGATCGCTGGACGGAGTCCACCCGGAAACGACTGATAGCCAGCTGCATCAGCACGTAAGGTGAACTTGTAGTTTTGGATGGCACCGCTGGCATTGCGGGGTGCCGGAATTCGCAGATCATACATGCCGTCGGTTCCGCTCACAGCGACGCTGCTGATCGCTGCCCCCGCGTCATCGACAGCCACGATTCTGGCAGAGGCAACAGGTTTTCCAGGGCCCACCGCAAGGTCGAACACCTGGCCGCGTACCTTGACCGCCGCAAAACAGCTCGGCGCGCCTCCCATTACTTTTTCGCAGGCTTGCTCTGCGGGACATCCGGTATTGAGCTCGGGATCGCACTGCATCTGGACAGGTGCACTGCTGTCGCACCCCGCGAGTGTGGCGGCGAGCGAAGCCAGGGCGATGGGAATCGTGGAGTTGAGAGCGAGACGGCTGGTTCTAGATGTGTAGTTCATGACGGGATCTGATCAGCAAGTTGCAGACCAGCGCCACTACTGTTCGTGCTCCACGGAAGAAGCCGGGCAGCGTCAGACTGGGACGACCAATCTGTACCGTTCCGTACATTCGGACGTACCATCCGGTACAGTGGATGGCTGCGTGGTGCCGTTAGGACTGCTTTTCCTCGGTACGACCCCGGACATCAGGATTGTCCGTAGAAGACGGAAGCAGCCACAGATAGAAGAATCCACCCAGTGCTCCACCGAGGAGAGGTGCCACCCAGAACAACCACAATTGAGCCAGCGCCCAGCCTTGCACAAACAGCGCGGGGCCGGTGCTTCGAGCGGGATTGACGGACAGGTTGGTGATGGGAATTCCGATCAGGTGGATCAAGGTCAGTCCCAGACCGATCGCAATCGGCGCGAATCCCGAGGGAGCGCGGCCGTGGGTCGAGCCCAGAATGATCACCAAGAACATGAAGGTCAGGAACATCTCGGCGATGAGCGCCGCGACCATTGAGTAGCCTCCGGGCGAATGCGCACCGTATCCGTTTGAAGCAAAGCCACCAGCGAGAGAGAAATCCGACTTACCCGAAGCGATGGCATACAGGATGGCGGCACCGAGCACTCCACCAATCACTTGGCTCGCGATGTACGGAAGCATCTCCTTGGCGGGAAAGCGACCACCCGTTACAAGCCCGACCGTCACGGCCGGATTGAGGTGACAACCCGAGATATGACCGATCGCGTAGGCCATGGTCAGCACCGTCAGACCAAACGCGAGCGAGACGCCGAGTAGACCGATTCCTACCTGTGGAAACGCGGCAGCCAATACCGCCGCACCACAGCCACCAAAGACCAACCAGCAGGTTCCAAGTAGTTCCGCAACCAAACGCTTCGTGAGTGACATGACCGACTCCCCTTTTGTGCCCGTGGACAATGTTTTGCCAAGAGGCATCGCTGTGTCACTCAAAGATTTGGGGTGACAGAATCCGCAGCATCATTCGTGGGATGGGAATGACGAGCTGGAATGTGGTGCGGTAGGGACGCTCTATGTGGAATCTGCGTCCATGGTGGGGAGTTGCAGGCAGCGGCCAGTCTACGGTGACGATTGCTCGTTAGACGGCCCTCTTACGGACACTGACCACCCTGCGCGATGGTTTGGGAGGCCTTGCCCGAGCAGGTCAGATCGCAGGTCGATCCACCCGTGCAGCCGACCGAGCAAGAGCCCGTGCAGGTGATGTGACAGGTCGATCCACTGGTGCAGTTCACGCTGGCACTCGGGCCGACCGTCACCGTGCAGGTGGAGCCGTTACTACAGGCCAGCGAACAGGACTGCCCGCAGCTTCCGATGCAGTTGTTCTTGTCGCTACAGCTCGCGGAGCAACTGCCTCCGCTGCATCCTCCTTGCGAGAGGTCACAGCTCACTCCCGAGGGACAAGTGCAGCTTGTGCCGGTACACGATGGTGCCTGTGCCGCACCACAACCGACTACCCCGAGCAGAGCCAAACCAGCAACCGATGTTAAGAAGTATCTAATAAGATTCATATTTCCCCCTTTCAGCCAAGTTGGCTGATCCAAACCAACTACAGGATAGCATTCACCTGATGATCTTCCTGACAGAAATGAAGAGACCGCGACATCCGAGCGGTCCTTGGTGCCGTGCATGCCGTGCCGGCATCGTGCTCAAGCGGCGACCATCAGGAAGACAAAGGACAGGCTGGGACAGACCGCTGATTTGCTCAGCGTCCGATCGCGACCAACAGACAGTACAGTCTGCTATTCACTTGTCTGCGAGGACTTCGATTCGTCTCCGCTGCGTGATCATTACCAAGCCTGCATTCCGAAACGTTTCGTGAAAAACACGGCAGGTGATTGCGGGAAGGAAAACTGGATCTACTGTAGGTAAGGAGGGGTCAATAGACTACCTAGACCTGGCGCTTGGGAGAACCACGCGCCGCCTACCCAAAGGGGATCCAATTCATGAGCAACAAGCTTGTCATCATCGCTGGTCTGTCCATCTCGGCTGCCGCTCTCTGTTATCCAGGAGTCATGCTCCAAGCGAGAGCGGATACTGCGCACTTGAAACCTGATCCCGTTTGTGTCCCAGTGGGAGTGAAGCTGCAGCTGGGATTGACAGGGGCCAAGTTCAAAGGAGCGGGTGTTTGGAGCGACAACACAGACATTGTCGATGCATCTGAGTCAGGCGTTATCACCGGGAAGAAGGTCGGAGAGACCAAGGTTCACATCGGGACGGCTGGCGAGAAGCACTCATGGGGGGACACCCATGTGAAGGTGGCGTCAAACTGGGCGGATTGCGCTGCGACATTCAAAGCAGACACGCCACCCAAGGTGATCACTACCTCGGATACTACGTCCTTCAAGTTCACCTTTATGTCGGACCCCCAAGGGGACTCAGCGAAGATTGTGAACTCAAAGACCGTCAATCATGAGTTCGCCAAGTGGTTCGCCAAGCAGATGGGGACAGAGGAAAAGCCAAAGTTCATTCTCGTCGGTGGAGACCTGGCGAATTATGGTTCCGATTCCCATCTGTGGATCGACGACACCGTTGATAACCTGAAGAACTCGGAGGGAAAATCGGTGGTTGGCGCGATGCCCATCTATTGCTCGATCGGTAACCATGACCTGGTGGACAACGCGCTTGGCTACTACAAACAGGACATGCAGGATGGCTGGAGCAAGATTTGGGCAGATCATTACGTGAAGAAGGGCGGAGCGACCTGGCCCACCACGGGGCCGGAGGATCTCAGCAAGAAGGGACTTTCCTATGCCTTTGCTTACGCCAACTCGCTATTCATCGTGATCGATTCCTACTATCTGTGGGGAAATGCGGAATTCCACGCCCACTCCTCGGATCACGGAATGCTCGAAGAGATCGATGCCAAGCAGCTCGCGTGGGTTGCGTGGCTGTCAAGCTGGACCAAGAAGGATGTGTCCGCAAAGGCCATCAAGCACATCTTCCTTCTGACGCATCCGCCTCTGCTGACTGAGGACCACCCGAACAACAGCCAGCTCAAGCAGATCATGGCCGGCAATCCGCTCTTTGATGCGCTCTTTGCTGGACATCGACACAAGTTGGATCTCAGTCAGGTGGCGCTGTCGTCCGGCTCTGTCTATCAGCTCATCAATGGTACCGCGAGCGGAGACAGCGATGACCACTCCTATCTGCGGGTGGAAGTGGCGGGTGGGAAGGTGACGGTAACCGCAATCCACAAGACGAAAGATGGTCCAGTTGCAAAGGAAAGCGTCACCTGGACGAAGTGATACCGCCTCGATCTTGCGCTCGCGCTACATGGGAATCGGCCATCGCGGGGGTCACTTCACGGCGAGCGGGTGGCCACCTACGCGGCAGTCGAGCGCTTTGATAGGAATTCGGCCCGCGCAGAAGCGTTGTCAGCGCGGGCTACCAGAGTCGATAGGGTCGGTTTTTAGTGACTCGGGGTGTACTCTGGTCGACCCATTGCGTTGCCGTAGAACTTGAGCTTGCAGTCAACCCCAGCAGGAATCGGAGTGGTCTTCTGCTTGTGGCAAGGCGCGAGTTCCTGGACCAGGTACGACTCTGCGGCCGCACGATTTTCGGGATCGCGAACGACGGTGGTTGCAAAGTGTGCACCGCTGGCCAGTGCATCCTGGAGCGGTCCGGGGTTCTCGACGATCGACTTCACCAGTTCGCGCAACGAGTGGTCAGCTCGTCCAACGTAACACCAATGCAGATCGCGATGTTCCGATGCTGTCACTACCACAAGCCCCGGATCATCACCGTGGGGACAGTTTTCGACGTGTTCTGCGTCAAGTGGCAGAAACTTAAAGAAGTTCAGTAACACCAGTGAGCGCATCTTGTTTCCTCCCACTAACAGATGACGGCTCATGATCGCATGTGGAATGCTTCTTTTCCGCAAGAAAAGACGGTGCGTTTGATGCTGGCAGATTTTCTGATGGAGGTACCCCGAGTTACGCACGCGCACCAGTTGGGTGCCACGAATCGTGGCCGCTGACTCCGCTCGCTAGTTTCTTAGCGAGCTGGCTAGAACGTCCGCTACGTGTTTCTCTGGGCGACCCTGGATGCGGTGATGGACGACATACGCAGCAGCCAAAAGCCCGGACCAACTGAGGGTTTGGGCTGCGAGCTTGTGGGGGAACGCGGCCAGGAACTCGCGCCATGCTGGTGCGACATCATCCAATTCAGCGCCGGTATTCATCGCCGCAGCCAGGTAGTGTGTGAAGCCTTGGGTGTTGAATCCGAAGCGCAGTCCGGGCTGAAAGGCCGGTGTCGTTCCAAAAATGATCCGCGGGAGATGTTCGGGGTGACCATAGGCGAGCGTGAGCAGACCCAGTTCAAAGGAGGACTCCGTCCGCGAGTTGTCGCGGGCCAGCACCTCCAACCAGGAAGCAGCGTCGAGTTCGTCCGCAAATGGCAAGCCGCAACAGCGAGCCAGCAGTCCCATGGTGAGTGCCTGAGTCGCGGGCTGTGCTTCGATCAAACTGGGATGGGTGAAGCGCTGCGGGACACAGCGTGAGAAAGCCTGACAGTACTCGGTGAGCAGCGATCTCGTCAGCTTGCACAGCACGATTGCGAATCGCTGGCCGGTGGCCTCGAACCATTCCCCGGTTGCAAACCCTCGTGCCACTCCGCTCTGCACGAGGGTCGAGGGGTCCAGACCTATCGACATACCGGGTGGGAGCTGGAGTGTCTGCGGAGGGCTGCACGGTACCACGTGGTTGTCATCTTGGAGGCTCCACACTTGAACGCCGCCGCCGATCCAACCGGCGATCCCGTTCGCTTGCGCACGAAGCACGGCGAGAGACAGAGAGACATCCCAGCCCTCTGCCGTGATTCGCTCGGAAATCCGCTCTGCGTAGCGCAACGCATCGACCGCAGATTCCAGCCGTTCGGGGGGTGGCATCCGTGCGATTTCTCCGGCGTAGCGACCTCCTTCTGGGGTGCCTCCGACCACACGGGCGAGCACTGCACCGTCCGTGCCAACCGGATGAACGAAGACCCCATTCCAAGAGTCTTGGCATTCCCTACGTACGCGGTCCGCGTTAAGAAATGTGCCAAGGGGAGTGGTGAGAGCGGTGTACAGACCGGGAATCAGCGGAATTAACGTGCTCACCGATGCAGCGTACTCCAATCCACCTACGACTCCTGTCCGATCCAGCCCATCATTTAGAATGATAGCGCGGCTGGGCTGGATGGGTGACACGCTGGCCGGTGCGATTGTATAATTGGCAGATGCTCCTGCCCCATCATCCAGAGGCTCTTCACCAGTTGCGGAGACCTACAGAAGCGGATCCACTCCGTGTACTCATCAGTGGCTGCTTGGCAGGCCATCCCTGTGGCGTGGATGGAACGGACAATGGCCTGGCGGAATCACTACAGCCATGGATCTTGCTGCCCACGGTTCGGACTTTCGCGTTCTGTCCGGAGGCGTATGCGCTCGGTACGCCTCGCGCGATGCCGGATATTCATCGTGGCGATGGTCGCGCTGTGCTCGCGGGCAAGGCACAGGTTCTCGATGAGCACGGAAAAGATCTTACGTCGAAGATGCTGGAAGGAGCGCATGCGATGCTTCAGTTCGCCAAGCATCATCAGATCGAGCTGTGCGTGCTGACCGATGCCAGTGCTGCGTGCGGTTCGCAGGTCATCTCGGACGGCTGTCGCCTCGTCGAGATTCGTAAGTATCACAAGGGGTTGGGAGTGGCAGCGGCGCTGCTCGATCGGGAGGGTTTCTTGATCCTGAGTCAGCGCGATTATCGATCGCTTGGTCACCTGCGAAAGTGGCTACTGCCTGACTTTGTGCCCGATCCACAGGCGATCGATCATCATGAACATCCGTGGTGCAAACAGTACTTCGGTGAATCTGAGCTAGGCCGTTACAGAGAGGCGTAAAGCGACGAGCCGCTAGCGAGTGCGGAGCAGGTAGAGCAGGTTGGCTCGTGCTGCCGGCCACTCGCTTTCGATGATGCTGTAGACACAGGTGTCGCGGTAACTGCCTTGCGCTGCGGGGTGTCGATTGAGCTGATGACTGCGCAGCACACCGTCGAGTTTGGCTCCCAATCGTTCGATTCCGGCCCGACTCTGTCGGTTGAAAAAGTGGGTGCGAAATTCGACAGCAATGCAACGAAGGGAATCGAACGCATACGTAAGGAGGAGCAGCTTGCACTCCGTATTGATCGCACTGCGCTGCACGGACTTGCGATACCAAGTCGAGCCGATTTCTACGCGACGATTGCTGGCATCAATGTTCATGAACGTGGTCATTCCCACGGCTCGCCCGGTGGTATTGTCCAGCACGGCAAACGGCAGCATCGTGCCTTGCCGCTGAAGTTCTAGTCGTCTCGCAATCTCGCCGGACATTCCCTCTGGCGAAGGAACCGTGGTGTACCACAGCTTCCATAGCTCTCCATCTTGGGTTGCCTCCACCAAGTCAGCGAGCTGCGCTACAGAGAGCGGAACCAACGTGGCATGGGTTCCAGTGAGCGTAACCGGAGTAGAAAAGTTCGTCATGGCCAGCGACCTGTACCACGGAAGCTACGGATCGCGACTCGGAATGCACACTCCGTTTCCCGCACACTTCCGGAAGGTCATGAAGGACCGACCCCCCTCGACGGAGAAAAAGCGATCGAGCTTGTGTCGCACAATCACCGTGATCATTTGGATGAGTGGAGCGTGAAGTCACTGGGCAGCGAGACGCAGTACATTGTCCCGCTGGGACTCGCTGGGTGGTTTAAGAAGCGCGGACTGGTACGTGTGCATGAGCTGGACTGGTGGCAGGACCATACGCTGCGAGCCCGTGGTGGAACCGTGCGAGTCACGCTGGTTCCTGCGCAGCACTGGTCAGGAAGAGGACTGCGTGATCATAACCAAAGCCTGTGGGGTGGCTTTGTGATCGAGTCGCCTACGACGCGGTTCTACTTTTCTGGAGATACCGGATATCCGGCGGCGTTTGCGGAAATTGGAAAACGCTTTCCTGGTATCGACTACGCTCTGTTGCCGATTGGTGCCTATGCCCCCCGCTGGTTTATGAGTCCCCAGCACATTGATCCTGCACAAGCTGTGATCGCATTTGGTGAGCTTGGTGCCCGCAAGTTCGTCCCGATGCACTGGGGGACATTTCAGCTCAGCGACGAACCGATGAATGAACCGCCGCGTCTGCTGCGGGAAGCCATGGCTACCGAAACGTCGCGAATCATCGAGCTTGCGATCGGTGAAACGCACTGGTCTACGCAGAAGGGATAGCGTTCTCGCTGCTGCACGAGATGATTCAAAATAGAGTACTTTTACATGCCTAATATCTGTTAGGCCAGCACCCTGAACAGCCAGCACTTCAAGTATTCGCTTTCGGGCAGACCCCACAGCACGGGATGATCGATGCCGGCACCGCGCCGCCACAAGAGCTGAAGGGGGCGTCCCGCATCTTGGGCCGCGCTGCGCAGCATCGTTGCGAAGTCTTCCACCGTGACCCGTCCCGAGCAGCTACAGGTCGCGAGCAGTCCGCCCGGTCGCAGAATTCGCAGCGCTCGCAGGTTTAGCTCTTTGTAGGCGCGCATCGCTTGCGTCATCGCATGTTGTCCAAGCGCAGCGGTGCGACCTCGCTTGGCCAGCGCCGGTGGGTCCAGCACCACCACATCGAAACGTCGTCCCTCTGCTTCATACGAACGGAGCAGATCAAAGGCGTTGTGGATGTGAAAATCGACCGCGACCCCAGTTAGCTCGGCGTTGTGACGAGCCCGCGCAATCGCCAGCGGATCTTCGTCGCAGGCGATCACACCGAGTCCAGCTCGGGCCATCGCCAGCGCAAACCCACCATGGTAGGTGAAGGTATCGAGCGCTTGTCCCCCCGGACAGAGCGACTGCGCCCAGGAAGCGACTTCGGCGTGGTTGTCCTGCTGGTCGAGGAAGCTGCCGGTCTTGCGGTCCGAGAGCAGATCCGCCTCCATGGTCGATCCCGCATCGTGAAAGCGTGCGCGCCGCAGGGGTCCGCCGCGCAGAAAGCCCTTCTCTCGGGGAAGCGACTCCATATCGCGGGCACTACCATCATCGCGCACCACCACCCGATCAATCGGCAGAAGCTGGGCAAGGAGGTCGGCCAGCAGTGGCTTGCGTCGATCCATGGCTCGCGTGGCTGTCTGAATGACCACAGCGTCCGCATAGTGATCGACAAACAGGCCGGGCAGCAGATCGGCCTCGCCGTGGACGACGCGGAAGGCATCGCGCTCGCCACTCGCGAGCAGGGGTCGCCGTCGTTCCATCGCTGCGGCCAAGCGTCGGGCCAGCGTGAGCTCGCCAAATCCTTCGCCCTGCATCGACCACATTCGTGCCGCAATCGGTCCCGAGGCAACCCACAGCGCGGTGGCGACCGGTTGACCGCGCAAATCACACAGCAGGACCAGCTCGGTGTCAGCCGGGGGTTCGCTGGTGACATCGCTGCGCAGCACCAGTGGCAAGCCAGCTTTCAGGCGCTGCACCGCACGCGGCACAATCGGAATCTGGCAGAGGCCGCTTGGCGACAGCAGGGTAGGGCTTTGAGAATGCTGCTCAATCATGGCTCGGGTAACTCGATGACGTCGACGTGGATGATATCGGGATGGCGACGGATTTCGCCGACCAGCTCGGCGCTGGGACGGGTTCCGAGGCGGATTCGGGCACAGGCCGCCTTGGCACCACAGAAGATGGTGTTCTGCATCGTCTCGACGTTGATGTTATGGCGACGGACGGCTCCCAAAAGCTCGGCGAGTACACCGACCTTGTCGTAGTGACGGACCATCAGCTCGGCGCGGGCGGGTGTTTCGCCGGGGGGCAGGATGTTGACGCAGTTGCGAACCGAGCCGTCTCCCACAAACGCTGCGACAATCCGAACCGTCTCGTCGGCGATCGCGGCTTGAGCCTGTTCAGTCGAAGCACCGATGTGATGACTGCCATATAGGCTTGGAAGCTGCACAATGTCGTCGACAAACGGCGCTTCGCCTTTTTCCGGCTCGCGGTCGAATACATCGAGCGCCACCCGCAGTCCCTTTTCGGCAATCGCTTGTCGCAGCGCGCTGGTGTCAACCACTTCGGTGCGAGAAGTGTTTACGAACATAGTCCCTTTGCGCATCCTCACAAAGGCGCTCTCACCGACGAGCCCGCGTGTGCCTGGCACATAGGCCACGTGAACCGTGACCGCATCACTTGCTGCACAAAGCGCCGGAATCGTCTCGGCCCGTTCGACTGCCAGGTCACTGGCGCGCTCGGGGGTCAGGCTGCGCGACCAGGCAATCACCCTCATTCCAAATGCGCGGGCTCGCTCGATGACTGCCTGACCAATCGCGCCGGTCCCAATGACACCGAGAGTTCGCCCGTGGAGTCCCGCCGCTTTGCTGTATTCCTTTTTGTTCCACTTGCCGCTGCGCAGATCCGCAACCTGATCGGGCAGCCGTCGGTCGAGCGCAAGCAATAGACCCATGGTCAGCTCCGCAACGGCAATGGCGTTTTGACCGGGGCAATTGGCGACGAACACTCCACGGCGACTGGCGGCATCGATGTCGATGGTGTTGACGCCCGCACCAGCGCGGACGATCAGCCCGAGCGCGCTTCCGGCTTCGATGGTCGAGGCGCTGACGGTTTTGCTACGGACGACGAGGATGCTGACACCCGCGACGGCCTGGGCCAGCTCGCTCGCCGAGAGTTGAGGTCGATAATCCACGTCGAGTCCGAGCCGCGAGAAGGCCGAAAGATGAGACTCGCTAAATGCATCGGCGATAAGGATCTTCACGATGGATCTCCTGTGCGAGCGCTACCAACTGATGACGGCTTGGGCGCGCTCCAAGTCCTGAACGGTGTCGATTTCGCGCCACGACTGTGGACGAGCGATGGCGACGCTGTGGACCGGAATGTGAAGGCGTGGTTCTTCGCCAATCAGGTCATTGAGCAGATCGGTTAGGTAGGCCACCTGAAGTCTTTGGGCTCGGCCATAGGGGGACGACAGACCCAGCTCCGCGAGTCGCTTGGCGAACAAATCCCGCAGCGCGGTGCCCGCTTTCGCCGAAGCACGCCACAGCCCGATAAATTCGCCGGCGGCCTGCTCGATCGGAACCACCTTTTTGCCGACGCGACGGACCTGGGCGTTGACCCGGTCGACTTCGGCCAGCTCAGCTTCGGCGATCGGGTGTTCGGTGCGTCCCTCGTAGACTTCGGCGAAAAACGGATCGACCACCAGCCCGACGTCGACCTGGCTTTGGGCGAGCGCCTCGGTCACTTCGGGACGATAGACAATGTCGCCGTAGCTGCAAAAGAAGCCAGAGGAAAGCTCCTCTTGGGCACACATCAGCGACAGCAGGATGTTGTTATTGGCGTAATCGAAATTGTCGACAAAGCGCACGCCGGCTTCCGCTTGGAGCGCCGCCGTCAACCGATCCCCGAGGTAGCCGCGAATGACCACAAACTCGCTGACACCAACGGCCCGGAGGTTGTCGATTTGACGCAAGATCATCGGTCGACCGCCGACCTCGACCAGGCACTTGGGACGATCGTCGGTGTAAGGACTCAAGCGGCGGCCCATTCCGGCCGCAATCAGGATGGCTTTCATGTGTCTATCTTCCCAACCTACCCATTCAGAGCAAGCGCTCACTATGTCGCAAACCGAACCACATGGGCAACGCGGCCAATACTGGGAACAGCCTTTTTCGTTAGGATGAGCGGATGCCGGTCGAAGCGGTTCATCTCTCAGGACTCGTGGATTCACTCGCGACGAGCAGTGCATGGGTGCGGCGGGCGACCTCGGGTCCGTATCACCGGGCAGCGCGCTTGGGGGCACTGTTTGTCGATTTGCCGTACTTTGATCGCTTTTCGCTGGCCGTCGCTCGCTACGCGCTGCGGCAGCCGCAAGTGCCGTCACGCTGGGGTCATGTGTTTCACCAAAATACCCCGATTGCACTCGGGCGACTGCTTGGCGAGTGCGGCCATTCGCTGACCCAACACACGGCGACCCGCGAGGCCGGTGAGACGCTGACCGCGCTGTCGCTGGGCTACATTTCTCACGCCGCGCTCGACACCGCGATGCACCCGCACATCAATCGATTGGCGCGAGAGCGTGCGCAGCGGACCGGCCTAGACCCAAGTGTCGAACACCAGGAGATCGAGAAGTTTCACAGCCTGCTGTTCCACGAGCAGCGCTTCGGCCAAGACCCGATGGGCACCCAAAAGATGCGGGTGTATATCGAGGTCGATGGGCGCTGTCTTGGAGAGGACGGGCCGATCGCCGACGCGGTGCAAGGTGCGCTGCGGTCGCTGCATGGCCAGGCACCGACACGGCAGGAGTTCCGTCGGTATGCCCGTGGCTATCGGTCCTACGCGAGGCTGATTGGCAACTCCATCGTGGGCCCGCGCATCGGTCCTCCTGCGGCACGCGAGGCTGCTCGTTTGGAGGTCTTCACGCAGTTCGATTTTCTCGGTCGCTTCAGCGATGCGGTGGCCAAGTCACGCCAGTATCTCGATGCGCTGGGTGCGTATCTGGCCGACGGCCTGTTCGATGAATCGGCCCGGGTTGCGCTAGCTCGCCTCGTCCCCGAAGGTAGCATCGATCCCGATCCAACCTCGTAGTCACGCGATGCAGAACAGTTCACCCCGCTGCGGCGCGGCCGACCGATAATGGTCATCAGAGTCTTGTGAAAGCCGCAGGCCCAGGCTAAAACCGCGCTTTCGCACCCTCAGGGTGCGGGCCACCCACGAGGCCAACCAGTCCAACCATGGCACTTTTTGATCCTACCTTGACGCGCCGCATCCTCGG
The DNA here is from genome assembly GCA_044228505.1 of Polyangia bacterium. Taxonomy (GTDB): domain Bacteria; phylum Myxococcota_A; class Polyangia; order Palsa-1104; family JAEUJZ01; genus JAEUKA01. The sequence continues at coordinate 8,510 of JBGAUT010000041.1, read as the reverse complement.
GCTTTCTTCGCCGGTGATGATGGCAATGCTTACCCAAACGCTCATCAACCAAGTCGACCACATCCTGGTCGGCCATTTGCCGCTGTCGGAGTCGACGCCAGGGCAGACCGCGCTTCAGATCAGCGTGATCCTGCTGTGGGCCTTCGGCGGCATGCTGGCGGCGATCAGCGTGGGCACCCAAGCGCTGACGGCTCGTCGCATTGGAGCCGGCGATCACGAGGGAGCGGGTGCGGTATCGACCAACTCGCAGCTCCTGGCGGTGGTGGCATCGATCATCGTGACGGCGTTTACCTACGCGGCGGCACCGTATTTGTTCCGCTTGATGAACAAAGATCCGGCGGTGATTGCGCTCGGTGTGCCGTTTCTACGCTGGCGATTTTTGCAGATCACGAGCTTGGTCTGGACTGCCAGCCTCAAGGCATTCTTCGACGGGCTTGGCAAAACACGCGTCCACATGGGCGTCGCCATCGCGATGAACGTCGCCAACTTCCTGATGTGCGTCGCGTTCATCTATGGACCGGATCTCCCCGGCATTCCGGTGGTCGATGGCGTTCACCACATCCTTGTGTCGATGTTTGGCGACAAGCTGGTTCACATGGGCGTGCCGGGCGCGGGTCTGGCGTCGATGCTCAGCTCGTACGTTGGGCTCGTACTGATGCTGGGATGGTCGCTGCGCGGTGAGTATCGCAAGTTCCACACTCGTCGCATCAGCAACGCGTCGCTGTCCACCGTGTGGCAGATCGCCAAGCTCTCGGTTCCGTCGGGCATCGCTACCATGTTTGCGATGGGTGGCTTCGGCTTTGTGCTGTTCGTCGTTGCCAAGCTCGATACCTTGGCTGGTCACGGCGTCGGGCGCACAATCTTTTCGACGGCCACCTCGAACATCATCAACGTGCTCCAGATCGTGTTCATCTCGTGCCTGGCGTATGGAACGGCGACGGCAACGCTGGTTAGCCAAAACATGGGTGCCAAGGAGTTCGACCTCGCTGAGCGTTTCGCGTATCAAGCGGCTCGCATCGGTGCCGTGTTGTTCTTGGTGCTCGGACTCATCTTAGCGGCCTGGGCCGAGCCGATTCTGCGCTTCTGGAACCCCGATCCCGAGGTCATTACCGTTGCTGCACCCATCTTGCGAGTCCTCGGCTTCTTCTGTCCGATGATCAGCGTGGCGCTGGTCTTCACCCAAGCCCTCTACGGCGCGGGCAACACCGTGTTTGTCATGGTCGCTGAGGGCATCCTCCACTTCGTGTGCCTGATCCCGATGTCGTGGCTCGCTGGCGTCACCTTCGGGCTGGGCATGTGGGGGGTTTGGGGTTCGATGATTTTCTACATTGGCATGCTCGCCCTGGTGACCTTCATCGAGTTCCGACGTGGTCAGTGGAAGCACATCAGCATTTAAGAAAGAGCCTCGTCCCGATGCATGTCCGCGTCCTGTATCACGACAACTGTTTCGACGGTGCCACCTCGGCCGCGCTGTTTTCCGAGTTCTACGCGCAGCGCATCGACGCAAAGACCATCTTCGAGTTCGTCGGCATGAACCACGGCCCGGGCGATGTCTTCGCGGGCGCGTTTAGCGAGTCCCCCGGCGTCGAGCATGTCTGTGTCGACTTCCGCTACTCTGCCGACCCGCGTCTGGGTTGGTGGTTTGATCACCACCAGAGCGCCTTCATGAGCGCCTCCGACGAGGCTCACTTCCGCAGCGCCCAGCACGCTCGACACTTCTACGATCCCAAAGCGCAGTCGTGCAGCAAGTTTCTTGCCGACCGTTGTCGCGCTGAGTTCGGCTTTGACACCACCGGGTTCGCGGAACTCATCGCGTGGGCGGATCTGATCGATGGAGCGCGATTTGCCAGTCCGACCCAAGCGGTGATGTGCAGCGAGCCCGCTCTTCAGCTCATGACCTGGGTCGAGCACAACCGAGATCCCGCGCTGAAGCTGCGTTTCATCCAAGATCTGCGTCGAAGAACGCTCGATGAGATTGCTGCCGAGTCGTATGTGCAGTCGGGGATTGAGCCGCTCTTTCGTCAGCGCGATGAGGTGCTGGCTCTGCTGCGCGAGCGAGCCGTCTTGGTCGATGGTGTGGTGACCTATCAAGTCCTCGACAAATCGCACCTCCAGGTCAGCAAGTTTGCGCCGTATTATCTGTATCCAGACGCACACTATGTCGTCGGGTTATCGGCGCTGCCGGGTCGCACGAAGATCAGCGTTGGCAGCAACCCGTGGCGCTCCGAGCGCCGCACCGCCAACATCGCTACGCTCTGCGGTCGTTACGGCGGCGGCGGGCATCCAGCCGTCGGTGCAGTTTCGCTAAAGACGGACGAGGTTGCGGCGGCCCAGCAGTACGCATCTGAAATCGCCGCAGTCCTCAAGGAGGCGGCCCGACAAGAAGGGTAGGACAGAGTCATGGCCCACGGCGAAAAACTCCCTGAAGCGACGCAGCACTTCATCGATCTAGAGGAACGTTTCGGTGCCCACAACTACAAGCCGCTGCCCGTGGTCATCCACGAAGCAAGTGGTGCATGGGTCACCGATGTCGAGGGCAAGCGTTACCTCGACTGCTTGGGCGCGTACTCAGCCGTCAATCAGGGCCACTGTCACCCCCGAATTATCGCCGCGCTCGTGGAGCAGGCCCAGCGAGTGACCTTGACCTCGCGGGCGTTTCGCAACGACCAGCTGCCGCTGTTTGAGCAAGAGCTGTGTAGTCTGCTCGGCTTCGATCGCATGCTACCGATGAACAGCGGTGCCGAGGCCGTCGAAACGGCGCTGAAGTTGGCGCGTCGCTGGGGATATCAGCAGCGCGGAATCCCCGATGGTCAAGCCGAGATCATTGTCTGCGATAACAACTTCCATGGCCGCACTACAACGATCATTAGCTTTTCGTCGGACCCTCTGTATCGCGATGGGTTTGGTCCGTTCACGCCCGGTTTTGTGAGCGTGCCATTTGGTGACCTAGCCGCGCTGGAGGCCGCCATCACTCCGCGCACCTGTGCATTCCTCGTCGAACCGATTCAGGCTGAGGCCGGAATTTTGATCCCACCAGACGGCTACCTGGCTGCTGCCGCCAAGCTCTGCCGAGAGCGTGGGGTACTGCTGATGGCCGACGAGATCCAGACAGGATTGGGGCGTACCGGCTATCTGCTGGCGAGCGAACATGAACGAGTGAAGCCCGATGTCGCAATCCTTGGCAAAGCGCTGTCTGGCGGAGTGTATCCCGTCTCGGCGGTGCTGGCCTCGAGCGCCGCGATGTCGGTCTTTCATCCTGGTAGTCACGGCAGCACCTTCGGCGGCAATCCGCTCGGCTGTGCCGTGTCCCGCGCCGCTCTTGCGGTCCTGCGCGACGAGGAACTGTGTCAGAAATCGGCGCAGCTTGGGGCCCCACTCCTCGAACGTCTGCGTGCCATTCGCAGTCCATACGTTCGTGAGATTCGAGGTCGCGGCCTGCTTATCGGGATTGAGCTAGACCGTCGTGCCCGTCCGTTCTGCGAAGCACTGGCGAAGCGCGGGGTGCTGTGCAAAGAAACCCACGACATGGTCCTGCGGATTGCGCCACCGCTGGTCGTTCGGGCGGCCGATCTGGATTGGGCGGTCGAGCAGTTCGCCGAGGTCTTGGCTGGTTAGGCGGACAGGTCTGTGATTCCGCACAGGCCTTGCATTTTTTGCTTGTAGCCAAAAGTCCGTAAACGTAGATTGCTGTCGCTTCTGGTGAGTGTAGCTCAGTTGGTAGAGCACTGGACTGTGACTCCGGTCGTCGAGGGTTCGAGCCCCTTCACTCACCCTGCTTTTCAGCCCTTCTTCGGCTTTCGACGACGTCAGGCGTCGTCTGGCCTCTGCGAAACGGAGCCGCTAGGCGTAGTTTCGGCGCGACGAAGTCGCGCAAGGAAGGCGCAAGCCGAATCGAACCCCGCCTAGGGGTGCCCGCCTGTTCTCGTCTAAATCTCAACTAGAAGAAGAGATCAAAGCTTTATCGGCCGACGGTGTCCGGGTGCGTTCACCCCTTACCGGTCTTGCTTGGCCGCCTTGTCGGTCAGTGATGACCGAGTACCCGGTCAAAATGTCCGGGTAGAAATTCAACTGGACCATGCAAAAACTCGAGATCGCCAACGGTTTTCCGCACGAAGATCGGCAAGTGCGAGCCAATCATCGACGGAGGTACGCGATCAGTTGGTGATAGTGAATGCAGTTGGAATAAGGGCGTGGAAGGGGCAAGCGCCGCAGAAATGGGCGCTGAAAGCCTAACAAACGGGTCGGGAGGGGCTTTGAGGGCTAGTCCGGGTGGACCGAATCCGAAAAGTGTCTGAGCGGGCCGCCTCTTGCGTCTGGTAGTCCATCCAACACAGAGCGCAGCGAGGAATCGTTGAAGTGACCATACACTCGATCAATCATGGCCGAATCGGTGTGTCCCGTCAGCTCCTTGATCTGCTGAGCGGTCTTCCCGGCCTGGACCAGCCAGGAAATGAAAGTGTGACGCAGATCCACAACGCTAAAGCGCTTGATGCCCAGCTCGCCGCATACCTTGCCGAGCTGCCGCCAGCACTCCCAGCGATCCCAGGGTTCGAGCAACGGCCCAGAGTTCTTGCCTCGGGCAATGGACGCATGAACTACCCGCATCACCTCCGGATGGACGGGTACCCAGCGCTTACTTTTCTTCGTCTTTGTGCCGGGAATCAGTAGACGGGACTTCTTCAAATCGAAGTGCTCCATCGTCAGTGATTCAAGCTCACCCAAACGACAGCCGGTATGGACGGCAACGTCGAGAAAGTCTTGCCGATGCGGCGGGAATTTCTGGCGTATGGCCTTAAACTCGTCAGGCTCTAGCCATCGGGGTTCGCGAGTTGTGTCTTTACGGATCTGGCGGCGGAGCTGGATAAACTCGTCACTCCGCAGCTTGGCGACTTTGTACAGGACGTTCAGCTCGGGCCTGATCGTCGCATCCTTAATGTTCTGTTCTCGCCGAAGCTGGCAATATTCGACGATGTGATCGGTGGTGATGTCCTCGACGGAGATGTCTGGGAAGTTTTCTAACAGAGCCTTGCACTTGTACGTGTAGTACTCGAACGTTTCCGAGTTGCCGATTCGCTTCCCCTTCAGGAACTGCTCGATCTGCCAACGCACAGAGGATTTCGGACTTGCGGGAACTGGGGTTCCCTTCTCTTCTTTGGGTTGTGGCTGTGGCCTCTGTGAAGGAGTCTTTGACTGCTCTCGACGCGCAGACTCATCACTAGTGGGTCCACCTTGGGAGGGAGGAACCACGTCATGTCCACTCTCAATCTGGCTCGCAAGGGCAGGATTCCTCATCTTGAGTAGGTTCAGAATCGCGAGTTCCTGTTCCGGCGCATCGCGACGAGCACTCTGGAGGGAGATATCCGCCGCAACCTGCTGGAATCGCTTCTCATCACGGCGCTTATGCTCGTCTGAGACGCGGGAAATGAATCCGCGACCCTCAAGAATTCGGCGCATCACGGACTCAAGCAGACTCGTCGGCCACTTGATTCTTTTGGGGTCGGGATACCAAGTCTTGATGATGCCGATCGCTTCAATGATCAGCGAGTGCTGCCAATCGGACGCGGTCTTTCGGTTGACGTTGTAACCGTGAATGATCAAGCTCTCGGGCTTTTCAAGCATTCCGTCGACAATGAGAGCCTGTGCTTTTTCCGTCGACCATAGGTGATGCACAGAACGATGTTTGCTGATCTGTACTTCTTTCGCCGAATAGGTGCATCCCTTTAGGAGCCACCAGTTCATGCCGCGCTCGTGCTGACCAGCAAAGAAGATATCTTCTCTCATTCGCAGAGAGCGCAAAGCCCGTCGCGTCGTCCGATCACTTAGCTTGGGTTCGTGCGGATCGGCCGGTTCATCCTTTTTCTTCTGACCGAGCCCAAGGTCGGCCACTTTCTTGAAGCAGCCCTTTTTGAGCGGCCACATCCTGCCAAGTACAACCTGTTCCGTCGGTGTTCGTGGTCGATTCTTTAACCACTCCTCGTATAGAGGAACAACTGCACGATCCGCCGAAGCCGCCCGATTGAAACAAGACTTCTTCGGCTCTGCGTCGCTTCGGCGGGAGTGCCGGCAGACTCCCATGACCAGCTCGCCAGTCTTGCCGCAGCCCGCGCATGCGCCATAGCTGCTCTGTGGCTGCGAATCACTCAATTCGGGAGCCTCCCAGTGGCTGGGAACTGGATCACCTTTCCGCGTGGCTCCAACGCGCATTCGGTATCGAGAGAATCGGAAGGCCGGGCCGCTCGATCGCACTGAGCGATGGATGCTTCCCCTATGCATCCTTGGTTGCGTTCGAAATCACGCTGCTCTCGTGAGAGCGGTTTTCCGCGCTCAATAGCCGTAATTACGTCCCGATACTTCACTCGTAAGTCATTACACAAGCGCACCAGGCGTTCGGGCAAGTACTTGAGCCGGTCAGGAGTAATGCTCTCGACGAACATCGCATCAAGTAGGGATTTCTGAACTGCAAGGTAAGCAATCTTTTCGCTCAGGCTTCGATGCTTCGCTAAGAGTCCTACTAGCGTCAATAATTGGGCGATCTGAATGCCCACTAGGAATACCGTCCACATCACCGCTTCCCCTTGCATGTTGTCGGTTCTGGGCTGCGATTGAGTCCGTAGAGGAGCGCCTCACCCACCTTGATCATCAGCTCACCGCAGATCGAGCAGGTATAGTGCCGCTCTGTACGGAACTTCGGATCGGTGCCCTGATAACGCCATACGTGGCTTTCGAGCTGGGACATGTGCCCAGGAAAGAGCACGAGCTGGCCGCGCTCGCCGGTCTGCACCTTGCCGACCAGGTGAGGCTTTAGCTCGGCCATTTTGGCGTAGGCCTTATCGATGCGGGCACGACTAGCCAAGACAACTCCGCGTGATCATGCCGCCGTGCTGTTCGAGCAGCGTCTGAAGATGGGCCATGGCAGAGACGCCGAATGACTGCGCGATCGTTTGCGTCTCGGGTTCGTCGGTGGGCAAATGGGGCTCACTTGTCAAAGTGATGCAGAGATCACCCAACGTCTCGCCGTCTTCGAGAATCAGCACTACTTTCGCCATCTTGCTACCTCAAGTTAAAGCCAAGGATCACGCCGAGCATGAGCACGACAGAGACGAAAGCGACCTTCGCGAGCGCTCGTCCATCACGCGACCTCTTGATCGCGACTAGCGCGGTCTTTCTTCACGCGTATTTCCGCTAGCCACTTGCTGTGCACGGCATCGCGCAGCGCAAGGACGGAAGCGAGCGTCTGCTGATACCGCAGTGGCTCATGCTTCGCAGCCGTACGGACACACATCAGCTTTGGCAGGGGATGGCTGTAACGGCCACTGCGGCAGAATCCATCAACCAGCTCGGAAGGCAACTTGCGCTCGCCACAGCCCGCGCAAATGGGCCACTCTTTGGGGCGTAGTGTGTCAGCCATGGCAGACCCCAAAAATGGCGAGTAGAGGCACCGAAATGGCGTTGAGGTACTGCTGCCGAGAACGGCGGCGGGAGAGTTGCTTGCTGTCCCGCTCGCGCTCCTGGTCTCGGTCACGCTTTTCCAGCAGACGATCGATCGATTCGTGCGCTCGCTTCTCAAGCGTCGCCACATCGTCTATCGGCTGTTTCGTTGCCGTGTCTGTTTCTGTCGCATCGATCATCTGCCGTACTCCTTTCGTTGGGTGGTTGCGGCCTTTCCCGGACGGGGCCGCGCCGTGCGCTCCTGGCAAGTGCTAGTCGACAGAGTGAGCGCGTCACGCCTTACCGGGTGGCGTTTCCGTGGTGCTACGTTCGCGTTGCTGGAAACGAAAGGAGCACCATGGAAAAGGAAATGAAAACCAAGGGACCGTCGCTGCTGTGGGCAGAGTATGGCCCCGACCTGTCTTTGTTCGCGGAGAGCGATACGCGGGTTCTGAAGCGTCTTATCCGAAAATACGGGGAGCTTGCGGTTCGCTATGCGGCCCATCTGACCGCCAGCATGGTTCCGTATGACAGCAATGACGATTGGCTGTGGATCATCCGCCATGCCGTCGAACAGGGCTGGATGTCTGCTTACTGCATGCAGCGAATGGCCGAGCGATTTCACGCTCACACGCAGAGCTTCACACTCGACAGCGTCACGATTCCCTGGCTGAAGCTGGTCATTCCCGACGTAGGCAAGAAGGGTCGGGCAGCGATTCAGGCTGCCTGTGCCTATGAAGAGACAACGTGGGCAGAGCTTACGGCCGATCACGTCAACGCTAGATCGTCGAGGCTCCTCGATTGCTATCAGCTCCGAGCCAAGCTGCATCCGGATCTGCGTTTCGTAAACGTGTTCCGCTGGCTCTGCTTTGTTGTCGAGGGTTCCGAAGACCCGCAGCTTCGTGATGCGCATGCGTCGCTCCACGTCGAAAGACTTAAGGAGTACCCTCGCTATGAGCGAGCTTGGCGGGAGCTTGATGTTCGTCCTGATCCCCGTCCGAGCCGTCACCTGAACTAGCTTCCTCTTCCTCGCGAAGTTCCTGAATCTTGGCTTCAAGACTCATCCACTTGATTCGTCGAGT
>JBGAUT010000040.1:0-49508 GCA_044228505.1 Polyangia bacterium | reverse complement strand
ACTTGGCTCAGTCCGTTGCGCTTTTTGGGGCTCTCGACCTCGACTTGGCTCAGTCCGTTGCGCTTTTTGGGGCTCTCGACCTCGATTTTGGCCAGTGGATTCGTCTGGGTGGAGCCAATGAGCTGGTGGATTGCGGGCTCGCTGCGGGCTGCCGCTATCTCGGAGGTTAGGGTAGGATGCGCGGGTGATGCGGGATTTGATGGTGCAGGAAAAGACGGTGGCGGATCTGTCGTGGCAGACGCTGCTGCACAAGTTAGGCGAGCGCTGTCATACAACGCGGGGACGGGTGCTGGCGACGACCCTTGCGCTGCTCGGGACAATCGAGGAAGCACGGACGCGGCAGCGTGAGGTAAGCGAGGCCAAAGCACTCCAAGATGCCGGCGAGCCGCTGCCGTTTGGCGGAATCAGCGATGTGCGGGCGTTTGTCGAGCGGAGCCAGAAGGCGGGCGTGCTCGCTCCCGATGAGCTGACCGAGATTGGCCGGACGCTCAGCGCGGGGCAGCGGCTGCGGCGGCACATCCTGTCGCGGACCACTCGCCTGCCGAGCCTATTTGTCCACGCCGAGCCGATTGCCGAACTCCCCGAGGTGGCGGGTCCAATCAGCGACTCGTTCGATGACCATGGCGCGCTGCGTGACTCGGCGTCCCCAGCGCTGCGAGGGCTGCGGCAGCGCGTCCAGCAGCTTCTGCAAGACCTGTCGCGACGCACCGATAGCCTGCTTGGGGAGTCGCACATCGAGCCGTACCTGCAAGACCGCTTTGTGACCCAGCGCGAGGAGCGCTATGTGGTGCCGGTACGCGCCGATGCCCGGACGCGGATTCGCGGCATCGTTCACGGCACGAGCGCCTCGGGAGCCACGGTCTTTGTCGAGCCTGAAGAGATCATCGAGCTCAACAACAAGCTCAAGCTGGCGCAGCTCGAAGTGGCCGAGGAAGAGCGCCGGATTTTGGCGGAGCTGTCGATGCTGGTCGAGCAGTCGGCACCGCGAGTCCTGCGCAACCTAGAGCTGCTCGCATACCTGGATCTTGTCGATGCCGGGGCCAAGCTGGCCTCCGAGCTGCGCGCCCATCCGGTTGATCTGTACGAAACAACCAAGAATCCCGATGCGGCCACCCGGATTGACCTGCGCAACGGTCGGCATCCACTGATGCTGCTGTCGGGGGTGCAGGTGGTGCCAAACGACGTGGTCTTGCCAGCAGGCGGAGCGCTGGTGATCTCGGGGCCGAACGCGGGCGGCAAGACGGTGGCGCTGAAGCTTACCGGGCTGTGCGTGCTGCTGGCGAGGGCGGGGCTGCATGTGCCCGTGCAAGAGGGCTCGCGGCTGCCGTGGTTTGACAAGGTACTGAGCGACGTTGGCGACGACCAGAGCCTAGAGAAGAACCTGTCGACGTTTTCGGCGCATGTGCTGAACTTGTGCGAGTTCCTGCGCCAGGCTGACCCGCATACGCTGATCCTGCTCGATGAAATCGCCGTCGGAACCGATCCTGAACAAGGGGCGGCGCTGGCGCAAGCGGTGCTCGAAGGGCTGGTCGAGCGCGGCGCGACGGTGCTGCTAACGACCCACTACGACCGGCTGAAGGCGATGGCGGCGGACTCGCCGCGCTTTCACAACGCGAGCGTTGGGTTCGATCTCAAAGAGCTGCGGCCCACCTACAAGCTGCACCTGGGAATCCCCGGTCCCTCTTCGGCACTGCCGGTGGCGGAGCGGCTCGGGCTACCGCACAAGCTGATCGAGCGAGCACAGTCGCTGCTCCAGCACGGTCAATCGAGCGTGGACCGCCTGATGCAGACGCTGGCCGATGAGCGCGAGCGCACCGAGACGATGCGCGCCGATGCCGAACGCCTGCGGCGGATTGCCCAGAGCGAGGCCGCCGAAGCACGCCGAGCCCATGACGATGCACGGATCGAACTCCAAAAGGCGCGGCGAAAGGCGCATGACGAAGCGATCCAAACGCTCCAAGCGGCCCGTCGCGAGCTGTCCGATATGAAGCTCGCGCTGCGAGCGGCCCGGCACAAGGTCGAGGACGCAAGTGGCAGCAGCCAGGATGCCTCCGCCAAAGAGCTGCAAAGCGCCCAGCGACGCTTGGATGAGCTGTCCCATACGGTTCGGGGCCTGACGCCAGCGAAAGCGGGTCCAGCGGGTCGAATCCCCACGGAAGACGAGCTGAACATCGGCACCCGCGTCTATGTGGCTCGGCTTGGCGCAAGTGGGGTCGTGGCCTCGGACGTGTCCAAGGGCAAAGTGGTGGTGCAGGTCGGTGCGCTGCGACTCACCGCCGATGTCGGGGAGCTACTCCTTGTCGATGGCCAAGAGCCCGAGCGCTCCGCCCTGCCCCAGCGAGCAGCTCGCCCGAAGAACCTCGCCGCACCACTTGTGATGTCGGTCGCGGCACCGATTGTTCCCCCCCGAACCCCCGATGCCACCATCGACCTGCGCGGCGAGCGGTTGCCGGTGGCAGTAGCGCGGACCGAAAAATTCGTCGACGACGCACTGCGGGAATCACGCCCGGCAGTGTTCATTCTGCATGGCCATGGGACCGGTATCCTGCGCGAGGCGCTACGCGAGCACTTTGCGGGCTTTCCCGGCGTGCGCAAGCTCTATCCCGCAGGGCAAGGGGATGGTGGCGACGGTGTGACGGTGCTTGAGCTAGATACTTAGACCAAAAAATTCGCGCCATTACACGGGGTTGGGCAAGCTAGGCAGGTGCGGTCAGCGGCTTCGAGTGCCTAAAGGGGCTTGAGCGTTCGACCAGCGAGCAGCGGTTAGGCGATTATCCATGGCAAAGCGTGAGGAAATCATCGTCGGGCTCGATATTGGCACCACCAAGGTGGCTTGCCTGGTGGGCGAAATCACCGACGAAGGCATCGACATCATTGGCGTCGGCACTCATCCCTGTTCAGGGCTGAAAAAAGGCGTGGTGGTGAACATTGACTCGACCGTCGCGGCGATTGCCAAGGCCGTCGAGGAAGCCGAGCACATGGCGGGCGTTGAGATCACCCAGGTCTACGCCGGTATCGCAGGCTCGCACATCAAAGCGTTTCACTCGGAAGGCGTGGTGGCCATCCGCGATCGCGAGGTCCGCCCTGGCGATATCGAGCGCGTCATCGAGGCCGCCAAGGCGGTGAGCATTCCGCAAGATCGCGAGATCCTCCACGTCGTGCCGCGTGAATTTTCGATCGACCAGCAGGACGGCATCAAAGAGCCGCTCGGCATGGCTGGAGTGCGGCTCGAAGCCCGCGTCCACATCGTCACGGCGGCCAGTGCCTCGGCTCAGAACATCATCAAGTGCTGCACCCGCTGTAGTCTGGAGGTGCAGGATCTGGTGCTAGAGCCGTACGCAACCGCTGAGTCGGTGCTGCACGCCGATGAAAAAGAGCTGGGCGTGGCGCTGCTGGATATTGGTGGTGGCACCAGTGACCTGGTGGTCTTTTCCGAGGGCGCGCTGGTTCACACGATTGTCCTGCCGATTGGCGGCCATCAGCTGACCAATGACATCGCGGTCGGACTGCGCACGCCGATGACCGAGGCCGAGCGGCTGAAGCACCGCCACGGCTGTGCAATGACCAGCCTGATTTCCGAAGACGAGATGATCGAAGTGCCGTCGGTAGGTGGTCGCCCTCCCCGGGTCATGCCACGGACCGTGCTGTCAGACATCCTCCAGCCACGAGTGGATGAGATCTTTTCGCTGGTTCGAGATGAGCTGGAGCGCTGTGGGCTGGCCGAGACGCTGGCCTCAGGGATGGTGGTGACCGGCGGCTCGACGATTTTGCAGGGACTACCAGAGCTTGCCGAGGAGATTCTCGGGATGCCGGTGCGTCGAGGAGTGCCCCAAGGAGTCGGCGGGCTCTCCGATGTGGTGAAGAGCCCTATTTACGCCACCGCCGTCGGACTGGTCCTGTACGGGGCCCGCAAACAAGACGGGCTCCAGCTTTCACAGAACAGCGAGCGCCGAGGCGTTTGGCGCCGCATGCGCACTTGGTTCGCCGAAGTCTTCTAGTGCGCGGTGCCGCCGAGTCCCTTGATCTGCTGGCGAACGCCTTCGACCTGGGTACCCGCCTTGTTGCCGACTAGATCGATGTACTTGTTGAAGGCATCGACGGCCTCTTGCTTCTGGCGATCCTGCGCGAGCAGTACCCCAAGGTCGTACCAAGCCTCGGCGTTCTTGTCGTCCATCTTGACCGCGTCCCGGTAGGCAGCAATCGCCTCGGCGGTCTTGCCCTGGACGCGGTAGATGACGCCGAGGTCGAAGCGCAGGTTGCTGTCGTTGGGCAGCAGCCGAATCGCCTGGCGAGTCACCTCCGCTGCCTTGTCGAGATTCTTGGCCTGCCTAAGCGCGACTGCGTAGTTGCGCAGCGCATCAGGGTTGTTCGGGTCAAGCTGCACGGCCTTTTCTAGGTGAGGCAGCGCCTTGTCAAACTGCTTGGCACGACGGTACAGCGCGCCGAGCGAAGACCGCCACTGCACTTCATTCGGGGCCAGCTCGGTTGCATGAACCAGCATCCGAATGCCATCCGCGTCTTTGCCCGCCGTCGCATAGCAGAAGCCAAGGTTGCCATGCGCAAAGTGGTCGTCGGGCTGCAGCTTAATGGCCGCTTCGTAATGCGGGATGGCCTTGTCACACTGCTTCTTTTTGCGAAGCACGTTGCCCAAGGTCAGCTCGGCAGCGGCGTAGTTTCCACGCAGCTTGAGAGCTTCTTCGAGAGCGGCTTGCGCATCATCGAGCTTGCCCATCTGCATGAACTGCAAGCCCTTCTGATACTGCGCGGCGGCCTCATCAGCCTGCGCGGCCAATGGAGACATCGCGACGGAGAACAGGACCAAACTACGTAGCAACTTACGCGACATGTTTGGAGGTTAACACGACTAACTATGGACGCTCGCGGCAAAGTTTGTCGGCAAGCCAACGTTAGCGAAGGTTCAAGCGGCGTCGCGCACTTGTACCCGCAACACAATTTTATTCACCTGCAATTTCGCGCCCGCAGCCCGATCCGAGCGAAGGGACAGGCCAAAATTGCTAGCACGAAAGGTCGGCGCTTTTTGTTATGATGAATCACGGGTTAGCGGTTGCTCACGCGGGCGCTGTTGCCTAGGTGTCTGACCTCGACGCCCAAGCCGTTCGCGAGCGTCGTCTCTTTCCAAGCCAAACAAGTCTGTAGCGGAAACATCACCATGGATATCGTCGTCGTTGGAGCCGGCAGTTGGGGCACCGCTTTGGCCTGTGTGCTGAGTGAAAACCAGCACCGGGTCACGCTGTGGGGTCGAGACGTCGCCCAGATGGACGAGATGTCAAGGCTGCACGAAAATCGTCGCTATCTGCCGGGGCTGAGGCTTCCAGAATCACTCCGGTATTCTTCCGACTTGAAGGCGTCGGTGTTGGCGCTGCCCAAGGACGCTCCATCGCTGGTGGTCGCCGTAGTGCCCACCCACACGATGCGCCAGGTGTTTTCCGAGATTGCAAGCGATCTGCCGCCGCAAGCCATCCTGGTGACGGCCAGCAAGGGCATCGAAAACGAGTCGCTGCTGACGATGGACCAAGTTCTTTTGCAGGTGCTCCCGAGCTCACTACACGATCGGATCGCGGTCCTGTCGGGACCAAGCTTTGCCAAAGAGACCATTGAAAAGCATCCGACGGCGGTCGTGGCTGCCGCCAAGCAACGGGCGATTGCCGAAGCGGTGCAGAAAGCGTTTCAAGTCGGCACGTTCCGGGTCTATACCTCGGACGACGTCATCGGGGCCGAGATCGGGGGCGCGGTCAAAAACGTCATCGCCATCGCCTGCGGCATCGCCGATGGGCTTGGCTTTGGTCACAACACCCGTGCAGCGGTGATTACGCGTGGGCTGGCCGAGATCACCCGACTCGGCGTGCGGCTCGGTTGTAATCCGCTGACGCTGGCTGGCTTGGCCGGAATGGGCGATCTGGTGCTCACCTGTAACGGTCCGCTCAGTCGCAACCGTCAGGCCGGGCTTTTGTTCGCGCAAGGCAAGAACCTGTCGCAGGTGCAGACGGAAATGCGGCAAATCGCCGAGGGTATCCGCACCACCCGCTCGGTGCGCGATTTGTCGATGAAAGTCTCGGTCGACATGCCGATCAGCGCGGCGATCTATCGGGTCCTTTATGAAAACCAACCCGTCGGGCAGGTGATGTCCGACCTTCTTGGCCGACCACCTCGTCACGAGCTGGGCTAGGGCCTTCCGGCAAGAGTGTAAGACCATGGGAAACGAAGACCGACCGAAGCCGTCCTGGCGTGAGATCGACAAGCGTCGCGCAGGGGGTGGTAGCGGAAGAAGCAGCCCCCCATCGGAGCGACCGCCGCACGGCGAAGAAACGCGACAAAAGCAATACCGAGCTGTGCTCGAGGCGGCCTTCGCCAAGGGCGAACTCGGCAAGCTGGCGGACAAGCTAAACCTGGTGGCACGGAACGCCCCCCCCGAGGAGCCGAAAGCCGTGGCACCGCCGCCGGTCGCGCCAGCCCCCGAAGCACCAGCCGCCGAGAGCGCTGAAGCAGAGGGCGGCAAGAAGCCGTCTGCCAAGAAGAAACCGGTCGAGGACCGAGCCTCGCTGTTTCGCAAGCTGGCCGAGGCAACCAATCGTCAAGAGATCAGCCGCGCCGCTGAAAAGTACCTGTCGCGCTTCTCTCTTCCCGATGACCACGAGTTTCTGGAGCAGATCCTAGAACACGAAAAAGAGTCACGGATTCGCGAGGCGATGACCCGCATCGGTGAGCTGCTCGACAGGCGTCATCTGCCGCGGCGAACCCGAGCCCTGGTTGGGAAGCTTCGTTACCTGACCGAGACGAGCTTTAGCGACGACATCCGCGAGCTCGCCCGCAACCTACTCAGCCGCTTAAGCTAAGCCCCCACGTCGAACGCACTCCACGTCGCACTGCCCATGCGGCAGTTGCGATACCGTATGGCCATGCGAATTGCTGCAGTGGTCGGATCGCTAGCGCTCGTAGCTCTCAGTGGGATGGGCTGTCAGAAGCCCCGAGGCAAACCAGCTTCGATCGAGCTATATACCGGCTATGCAACGCCAGAAAACGGTGTGCTGTACGGACGGGTATCGAAAGGGTCACCAGACCCCCTGCCGGAGCCCGGACAGTCGAAGATCCAGCGCATCCACGAAACCCTGCAAGCGCTCGATGCCAACGCGCTGCCGCTTGCCGCTGTGGAAGTCACGGTGGCCGGTCACACCCTGCCAGCGGTGAGCGACGATCGCGGATACCTGACGGTCAAGCTGCCCGCCAAGCTGACACCACCTCAAGCCCCGGTCGAGCTGCGCCTTCGGCAGCCCGGCTACGATGCCGCACCGGTACAGGGACAAGTGCTGGTCGCGGATGGTTCGCCAGGGCTGGCGGTGGTGTCCGATGTCGATGACACGCTGCTGGACTCTCAAATCACCGACCGCAGGAAGATGATCGAAAACGCGCTCGTCCGCAGCACCTGGGAGCTTGTCGCGTTTGCCAATGCACCGAAAGTGCTCAGCCAGCTCGCCCAGGGAAAGCCGGTGTTCTATCTATCGGGCAGTCCGTGGGGATTTCATCGCCGCATCGAGAGCTACTTCCAGCGCGTCGGATTCCCTGAAGGAACGCTGGTGCTCAAGCGGTTCTCGAAAGATCCGCTGCTCGATCAGATGGGCTTTAAGTATCCGCACCTGCGAGCGATCGTGGACTCGCTGCCCATGAAGAAGTTTGTTCTGTTTGGGGACTCTGGTGAAAAAGACCCAGAGATCTACGCTCGGCTGCGCAGTGAGCTACCGAGTCGCATCGAACAAATCTACATCCACCTGGTCACCCCCGAGCCCGCCGACTCCACCCGCTTTATGGGCATGCGCGTGTTCAAAGAGTGGGCCGAGCTAACCCCGAGCTAGGCCCCGACTACAGCCAGGTGTCCTGATTTTTCTGATTGCCATGGATGGTCTTGCGGTAGCAGTGCGCATTTCCATCGACGATGCCCTTGGTCGCAGCCACCTTCACAAACGCGCTCGCAAGCTGAGGTGTTTCCTCCCAACCAGCGGTCTTGCCGTACTGGCTGCCGACCTGACAGTACAGGCTGTGATCGAAGTGGGCGGTGTCATGGACCTTGCCATCGTGAATGTGCACGGTGGGGAAGAACAGCTTGCTCGCATCGGCGCGAGGAAACGCAAACGCCATCGGATGCACCGAACTGGCATCTTTGCGCAGCTTGAACACCGCAAACCCCGACTTTTGGTAGGCGGGCAGCTTGTCCCAAATCCCGTCCGGCATGCGGAACCGCGCATCGAGGCGCGCAAAGTCTTTGACCTGCGGCACAAACGACGCTTCGAAGCTGCCGACCTGGACCACCGCGAGCGGTGCTGCGGCAGTGGCTGGCACGCTGCGACTGAGTGATCGCGACAGCGAGCGTGGTTCAGGAAAACCGGCCTGGAGATCTGTAAAAAACTCGCCGTAGCCATGCAGATCGATGAACTGGACGGCGTCCTCTTTGCTCCCCACGGGAACAGGTAAGGGCAAGACCATCGCCAGGTCTTCGCCCACGCGGTAGTTCATGCTGTAGACGAGGAACTGCTTTCCGGCACCGGCATCACGGGCAAAAATCTTGGTGGCAGAGACGGACTCGACCGGACGAGTGAAGCAACACATCGCGACCTCCGTGGCTGGGTTTGCGTGATCATAGCCGCATTAGGGAACAAACACGGGCCGGATCATGCGCAGCACCGGTCGCCCCTCGCAGCCCGGTGGTGGAGTCAGTCCAAGTAGGTGACTCAGTGTGGCCGCGACATCGACCATCTCGATGACGCCATGGTCACCGGGCAGAAGCTGCGGACCGAGCATCATCACCGGCACATCGGTGTCATATCGGTAGAACGAGCCATGGGTAGATCCCACCGCCTTTTCGCCGTATTTGCCCCAAAAGTAGTACGGCGCGGTGAAGAGCACGACGTCACCACCTCGGGGGGGAAAGTAGGAACGGCTGATCGCTCGCGCCGCTTCGGTCTGCGGGAGCGCGCCTCTTAGCAGTTGCGAACGGGTGACAAAGCCGAGCATGCCCGGTAGCGCCAAGGTGGCTTTGCCCGCGACCTCTTCAATGAGTTGCGGATCAACCTTGGCCTGCGTCACCAGCGCTTCGTCGAGATAGATGCTCGGATCCTCCAGCGCGACCACCCACTCACCGGGCCCGAAGCGCTCGGTCAGCGCCTTTTGGACCACGTCTTTGATCGCCGCTTTCTTGATCCGCCCCGCCTGAAGCTGCTCGCGGGCCAGATCTTCGGGAATCGGCACCGCGCCGTGATCGGCGGTAAACAGCACCAGCAGCTCACCGGGCGCAAAGCGCTTGTCTAGTTCTGAAAGGAGCTTGGCCACCCCGCGATCGAGTCGCCCCACCATGTCTTGGTATTCGTGGCTGCTCGGACCGTAGACATGGCCCACCAGATCCGTGCCGCTCACCGACACCGCCAGCACATCGGGAACGCCGCGCTGGCCCAGCTTTTCTTCCGTCAGTGCCGCCAGAGCAAAGTCGATCTCTAGGTCCAGTCCGATCGGCGAGTGCGTCAGCGCGTCGTAGAAGCTCGGCCCCGGTGCGGCAAGTCCTCCGGTGAGCGGATGAGGAAAGGTCTTGCCCATTCCTTTCACCTCGCCCTCGCTGGGCCCATCGTCGCGTCCCTGATACTGTGTCGCCGGAAGCAGCCGTTCCCACTTCTGACCAAACGCCGCGTCGGCAAGCTTGCGACTGTTCCAGCGCTTCACCCAATCGGGCAGGTCGGGGCCGTAGTAGCTGCTGGTGGTAAATCCACCCGACTGTTCCGAAAAGAAATACGCCGAGCCAAGCTGCCCACCAAGGAGCAGCGCGCCACGACCTTTGAGCGCCACCGCCACCACCTTCGATTCCCGATTCCGTAGCCGTAGCTCATCAAAGACCGTGGTTCCCACCAAGTTGCGCGGCGAGGTCTCCTCGTCGGCATCCCCGCCCTTGTCGCCATGGACCCGCGCCGCCGGATCAAACATCATCGCTTCGGAGCGACGGGTCACGCGGTTATACCACTTGTTCTGGGTGATGCCGTTTAGGTAGCCGTACGCACCGCTGGCAATGAGCGCGTGTCCAGGTCCGGTGTAGGTATTCTGCTGGCCGTAGTGTCCGATGGCAGTACTGCCTTTGGACAGCCGCTGGAGCCCGCCGCTACCGATCATCGCCCGGTATCTTGCGATGGTATCGGCGCGAAACTGATCGGCGACCAGCACCACCACAAGCTTCGGTCCGTGTGTCTCGAAACCGGCCTGCTTCTTGCCCGCACCTGCCGCAGCAGTGGCCGCCTGCTTGCGAACCGGGGTGATCACAAGCTCATCGGCTGGCTGCGCCTCTGCAACGGCAGCCAAGAGCCCGCAACCAAGCACAAGCGAGAGCAGCGAACGTGAAAACAGTCTGTGCAAAGCCATGATCGCACTTCCTCAGGTCGGCAGCGTTACGGACTCTCGGGCTGGAACACGAGCGGGTAGTTGATGTGAATCGGTGCTCCTGACATGGGTGGGAACTTCATTCGCCGCGCCACCAAAGCCAGGCAGTTTTCGACAGCAGGATTGGCCATGGTTGACGAAGCAATCGCGCTCTCGGTGACCACGCCCTTGGCATCCACGGTAAAGCGCAGCATGACCTTGCCAGACAGGTTCGGTAGCTTGGCCAGCGCCGCCGTGTAGCAAGCGCGATAGGCCGCCACGTGCTGCCGAATCACCGACTGGATGAGCCGACGATCGATGTCACCCGAGATGGTCGGCTCGCTACCCTTTGGGTCAGCCGCTGGTGCCTCAGCCGGTCCCGCAGTCGCAGCCGCGTTCTTGATGATCTTGAAGTCGGTACGGCGGTTCAGCTCGCGGCCCTCGGCGGTGCGGTTGTCGGCCACGGGACGGTCGGGACCATTGCCAACGGCGACAAAGCGGCTGCGATCGAGCCTGTGCCGGTCGACCAAATAGGACACCACCGCCTCGGCTCGCTGCGTCGACAGAGTCACGTTAGCAGGCCTCGCCCCGACGTTATCGGTATTGCCCTCCACCTGCACGTAGGCATTTTGGAAGACTCCCAGTGTCTGCGCAAAGCCGTCGAGTACTTTGCGGGCATTGGGATCCACGGAATACAGTCCACTCCCAAAGTAGATGCTCACGCTCTTGGTCAGGAGCGATGGTCCCTGCTTCTGCGGCATCCCGAGGAAACGGAACGACTCCGCCACCTTTTGATCTTTGTACTGCGGAGCCAGCGCCCCGAGCGCCTTTAGCCACTTGGTCTGCGCTGGAATCGCAGCTTCCTTGATCAGCCCTTCTCGCTGCCAAAAGCCGCTCGCTTCGATAAAGAGCTGATCGTAGGTAATCTCACTCGGTTCCTGTCCGTCGCGCCAGGGAATCCGCCGCACGCCTCCCGGGAAGTAGGTGGGAAACGGCGTAGCCCGTGCACACGCCCTGGCAGAGGGCATGTCGCACTACCAAACGAACGGCTTGCGTACTCACCCGTTAGCGCGCTGCGGATGTATGGCCATCTGCCGAAATCGGAGGAATCGCCCCCAAAGCTTCCCGGATCGCGTACGCTCGGGCATAGACAATCCGGCGGAGTGCGACAAGACGAGGATCGGAAGCCAGCGGAACGAGCAACGGGCATCGCTCGATCCAACTCAGATCAGCCAGCCCTGCATCGACGCTGCGAGCCACACTGCGAATGGCTTGCTCGGGCTGTCCATAGGCCCCCTGAAGCTCCGCATGCGTCTGAAACATGAAGGTACGACCACGCGGACTGCTCCTATCGGAACTGAGTCCGGCACTGAGCACGGTCTGCGGATCGATCTGCTGAAACCCTGCGGCAACTTCGAGTAGGAGTCGTGCTCTTGGATACTTCCCTTGCGTGATCTCGGAGTACGACAGGTACTCTCTGGCGCGCCTCTGATCGCGACTCCACAAGCAGAGCCGACCCCTCAAAATCCACTGAATGGCAAACGACCCTCCTGTGAGAGAGGGATCGGCAAGCACCCGGTGAGCGCGCTCGAAGTCACCGAGCAATGCGTAGGTCCGCGCCTGATCGGCCAGCGTCCGGAACAGACCGGGGTCCAAGCTCCGGGCGTGACTCAATCGGGCAAGTCCTTCGCGGATCGGCCCTGTCTCCACCAGGATCCGACCGAGCAGCTCATGCGCGTCGGCGAGTTCCGGGGAAAGAGTCAGCGCCTTGCCAAGGCTCTGCACTGCGCCGAGCAAGTCCGCACCCTGAAACCGTACCCCGGCGAGCGCAAGATAGGACTCTCCATGCAGAGGCATCTGTTCGACCACCGCTTCAGCTGCGGGCAGAGCCTTTTCTGCTGCACCAGGATTTCCATAAAACCACAGCCGCGACAGCGTCAACGCATAGCTCATCCGGAGAGTCGGATCGGTCGGTGCCCTCGCAAGGACTCGCTCAAATAGTTTGACACTCTGTTCCAGACTGACCTCATCGCTTCGTCCGTACAGATAGCGGGCGCGGAGATACAGCTCGACCGTATCGGATTCGGTAGGAAGCGCACTTTGACGAGGCTCCCTTTCGACAAACAGAGTCTTTGCGAGCGCAGAGACCAGCGACTCACTCACCGCGAGCGCAGAAGCAGGCAGACACTCCGTTCGCGTGCTGAGTACCTGCACTCTGTCTTTGGTAGAAAGCACACGCAGCTCGATCTGGAGCTGGTCTTTGACTCGTCTCAGAGATCCAGTCACCACCAGCTCTGCGCCCAGCTCAATTCCCATCGCGATCGGATCACGACTCTTAAACTGGGGTAACGCAGTGGTACTCTGGCCCAGGATCCGCAGCGTGCGCAGAGTGGTCAGTCGATCGTATAGCTCTTCGGACAGGCCATAGGCAAGATAGTCGTCCTCCGCTGCTCCCAGGTTGGCAAGTGGAATCACGGCCACGGTACGCGCTGCACTCAATGGCGAGGCCCCAACAGGAACGGAATGCGGATCTTCGTAGGCTGGGTCAGAGAGGTGTGACTCTGCTGCTTTGGCCGTGGGCGACTTGAGCAACTGGGAACGTGCGGCCGATCTCTCTGCGGCCTGTCCTTCTGTGCCGCGCTGGGCACTACGTCCATTGCGCTTCAGGGTTAGGTCAGACGCAGCCGCAACCACCGCATGTCGCAGTGTGGCAGAGAGCTCCGCAGCACTCTGGAATCGTTCTGCGGGATTCACCGCCAGACAGCGAAGGACTGTCTCTGCCACGGAAGCTGGCAAGTCAGGACGCACCTGTCGAGGATCAGGGGGCGGATTGAGCACCCGTGCAGCCAGAATCGCCAACAGGGAATCGCCGGTGAACGGAACCTTCCCGGTCAGAAGTTCGTACAACACGACCCCGAAGGAATAGATGTCGGCCCGTGCATCGATCGCCTCTCCGCCCACTTGTTCTGGCGCGACATACATCGGAGTCCCATCGAAACGACGTGGATCACGCTTGGCCGGTGTCGCCTGTTGCAACGCACGCGCAATCCCAAAATCCGTGATTACCACCCGGCCGTCCTTGGCGATCAGCAGGTTGTCTGGTTTGAGATCTGTCAGGCCTAATCCCAAACTCTCGACGAGAACGTGTAGTGTACGGCCAGGTACAGAGCTTGTTAGAACTTCACCAAAGGTCTGAAGATATAGGTGTTGCTGACTGCATTTCGGTCCTGCCACCACCGTGTCGAACTTGATAGGTAGTGTAGGTTCATCGAAAGGTAAACACACAGCAGAGCGCACATCCAATCCTGTTTCTGCACAGCCATGGCAGGCGCTCAACCATCCTGACCGATGTCTCAGTATGTTCTTCGAGACAAGTCTTGACGGACGGCAGAGGCTGCTTCCGGCCCCCCCTTGGTATTCATCCTCCACTCCGAACTGCTACTTAGATTCCTGATCGCCAGACTCGGTGCAGCGATGTTCCGTTGATAGGAGTACACGAGCGGCTGAGGCGGCCCACAAACGGCTTTGGGAGCCCTACGTAGGAATCAATCCCATCCGAAGAGATTCCTGACCTCCCATGCGACTAGGAGGGCACACCGTAGATGCGGGCCGCGTTGCCCGATAGAAACAGAGAGCGGACCTCGGGATCGAGCTGGAGCGAGTCCAATCCAGCAAGTGCTTTGTGCGGCTGGATCATCGGGTAGTTGCTACCAAACAGTACCTTGTGACGACCATGGCTGCGCAGGTACTCGATCAGAGCCGTCGGGTACCGTTCGACCGTGTACGCCGAGGTGTCGATGTAGATGTTCTGGTGTTTGGTCGCAACCGCAATGGCTTCGTCCGTCCATGGATAACCGATGTGACCCGCGACGATTACCAAGTCAGGAAAGTCCAGTGCGACCTGATCGAGGTACAGCGGTCGGCCTGGTTCCGATGGCATCAGCGGGCCGGTGTGACCGATCTGGGTGCAGAACGGAACAGAGAACTCGGAACAGGCCGCATACAGAGGATAGAACAGCCGATCGGTCGGCGGTAGCTTCCACAACCAAGGCAGAACTCGGATTCCCTTAAACCCCAGATCCTGGATGCAGCGACGTACTTCATGACGCACCTGCGCGGGCCTCGAAAGATCCACCGAACCAACTCCCACCAAGCGGTGAGGAGCCTGCGCCACAAAGCCCGCGACCTCGTCATTGGAGATCATCGGTCCAAAAGGGGCATACCAGGCACTGAGCAGCGTGCGAGTGATTCCAGCCGCGTCCATCGCCGCCAACGTAGCGGACACCGGAGCTTCGGTAGTCGGCACTGGCGTGCGAGTCCAGCGTAGCAGCGATGCAAACATGGGGTGCTGAAGATGGCGCAGAGTCGGGTGTTGCGCCCACGCGTCGATGATCGTCATTGGCTCCCTCCGGACAGAAGTGCAAGGTTACAAGGATCGGCGCTGAATCGCTCGCTTCGGTTGTCACTCCGCCGCGTGAATGACCACGTCACCGTTCGCGGCTGCCAGGGCGTACCAGGCGCTTCGGACTCATCGGCAATGACGAAAACGACTGCGCCACCACTGACTCTGCCTGGGCTTTGAAATCTTCGGGTGCCGCTCCAAATTGCAATACAGCCGAACTGGGCCGATGACAGGTCATGACCGCAGGTTCGGAACTGGATGCTCTCGTGACGCACGCAGCAAATAGGTAGACAAGCGGCCTTTGCTCTTGATTTCGATTTCGCCTCGTGGCTCAAAGACGAATTGTTCATTGAGCGCATCGAAATACTGCTGTGAACAATGGATTTCGCCGGTGATGCCGTGGCTCTCCATCCGGCTAGCGGTGTTGACGGCGTCTCCCCATAAATCGTATGAGAATTTCTTCTCCCCAATGATGCCCGCAGTCACCGCACCGGTATGGATACCGATTCGGATATGTAGATTCCCAGCGAACTCATCTTTGATATATTTTTGGATATCCAATGCGAATTTTGCAATACGATTGGCGTGATCAGACACTCGCTCAGGAGCCCCAGATATTGCCATATAGGCATCACCAATCGTCTTGATTTTCTCCACACCGTGCTCCTGTGCAAGACGATCAAACGAAGTAAATATTTTGTTGAGCATTGCAACAATTTCATGAGGCGGTCGCTTGCTCGACATGGCAGTAAACCCAACGATATCAGCAAATAAAATTGTCGTATGCTCGAAATATTCAGCAATATAGGTTTCCTCGTTTTTGAGCCTTTCGATGATTGCATTCGGAAGTATGTTCGATAGCAAGTGTTCTGAGCGCTGATGTTCCAATATCGCTCGATCTTCGGCTTCTCGAAACGAACGATTGATCATGATTGCCAGGACCAACAGCGTAGTGCTTGAGCCAATGATATTGGATATCCGTGCGGCCACCAGGTCATAGTGCGGTGGCATGGCTATCAGCCCATATCCACCCAGTCCACTCAATGAAAAAACGAGAAAACCAAGCAACGCCACCCCTGCACCCATTAAACCAAAATGTCGTTCTCGTTCTGGAAATAGGAATGGCATACCAACGACTAGGTTCAATAAATATATATGTACAAACGACTGGGGTGACGACATTGCAGATACAGTACATAAATCGAGTAACACAGCCACCGTGAATATCAACCGAGCAGCCGTACGATGTCCATTAAAAGACAAATAGGCACAGACCATTACAGCACAAGAAAAAACCAACACCGAGATCATTGGAATCGCGTTAAAATATGACTTATTAACCAACGGAATAGACAGAAACGACACCAAAACAGCAAAGAATAGCGATCCATTTAGAATATTTACATATTTCCGTTCCTGCCAAGCACTCTCGGAGCCGATACCAATATTCAATAACGATGACCATAATCTATGTATCATAACAACAATGATAACCTATTGATAAGCCAAAATCCAGCATCCTCCGGGATGCGGTTGGCAGAGGCAGAGAGCGTGCCAAGTCAATTGCGGTCCGGTCCCTCCCGCACGACTCGCCCTCCTAGCTTACGAAAAGCAGCTTCACCGTCTGCGGATACCACTGCCCGCCGCGCTTCGGAAAGTGCCCCGCTTGGGCGAGCCGTAGCCCGATTTCGCGCAGGCTGTGACCTTGTTCCTTCAGGTACAGCGCCAGCCCTCGGGGAGTGCTGCGGTCGTGATAGACCGTCGAGCGGAGCAGGTCGCGCACGCTGGACACTTGATACTTGGCGGCTTTGAGCGGGCGCAGCTTCGCTCGGTCGAGTGCTTTGACGATGTCGAGGAAGTGCCGATCGTCGCTGCGCATCTCGTGCGCGATTCGATAGGCCGCCACTCGGTCATAGACAAAATCGCTGTCGAGCGGTCGCACCCGGTGAACCCGCATCGTGCGGAGCAGCTCGTAGATTTTGTGCTTCGTCCACGTGCGCTGGCCGTATTTCGGCAAGACCCCCTCGCTGTTGAGACGACGGGCAATTTCCGGCATGGAGACGCCCTCACGATACCAGGCGGTCAATGTTTGCAGCCATGGGTGGGTCTCGGGACATTCGACGAGCCGCTTTAGCTTTCCGTCGGATACCGTCTTATAGCCAAACGGCACCTTGCCGTAGTGTCCGCCCTGACTCTCGATGTGGCGGATCGTGGACTTCACCCGCTCCGAGGTGTTTTGCCGCTCGATCTGACCAATGATCGCGAGGAACGGCAGCAGCATCTTCGACACCGGCTCAAAGGTGTTGATCCCATCGCGGATGGCGACCAGGTTGCAGCCATATGGCTCTAGCAAGTCCTCATTGATCATGCAGATGTCGCGCAGCGATCGAGTCAGGCGATCCAGCTTGGTGACGACGACCGCCGAGATCGCGCCGTCGGAGTTTTTGATCTCTCGCACCATCCGTTGAAACGCGGGGCGATCGGTGTTCTTCGCCGAGAAGCCACCATCGACAAAGATCTCTTCAACGACCCAACCCCGATCGGCAGCAAAGCGCCGGATGTCTTCTTGCTGCGCATCCAGCGAAAGCCCGTGTTGCGCCTGCATGTCGGTAGAAACCCGACAGTACCCATAGACACGGATCTTGTGGTCTGTATTATGTTGTGCTACTTGCTGAGAATTACGGGGCTTGGTGGTTCGTGCGTAGTGATTCATCTCTGTTTCTCCGTCAGCGTAGCCTGGTATGGCGTACCTGGAAACAGAATTTGTTTTTTCTGTATGCTTCACAATGAACAACACCGCTGTGATGTGCCGCAGTCAGTCCGGCGCAGACTTGGTCGGTCAGGTCGGCGATCTCTTGCAGGGGCAGAGGCCGCCGTGCCCCGTCGACGGTCGAGGCCAAGCGGCGGGTCAGCGACTCGCCTTCGATGAGCTCCATCGTCAGATACTTTTCGCCGTCGTGCTCCCCGATGTCGTAGACCCGGGCGACGTTACGACTGGTGACGCGGCGAGCGAGTCGGACTTCGTTCCGAAACAACGCAATCGTCCTCGGGTCGCCGACCAACTCCTTCCGCAGTACCTTGAGCGCGAGCAGCTCATCGAGCTCGACATCCCGGACCCGATAGACACTCCCACTCGCCCCAACCCCAAGGAGCGCCAGCAGATCGTACCGACCACCGTATAGCGGCGTCGCCAAGCCCGAAACATCCAGCAGGGAGTCATCCCCCGGCAAGCGCGACGACCCGGCGGGATGCATGCTCCCCTCTCGCCCTTTCACATCACTCATTTGGTTCGTGTGATTATCACGCAGGCGGTCCCTCGGCGGCACAACTAATCTTCTAATCAGAATGAAAGCTGATTGGGCCCTTCATTTCCTGACCTGAGCCCACATTTCTGAACTGATTTAGCAAACATGAAAGGTTCAGAAATACTTCCCTAACTGACTCTGTCGAAAACCGGGAAGTCCGTGAAAATTACGCGACAAGCAAGAAGTTCTCGTAGGCACAGTCTTCTGTCTCTAGTCCGAAGAACGCCCGGTTATCGGCAAATAGCGCGGGCTTGGTCTTCTTGAGCGTCGCGGCAATCAGCTCTGGTTTCTGCTGAAACGCCGTGGCCGCCAGCTCGATGGTGCGCGCCGGGTCTTTGTTGAGGCTATCGACGGCCGTGAAGAACGCCTGCACAAACGCCGTCACCTGCGCTTCGTTCTCGTCAAGCCACTCTTTGCGCGCAAACAGGACATCACCGACCAGGTTCGTGGCCGTCTCGGTCGTCACCAGCGCCGTGCCTTTTCCGTCGGCAATCGCCTCTGACAAGTGCGGCTCCCAGATTGCGACCGCATCGACCTCACCCCGCTGAAACAGCGCTCCGGCCTCTGGCGTCTTGGTAGCAAAAACCAGGCTGCTCTTGACCGTCTCCACCTCGGCGGGCTTTAAGTTGCTCTTTTCGAGCAGCGACAGCAATAGGTAGTGCGTCGGTGTGTTACGAGTCGTCGCCACCCGCGCCGTCTTCAGGTCTTCGATGCTGCGAAACTGCGGCTTGGCGGCGATGCCAATGTTGCCTCGGCTCCAGTCGACAAACAGGAAGCTGCGCAGCTCGACCCCTTTTTGCTTATACAGCGGAGCCAGGTTGGCCAGGTAGTCCAGCGTCAGCAGCATCACGTCGACCTCTTTGTCGTCGAACGCCTTGAGCCGCTCTTTGCTGCCCCGAATCAGCCGAATTTCGACGTTGAGCCCGGCCTTGGCAAACAGCGACGCCGGACCCGCCTTGGCCCCATCGTTGGCGAGCAGCAGTGGATAGCCACCGCCGAAGTCATTGACACCCACCACGATTCGCTTGCTCTTGGCAGTCGGTATCGGGTCACCCGCCGGCGGCTCCAGCACTGGCTTCCCCGTCGCATCGTACTTCGGTGCCGGTCGTGAAATCGTTGGTGACTGCGACCGCTTCGACAGCTCGACCTGTGTGATGTAGGCCGCCACGGCGATGATCACCGCCGCGATAAACAGCTTGGCAAACGGTGTAAGTTTCATAACCGCTTATCTTATCTCGATTTTCATCCACACCTCATCTCAAGGACCGGCAATCAAACCGCTCAGAAGCACATACGATTCCACACCAGTCATCAGCATTCCATACCTCAGTTTTGTGTAAATTTCAAATGTAGATATAGTTATCTAACCAAATGCAGGCACAACGATGATCCGATATGTATCTATATTCCTACTCTCAACTACCTTCCTGTTGGGTAGTCTGGTAGGCGCTGTCAGCGCGAAATCCCAAGCCATCGCGACGGAATCGCCCAGTGCTGCCCTGCAGCCGGTGCCAGTCCGTCAAGAGCCAGGGCTGTCCATGGATTCAGCGCCCATGAGCTTCGAGAGGTCTCGCGAGGGCGGCGGAATTCGCAAACCCCCACCCACCCATCAGCAGCGCTGTCAGGCCAGTTGCCGAGGCATCAAAGGCGCTTCTGCGCATAGCAAGTGCATCCACAACTGTATGTCGCGTCACTAGCCGAGTACGAATCAGCCTATAGCGTCGTATGGACGATCTGCAAAGCGGCGGCGTTGATGGTGGTCCAGTCGGGCAATCGACGCCGAAGCTCGATGAGCTCACGGGTCTGTGCAGGCGCATGGTTTTGACGAAGTGTGACCGTGACCGGCGTCGTTCCGCGTAGACGGAGCGTTACTTCTTGCCCCACAGGATTGGGCGCGTAAAAGACCGCCGAGATCATCGGCTGGCCCTCGCCCGGCTGCGGCAGCGGCTCACCGAGCGACCAACCGGCCACTGACTCTCGCGGAATGTCGATTGAGGTCATCCAACCACTCGCATGCAGTCGCATTGTCACGGTGCGCGTCCCAGTCTGGGTATCCTCGCTGCGCGACAGCACCTCCAGTCGCGGCGGTGCAACATCGAGCGGTGACGCTGCAAGCTTGTGACTATAGGGTGGCAACCAGCCCGGCGGAAGCAGCGCGTTCGGCCAGTCTTCGCTCGCCGGCACAGGCTGCGCCTCGGGAATCCCCGCCTGATGAGGCAAAAGCGGCAGCACATCCAGACTCATCAGCAACAGCGCCGCTTGGCCATCGCGCTGGGCATGAGTGGCCAGCAAGCGCTTCGGCCGCGCCGCCGAATAGGGAAAGTGCAGCGCCGTGCTGATCACCCCAAGTCCCGCAATCGCCAGCCAGACCCCGAGCGCCCATCGAAGCTGCCCGACACGGTGAAGACCAGCCAGGCCGCCCAGCGCCAACGGCACGACCACAAGCATCCCATACACCATCGCCAGTTTGACATCGCCGGGCGGAGGCACCGGAAACATCCCAGAAAGCCCCGCCAGCGCCGGTACCATGTGAACCACGAGCTGCACCAGGCCGGTCATCCCCAGGACAACGCTCGCCAGCCACAGTCCCAGGCGAGCGCGAGGTAGCCGCTGACCGCCCAAGATGGCCAGCGACGATGGCAACACCCACCACAGCGCCAGATAGCCAACCCCCAGCGAGCGTGCCGTCACCAGCAAAAGCAGTCCGCCCCAGCACAGAAGCCCACTTGCCCACGCAGCTTGGAACACCGATTCTGCGCTCATCCCAGTTGCCAAAGCTCGACGTCGCCACAGCCCCAGCACCGCGAGCACGCCACCGATTCCGGCCCCGATGAAGCACGGCGCACTGAGCAGCGGCATCGCAAACCAGCCATGGGGTCGTTGCAAGATGAGCGCGAGTAGCACGGCGACAAGCAGCGCAGACAGAAGCCCCACCAGCGCGGCCAACAGCGTCCAGCCGGTACTGCGCAGAAGCTGCCGCGCCGTGATCTCACCACCGCGCAGCAACCGAAAGATCGCGAAGGAAAGCAGCGCCAGTGCTCCCACTCCCAGCCCACGTGCCGTCGTCATCGAGTACACCACGAGCTTCTGTCCGAGCAGGTCGTAGTACACCGCCGACTCCGTCTTTGCCTCAAGCTGCGGCGGATGGCTGGCTAGCTCACGAGTCACCGCCAGCAGCGTGGTCCCAAGATGCTGAAGCGTTCCCGGCCCAAGTCGCGAGGACACATCCAAGTGAGTGTGGACCGCCCAGATATCCCCAAGCGCCGCAAAATCGAGTCCCGGAATCCCAAAGCGTGTCAGCGGCTCAAAGTCTCCACTTTGTCCAAGCAGTCCGCTCTGCGCCAAGTCGTTGTGCAGCACACTCGCTTGAGGCATCGGGGCCACTTTTGCATAGGCTGAAATCAGCGCCTTGACCTGACCACTGGCCTGCACGAGCGCCGCCTTGCCTGAACCCGAGCCATCGGTGTCCAGAAACACCCGCACATCCTTGGCCAAGCGGTGCTGTAGAAAGCCTGCCGAGCCCACCGAGCCCGCCTCCTCGCCCCCATTGAGGTTGAGCACCACGGTCCATTCCAACTGCGGAGCCTGGGCCAGAGCACGCATCGTCTCCAGCGCCGCTGCCGTACCCAGCCCGTTATCCGTCGCGCCCGGAGCCTCTGCCGGTGAGTCATAGTGCGCGTTGAGTAACACCGCATCGGTTCGTCGCCCAGCCAACCGAGCCACGACGTTGCGGACGCGATAATGAAAGTTCACTCCGGTCCAGATGCCGAGTCGATTGTCCCCTTCGACATCCTGCACTTCGACCTCGACCCTCGGCAGCTTGCGCAGCTCGGTGGCCAAGAACTCAGCGGCTGCGGCACCGGCTGGACTCCCGATCGGATGCGGTCCGATCTCATCGGCCAGCTTTCGCACCACCACCATCGCTCGCGCTTCCGAAAATTCCAGCGGCGATGCATCCATCCCCTGCGGTTTCGGTGGCTGCTGCGCCCACCATGTAAGTCCAAAGATCCCTGCCAAAACCCCCAGCAGCGCAAGCCAGGTTCGTGCGGCTGTGTAGCCATCGTCCAAAGACCGTTGTGATGTGTTCATGGCTGCTCCGCTTCCAACCTGAGGGATCTATTGTGTCTCACCACGCCAGCCGCTCTCCATAGAGATCCCACAAATATCCCACAGCGATCCCACAGACGACATGGCCGCAAAGCGAATACGTTTCAGGACTAGCACGTCTGTGAGATAAGCTCGCAAGCGAAGGAGAGTAAGCACATGCGTGGTCCCACCTTTCAGCTTTGGACGTTGGCGCTCTTGATGGTAAACGGAGCCGTCGTGTCGGATGGAAACGCGGCCAAGGCAAAGCCCAAACCCAAAGTAGTCAGCAACGCCAAAGCCACTCCCGTGACGGCCACCAAGCCCGACGCCAACACAGCCCCTGGCACCACGCCACCTGGCTCGGCATCCACGACTGTGTCAACGGCTCTGGCTCCTTCCTCGGCTCCGGCTGCTCCTTCCTCGGCTCCGGCTGCTCCTTCCTCGGCTCCGGCTGCGCCTTCCTCGGCTCCGGCTGCTCCTTCCTCGGCTCCGGCACCTTCTTCGGCTCCATCAGCCCCCCCAGTTCCGGCCGTGGCGGCACCAAGTGTCGCACCTGCAGCACCAGTTGTCCCACCTGCGCCCGCACGACCTGCCCCCGGCAGCGTGATGGTAAGTACCCTGATTGCAGCGGGTGACACTTCTGGATACCAGGATGGACCGGGAGCAGCCGCACGCTTCGACACAGTGGAGGGTGCCGCGCTGATCGGAAACGATCTCTATGTAAGCGATGCCAATGGCAGCGATGTGATTCGCCGCGTCAATTTGCAAAGCGGAGACGTTTCCACGCTGGTCGGCAAGCAAAGAGAGAGCAGTACCGTCAACGGTAGCTTTGCAGAGTCCCGATTCTTGAAGCCCGGACCCATGGTCGCAGTGGGAAACACTCTCCATGTGATTCAGCTTGCCACCGAGCATGGCGGGGCCTGCATCCGCAGCATCGATCTGTCCGCGCAGCGCACCGCCACGCTCACCGGGAACTGCACGCGCAAGGGAAACCTGGATGGAAGCAAAGACACTGCGCTGTTTTCCTCGCCGCGTGCGATTGTGACCGATGGACAGAACTTGTATGTAGCCGATTCGGTGCGAGTCCGTGCGGTTGCTCTGGCCAATGGAACAGTGACGACCTTGGCCGGTGAAGCGGATGCACAGTGTGACTTCGGTTTTCAGAAGATCTGCAAAGGTGGCTGGGTCGATGGAGTTGGCAATGAGGCCCGCTTTGAATCGATCCGCAGTCTCGCGCTGTCTGGTCGCAACCTTTATATCGCCGATGGCGATGCGATTCGGATGCTCGACCTCAACTCGCGAAAGGTGACGACCGTCATCGGTGGCCGCAAATCCGAGCACGGCGGAGACGATGGAGTCGGAGCCAAAGCGGGACTCACCAGCGTCAGAGCCATTGCTCCGACAGACGGTGGTCTGTACGTTCTGCAAGGCCCCTACTTTGCCGGACTCCGTTACTTAAACCTTGCGACAAATGCGCTGATTTCCCTGACGGGAGTAACGATTCCTCCCTTCGTCCGAGGAAACAGCGATGTCGATGGACCCGCCGCCAAAGCGAACTTCGTAAACCCCAAGCACCTCATTACGGCCGGCAGCCGCGTCCTGATTGTCCAGGAGCGAGGCCGCATCCGCTCGTTCGAGAAGTTCTAGGATGTTCTAGATTGAGTGCTTGGCCGACCAGCGAGTCTTATCTGTCCGACTCGCTCGCCCGGATGATATTAGTCATATAATATGACTAATATCTGTTTAGAAGAAGATCGGGTTCGATACCGCAAACGCCTTCCGGCCCGGATGCACCGGCGACAGATCCGCTCCGCCCGCCGAGGCATGAAGTACCACCCAGTGCTGGCTACGAGCCGCCCGTCCTGTCACCGTTACCGTAGCATCGTATCGTCGTCCAAGCGGAGTCACCGTCTCTCGCAGCTCTTCGGTTCCGACCGTCTCTCCATCGACGATCGTCTCCAGCCGCTTCGCTTCCAGCCAGCGCGGACTCTGCACCGTCACTTGCAAGGTCAGTGAACCCCGCGTCGTCTTGGCCACTTCGCCCGGACCCTCGCCATCGGGCCCACGTACCGTCATATACAGTCCGCCGGAAATGGTGGCTTTCCCGGCCCGCAGCGCATCGCGCACCGCCTCGGCACTCAGCTTCGTCGGATCATCGTGACCAAACTGAAGGCACGTGCGCGGATATCCCGTCGGACTGGTCCGCAGCCCATGGCTATCCGAGCTACCAACCGCCCAGATCTTCTTGCCGCTATTGAGCAGTGCAAACCAGTCGGGCACGATCTTGGTGCGGTTTTCATCGAAGTCGCTATCGTTGAACACCTCGAGCGCGCCGAATTCATCGCTGTACAACTCCGGATCGCCACTCACCGTCGTTCGATCGAAGCTCACCGAAGAAAAGTAGCCCCCAAAGCCGTCCGAGCGCGGGTGATTGATGATCAGCACCGGCTTTTCGGGAAGCTGAGCAATGGTGTGAAAGACCTCCGGCGGCTTCTTTCCGGTCCACTCCACAGCCCCCCGGTTCGGTCGGTCTGGACGCGGCTGAATCGGAATGACCCCGAAGTGTCCCCAGGTGAAGGTCGTAAACTCCTCCGATGGCATTCCGAACGCCCAGCGAGTCAGCCCGAGCTTTTTGACGATCGGCTGAAAGTCGATGATGTACTCGTGCTCGCTCGACACCGGAACTTCCAGCCCGTCGGCAATCGCGCCCTTTACCTTGTACTCAACATCGTCCGATGAGTCAGCAGAATAGTAGGAATGGATGTGGAAGTCGGCACACATCACACCCTTGCTGTCGACGCTGTGTTGTAGCTCGGTCTTGATCTCGGTGGTCTTGCCCGCATCAATCGTGACGGTCTGGTCCAGGATGTCCCATTCGTAGCCATGGCTCACGATGACACGATGCTTGCCCGGAGGAACCGCCAGCGTCGCGGTCCCCGACACCGCGAACTCTTGCAGAATGCGACCTGCCACTTCGTCACGCACGCCATAGGACTGCGGCAGCACCGTTGGAGCCGTCATCGGAATGACCTGAACCCGCACAGGAAGTGCTGCGCCACTGTCTTTGTCAGTGGCCACGATCGAAAGCACGCCCGCCGTTGCGATCTGCAGGTTTGCCACGTTGTCAGTCGCCAAAACCGGCTTTTTTGCCGACGGTGGCATCGCGTATGTACTGGCCTGAAGCTGAGCGGGTTCGCTGGGCAAATGGATGGTGAACTCACCGCGAGCATTGGTCAGCGTACGGCCCAGATAGCTGTTATCGGCCTTGAGCGCGTGAACCCAGGCCCCTGCCATCGGTGCAGCGTTACTGTCCGTGACCGTGCCCGTGACGGCACGCCAGGCTGGCTGATTCATCGCTTTCCGCACCGACTCACCGAGCCCATCGGAGTGCGGACCTCCCACGATAAGTTCCAGATAGTCGACGGTCAGCGGGCTACAGCCTTTGATCTCCAGGCCACCGCCCCGCGCAATCGCCGCGCCGGAACGACCGACGATCGGCGTCAATGACCCAGTGAGCGGATGGATCGCAAACGTGTAGTCCCCCGAGTCAAAGCCAACCCACGACTGATCACCGTCGAGATCGCCATAACCACGGCCCGCCGAAAACATCTGGCCTCGGCTCGAGTGAAACAGCACAAACAGCTGGTGCCGGTATAGCGGCAGATCCTCGGCGCGGATATTCATCAGATGCAGGCGAACCTTCACGCTCTGCGCCCCAGGTTCGAGGATGTAATCCAGCGCGACCGGGAAGTTAAACTCCTCGGTTAGAACGCCACCGAAGGCTTCTAGGAAGGGGAGGTTCTTGAGCACGCCCGAGGCCCGTACCACGGCCGCTTTGCCGTCGGAGCCGTCATTCATCACCGAGACGCTCTCTGCCGCCACGACCTGCCGCGACAGGGCCATGATCGTCTCACCGTAGAGCGAAGTGCCCGCCGGCTTGCCGTCCGCCGCCACCGAGTCCAGGGCCACGATGTCACCTCCAAACGGTTGATATCCGTCGGAAGTGCCCGGAGCCTCGATGTAGACCGCGATTTTGTCGTTGATGAGCAGGTAGTCACCCTCACGAACTGGGTGACGCGCCGTGTTAGGTTGACGGATCCAGGCAGCGTTGGTGATGCGGCCGGCTCTGGCTTGCTTGGCCGCCTTGGCAGAGGTCGGGTCAGGATGGCCCAGCGCATCGCCGCTCGGATAGCGACTCTTCTCGCTGATGCCTTGGGCCAAGCACGGTCCGGTCGGCTGCTCGTCTGGCAGCGGTGCGTCGACCCCCACGCAAGACAACGAAAAAGCAGCACCACACAGCCCGAGCAATCGTCCCCACGGTCCGCTCCACGGTCGAGAAGCAATCTTCGCCATCGCAAGAACCTCCAAGGCAGGGACTAGAGCAAATGACGAAGCAGACGGCAAGCACCGGATGGACGAGGCCCAAATGACCGGACGATGGAGGACGGACAACCGAAGGGCAGCGGACCAGCTGGGACGTGCCTACGGGAAGAAGACCAGGTCGAGCGGCGAGCCACCCATGTTGTAGGGATTGTTCGATCCGACCGGCGCATTCCAGCCACAGTTACCACCGCCATTGCCAGTCAGGTTCAGAACCCGAATCTGGCCATTGGGTGTCGGAGTGGTGGTGCCGGTCGGCGTGGTGCCACCGAGTCCGAGCGCGTTCGTGGCCACCGCAAACTGGGTGCCGGTTAGGTCGATGTTGGCCGCACCGGCTGTGGGGGCACCACACGCAATCGCCGTCGCGTACGGCATGGAAGTAATGTTGGTGGCACCCTTCGAAATCGCTCCCGTCGAAGACGCAAAGCGCATGTCATTGGTGTCGACCTTGAGGGTGGCTGGATCAATCCTCACCTTGGTGTAACTGGTCTTGACGGTCGTTCCGGTCGCACCACCACCGGTGGTAAACTGTGAGAAGTTGTCGGTCGCTGTGGTCTTGGTCAGGTTGAGGTAGGTCAGCGCCGGTGTGGCCGCCATGTGACAGTACACATCAAACGCCTTGGTCTTGTCACCGTTCACAAACAGCTTGCGATTGCCGTTGGTGGCGGTGGGGTTGTCAGCGCGAATCTGCTCGCAGCTTGTGGGGTTGGCGAAGTTTGCCATCACCTGAACATCGTCCGTCAGCGTCAACGTGCACGTGCGCGCCGCACCAGTACAAGCGCCGGTCCAACCGGAAAAGACCGAGGTACTGTCCGGCTCGGCGGTCAATGTGACCATCGTGCCCTTGTCGTACCCGCCATTACACGAGCCCGCGCACTGAATGCCAAAAGGCTGGCTCGATACCGAACCACCACCAGCGCCGCCCAGTGTCACGCTGATGTTGGCGCGATTGAGCTTGCTGCGGAACGTCGCAGTGACATTTTTGCCCGAGTCCATGGTCAGGCTGCACGTCGTGGAGGAACCGGTACACGCGCCCTCCCAGCCCACGAAGTCGGAGCCGTCGGAAGGAGTGACCGTGAGCTCGACCTTGGTGCCGGTGTTAAACAGGCTGGAGCAGACGCTACCGCAGTCGATACCAGCCGGTTGAGAGACGATCGAGCCGCCTGAGAAATCGCCCGCCACCACCAAATTCAACGCCGCGACCGAGGCGCTGTCCGGGTTTTGAAACGAACCACAGCCTGCGTGAACCAAAACAAAACCCATTGCCAGGCCCAGTACCGACCGCGAATGCAGAAGCGTAGGTGTCTTCATGTTCAAGTTCTCCGTGATGAATTGAGATGGCAGACTCTCAAGCTGGCGTCTTGCTTGGGCGGCGAGACGAGCAGGAGAGTCGGAACCCGCTCAGGAGATTTTACCATCCAGCGCGCTTCGAATCGGCGGGAATTGCTTTCCAAAATCGTTGCCTCGGCTAGGTCTCTCACGGGCTACCTACGCTTGACGGCCTGCGCCTTGCCCCTTCACTATCCTCACCCCATGAATGCCAACTTCCTGCGCGACTTGGCTTGGGTATCCGAACAGATGCCACGCACCGAGCGCGCACTCGCACAGCTTCCAAGCCTGAACGGAGTGCGACTGGCCTGCTCGATGCATCTTGAAATCAAGATGGCACCGGCTCTGTCTGGTTTTCTGCGCAAAGGGGCCTCGCTGTTTCTGACGACCTGCAATCCCGCCACCGTCTCTGATGAGATGGTGCAGTGGTGCGTCGCCCAAGGTGCACAGGTGCAGGCCTCACGAGGCATGTCCCAGCAAGACCTCGATCACGCCGTGGTGGCAGCTCTGGACTTCGCGCCAACCCATCTGTGCGAGATGGGTGCCGACCTCACGTTGGCGCTGGTGGCTCGGGCTGCACCCAGTCAGGTGTGCGCCGGACTGGAAGCCACGGGCAGCGGCACCAGTCGACTGGCGGCGCTGGGGAACTCCATTCCCTATCCAATTTTCAACTGGGACGACTTGCCGATCAAAGAAGGCCTCCACAATCGGCACATGGTGGGACTCATCACGTGCAGCGCGTTCCTTGAGCGGACCCGACTGACCTTGCACGGCAAGCGGGTGGTCGTGGTGGGCTATGGACTCGTCGGCCAGGGCGTGGCGGATGCAGCGCGAGCATTTGGCGGAGCAGTCACCGTCGTAGAGCGAGACCCGGCGCGGGCTCTGCAAGCCGAGTTTGCGGGCTGGAGGGTGGCGACACTGCCCGATGCCTTGGCCACGGCCGATGTGGTCATCACGGCCACCGGAGCGACCCATGTTTTGGGCCCAGCGCAGCTCGATCTGCTCAAAGACGGAGCGTTTCTGCTCAATGTCGGACACGCCAACCAGGAAATCGACGTCCCAGCACTACTTGTGCATCCCCATTGCCCAGTGTTGCCGGACCTGTTGCGGGTGAACTTGCCACGTGCGCGCCGCGTCTTCCTGTTTGCAATGGGAGCGATGGCCAACCTAGCGGCGGGTCAGGGCGACAGCTTGAACGCGTTCGACGTGACGTTGGCAGCGCTCGTGGCAGGCGTGGGATTCATTGTTACAAAAGGTGCCACCTACCGAAGTGGCCTACATGACCTGCCCCGCGAAGCCTGGCTGACGGTGGCTGAGGGACTCTAGCGCCGGCTAACAGTCGGAGCGAAACACCCAGACGCCTCGGTGAAGATCGCGTGTTTCGCCAAGTCCCGGCAGATCGATCGAACGGTCGACCTCTTCTTTGATCGCAGGAAACGAGTACACCCAGCGCCGGATCTTCCCGCGAGGAATGCCTCGTTCGACCAGAGTCTGTTCCATCACCCGAGCCCGCCGATGGGCTTCGGCCTCGCCGCTGTCAGGTGAGGACACAATCAGAAACTGGGTGTTGCGAAGCAGCGCCGATCGCAACAGCTTGTGCAGCCGCTCCGCTCGAAATGGCACCACCTGCGGCGCGCCCTCGCGAAAGTAAAAGACCTCATGGCGAAGATGCGACATGAGCTTGATGAAGCGGCCTTTGTGTTCGGGATCGGCGGCAATCACAGCAGGGCGAATCTGCTTGGTGGTGCAGGTGTCCGACTGGACTTCGCATTCGCGCTGGACGTCCTCGATGAGCTGACTCAGTTCGGGGGTACACATCGCCATGCCAATGCCATCCCCTATTTCCAATCGGAGCCGCTGAATCTGTTCGCTCTGTGCTTCGATGAGCTGCTGCAGCGCATCAACCCGCTCAGACAGCGTCGGAGCACAGCCCCATATCGGCAGTGCCACGGCCAGTCCCAGCCTGCAAATCACTGCGCGAGCCCGACGGCTAAACATGAGAGGCTACTATCACAAAATCCGCTGTCCTCGAAGCCGCTTCGCTGCGCAGGATGAATTTTCTGCGCTCGGCTCCATCGACTCGCCATCCGTCCATGCCTCCGAGGTTCCTCGCTAAGGCACACAGAATCCACTATCAAAAAACAGAACATAGTTCGATAGAATGAAAAGATTATAACAAATCACCAAACATACAATTCTATGTGTCAATGACTTTGCCAAGCAACCACGCTGTTTCGCGTGGAGATCCAAGCGGCCAGAGGATCTCGCCATCGGGGTCGGTTGGGCGCTGTTTTTCTTTTTACCTCGCGTCGTCCTTGGGATACCGTCCGCCCATGCCGCACTCTCTTAAGACCGCTCACCAGCGTCGGGTTCGGTCTGCGGTGGCGGCCTTCTGTCTCGGCTCACTCGGTCCCGTTGCGACAGCCCACGCCGACCTCGGCAGCTTCCCCAAACTCACGGTCGGACTCGGCCTCTCTGCGGGGTTTCAGCCCGACTCCCGTCCCTGTCAGGTTGCGGGAACCAGTCGCAATGCTCCCGGTAGCGGCTGCGCCCTGTTTGCCGCAGGAATCGAAGGCAGCTTGTTGTGGCGTGGTCGCGTTGGGGCCGCACTGGCCCTGTCTTCCACAGCCGGTCAAGCCGCCGTTCCACAAGCCAGCGAGCCCGGAGCGGATGCACCACCGGCGTTCCCCGATCGCGTCTCGCTGGCGTTGGCGCTCGATGTCCGTCCGCTCGGTTTTTTTGTCCGCGATGGGGACCGTTCCTATCAAGCGCGACTGCTCCACGGATTCCGGCTCGGCATTGGTCCATCGCTAGAGCTGGTTCGAACCGCGCTCGATAGCTCGATCGATGCGGGCGTTCGCAATCGCAATCTGCCGAGCGCACTCATCGGCATGCACGCGCTCTTCGACGGAGAAATTCCACTGCTGGCCGATATGGCGAGCGCTCTGTCGCTGCGAGTCTCGGTGAGACTTTTGTACGTCCCTCAGATCATCCTGAACGAAGGATCGGTCCAGTCGGCCCCGTTTACGCCGACGAACGAATATGAACCGCAAGGCTACGGCCTGCGCACCCAGCTTCTGTTTGGCTTTGTCTACTACCTATAGCGACCTGTAGTACTACGCCGCTTTACGATGCTGTAAGCAGTGTGCTAGGTTGCCCTCGCCGTCGCTTGGGAGCCCTTTTCCCGACGAAGCTACACTCGAAAGAGACGCCATGGAACTCCGCACCTTTAGCTTCCTTGACATCCTCCAGCCGCAGCTCACCGGCTTTTTGCAGACCGTGGCCCAGGGGTTTCTCCCGCTGGAGCGTCAGGCTTCACTGATGGTCGAGATTGCCCCCGGCATCGCGGTCAACCAGCTTACCGACGTGGCGCTCAAGCAGACGCGGGTGATTCCGGGCATGCAGATCGTCGAGCGTGCGTACGGTCTACTCGAACTGCATCACTTCGACCAGGGTGAGGTTCGCTCTGCAGGGGCGGCCATCCTTGCAGCGATGGGCAAGGACGAGGGCGCACGGCTCAAGCCAAAAATTTTGTCCGAACAGACCATCACCGGGATCGAGGGCTATCACTCGCAGCTCATCAATCGCTTCCGACACGGTGACATGATCGGGGAAAAGCAGACGCTCTACACCCTGGAGCTGGCCCCGGCTGGATACGCCGCGTTGTGTGCCAACGAAGCCGAGAAGGCCGCGCCGGTACACCTGCTCGAAGTCGTCACGTTCGGGGCCGTTGGCCGCCTGTGGCTGGGTGGTTATGAAGCCGAAATCGAGGCCGCCCGTGACGCCATTCATGCCGCGCTGGCGGACATCACGGGGCGATAGTCAAACGTGACCGCGCATCCTCAGACCGTGGCAGCGCCTAGGCCTGCGAAGACCACAAAGCGCAGCACGGAAGCCTTGCGAATCACCGCCATACTCGATGAGCTAGACCGGCTCTATCCCGACGCGCACTGCGAGCTACATTTCCGCAATCCGTTCGAGCTGCTCGTCTCTGTGATCCTGTCGGCACAGTGTACGGACGACCGCGTCAACCTGATCACCCCGACGCTGTTTGAGCGATTTCCCAACGCCAAAGCGCTCGCCGAATCGGATCAAGAAGAAGTCGAAAAGATCATCTTTTCGACGGGTTTTTACCGAAACAAGGCGAAGAACATCCGCGCCGCAGCCAAGAAGCTGTGCGAAAAGTTTGGCGGCGAGGTGCCACGGACGATGGTGGAGCTACTGACTCTGCCTGGCGTCGCCCGCAAGACCGCCAACGTGGTGATGGGGACGGCGTTTGGGATTCCGAGTGGAGTGGTCGTCGATACCCATATCTCGCGGCTGAGCCAGCGACTGGGCATGACGGGCGAGGACGAGCCCGAAAAGATCGAGCGTGACCTGCAAAAGCTGTGGCCCCAGGAGCGCTGGATTATGTCCGGCCATCGACTGATCTGGCACGGTCGTCGCGTGTGCTTCGCTCGCAAACCGAGCTGCGCGACCTGTACGCTACGCTCGCTGTGTCCGTCGCCGGAAGCCAAAGCGCTGCCATAGTCATTTCGACACAAGTGGCTGGCGATGGTTACTGTGGTGCGGGCTGGGCTTCGCTGGGAACATGCGAGCCAGTCTCGGTAGGCGGAGCGGGAGCGTGCGTCGATGGCTGCTGCTCGGTGGCCGACGGCACCTGCTGCATTCCGACGGGCGGAGCATGAACCATCCCCGGCGGTGGTGAGGCGCTGGCCATCGGGTTCGGGGGTGGTGGTAGCTGACTCGGAGGGATTTGACTGGGAGCGGGGACAATCACCGTCTCGCTCGATGGCGACGGTGGTGTTACCGGCGGCGGTGAGGGCGGCGCTTGGGTCGGTTCGCTCGGCACAGGGCGCGGCACCGACGGTAGTGAGGAAAACCGCGACCCCGGCACCAAGGAAGGCTGTGCTGTTGGTGACACCTGGCTGAGCGTTCCCGCCCGCAGCGCGACTCCCTCGGGCGGCTCTTTGCTGGCACGAGCCCGGGGATTGTTG
The DNA here is from genome assembly GCA_044228505.1 of Polyangia bacterium. GTDB lineage: Bacteria > Myxococcota_A > Polyangia > Palsa-1104 > JAEUJZ01 > JAEUKA01. The sequence goes on along the minus strand of JBGAUT010000040.1, from coordinate 16,602 downwards.
AGCGCCCCGACGATCGAAAAGCCGATCGCTCCATCGGCACGCTTGCCCTGCGACTGACTGCTCACAACGATCTCCATCGTCGGCTCCCGAGAGACGAGCTGGGGCGATGGCTTGAAGCGAACGTAAACGTGCGCCTCCGACAGCGGCAACGGATCACGGAGATCGAGATAGCCATCAATCCACAGCTCGACGTCGGGAGACTTGGCGTGAAAGTCGACGATGCTAGCGCGGCCTCGCTCGATGGTGATCTTGCCGATCACATCACCCAGTCGTAGTCGCGGAAACGTCAGTCCCTGCGATAAGAACGCATCCCCCGGCACCACCAACTTTGCTTTGCCATCGCCAAGCTGGGCCGCAAGGAGCTTTATGTCGATCTCCCCAAGCGCTTTTTGCAGGTCGAGTCGCGTCGGTGGCACGACAAGCGGTGCAATCGAGCCACGCGGCGGCGGCACCGGACGCTGATTCGGACCTTTAAAGCGCAGCTTCATCCCGAGTGTCCCCAGCATCGGAAGCGGCAGAAGCTGAGCCAGCGAGGACAGCCGCACCAACATGACATCGTGAAGGTCGGCGTCGACGCTGACACCATCGTCGCCCATGCTGAACTCGGACGTGAGCTCACCACCAAAGGCTTCCACAAGCAGTCGACCACTCTTGGTGCCCAAGGCAGCATCGAGCGGATGAACTCGCGCATCGATTCGATCGACCAGGATGGGACGCAGGTTCTTGGCGGCAGCGGCGTCACCGACCGGTGGACCTGACAAGGGTTTCCGTGGCTTGAGTCGCACATCGGTCGCCGAAAAGCCGGGTTGCAGGACATGAACATCCAGCTCACCAATGCTGACATCCAGGCCCGAACCGATGCCGAAGCTACCACTTGCGGTCTGCGGCGGACCCGGCTCTTGCGATAGTTCACGCTCGAGACGATCTTTGATTTTGTCGAGCGGCAGGGACAGCGTAAGTGACACAAAAAATGTCAGTAGGCCAAAAATCGCATACAGCAGCACGGTGACGACGCGGTTGGTCTTCCGCAGCCGTCGTAATAGGCGCATCAAGAACCGACGCATCACTGCTCCTTTTCGCCGTTTGACTCGGGCTTGCCATCACCCTTTTTGTCTTTGCCGATGGGCTTGGGCGCGTGTTCATAGGTCGAAACGGTCATATCGACCTCGAACTCCTGGTGTTTGTCGTCCCGCGAGCGAATGTTGAGCTGCGTGACCAGCACCAAGTTCGAGGGGTACGTTTCGATCTTGCGCATGAACTTGAGCAGCGGTTCCAGCCCGACCTTGCCGATGCGTAGGTCGACCGACTGCTGAACGTACTTTTTGCCCATGGCCTCGGGCGTGCGCGGGTTGGTTTCGCGAATCTCAATGCTGGTTTCTTTGGCGAGGCTTTCGAGAAACCCCGATAGCTGAAGTGGACTTTGGCCAATCCGCTGATCGAGCTGAAGCGCTCTCGCCCGCGCTTGCAGGTACGGACCGCGCTTTTTGGCAATGTCACGCAGGGCACGCTGCATTGCCTGGGTCTGTTCCTCCAGCGTATCGATGCGGTCATAGAGCAGATACGCCCCACCGAGCACACCCACGCCGAACACCACGCCAATCAGCAGCAAGACCAGCGAGCGCTCTCGCGGCGCCAATCCCTCAAACAGCTCGCGCAGCCGCGACAGACCGGGGACACGCGCCAAAATAGTCGGTTCACTTGCGCTCATCGCAGCACCTCCCGGCGGATAAAGTGGGAGTGATTTACGGGCATGTGGTTTCGATCTCCAGCGCGAACTGCTTGACCTCGACCGGTTTTCCGTCGGGACCAGTGTTTTTCAGCGTCAGCACTTTGCCCTTTTGAACCTTGCGAAAGCACGGAATTTTGGCAAGGTTTGTGGCCAGGTCATCGACGTACTGCGCCGATCCACAGGTGGCCTTGAGGTCGGTCTTTTTGGGCCGGATGTGCAGCTCAATGACATCGAGCCGCGCCGGTCCCGAGGCATTGCTCGAGGGTGCCGCCGCCGAGATGTCTTCGAGCAAATCCAGCACCGACACCTGCGGCACGCTCTGACCCTGCACCTTGTCTTGGTTTAGCGCCGCTTGCAGCTCGTTTGAGACCTGTCGACCATCGGTCCGCGCCTCACCAAATAGCGCGGTCGACTCGGTGATGAGCTGAAGGCGCAACCGCTCCGATTCTTTTTCAAGCTGCTGAAGCGACGCATAGGCCCAAATTCCGACGCTAGCGACCAAAGCTGCCGCAAAGCCAAACAGCAGCGGGGCTTTTTCGCGCAGCATCGCGTAGTCGGTTCGGAACGCCAGCTCCCCCTTGCGGAAGTTGAAGTTCGGACTACCAAGTGCCGCGCCCAGTCCAAGTCCGACAGCCGCCGTACCCGTGGGCCAGCGATGCACCAGCGCCGTACTCGACACATAGGTTCGCGATGCCCCGCCCTCACCAAAGGTCATCGACTCACCAGCGGGCATCTCGCGCACAGCGGGCCCGAGCCAGGTCGCCCCATCGGGAGGCAGCAGCGGCAGCACAGGCAGCCCCAGCTCCTCGGACAGTAGATCTTGCACCCCATGAAGCTGCGCAGAGCCTCCGGTCACATACAGCGTCTTCGGCTCGTAACCAAAGCGGCTCCCATAAGCCGCCAGTGTCTGCCGCAGATCACGAACCAGCGGCCGTAGCGACTCGCGGATAATCTTTGCCACTTTGGGGTTGGTAAAGTCCGATAGTCCGTTTTCGTGCTTGAGCTTCTCGGCGGCAATCATGCCCATCCCAAGGTGCTTGGATAGCGACTCGGTGATCTGAAGTCCGCCCCGTGGAATGGTCCTCGCAAACTGCACCAGCACCTGGCCGGGCCGCTTGGGATGAGCAGCCAGCGCACAGACGTGGGTCATGCGGTGCCCAAGATCAATCACCCACAGCGGCAAGTCCTTCTGCGGCATCGCGCCCGACTTGCTCTGAACCCACAGCGCCGCCGTCGCCAGAGCCGTTGCGCCACAGACCTTGGGGTCCAGCCCAAGTGGCGACATCGACAGAATGCGCGACTCCACCAAGCTCTGCCGAGCACAGCCTGCCAGCCACAGCGACCCGCCTGATCCACTCGGCACGCTGGCGGGAAGCTGGTCCACGACATGCCCTTCCAGATCATCCATGAGCTGGCCGGCCAGCTCGAACGGCAGCGTCTGTGCGACCTTTTTCGGATCGGACAGCGGCATTTCCACCAACCGGAGCGTCAGATCTTCGGAAATGCCAATCGCACAGCTTTCGGCGCGAATCTTCTGGCGTCCCAAAATCGTCATCAGTGCCCGCATCTGGCGGTCGAGCAGCGAGTCCACCGGAACATCAGCCGCCGGTTCCTCTGCTTGCGCTAGCTCGCTGTTCAGCGAGATCTCGTGCTTGCGAATCGGTGCTGGCAAAGGAGTGCCCTCGCCCGGCTCGGGAACGCGCTCTTCTTCGATGCTGGCAAGGTGTACGGTGCGGAAGCCCTGCTCGATGCGAGCGACCTTCACCGAAAAACTGCCAAGGTCTATGCCTAATATCGTGGCCATCGTTGTAATCCCGTGGCTAATCCAGTCGGAAATACATCCAAGTACCGTTTTTGAAGCAGCTCGGATGGTTGATACAAACGGGGTTGGAGTTGGTGCTTTGCGAGTCCCAGACGCCACGGATGTGAACCTGGGTGTTCTTCTGAGCCGAGCGCTGCACGATGCCAGTGGCGTCGATGCGATAGAAACGACGGGGACTCTTTCCGCCCTGCCCGCCCGCTGCGCCCGCCGGGGGTCGATCGCGCAAAAACCGGCTGAGCATGCCCGGACACATCGGAATCGGCTTGAGCGGCGTCGTCAGCTTCGGCGAACCACTCATTCCGGTCATCGACGCCAGTGAGTCCGCCATCTGCGGCAACTTTTCGATAAACGGGGAGCAGATCAGGTTCGATAACGTCTCGATGGCATCCCCAGAGCTTGCGGGAGGTGCAGGCTGTGTCCCCGTCTTGGTGGGTGGTGGAGGCGCTTGCTTCACCGGCACCTGCTGCTGACACAGCCGCGTATCAACCTTGCAGTCCAGCTTGCCCATCTGCTGGGCCATTGACTTGAGCATCGGCAGCCCGGTCTTGAGCATGCCGCCAACCTGCTGCGCCACCAGCGAGGTATTCGGATCAAACACCGCGCTGCGATCTGCGGCCGAGGCGGCAATCATCGCCGCGAGCAGAGGCCACGCGGTCGGCTCCATCGCTGAAGCCAGTACCTTGCAGTCCTGGGTCGCGTAGACCGTAAAAAAGTCGCCGAAGTAGGCCCACAAATCCTCCGACACGCCGCGCACGTGCATCATTTCCTCGACGGTATCGAAGAAGTGATTGTGCGGTTCATAGCGGTCACGGCCTTTGTCGTAGGTTTCTTCGCTGGCACCGCCCGCACCGACCGGCGAATAGCGGGTCACATCGACATCGGTCCAATCCAGGATGTTGACGGGCACGTCCTCGCGATTGATGACCACGTTGTCGCGATCGGGAATCTGAAACAATCGATCAAAGCGCGGCGGACGGACGAGCGCGTCCATGAGCAAATAGACGTTGCGCTTCTGATCTGGGGTTGGGTTATAGCCACCACCGCAGTTGATGGGGTACTTGCCTTCCTCGCTGGCAATCGCCACGTCAAACGAGGTTCCTTTCGGAGTTCCCATTCCGTCGACGCTGCCGAGATCAATACCAATCAGACTCCCGAGCCCGTCGCGTGACTCTTTGTCGCCACTGAACGCTTGCGCCAAAAAGTTGGCGTAGTCCGTAATGACAATGGCGTCACGAAACTCCGGCGGCAGCGACTGGAGCATGTTCTGCATTCCGCCCTGCACCGCAATCAGCAGCTTCGACAGCTCGATGCCCGACTGCGCCAGATACTCGGCGCGCAGCATGTCCCGGCTGTTGGCAGCAGCTTCCATCTCGACCTGCGCGTTATAGGCCAAATCTGCCGTCGTCGCACCGAGCAGGGCCAGGCTCATCAGCACGGTCAGGATCGCCACGCCACGCTGACGGCGCTGGCGGTCCACCTTGGGAGCCGCATCCTGCGCAGAGCCTGTCGTTTCGTCGATTGGGCAATCCATGGTGGTTCGTCCTGTCCCTAATTCGGCTTGGTATCAAGTAGCTGAAACATCGCAATTCGCACTTCGCTCTCGAGCGGCAGCTCTTCGCCACGATCGTCGCGAATCACCAGCTTGACCTTGACCCGGCTCGGCAGTCGGTTGGGCATACCGTCGGCTTGGTTGGTCCGCCAGCTCTCCAGCCACTCTTTGCGGACTGGTTCGTAGTAGTGCAGCTCGAGCTTCACCACATCATCGGCAATCACCTCGGCTTCCCCGGGAATGTTGCCGTTGTCGATGCGCTCGGCAGCGATCCGCCGCGTCTCTTTGCGCCATAGATTGAGCTTGCCGCCATCCGATTTATCGCGCTGTCCGAAATACCCAATCGCTGCCGTATCGCCTTCTTTTGATTCGGCATAAAGCCGCTGATGACCAAAATAGGTAAAGCGCAGTTCGTCAATATCGGGCCGATGCACTCCGTCGAAATAGGTACGCGGTGTCTGCTCTGTACCGGGAATGTTGTTGTTTGACAAATAGGCCATCTGCACATCGCGCAAAATACGATCCATCGCCAGACGGGCCACCCGATAGCGCGCCATCTTCGACTCGACGCCCTTTTTGGTCTTGAACGCGCCCTGGCTCGACGCCCACAGCATCAGGGTAATCGTCGACAGAATGCCGATCGACACCATGACCTCGATAAGCGTAAAGCCAGCCTGACGCCGGTTCATAGCGACACCGGGGCCTTTCTGACGTCGGTAAAGAACGCCACCACCTCGACCTGCTGCTCGGGCAGTCCGGGCTCGTCCCAGACCACGCGAACGGTGACGCGGCGGATGCCTTGCTCGAGCATGTCTTTGACCGGCCCGAGCAGTCCGGACATGCCGCTCGCCATGTTACCACCCGACGACGACGATGGAGACGGAGCAGCCTTGTCCTTCCCGGCTGCGGTCTGCTTGTCTTGGAGCAGTTTGGTCGCCGCCGACTGGAGCTGGTCCGTCGCAGGCAGCTTGATCTTGTCGATGATCGTGACGTACCGAAACTGCTTAAACGCTGGGTCCTGGAAATCGCCGCGATCTTCCTTGGCTCCGGCTTCGTCCTTGAAACCTTCTGCGACAAACTCGTTTTGGATTTCGGCCATCTTCTGACGGCACAAAAACGTCGCTTGGGTCATCGCTCGGGCATGGATGCTGATCCGAATCGCCCGCCCCGTGGTCAGGTACATCCCGACGAGCGAAACCGACAGAATCGCCATCGCGATCATCACTTCGAGCAGCGTAAAACCAGCGCTCTTGCGTGACCTCATGAGCCCCCCTTTTCGCGCTCTCCAGCATCGAAGTCGAGCGGCGGTGGCTGACGACCTGGCAATACCTCGACGCGGCCCGTCAGTCCATGAACCCACAGCGTGTACTGCACATCATCTTGGGAGTCCGTCCCCAGATGGATGACCGCCCGCTCGGTGTGACCGTCGGGAAAGAAGTGCAGATAGGCATGCCCGGTGAGATACGGATCCTTTTCGCGAGGCAGCAGAATATCGAGCACTTTGATCCGCTTGAGCTTGATCTCCGGCAGCGTGGCATCCTTGTATTCCGCAAAGCGTGGGCGACGGGGGGCCTGGGGTGGAATCAGCTCTTCGGGAAGCCCGTTCAGAGCGCGCTTTTCTTCCTCTGCCGCTTCCTTGTCGAGTTTGTCGCGGTCCTCACCACGGCCCCGCGACAGGCCGCTCACTTTGGTGTCGATGAGCACCCGCGACTCAGACCGTTCCAGCCGGTAGGTCTGCGCGTCGAGGTCAAAGTGGAGACGGTAAAACGCTCCGGTGGTCAGGGCTCGGTCATAGCTATAGCGAATCGCTGCCGCCAGCTTGCTCGACTGGGAACGCAGCTCGCTACGAACCAGGCTGCGGAAGCCCATCACCGCCCCACCGGTCACAAACCCGATAATGGCCAGCGCCACCATCAGCTCGACGATGGTGTAGCCAGACTCGGAACGCCGAGTGCCCGCGCTATGTAAACCCCCGACTCGCATGGCGTGGCTTACTTGTCGTCTTCCCAGCTCTTGAGGTCGTCCGCCGTGCCCTCTTTGCCATCTTTGCCAAAGCTGATGAGATCGACGCCGTCGGTGTCATGCTCGCCAGGGCACTTGAACACAAACGGCTTGCCCCAGCCATCCTTTGGTTCCTTGGTGAAGACCTTGGTCGTCACCAGGTCGGCAAGGCCGCTCGGACACTGCTCTCCCGTCGCATCCATGCGCCACTGGAGCACTCCATCCTTGATCTTGCGCATCATGTTGATGGTTTCTTTTTTGCGCGCCTTTTCGAACTGTCCGAAAGCCGCAATCGCCGCACCACCGAGCATCAAGCTGACGATGGCGAGCGAGATCATGATCTCGGTCAGCGTATAGCCGCTCTCGGGTGAACGAACGGCCCGCTCACCGCCGCGCTCCGGTCGGCGCAGCCGACGGCCGACCTTCCGCCACAGCGCAGTCATCGCCCGTGCCGCACGTCGCAGCGGAACATAAGAGGGTTGAACCGTAAGATTGTTAGAAGTAGGGAGCGTCATAGGATTCTCCTTGGGTCGCGTTGGGGATGACTAGTTCACAAACTCGTTCATTTGCATGATCGGCAGCATGATCGACGTCACGACGAAGAACACCGCGCCGCCCATGCCCAAGATCATCAGCGGAGAGAGCAGCGCCGTCAGTCGCTCAAGCTGTGTCTCCACTTCCAGGTCGTAGGCCCCCGAGACATTCTCAAGCATCTGCTCAAGCTGTCCCGAGCGCTCACCGACTGCAATCATGTGACAGACAATCGCCGGAAACTGGTTGCTGCGCTTCAGCGGTGCCGCGATCGATTCACCCTCGCGAATGGACTCGCGGGCCTGCTCGATGACGTTCATCAGCACGGTGTTACCGAGCACGTTTTTGACGATCTCCATCGCCCGCAGAAGCTGCACACCCGAAGCCAGCATCGTCGACAGCGTCTTGGCAAAGCGACTCACCGCCACCTTGCGCTCCAACCCACCGAGCACCGGAATCTTCAGCTTGAAGGTATCCCACGATAGCCGCCCCTTCGGAGTCGCCAGCCAGCGCCGAAACGCCACCGTGCCAGCAATCCCCAGCACCAACACCAGCCACAGGTAATCGCTCAGCAGCGAGCTGATAAAAATGAGGATCTGGGTGTTGAGCGGCAGCGCTCGTCCGGTATCCGCAAAGATCGCCGTCACCTTCGGAACCACCGTCGTCATCAGCATCGTAAGGATGCCTATTGACAAAACGGTCATAATGATCGGGTACATCAGCGCCGACATCACTTTCGAGCGCAGACGGTTCTGCGATTCCAGAAAGTCGGACAGTCGCAAAAGCACCGCCTCTAGGTTGCCCGCCGTCTCACCGGCAGTGACCAAGTTGACGTATAGCTCTCCAAAGCAGCCGGGATGTCGAGCCAGCGCTGCCGACAGCGGCAGGCCTTCGTTGACCTGCACTTTGACGTCGGATAGCACATGCTTGAGGTTTGGATCTTCCGCTTGTTCGATGAGCGCCGCCAGCGACTCCGAAAGCTGTACTCCGGCGCGAAGCAGCGTGCCAAGCTGCCGGGTCAGCACCGCGACCTCCATCGGCTTCGCGGTCCGCCGGTATTCGGCAAATGCTTGGACCACAAATCCCAAGTTCAGCGCGACCAGCAGACCGACCAACAGTCCCTGGCCAACCCCGTCCATCTTCGGATCGCTCGTGCGGTTCTTCGACTTGGCCCCGCCAACCTGGGCCTCGCTCACGTCGGTCAGCAGGACGCCGTCGCGGCGAAGGATCTGACGCAGCGACCTCGGGCTGTCTGCGTCGCGAACCCCCTGAACCTGCTTTCCTTTGCCGTCGTAGCCTTTCCAGCGAAAAACCGGCATGGCGTTATTCCTTGTCCTCTGCCGTGACCAGCATCACTTCTTCCAGGGAGGTAATGCCGGCCAAGACTTTACCCGCACCGTCGGTGCGTAGCGTCCGCATTCCGTTCGCGAGCGCCGCCTTTTTTAAGGTCGCCGCATCCGACTTGCGCAGGCTTAGCTCACGCACCGCATCGTTGATGAGGAGCAGCTCGTATATGGCCGAACGACCGGCATAGCCACGCTGTCCACACGTCGCACAGCCACCCTCGTGATGTCGATAGAGCATACCGGGTGGCGGCGGCGGTGCCTTGGTGATGTAAGTCGCGATTTTGAACGTTCCGGCGTAAAACGGCTCCGGAGGAATGCTCAGGCGCTCAAGCTCCGTTGGCGTCGGACGATAGGTCTCGCGACATTTGATGCACAGACGACGCACGAGCCGCTGCGCCAGAACGCCCATCAGAGACGAAGTCACCAGGAATGGCTCAATTCCCATATCGACCAGACGCGTCACCGCGCCGGCTGCATCGTTGGTATGAATCGTCGAAAATACCAAGTGACCGGTCAGCGAAGCGGTAATCGCCATCGAGGCCGTCTCTTGATCACGGATTTCGCCGACCATGATGACGTCGGGATCGTGACGAAGGAACGAGCGAATCGCCGCCGCAAACGTCAGCTCAATCTTGGGATTGACCTGCACCTGCGAAATCCCTTCGAGCTGATACTCGACGGGGTCTTCGACGGTGAGGATGTTGATATCGGGCGTGTTGATCTTCGACAGACCGGCATACAGCGTCGTCGTTTTACCGGAGCCCGTCGGACCCGTCACCAGCAAGATGCCGTGAGGCCGATTGATAAGCTCCAGCATCGTTTCCAGGTGATCCGCTCCAAACCCCAGGTCCGCGAGATCGAGCACCACCGAGCTTTTGTCGAGCAAACGTACCGTGATGCGCTCGCCAAACGCCGTAGGAACGGTGGCGACACGCATGTCGATGTCTTTGCCAGCAATCTTGCGGCGGATTCGACCGTCCTGCGGGAGCCGCTTTTCGGCGATGTTCAGACCCGCCATGATCTTTACGCGGGCGACGATTGAATTGATGAACGTACGCGGAGCCTTTTTGTATTCCTCAAGGACGTTGTCGATGCGATAGCGCACCACCATGTCCTTCTCGCGAGGCTCGAAGTGAATATCGGAGGCCTTGGATCGGACCGCGTGAAAGATCACCGAGTTCACCCAGCGAATGATCGGGGCTTCGTCGCTGACATCGACAAGGTCGACTTCTTCCTCGGTCTCGGCTTCCTCGGTCGCTTCCTCGTCTTTTTGAAGCTCCGCGTCGATTCCTGCTCGGGAGTAGACCTTGTTGATGGCCTCTAAAATTTGCGAGGCCGGGGCCAAAAACGGCGAGACCTCTGCGCCAACCACTCGAGCAATGTCGTCGAGAATATGCACTACCGTCGGATCTGCAATCGCTGCTTCGACGGTGTCTTCTTCCTTGTTGCGACGCAGCAGCAGCACCATGTGCTGTTTGGCGAAGTTGATCGGAATCCGCTGCACCAAGTCCGGGTCGATGGTGTCGGGTTTGATCTCCAGCAGCACCTCGATCCCAAATTGCTGAGCGAGCGCTTGTATCACCTGTTCTTCGCTGACAGCCCGTCGCCGCAGCAAGATTTCGCCAAGTCGCGTGCCTTCGGTCTGCGCACCGCCGGAACGACGGAGTTCCTCTTGCTCGGCCAGCGCTTCTTTGAGGAGCACTTCGGCCAGTCCGGCATGCTTTTGGAGCAGCGCACCGAGCGAGCGCACCGAGACCGGCCGGGCTGGCACGGCCTGATGCTGACCACTGCTTTTGCCCGCACTTCCTTGTGCCCGCGATGGAAGAACTGAGTGCTGCCCCGAGCTCTTCGCGGCTCCGGCCCCACTTAATGCTCCACCGTGCGGTGGTGTTCTGCCCTCTGGTTTGTCGGCTTTGGCCATGGCGATCCTCGTTTGCTCTTAACCCGGAGGTGCCCCAGGCGGAGGAGGCGGCGAGACCGGCTTGGGCGCAACCGATGGCGTAACCGTCGTCGGGCTCTGGTTCGGTGAGGAAGAAGACCCGCCCATGGAACGCGAGCCCGGCGGCAGCTCGACCGGACCGGAATCGACTACCTCGCGATGCAGCGACTGCTCGGCAGTGCGTAGCTCGACCAGTTCTCGCTCACTGTCCACAGCGGTGCGATTGATCTCCTCGAGCGCGCCGCGCTTCTTGCTGTAGTCGATAACGCCCACGACATCGCGCTCGTCGCTGAAGGCCGAATACGCTTCGATAAACTCTCGACGCTCGCGGGTCTTGCGCTCGAACACACGCTGAAGCTCCGACGGATCGTTTATCACGTACGGCGTCAGCACAATGAGCAGCATCTGTTTTTGCACTTCCTTGCTACGGGTCTTAAACAAGTAGCCCAGGATCGGAATGTCACCGAGGATGGGAATCTTGGTCACCGACTCCGCCACGCGGTCGCGCATGATGCCGCCGAGCACCACAGGCTGCTGGTCACGTACCACTGCGGTCGTTTCCAACGTGCGCTTATTCGTCGCTGGGCCCAGTCCGTTAAAGTTCTTGTCGGCGATATCGGAGATCTCGGTCTTAAGCTCCAGTCGCACCGTTTCGCTGGCGCTGACGTGGGGCGTAACCTCGATCTTTAACTGTACGTCTTGACGCTGAACGGACTGCATCGCCGCAAAGCCCGCGAGCGCTCCGCTGGCACCGGCTTGCGGTAGACCACCGGTAATCGCGCTTGGGAATGGCAGGTTCTGACCGACCGTAATCGTCGACTTCTCATTGTCCGTGGTCAGGATGTTCGGCACCTGCATCACGTTGACGTCGTTGTTGGTCTGCATCGCTTGCAGCAGGATGCCAAACTGCGGCGGCAGCACCGAGCCACTGCCCGTACCCTGACCGAAAATCGTGCTTCCAGTGATGGCCGGACCGACCACACCACCGACCAGTCCCGGCATCGTGAGCAGCGACAGTGGATTGAGCGAATTGAGCGAGCCACTCTTGAGGCCCCCCAGCACCAAACCACCGAGGCCCGGAATCGCGCCGTGATAGGACAGGCCCAGATCCCGCGACTTCGAGATGCTGACCTCCATCACCATCGCTTCGATGAATACCTGGCGGCGCGGCACATCGAGCCGCCGAATCACATCGCGCAGCGTCAGGAAGTCTTTGCCCGTCGCCAAAATTACCAGCGAGTTGGTCGCTTTGTCGGGCGTGACCTTGACCTCGTCCTGGAATGCACCGCTACTCCCCTGCCCTCCGGCACCCGACTGCGGTGGTGGGCTGAAACCCCGACCCGAGCGGCCTCGACTCGCTCCCGCAGAGACCGAGATCCCAAGTCCACCGAGCACCTGCACCATGTCGTCGGCGTTGGCGTTTTCCAGCGCATAGACGTGGATACGATCACCAGTCGAGGTCGAGCCCTGCTGCTCCAGTCGCTTGATCAGCGCAAATACCCGCTGGTAGGTTCGGTCCGCCGACACCAAGATGATCGAGTTGGTACGATCATCGGCGAAGATTTGGCTGATCGAGTCGTCCCCGCTGCCAATCTGGGACGGCGCTGCCGCATCGGTACCCACCTGAATCGGAGCGCGCCTCGGCTGACCCGGTCCGGCTGCCTTTCCGACACCGAAGACCTGCTGAAGCATCTGCAGCACCTCGGTGGCGACGATGTTTTTCAGCCGAATCACCCAAATCTTTTCGCCCGCCATCGGCTGATCGAGCGCCCGCACGACCTCTTCCATGCGACGGATGTTCGAGGCCAAGTCGGTCACGACCAGCGTGTTCGCCGCCGCGTACGGCATGATGTCGCCGTCTCGACCCTTCAGCCGGTTTAGCACCTGCACCACATCGTCAGCGGTGATGTACTTCAGCCTGAGCAGCCTCGTCACGTAGCGCTCTTCACGCGGCACCATCTCACCCGCGCTGATGACCGGAATCGAAGACTCACGGGCGCGGTTGGACTCAATGATCTTGAGCACCTTGCCATCGGGCTGTACCGTCAGGCCCATCGATTCTAGTGACGACAGGAAGATGCGGTAGGCTTCCGACGCGGTCACCGTTTCCGGTGCGATGATCGTGACCTTCGACTGCCGAACGTTCTGCGGCAGGATGATCGGTCGACACGAAATCGCCTTGATGAAGCCGACCAGATCCGCCAGTTCTGCCTCAGGCTTTAGGTTGAAGTTGACCTTCTTATTCGGCGGAAACGCCTTGCACTCCAGAAACTCCGCCGCACCCGGCAAAGGCAAATCGTCGGTGCTCGGCTTCGCAGCCGCAGGTGCCCCGGTCGGTGGCGCTCCCGCTGGTGGTCCAGAGGTCGGTGGCACCGTCGGTGGTGGCGGCAGCGTCCCTCCCGGCGAGCCAAGCGGACTCGTCACCCGCACATCACGACCCGGAGGTGGCTTGGCTCCGGCCTTGTTTTGAGCGGACGCAGACAGCAGCCCCGTCAGGAGCACCACCGTCACACTAGATATTATGCGGTTCAAAGTCTTCATATTCGGTCACCGAATCTGGTAATCGAGTGTCACGTTTTCGCCGCGCCGCTCCACCATAACGGTCAGGTGCGAAGCGCTTTTGAGCTTGGTATAGGCTTCTAGAGCCTTATCGGGAGTCGACATATCAAGGCCGTTAATGGCCTTAATCAGGTCGGCATTCTGTAGCCCAATCTTGGAAAAGATCGAGGCCGTACGGATGTTATAGAGCTTAAATCCTGACGGCTTACCGTCTTTGATCCACGGCACAAAGCGAGCACTTGTCGCCAATGCCGTGGTATTGGCCAATACCTTATCGATCAGGCTTTTATCGACCTCGCAGTTGCTGCCGGTACAGCGAACGCCCTTTTCCACATCCTTTTCAATTCCGGTCGGATCGGTCGAACTGGGCTCGGCACTGGCCACAGCACTCGGCGGCGGCGGTGGCGGCTCTTTGTCAGAGGTCAAGTACTCGATGCGCTTACCAACCACCATGTAGACGCGGCCTTCGATGACCTGGGCGACGATCGCTCCGCCTTGGGTCAGCTTGTCACCGCGTCGGAAGATGCCGACCCGCTTGCGATCATCGCTGGTGTCCCGAATCACCGCCATCGACCAGTCCCAGTCGCCCGGCGATACCATCGTCGAGATGAGCTGGAGCGGCAAGCTACTGCGCTGCGGCGTCTGATCAATCGGCCCTTCCTCCTGCGCCTTTTCTGGCGTCAGCGAGATCGGAGCGCAGCCACTACAGAAGATGTTGCGATGCAGGATCGACTCAATGTCCTTGCTGCGGCTTTTTTCGCTCGGGCCCGAAGTGCTGGCTTCTCGCCTGGGAAACGGCGGACCATCGCCCCGCAGAAGGACCGAGACCGCCGAGTTGGCCGTCGTACGTCCAACCAGCGCTGCACAAACAGCGACGACCAGAAGGTTTAAGACCCAGAAGTAATTCTTGACCAACACGGCTTTTGACTCCGCCTTGGTTCACAGCTAATGCAAGGCTCGGGCCATCGTCCGCAGACCGCTTGCCCCTTCGTATCGACGAGGACTTAGCCACGATCGTGCTGCACCCGGCTCGATCGAACTGCCAGTTTGACATCCAGCACAGCCGCCACCACCGCAAGCTTTGCCAATTTGACAAGCGGCCGAATGGACCCCCGCTTGGCGGGCAGTTCCGCTCGATCTCTGAGGTCAGACCACGCACCAGGGCGAACCCAAAACGCGGTATGCTGACAAGATTGTGGGAACTGCGTGATGTTGTTGTCGATCTCAGAGGGGGTACTGCTCGACAAAGCGGTGGCTATGGGTTTCATCTCCGCAGCGGACGTGGCGGAGGCCCGGAACGCCCAGACGGCGAGTCCCGTCACACGCAAATGGGGTCTGGTGCTCGATCGCTTGATCGCACAAGGAAAGCTCGACGATGACAAGCTCCGCCGCTTGAAAGAAGAGCTATCGGCGGCCGTGGCCACACCGGACTCACCGGCGCTCGATCGAACAATGGACGGAGGCCTAGAGCAGACACTGGGCAGCGAGGCCGGGGCAGCACATCAAGCGGCCATCCTTCCATCGAACACGTTCCCGGCCCCGCACTGGGACAAATACGAGTTCGTCGAACTCCTCGGTCGCGGCGGCATGGGAGCGGTCTACAAGGCCCGCGATCGTCGCTTGGGCCGCCTGGTTGCGCTCAAATTCATCCACGGGGACGATCCCGGAATGATCCAGCGCTTCCTTCAAGAGGCCCGCTCGCAAGCGCGACTCGATCATCCGTTCATTTGCAAGGTCTACGAGGTCGGCGCTGTCGATAGCAAGCCCTACATCGCGATGGAGCTCGTCGAGGGCCGGACCCTCGATCGTATGAGCGGCCAGCTCGAACTTTCAGAAAAGATCCAAGTCCTCAAAGACGCTGCCGTCGCCCTCCACGCCGCCCACGAACAGGGCGTCATCCACCGAGACATTAAGCCGTCTACTGTCGTTCCCGTCGAGAAATGGCTGTCCAAGTTCCCCTGTCCTAAGTAAGAACAGCCGGGAAGCTCCTGCCGCTCCTCTTCCTTTCCTGTTCGTTGGCGATGCGCCCGATCGAGCGAAGGACTCCTGTCACACTAACGGCGTGTTGCTTGGCAGAGGCTCTTTGCAGAGAACCGATTCAGACAGACGGACTGTCCTTTTCGCGCTCTCTGCACAGATTCGCCCATCCGGTCTCACTCCTTTTCACATGCAAAGTGTAGCGAAGGACGGACTCCGGTTTGGTCTTGTGAGAAGTGCGATGCTGACCCGTATACGTGGCTTCTGGTGCACTGGCCAACGGCGGCTCCAAGATGGAAGCAGCGCGACCATGTGATCGTCTTACTCCGAGACCTTGCATACCACCGTGTCTCGTCCATGCGGACAGAGAGGGAACTGTCCAGTCTCCGCAACAAAAGGCAACAGTGAATAGGCTATGCCGATAACTTCTGACTGCGATGAGTCCTGCCGGAACCCTTGTCATTCCAGCCCACAACGCCGCCGTGTTTTTGGAACGCACGCTGCATAGCGTGGCTCAGCAAGACGTATCTTCGACGGAACTGGAGGTAATCCTCGTCAACGATGCCTCTAGTGATGACACGGAAGATTTGGCACGTCGATTCCTAGCACGACTTCCATTCGAGTCGCAGCTCGTGTCTCTGTCCAAGCAGCGAGGGCCTGGTCGAGCCCGCAACGAAGCCATCCTCCGTGCGCAGGGCCGGTTCATCATGCTGCTGGATGCGGACGACGAACTAGAGCCAGCGGCAGTCAGCACCACGCTCCACTTCCTGCAGCGGAATCCCGCCGTCCAGTACTGCTACTCCCGGCTGTCTCTCGTGGACGAACACGGGGAATTGTTATCTCGAAAACCAGGCGTGCCGACATTCTCTCGCTCAGCGTTACTTCACTATAATTATGTGAGCCATTTGAAGTGTTTCACGCATTCACTACATAATGAGATCGGCGGCTATAGCGAAGAAATGCACTGCGAAGATTACGACCATGTTTTGAGGGCCAGTGAGCTTTTAGGGTTCATCGCCCAACTCCGTGGGTAGCGGATTCATCTGTTGGGAAAGCGGGCGCATCCGAATTGGAAAGCGGACGCATGTAGAGAAGGGGGTTGCGTCGACGGAGAAGCTCGGTAGCGTGTGGGGATGCGCGATACGGAGT
>JBGAUT010000003.1:299-362553 GCA_044228505.1 Polyangia bacterium | reverse complement strand
AGGTGCGTGTACTGGTCAAAGTTCTGCTTGACCCATTGCGCGGCCTCTCTGTCACTCAGCCCGATCGCCTTGGCGACCCGATTGGCAATCCGCTGGGCGATCCCGAACAGAATCGGATCGAGCGACGGGCTGCGCTCCAACCCCAGATCGTCAAAGTTCACAAGCACATCCAGCGTCCGTGATCCCTCCGGCTCAGAGGCACGCACAGCCGCCAGCGCCTGCCGCAGCAGCGTCTTTTTGCCGGAAAACGGTGGTCCTTCCAAAATGACGGGCTGATGCGTGATGCCGAGCAGATACTCCCGCAGGGTCTGCTCTTGCTGGCGAACCACCAGATGCGTCGGTGGAGTCGGTGGCGTCGATGGAGGTAGTACAGTCAGTGGCACCACCGTTGGCAGCGGCTGTAGGAGCTGAAACCGCACCGGATTCTTCCGTTGTCCATCCTCTTCCAGGTAATAGCGCTGGAGGTCCCGCTCAAAGCTCGACTCACCATCCAACCTTGTCAGATACCAGCGAGGCCACAGGCGCAGCACCCCCTGTGCCCCATCGAAGTCAATCTGTCCGATGCTGTATCCATGCAAGCGATCCGTCTTGCGATCCGGACCGTAGGGCTCACGGCTCCACAACGAGGCCGCCTGAATGTGGGCCCGTTCATGGCCGCCCCCATCGCGGGTCTCCCGGGTTCGGGGCTCATGCATATGACCAAACAGGTGCGCGGCGAAGCGCCCTCGCTGCACCACCAATTCTTGGTACTTCTGGAAGCTACGCGGACTCAGCCAGTTGGGCGGATGGTGCGACAGCAGCAGGGCGGCCTGGTGGCGCTCCTCCCAACCGTCCACAGCGACCCGGTGAAGCTGGTGATGGCTCATGTCCAGCCGACCCTGATAGTCGCCATCGCCGAGCTGCAAAAAGGCCGAGTTGAGACCCGCCACCATCAGCTTGGCCCCGTCCTTTTCAATCGAGGCCGCGAAGTCCCCCGGCAGCAGACCGTTTCGCTCGACGGAAACCCCAGCGGGCAGGGGGTGAGTGCGCTGCCAGTCTTCGACGAACTTCACATAGTTCGCAAAGGCTGTCGCGATGGCCATCTGATATATCTGGTGATGGGTGGACGCGGGAAGCCAGACCGCCTCTTGGACATCCGGTCGCTGCTCCCACTGGTTCAACATCCCCGTGGTGGGGTCGAGGGCGACAGGACGAACCAGGTCATGGTTCCCCGGCACACACAGCAGCACGGGCTGCGACCCCAGCCCATTCAGAATGCGGAATAGCCTGCCCAGAAAATCGGCGAGCGCAGCAAACTGCTCAGGTGCGGCACGCTGGGTCAAATCGCCGGTAAACAGCACCAAGTCGATCGGGGCCTGCTGGCGCTGGAGCTTCTTCAGATCGGCCTCCAGCCGACGCAACAGCTCGGGAACTTCAGCCCGCTGGTCGAGGCGATCGACGCCCTGATGAAAGTCAGACAGTTGCAGCCAGCGAATCTTTCGGTCCGAACCCATCTTGACCTCCAGACTGCGCAGCAGCCGCAAGTGCTCCCCCGCTGTGCGCCGCCCCCGCTCACCAATCTACGACAACTCGAAAGACTGGAAAAGTTTGTCCTGCCCAGCGTTTGGACGCGCCGTCGGTAGGATGAACACGCAGCACAGCCGTCGATTGGCCTCGATCACTTCTGGCCAGCATTGCCCGCAGCCGCAGCACCCCCAAAGAAAAGCTCGCCGATTCCCGGTTGTTTTGTTGAGGAGGCAGCGCCTCGTCCGACCTCCCCGCAGCGGCCTTCTCGAGTAGGCTTTTCTACGCAGAGCGGTTCACAGTTTTCGCAGCTTCAACACTTGGCACTCTTCCAGCGGGGAGCCGTCGGGCTTTCGCGGACAGATCCGCAGTACCGTCGGCAGAACTTCCAGGCGGAGGTAGTGGTGCTCGTTGGCGAAAAACTGCGGCTGGTTTTTGCAGCGTCGTCGCCGAGGATCGCAGCGCAGCGGCCGTAGCTCGGCCCCGCCACCGCCGGTCACGATGTAGTCGAGTCCTTGCCGCTGACCGCGCTCGAAGTCGTGGTCGTGTCCCGAAACCAGCAGCGTCGTCCCGTGCTTCACCAAGATCGGCACCAGGTGCTTTATCGCTGTCGGATAGTCCCCATGCCAGCCCACCGAAAACGGGCCTTCGTGCATCCAGGCGATGATCGCTCGCGGCCTGGGAATTTGGGCCTGAGCCCGCGTGAGATCGGCATCCAGCCAGCGGTGCTGCTCGGCTTTGCCCGCTTGGTTCGAGTCGATGCTGACAAAGTGAACCCCGGAAATGTCTACGCTGTAATAGCCCCGCGCCGCTTCGCTGAGGTTCGCCATCGGCAGAGTCGGCGGGCGAGTCTCCGCCAGCACCCGACTCGGGGGCACCGATTCCAGCGGTGGCTGGGCCAATTGCGGGGTAAACATCGTCTGAAACAGTGCAAACAGCCGCGCCGCCCCCTGTTTGCGCAGCGCGTAGTCGTGATTGCCGGGCGAGATATACACCGGCGTCCGCGACAAGAGCGGGGCCGTCACCGCGAAGAAGCGATCCCAGTCGCCTTCCTCGGTGCCGCGCTCGACCAGGTCGCCGGTGTGCAGCACCAAGTCGGGATCTTCGGCCAAGATCGCTTGGAGCACCTGCGCATGCACCGGATGCCCCGACCGACTGTCCCCATAGACCACGACCTTGAGCGGCATCCCGGCCGAAGGCGGCGTATGAAAGGTCTGAAGCGGCAGATCGCTCCGCTTTTGGAGATCTCCAAGCAGCGCCGCCTGATAGTGGTACAGCGTCCCCGGCTTCAGCGCGGTCAGGTGCAGGCGATGCACCGTTTGAGGTGGCCCCGACGATTCCAACTCTCGGTCGCGAGCATGCAGCTTTTCCCCTTTGCCGTAGCGCAGTAGCACCCGCGATGGCAGCTCGGTTTCGATCGTCACATCGAGGGTGGTTTCCGTCATGCGTTCGATGTACGGACCCCGCAAAAGCCGTGGTCCCGACAGTGCCACCAGCTCGGCTTCGACCTGCGGACAGCGCAGCGGCGACTTCGGATGAACCTCCAGCGCGAGCACGTTGCCATGCCCCCGCAGTTGCAGGTTCGATACCGGTATGTAGTAGCGCTCGGGATCGGATGGTCCACGATCGCTGGCCAGCGGCGGCAAATCACCCGGTGGTGGCTCTGCGAAACGGCTGCGCACGACCTCGAATCCGTTCAGATGAGCCACCACACCGTCGCTGTAACGGACCCGTAACAGCAAAGTGCCCACGCTGCCCGTCATGCCGGGTGCACCGGAAAAGTCGAACTTGCGACGGATATACAAGCTGCCGCCACAGGCCGGTAGCAGCGGCTCGAACAGCTCTTTGGCCGACCGACCCGAGCGCTTGCCAAGGACGGGCGAGGAGACGAGCGGGGCTGCCGGAAATGCACTGGCCAAGCCGGCACGAATCGCCGCGCCAACCACTTCGATCACCGCAACTGGGGGCGAGTTGACCGGGCCGCCATCGGTCGCCAGCTCACGCTGGGGCGTCTCTGGCTCGCTTCCCGGCAGTAGCTGTTCTTCGCTCAGGGGGCTCGGTGCAGATGCGGCAGACAGCGCACCGGGAGACAGCCCAGCCACCTCCGCAGCGGCTTCACTCCTTGACCACAAAGACGGCACCACCACCACCGAGCCTGAGGCATCACGGGCGAGGCTCGGCGAACCGCTGCTGGTAAACCGCTGCCACTGCGAGTCCTCAAAGTCGGGTTGGGTCCAGTGTTCCGGTGGTGGTCGAAAGCTGCGCAGCATCTTCGCTTGATCGATCGCGGAAACGCTGTGCGAAAGCAGCACCGGCTGCGCAAGCGGTGCATCAGAGGCCAGCAGGCTGATCGCAGCGACGGACAGGCTGCCGGCCACCAAGCCGAACCGTCCGCCGGAGCGTCTAGCCATAAAGCGACCCAAGCGCATGCAGCGTCCATTTTGGCAAAATCTGCGGCTTGCTGTCGGAAAAGGACACCTGGCTTGTCAGATCGCCTAGCTATATGTGAAATGAGAAAGCGTCGAGGACGGACCGATCGGCTTGCTGGAACGCCTGAGGGGTAGCGATGAAGGCGTGTAATCCATTTCGCACTGCGCGAGATTGTGCGCGGCATCATGCGCAGGCAGGTACGCGACATTCGCACAATGGTTGAACCTTCGAGCATCTGACGTTTTCAGACTTTCCGACGACAAACCTTGGGCATAAGAGGAAGCAACATGGCAGACAAGCCTGGCGCGCCCCATGCATTAGAGGGCGAGCAACAACCACCCGCACAGAAGGCCAAGGAGCAGCCTCAGATGATCCAGGCATCTTTGGGAGAACGAGATCGTGCAATCAAGATCCTGGCGAAATCCATCTTCCGCGAGCTGAAGATGAACGGTTATGAAACCCGCCAGATCGTCGCCCTGTCGTCCGAGCTACTCGGGCTCGTCACCACCAACATGAAGCCTGGTGGCGTCGACGGTGGCGGCTAACCAAGCTCCACTCAACCAAATAGCGCGGCCAGCCAGTCAACTTTTGGGACGAAGCGCCGAAACCCAGAGGGAGGAGCACTCCGGATGGGACCAGACCTTCGCCGCGAATCGCGCCAAGACAAACTCTCGCCTTTTGTGCCGCCGCCGGTCCACGCGCCTCAACCATCGCTGTGGTCCAGCGCCCCGGCTCCCGGTCCGGCTCCCGCACCGCCAGCCGAGGCCCATCAAGCGACCTCCAGCCCTGGGCTGTTGTCGTCTCTATGGGCCGGGGCCAAAGGCGTCGGCAGCAAGGTTTATCACGGTCTCACGGACTGGAACTTCGAAGGCCGCGATGCCCACAACGGCAAATCGCCGACCCAAGAAGAGATAAGCCAGGATCCTTCGTGGCGACTGATGGGGCCCAAGGAGACGATCTATCACGACAACAACCGTGGCGCGGCCGAGCGCAAGTACGTGCGGGATGACCCGGGCAGCACGCTTGGACTCGGCGGCAAAGAAGCAGTCATCGATGGCGACACCGGCAAGCCCATGGAAGCCGGTCCGTATCAAGCCACCTACAACTACTGCAATCCGGCCAAGGGCGGCATCGGTGATATGAGTCTTGGGGGGATCGGACGAAACCTGGGTCACTTTGCACTCGACGTCATTCCCTATTGGTTTGGCGGCACCGTACGCGGTGATGAGGGAACGACCTTCGGACAGCGCATGCTCGGGCCTGAAAACTACAAGAAGGCGAACGAGAAGTGGGAAGGTGCCAAGGGCTGGGTCGGCGACAAACTGTCGGGGGTTGGCAAAGGAATCTCCGCAGGCTGGCACGGTCTGACCGATTGGATGGGCGGCAAGGACACGGACCAGCAGCACGACCAGTAGTCGCTGCTGCGGTCGTGATACCCTCCAAACAGGAATCCGCACTTTATGAGCTCTGCCATCTCGCGACTGGGAACATGGGCTGCCTCTGTGATGGTGGCCTTGGTCGGCTGCAACACGGACACGCGCATCGAGTATCAGCACGATCCCACCGGTCGCATTGAAACAGAGCTGTCACTGACTCGCCCAGAGCTGGCGCCGTTTCGGGTGGACGGAGTGGTGGCGGCACCGCTCTTCCGGATGATAACGCCCCAAAGCACGCAGGTCTGGATCAAGCTATGGTCCACGAGCAGTAAGACCGTGTCGGTACGCTCCGCGCTGCTCGCAGGCAGTGGGGCGCAGTCCGCGCAGCGCCAGTCCTTTGCAACCGAACAGAGTACCTTGACCGAGAAGCCCGCGAGCAAAGGTGTCCAGTACGGGTTGATTCTTCTGGGGGAGCTGAGCAATGAAGCCCTGGCCTCGATGGCCAAAGACGGGCAAGCCCAGTTCTCGATCGAGCTGCGCGTGAATCCGGCGACTGAGTATCAGCCACTCCGCTTTGTCATCACGCGCCACGCCACCAAACAGTGGGCAACGCACTAGCAACCCCCGTGGCAACCGAGCGCCTGCCGATTTCCGCGAGGTCAGCGCACTTCGATGGGAAGCCTGGCGGTGACGCTCCCCGTCGTGCCTCCGAAAAAACCGACCGAAACTTGATATGTACCTGGTAGAAACGCGGCCCCCTCGCGTTGGCCCGTGTCAGACGGCCCTCGCCAGGTATGACCGCTCCACGAGATCGTGGCGGCGCTGGTCTTGGCATCCACGGTCACGGTGCGGGCGAGATCCGGCGCGCAGCATCCAGTGTCACATAAACAGTACGTTTGCTCGATTCCGGAACGGCTGATGCCGCCAATCGTCCAATCAACAAAAGAGAGCGGATCTGCGGAGTATCTACGACAGCTCCCGCAGCCTACGCTGGCACTCACAGAGAGCGGCGGCACCGCTGCGCTAGTGACCACCTCATACGAAAAAACGGCGGACTCACCGACACCGAACACGCACTTGCTTGCGCGAATCGAGATGGCGACGCCCGGCAGCGATCCTGTCACTCCCTCTACACTGCAAGGGGGTCCGGTCGGAATCAACGAGCCATCGCTGGCACAGCCGACGCAAAACCCACACAGGCCCAGTAGCAGCGCACGCTGAAGCGACATGATCGGACTCCTGCAATGGGTCTTTTTACCCCTAAAGAGCGGAATTGGAACTGCGGATGGTGGGTGGCGTACAGAGGAGCTGGGATCAGGGCTTGATCTCGTAGGAATGGGAACCGATCGAGTGTCCGTCGACCCAGAGCTCGAGCTTGTACTTTCCCGTCGGCCAGTTGCCAGGAAGCTCCAGGTCCAACGTGATGGTGGTGTCATCGAGCGGCCAGGCTTCAATATCGACCCCGCCGACCTTCTGATTCTTGCCCGCCGAAGTATCGACCGCCGTGCAAACCCACGTCACCTTTGCGCCATCTGTCTGCGCCCCTTTGGTATCCACCGCAAAATACTGGTGCAGATCGGTGGGCTTGGGGGACGTCACTTGCTCGACCTTCCCACCGGCACCATCGCGGAAGATCCGGACGCCTTGGATCTTGATCGGAGTCTTCTTGGGAGCCAGCGCTTTGACCTGATATCCCACTTGGCCGATCATGCTCTTGCCATCGGATACATCGATTCGGTAGTAGCCAACGGGCCACGGCCGTGGAGACGTAAGCTCGAGCGGAAGCCGACCTTCCTTGTCGATGGTCACGGGGGGAAAGCGCTTGACCTCTTTTTCGAGGCCGACGGTGGTCTTGAGAGCGACGACCCGCACCGCAGCCTGCTGGCCCGCCGCTGATTTGTCGAAGTACAGAATGAAGAGCTGCCGCTTCTGGTCCGCTGGCAACTCATGCCCATTGACGGGCGTCCCGAAGTGACCCTTGTCGGTGTCGGGAAATAGCTTGAGATCGCGAATCTTCAGCGGTGCGCCGGCTGCCGCCGCCGCTGCAAAACCGCCTGCCGCCAACGTGATCAACGAGCCTACCTGAGCGACAAGAACAAAGAGTCTGTGCATCATAGCGGTCATTGTTACATGTGCGCGCCTGCGTGTCTATGCTCCGCCTGGGACTCTCGATCAGAGAGAGAATCAGGAGAGAGTGTGCGACCAAACTGTGCCCTCCCCCCGAATGGCCGTTTCGCGGAAGGAGGAACAGAGAGACAATCCCCGAAGGCCGTGCTCGACGTTACGGGGTCATCGGCAGCGTACGTTCAGCTCGGTCACCGTATCCGCAGCAACGTAGGTAGGCAAAAGCCCACGCTCATCCAGATCAAAGCCCCAGAAGGGTCCACAGCCGTCTGGCAATTTGATGGAGTACCATCCTGGCTTTACGTTCACAAAGATCGCCGACCCTTTGCTGGCCGTGCTCGATCGATTCTTGTCGAGCCAGTTGCTGTCATTGAAGTAGTAGGGAGTCCCGAGCTGCTCGCAAAAGACCTGCCGATTCTGAGCCCCTTTCCATTCATCCCCGTCGGGTTCTTGGATCTCAAAGTAGAGCAGTCCGGTTCCGGGTTCGAAGTCCCGATCGACCTTCTTCGCCTGCAAATCCACCACGAAGTTGTCCATCATGGCGGCTTCCCAGACCGGGCTGTCCGCAACACTGCGTGCGGTATTGATCATGCCAATGAGCGGCCAGTACCCACTGTTCCGTAGCAGCACCCGCTGCTGGCTCCGCTCGGGGAGATCCTGAAAGACGAACTCGCCACCCCCATCGCTCAAGATGCAATTGGTGGGCTGATCTTGAGCGTCGAGTAAACAGGTGTTCGCATTCCGTAACGACAGGTTGAATGCGATGCCTCGCACTCGACCCAGAATAAAAGCGCCCTGGTGTTCGCTGTTTTTGAAGTTGTCAATCGCTTCACCACAGCCACTGGCGACGAGCACCAACCAGCCGCAGGCGACCAAACCAAGCTGCCGAGTGTCCATGCGGCGCACGGTACTATCTGCCCCCACAGTCCTGTCAAGAGCCCCTGTCCTGTTCGCTGAAAGACTCTCTACGCGATCGCTGATATCATGACAGCGCTACGACTAGACTATTGATACTCATACTGTCCTTGCTGTGTGGCGTCGGCGTTGCAGATGCTGCTCGGCATCACAAGTCCAGCAAGCGACACCACAAGTCGGTCCGAAAGCACTCCGTCTCGCATCGGAAGCACTCCGTCTCGCATCGGAAGCACTCCGTCTCGCATCGGAAGCACTCCGTCTCGCATCGGAAGAAGTCCTTTTCGCAGCCGCAGCTCTCGTCTCCCTACCTGGAGTTTCCAAAGGACGCCACGAGCACTCCAGCCTATCGATACGGAATGCTTTCGCGGGCTGCGTGCGAAACCGAGCTAGCGTCGCGCCAGATTCCGTTTCGTAGGGAAACGGCACGCGGAGTGACAGCACCGGTGCGCTTGATTGGACCCGTTCATGGCGTGCTATTCCGAGGCGCGGGAACGGAGTCGACTCGCGCTGACAGTCCGCATGAAATCGTCGACTGTCGACTGGTCTTGGCACTGGACGACAGCACTGCCATCCTCCGCAAACACAACATCGTCGAAGTACGGCATCTGTCGATCTATCGATTTCCCGCAAAGTCCTGGCCAAGGCACAAGCCCGCCCCGCGCCATATGGGAGGAGTGGCGATTGACGCCAGTCGCTTCATCAAGCGAGACGGCCGTTACCTCGATGTTGATGAGGATTTCCACGGTGCCATTGACTCGAAGACCTGCGGAGAATGGGCCAGACCAAGACCCCCATCCGAAAAGGCCACGGAGCTACGCGAGTTACTGTGCGAAATCGTCGCGAACCGATTCTTTAACGTGGTGCTGACTCCGAACTACAACGCGCCCCACAAGAACCACTTTCACCTGGGAGTGGTCTCCGGAAAGCAGTGGTTCCTCGTGCACTGAGCATTAGTCCCGTTCGCCCGTTACCTGACCTTGACCCAGTCGGGTTCGTAGCTCCAGGATCGATCGGCCGGAGCATGGCGGGTCAGGCTCGAAGCGCGGGCGCTTGAAAGGGTGGTCCACACAACCTTCCCGCCCACCAAAATCAACAGCACAGAGACCACAAAGCCAAGCCGCCAACGATTCCGTGCACGCCTCCGTTCGATCAAAAGGGAGTCTAGGGATTGGCGCTGCTCGGATTCTGCGTGAACCGTATGCGGAAGTAGCACGCCCAGTACCACGTTGTCGGATTGACAGTATGGACAGACCACCAACGGCTGATCGGAGTCTTCGCGTACCGCGAGCGGTGCCGAGCAGATCCGACAGCGATGCAAGCCGCCCGGCTGCTCCGGTGGAAGCGTGTGGAAGGATGCAGTGATCAGGGCAAAAGCGCGTCGTAAGACCAGTTGTGACTGCAAAAGCAGCACCATTCCGATCGACAGAGAGCAGGTCGCCGCAAACAGGATGAAGACATCTCGCCAGCGCAGGATGTCGAAGGACTGAAAGAACTCGGACGTAAAGGCGGCCATGACCGGCCATGACAGCACGAGCGGGAGCATCGCGACCGCCAGCAGGACATTGACTCTGCGCGCCCGCGGCCAGCGCTGCAGTTCGTGGAGTGCGCTGCGCGTCGAGGCACGGTTTTCGACGGTAGCAGCGGCGTCTCGGACCGCGTGACGGAGCGCGATGGGAACCGGTGTCTGGCCTCCGCAGTACGGACACTGGGCTTGTTCGTCGGCAGTCGCGGGCAGAGGAGCACCACAACGGACGCAACAGAGCACTCGCGGATCAGCAGCCGAGGGGGGCCGAGGTACCGCCGCATCAAGATAGCCCGTGGCCAGCGTAGACAAGCTCTCGGACAGCGCAGAAAGGGATGCGATTTCATCGGCGTCTTCGCTGCGGACCGTGACCGTGCTGCCAAGCGCAAGGTGTGCGGAAGGGGGGGCGGTTCCGGCCCCAGAGACGCTGGAAAAATGGATGCCATCAGGCTCTGCCAACGTTGACCACGCTATCTGATGAGAAGCAAATCGACCGCCACAAACCGTGATTCCCTGTTCATTGACCGAAAGATCAGAGGCCCGTTCCTTGCGGAAGGAATACGGCAGCGCACAGAGACCAAAAAACCACAGTGCGATCAGCAGTCCACACACCAGCGTCATGAAGTTTGGAAGCAGCGAGCCAAAGAACACCGGCCCGCCTCCCAAGAATCCGAAAATCGCCACTCCCAAAGCCAGATTGGTCGGTGATGAACCGACGCTGAGAGGAAAACGGAGAGCATCCATTGGCTTCATTGGTTCCCAAGGTCTACGCGGTCGGCGTTACGGTTGGTGGTGAAGAATCAGCGCGATCTCTTCTAGTAGCGTGGTGTCATCGCCCGCCATGCCATCCATGGCGGTCATTCTGCTCAGCACCGTGGCCGCGATCTTTTCTTCGACCGTGCCTTCGGCATAGGCGTAGTAGATCATGGCGCGCTTGCCATCGCGGTGACAGCGTCCTTCGATCTGCTGAAGTTGAATGGCACTGTGGCGCAAATCGTGAACCACCAACGAGCGCGCCCGCTCCCCGCCAGGCAGCTCTCCTTGATGAAGCGAGATCGACTCGGTGACCGTAAAGATCACGACGTCTAGCTGCCCGCGCTGGAAGGCGACCCGGGTCTGTTCGTTGGCCTGCGCAGACTGGGTGCCGTTTATCACGCCCACCGACCAGCCGTGGCCGGTGAGCTTTTCCACGAGCATGGCGCTGGTTTCCAAAAAAGCGACAGAGACTGCCACCTGCTCGCCATTCCCGAGAAGATCATCCACAAAGTCCGCAGTTCCAGTGGTTCGCAGCAAGCTCGCTTTTTGGCGAAAGCGCAGGTCGGCCGCCCATCCGGTGGGATGCCGGGTACTCCCTCCCAGCAGTCCCAGCTCGCGCCGAAACTCTCGCCACGTGGCTTCATAGAGCCGCTGACTGTCCCGATCCAATGCCGTGGCCGCCAGCTCGCGCTGCACCTCGGGCCAGCCCGCGATATCTTCCGGTCGTCTTCTGAGGCCAATCGCGTCTTTCCCTTTGTACAAGAGATCCGACATCACCTTGCGATCGGCCTCACTTGGCTCCCAACTCCAGTTCTTCCAACGTCCCTTGGCTCTGCCAATCCGAAGCTGTTTCATGAGCTGGCGAAACTCATCCATGTCACCAGTCACGCCCCCGGTCGCATAGGTCAGGAGTCTTCCCAGATAAGACAGCTCGTGAGGAGACTGACCCGCCGTGGCGCTCAGGTACATCGTAAACCGAGCCGCTGCGGCAAGCTGACGACACACCAGTGACTGCTGGGCACTAGGGTTTCGCAGGCGGTGACTCTCATCAATCACCACAATCGGCCAGGTTCGCTTGGGGATGCCATGCTTGGCCCGCTCGTTGTTCTTGGCGCGAGTCGATCGCTTTTTGCTATCCGGAGGAGGGAGCAGCAACGACTTGGTTTTTTCGAAGTTCAGCAGGGTGACGCACTTGCCGGTCGCCAGCGAACGCGCCATCGTACGCCGCCACTGCGGAATCGCCCCCTTGGGACAGATGATGAGCACCTCTGTCTCTGGCATGGCGCAGATGGCCAGCCAAGCAGACAGCGTCTTGCCCAGGCCGGTCAGGTCCCCGAGCAAAAACCCCGGACGCCCCACCGCTCGCGCCGCCAACATGGCATCACGGGCGGCCTCCTGATGAGGTCGCGGAATGAAGTACGGTTGCTCGTAGGGAACAGGGTGTAAGTCCAATCCGCATCCAACCAAGTCGTATGTGCCATGCCTGCTCACGGTGGCAACGCACGGCGACCGACGGTACACTAGGGCCCTCTCTTGTGACAACCCACCCGATCGCAGATAGTTGGCTAGATGTGGAGGTTTCCGCGAGTGCTGTTCGGAGGAGCGCTGCTCGGACTGCTGCTCCATCCGACTCTGCTCCAGGCAGAGGCGCGCCCCTTTGTCGTGCCGACTTTCCGTCCCAACGCCGGGCTCTTCGCGCTGCTCAACGATGACAAGGAGAGGGGCGTGGCGTTCCATCTTCCCGTTGGGGTTGCGATCGGTTGGACGAGCTCGGGGATCGGACGCCTCATCGAGAATACGCCATGGCTGCTCCCCGAGCTGTCCTATGAGCTACGCAGCAGCGGACACCACAGCAGCCACGCCATTTCGCTTGGCTGCGGATTTGGGTACGGAGCCCTCCCCCCCATCATTGGCACGTACACGCCAAGAATCGTGATCGGGAGCGCCGATGGACAGGCAGCCTTTGGCTTCCGTCACGGTTTCGGGGTCCATATCCTGATGAGCGCCCTATCCGTTGAGCTATCTCATCAGGTGCTGCGCACGAGTGCGGTGACCACGCACGAGATCCAGTTCACTGCGGGACTCAACCTCGGCCTGTTCATCCTTCCTGCACTGTGGGATTGACCGCTCGGTCCACCCAGTCCGGCACTCACCATCAGCCATGGTTGGCGACGATTGTGCATGCCAAGCGACCACTTTCTGGTTAAGAACGAACTACGAGCCGTGACTTCCTTGTCGCTTCTTTCCATGTGTCGCTTCGGTCTACGTGGTGGGGTGCTGTTCATCGCCACCCTGGCCGCTGCCAGTCCTGTCGCGGATCGCGATTCCGCCGAGTGGCCGTTTGCGCCCGACTCACCGTGGAATACCCCGCTCGGCGCAGCCGCTGCCATCGAGCCCGCCGACTCGCCTTGTTCGCGCATGTTGGTCGACGAAAAGCTTGCTGCCGACGTCAATGCCGAACAGTGGAGTCATCCGATCTACGTGGCCTCCGCGACCGATCCACTCGTCAAGATCGTCGTCAAAGGCGAGCAAGTCGCCACCATCCGCGTCCCCAAGTCCGCCGAGCCCGCCAAGCCGCGCAGCGAAGACAGCGATGCTCACCTTCACATCATCGACCCCGAGCGGCGCTACGTTCACGAGCTATGGCACGCCAGCCGCCGCAAGGCCGGTCACATTCTGGCCGAGGGCTACACCCGCAACGACCTGCGCGGACCCGGCGTTGGTGAAGGCGGCGAGCGAGCCTACGGCGGCAGCGCCCTTGGCGGACTGATTCGGCGACGCGAGCTAACCCAAGGCATCCGGCATGCGCTGGCGATGGCCCTGCCCCGCACCCACCTCCGACTCGGGCCGGTCTGGCCCGCGACCAAACAGGACGATGGGGCCGAGTCCACCTATCGCGGTACGGTCCCGATGGGGCAGCTCGTGACCCTTTTGCCCAAGCAAAACCTCGACACGCTGGGGCTGAGTCCCGAAGGCAAAGTGCTGGCCCGAGCACTGACGGAGTACGGTGCCTATGTCGTCGATGCTTCTTCCGATTTGACCTTCTACGCCGAGCCGAGCGCCGAGCCCGATTTGCAGCCGCTGCGCGCCGACCTCGCCAAGCTCCGGCCGCTCTTCCGCTGTGTCACAAACGCCAGCAAAGACGCCGTGGGCGGCCCCGGTGCTCGGGTTGCTCCAGCCGCCCCTCCGCTGCGCCCGCCGCTCTCTGACAGTGAAGCGAAGGCAGTCGCCCCACCCACCGCCAAGGGCAAATCAGGCGCTACAGGCCCGAAGGGTAAAGCTCGGAAATAAGCGCGTGCAGGTCCTGCGCTCGATCGGACGACACCGTCAGCAGGGCCCGGGCGTACAGCGGTCGCAGCGACTTGTCACGCAGGCCGACCAGGCCGCGCCGGGCCTCGCGACGCAGCGGATCACCCTGGCTGCAAAACACGGCAAGCAGCCGCTCCACCGCCCGCGGATCGGCAACTCGTGACAGCGCCGACACCAACGCCAGTTGCACCGCCGGCTCGCGAGACTCGGACAGCAGTTGACCGAGCGTGCTAAGCAGCTCGCTGGTTCCCATCCGTGACAGCGCACTGTGGGCTTGGCTGCGCACCGCTTCCGATGGATCGCCGAGCGCTTCGACCACTAGCTGAAGCGCCCGAGGAAACGGCAGCTTCGGCAGAGCATCGACGATCTGGCCGCGTAGCGTGGCTTCGCCCGGACGCTCGGCCTGCGCAAGCGACTCGTGATACAGGCGCTGAAGGGGTGCCACGGCCTCATACACCCGCTGGCTGCCCAAGCTGCGCACCAGGCGCTGGCGCTGTTCGACGGGCAGCGCCTGGGTGGCATCCCCTTCGATATATAGCAGCACCAGCAGCGCGTGGCGTCGCGTAAGCTCGGGTCGGCTCGGATCGAGCAGCAGCCGCAGACACACAGCCGCCGGGGACGCCGCCGCTTCCCAGGCTAGCAAATCGAGCGTCCACACCTCCGGCAGCCCTCGTGACGACTGCCCGGCGGGCTTGGTCACGGGCTCCACTGGCTTGGCACCACTTGCTGTCGGCAGCTTGTCGGCCAACCGGGTGTAGCGGGCTCGCTCATGAGGGTCGCGCTGGCTCGCAGCAAGACGCCGCAAGACGTCACCGAGGAGCCCTGGCTCGGGCAGCCCGGACAGCAGATCTGCGGCAGACAGCAGCGCATGCTCGGCCAGCCGCAAAGCCCCCGCCTGCGCCCGTCCTTCCGCCACCCGCAACAGCGCCTGCGCCGCTTGCCGCAGATAGCCCCCGGCTGGCCCTGGAAGCCCACAGCGAATCAGAAACTGGGCCGCCTCTCGACACTGCTCCGCGCAGAGCTCGTGCTCGCCGTGCTGGATGGCCAGCCGCAACAGCTCGTCGTACAGCGCCACCGCCTCGGCCACCATGCGCTCGCCCTGGAAGATGCGCAGCATGCCGAGAAACCCTTCCGCGATGTTTTCAAAGGCCCCGCGCCGCTCGCCAAGCTGCGCCAGCACCCGGTAGCAGTCGAGTGCCTGCGCCCGCCGCCCCCCGAGCTCGTGTCCATCCGCGACCTCTTCCAACAGCTGCCCAGAAAGCGCCGCATGCCGCCGACCCTCGCTGACCAGCTCGGATGGACTCTCGCCGCTCCCAAGGAGTGCAAGCTGGGCATGAAGCAGCGCCCGCTCATACAGTGGTGGCTGCGTCCCGAGCAGCCGCGTCCACGCGTCTTTCGCCAGCGTCACCTCGCCCGCCTGTTGGAACAGCAGCCCCGCCGAGGTCAGAAGTCCCGCTGAAAGACATAGCTGCGCCGCCTCGTGGAGCAGACCGCTCGCTTGTCCCGGAACCGCCTTCGCTTGCGCCGCCAGCAGATACGCCCGCTCTACCGCAAAGCGCCCACTTGGCAGACACTTGAGCGCCGCCTCTGGCCCCACCCCGAGCGCCAGCGTCAGCGCTGCCCGCCGGGGATGACCGAGCTTGGCGAAACACTCACTCCCCAGCTTCAGCCAATCCCGATAGTCGCTCGCCTTGGCATCGACCTCTGCGAGCAGCTCACCCACGATGTACGGCAAGATCGGCGGAGTGACCTGCCCGGCCGCGACCAACCGCCGCACCTTCTGCGCTTTGTCGAGAATCTCCTCTGGCTCGCTCACCACCTCCAGTTTCGCACACTCCGAGGCCCAACGCGCTGCCAGCCGATCCGCTCGCAAACTGCGGTAAGATCAGAGCTTGCTTCGCGGGGGCGAAGCGCGGGGGAAGCGATGGCGGCCATTGATCTGCTGTTTGACCACAAGCCAAATAACGAGCGCGTCCATCAGGTGGCACTGTCTGGACTGCTGCTACATACGCGGCTGCTCGAACGAGTCCTCGGCGTGTCAGGGCTCCGCGCCATCGAGCTAGAGTGGGAACCGGAGCGGCGACTGTACGACCTGGCGTTCACGGTGACGGAGCCGAGCGGTGCCGTCGAGCGGGTCTTTGTCGAGCTAAAGATCGACGGAGCACTCGACAAAGAGCAGTTCGACCGCCAGTACGCCCATGTCAAAAAGACCCCGAAGAGCCGCCTGGTGTATCTGGTCCTGGGGCTGTCGCAAGTCACCGTCACCGACCAGCGGCTGGCACAGTGGGCGGGGACAGCGGCTACTGCGCCGGACGGCAGATCGTCTCAGCTGTGGGCGCGCTGCGATGCCAGCCACCTGTCGGAGCTGCTCGCCGATCCCGCACTCCTCACTGTCAGTGAGGTCAGTAGGCGCCGCGATGTCCGCGACCTGGCCGGATCGTATCGCGATGTGCTGCATCGACTGGCCGACCGCACCAAACACTTTGCGGAGCGTCCCCCAAGCGACTGGAAAGCCCCCGACTTCTACGGGTTTTTCGAGGACTGCCGAATCCAAGGCATCGGCCACATGGGCACATCCGGAATCAGCTATGAGGCCAACCCCAAAGGCGGCTTCATCGCCTGCCACTGGCTGTGGACGCCGATTCACCCGAGCGAGCCGCTGCGCCTGTACCTTCAGCTAGAGGACGCCAAGCTGTGTCTCAAGCTCAAGGTGCCCGATGAACTCAAGGCGAAGCGCAAGACGCTGTGGGATGCCGCCCAAGCAACCCTGCGCAGCCTGCCGCCACCGAGCCCGCCGCCCAAGTGGGCACTCCAACCGACCAACTATCACAGCGGCGTGTACACCACCTTTGCCGCCATCTCGGATGTGTTTGGAGAGGGCCCGCTCGACCGAATCGCCTTTGCCGAAAAGCTGCTCGCCGCCGAAGCCATCCTGCGCGCCGTGGCGGCCAAGCTCCATCCGGTAGCGACCCCTGCACCGGCCAGCCCGTAACCCCAGCAACCCTGTGGCCACGCGGAGACAAAGAGAGTCGGGAGGCTTAGCCGGGGATGCCGCTGCAGGTTGCGGCGGGCTGGTGGGCGAGGTCGTTTTTGTCTTTGCACTGGCCACCGAGGCGTCCGCCCTTGCCGTCATCGCCGACTCGTAGGTAGAGGTCGACGCCTCGGGCTGGGGGGTTGTTCCAGTCGCAGGTGACCGGCTGGCAGGCCCCCGGTGCGGTTGGCAGGGCGGTCTTGGCGGTGCAGATCAGCTTGCCACCACTGTCGGGATGGCCTTCGTAGAAGCTGGCGTAGAGCGGGGCGGGGGCCGGACTGGCACCTCGGTTACAGACCTCGCCGCGCAGCCGCCACAGCTTGCTACAGTCGGTGGAGTCGAGCCCCGGCACGGTTCGCCCCGTCGGATCGGGCACCGACCCCGAACTACCACCGCCGCCCTGGACGTTCTGACGATAGTTGTTGTAGGTCAGCCAGTTGTCGGGCTCGGTGGTCGGCACCGATAGGTCGTCGTTGATGTTGGTGATGTGGTAGCTGTGCTGGTTCCACAGGGGGCGCGACGGCATCCAGCGGTTCATGGGGTCGCGCAGGACGATCATGCCTTGGGTCTGGCCGGTCCACGGGGTGCCGGTGTCCGCCTCGGGAGGATTGGTAGCCCCGCACGAGCCGTAGGAGTCGCTGCTGACGATGATGTCGGCGTGGCCATCGTTGTCGACATCGGCGATGACCGGCAGCTCCAGGCAGGTGTTGCTGGTGATGTTGGCGGCAAACAGGGTCTTGCCGTCTTTGCCGTTGTAGACGCGCAGCCAGCACTCGTCGCGGTAGACGACCTCGGCGGTGCCATCGCCATTGAAGTCGAACACGGACGAGCCGGTGCCGCCGGATGAGGCATCGCGGGTGACCTTGGACCACAGCACACCAGGGTCGGTACCGGTGCAGTCGGCGGGCTTGGGGGTGGCGGCGCACTTGAGGGCATAGGTGTAGTAGCGACTGGCCGAGGCCAGGCCAAAATCAGGGACTTTGTCACCGTCGAAGTCTGCGATTACGGCGGGACCACCCCAGCCCCCTTCGGCGACGCGATAGGGGCCAAAGATGGTCTTTTTGTTGGTGTAGTCGTAGACGCTGACCATCTGGGTGCCGGACCCGGAGTTGACCAGGAGCAGGTCGGGCTTGCCGTCGCCGTTAAAGTCTGCGACCGCTGGATAAAAGGGCTTGGTCGACAGTGCGGGCGGGGTCTTGTCGGCCCCGGTGATGCCGTCATAGACGTGATCATTTGAGATCACCTCGGGGCGACCATCACCATCCAGATCGGCGGCGACCGGCAGCGAGCCAAGTGACTCGGCACGATTGGGCTTGGTCCACAGCACGGTGATCTTCGAGGGGGTGCCTCGGACGAACCGCGAGACCTGCGCTCCAGCGATGATTTCCGGGGGGGCGACGCCGTCGACATCGACAATGGCGGGGGCGCTCCAGAGCTGACCGTTGCTGTTGGTCTCTTGGGTGGGGGTCGGCGAGGTGGCGAGCAGGTTGCCCTTGTAGTCGAGCACGATGACGCGGTTGGCACTGTCGACCGCGACGATCTCGCCAAAGCCATCGCCATCCAAGTCGGCGACGGCGAGGTTGCCTTGGTTGCTGGCCTGTAGAACGATGTTCTTGCGCCACAGCTCTTTGCAGTCTTGGCCACTCATCACGACGATGCCAACGCCGTGGGCCACGGTCAGCACCTCGGGTTTGCCGTCGCGATCAAGGTCAGCGACGATTGGAACCGACAAGGACTGGAAGCCAGCGAGCTTACAGCCAATCACCGGGGCCTTGAACTCGGCGGGGGTAAATGCAACGCCTTTGCACTCGGGGTCAAAGCTACCGAGCTTCTTGCAGGCATCCCAGCCGAGGCACGTCCCTTTGTAACAGCGCGAGTCATCCTGGCAAGTGGAGTCATCCTGGCAGGGATCGCCAGCGGTGACGCAGACACCTTCGAGACAGCGCTGGCCCGTGCCACAGGGGGCGGCGGCAGAGCAGACGCGACCCCGGCAACCAATCGGGTTTTCCACGATGACCGGATCGCCAGGTGGCACCCCCGGCTCCATCGTTTCGTCGCTGTCATCGGTTTCGCGCAGTGCGGTGCAGCCCGTTGTGATCCCCACACACAGGACCGCGCTCCACATAAGTCCCCATGACCACCAGTGCCCCGTTCCGCTCGCTCGTCGAGAGTTTCTGACCCGACCAACACTTCGCTGGTACATTGAACACCTCCGGCTGAAGGCGGCGAACATACCACCCTGCGGCACAGTCCACAGGCCTGGTTGGAAGGTCGTACTTTTTCTACCTTGGGTGAATCCTCCGCTGGCACGACCATTTAGCCAATTGCCAGCGAGGGGCGCTCACCTACTGGAATCCCGAACGCTATCGCTCATGTATAATCTGCCGTTCGGGGGATGGTTTCGTGGTGACTCCACAGGTCGGCACATCACTCACCAAGCGCTGTGCGCGCTGCGGGACGCAGTATTCTGTGACCGGTTCGCACCACTGTAGCTGCCCGTCTGGACCCGAGATCTCGGTGTCGTCCGACGATCCAGATCGTACCGCCCCAAGCTTCCCTCCCCTCGATGAGGAAGCCGATCCGGTGCTCGGCGCGGTGCTGGCCGAGCGCTATTTGATCGAGTCACGGCTCAGCCAAGGCGGCATGGGCGTCGTCTACAAAGCCAAGCACGTTCATCTCGACACTGCGGTGGCGGTCAAGATCCTGCTGCAGCCGCAAGACCCAATCGCCCAACGAAGATTCCTCGAAGAAGCGAAGATGGCGTCGCAGGTGCACCACCCCAACACGGTGTACATCGCCGACTTCGGGCTGCTCGCCGACGGACGCTCCTATCTGGTGATGGAGCTGCTCAGTGGACCAACGCTGGCCCGTGCGATTTCGGAAGGCCCGATGGAGCCGCTGCGCGCCTGCAAAATCGCCCAACAAATTGCCACCGGCCTACAAGCCGTCCACGACCTGGGAATCGTCCACCGTGACCTCAAGCCCGAGAACATTTTTCTCGTCGAGCAAACCGGCCAAAAGGACTTTGTAAAAATCGTCGACTTTGGCATTGCCCTGCGCGCCAACCAGAGTCTGAAAAAAGAACAGATCGAGGTGCTGACGGCGCAAAAACACGCGGACTCCAGCGAGCACAGCCACAGCGGTAGCGGTCGCCTCACCGAGGTTGGCTCGGTGGTCGGAACGCCGCTGTACATGTCACCCGAGCAGGCCTGCGCCGCCGACGTCGATGCGCGAGCGGACCAGTATGCGCTCGGCTGCATTTTGTACGAGATGCTGACTGGGCAGCTACCGTTCGATGGCACGACGCCAACGAGCCTGATGTTCAAGCATGTGACGGCCCCACCGCCGCCGCTGCAGAGCAAGAACCCTCGGCTAAAACTGACCAAGGCGCTGGAAACGTTGGTCATGAGGCTGCTCGCCAAGTCCCGGGAGCAGCGTTTTCAGTCGATGAAAGAAGTCGTCGCCGAGCTGGGCAAGGAAATCGATCTGCTGCTGATCCAGCGGGGCGAGCGCGTGGTCCTTGGCAAAGACGCAGCACGGCTGGTGCAAAGTGGCTTCCGAGGGCTGTCGCCCGAAGCCAAAAAGAAGGTATTCCTACACTCGGTCATTGCAGCGACGGCGGTGCTGGTACTCGCCAGCGGCGGACTGATCTTGGGCAATCGCTATCTGTCGGCTCGCCGAAACCCGGAACAGATTCGACTGCTGCCGAATGAGCTGGCCGAAGCACGGGCGCGGGCCACGGAGTTTCTGGTCGGCGAGCTGCGCGATCCAAGTCCCGAGCTGCGCGCCTCGGTGCTCAGTGAGCTGGGCTGGACCCATGATCTGAGCCTGCGACCGCAACTTGTGCCGTTACTATCCGACCCAAACACCGAGATTGCGGCACAAGCAGCCGCGGCACTCGGAGAGCTCGGCGATCGGCAAGCCATTCCGACGCTGGCGGGTATGAGCGAAAAGAAGTTGACGCCCAACTTGCACATTGCGGTCGCCGCAGCCCTTCAGCAGCTTGGCGATCCCCGAGGACAGAAGCTGCTCTTGGAAGCGCTCGATAGCACGGATGCCACGGTGCGCCAAAAAGCTGCGTACTGGCTGAGCGAGCAAGGCAATCCCAAAGCCGTTGAGGTGCTGCTGCAAGTGGCGATGAAACCGGGTCTGCCCGAGGAACAAGCGGTGCGGCTACTCGGTCGACTGGCTCGCGGTGGCGACGATCAGGCCAAGGCCCTGCTCCGTCAGCGGCTGATTCGCCCAGGACGACATGAACACAAGCTGCTGGCAGCGGCCCGGCTGGCCGCAGTCCACGACGACGACGGTCGACGATTCCTGGCCGAGATCGCGTCGCAACCGGGGTCAGAACAACTGTTTGCCGCCCGGCTGCTCACGACCCCGGAAAACCCGGTGGGCCTGGAGCTGTTTCGAAAGGTAGCGGGCACGGCGGGGGCGACCCTGGCCTCGCGACAGATCGCCATGGAGGGCTTGGCTCTGTCGGGTGAAGCAACGGATGTCCGTCTGCTGATGAGTATTTTGACGGGGGCACCCTCGCGAGAGCTACGGCATCAAGCGGCGATTGCGATTGTGGATATTGCGGCCCGCGAGCCGACGTCGCTGTCCGACCAAAGCCTGACCTGGGCCAGGCTGGCGAGTGATGATGACGACTTCGCGCTGCGCTCGGATGCGGCGGGAGTGCTCAGCGAGGACAGCTCAGCGCAGGCCGAGACGCTGCTGTTGCGACTTGCGAAGGACAAAGTTGCGAGCGTGCGACGCAGTGCCATGCGGGCGCTTGGATCACGTAGCGATGCCGACTCTTTGGCCGCCCTGCACGCGGGTCTGTCGGATGAAGCCAACGAGGTGCGCAGTGAAGCGCTGCGGGCGCTGGTCAAGCTGACGTCCCTGCTCGTGAAGCTCAAGCAGACCGATCTGATCAATCTGGTTCGCGCTTGGCTGGGCGAGGTGGTGCAGCGGAAGGAACTGGACGAGCAGATCCTGGCGAGAATTGGGCTCCAGCGACTCGGTGATGACACACAGCGCGGGCAACTGGCCAACTTGTATAATCAAGCGGATGCCGAGCAGCGCCGTCAGATCATCGACCGCGAGGATGGCGATCGCGAGCTGTGGGGCCGTGCTCTCAGTGAGGAAAACTGGCCGCTGCGCTTTGCGGCAGCCCGTCGCTTGGGGGAAGCCGGTGACAAACGAGCGGTGCCGGTGCTCAAGGAAGCCCTGACAAAGAACGCCAGCAACTCCGGAACCGCGTACGGGCTGCTGCTGCGTCTGGGTGAACATGTCGATCCACCCAACCTGCTGGCGCAGCTTTCGACCACCGTGCCGGAGGAGCAGCGGGTTGCGGTAGTCGCAGGACTCCTGTTGTCACCACTGACAGTGAGTCTGCCGCTGCTACAGAAGGCGGCGCGTGATCCATCACTTCTTGTTCGCAGTCAGGTGGCAGAGGTCGCCGCAGAGCTACCGGTGGTCAACGGAAAACCGGCTGGTCAACCCATCTTGCGGCTCCTGTCCGATGATGGCAATGCGGTGATTCGGACCCGGGCTGCTGCACTCCTTCTGCGACTCCTCAACACCCCCCAGAACAGCGCGGCACTGTCGGTGACACCGCCAAACAAGCACGCCAACGCGTCGACCACGCCGCCAGATGCAGGAACTCCGATCACGGCGAACCCGGAATCGGTTGCGACCACCTCGACTCCGCAAGTGACTGCGCCGCCAGAAGGAGACAAAGCGATTCCGGTGGCGGAGCTGGCGCGTCGCGGTCGACATGCACTGGATACCAAGGACTTCGCGGCGGCAGAGCTTCTGCTCGGCAAAGCGAGACGGATGTGTACTCGTTCAGAAAAGACTCCGGGCTGCGCCGATCTGTCGTTCGAGCTGTCGGTTCTGCTTGGCCGAGCACATGAAGCGCAAGGACACACCGCAGAGGCCATGACCGAGTTTGAGCGTGCAATGAAGCTGAGTCCGAAGGTCGTGGGCAAGGCTGCTGAAAAGTCGGCGACTCAGTCCGCAGTCCTGCGCTTGGTTCCGCAGCTCGGGGTGGTGATGGTTCCAAAGCGGACCAAGAAAGCCTGTGAGCTGATCTCGCTGTGGATGCCTCCTGGAAGTCACCAGATCACCATCGATGGGAAGCCCCAGACAATGGTGGTAAAGGCCAACCAGACCGTGCGGGCAGGTGTCTGTCCATGAGCTTGCGGTCCACACTCCGGTACGAGTTGCGGCGGGCGCTATCACGTTGTGTGCTATGGCTTCTGGTCGGCTGTACCGGAGTGGCGCAGGCGGCTTCGCCTTCGTCGATGGACAATGGTCCAAGCGGTGAAGTCGAGGTGTTCGGCGATCGCGGCATTCAAATTTCGGTTGATGGTGGCGCGACCACAGGACTCCCCCTATCCAGTCCGCTTTCACTGTCCGCAGGCAAGCATGTCATCACCGCCACCCAAGGACGGATGACGCTGACCTCTCAGGTAGAGGTACGCGCTGGTCGTGCGCTGGAAGTGCGCTTCAACTTCAACGTCCAAGCGGTCTCTGTGACCATTCCGCCGCATGCGCTGCTGCTTGAACAGTATCAAGGGATTCCCAAAGCGGCAGAGACAGAGCTTGCGGTGACCACGGTACGGGGGCTGTCCAAACAGCGACTGACTCTGCTTTCACCGGCCCGCGATACCATCCTCCCAAGCGACTGTCACAAACAGATTCCCTGTCTGGTTGCCCAGGCCCAACAGCAGGAAGCCGACTACACAGTCGTGCTCTCGGTCGCGGCTCTCCCGAAAGCATCCGGAGAAAGTGCCAGCGATCTGCAAAACTATCAGATCATCGGACAGATCATTGATCGCAGCGTAGAGTCGGAAGCCAGCTCGGTCACGGACTCCTGTACAAGCTGTAGTATCACCGCGCTACAGGACAAGCTGCGGCAGATCCTTCCAGAGCTTGCGTCTTCGGCGTTGTCACGAACCAAAGGAATCCTACGGATTCAGACCGAGCCTTCGCAGGCCGAGATCTTCGCAAACGGAGTGCGGCTTGGAACGTCACCGCTGCATCGCAAGATGTGGGCCAGTACCATCGATCTCCGAGCGGTGCTACCTGGTCACCAACCGATAGCAAAGCGGGTGGTGATTTCTGCAAATGCCGACACGGACGTCACGCTCACACTGGAACCGGATCAACAGGAACCGGCCGAGGTACGCAAGCGCCGGGTCATCGTCATCGGTCAGAAGGTGGAGGTACTCCGGGAACCACGACCGCGCTGGCGGCTGATTGCAGGTGGTGCAGGAATCGGTGTTGGAGCCCTGCTCATTGGCTTTGGGAGTGGGGCACTGGCAGTGGATGGAACGTGCATCCGCCCACCGATGGGCGCAGCGCTGCACTGTGACAACCTTTATTCAACCTTCAACCTGGGAACAGGTCTGGTGGCCGCTGGCTCTGCCATCGCAATCGGTGGAATCCTGACCATGGCTTGGCCTGGACGAGTGATTCCGCAGCCTTCACCGCCTTCGCAAGGAGCGAGCAAGTGATGAAACGATCCTCCACCGCAGCACCTGGTCTGCTGCTGCTGCTAGGTTCTTTGTGTGGGAATGCCAGTTGTGAAGCACTGTTTGGTGGACTCGCAACCGGAAATCCAGAGAGCTGCGTCGCCACACCGGCTCTGTGCAAGACTCCTGACGAAGTCTGTAACACCGAGACACGGGTGTGCGAACCAGCACTACGGATCGATTCAGTGACGCCCGCTGCGGCTCCGTTCGGACAATCCGTTCCGGTCACGCTGTCTGGGAAGAACTTCGTTGCGAACATGACGCTGAGCTTTGCGGGCAAGCCGGCGACGATGCTAAACCTTGATTCAGAGTCGCAACTTTCGGCCATGGCCCCTGCCGGTAGTGGTTCGAAAGCGACGGTGATGCTGGATCTACTGTCCCCGAGTAGTCAGCGGCTTACGGTCAGCGGACTGTTTCACTACTTTCCATGGCCGAGCTTTGACACCGTAGTACAGACCAACCTCCCGATTTCATTCAAGATCATCCGCAGTGGTGACTTCAACCAAGACGGCCGTCCCGACCTGGCGATTTCCGGAGACAACGCCGTCCCTGTGGCCCTCTACTATGGACAAGCTGGCGGCACGCTCCTTGCGGGTCCGTCCGTGGCGTTTTCGTCTCGACCATACGGACTGGCACTGGGAGACGTGAATGGAGATGGCCTCGTGGACATGGTGGTCAGCGAAACGGGGCCCAAGCCATTTATGGAAATCGCGCTCGGCAAGGCGGATGGCACCTTCATGCCAATTGGCACGATCCAAACGGTCAGCACGGTCGGTGCGATCACCATACTGGACGCGACTGCCGATCGAAAAGCAGACATCGTGATCGGTGACGGACCAAACGTAGTCGTGTATCCCAGCTTGGGCAACGGTACGTTCGCGGCACCGATCAACACTCGGCACACGTTCCAATCGATGGACGCTGGTACCTCCGTGGCAGTGGGAGATTTCAATGGCGATGGCCTCATTGATCTGGTGCTGTGCACTGCCAAGGACAGCCGATTTCCGGTCTTCCAGAACAACGGGAACGGCACCTTCACTCAAACGAAAAGCTACGCGTACTCCAAGAATCCCACTCAACCGATGGTCGGTGATTTCAATCAAGACGGACGTCTTGATCTCGCGATGGCGGTCAAGGGTGCAGGCGAGATCTTGTTGTATATTGGCGACGGATCCGGTGGGTTTACGCAAGGCGCGACCCTCAGCACTTTCAGCAATTCCGACACCATGGGAATCGCGGATATGAATGGTGATGGGACTGCCGATATCGTCACACTAGACACCAACGCGCTGGCAGAGAATTTCGATATCCAAGCCGGTTTCGGCAATGGACAGTTTCAACGCAGTGCCCCCACCTTCCTTGGCAACATGGCGCTGGCTGGAGCTCTCTATGTTGGCGACCTGACCGCTGATGGCAAACCCGATGTCGTCATTGCTCAGCGACCCGGTACTCTCAATCTGTACAAAAATGTCACTCCGTAGCGCTATGTACCACGGTTCCGGTTCGCTGCTCCTTCTGGCTGCGCTCGTCAGCCCTGCGGCCTACGCCAAAGGAGTCCGTCCGCCGCAAGCGGTTCAGACTCCCAAAGATCGCGCCGCCCCACTGGTGGCTCAAGGCGTAATGGCACTCGCCTCGCGAAACTTCGTGGCCGCTTATGCTGCGCTTTCGGAGGCCTACGTTCTCGATCACAGTCCAGACACGCTGTATCAGCTTGGAATTGTCGCCTATGCCGAAGGCCAGACTGCCGTGGCGCAGGACTTGATGCGGCGCTACATGGCGAGTAGTTCACCCCAGGAAGGCAACACCCAGCAGAGAGCAGAGGCCGAACGGATTGTCTCCCAAGCACAGGGACAGAGCGCTGAGGTGATGATGCAAGGAGATCCAGAGACCCAGGTTCTCCTCGACGGAAGACTCGTGGGAGTGTTGCCACTCGCGATGCCGCTGCTGGTGTCATCGGGACATCACGTGATTTCCTGGAAAAGTCCAAGCAAGACCCAAGAAAAACCGCTCGAAGCAGAAGCGCACCGAGCCTATCTGCTGGCACAAGATGCAAGCGGACTTAGCGAGATCAAGCGCCTTCCTACCGCGCTGCTCCAACTAGATAACGAACTGTTACAGAGCAACCCCGGCGTGCATCCGGTACCGCATCAAGCCATCGAGCAGAGCATCCGCAGCAGCGGCCTGTTTGTGCAGCCAGTGCCTGCGATGACTCATGAAGATTGCAAAGGAGACGCCCGCTGCATAAGCCGCATTGCCGAGCAGTCCTTCATGGACTACCTGCTATCGGTGAGCGGAATACAAGCTGCGTCGTCAGCCGGTGGAACGGTCTCTGTAACGCTGACCGATACCCAGATCGGTGAGGCGGCCGCCCAGACTGCTTTCCCGTGTAGTCCGTGCAACGAAAGCGCGGTGGCAGAGTCTCTGTCTGCGCTGATGCCTCGCCTGTTGGTAGAAGCCGTTGGCAGGGGACGCGGCACGCTGCGCCTTACCAGCCAGCCCTCTGGCGCGATGGTTCACATCGGCGATCGCAAGCACGGAACAACTCCCCTCACCCTTTCGCGCTTTGCTGGACCCGTCGATTTCGAGTTGCGTCGTCCCGGCTACCAGCCCTTCAAAGGTCATCAAGCGATCACAAACGGACAGACCTCTGAGCTCTCTGTTTCGCTGGTTGCCGAAGAGAGCGCACCACTTATCATCAAGCTGCCACCAGAGCGGAATCCTCGTCCCAAGTGGCGCATTGCCGCTGGTATTGCCAGCTTGGGAATTGGTCTAGGACTTGTCGGCCTTGGCGGATCAGCGCTGGCGGTTTCGGGACAGTGTATCGAACCGGCCACGCCTCCCCTATTGGCGTGCGCTCGACTGTACGATACCACCCCGGCAGGTGCTGCTCTGCTCGGTACAGGAGCGGCTCTCACGGTGGCCGGCACACTCCTTTTGGTGTGGCCCGGTCCACGCAATCGCGAACGCCCCGCGATTCCTCCCGGACAAGGAGACACCGCCGGTCCATGGGCACTTTCGTTTCCGTAGAAGAACATCAATTTGCCGCGATCAAGTGAGTAACAAATGAAAAGACTTGCGATTTTGTTTGCCGGATTTCTGGCTGGTTGCCAGTCGCTGT
Source organism: Polyangia bacterium (assembly GCA_044228505.1). GTDB lineage: Bacteria > Myxococcota_A > Polyangia > Palsa-1104 > JAEUJZ01 > JAEUKA01. Next base: position 334,946 of record JBGAUT010000003.1, on the reverse strand, counting down.
GGGGAAACCTAGACATTCCCAATCCAGACAACTGTGTTTCGAACCCAACTCTGTGTCTGGCGGATGAAGTCTGTGATTTGCAGGAACAGATCTGTCACCCCGCACTGGCGCTGTATGCGGTAACTCCGAAGTCGGTTCCAACCAGTGGCAGCGGCTCGGTCAAACTGCTCGGAGAGCGATTCCTCGAAGGAGTTCAAGTCGAATGGCAAGGTACCGCGATCGGCGATGTGAAACTGGTCTCTTCGACCGAGCTGACCTTCACGCTACCGATGGCGCAGCAGTCCAGTTGGTGGACTCCGATCACGGTCCGCAATCCCACCGGACACAGCGTGCGGCGTGATGATCTGTTTTCTTACTATTCTGAGTCACTGAGCTTTGTTCAGAGTCACATCTACACCGCACAGAATCCCCGGCGGATGGCGGTGGGCGACTGGAATCAGGACGGACGAATGGACGTAGCTTACACCTCAGGCAGCGAAGCCGTGCTGGTCCTGTTACCTGGAAAAGGGGATGGAACACTGCGGCCCGCCGAGTTCATATCGATAGGTACCTCCACCCAGAGGCCTCAGGATGTGTTGGCGATTCATGCCGACGGAGACTCGAACCTCGATCTGATCGTCGCCGTGCTCGATGGATTGCAGACCCTGCGTGGTGATGGCAAAGGCGGATTTGTTCCGGGTCCAACTGTGAGCATCGGAACCAGACCATCGCTCATTGCGCTGGTACGGCAACCTGACAACGATCCACGAACGCTGGTGGTCGCCGATACGATTGATAAAACGCTCTCGCTAGTCGGCCTGCGTAAGGACGGCTCCTACGACAAACCTCAGGTCATGGCGACGGGCATCTTTGCCGCCGAACTGAGTACCGGCGACATCACGGGCGACGGCTTCGACGAGGTGTTTGTTATGGATAGCCCGCTGCTCCGAGTGTACAAGCGCAACGGACTCGGGGGCTACTCCGATGAAGTCCTGCCAACTCCTGGTTGCACGGCGCAAGGCATGTCGGTGGCCGATTTGAACTTGGATGGCCGCTTGGATCTGGTGGTGAGCTGTGCCAAAGGCCTTTTGACCTTCCTCAATCAAGCCGGAACACTGGTGCCTGGCCCACTGCTAGTTTCCACCCGCTCTGCTGCCAGCCATCTGCTGGCCACAGACCTGAGTGGGGACGGCTGGCCAGACATCGTGTTCGGGGACACGGTCGCGCAAAGTACGTTCGCTCTGCTTGCGGATCGTCAGGGCGGGTATCTGCCTCCCACACTCGTAACGATGAACAGTGCCGATAGCTTGGTAAACCCCTCGATATATTTGGCTTCGGACTTTGACGGAGATCACAAGCCAGACCTTGTGGTGGGAAACAGCGCTGCGAGCAATCCCATCAAAGTGCTCATCGCCACGAACCGGTCGCCCTAGCCGCAGTGTCTGAAGCAGCCTGGCCGATCCAAAGCGCGTGGCGGATTGGACAGCTCGCGATGAACGAGTGATGGCCGACAAGCCCCGCTATACTGCGCATATGCGGCTGCACGCGGTGGCGTGGTTTCTGGTGGCCCTGCTCCTATGTCCGACGGGGCATGCAGCGGATTCACTACCTGGACCAACCGGCAAGAACAAGACCCAACAGCTTGCGAAGCTCAAAGACAGCGCACGCAGCTTGTATTATTCGGCGCTCAAGCACCGGCGGCGCGACCATCCCGAGCGCATCATGCTGACCCAGCAAGCGATTCAGCTACTACACAAAGCGCTGCTGGTCGAACCAACCGATGTCGAGGCGCGAGTGTGGTTGGGTGAGTGGCTGTCACGGCCGGAGCTCGGACAGGCCGCACTGACCCAGGCCAGCCGGGAACTTCAGCAAGCCCGCCGCGATGACGAAACGGGAAGCTGGGACTTCGAGATTGCGACGCAGCTTGGCATCGTACTGTCTCACCTCGGCCGTTTCGAGGAGGCCGTCAAAGAGTACGACCGTGCGCTGCGACTGCTCCCCGGTGAGCCTGACTCGCTGCTGTTTCCGAGTCGGCACCAGCAGGCCACGCTGCTGTCCAACTCGGCGGAAGCACTGATGGCGCTGGGCAAGCTAGATCAAGCGATCCGCCGCTACAGTCAAGCCGAACAGATTGATACCGGCGATCAAGGGGCGCTCCATGCGCTCGGCCTAGCGATCGCGTACGACCGCGATGGTCAGGTGCAAAAGAGCCATGAGGCCCTGAGTCGCTCCCTGGCTTCCGATCCAGCGCTGCGGGTCTACCAAAGCGATGAAGTGTTCTTTGTGCCCGAGGGGGATCGCTTTTACTACGACGGTCTTATCGCCGAAGCGCTGGGCAATCGAGACGAGGCCATGCGCTCGTTTCGTCAGTTTGCGCTGGACCTTCCGAAGAGCCGCTACACTTCTCGCGCTCGGGAACATCTCGACGAACTGCAAAAACTGCCCGGCATTCCCGTCGCTGAGTTGTTGCGAGCGAACGTGCTGGTCGGCTCCCCGCACTTTGCGCCTGAAGACAGCTCGGGCGGCGGAGAAAAACACCGCAGCGAAGAGGAAATCAGTCGCGGCGTCAGAGACCGCATGATCGATCTTCGGCAGTGTTACGCGCAGGGACTGCGACGTGCGCCACGACTGGCCGGCGACCTATTGGTGGCGCTGATCGTTGACCCAAGCGGTGCGGTATTGCTCGTTCAGCCACTGAACCACTCCCTGAGCGAGCGGGGATCATGGAAGCCGAGCGGCGGACAGGCCACGATGATGCCACCGGCAGCAGAGCTGCTGCGCTGCCTTCAAAATGCGCTTCAGCGGTTTCGCTTTGTGCCGTCGTCAGCAGGAAATGATGACAACGACGAACTGGCGCTCCCCATCCACTTCGAGGCGCGATGAGTTCACGGCTGGGACTGGTGATGGGGCTACTGTGCCCGATGCTTGCGATGGCACAAAGTCCTCTGCCCCCATCAGAACCTGTGCCCCCCCGCAAGGTGGTGCGCGACTGCGCGCTGTCAATCTGGGGATGTCCAAATCGGCCAGGCACGAGCGACTCTGGCCTGTACGAACAGATCGTGCAGCGTGCCCGCAGTCAGCTCCAGTTCGGACAAATCTCACCGGGTGCCGATCTCAGCAAATCGATCACTGAGCTACTCGATGCGCGCCACATGGCACCGGAACGCACCGAAGCGTCGGTCACCTTGGCGATGGCGTACGCCGAGCTGGGAGCCTGCGCCGAGGGGTCCGCGCTATTTGAGCGAATCCTGACCGATTCACGCACGCCGCCGCCGCCTATCGACCTCCAATGGAAGGACCGGCAAGCGATTCAGCTCGGGATGGCACTGTGTCAGAGCCTGCGCGGCGAACATGCGCTGGCGACGGCGCAGTATCAACGGTTGCTCCTCGCTGATGGGCCTACTCATCGGGTACTGTATCGACTCGGCGATACGCTCATGGCTCAAGGACGGCCCGAAGAAGCCTCTGTCTTCTACTCGCAAGCATGTCTTGAGCTGCCACCACTCCAGCCACTTGTGAATGTGTCTCGAAGCTGTGCGGGACTGCTGGCCGCACTCGACCGCCGCAACAGCCAAAGGCCGCTTCGCTTGATGATGCAGCTCCGGCGCAACGATCTGGGGCTCCGATTTCTGAAGATGGCCGACTATGTGCCTGCGGTGGAACGCGACTACTACCAGGCGCTGCTCCTCCCATTCGGCTGCGAGCGTGAGTCCTTACTGATTGGTTACTTGCGAGGAGCGCCTGCTTCGGTACCACGAGCCTATCTGCGCCGCGCCGAGGAACACCTCGCGGAAAATCGAGCCCATACCACCGGCTGCACGCCGACTGCCCCTCCAGCCTCCACGATCAATCGCCCAGTCGCTGGATCTGGAACAGCCGCCCAGCTGCCGCCGCAGCCGTAGGACGAACCGATGCCTCGTCACTGAGTAGTTCGGTAAGCAAGCACCGCAGCGGCTGTTCGCGAGCCCCCAACCCCGAAAGCCACGACTGCGCCCCGCTGAGCAGCGCCGAACCCGATAGCGGCACCATCCGCGATGAGGACGCGAGTTCCACAGCGACACGCTCACCACAGAGCATCTCCACCAGCACGACCCCAACCGCGAATACATCACCGGGTGGCGAGGGTGGACCCCCGAAGTATCGCTCTCGTGACAGATAGCCGAGCGTGCCCGCTCCCGTGCCACCCAGTCCATCGCGCAAACGAGACAGGCCAAAGTCAGCGATCACCAGATCCCCGAATGGACGCTCCGCTGGCGGCAGCTCGAACCGACAACGGCCATCCCCACGAAACAGCAGGTTTTCGGGCTTGAGGTCACCGTGTGACACAGCCCCAGCATGAAGCTCGGCCAGCGTCTCTAGTAGCTCTCTGGCTCGACGGAGAGCGACCTCAATTGCCAGTGGTCCCGTTCGCACGCGACTGCGAAGCGAGCCACCGCGACACAGCTCCATCGCCAACAGCGGAAGCTGCGCAGTATCACCCAGCTCATCGCCTTCCACGGCATAGAGCGCGACGATGCCCGGATGACGTGCCGCCGAAAGCAGTCTTGCTTCGTGGAGAGCACGCAGCAGCGCATCGTCTTCGCCTCGCTGTCGCAGATGCGGATGAAAGAGCTTCAGCGCCAGCTCACAGTCCAGTTCACGGTCGAGCGCTCGATACACCGTCCCAGTCCGCCCCGAGCCCAATTCAGCCAACAGCTGATATCGACCGCCGGTTGCCAGCGCCACTGTCGGCAAAATCGCTCGCTGCACGTCACCAACACCTCCGGAATCGGTCCGATACACGGGCGAGCGCTGCGGCTCGGTGACCTCCGCCAACGCTGCGCGTGCCCCGGGATAGTCCACATCAAGGGCCAAAATCTCGGCGAACTGGCGTCTTGACTGATCGATCTGGCCCAGCTCGCGATGGACCTGTGCCAACAGAAACCGCAGCCGCAATGACTCCGACAGCGGTGCCAGCCGCAGCGCCTGAGAAAGTGGCCCGAGCGCTTCTGCGTAGCGATGACGACGGCAGAGTGTCTCGGCCACAAGACGCGCCAACGCAAAATCCGTCGGAATCGCTCGTGACAGGCTCTGACCCATCCGAATGGCAGGCTCCTCGCGGCCCGATTCCAGCAGCTTGGTCAGCGCCGCTAGCACCGCCACATCCGCAGTCCGAGGCCGCTCCGACAGATGACCGAGCCGTTGACTGTAGCGATGGAGGAACAACACCGGGTCATCGTCTGACGGTGGCAGACTCGGTCGAACCGGAAGGGACGGCGGACCGCTGCTGGGGCCACCGATTCGCGAACGAAACCGCTGCCACCACGACATCGCTAGGCGACCTCGACCCGCACAGTGCCCGCTTCTAAGATGTCGCCGTGGAGAAGCTGCACGCCCGAGGCCACTCGCTGACCATTCAGTCGAAGCTCTTCGCCGTCGCAAAAAGCCAGGGGTCGACCGTCCTCGAACCGCAGGCCCAGCCGACCAGCGATCGGCAAGAGCCCCGCTGACACGCGGACGGACAGACCCCGCCGCATGCCTGTCCGAACCTTGAGCGACAGCTCATGTTCATCTACCCGAAACTGCACCCGGACGTGCTGCCCGATCCCCAGCTCTCCGTCATGGCGAAGCGGCAGGAGCGCGCCCTGCCCCACCTGAATTCCATCGAGAAACGTCCCGTTCTTGCTGTCCAAGTCGGTCAGCGCACACCCTCCCTCGTCGGAGAAGTGCAGCCGAACATGCTGACGAGAAACGCCCGGATCCCCCAGGACCACCGCGCACTCCTCTCCACGACCCAGCAAAATCGGCGGCGTCGCACATAGCACGCGCTCGGTGGCCGTCGCTGCTGTAAAAGCAGCGGCCCCCACCACCAGCTCGATCACGCCAGTAGTCAGCAGCCTTCGCAGCAGCGCGTCGAGTAATCGCTGGGGCTCGCGCTTGTCCTTGGCGGTTTCGGCGAGCTGCCGCAGTTTTGCGAGCGCTTCATCCCGTCGACCACGTAGCATCGCCGACTCATACTCGGCCAGCAGCTCGGTTTCGCGCCGCGCCTTCTGTCGTCGTCCCGCGTCCTCAGTAAGCAGCCGTTCCACCCGCTCGACATCCCCGGCCTGGGCCAGTAGCTCGATGGCTCGCTCGAGATCACCGGCTCGTTCGAAGGCTTCGGCGGCCAGCACCGGCTCATCCGCCCGAGTCAACACCCGAGCAGCCACCGTCGCCAGCTCACGATCGCTATCGACCAGCTCGCGGCTACGAATCAGACGAAGCAGTGCCTCGCCGAGCCGCTTGAGCAAAAGCTTGGGAGGATCACTGTCCTCGTTCAAGAAGTTCGCGGCCACTAGCAGTTCACCGACCGCACTACCCGGAACCGCCCGTCGACCTGCTTCGAGAATGTGCATCTCGGCGACTTTGTGACGCTCGTCGCAGAGCGCGTATGCCTTGGCCGCTTCCAGGTACTCTCCGGCCGCTTCGGCTGCGACGGCCGTCCGATACGTCGCAGACAATCGACGGAGCCACCCGCTCACTTCTTTTCCCCGAGCCGCACCCGCTCTCGCTGGTATTCGGACAGCACCATCCGCACATACTGCTGAGTCGTTTCATACGGCGGCACACCATCGTACTTCAGCACGGCACCGGCACCTGCATGATATCCGGCTATTGTCAAGACCAAATCGCCACGAAAGCGATTTGCCAGCACCCGCAACAGCCGCGATCCCCCGAGGATGTTTTTGCGTGGCTCGAACACGTCGCTCACCTTCTGCTCGGTCGCAACATCGGGCATCAGTTGCATCAGCCCACGGGCACCGGCACAGCTAACAACCCGGGGATCGTAGTCCGACTCGACCTTGATGACGGCCCGAATCAGTGCTTCGGGCAGCCCAAACACAGTCGCCGCTTCGGCAATGTGACGATCGTAGCGATGAAAGCGCTCGGGGCTCTGATCTTGGGAAGGCACGACGTCGGCCCGCGAGCGCTCGCAGCCGCTCACCCCCGACACCGTCTGTGCCTTCCCTGGTCCGCTGCGCGACACCACGTTCCAGCGATGGCCATCGCGTCCCGACGGAGGGATGTTACTAAAGTAGACCACCCCATCGTGCTCATAGCTCCACAGGTCCGCATGAACGTGGCTGACCGACGACATGATCGCCACCGCACAGATGGCCCGAGCCAGGCCCGGCACACCAACAAAAAGCGATCGAAGTCGTCGCGATCCGCACAGGCGCTGCATTACCAGTCATCGTAGCCACAGCCAGCGGACAGGCAAAGCTTCCAGCAGCTTTACACCCCAGCCGCCGACGTGTTACGGCGAGGCCATGCGAGCCGTGGTCCAACGTGTGAGCCGTGCCGAGGTACGCGATCAAGATTCAGGCGAGGTGCTCGGGAAGATTTCGACCGGGTTGTGCGTGCTGCTCGGCATCGGCCAAGGCGACGGACCCAAAGAGGTCGATCTCCTCGTCGACCGAATCACCGGAATGAGACTGTTTCCGGACCCTCCCGGCAGCATCCCCGAAGGTCGCAAGCCCGGCAACATCAACCGTTCGCTGCGTGATGCGGGTGGCGCGCTGCTCGTCATCAGTCAATTCACGCTCTACGCCGATACCAGCAAAGGGCGGCGGCCTTCGTTCCTGGGTGCGCTACCCCCCGCAGAGGCCATCCCGCTCTACGAGCGCTTCATCGCAGGCTGCCGGACTGCGGGCTTCACCGTCGAAACCGGCCGATTTGGAGCCATGATGGACGTAGACCTGTGCAACGACGGCCCAGTCACCATCCTGTTTGACACCAGCGTCTCGGTGAGTGCCTCATGACCCGTTCTCCGGCTGGGCTTCCGCTGCTGGCTCTGACGACGCTGCTGGCGATCCCTCAGGGTGCCCGTGCGTCGCTGCCTGATCTCATTTCGCTTGGACCACGCAGCGCGGCGATGGCGGGCACCGGCGTGGCAGTGGCCGACGACTGGGAGGCGACCTATCAGAACCCGGCGGGACTGTCACAGACGAAAACCAAGCTGTCGCTCGGCTTTGTGTACGGTGGCTATCGACTGACCATCGATGAACAGCCACACCCAATCTCGAACCCCGCTGGTCTTCAAATCGGTGCGAGTGTGGGCTTGCCCCTCGGCGGCATCCTGCGTGACCGCATCGGCATTGGCCTCGGGCTGTATCTGCCCGCCGGGGTGGTCAATCGAGTCAGCGTTCCCTATCCCGAGATACCTCGCGCCGCTCTCCTCGACGCCCGCACCGAAGTGGTATCGGTCCTGGTCGGAGTCGGCGTGCGCTTACCGTGGGGACTGCGCCTGGGTGGCGGTGTCCTCGCGCTGGCGGCACTCGTCGGTGACATCATCATCAAACCCGACGGCACTGGCCGCATCACCAGCATTTCCGAGGAGCAGCTAACGGTCGACTACGCTCCGATTCTCGGCCTCCGCTGGTCGCCACCGAGTGAGAGACTCCAACTTGGACTCACTTTTCGGGGCGCGTCTCGATCATCCTATCTGCTCCGCCTTCACACCGAGCTTGGCGACGCGATTCCGCTCGGGCTACCACTGATTTCTTTTGCGGGCATCGCCCAGTACGACCCGCTCCAGCTCGCCGCCGAGGCCGCCCTGCACCTGACCCCGTCGCTTCTGCTCGTCGGTCAGCTCGCCTGGAAGAACTGGAGTGACTATCGCTATCCGATCGAGCCAGCGACGGCCGATTCACCACCACTGCCGAAACCCGGCTTTCATGACACCGTCGTGCCGCGAGCCTCGGTGGAGTATCGAGCCCCAGCGCCCACCTGGCTGACCGTGAAGCTGCGCGCCGGTTACTTTTTCGATTGGACACCGACGCCCAAGAATCCACCTGACGATGACGGCAAGAGCCTGCTCGACACCAGCCGCCATGTGCTGTCCGTTGGTGTTGGACTAAGTCTCATCGGCAGGGTCCCGCTCGACCTGGATCTCTTTGGGCAAGCGCACCTGCTTACGCAGTGCCAATGCCATCGCTTAAATGGACAGCTTTTGATCGGCGGCGCGACGCTGGGGGTGCGGCTATGAACCGAATTGCGCTGGCGTGTGCCCTGGTTGCCTCCGGAACGGCTTCCACCGTCGAGGCCAATCCACTTGATGCATTTGGTTACGGGCCCAGAGCCCAGGCCCTCGGTTCGGCCTACGCCGCCGTCGCGGATGATAGTGCTGCCAATTATTACAATCCCGCCGGGCTGGCACGCAGCCGAAGCCTACGCATCGACCTCGGCTACCAAATCGCCCGCCCACTCGTCGAGGTTTCGGGACAACGGCAGTCCCTGCTTGATACCCGGGGCCTGACTGCCGGCGTGGTACTACCGGGCACGTTGGCTGGGGTGCGCTTTGCATTCGGCGTGGCCCTGTTTTTGCCCGACCAGCACGTCACCCGCATCCGCGTGCTCAGCTTCGATCAACCGAGGCTGCACATGTACGACAACCGCACGCAGCGACTGTATTTGGCAGCAAACCTAGCGGTGCACATCTATCGCGGACTATACGTCGGTGGTGGGCTTGCCTTCATGTCTCGCTCGTCTGGAACCGTCTATCTGCGCGGACGAGTCGGGATCTCCGACCCGGAACGAAGCGAGCTGACGTCGTCGATCAATCAAGACCTGTTTGCGATTCGCTACCCGCAGGCCGGCCTGCTCTTCGAAGTCAATCCGCACCTCGCCCTGGCGCTCACCTATCGCCATCGCTTTGCGCTCGACCTGGAGCAAGGCTTTCAAATCGAGGCCCAAGTCGGTGATCCCGGCCAGCGTCCGGTCGTCGACAAAGGCAGCCTAAAAGAGCTGGCCCGCTCGGTCGATCTGTTCCAGCCCTGGCAGCTCGTGGCCGCCGCCGCCGCTCGCTTTTCCAAAGTGCAGGTCAGCTTCGACGTGACCTACGCCAGATGGCGAGAACAGCCGCCGCCAGCTGCTGTGTTCACCCTCGATCTCGACATTGGCCAGCTCACCGATTTGGTGCGGCTCCCCAAGTCCAAAGAGTATCCATCGGTCGGCTTCCGCGATCTGCTGATTCCGGCGGTGGGAATCGAGTGGCGAGCGCTGAATGGTCTCGGGCCGCTCTCGATCGATGCCCGCGCTGGCTATCGCTTCGAAGGCTCTCCCATCCCCGAGCAGGATGGTGACTCCAGCTTCGGTGACTCCGACAAGCATATTTTCAGCGTCGGCCTCGGTGCCGAGCTCTCCGGCATCAGCAAAATCCTGCCCCGCCCCATCGCCTTTGATGGCTATTTCGGGCTGACCTATCTACCCGTCCGCGTCTTTCGGAAGGAAGACCCCCGCTCTGCGGTCGGCGATTTCACCGTCACAGGATTCGTGCTCCAAGGCGGAGTGCAGACCCGCCTATCGTTCTAGCGGTGGACACCCCACAAGCTATGCTAAACCCCCACCTAGGCGTAGGTCTGCCCCGAGTTCCCTACCCACTTTTTTGACCGCGAACCAAAACGAAGGAGTCTTCCTGATGTCTCGACCCCGACTCTCGCGTGTATGCGGCCTTCTACTGGCGCTCTGGACGATGCTGGGAATCGTTCAGCCTTCGAGCGCTCAGAAGGCTGCCATCGTGACCGCCACTCGTTCCGGCGAAAGCGCCTGGTGGCAGTACGTGAAGCAGAAAATCGTCGCCACCGGCCTGTATACCGGCGTCGACCAAATTGACGCGGCCTTTAGTGACCCAACGCTGACTCAGCTTCAGAACTACAAGCTGGTGGTCGTGCTATCGAGCGACTACGGCCTATCGAGCGCCGACGGCGTGGGCAATGTCCTCGCCGACTATATGGCGATGGTTCCCGGTGCCGCCGTACTGGTGTTTCAGCCGAACACCTGGCAGACGGGCTTGTTTGGAGCCCCCGCGATCGCAGGCCGTTTCCTCGCCAACTATGCCCTCACCTCGCAAAGCGCGACCAGTTCCTCTGCCCCCACCAAGCGCGGCACCGTGCTTAGCAACGATCCCCTCGTCGAGGGCGTGACCGAGTTTTCCTGCGGCACGAACTGCCAGCGGGTCACCGGAACTTCGCTCCGGGCCGGTGCCACTGCCGTCGCCTACTGGGCCGATGGCACGCTGCTCGCGGTTCGTGGCAAAAAGCGAGTCGACCTCAACATGCTACCGGGTGACGAAGGTGCCATCTCCGGGTCTTGGGGCGGTACCGGCGGAGAGCTCATCACCAACTCGATCCTGTACCTGTCGGCCCCGATGCTCCAGAGTCCGCGCAAGCCGACCTTCCCAAGCACCGGGCTTGGTGGAGCCAGCGGCTGGACCACCATCACGTTCCGCAACATTTCCGACGCGCCAATCGACGTAACTGGCATTGGCATCGATGGCAGCGGCAAGGCCCAGTTCGTTTTCAAGAGCGACTACTCGCCGAGTGCTGCCGCTCCGCTGACCCTACCAATTGGTTCCTCGGTGCCGGTGCAGGTGGCGTTCAAACCGCAGGCCCAAGGGACTCACAAAGCCAGCCTGTTTCTGACGCTCAGCGGGCTTCCACGCATCGACACGGTCCTGGAGGGCACCAGCAAAGGCAACCTCTGGATTTCGATGTCTCCGATTGATTTCGGGGGCAATCCGACCGGATCGACAGCAGGACCCGTCACCGTTCGACTCAAAAATGCAGGAACAGCCCCGATTGAGTTGGAAAAGCCAACCATCGACGACACCACCCACTACGAACTGAAGACCGCACGCCCCGACGCCAAGATCACCATGTTTGCGGGAGCGACCTACAGCTTCGACGTCAAGTTCACCCCTGGGATGGACACTGGTGAGTTTTCGACGAACATTACCGTGCTCTCGACGGATGCGAGCAGTCCTTTGTCGATTCCCGTACGCGCCCTCGCTGGCCCGCCCAAGGCCAAGGTGCCGTACACGTCGGTACTGATGCCGGACGTTCCGACGGGCACCAAGGGCACTCCGATCACCATCAACCTGACCAACGAGGGATTCTCGGATCTCAGCGTGCCCTCGATTACCACCGATAACACCGACTTCACCGTGCCGAACGCCCCCGCGACCATGAGTCCCCTGGTCGTCCCCGCCAAAGAGACCAAGACCTTCCAAATTGTGTTCTCACCAGCGACAAAGGGCCTCCGCACCGGCAAGCTAACCCTCACCAGCAACGAACCTCCGGGCTCTCCAGGGTCGGACAAGACCATCGATCTGGCGGGAACTGCGACGGAGCCACAGTTCAAGGTCAACGTCACGTCTCTCGATTTTGGCTCGATCAATGTCGGCGCTTCATCGGCTCCAAAGACCGTTGAACTGAGCAATGACGGCGACGGGGATCTACTGGTCAAAGAAGTCGCCATTGTCTCTGGAATGGGTGCCGACTCCTTCGCGGTTTCGACGCTGGAATCGACCCCGTTCACGCTGCGTGCAGGAACCAAGGTCAGTGCGCAGGTACTGGTCGCGCCGAAGTCTGCAGGCATGCTCGCTGCGACGCTGCGCATCGTCACTGACCTGGCCACCTCGGGCTCGGCGACTGTCGCTCTGAAGGCTGAAGCCAACGGTGCCGTCGGTCAGCTCGATTCCGCAAAGGTCGACTTTGGTGATGCCAAGGTCAAGCAGATGATCTCGAAGGTGGTGAAGCTCAACAACACCGGAAACAAAGATCTCACCATCCTCAAGAGCTCGATTTCTCCGATGGTGACGGTGTTTTCGGTCAATGCGCCTGCGGATGGAACCAAGATCCCGGCCGGTGGCAGCGCAACGTTTACGGTGAACTGCATCCCGGCCATGGTCGGACTGGCGACGGCTCGATTGGATATCAGCACCGACGACCCAGCAACCGCCGGTGGCACCAAGTTTTCGCTGCCACTATCGGTAAACGGCGTCGTGGCCAACGTCACCGTCGATCCGCTGGTTCTGGAGTACACCACCCCGATTTACGTCGGCCAGAAGAGCGAGATGAAGGTCATCAAGGTAACCAATGTTGGCTCAGTCACCGTCGACAACCTGTCGGTCAAACTGTCGGGCGATGGCGCGGCGGACTTCACCATCGTCACCGGCTACAAGACCAAGATCCTTCCCGGTCAGAGCAGCGAGATTGGCATCACGTTCGATCCTCGTGTCGCAAAGGCCGAAATCAAGGCGGTGGCGGTCGTCGAGGCTGATGGCGTTCAGGTGCCAATGACGGTACAGCTCAAGGGCTCCGCGATGTCGGCGCTTCTGACGGTTTCACCGACGGCCCTGCGCTTCCGTTCGGTCTATGTTGGGGAGCAGTCGAACCCACTGTCGGTATCGATCTCCAACGATGGCAACACCGCGCTCGAGCTTGACGTCATCGCGCCTCCTGGTGACGAGTGGGTGGTTGATCTCTCGCAGGTCAAGTTGATGCTCGGTCCCGGTGAAGGAACGAAGGTACCGGTGGTATTCGCGCCGAAATCGACGGGCAGCAAGTCCGAGCTGATCGATATCCGCATGAAGGGAACAGCGGTCAGCCTCGCCCAGATCAGCGCCGAGGGTGACGGCATCAATCGTCCGATGCCGATGGTTGAGACCGGTGGCTGCTCGATGGCGACGCACGGCCCGCAACTGCCGACGCTGGGGCTGACGATGGTGGCGCTGCTGCTGCTCGTCCGCCGTCGCAAAGCGAGGTCTCTGTAGCCGCTCATGACGAGTGCTCCTCGGGTAGATAGCGGACCGCTTTGGCTGCGAGCGCTGCCCTTCGTGTGGGCGGCACTCCTGGCGATGGCGATGGCGTCGCTGTTGGCCAAGCTCTACGGACAGAACCCACTCGCGATGTACCGGCTACTCCTTGCCGGTACCTGGGGCAGTGTCTACGGCATCGGCCAAGTCCTGTTTAAGACCACACCGCTCGTCTGCACCGGGCTGGCGGTGGCGGTCGCCCTCCGGGCTGGTCTGTTCAATGTTGGGGCTGAGGGGCAGTTGATCGTCGGAGCCCTCGCTGCAGCTCTGTGTGGTGCCTACCTACCCATCGCTACGCCTGGCTTTGTGGCGCTTCCACTGTGTCTGCTCTGCGCCTTTGTGGCCGGTGGGGTACTCGGCAGCTTTGTCGGGCTGTGCAAGTGGCTATGCCGAGCCCACGAAGTCATCGTCACCATCCTGCTCAACTTCATCATCCGAGCCGCGATGATCGGCGTCGGGGGCTATCTGTTCCTAAAGGAATCGGTTCATACGGCTCCGGTCATCGCATCCTCCCGGCTACCTCGCTTATCGACGGTGTTTCCGCAGCTCCATGGCTCGGCGGTCAATGCAGCACTTCTGCTGGCGGTGGCGCTGGCGATCCTGGTTGAGCTGCTGCTGCGGCGGACCCGGATCGGCTTTGCGCTGCGAGTGGTGGGCCAAAATCCCGATGCGGCGGCAGCGGCCGGTCTATCGCTCGGCTGGATTCGCACGCTGGCGCTGACGCTCTCGGGCGGGCTGGCGGGACTTGGTGGGGCCAACTTCGTGCTGGGCTACAAGTACTACTACGAGGATGGTTTTTCGTCGGGAATTGGCTATCTGGGAATCGCGGTCGCGGTCCTTGGACACAAACGCCCGATGTGGGTGCTGCTCTCGGCGCTATTTTTTGGAACGCTGGCGCAAGGTGGGCTCGCTGTAAACGCGATGGTCCCCCGAGAGCTTATCGACGTACTGAGTGCGGTGGTGATCCTGGCAGTAGCGACCGGCTCGGCGGAGGTTTCCCGCCTCCTGCCGCGCTTCCGGAATGCCCGTCCACCGCTCGAACCGCCCCCTCGTCAGTCAGAGCCACCGAGCGAGCCCGAACCCAGCGAACCCGCCCGAGACAAGCTGCCGCCCCAGCTCGTTGCCCCACCGCCCGCTGATCCTTCCAACGCCTGGGTCTCAAGGTAGCACTAGATATGCACTCCTTTGCACTTGTAGGGCTATTGTGGGCCATCCTGCGCATCTCGGTGCCATATGTGATGGCTGCGCTAGGTGGTACGGTCTGTGAGCGTTCTGGCGTCATTAACATCGCACTCGAGGGAATCCTGCTGCTATCGGCACTAGGCACGGCGCTGGGTGCTCCATACGGAGCGGCAATAGCGCTGGGCGCTGGGCTACTGGCTGGTATCGCAACGGCACTACTTTACGGGCTGTTGGTGGTGGTCTTTCGCGGCGACCAGATCGTGTGCGGAGTGGCCATCTTCATGCTCGCTGATGGCCTATCGCGCTTCTTGCTCAAGGTCGTGTTTGGCTCAACCTCGAACTCGCCGCGACTTGAAGCGCTGGTCGGCAACGGGCCGCTGTGGCTGCTGGCAGTGGCGGTGGTTTCGACGCTACTGCTCCATGGGCTGCTCTATTACTCAGTACTAGGGCTTCGACTGCGAGCGGTCGGTGACAAGCCAGCAGCGGCGCAAGCGCTTTCGGTTTCGGTGCTGGTTGTGCGAATGTGGGCCATCGGCCTGTCTGGTCTGTTGACGGCGCTCGGTGGGGTCTATTTGGTCTTCGAGCAGCGCCAGTTCGTGGCCTTGATGTCGGGCGGGCGCGGTTTTCTGGCGCTCGCGGCGATGATTTTTGGAGGCTGGCGTCCTCTGTGGGGAGCCGCCGCGGCGCTGCTGTTTGCCACAGCCGAGGCAACCGGAATCTTCCTGCAAGCACGCGGCCTGCTCATCCCCAACTGGCTGCTCCAGAGTGTCCCATATGTACTGACACTGCTGACGCTGATGATCCGTGGACTCCTCGGTCAGAAACACAGCACCGCGCCGCTCTCTCTCGGGATTCCACGTCTGTAGCGCAAACAAACTCTCCGCAACTTACAGCTCGATCTGAGCACCCATCTCGACGACCCGGTTCGGTGGAATGCCGAAGAACGAGGTCGCTGTGCGCGCATTCCGAGACAGATAGCCAAACAGCATCTTACGCCAGCGGGCCAGACCACTCTTGCCGGTGGTCAGCAACGTCTCGCGGCCCAAGAAATAGCTGATATCCCCCTCAGCGGTCTTGAGGCCAGCCGCCTTACAGCGACGGATGACATCGGGGACATTCGGGCTCTGCATGAAGCCGTAGTGCGCGATCACTTGGAAGAAGCCCTGGCCGAGTTCCTTGACACTGACACGACGATCCGGAGGAACCTCGGGCACGCGGTCGGTCAATACCGATAGCAACACCACCTGTTCGTGGAGTGCTTTGTTGTGCTTGATGTGATGGAGCAGCACGACGGGGGCCCCATCGGGGTTGCCCGTCATAAACACCGCTGTGCCCTTGACCCGAGGCAAGCTCCGCTCTTGCAAGTCGCCAAGGAACAGATCCATCGGCAGGCTCGCACTTTGAACGAACTGTTCGAGCGCGGCACGCCCCGCCTTCCACGTCGTCATGATGATGAAGATGCCAATCGCAACCACCAGCGGAATCCAACCACCGTCGGCAATCTTGGCGACGTTCGCGCCAAAGAAGGACAGGTCGATCAGCAGGAACAGCCCAACCAGGCCAACAATCTTGAACCAGCTCCATCCCCAGCGCTCGCGAGCGACCACGCCGAACAAAATGGAGGTAATCGCCATCGTTCCGGTGACCGCGATGCCGTAGGCTGCGGCCAGGCCTCCCGAGCCTTCGCGACGGAACGCCAGCACCAGCGCGAGACAACCAACCATCATGGCCCAGTTGATCTCGGGAACGTAGATCTGACCCTCAGCATCCTCGGAAGTATGGACGATGGCGACACGCGGCCAGTAGCCAAGCTGAACCGCCTGACGAGTCAGCGAAAAGCCGCCCGAGATCAGGGCTTGTGACGCCACAATCGTCGCCAGGGTCGCCACGATGACCATCGGAGCCCTCACAAACGACGGCACAATCTGGAAGAACGGATTGAACGTGCCCTCGCCCTTGCCATGCGCCAACAGGTACGCGCCCTGTCCGAAATAGTTCAGCAGAAGCGCTGGAAACACGAGCGAGTACCAAGCCAACCGGATTGCTCGCTGACCAAAGTGACCCATATCGGCATACAGCGCCTCACCTCCAGTGACACACAGCACGACCGCGCCCAAGGCCAAAAAGCCATGCAGCTTGTGGTGTGCAAAGAAGCGGATCGCATGGAGCGGGTTTACCGCTGACAAAACGTACGGATTTTTAATGATCCCGACGATGCCGAACAGCGCAATGCTGACAAACCACACCAGCATCACTGGACCGAACAGCGCCCCAACGCCAGCCGTACCGCGCTTCTGCATCAGGAACAGCACGATCAGGATTGATGCGGTCAGTGGTGGAACCAGGCTCGCCGTCGATACCGCCCAGTGACCGTGACCAATCGTCGGAGCATAGACCTGCGCGCCCTCGACCGCCGAGAAGACCGAGATCACCGGCGTGATGATGCCATCGCCGTAGAGCAGGGCTGCGCCAAATAGCCCGAGCAGCACCAGAGAGAGCCGACCGACGGCTCGACGGTCGACGTTGCCTCGCGGAGCCAACACCGCCAGCAGCGACAGGATACCGCCCTCGCCGTTGTTGTCAGCGCGCATGATGTACGTCATGTACTTGAAAACAACCACCAGCGTCAGCGACCAGAAAATCAGAGATAGAATGCCAAAGACGTTGGCGGTATCGACGGGGACGCCGTGCTCGCCGGAAAAGCACTCCTTGAACGCGTACAGCGGTGAGGTGCCGATGTCGCCATACACGACCCCGAGGGCGGCCAGTGAAACCTTGACGAGGTCACGGGTGTTCTCGATTCTGGGACCGTGGCTGTGAGAATGTCCGGGGGAACCAGAGGAACCAGGGGACGATGGAGGGCCACCGAGTGAACGACTGGACGGCGTTGCCGTCGGTGACCTGCCAGAAGCAGGCAGTGAAGACGCACTTTCTTGCATGAACGTGGCTACGAATTAAGCACAGTTTCACGAAATTTGCCTGTCCAGTCATTGCCGTCGAAGAACTGGCCCGGTAATGGACACTTCTCGACGGGAACGAATCTGTTCCCAAATCGCAGTTCAACCGTCGACAACTGCCGATAAGCAAAAGAAGGAGAACTCTCGATGAGCCGAAGCTTCATGTTGACCGGACTCGCCTTCGCTGCCCTGCTGGTTGGCTGTGACACCCCGACCACCAAGCCCATCCCAATGGGTCGGTGTGCCGTCGAACAAGAGTGTCAGCCGGCCGAAGGGTCCTGTTTATCACCGGGCGGCTTCGCGGGTTGCGGCATTTGTCGTCGCCCACTGCCATCCGAAGTCTGCACAAGTGACGCCGCCTGTGCTGCGCTCGGACCCACCTACATCTGCGGCAGCAGCCTCTCGCTATGCCTATGCAGCAGCGAAACGGTGTGCATGAAAGGCTGCGCCACTGACAGCGAGTGTAGCGAAGGCCAGCGCTGCGCCGCGAATCATCGCTGTGAGCCCAAAGTCTGCGTGAGCGCCAGCGACTGCCCCACCGATTTTCGATGCGATGCGGGTCAGTGCCTTCGCAAGCCGTGCACCAGCAGTCGAGACTGCAGTGGCTACTGCGTCAACAGTTCATGCTACAGCGCCCCCGGCACCTGCAACCTACCTCGCCCGTAGGCGGCCCCTAGTGGCTGAGTTCCTGAATGGCTGCGTCGAGCCCTTGGAGTGTCATCGGAAACATCCGGCCGGTCATCAGTGACCGAATCATCTCGACGGACTGATAGTGCTGCCAGGCCGACTCGGGCAACGGGTTGAGCCAAATCGAGTGGGGATACGTGTCGAGTAGCCGCTTCATCCACACCGCCCCCGCTTCCTCATTCCAGTGTTCGACGCTGCCGCCACGCTGCACGATCTCGTACGGACTCATCGCAGCATCGCCGACGAAGATGAGCTTATAGTCGTCGGGATAGGTGTGCAGAACATCGTGGGTGGGGGTGCGCTCGCTGGAGCGCCGAACATTATCCTTCCATAAAGATTCATATACACAGTTATGGAAGTAGTAATGGATGAGGTGCTTGAACTCGCTACGGGCCGCCGAAAACAACTCCGCGCAGGCCTGGACGTGATCATCCATCGACCCACCGATATCGAGCAGCAGCAACACTTTGACGGTGTTGTGTCGCTCCGGAACCATCTGCAGGTCCAGAAACCCGGCGTTCTCCGCCGTGGCCGTAATGGTGCCTGGCAAATCCAGTTCGGTCGCGGCACCTTGCCGGGCAAAGCGCCGCAGCCGACGCAACGCCACCTGAATGTTGCGGATTCCCAGCTCGATGTTGTCGTCTAAATTCTTGAACTCGCGCTTGTCCCAGACTTTGACTGCTCGACGATGACGCGAGCGATCCTGACCAATCCGCACACCTTCTGGGTTATAGCCATACGCGCCAAACGGAGAAGTCCCGGCGGTACCAATGAAGCGACCGCCCCCCTGATGACGCTCGTGCTGTTCTTTTAGTAGCTCCGTCAGTCGTTCCATGAGCTTGTCGAAGCCGCCGAGCGCCTGGATCTGTTCCATTTCCTCGGGGGACAGCATTTTTTCTGCCATCTTGCGCAGCCATTCGTCGGGAATCGAGGCCCCGGTCTGGGGATCTCCCACGGACTCGATGCCCGAAAAGGACTCGCCAAAGACGCGATCAAAGCGATCGAGGTGACGCTCGTCTTTGACGAGACACGAGCGCGACAAAAAGTAGAAGTCGTCGATGCTAAACGACACCACTCGCTGTTTCAGCGCTTCAAGCAGCGTCAGATATTCGGTGAGCGAAGCGGGCAAACCCACCTCCCGCAGGCGGAAGAAGAAGCGCAGCAGCATAAGCGGATTATGCGTGACGGTCGCTTTAGCTCAAGCCGAGACAGTGCCCAGCTGCAAATCGTTGTCTGGGGGATCGTCAGGGCATTTGTCGGCCTGCACGTTTTTGCAATAATGGCGTCGTTGCGCACTTGTTCGTTTCCCTTACGTCTGTTTGCCTTCGCTGCCTGCGTGGCATCGGCTGCCGCTTGTCGTCAGACCATCGAGCACACGAATTCGGCCCCGATCCCCGCCGCGACCACCTTGGCAGCAGCGCCAACTCGCTCCAGTGCGGCTGAAAACAAGCCCGCGCAGCCAACCAGCCCCCACAAAACCGAGAAAAACAACCACGGCGAGCTCGGGACAGCCAAAACTCCAGTCCCTCTCCAGCGCTGTTTTGCCGAAGATACCGCTCTGTCGCCGCCACGTTCCGTTACGGCCCTGCTCAATCGTTCCGCCGATCGGTTGGAACAGGCCGGTCAGCAGCAGCGTCTCTGCCGTGACAAAGACCCGCAGGTCGAGTCAGACCGTTTCTTTCGCGAAGCGCTGGCCTGTGCCGAGGAGTCGCTTCGGCAAAATGAGCAGTCCGTCGAAGCCCATCACAATCGGGCGCTGGCCCTCATCGGGCTCGGTCAAAAAGACGAAGCACGACAAGCGATCACTCACGCACTGGCCCTGGATCCCGATGATCCAGCGACGCTGGCTGGTGCGGCAGAGCTGTACATCCATCACCTAGCAGCAAGCACCGACAACACCCTGATCGGGCTGGCCTACGTACGGCACGGCAAAACGCTGCTCAGACGAGGCAAGCGACCCGAGGCACCGCAAAAGCGACCCGCTCATGCTTTGTTGGGGGTCGTGCCGAAGCCACAAAACCCACGTACACCCAGCCCGATGGGAAGACCGGAACGCCCTGAGAGACCGGCTCCACCGACCGTCGCAGATCGCTCCCTTTTGTCACGACTACTCCTGCTGGAAGGCCAAGCGCTGAGCGATCTTGGACGGGCCAGCCAAGCGCTTGTACCACTCGAGCAAGCGATCGCGCTGTCCGACAGCGATCAAGCGCGCTATGAGCGAGGGTTGGTGCTGTTTGATCTCTGTCGACTGAAGGAAGCACAGCGGGCGTTTGTCGAGCTGACTCGGCGCACTCCGGACGATGCGTGGGCTCATCATCAGCTCGGGCTGGTACTAGAGATGCTCGGGGAAGCGGGTCCGGCGGAGCAAGAGCTGGCCAGTGCCCGCAAGCTGGCCCCCAAGGACTTCCCCCCGCTGTTGCCGATCTCGACGGCAGATTTTGGAACACTGGTCGCCGAGGAAGTCAAGGCGCTGCCCGGACCCATGAAAACCGACTTGCAGCTGGTGCAGTTGGAACTCGCCGAGCTGCCGGACATCACCGATCTGACGGCCGACCAGCCCACGCTATCACCGACGATTGTTGGTCTATTTCGCGGTTTGCCGCTCGGGATGTCGGACAGTGAGCCACGATCGATCGTCCTATATCGCAAAAACCTGCTGCGGATTGTCGCCACCCGGGACGAACTAAAAGCGCAGGTGCGAACCACGTTGCTGCACGAGCTAGGACACCTGCGAGGCGAAGATGACGATGAGCTGCGCGCTCGCGGTCTGGAATGAAAAGTGGATGCTGCTGTCGGAAGTGAGCGCCCAACATTGCGGGCCGATTGACCGTGAGTAGAGAAGAAAGGTAAGCTGGGTCGGCTGTGAAGACTTGTCCCCAGTGTCAGATCAAGTACCCGGACGTGCTTGAGTTTTGTCCTCGGGACGGTTCCCCGTTGCCCAGCAACTCAGCAGCCAAAGAGGTTGAAGCAGACCCGCTGCTCGGAACCACGATTGATGGCCGCTACGCCATCGAAGCTCGCCTCGGTGAAGGTGGCATGGGCGTGGTGTACAAGGCCCGCCATGTGCTCATCGACAAGCCGGTCGCGATCAAGATCCTCCGCAAAGAAGCAGCGCAGGACACAGCGGCGGTGCAGCGCTTCATCCAAGAAGCCAAGTCGGCGTCGAAGATCGGCCACAGCAACATCGTCGATATCACCGACTTCGGCGTGCTTCCAGACGGCCACGCCTACTTCGTAATGGAGTTCTTGCAGGGCCAGACGCTAGCGCAAGCCATCCAAGAAGGCCCGCTCGATGCGGCTCGAGTCTGCACCATCGCCGCACAGATGGGTCGAGGCCTCAACGCGGCGCACTTGAAGGGCATCGTCCACCGCGACCTCAAGCCAGAGAACATCTTCCTCCTCGAGCGGGAGGGGCAGAAAGACTTCGTTAAGATCGTCGACTTCGGCATCGCCAAGGTCGGTTCGGGTCAGAAGCTGACGCAAGTGGGCATGGTGCTCGGCACACCAGAGTACATGTCGCCCGAACAGGCGACCGGCCAAGAAGCGGATCATCGCGTCGACCAGTACGCCACCGGATGCATCATGTACGAGATGCTCACCGGTGTGGTGCCGTTCCTGGGTGACCGCCCCGCACAGACGCTGACCAAGCATGTCTTTGAGCCGATCATTCCGCCTCGAAAACGTAAGCCTGAGCTAAAGATCCCAGCATCGCTGGACGCGGTGGTCATTCGCGCCATGGCCAAAAAGCCAGAAGCGCGCTTTCCATCGATGAAAGAGCTGGAGCAAGCGCTCACGCAGGTCGAGCAGGAACTAAAGGGTGGACGGATCGTCATCGATGATCCGGGGATGGTCGCCGCCCCCGCTCAACCCAGTGGCCAAATCGCGACGCAGGCTCCGCCACCGCCGATGCCTGGTTATCCCCAGCAAGGTGGGTTCCCGCAGCAGATGTCGCAGCAGATGGGCGTCCAGCAGGGAATGTACCCACAGCAGATGGGTTCGTTCCCGCAGCAGATGGTGACGCCCACGCCTCCTCGACCAACTGGAAAAAGTCACGCGGTCGACTCGGGGAAGGGCGTAAAGCCGGTGCTCATCGGAGTCGCCGTGGTCCTGGTCGCGGTGATCGGCCTGCTGCTGTACTTCCTGCTGTTCCAGGAGCAAGCGAAGCCGGTCACGCCACCAGTGACTCCGCCCAAGCCCATCGTGAACAAGGTCGAACCGAGCGTCCCGCAACAGCCGCAGCCCAAGGTGGCCGAGCCGGGTCCGGTGTACCTCATGATCACCACCAAGCCGCCCGGAGCCGAAGTCGTGGTTGATGGTGAGGTTCGAGGAATCACACCGCTTCGAATTTCTCATAAGAAGAGCCAGCCGCTCCACTTGGAGTTGCGTCGCAAAGGGTTCGAGAGCTACTCGGAAGACATGCTCCCAGAGAAGGACCAAGACGTCGACGTTCCCCTTGAGAAAGTCGGTGGTTCACGCAAGGCCCGCAGCGATACCAAGAAGAACGACAGCAAGGGAACGGACAAGCCGAAGTCTGGTGAAGTCAAGAAACCAACAGGCAAGAACGGCTCATCGGAAAAGAGCGCGCTTCCTACCGGATTGCGCGATCCGTTCTCACGCGGGAAGTAGCGGGCACGTAGAGCGATTCCGCGAGTACCCAGCGCCGCGCAGCTACGGCGATGGTTCATCCATTCTGGTTGTGATAACCTAGTCCTACAGTGCCAAATCCACCCAAACCCGACGACGCATCGTCGCAACCAGGGGCCAAGGCTGGAGCGAACGACTCGTCTCCAGGTGGCAACTCGCTCGATGCTCGCGAAGCGGCGGTGTTAAAGCAGCTCGCCGAGGTTCAGGATCCCTATATCGGGATGATGCTGAACGACCGCTACCGCATCATCAAGAAGCTCGGGGCGGGTGGTATGGGGGCGGTGTATCTGGCCGAGCACGTCATGATCGAGCGACGGGTAGCGATCAAGATCCTGTCTCAGGACTTTGCATCGAAGCCCGACCTGGTCCAGCGCTTCATCCAAGAAGCCCGCGCCGCTGCCCGCATTGGTCACGAAAACATCGTCGAGGTCCATGACTTCGGTGAGACAGCGTCTGGCTCTGTCTTTTTCACGATGGAGTTTCTGGAAGGCCACGACCTGGCACACGTCATCCAGCAATCGGGGCCGCTCCCGGCTCAGAGAATCCGCCACATTGTGGGTCAGCTTTGTCGAGCGCTGTCCGCCGCTCACGCCAAAGGCATCGTCCACCGCGACCTCAAGCCCGAGAACATCTACCTCGTCGAAAAAGAGGGCAAGACCGACTTCGTCAAGATCCTCGACTTCGGCATCGCCAAGATGACCACGATGGAAGCGGGCGGTGGCGGCCAGGGTAACCGGCTGACGCAGAGCGGCATGATCTTCGGGACCGCCGAGTACATGTCCCCGGAACAGGCTCGCGGCGAGACTCCGGATCACCGTGTCGACATCTACGCCCTCGGCTGCATCGTGTACGAGATGCTCACCGGTAGAGTTCCGTTCCATGCCGAAACGTACATGGGCACGCTGACCAAGCACATGTTCGAGGCACCGGAGCCGCCGAGCCATCGCAACCGCAGCGTTCCCGCCGACATGGAGGCCATCTGCTTGCGGGCGATGGACAAGGACCGAACTCGCCGCTTCCAGTCGATGACCGAATTCGCTCAAGCGATCGACGGAGAGATCTCGGTCGCTCCGGTTCAATCGGCACCAATCGCGGACCCCTCGATGTCAATGCGCGCTGCAGGCTTTCCGCCCGGCGTCATTCCGATGGGCATGGGTGCACCCGGGTATGCACCACCGATGATGATGCAGCCCGGTCCATACGGAATCCCCGGCCAAGTGCAGGCACCAATGGGCATGCACCAGAGCGGCATCATCAGCGCACCGATGATGATGAATCAATCGGGAATGGTGAGCGCACCGATGGCGATGAACCAGTCGGGAATGCTTTCCGGTCCGTTGGTGAGTGGGATGCACATGCATGCGGGCGGCTACTCTCAGACCGCACCGCCCGCCTATGAAGTCGCCCGTCCCCCGGCTGGAGGTCAGCTCCGTCGGCTCGTCTTTATCTTCGCGGGCGCAGCGATTGGCGTCGCAGTACTGGCGCTGCTCCTGCTGTGGCCGCAGCCGAATTCACCTAACGCTGGCCCGGCCCAAGCTCCAGCAAATTCCGTTGGTGCCACTCAGCGCCCACGTGGTCCAGCCCGCTTGATTGTGCGAGCTCTTCCTGGTTCGCGGGTGTCAGTCGATTTCCAAGAAGTCGGGGCCATTTCCGCGAGCGGCGAAGTGGAGCACGAGCTCACGTCTCCCACGGGTGCTCCTGAATGGTCCGTGTCGGTCCGCGTCACCAAGACTGGCTTCGAAGAATTCGTGACTCGCCAGACCGTGCGCTCGGGACAGAACGTGACTCTCCAGGCCAGTCAATCATCGATCGGTGGTGGTTTGCCATCGTCCACACGACCTGCAAAATAGTTTAGATCCGCAGAGAGGCTTCCCGATGAAACGCTCGACTCATTCTTGGGGACTTCTAGCACTGCTAGTTGCCCTGCCCTCTGTCACACACGCACAGCAGGAGACGCCGCCACCGTATCCGTACGGAGGCTATCCGCAGCCTGGTTATCAGCCACAGCCGGGCGCTCCGCAATATCCGGCTTATCCGCAGCAGCCCGGTTATCAGCCACAGCCGGGCGCTCCGCAGTATCCGACTTATCCGCAGCAGCCCGGTGCTCAGCCGTATCCCAACGCTCAGCCGTATCCCAACGCTCAGCCGTATCCCAACAATCCGTATCAGCCGCCGAATCCGCAGCCAACCGAGCAGCCGTATCCGGGAGCCGCAAACCAGCCGCAGCCCTACCCAGGCTATCCGCCCAACCCCACCGCGCAGCAGAACCAACCGCGGCCGGACAGCAAGCTTTCGCTGACCGCAGCAAACGAGGAAGCCCGCACCGCGCTTGCGAGCTGCCTGGATGCAATGGATCACTTCCGATCCGAGCTGGTTCGCCTGCGCTGCGGTGAGGCGACGAGCAAAGACGACAAACTCCCCTTGGCACACGCGCTGCTGGCGCAGGCGAGCATCTCTCAGGTTGTGCAAAAGCGACACATCGCGGCCGCCAAAGACGCTTCCCAGACCCTCAGTGAGGGAGAACGACTGTTTGTCGAAGGAATGATCGCTCTGGCCGAAGACCAGCGGCAGGTAGCACGAGCCGCGTTCGAAGCGCTTGTGGCACAGCTCCCCGGTGATAAACGGTCGCACTACTATCGCGGATTGATTCGCTATCGATTCGGCGATCTCGATGGAGCACAGACGGACTTCCGCAAGGCCATCGAGCTCGATGGCAAGTTTGGCCCAGCGCATAATGCGTTAGGACATCTCTTTCTGCGTCGCGACAACCTCGATGAAGCGCAGAAGTCGTTTGCAAAGTACGTCGAGCTACATCCCAAAGAAGCCAACGCACTCGACTCGCAGGCGATGATGCACCTACGCCGAGGCGATCTCGGCTTGGCCGTCGAATCAGCCCGCAAGTCCGTCGAACTCGATTCAAAGTTTCTGCGTGGCAACCTGCGGCTTGGCGATGCGCTGCTGCTCCAGGGCAACGTACTGCTGGCGCGGAAGGCCTATACCGTGATGCTCTCTTCGCCCGACCCGAGCGAGCATCACGAAGCAGCCCTGCGGCTGTCGCGCACTCGCCTGTATGAAGGCTCTGGAATCCCGACCCCGAAGACACTTCTCGACGCAGAAAAAGATCTTCTGCCGGAACTAGAGCTGGCCAAGAAGCTCAACCGCCGAGCCGATCTGGTGCAAACACTGATCGAGTCGGCCCGACTACAGCTTGAGCGCAGTGCGATCATGGAGGCCGCGAAGTCGCTGCCGATGATCCGCGAATCGATCGATGCCGAACCGACGGGACCGAGCTCGGACAAGCCTGATGGCAAGAGCGAGTCCAATAAGACCGTCGACAAAGCGCTGGCGGACAAAGCCTCTCCATCGCTCAGCGATGAAGAAAAGCAGCGCTATCGCGCCGAGCTGCAGTGGCTGCGTGCACTCCTTTTGCAAGCCGTCGGAGAACGTGAGTTGGCCGGTCAGCGTGCCGACGAAATCGAAAAGACGCTCCGTGGCAAAGCGGGTCAGCGAATGGCCGAAGATCTACGAGGAGACTTGGCGGCCCGCAGCGGTGACCGACAGGCCGTCGTCAAGCACCTTACCCAGAGCAGCCGTCCGACGAGTCGCCTGGCACTCGCACTGGCCCTTGGGGGAGGCAAACCGGGGGAGCAGCTCGATCTACCTCAAGCGCGCTCACTCATGGAAGAGCTGGGCAAACGCAACACCATCGACCTCGAGGGTGCGCTCACGCGGGGTCGGGCCAAACAGTGGCTGAAACAGAATCCTGCCGACAAAAGCGACCCCAAGTCCGAGAGCAAATCCGATTCGAACTAGTGCGTCGCCGTGGCGGTGATCTTTTCCGATGAAAACCGCTCGGCAATGAGCAGGCCACCGATCAACGCCGCGACACCACCAGCGACGACCCAGGTGTACCACTTGGTCTTCGCGAACGGCAGCTTCGAGCCCGTTGACTTGTCCTTTTCAGCGGGAGCAGGTGCCGTCGCGGGCTTGGCACCGGGTGCCACAACCGCAGGTGGTGCGACCGCCAACTTCCCGGAAGGAACAGCCGTTCCCACAAGTTGTGCCACCAGTGCATCGGCTTGCGACGCGGGCGGACCGCTCGCCACTACTCCAATCGGTCCCCCCCAATCCCGACGCTCGAAGTCATACACACGGACGAGCAGCGACTCTCCCGCCACCGGCACACCTTCGCGAACCTTCGGCGCAAACACCAGCAGTCGACCTCCGAGCTGCATGGCCACCGATGGAGAAGATGCCAGCTCTTTCAGAAGTGCGGCCTGCGCATCGCTACCGAACGGCTGACTGGCGACCACATCGAGCAGCAGCGGTAACCGGTCTTCCGGACGGAGTGACACAAACAGGTTTTCGCCGCTCCCGAGAGGACGACGAACCTTCCTCATCCCTGCCAACTCGACGTACACCGCATCGCTATCGGCCCGACCGCCGTCCATCACAAGCGGTGTCTGTCCTAGCACTTGCGCATTACGAATCACGGTTGCTCCCGGTGGATCGCTCTCGATTCGCACCGGCGCACGCGGCGGACCAAACACCGCACCTCGCTGATAGCGCGGCATGATCAGTGCCAGATCCGTCGGTAGGGGCTCTTTTTGAGCAGACAACACCGTGGCCGCACGTTCCGCAGAGGGAGCATCTCCAATCCGATCCGCACACAGCAGTAGCCATCCAAACAGATCACGGATCATGGGCTGAGCCGTCGCGACCGACACCTCATCAAGCAGGGTCTCGCCGGCCTTACGTAGAGACGGAATCACCTCCGCACAACGGAGGTTGGCGAGGGCCGCACGTGCTGCCACCACCTGCTCGGCCGCCAACCGCAGCGGACCGGGTTCCACGAAGTGAACTTTGCCGGTCAAAGACTGGAGCAGTGGCACCGGCAAGGGTTCAGCGAGCGGTGCTGACCAAACTGCCGTTGGAAGTGGCTTCGCACCTACATCTGCCCATGCCCATGCCGGGACCAACATCCCGAGGAGCAGACCCCAAAAACTCATCATTTGAGCGCTCATCTTGTGCGCATCCTAGCTACTTGTGAGCAAGCGGTCGATGATCGGAACGCCCCAAAAAACACCCAGCGCCATCGACATCACCCCTGCTAGCACCGTCAGAAGTTGACCTGCAAACGGCCGAGCCTGGAGCCAGCGAGACAGCGGCCAGCCCAGAAGCCCAGCCAAAGCCCCCATGCCCAGCATCGATCCAATCCCAAACAGCGAGACGTAGGCCAGCCGATCCCAAACACCGGGCATCTTCACCGAAACCAGCGCAGTGAGTGCCCCGGAACCAGCGAGTCCGTGAACCAGACCGACCAAAAGCGGCCGCTGCGCCAGCGTCAACCGGCCGATGTGCACGTGCCCCACTGGACCTGGATGAACGTGATTGGCACCGCCGTGCGCGTGGAAGTGTGCGGAGCCCCGTCGACCTTCGTGAATCGCCGCCCAAACCAAGTACACCGCCCGGCCACCAAGGAAGATCAGCATCGCCGCGACCAGCAACTCACAGCGATCAGCCCACAGCGGCGACAGCTGCTTTTCGACCAAAGACAGCATCGTTGCCACCAGAAACAACGCCAAGGCATGACCCACTCCCCACAGCATCCCAAGTGCCGCCGGTCGCCCACGCTCGGTGGTGATAAGCGTAGTAACCGCCGCCACATGGTCCGGCTCGAGCGCGTGGCGTGCTCCGAGCATCAGCGACAGCAACCATCCCGCTTGTAACTCAATCACGACACACTCCGAGAGGCATCATTCGGCAGCCGACCACACACGACTCGCTCAATCCCGGCGAGATCGCGCAAGCTATGCACATCCGTCAAGCCGGCGCTGCGAAGCATCTTCTCGACGGTGGTCGACTGTCCGGCACCGATTTCGAGCAAAATCGAACCTCCTGGACGAAGCCGCCCCGGCGTCATCGCCACCAGTCTCTCGACGAGAGCCAGTCCATCCGCTCCCCCATCGAGTGCCATGCGAGGCTCACTCTGCACATCCTTCGACAGCCCCGCGATTTCGGCGGTCGGGATATAGGGCAGGTTGGCGAGCACCACATCCGGCGTTTCGTTTGGCCCCAACACCGACAGCAGATCCCCCTGTCGGAAGTCAACGTCAAGGTGGAGCGTCGCGGCGTTGCGCTTGGCAATCTCTAGGGCCTCGGGGCTGCGATCGACTGCAATCATCCGTATCGAGGGCCGCTCGTGTTTCACCGCCAAGGCGATCGCACCGCTGCCCGTTCCCACATCCACGATCGTCAGCGACGGACTCATTCGCTCAGTTGGCACAGCGACGACAGCCGATCCGGATCCTGAGGACGGCTCCGTCTCACCTGAGTCAGAGTCGGATGTCGGCACTGGATCGTACTGCACCGTCAGCGGAACCCCTGGCACCGCCACGGATTGGACCTCACCTTCCGGTGATTCCGCATCGGCTTTGGACTCGTCGAAGCGCTCGCTTGCCTCAGGTGCCGGCGTATTCCCCACCGGCAGCGGAGCCTTCGCGGCATCGATCAATCGGAGCGCCTCTTCGACGAGTAGCTCCGTTTCGGGACGAGGAATCAACACTGCTGGGGTGACGTGGAGCGGCAACGAATAGAACTCACGCTGCCCCGTCAGGTATGCAACCGGCTCACCGGCAAGTCTCCGGCGGATCAGCGATTTGAAGTCGGATAGCTCTTGGTCGACGAGCGGTTGCTCGAAACTCGTATACAGCCCGACCCGCGACTTACCCAGGCTGTGCGAGAGTAGTATTTCGGCATCCAGCCTCGGTGAATGAAGGCCGCTTTGCGCAAAGCGCTGCTGCGTCCAAAGGAGGACGCGTCGCACGGTCCAAACTTCTGCGAGAGCTTCTGTCGACACGGGCGAGCAGCATACCAGCAGCAAGCCGCTTCTCAAGCCAAAGGCCGTGGTAAAAACCAAACCAGATGCTCGCGTTTGTGCTGGTGACCCTGGGAAGCGCCATCGGTGGACTGTGCCGCTATCTCGTCTCTGTCCTTTTGACCCCACGACTGTCAGGGAGCTGGCCGCTCGCGACCCTGCTGGTCAACGTCGTCGGCTGCTTCGTGCTGTCGCTGGTCAACGAGACGGTGCTACGCGGCGTGCCACTTCGGCCAAGCCTGCGGCTCCTGCTCACAACGGGTTTCTGCGGCGGCTTCACGACCTACTCGACCTTCAACTATGAGACGGTGAGCCTGGTCGAGCAGCGGAGCTTTTGGTCAGGCACGGGCTATGCACTCACGACGATGATGCTGTGCGTGGGAGCGCACGGGCTCGCATCGCTACTGGCCCGCACCCTGCGCCCCACTTGAACACCGCCAGCTCGCCCCGATCAGGCATGGTGCATGGTGCCCCACGACCGTCGCAGGTCGCTACGGTCTATTGACCCCAGAGAACCCCTTGCTCTATCAGATGGTTACCGGCGACTGAAATCACGCGGGCGAAGAATCAAAACGTCGGTATAGTAATTGCTCGCTACCTAAGTAGCAGCGCATCCACTGATTAGGAGTGTTCGCCACCATGGCGCGAGATCCATTTGCCCCGGTTCCCCAAAGCTCTGTCCCATCCTGGGTTCCGATTGTGGTCGGAATGATCGCATTTTTGCTCATTGGCATCGGCACCACCGTGTTCATCGTTGTCTCGAAACGCCAGCCGCCTGTCGTAGCGACGACAACTCCGGTGGCCAAGCCCGCTACGGACACCCCGGCTCAGCCGATCGTAGCCGCAGCCCCGACGGGAGATGCCAAACCCGCGTCCGATAAACCGGCTGCCAGCGATGATGCCAAGAGCGAAGAAGGCGACAAGCCGGAAAAGAAAAAGAAGTCGCACAAGCCAAAGGCCGACAA
This sequence comes from Polyangia bacterium, assembly GCA_044228505.1. Classification (GTDB taxonomy): domain Bacteria; phylum Myxococcota_A; class Polyangia; order Palsa-1104; family JAEUJZ01; genus JAEUKA01. The sequence continues at coordinate 304,040 of JBGAUT010000003.1, read as the reverse complement.
GACCGCGAAGGCGGACAAAGCCGACAAGGCAGCCCCGGCGGCACCTCCACCGAAGAAGAAGTCGGACATGAGCCAAAAGGACATCGACAAGCTCCTCGGCATCTAACCGTCCGTGTGCTGATCTGTCGTTATCCACCCGCACGCCCCCTGGCATCCCCCGCCTACCTCCGTTCACCGCCATCTCATTCCAGTCGATACATCAAGGTCATGGCTTGTGGCCATTGCGTCCGGGTTTGCGTGGATGGTTCAATATTTGATTCGATGAAGGAGCGCAGATGAAGGTCGGTCTAGTCGGCTTCCCCGGGAGTGGCAAAACCACCGTGTTTGGTGCCCTGACAGGCCAGCAGGCCGAGCTTGGTTATTCAGGCAAGGGCCTTGGCAAAACCAATCTGGCGGTGGTCAAAGTTCCCACCGATCGAAACCAGGCCATTGGAGAGCCGCTCAAACCACGTCCGCCACACACTCAAGTGATCTTCGTCGATGTCGCTGCGCCGCCGGGAGTCGCCGGTCGGAGCTTCGACTCCTCGGCGATGTCGGCGATGCGCGACATGGATGCGCTGATCCAGGTGGTCCGAGGCTTCCCTTCGCCCGATGGATCTGCCGCCGATCCCGTCGGAGAGCTGACCGACCTGGCCACAGAAATGACGGTTGGCGATCTGGCCATACTCGACAAGCGGCTCGATCGGCTCAAGAAGGAAGCGGCCAGGCCTGGCGAAACCGAGCTGCTTTTGCGACTCAAAGCACATCTCGATCGAGGCGAAATGCTCCGCGATCTGATGCTGTCCGATGCACAGATGCAGCTCCTTGCTGGGCAGCGGCTGCTCACTCAGAAGCGCCTCATCGTCGCCTATAACGTCGCCGAGACCAACCAAGGCCAGCCAATCCCGGCCGAACTGACGGGATACCTCGCCACCCACAAACTACCCGTCATTCCGCTCTGCGGGCAGCGTGGCACGGACGGAACAGCCCTGTCAGCCACGGAACAAAAGGCCCTGTGGGCTGCCCTCGGACTGCAAGAATCACGGTGAAGTTACGATGCCAAGTGGGAGACTCTGTCTACCGGCCGAAGGATAGCAAGTAGAGGCTCCTAGACGATCGATCCGTAAGAGTGGTTAAATAGAGATCTTTGTAGGATCTTTGCGGTTTTCGCGGGTCTCCCAGGGGGGGAAGCCTTGAGGCTGGGCATTAAGTTGGCGCTGCTTTCGACCGTGCTCGTGGGTGCTGTGGTGGCCACGACTAGCTGGGTCTTTACGCAGTCGCTTCGCCGCGCCGGTGAGCGCGAGGTGGACGCCGAACTACGCAGCGATGCGCTGCTCGTCCGCCATGCGGTGCGCACCGCTCAGTTCGCCGAAGAGGTGTTGACCGAGCTGCCGCGACCAGGGTTGTCGTGGCTAGTGGTCCGCGAGGGTCGGGTGACGCGGGCCAAGCTGACCAAAGAGGTCGAGCAGGACCGAATCGCCGTCGAGACTCGCTGCTTGGGAAGCCGTCCCGGCGATGGGAAGGAACAGCTCATCGGTGGACAGCGCTATCGGAGCCTGTCGATCGATGCGGGTTCAGGTAGTCACGGCTGCTTGCTGCGATCTCTCGATGGGGTCATCGATCGCTCCCGATCTGTGCAAACGACTCTGTTTGCGGTAGGCCGGGGTGCAGTGCTGCTAGCGCTGCTTTGTTCTGGGCTGTTGGGATTTGCGCTGATGGGCCGAGTTCGACGAATGCTGGCGGCCATGCAACAAGCGGCAGGAGGCAACTTTGACGTCGAGCTGCCGTTGGACGGTCACGATGAACTGACCGCGATCGCACGTGGGCTGGATCAGATGATTCGCAAGCTGCGAGGGGCCCAAGCCGAGATAAAAAGCAGCGCAGCCCATGACCGGGAAGCATCCCTTGCGGCCAAACTGCGAGGCCAACTACTACCGCTCCATCCGTCGATGAGTGGCTTCGAGTTTGCCGCCCGCATCATTCCGGCCCAGCAAGGCGGCGGCGACTTCTATGAGACCTATCAAGGGGAAGGAGCGAGCTTTGTCGCCGTTGGCAACATCTCAGGTAGCGGTGTCCAGCCTGGCTTGACGATGGTGATTGTCGACAGCTTGCTGCTGGCCAGCCTGCGGTCCGCCCAAGATCGATTGCCATCGCCTGCCGCCGTGCTGCGCCAAGTCGGGGCCGCGCTGTATGAAAGCCTACGCAAGCGGATGCACGACGAGCAAATGGTGTCGGTGCTACTGCTGCGTCACGATGGTGGTGGCAGAGTCACGTTTTCGGGAAACCTACCGCTGCTGCTTCTGTACCGGGACAGCTCGCGCTCGGTGGAAAAGTTGGAAGTGGATCGCGCCGGACTGGCGGTTTCGATGCAGCTCGATGAAAAGCTGAGCGATCGATCGGTGCAGCTCAGCGCCGGTGATGCCCTCATCCTGCTAACCGATGGCATTACCGATGCTCACAACCATCAGGGCGTCCGACTTCAACCGGAACGAGTGTCTAGCGAGATTATCAAAACTGCGCGCACTGGCACCGCAGCCGAGCTGCGCGATCATCTGCTCGACGTAGTCAGCGATTACGTCGGTACCCCGTCACGAGATCTCACGGTGGTGGTCCTGCGTCGCGATCCAGCCACATCGAAGAGCCAGCAAGGGAGTAAGTAAGACATGTCCGAACAACGGATTCCGCTCCTCATCGCCTCCGGAGGACTGCTGTGTCTACTGCTGCAACTGGTGCTCAGCATGACCGACAGTCCAGCCCGTCGGGCTCAGCTGGTGGCACAGCGCGTTGCGATCGAGTCGGTGTACTTGCGATCCGAAAAGCGTGCCGAGCGGCTGGCGCAGCGGCTCAATCAAGCGATGGCGGCGGGAGACCCGTCCAAGCTTCAGGCCGAGCTTGATAGCGCTTCTCAGAGTGACCCTGACATCGTCGAGATCGGCGTAGTGGACCATGATTTGTCAGTGGTAGCCTCGTCGGAAAAAAACCAGGTCGGCAAACGGATCACCGGACACGCTGAGGAACTGCTGCGCAAGGCCGTGGAGGCGGGGTTTACTCGGAAGGTTGAAGCCTCGCCGCAGAACCAGCGCGTCATCCTGGCGGTGCCCGTGACTGGCCAACCTGGCAGTAGCGGCCTACTCTACCTTGTGCTCACCACCGCCGATATGGAAGACGGACTGGGTCGGGTGGTGACAACGGTGCAGCCGCAGCGGGTGCCAACTTGGCTGACGATTGGACTCGGAATCCTCGGCGTCGGGGTGGCGCTGGCGATGTGGGTGCTCGGGGACCGCAAGCGTGAAAAGCAAGCCATGATCGTGCAGGAAGTCGCCGAGCAGATGGCGATGGGACATTTCGAGACGCGACTGACCCCGGTGGAAGTGCCAGCGTTCGCGGCGATTGCCGAGCGGCTCAATATGATGGCTGATCAGGCCCAACTCCTCCAGCAAACGCAAATCGAAGGCACCGCGCATACCTCTCGGATGGCCCAAGAGCTGCAGGACGCGCAGATCGTTCAGCAGACGCTGATGCCCGATGTCCGACGAATATCGCGGGGAGCGCTGCAGCTTTGCGGAGTGTATCGCAGTGCCAGCAAGCTGTCGGGGGACTGGTGGCACTACTACCCGCTCGACGAGCACCGCACCATGCTGGTCATGGCCGACGTGGTCGGTCACGGCATCGGCTCGGCGGTCGTCGGTGCCATGGCGTACGGCTGTGCGCAAAACCTGCACCAAGAGCAGGGTGCCAAGCTTCGACCCGAGCTGCTGCTACAACGGCTCAACCACGCGATCGGTGCCACGATGCGCGGCAAATGGACGATGAGCTGCTTTGCCGCGATCATCGACATCAAGGAGTGCCAAATCACCTTCGCGAGCGGCGCGCACGCCTTCCCACTTTTGTTCCGGCACCGGGAAACGAACAAGCCCTTCATTCCGCTCGTCGCCGCAGGATCGCCACTCGGGTCGAGCGATGGTGCGAAGTTTGTCGCCAACACCCAGCCCTTCGAGGCCGGCGACATCTTGATCTGCTACACCGACGGACTCATTGAGGCCCAAAATGGCAACGGCGATCAGTTCGGCGACAAGCGAGTCCGTCACACCGTCCAGCGCGGATCGAACCGCAACGTCGAAGAGATCTGCGAAATGCTGATCGGCGAGGTATCCCGTTTCGTGGGTTCAGCGGAGCTAGAAGACGACCAGACGCTCGTGGTAGCCCGTCACGGCTCGCCCTCGTACGTTGGAGCTTAGGCGCAAGGAAGGGCCATCGCGATGTCACGCCAACTTCCATGGGTTCATGTCGAGCTGGTGCCGCTGTTTCTGCAGGTTCACAATCTGCGACGCTTTGTACGGGACTTCTGCGTCGGGATGTCGCTGCGCCCTGAGTACGCCGAACATGTCGCGATGGCGTCGGCGGAACTTCTGGAGGTTGCGGCCAAAGGTGCCTCGGCGCAGTGGGCTCGCTACGATCTGCGGCTCCTTGGCACCTTCACCGAGGTGAGCGTGACCAGCGCCGCCACACTCAAACAGCGGGAGACGCTCCTGTCGATCGTGTCCGAAATCAGCCAGGGTGAAGCCCGCGACGCCTACGCCCGTAGCCTAGAGAGGGCCAGCATCGATGGAATCGCCATCGCCGGGCTGTGTCGACTGCGTCATGAAGCCGCTGCCGAACTCGCTCTCACGCAGAGCGAAGAAGAGGTCTGCCTGATCCTGCGTGCCCCCATCTGAGGATTGGCTCAGCGGCCGCAAGATGTGCAGCCGACATGTACGCTCCATTACGGAGCAGCGGGGGCAGCCTCGGGTCGATCCTTAGGCGGCAACGGAGCCGAGGCGGGAGCATCTCCAACCGGTGCCGATGGCAGCGCGCCTCCCTCAGGATTGATCGTCTCGGGCTGACCAATGCGCTCGCAGAACTCGCCATAGTCACCGCTGCACTGATAGCTGGCGCGCCGGTTACAGCCGGTGGCGCGGTAGAAATCGGGGCGGTTCTTGTCCGGACGTTCGACGGACACGCGATCGCGACCACACTTGAATTCACCGACGAAGCGATCGATGACGGTGTTGGCTTTGAGCAGACAGCCAGGAGCCATCAGCAAGATGGAGAGAGCAAATAAATGTGTTTTGAACAACATTTCATAATCATAGAGAAAGGCATGGCATGGACGGAAGAGGGATGAGTGCCTGCGAGGCCTGCGCTACTGCCACAGCTCACACAACACCGTAACCCCGGTCGACGGTGTCCACAGCGGCCAGCCACTTCGCAAAAGCGCCAGCAGATCGTCCCGGTGTTGCTGAAGAAGAGTCTCATCGCCGACCTGCAGCAAGGCCTCGCCGGTGTGCTCGAAAAAGCGATAGCTCACCACGAAACGATGCTCTGTCTCGCCGCCGCTCCAGCCTGAGCGAGTCACCACCGTGCCGTGCAGCACTCGGATTGGCCAGCCAACCTGACTCGACAGCCGCTCGTCGGACACGAGATGGATCTGTTGTGACTCGGTGAGCCCCGTCGCCAGCAGCGAGTTCAACCGGGTCGCCTCTTCGATCGTAGGTCGCACCGCGAGGGCCCCGATCCGCAGCTCCAGTTTGACACGCTGGGCAACGAAGACCCGCATCCCGTCCGCTGACCCGAGCGCGTCCCAGCCACCGGTCAGCTCTTCCAGGCGATGAGCACGGTCCTCGGGTAGCACAACCTTGCGAGTAACCGCGTCCCCAGCTTCGACGACTGGGTCCTCTGTTGGTTCCACCACGGCAAGCCGTAAGCGCATGCGAATTTTTATCGTACCGCGATTCCAACGCGACGCGGTGTCTGGATGAAACCCGATCGCTCTGTCGCACCGGACCGCAAGCTGCTATAAAACGCCCGCAGTCGCTGCGTCCCTCTGTTTCGCTAAGATCCAGCGCTCAGATGCCGCGCCTCGCCCTCCCTTTGCCTCACGAGGTTCCGCCATGTCCAATCACACCCGCCGAACGTTTTCTGAGTCCATCGAAGCCGCGCTGACCTCTGCGACCGCGCCCACCGCCCGCACGTTCGCCTTCGGTTCTCTGATCGCTACTGTCGCTGGCTTGGTTCCATCGTGCGATCCTGCCACCCCGCCGATTGATTCCATTGAGCAGGGGGTCATCGCCTATGGCCAGAACGACTGGGTACAGCTGAGCGGTCGACGAGACACCTCGCAAGTTCAGTACTACAAAGAGTTCTGGCGCGATGGCTCGGCCTGTAACAGCCGCTTTGGCTGCCGCTCGATGACGGTATTTATCAAGTTGCGGGTCAAACCCGTCGTGGGTGCCGATCTATCCAAGAAGAAGGTCGGGGTCGTGTTTCGAGAGGCTGGACGGACCGATCCAGTCACCGCCGTTGGCAACTACTTCACCACGCACGGCGATGGCTACGAGGAGTGGCACATCCCGGTGAAGAGCGACAGTTTCCGAGGCACGTTTCTGTTCACTGGCTGGTACGAAAACGGCGCTGGGGGCACGTTCTTCGACGACAACGGCGGTCAGCGCTACGCCATCCAGTGGCGCGACAGTGACTGGCAGACCCTGTCTCAGGACTACGCCAGTACCACCGCTCGCTTCGACTCGACTGGCGTCAAGGGCACGCTCGCGTTTGTCGTCCAAGACCTCGACTACGACAAGGTGCTAAAGCTCGTCTACTCTACCGACGGCTGGGTCACGACCAAGGAGCTTCCGATGGGAAGCCCCGGCACCGCGAACCATCTGTCCTGGAAATCCGACATCGACCAAGACTTCGAGCGCTGGGAGGTCAACCTGGATCTGCCCGGCAGCTTCTCGTCGTTCCAGTTCAAGCTCATCTACCGTCACGGAACGGGGGGCGGCATCACTCCTGCCGAGTTCTCGTTTGGCAGCGGCCTGACCAAGATGTAGCCACTTTGCGCTGCTAGCCTCCCGATTCTGTGGAACAATTTGCCGTCGTCATGTCGTCGGATTCATCCAAGCCCGTGCCGTCGCTTCGTCAGCCCCTTATTTCGTGGCGTTGGGCGGTACCGTGGCTTGCGATCGGGCTTGTGGCGTGTAGTCCGACAACACCGGTACCGTCGACGCTGACTGGGACAGATCAGGGCCGTGAAGTGAAGCCTCGCCCGAAGCCCGAGGCCCCCAGGCTGCCATCGCTGACACCACCACCGGGCGATAAGCTGTGGGCGCGACTCACCGATGTGGCTGGCCTTGCGGAAGTCACCGGGCCGAGCTTTCAGACAGTCCTGGCCAGCCTCGATACGCCCTACAAGCTAGTGAGTCCCTACAGCGGCCTTCGGGGCGACACCGCGCTGCGGGTGCTGGAAGTTGCGATTGGTCTGCCCAACGTCGAAACCTATCCCGAGCCCGCCCATGAAGCGACGGCCCCACCGCGCTTCGATCCGGTGTGGAATCGCTATCGCGGCGTCTATGAGTCCAAGCTGTCGCTGCTTTTGCCATCGCCAGGCTGCTATCGCTTTCGGATGGCGCTGCCGCCGCACGGCAAGCTGAGTTTTCACACGGCTTTGCTGCCGAAAAAGACTGACCCCGGCAAAGCGCCCGTCGATCTCTCCCTGCTGCTCGACGATCGGAGCATTTGGACCGAGCGACAAGCGACGCTCAACCGCTGGCAGAAGTACGAAATTGAGCTCAGCGGCACAGACAAAGAGCCTCCAAACACGCAGCACGATCTCAGGCTCTGTGCGCGCAGCGAAGGCGTACCACTCGGAGTGCCGATCGTCGGCAACCCAGAGTTGTGGGCCATCGGAATGGGTGCGGCAGCCCCGAATCTGCTCCTCATCATCGTCGACACCTTGCGTGCTGATGCCCTGTCAGCGATGCCTGAGGTGCAAAAGTTTGCGCAAAAAGGAACACGCTTCGATCAGGCGATTACGGCGGCAACCTGGACGAGACCCGCACTGCTCGCGCTGCTTGGCGGTGACTTACCGTCAGCAGTGGGTCAAAACGCCGAGGACATGATTCCCAAAGAACGCGACCGCCAGCGCTTCTACGCGCTCGATCGCAAGCTCCTTCCGAGGGTGCTCCGAGACTCCGGGATGAAGGTCACGGCGATCGGCAACAACTTCTTCCTCCTCGGATATCCCCAGATTGGGCTGTCTCTCGGCTTCGACGAAGTGGCCGACGTACGCCACCCCGTACTCGACTCTCCGGCGATCACACGGGCGGCACTGCGCTACCTGGCGGAAAACCAGCAGCGGTCGTTTTTTTTGCAGCTTCACTACGACGCACCGCACTGGCCGTATTCCCCACCGGCAGGCTATCTTCCCAAAACCTCGGGGGAGCAAGCGGCCTACATGGCCGGACGAGCCAACGCCGGTCCGCCGTCCCCATCGGAACCCCAGGCCCGCTCCTACTTGGCGGAAGCGGCCTATGCCGACGCCCAGATCGCGCAAGTACTCGCCGAGGTAGAACGGCTCGGTTTGGGACAACGAACGATGGTGGTCATCGTGGGTGATCACGGTGAAGTGTTCGACGTCAACCACAGCCACTTCGTGCTCGCGCTCAAACAGCCGACGCTTTACCACCACGGCTGGTCTGCCTACGACGAAATCCTGCGGGTGCCGATGATCCTCGCGATGCCGGGACGACTGCCGGCGGGCGTGGCGGTGTCGAATCAGGTCCGTCTCTACGATGCTGCGCCGACGATTTTGGAGTCGCTCGGGCTGTGGGAAAAGCGAGCCCAGCTGCCGAGTGGAAACCTTCAGCAAGGGCAGAGCTTGGTGCCGCTCATGCAAGGTGATAAGGAGCCGGTCGAGCGGCCTGCTTTCGTCGAAGGGCAGAACGTGCGGGCGCTCCGGGCACTGGGCCACCTGTATATGCGACGGAGCGATCCTCGTTTGAAGCCGCTCGAAGCAGCGAGTGCGCTGTTCCAGGTTCCCGAGGAACTCTACGACCTATCCAGTGATCCGCAGCAGCACCGCAACCTGTTATCTGGGCCACGATCGCCGCTCATCGATCAGACGCTCCAGATCATGCGGGAGCAGTTCACGCGCCACGCGCCACGGCTGCCCGACGCCAAGATGCCCATCACACACCTCGCGCTCGCTCCGAGCCCGAGCAGTCGACAGCTCCATGGCGTGCTGATGTCGAGCGATTTACAGCTCGCGGTCGCCGGCGTTCGAGATGGAGAAGTCACCCCACTTCGCCCCGGTCAGCTCGAAGTGCTGCTGCGGCCAGGTGGCCAGCTCGACGTTCACATCGATCCCGATGCCAAGCTGGAGCTGCAGCTCACCCTGGATGGCCTCCCCTTGGCCAAAGAGCAGCTACTGCTTGGACCCTACAGTCTGCCGCTACTGGTCCATGGCGTACAGTCAGCCGGAGTGGCTCCAGCCGCAGACGGTCCGCCCGATGCTCGACCGCCCGATAGCCCAGAACTGCTGACGCTATCACTATCAGGCCCCATCCTGGGACGCCTGTTTGCTGCATATCCGCCGGTGCTCGGCGATCGAGGCGATGTCCTTCTGTGGCGCGACCAGCCCAGCCCGGGAGCGATTGCGACCAGCCTGTCACGCGGCGGCGGATCGACGCAAAGCGAGGTCGCAACGGTCATGCGCGACTGGGGCTATGCACAACCCGAGAAGGCGGCACCGCAGAACAACGCGCCGCAAAATCCTCCAAGCCAACCGGCGGCACCGCAGAACAAACCACCTACGGCCTCTGCGCCTCCACCAGTAGCACCGACACCCGCCGCAGGGCCGCTGAAATAGCGGCCCGCTCGCCAACCGTACAGCCAAGGAAGCCCGCCCATGTCTTATCGCAACGCTCGCTGGCCTGTGGCAACCCTCGCCGTCTTGCTCATCGCTTGCAGCAGCCCCGGTGATGGCAACGACCCTGATCTGGGAACCGACGACCCCGACCTTCGTGATCCGCTTCCTGGAGAAGGTCCATGCGCCCCCCTCACCGAGCCCGCCGCTGACGCCACTTGCCCGGTGACCGTGCGTTATGTGCCAAGTCGCTCGGTCCGCTCGGTCGCAATCGCTGGAGAGTGGAATGGCTGGAATCCGACCGCCGAGACGCTAAGCGGTCCAGACGGCAGCGGTGCCTACACCGTGAACCTACGGCTACGGCCCGGTCTCCACGGCTACAAGATCGTCGAGGATGGAACAAGCTGGCAGCTCGACACGGGCAACGCCTATCGCAAGTATGTCGGCGGCACCGAAAACTCCGGACTGCGCGTCACCGACTGCTTTCGAGTCGGTCTCAGTGTCGATTCCAGCTCACTCACAGTCACCCGCAACGCGGCCGGGCAAGGCGCGATCAAAGCGACCATCCGGGTTCGCTCCCCTGCGTCGAGTCAATCACCGGGGTTGTGCCAGCTGCGAGCGACGATCCGCCGTCCTGACTCGGACCCACTGGCACCGCTGCCCAAGCTGTCCTCTGCGGAACTGCGGGTTGCCCCAGATCGCTTAAGTGCCGAGCTATCTGTACGCGATCTCCCCGACGGTAAGTACCAAATTGCGTTGACCGGTTCAGCGGGGGGTAAAGACAGCGAGCCCTTGCTGCTACCGTTCTGGATCGAGGCGGAGCCATTCCGCTGGTCCGACACGCCCCTATACATGGCCATGACCGATCGCTTCATCGACGGAGACGGCAAGAATCCCGGCGCACTGCCTGCCGTTCGTCCCGAAGCCAACTTTCGCGGCGGCGACCTCCAGGGGGTCACCCAGCAGATTGAGAGCGGTTACTTCGACAAGCTCGGTGTACGCGCTTTGTGGCTAAGCCCTTTTTACAGCCAGCCGTCGACGGCACACATCGATCAGAGCGGCAAGTATAGCGTCGCTGCCTATCACGGATATTGGCCCGTTCAAGCTAGGAAGGTCGACGGTCGGATCGGCGGCGATGAAGCGCTGCAGAAGCTGGTGCAGGCGGCGCACCGTCACGGCATCCGGGTGCTGATGGACGCGGTGCTAAACCACGTCCACGAGCAGCACGAGTACTTCCAAGATCCGAAAAAGCAGAGCTGGTTCCGCACCGGCTGCGTCTGCGGCTCACCGGGCTGCGACTGGACCGAAAAGCGGCTGTCGTGCCTGTTCGCGCCCTACATGCCGGATATCGACTGGACGGTGACCGAGGCCTCGGAACAGTTTATCGACGACACGCTGTGGTGGCTTAGCAACTTCGACCTCGACGGCCTGCGCGTGGATGCGGTCAAGCACGTCGAGGACGCCGCGATCTTCAACCTGACCGCCCGCGTCCGGGAGCAGTTTGAACAGGCCGGAACCCGTTACTACCTGCTCGGTGAAACGGCCATGGGCTGGCGCGACGGTGACGTTGCGGCGAACCAGAGCGAGTATGACACCATCAAGCGCTACATGGGTCCGACGGGCCTCGACGGACAATTCGACTTCGTCTGGTATCACGCAAACTCGTACCGAATCTTTGCGTACGATGAAAAGCGGTTCTTACACCTCGACTACTGGACCCACGCCAGCCTGGACCAGTTTCACGGCAGCACGATGGTGAACTACCTCGGCAGCCACGACACCTCGCGCTTTGTCTCGATGGCCACCTATCGCGACCCAACGCCCGGCTCGATGTGGGATAGAAACACCGCAAACAACAAGTGGGACCGGCTACCGCTCCCCCCCATCGACGATGAACCCTATGACCGGCAGTGGCTGGGAACGCTGTCGGTGTTTACGATGCCGGGGCTGCCTCTCCTGTATTACGGCGACGAGTATGGTGAGTTTGGAGGCGGCGATCCCGACAACCGCCACATGATGCGGCTTGGCAATCAGCTCGCGCCGCGAGAAAAAAGCCAGCTCGATCGCGTCCAGCGGCTGCTCAAGGCGCGGCAAAGTCTCCGGGGACTGCGACGAGGCAAGCTGGTCACAGCACTGCTCAGCGAGGATCTGTACGCCTATGCCCGTCCCGACGCGGTGCCGCAGCAGGGTGCCCTGGTGGTGCTCAATCGACTGTCTTACTCCGCGACCGCCTCGGTGCCCATTCCCAGCGAGCTGGGCTGGACCGCTGGAGCGACGCTGACCGATCAGCTCACAGGAAGCACGCTGGCGGTGCCTTCAGCCGGTGGGCGACTGTCGGTGACGGTGCCTGCGCGGGGCGGCGTGGTGCTGTCGCAAAAGTAACGCGAGCGGTTCTGCCACGGCCTTTGCGGGTAAGGTAGCCTCAAGGACAAACGATGCTTGCTGCTTGTGCTTCTCGACGTGCGGCCCTGATGGAACGACTGCCGCCCGGTGCTTGTGCGGTCCTGTTTGGCGGACGTGATGAGCGTCGCAATGCCGACAACCACCATCGCTTCCGTCAGTCGTCCGATCTGCTCTTTTTGACCGACCTGTCCGAACCCGAGACGGTGGCGGTGTTTACCCCGGGCAAAGAGCGACGCTTCACGCTGCTGGTCAGGCCAAGTGACAAGCACGCGGAGCTTTGGTACGGGCGACGCGCCGGGCTCGAAGGAGCCACCGAGCTATACGGGGCCGACCAAGCATTTGACATCCGTGAGCTAGAGCGACGCCTGCTGGAACTTTTCGACGGCTGCACCGAGGTCCACTACCTCATCGGCGACCGACCCGAGCACGACGAGCTCGTCGGACGCGTGATCGGTCGACTGCGCAAAAACGAGCGGAACGGCAGCCGGGCTCCGAGCCGAATCGTCGATCTCAGCCGCACGCTCCACGACCTGCGGCTCGTCAAGGACGAAGCGGCCATCCTCAGCATGCGTCGCTCGTGTGCCGTCACCGTGGAAGCCCACGCCTTGGCCATGCGCGCCTGCATGGCCGGCAAGCGGGAGTACGAAATCGAAGCGCTCGTTGACTATGGATTCCGTCGCAGAAATGGCCTTCCGGGATACCAGAGCATCATCGGCAGCGGCCAAAATGCCACCATCTTGCACTACATCGATGGCCGGGATGAGCTGGTCGCGGGCCAGGTCCTGCTTGTCGATGCGGGCTGTGAGCTAGACGGCTTTACCGGAGATGTCACCCGCAGCTATCCGATTCCGGCCCCTTCCTGCAAGCCCGCCTTCAGCCGACCGCAGCGCCTGCTCTACGACCTGGTGCTCGAGACCCAACTGGCGGCCATTGCGATGGTGAAGCCTTTTGTGACCATCGAAGAGATCCACGCCCAGATCTCCCGCCGGCTGGCATCCGGGCTGTGTGCGATGGGGCTGCTCAGCGGCGATCCGGCGAGTGCCATCGAAAGCGGCGCGCTCAAGCGCTTCTTCCCGCACCGCTCGAGCCACTTCCTTGGCCTGGACGTCCACGATGTGGGTCGCTATTTCCCCGAAGGTGAGCCGCAACGGCTGCTTCCTGGGATGGTCTTTACGATCGAGCCGGGACTGTATGTGCAGCCGGGTGATCCGCTCGGCCCCGATTGGCAGGGCATCGGCATCCGCATCGAAGACGACATCCTGGTCACCGCCACCGGCCACGAGGTCTTGACCGCCGACTTGCCCAAACACCCCGACGAGCTACTCAAGGTCGTTGGCACGGGTGTCACCTTCTCCGTCTAAATTAGATCCGCGCTTACCTGGAGTTTCACATGCACCGTCGTACGTTGCCTTGGCTGTTCGGAATTGCGATTGTGGGGTCGCTGTCGTCGGCAGCGGCGTTTGAGCACGGCACCGCCGGGCCCTGGGAAATGGTCCGCAACGATGCCGGGATCGAGGTCTTTCGCCGGACCGTGGCCGGTTCACCGCTCCACGAGTTTCAAGGCACCGGCATGATCGAAGCGCCGATTCCTGCGGTGCTGGCCGTGCTCGATGACACCAAGCGGCGCACCGAGTGGATGAAGGAAGCGGTGGCGCAAATCGAGATCTCTCGCAATGGCGACCGCGAGCAGACCTTCTACAGCCGAACCGGCGCGCCGTGGCCGGTGTCCGATCGCGACGCGGTCATCCGTGCCGTGACCACCGTCGATGTCCGCGCCAAGATGGTCCGGGTCGAAATGAACTCGACCGAGGATGCCACCTGGCCACCGCAAAAAGGCGTGGTCCGCATGCCGCACTTGTGTGGGCACTGGTTCCTGTGGCCGTCGAACGGTGGCAAGTGGACCCGCGTTGAGTATCAGGTCCATGCGGACCCCGGTGGCTCCCTGCCCTCGAGCATCATCAACATGGTGTCGAAGAAAATCCCCCACAGCGCCATCGCCGAGATGCAAAAGCAGGTCGTCCGTCGCAAATATCCGGAGTTTGAGGCCAAGGTTGCGCAGATGCCGGAGTACAAGCAATTTGCCCCGAGCCTGCCCGGCCTGACCATCACTCCCGCGACGCCACCGGCCGCAACGGTCCCTGGCGCAGTCGGTCCGATTCCGAGCGGCACCCCCAAAGCGAGCGGAGGCGAGAAGTGAAACGCCGAACAGTGCTGGGCATTGTGGGCTCGGCGCTGACGATGCCAGCGTGGCTCCATGCCAGCCCGCCGCCGGTGTCGCCGCTGCTCCCGGCACCGGCAGTCATCGGGGGGCGGGTGGTCCGGCTACAGCTTCGCCACACCTGGACGACGGTGATGTCGTCTTCCAGCTTCCGCGATGTGGTGCAGGTACGAATCGAGCGCGACGGCTTCACCGGAATAGGCGAGGGTGCCCCGATTGCCCGCTATCACGAGACGGCCGTGTCCGCGCTCAAAGCCATCGAAAGCGTGCGGGGACTGCTGGAGCGGGCGGACCTGACGAGGTTTGTCCCGCTGCTCGCCGAGATTTGGAAGCGACTGCCGGGGGAATGGGCGGCCAAAGCGGCGATCTCGGGGGCGATTGCCGACTGGATGGGGCAACGGCTTCAGATACCGCTGTATCGCTACTTCGGGCTCGATCCGAGCACGACGCCGGTGACCACGATGTCGATTGGGATCGACACGCCAGAGATGACCCGGCAAAAGGTCGCAGAGGCCGCCGACTTTCCGGTGCTCAAGGTCAAAGTGGGACTGGACAACGATGAGGCGACGATAGCGGCAGTCCGGCAGGTCACCAGCAAGCCGCTGCGGGTCGATGCCAACGAAGGCTGGAAGAGCAAGGAAGTGGCGCTGCGCAAGCTGGAATGGCTGGCCAAACAGGGGGTCGAGCTGGTCGAGCAGCCGCTCCCAGCCGAGCAGCTCGCCGAGGCCAAATGGCTGAAGACGCGCTCGCCGCTGCCGATCTTTGCCGATGAGTCGTGCCTGCGCCCAAGTGACATTCCGCGCATCGCGGAGACGTGTCATGGCGTCAACATCAAGCTCGACAAATGCGGTGGGATCTTCGAGGCGCACAAGATGATCGCGATTGCGCGGGCACACGGGCTCAAGGTGATGCTCGGTTGCATGATCTCTTCGTCGGTTTCGATTGCGGCAGCAGCCCATCTATCGCCGCTTGTCGACTATGCGGACCTCGACGGCTTTTTGCTGATAGCCAACGACCCGATGGCATCGATCAGCGTCCAGCGCGGCAAGATCATGCTGACGTCGCGACCGGGACTTGGGCTGGTGAGTCTGTAGCACCCTACCCCGGTCGCTGTCGCAACGGTCCTTCCGCGCCACACAGCGGACAGCGATCCTGGCACTCGGCCACCGTTGCGCAATCCCGACAATCGACGCGGAAACCGTGGAATCCGGGATCGTAGGGATCCACATCGGTACGCGGCGGAGCGGCACGCTTCCGTTCATAGATCACCGTTGCGGGCACCATCGTGAGATAGCGCAGCTCCTCGCCCTGACAGCTCGGACATTCCTTGAGCAACGGAAAGGTATTTTCGGATTCCAGCGCCTTCGCCAGATTCCCTGGGCGGTCACAGCGAGGGCACAGGTCGGCGGCAAAGAGCTGCTGTTTGCAAGACGCGCAGCGTATCTCGTAGACGCCATCGACGAACTTTTCACCGTCGTAACACCAGGTCAGCTTGCCGACCGGCTCGCCCCCCATGATCGGCAAGCGACCGTCGAGATACGCCCCAAACACAAGTCGACTGGCCCCGCAGGTGGGACACCCGGCTTGCAAAAGCTCATCCAGCTTCGCTTCACTCAACGCACCCATGACCGGCATCCATATCACGCCCGCGCAGGCCGGCTTCCTCCAGCGGCAGCCGCAAGGCCCCCCACAGAGGTGATGGGCCACCCAGGTGGGGCCGATCGCACCCGCAGACAAAAAATCATGCCCCGTGGCATTCGCGAGATCACGGCCGCAGGGTCGGTTATGGTTCGCCCAATGAATCCGGCGATGAATCCCAAGGTGGAGATGTTTGGCAATCGGCTGCGCAAGAACCTGAAGCGGCTTATGCCGTGGGCGGCGCAGCGGGGGATCGAGGCGTATCGACTGTATGACCGCGACATCCCGGAGGTGCGGCTGGTCGTCGACCGCTACGATTCGGTGCTGGTGGTCTATCCCTACGTCTACTCGGGCGAGATGACCGAGGACGAGCAGGCCGAGCAAGACGCCTACTTGCAAGACCTGCTACAGACGCTGTCAACGCTCACCGGGGTGCCGGGCGACCGCATCTTTGTCAAAGAACGGCGGCGGCAGCGCGGCACCGCGCAGTACGAACGGCTCGATGACCAGCAGGCCGAGCTGGTGATCCGCGAAAACGGCCACCGCTTTTTGGTGAACCTGAGCGACTACCTCGACACCGGGCTGTTTCTCGATCATCGCGACACCCGAGCCCTGGTGCAGAAGCTATCGGCGGGACGGCGGGTGCTCAACCTGTTTGGCTACACCGGCAGCTTTTCGGTCTATGCGGCCAAGGGTGGGGCGCTGTCCACTGTGACGGTGGACCTGTCGGCGACCTATCTGGCATGGGCCGTGCGCAACTTGCAGCTAAACGGGCTGAACCTGCACTCGCACAAGCAGGTCCGGGCCGATGTGCTGGCGATGCTGCGCGATCCGCTGTCGGTGCCAGAGGTACGCGGGCAGTTTGACCTGATCATCCTCGACCCGCCGACGTTTTCGAACAGCAAGCGGATGCACGGCACGTTCGACCTAAAGCGCGATCACGAGTGGCTGCTGCGGGGAACGATGCGATTTTTGGCACCGGGCGGCACGCTGCTCTTCAGCAGCAACCGGCGCGGCTTTGCGCTCCACCCCGAGGACTTCCCCGACCTCGACATTCGCGACATCAGCGACAAGACCCTGCCGCGTGACTTCCACGACCCGCTCGTCCGCGTCTGCTACCTCATCGAGCCCGCCGCCCCCGACCAGCCGAGCCCCAGCCGCTACGGCGCGCCTCGCTACAGCCACAGCGACCGCAGCTAGCCACGGCGGCGCACCCATTCTTTCGCTACCGAACCCCTGCGAGCGGCCCAGCGGCGCACCCGTTCTGGCCCAAACACCCTGCGCCGAACCCACCCGCGCAGCCATTCTGGAGGTTGAATGGCTGCGACCCACGCCGCGCACCCATTCTGGCATGGCCGAGCATACCCTGCGGTGGCCGCCAAGCTGCTTGGACGAACCGGCTGCAAAGCGGCCCCGGTCGCAGCAGCGATTACGGCGCGGCCTGGGCAGGCCCTGGAAGGACGTCGGGCTCTAGCTTGTTGCGCTTTTGCCAGGCGACGACTTCATCGGCGGCGGGGAGGTGCTGACGGCCCAGTTCCAGGTACTGCTTGCGGGCTCGCTCGGTCAGGTCGGAAACTCGCTCGCGACTCTTGTTGCCATCGATGGTCCACAGCGCCTGGGCGAGCGAAAACTGGATGCGGGCGCGGGTCTCCGGCTCCGCCGATGGAGGCAGCAGCCGCAGCGCCTGTTCGAGCAGCGGCAGCGCCTGGCGGTCCCGGGACAGCCCCCGCAGGTCATCGGCCACCGCACCCAGCCGCGAAGGCATCTCGACCCCGCAGACCTTGCCGGTACATTGATCGAGCGCCTCTTGGTGAAGCTGGAGCGCCTCGGCATAGCGACCGGCCCGCTGGAGCACGTTGCCCAGCAGCATCTTGCCGGTCACCGCCCGTGGCGTTCCCTTAAAGATCGCCGCCGCCCGCTCCGCCAGCGGGATGGCTCGCTCCGGCTGGTTTCGTCGCAGCGAGAGCTGTACCAGGTACCGCAGCGTGCCGTACAGCTTGGGATGCTCCGGGCCAAACGCTCGCTCGCCGATTCGCAGCGCCTGCCGAAACTCGACCTCGGCCTCGTCGTACTTGCCCATGACTTCGAGCAGGTAGCCAAGGTTTTCGTGGATCGGCAGCACCCGCGGATGTTCGCTGCCCAGGTGGGCCTCGCTGATGGTGAGCGCCCGCCGATAGAGCGACTCGGCCTCGGGAAAGCGATCCTGCCGCCGGTTGAGCAGCGCCAGGCTGTTGAGCACGGTTGCCACCTGGGTCGCCTCGGCCCCGAACAGCCGCTCGCTTTCCCGCAGCGCCGCGTTGCACTGCTCATCGGCTTGCTGCCACTTGCGCGCCACCGAGGACTGCTGACAGAGGTACAAGTCAATCGAGGCCTGGATGCGCGCCTTGGCCTGCACGCTGCCCATGACCCGTGCCAGCGTCGCCTGCGCAAACACCTGCCAGCGTTCGACCATCCCGGTCTGCTGGGTGACGTGCGACAGGTACATTAGGTCGGTAAACGCCGCCGCTGCGGTCAGAAAGTCGCCACCGCGAATCCCGAGCGCTGCGGCGGCCACTGCCTCGCGATAGGCGGCCAGCGTGTCGCCGCTTGCACTTTCGATAAGTGACAGCTCTCGCTCGGCCCGCGCCTGCACCGGCAAGCTGCCAAGCTGCTGGGCGGACGAAAGCACCTGCCTCGCTCGCTCTTTGGCGACCTGAATTCGTCCGCTGTTGTGGAGCAGCCGCGCCTCCGACAGCTCCCGACTGAGCACATCGACCCGCAACCGCTCTGCCGCCTGCTCACTAACGAGCTGCTGCAAAAAGTGGGGATCGGCGCACGGCTCCAGCAGTGCCAAATCGCTGCTCTGCTCGACGGCGCTGTCGAGTACCTGCTCATCGGCCTGCTCAAGCAGCGTCATAAACGCCGCCACTTCTTGCAGCTTGCCGTCCAGGCAGCGCAGCCGCCGCGCATGTAGCTCGGGAGTCTGCGAGCCGCCAACGAACGTCGCCTGACAGGTATCGCGCCGCATCGCCTGCCATTCGCCCAGGTAGCGCGTCACGTTGCCCTCGACCCGCTTCCAGACATCGTCGGCATAAGGCCGCCCCGTCTTTTGCAGACCATCGTGCGCTTTGGCTTTGGCAGCCGTGCCGAACACCGGATCAAGCTGCGCCTCGACCGCCGAACAGCGCTGAGCCCGCAGCGCCTGCTGTCCCCGATAGACGCCTCCGCCGATCAGACCCCCGAGCAGCATCGCCGCCCCCGTCGTCACCGCCAGCAGCAGCAGTCGTCGCCTTCGCCGCCGCTCCGGAGACAGATCATCCAGCAGCTCCTGCAGCGATGGATACCGCTCTTGCGCCCGGACCTTGAGTCCGCGTAGCAGCACCAAGCGCAGCCACTTGGGAACTTTCTTTTCCGATGGAAAGGACCGGACGTGACCCTGGAAGACCTGCATCGCCAGCTCGCCCAGGTTGTCACCCGCAAACGGTGGCTTGCCACACAGCGCCTCGTAGAGGGCGACGCAGAAACTGAACTGATCACTGCGCGCATCGCTCGGCATGCCCCGAAACTGCTCCGGCGACATGTAGCGCGGCGTCCCCATCAGCGCGCCTTCTTGCGTCAGCGGCGAGCTGACCGCCAGCGCCGCCAGCCCTCGCGACGACTGATCGGGCAGGGTGTGGTCCAGCTCGACCGCCGCTCGCTCCGGCGAAGACAGCGCCTCGGTGCCGGAACCAACTCCCGGGTCCGAGATCGGCTTGCCGACATCACGGGCCACCCCAAAGTCCATCACCCGCGCCCGCCCGTCGCGGCCAATCATCACGTTGTCAGGCTTAAAATCGCGATGGATGATCCCGGCGGCATGGGCGGCGGCAAGTCCTTGGCCAGCCTCGACAAAGACTCGCAGGATGTCCTCGGCGGAATGCGCCTTGCCGAGCCACTCCCCGAGCGTTACGCCTTCGACAAACTCCATCGCGACGAAGACCTGATCGAACGCGACCCCCACATCGAACACCGCGACGACGTGAGGATGAGACAGCCGTGCCATCGACTGCGCCTCGCGGAGCAGCCGCGCCCTCCCCTGTGACGCCATCGCCCCCGGCTGGCTGCGCAGCAGCTTGATGGCGACCTTGCGGTTCAAGTCGGGGTCGTACGCGGAGTAGACCACGCCCATTCCGCCACTGCCGAGACGCTCGATGATCAGGTAGCGACCAATCGAGGCCCCCCGAGGCAGCTCATCGGCAGCTAGCTTCCGTTTTTCACCCGTAACTTGCTGTAGTGGAGGGAGAAGTGTGTCATCCCCAGCGGCCCGACTTTGCGACATCTAGGAACCAAACTGTACCAGGGTCACCCGCAGCTCCACAGCGGAAGCCCTCACGGGAAAGCCACAGCGACGTGGGCAAGCGGGTTGCGTATACTTGCAAGAATGCGGCTTTCGGCACGATGGATTTGGCGATGCGCGATCCCCGTGCTCGCTGTGTCCATGCTCACCGCGCTCCCCCGGTCAGCGGTGGCCGACGACGCGATTGTGCTGAAGGTACGCGGCAAAAGCCAACTTCGACTGCGTGAGGTAAACCGCCGCCCGGATGGCAAAAGCACGTTTCACCTCACCCTCATGCTGCAGTTATCGGACGGCCTCTCGGCCAGCGACTCCGATTCGAGCGAGGATCGGGCGTTTGTCGACCGGCTGGTGTCGGTCGAGCTACGAGGCGGCAGCGAGACGATCTACTTCGGTGATCGACGAACCGGGGACGATGGCGTAGTGACGTTCGAGCACGACGGCGTGCCTCCAGAGACCTATACCGTCGTAGCTACCTTTCGCGGCGATGAGCTGCGCGACGCCGCACGCGGGGTCTTTGCCATCGACGTTGGCCGACAGCCTACCCAGGTGCGGATCTTGGCACCGCCCCGAGTGGGGTTATCGGATGAGCTGCCGCTGCGGCTGGCGCTGTCGAGTGAAGGCGCGCCCATCACCGGCCTGGTCACGCTGAGCCTGGGCCAGCGTCGCGAACAAATCACGCTCAGCCAAGGCTACGGGGAGCGGCGGTTTGCGGCTCGTGGGCTCGGCAAGGCTGGCGATCGACTGACGCTGCTGGCGGAATTTGCCGGGGATCGCTTGTTTGGGAAGTCGGAAGCGCGCCACGAGCTGCTGCTGCAAAGTCAGGCGATGGTGACGCTCCAGATCGTCTCTGGCAGCACCGCCCATGAGATTCCACAAGGCAATCGGCTGACCGCCTTCGGGGTGGTTCGAGATGAGGAAGGGCCGCTGCCCGGTGAGCTGGTCGAACTAGAAGCGCTCGGTGATGAGAGCGGTCCGGTGGTGGAAGGGTCGACCGCCAAGCGCAACCTGGGGCATGCCCAGACCGACGCGCAGGGTCGGTTTGAACTGATCGTCCCGAAGCTGATGTTGCCGGCCGGAGCGACTCTGTTGTCGGCGCATGTGTTCCCACGCCAAAGTCACATTCTGCCGGGCCGTTCACCCGAGCTAGCAGTACAGGTGCTGCCGCCCGAGCCGATCTCGGCGCTGTATTTTCTGCTGCCGCTCCTCGTCACTGGTTCGCTTTTGCTCGGGTATGCACTCGGAAAGCGGCTGTGGGTTTGGCTCCGCGAGCTGCGGCAAGCGTTTAGGCTCCGTCACGCTCAGCCCGAAGTGGTGCTGGTGCCTGAATCGGCCTCGCACTCGTCGATCGAGCTACGGCTCGGTGAACCTGGGGTGCGGCTGACGCAGCAAAGGCGACTGTCCAGCCTGCGCCGGGCCGTCGAGTTCACGATCGACGGCCACGTGGTCGATGCCACCTTTGGCGTACCGGTCGCCTCGACGATTGCGGTGTTCGCCGATGGGAGTGAAGGAAACGAGCCACATCACACCATCACGGTCGGACCAAACGGAGCCTTTGCGACCCCGCAACTTGCCGCCGGGCGCTATCAGCTTCGGATCTCGGCCCCTGGATACCTGTCGCAGCAGTTCTTGGCGACGGTGCCACATCGGGGTGAGTACCGTCAGGTAGCCGTCCGCATCGAGCCGCTGCGAGCACGGCTACTCGCAGAATGGCGACGGGTGGCGGAAAGAATCCTCGGTGAAGCGGTGGTGACGCAGACCCCGCGTGAGCTGTTCGAGCGCATGGCTCCAGGCCAGCCACACGCACTGGCCGAACCGAGTCAGCAAAAACTCGCGACGCTGACCGAGCTGGTCGAAACGGCCTACTATTCTCCGCGAATCTGTACGCCCGAGATGCTGCTCAGCGCAGCGCAGCTTGCGGATGCCATATTGACCATCGAAAAAAGCGCATCATCAGCGAAGGTTGCGGACCTGCGTGCCCCCGGAGCGCCCCGTCCCCTGGTGGAACAGCCCCCAACCTAAGCCAAAGGAGCCGCCCGTGCGAGTCGCACTCATCTCTGATCTCCATGCGAACGAAGTGGCACTGCGGGCCGTGTTCCGCCATATCAAAGCCGAGGGCGTCGATACCACCATCTGCCTAGGCGATGTCGCAACGCTCGGGCCGCATCCGCGGGAAGTACTCCACATCCTTCAGCATGAAAACTGCCCGTGCATCCTCGGGAATCACGACGAATTCCTGCTCGATCGCCAGCTCATCGAGAGCTACACCGAGGCCCCGATTATCAAACAAGCGGTTGATTGGTGCCGCGATCAGTTATCAACACAAGACATGGAGTTCATTCGTACATTCCGAACAGGAATGGACATCCAGCTTGACCCGCAGACTCAGTTGATTCTGTTTCACGGATCGCCCCGCTCCCACATGGAAAACCTACTCTCGACCACCCCGGTGGAAGAACTCGAAGCGATGCTCGGGCTGCGACGTTCGACGGTGATGGCCGGAGGTCACACCCACTTACAGATGGTCCGGCAGCATCGGGGCACCCTGCTCGTAAACCCAGGTAGCGTTGGGATGCCGTTCCACGAGTTTGCCTTCGGGCAAGCACCACGGGTTCTTGCTCACGCCGAATACGCGATCATCGAAGCCAGGGACGGCAATGTCTCGGTGACCCTCCAGCGCGTGGCCCTCGATCACGCTGAGCTACGCCGCGCCACTGCCGCCACCTGTCACCCTCTGCGAGCGGCACTACTCGCCAACTACGCCTAGGGGCGCGGCCACCCTTCAACCATTAGCAGTGAGCGACGCGGGGCTCTCGCTCGTCAGTACCCCCAGGCGTTCGCAGCGTGTCCGACAGATAGTGCCGCATCCGTCCAATCACCATATCGAGCGCCACGCGGTTTTCGCCGCCTTCAGGAATGATCAGATCGGCCCAGCGCTTCGACGGCTCGACGAACTGCAGGTGCATCGGTCGCACCGTCTTGTAGTACTGCTCGCGAATCGACTGGAACGTGCGACCGCGCTGCTCTAGATCGCGACGAATCCGCCGCAGGATCCGAATGTCAGCGTCCGTGTCGACGAAGAGCTTGATATCGAGCAGCGCCCGCAGATCGGACTCGACGAATAGCAAGATGCCTTCGACGACAATGACCGGCGCAGCCTCGACCCGTCGCCGAGTCTTCAGCCGTGAGTGGGTCTTGAAGTCGTACTGCGGCATGTCGATCGCCTGTCCCTGCTTGAGCCGACGAAGCTGCTGTACGAGCAAGTCCGTCTCCAGCGAGTCCGGATGGTCGTAGTTGAGCTGCTCCGCCATCGCCTGCGTCAGATCCGAGCGATCGCGGTAATAGCTATCGTGATCGAGGGTTACAACGCTTCCCGAGGGAAGACCCTCGACGATCTTAGCCGCCACGGTGGACTTACCAGAGCCGGTTCCACCCGCAACACCGATGACCAGGGGATTCACGAGGGCGCACCTTATGCGGAAGCCGATTCCGTTTTCAAGCGTTCGTTTTCGCCGTGCTCCGATTCAGCGTCGTATGTTCACACCCTGGGCAGCGCGAGCGGCGAGCTGAGCAGTCCATGGTCCGCAAAGCTGTAGTAGCCCGAACGCGACACGATGACGTGGTCCAGCAGTGGAATGCTCAGCAAGGTCGCCGTCTGGGCCAACCTGAGCGTCAGTCGCTGATCTTCCTCACTGGGGCTGCTGTCGCCGCTTGGATGATTGTGGGCAACGATGACCGCCGCCATTCCCTCGCGGATCAACGGTCGAAAAACGTCTGCCAAGCTGACGATTACACGATCGACCTGCCCTACCGCAGCAATGTGACGACAGCGAATCCGATGACGAGCATCGAGACCAAAGACGTGAACCGCCTCTTGTTCGGCCTGGCCTAGTTCGGCGCTGAGGACACTTGCGACATCCGCGGGTGCGCGAACCTGAAGCCCAAGCAGTGGTTCCAGGGCAAGTGCCCGTCGACCAAGCTCCAGCGCAGCCTTGATCTGACAGGCCTTGGCTGGACCTACCCCAGCTAGCGCACAGAGCGCTTGATGACCCGCTCGGCGAAGACCTTGGGCCCCACCTGTTTCATCTAGCAAACGTCGTGCGATCGGCGTCGCAGCCCCAGAGCCCAGCACCAGCGCCAATAGTTCTTCATCGCTAAGCTGCTCTGGACCCAGAAACATCAGCCGCTCACGGGGACGAGCTGACTCTGGCCGTTTCAGAAACGCGGCGCGATTCATGCAGTGACGAGCCTCCGCACGAAAAGGCTTGGGCGACCGAGGGGCGGTGCGCTACGAAAGGCTCCATGATGCCGTGGCTGACTTTGCTGATCCTGCAAGCGCTGACTCCTATCGGGCTGCCCGTGGCGACCACGATGGTCAACATCCCGGCGGGTGTGTTTGTACGCGGCGACGACGCGGGCGATCCCGACGAAAAACCAGTGCAGCGGGTCTCCCTCGCCGCCTTTGCGATCGACCTTACCGAAGTCACCGTTGAACACTACGCAGCATGCGTGAAGGCAAAGGCCTGCCGCGCCCTGGTTCAACCACTGGACACCACCAATCGGACGCTGCCGGTGACCGGTGTGAGCTGGCAAGAGGCGACCGCCTACTGTCATTGGGCTGGGAAGCGACTGCCAAGCGAAACCGAGTGGGAAAAGGCAGCCAGAGGTACCGATGGGAGACGGTATCCGTGGGGCAACGACTTTAGCTGTCAACGAGGCAACTTCGGCAAGTTCTCGATGGATGGTCGTTGCGCCGAAGAAGGTGCGCCGGGAAAGCCGATAGCGGTCGGCTCGTATCCAGCGGGTGCGTCGCCGTACGGTGTGCTCGATATGGCTGGCAACGTCTGGGAATGGACCCAAGACACCTATCAGCACGATGCCTACCGACGAACGGAGGTCGGCGTGGTGCGCGGCACCGTGACCGACAAGCTGCGGGTCTTGCGAGGCGGGGGCTGCTGTTCGATTTTCGGGCTGCCACGAGCCGCTGATCGGTTGGCCCTGCCTCTCGATTACCGAGATGGGGACATTGGTTTTCGCTGCGCCAAAGACGGCCCGTCTCGACCGAATCCGCCGATCGGTGCAGAAATGAAACCGACAAGCGACGCAGCCAAGTAGCCAGCAGCCGAGCACTGCCCCCGTCCGCCCTGCCCTAGTCCCCTTGACGACGAGCGGATATGAGGCGATAAACGCCCAAGCTGTAACTTCCCTCGCCGTCGGGCAAACCACAGGAAGTACGCAGCCTTTAGAGGAGATCCCCGTGAGCCTAGCACCCCACGAAATCTGCAAGCGTCTTGGCGAGGCCAAGTTCAAAGAGATTTTTCTGTCGCTAAACAGCGCTGCGATGAAGGCATCCTTGATGGAAGTCGGTCTTGCGGCGACGCGACAAGCCGACCAAACCAGCCTGAAGAAACGCAACGAAGACTGGGCCAAGCGATTGTGGTCGACGGTGGTTGCCGGAAAGCCGTCGTGCAAGGTCATGATGTTCGAGTGGCTACGACAGACCAAGAGCGATTTCTTGATCGCATTCCTAGATGCCATCGACGTTCCCCACCAGAAGGGGCTAACCGACGCCGATTTTATGAAGGATGCCCCGGAGGAGAAGCTGATAGCCGCCGGGAAGCTCTTGCTCGCCCACCCGAGCTTTGACCACCGCGAGGTAGCGGCGTACCTTTTGTTTTTGGATTTCAGTAACGAGACAAACAAGTTCTCGTCCTTGGATTTGGAGCAGAAGCTAGCGGTATAGAAACGATGGGTAGGGGTCTGCGACAACGACTGCGCTGGACATCTCTGCTCTGGGTGCCAGTGCTCTCCAGTGTGGTGGTGCCGAGCCCAGCCATTGCCCGCAGTCAGCCTGAGTTGCCAGCAGTCGTAGCTCCGGCTGAGCCGCTCTCTGTAAGTGGCAGCTCGCCACGAACGGAGACACTGCGCAGCAAGCTCCGTGATCTGACCCACGGCACCCTGCTCGGCAAGCTGCGCGTCGGCATGACCGTTCATGATGCGCACAGCGGTGAAGAGGTCTTCGCCCTCAACTCTGAATCGCCCTTCAATCCAGCGTCGAACACCAAGATCTTCACGACGGCTGCCGCGTTGTCGGTGCTGGGGGCTGATTTTCGTTTCCGCACAACCCTGTGGGCCCCCGTAAAGACCGATCAGTCGGCGGCCGAAGTGATCCATGGGGATCTCTTTCTTCAGGGCAGCGGTGATCCCTCTCTTCAGCCTTCCGACCTGGCCGATCTGATCCGAGACCTGTCGCGCCGAGGCATCCAGCAGATCGACGGAGACATTGTCCTCGATGGGCAGTTCCGCGAAGACAGCGACTTGGAACGAGGAGTTCCCGCACCGACTCATGGCGGTGGCGCACTGATGCTCAACCGCGATACCTACCGGATTCGGGTGATGGCGAGCAGCGTCGGCCACAATGCTCGTGTCACACTCGAGCCCTCGTCGCCGTACTTTGTCCTGCACAGCTCGGTCAAAACCGTCGCTGGCAAGAAAAGTAAGCTGGTCGTATCTCCGCACCGGAAGGACGATCATCTTGTCGTCGAGGTCCGAGGCCGCATCGGTGCCAAACGCGGCTCGGCTTCGGTAAAAAAGCGGGTGCCTGACGCACGTGACTGGATCGTTACGACGCTGGCGACGGTGCTTAGAGACACCGGCATCCGCCATAGCGGTAAGATTCGAATTGGCTCGGCCCCGCCGGGACCGCTGCATGTCGTCGCCGACCATCGCTCGCAGCCGCTGTCGGAGATCTGCCGAGTGGTCAACAAAGACAGCAACAACTTCGTGGCTGACGTGGTGTGGAAAACGCTCGGGGCAGTTCGCTTCGGGTTGCCGCAGAGCTTGGAAAAAGGGGCCCGTGCAGTAAGCGAATGGCTGGTCCCGCTTGGCTTCCAGCCTGAGCGTCTTCACCTCATCAACGGCTCGGGGCTGACGTACGAAAATCGAGTCCGCCCGAGCGACGTCGGCAAGCTGCTGCTGCGGCTCTATCACAGCCTCGAACTCGGTCCAGAGTTCATGCAGTCGCTGGCGGTTGGTGGCATCGACGGTACGATTCATTATCGCTTCCGAGGGCAAAGTCATGGCTTGGTCCGTGGCAAGACCGGCACGCTGAACGGCGTGTCGGTGCTGTCTGGCTATGTCGGCTCACATCCGGGAGTCCTGGTTTTTACGATCTTCGTCGAGGGATTCCGACCCAAACGGCTCCCGCAGGTCCGGCAACTTCAGGCGCAAATCGTCGAGGTGTTACTGAAATTCATCCGTAGTGGCGCAGACCCTTCGCCGTCGGCTCCACCAGGCCCGACGTTATCGCCAGCAGACGATCCCAGCGAAGAGGATGTCGGTGTTTCCGATGAAGAACCGCTGTGAGATTTGCGGCACAACGCCCGTCGGGATAGCAGCATCAGCGCGTCAAAGCGCTGACTCGGGAGCATCCCGAACGCCAGCGCTCGATAGCAGCTCATTCGCACAGAGCTTCGTCGCTGACGTTGTGATCCCCGCTCAAGCAACTGCCGACGGCTGATAGGTCGTCTCATTTCCATCGCGGCTGATGGAAAAAAGGGTTCACCGATCTGTTCACCCAGTTGATGCTCGATACATGCGACCAAGCGCACACGTTCCCGGCCGAGTCCTTCTCTGAGCACGGCGTCGTCAGCAACCTGGTCAATGAGGCCGTCCAACGCGGCAAGAAGCTGTTTTGCGATAACCAATCCGTTCATGTCCAGGCAGCGATTGCAGGTGGCATGCCGAACCACTCTTTGACTCTTAGCGACGGAAGAACCCCGCTGTCACTCACACCCAGCGTCCGAGATTCGGACAAGATCCGTATGTCGGACAAATCCTGTCGAAGATTCGCGACGATAGGCAAAGCCACAGGTCGAGAGCAGCCGCGCTCCATGTGATAGGATGAAGTAACGACTGTGGCCGATAAGTTCCCGCGACCGTTCGGTCGGTACACTCTGCTCTCACCGCTCGCTCAGGGTGGCATGGGCGCACTATATCTATCCTGCGTCGGTGATCGCGGAATGGAGCGGCTGTGCGTCATCAAGACCGTGCTGCCGCACTTGGCCGATCCTGAGTACGTCAATCGATTCCGGGATGAGGCCAAAGTCGTCGTCCGGCTGTCACATGGCAACTTGGTGCCGGTCTTCGATGCGGGCATGGTCGAGTCCGAGCTCTATTTGGCGATGGACTACATCGACGGCAAAGACCTGCGGGCAGTGTGGAATCGCTGCGCCAAAAAGGGCATTGCCTTCCCCGTCGACGTGGCAGTTCACATCGCTCGCGAGCTAGCGCGTGGTCTTCATTACGCGCACAACTTCGGCAACATCAAGCTGGTTCACCGCGATGTCTCGCCGCCGAACGTGCTCGTCAGTTTCAATGGCGAGGTCAAGCTGACCGACTTTGGACTGGCCAGCTCGACGCTGAAACTGGAAAAAACTGCGGCGGGCATCATTTACGGCAAGGTGTCGTACATGTCGCCGGAGCAGGCACGCGGCGAACTCATCGATGGTCGCACCGACATCTACGCAGCGGGCATCATTCTGTGGGAGCTTCTGACCGGGCGACAGCTCTTCCCTCAGCAAGGTGGCGAGGGTCATGAGCTGATCGATCGGGTTCGCAGTCCACAGATTGATCCACCGTCGCTACGGGCCCCCCGTGTTCCAGCAGCACTCGATAGGATTGTGCTCAAGGCTCTGGCCAAAAGCACAGACGAACGCTATGCGACTGGAGAGCAGTTTCGCGCCGATCTGACGGCGTTTTTGGCATCGAACCGCGACTACGTAGCGACGGACTCCGAGCGGGTCAAGGCCTTTATGTCCGATCTGTTCGATGAGGACATCGAGCGGGAACGACGGCAGAGGCAAGATCTAGTCGAAAACGTCCACGAGCGGCTGCAAGCGATTCAGAAACAGACGCAGGACGAACGCGAGGCGGCAGAACAGAAGGCGCAGCGACGGGCGGATATTCTCAAAGAGATCGAAACAGCGACGCCCGGTGACAAGGGCAAGCTGCGCGAAGGGGAAATCCCGAGCCAGGTGATGGAGAATCTCTCGGCGTACGACACCGGGAAGATGCTCGGCACCGTCATCGAGCGCTGGAAGATTCTGCGCAAGATCGGCGAAGGCGGGATGGGCCGAGTGTTCGAGGCCGAACACACCGAGATTGGCCGAAAAGTCGCGATCAAGATCCTCCACCCGGTCTACTCGCGAACGCCCGAGGTAGTTGCCCGCTTCCGCATGGAGGCTCGGGCCGCCTCACGCATCGGACACCCCAACATCATCGAGGTCACCGACAGCGGTACCACCGTTGATGGCTCGTTCTACTTTGTGATGGAGTTGCTCGAGGGTATCGACCTTGCGCAGCGGCTTCAGCGAGACAAGCGGCTCCCAGTGACCGATGCGCTGGCGATTGGAACGCAGGTGGCACAGGCACTCGCCACGGCCCACCAAAGCAACATCATCCATCGCGATCTAAAGCCCGAGAACATCTTCCTCATCCACCGCGACGGAACCAAGGACTTCGTCAAGGTGCTCGACTTCGGAATCGCCAAGTCGTTAGAGGACTCAAAAGAGCAGAAATTGACGACGCCGGGCATGGCAATGGGCACGCCCGAGTACATGGCACCCGAGCAAGCCGCCGGCAAGGGTGCCGATGCGCGCAGCGATGTCTACTCTCTGGGCGCGATCATGTACGAGATGCTCACCGGCAAGGCACCGATTGCAGGTGAGAACATGATGGACATCCTCATTCGCAAGGCGACCGAGGATCCCGTCGAGATTTCAAGCCTTCGCCCTGATGTACCACCGGCGATGGGGCAACTCGTCATGCGGATGCTGGCAAGGCCCGTCGACGCCCGCCCGCAGACGATGACGGATGCGGCGACGAAGATGCAAAAGATCCTGGCGGACATCCAAGCCGGGATCCTGCAGGTGCCTAGTCGTCCACCACCGAGCAAGTCGGCGACCGATCTGGCCACAGCGAAACCAGAGCCGGGTGGCAAACGCACGGTTCTCATTGGAGGAATCGCTCTCGCAGGCGGTCTGATCGGCCTACTCGGCACGATGTACTGGGTGCTGACGCAGCCGCCGCCGAAGCCACAGTCCGACGGTGGGTCCGTCAAGGTCCAGCCAACCAACGTCGTCGATGCCGGGGCCAAAGTGCTGCCGCAAAATCCACCGCTGAGCCCTCCTGATGCAGGCGCGATGGGAAAGACTCAGCAAGTGGCAGACTCAAACCCAGGCAAGGTAAACCCACCGAAGAAGGACCGCGAGGACGGTGACGGTCCAAGGAAGCTGGGCAGTCTGACGATGCCACCCTTTATCGATCGGGCAGCGGCACTCGGGAAGATTGAAGAAGGACGGCTGGCCATCAACGCGAGTCGAAACGAGGTGGCGTTTAACCTGTGCTACGCAGCAGCGGGAAACACCCAGATTCGCGGGCTCGCGCTCGCCTGTATGGGCGAAGCTGAGTTCGGACGCGGTCGCTACGGCGAAGCGATCAAGTGGGGCAAGCAAGCGCTCAAGAACAAAGCGACCAGCCAGGATGTGTATCTGCTTCTCGGCAAGGCCTACTACAAGCAGAAAAACTGCAAAGAGGCCCGAATCTACTACACCAAGGTCCTCAACGGCCCGAACAGCACCAACCCAGAGGCCCAGCGCGGGATGGAGCTGTGTAAAGAGTAGACCCCGAGCCACGCCCACTGACACGGCACAGCCATCGACCCATAAAATTTTGCCCGTGCCCTAGCGCGACCTTCGGTGCGGTCTTATCTGGTAGAGGAACGAGGTACTGACTTGGGCCTGGCAGACTTTTTTACCAAGGAAGGGCGGCAAGCCCGCAACCTTCAGAAGATGATTCAGCGTGCAAGCGACAAGCACGCACAGTCGCCCGATCGCTTTCGGGCACTCGAGCTACTGCGCGATGATGGCAGCCCGGAAGCGGTGATCGGCCTGTTGCGACGGTTTAGCTTCGTCTACGACAAGACCATCGAGGACGAACAAGAAAAAGAGTGGATTTACCACGAGCTGGTGGGGATGGGGACCAAGGTGCTGCCAGCCCTACGCAAGTACATGCGTGAGAGCGAGACCCTCGGTTGGGCGCTCAAGGTGCTGGAGCAGATTGCCAAGGGCGACGACTTCCGCGAGACGCTACGGGCGCTGTGCGAGCAGAACGACAACAACTACGTCCGCGACCCCGGCAAAAAGACCCAGCTTGTTCACTTCATGGGCGAGCATCGAGATCCGGCGATTGCCGAGCTGCTGCTGCCCTATCTCGAGGACATTGATGAAGGTGTCCGCTTCAAGGCAGTCGAAGCGCTACTTCATCAAGGTCAGCAGGAAGTGGTGGCCGAACCGCTGACTCGACTGCTGCTCAACAAAGCGGAAGAAAGTCGCCGCATCAAGATCCGCATCATCGAAGGCCTGGCCGATGCGGGACTGACGGTTTCAGCGCGAACTGCCGTCGAGAACGTCATCGAGGAACTAAGCCTCGACGTCAAGGTCGACGGTCAGGGACGGCTGAAGCGTCGGTCTTAGCTTTCGGCGCTAGGTTCCGCTCGTTTTGTCCTTGGTCTTCGGCAGTCGCTCGAGCACCTTGCGAACGGCATCTCGTCGGCGATCTTGGTCGGCATCGAGTGTCTCCAGGCGCTTCTGGGCTGTCGAAAGTCGATCTTCGGCTTCTAGCATCCGTTTGACCAACGGATTGCCCTCCGGGCCAGCGCCGCTGTCTTTGCCGAGTGCTTTGAGGTGTTCGCGCAGCCGCTCGAGATCCTTTTCGGTCTTCTTGATCTCGGCCCTGACCTTTTCGGTTTCCTTGCTCGCTTCTTCGACTTCTTTCTGACGCAACGCGGCCTCACCCAGGATCGCCCGCTCGGCGGCTGGAACCGTGTTGGTCGTCGACAAAACCTGGAGCCGATTCGACTGCACAGACTTCAGGTCCGACCGGCGCACCAATCCCTCAATCGTCGTGATCGGTCGCTCGGCCCGACTCTGCGGTGCCAGCTCGAAGATCGCCACCGGTGACGACTTTTCTGGGTCGAAGTCGAGTCGATCGGCCCCCTGAACCTGCGAGTTGGCGGCCAGACCCATTCCCAAGTAGAGCTGACGCGACTGCCCGCTGCGATTTTCAACCCGCAGGAGCTGATCTCGTCGCCGCAGAAAGTGCTCCTCGAGGGTATCGTGGTCGAAGGTCAGTCGCTGCGGATCCTCTTTTTGCGTCTGCTTGACCCTCGTCGCTTCCACGTCCAACTCGACACCGTATTGGAGAAAGCGACGCTCGCCGGGCTTTAGCCGCTCCAGCGCCGATTCACCGAGGAGCCCGCCATCGCCGAGCACAGCCAACGTCCCACCCGGCAGCGTCTGTCGTGTCGAGTTCTGCAGCCGCAGTCCACTGCGTGCAGTGTCCCCCGGCGCTGATAGGAAGGTGATCGTCTCGACCTCCAGCGCCTCTTGGACGAAAGGAACCAGCGCCGAACCATGCGCCCGAAGTTCCAGCGGCTCACCCAGCGAATAGGTGAACAGCGCTCCCGCCTCGACACCGGTCGCCTTGGCACCAGCAGCCAGGTTACCGACTTGGAGCAAGGAACTCGAACCAGTGCCGCCACTACTGCCAGAACCTGAGCCGTGACCGATGGTGCCAATCGAGCCGAGCCCGATCGAGCCCTCACCGGACCCACCGCCGCCAGCGCCCATGCCCGAGAGGCCAAGTCCTCCGGTGCCATAGCTGTCTTCGACATGATCGCCCCACATCTGATCGGCGCTCTGGCCCAAAAGCTGTGGCACCGTCGATAGCTGATTCTCTGGGGTGATCAAGGTCCGTCGCGAGTAGCGCGGCGCGGCGAGAGGAAATAGGAAAGAATCGGGACGACCATTGACCAGTTGAACCTGGACGTTCTGCCAGTCTTCATCGGTGTCGTTGTGGATGAGCGCCCAGCCTTGCAGTACTCCGCCTCGTCCCGTCTCTCCCACGACCAATCGATAGGTAACCCGCCACAACGGTGACTCGGCAACGTAGCCAATCGTCACGGGCCCACCGTCACGACTGAGCAAGCGGATCAAGCGCTGCGCCGTTGCACTCCGCTGCGAAGTCGCGTCAAGCGCAGTGCGAAGCCGAGGCGCAAACGACGGATCCAGAGGCCGTACGGACACGACTTGGTCCAACCGCAGCCGCAGCAGCTCTCCGGCGCTAGAAAGCAGCAGCAGAAACTGCTCTTGGGCAACCGGCGCTTTGACGGCCGGTTTGCTGTCGTCCGACTCTCCCTTGGCTTGTGCGCTTGCCTCTCGCGGTTTGCTCACGATGTCGATCAGTCGACCACTCAGCGACTGCTGACCAACGCGGACCACCACTTCGCCGCCCTTAGCGGACTGGAGCAGGTTCTGAAAATCGATCGGATCATCCACGGACGGAGGCAGTCCAGCGAGGGCCCGACCCATCCCCGGACTGACGCTGCTCGCAAACTCCAGACCGTGGACCCGCGTCTTCTGATCCCGCGACAGCACCACCAGCGTCTTGAGCGCATCGTCGAGATGTCCCGCCGGAACCGGCAACACCGTCGCCCGCGAGCCCAGCGTCCCCGCCCGTTCAAAGTAACCAATCCCCGTTTCGTACAGCCGCACAGTCCGCAGCGGCAGAATGGTTGCATCGTGGACCAGCTTCGCTGGCGTCGCACACGCCGAAAGAAGCGATAGACCCGCCCACGCGGTGAGGGTCAGCTTGCGCGTCATTCCAATCACAGAGGCTCCTTGTTGAATCTTACTTCCCATCTTACACAACCTTTCGCATGCCCTGCCGGTCGTGGTTTGCTTCCCGCCATGAATGGCCGAGCCAACCCAGCATCGACTCCGCAGCCTTTTCCAAAGCACTGTGGTCAGCCAATCAGACCGTTCCGGCGCGCCGAGGTTCCTTTTCTGTGGGGACTCTTTTTTTGCGGACTGTTTGGCTGTGGGGCGACACCTCCCGCTCCCGTCCGGGTCAGTGAGGGCGACTACGCGGTCGAGTTCGTCCCCGAAAGCACGACGCTGCGATTGCTGCACGGCGATAGCGAGCTGATTCGCTTCCCGGCCGATGCTTGGCAGATCGGCACCGTTGCGCAGCTCGATGAACGGGCGAGCTTTGATCCCTACTGGTTGGAGTATGGCGATGACGTGCTAGCCGCCCGCGAGCCTCCCGACCTGATCTGGCATACCGCCGACTCCATCGGCATCGCTGGTGCTACCTCTCACCGACTGGATCTGTCGATCTCACTGAGCGATGGTCAGCACGCCAGCCTGCGCATCGAACCAAGCGGCCCCGGTCGGTTCGCCGCCGTCCTGTCGCCCGAGGTGCGCAACCAGCGTCCGGTTGCCTACCTTCGCCTACGCCCTCGCGTCGATGCGAGCGAGGCGTTCTACGGGCTGGGCGGCTGGGCCGATGAGGTCAACCAGCGCGGCAAAGTCCGCCCGATGCAGCAAGAGATCGATCTCCTCGAGTCGAAGAGCAACGAGATGCGCGTCCCGATCCCACTGCTCATCGGCACCCGAGGGTGGGGACTGTTCGTTGAGAGTCGTCGTCCCGGAGTGTTCGCCGTCGCCAACAAACAAAATGACCTGATTGAAACCACGTTCGGCACTGGGGAAGACAGCGCAAGCGGACTGCGATTTCATCTCCTCGCTGCCGAGCAACCGCTCGACATCACCCGTCGCTATTACGACATCACCGGCAACCCCCGCACCCCAGCCGAGTGGGCGCTTGGACCCTGGATTTGGCGCAATGAGAACAAGGACCAAGCGCAGGTTCTCGATGACGTTCGCAAGATTCGCGACCTCGACCTAGCGACCAGTGCGATCTGGATCGACAGGCCCTACGCGACTACGGTGAACAGCTTTGACTTTGAGAAGGTCCGCTTCCCCGATCCAGCGGCGATGGTGGCCAAGGTGCGCGCCGCCGGGCTGCGGATGGCGCTGTGGCACGCACCGTACCTGGAAAAAGGCAGCCCCGATCTGGACACCGCCAAGCAGCGTGGCCTGTTTCCGAAAGTCTCCGGCGTCCTGCTCAACAACTGGAGCGAGCCCATCGACTTTACCAACCCCGAGGCGACAGCGCTGTGGAAGGACCGGCTCGGTCGCTACATCCAGCTTGGCATCGAAGGCTTCAAGCTCGACTACGGCGAGGACGTGATGGTCGGACTCGGTAGTGCGCGCAGTGGCTGGCGATTCGCGGATGGCAGCGATGAGCGAACGATGCATCACACCTACCAGCTCCTGTATCACCGCACCTATGACGAGCTGCTCCCACATCAAGGCGGTTTTCTACTTTGCCGCACGGGTCGATTCGGTGATCAGAAGAACGTCTCGGTGATCTGGCCAGGCGACATGGATGCGACCTTCACCCGCCACCGCGAAAGCTTCCGAGGCCGTGACGGCAAAACCATCCAAGGCGTCGGTGGTTTGCCGGCCACGGTGGTGATGGGGTTAAACCTGGGTGTCTCTGGGTTCCCGTTCTTCGGCGCGGACACCGGCGGATTCCGTCACAGTCCGCCCGATAAAGAGCTGTACATTCGTTGGTTCCAGCAGACCGCGTTGTCGTCGGTGATGCAGGTTGGTGATGCCACCAGCCAGCCACCGTGGGAGTTTACCGCTGACAACGGCCGCGACGCGCAAACGCTCGACTTATATCGTGAGTTTGCTCGACTGCACCTGCGGCTGTTCCCGTACGAATGGACGTTGGCTGCGTCGATCGCCCAAACGGGTCGCCCGATCATGCGTCCCGTTGGTCTGGCCTATCCGCGACTCAGTAAGCACCCAAGTGACGAGTACCTGTTTGGCGATGACTTCCTGGTGGCACCAGTGCTGACTCGAGGGGCACGCAACCGCGACGTGCTGCTGCCTCCCGGCACCTGGATCGACTTCACAAGCGGAGCAGTCTTCATCGGTGAAAGCGAGCGCACCATCCAAACGGACACGCCGATTCACAAGCTGCCACTGTTCGTGCGAGCGGGAGCGATCATTCCGCTGCTCCGTCCCACCATCGACACGCTCGCCCCTGCCAGTGATCCCAGCGTGGAGTCGTTCGCAAACGATCCGGGTCAACTCTCGGTGCTCGTCGTCCCTGGTGACAAACGCACCGAGTTTGGCGTCTACGACGGAACACGCCTCGCCTTCGATCCAACATCGAAGACTTTTTCGAGTGAGTCCGGCTCGATCTTTGTCCACGGTACGGTGGTGCAGATTCTCCCGATTCCCACCGAGCCGAAGCAGGTTCACGCTAGCGGTCAAGTCCTCGGACGCGTCGCCCAAAGCCCCGACCTCGAAGCCGTCAGTAGTGGCTGGACCTGGTCGAGCGAGCGCGGCGGCACCTTGACCCTCAAGCTCACCAAAGCGCAAAAAAGTGCGACGTTTCAGTGATCAAGGGAGTCTGACCGAGGCTCGTTCGCTTAGGACCGCTTCTGCTGATGTGCGAGTGCTGCGCCGACAAACTCTCGGAACAGTGGGTGCGGGTCCGTGGGGCGGCTTTTGAACTCGGGATGGAACTGGCAGCCGATGAAGTAGGGATGCTCCGGAATCTCGATCATCTCGACAAGTTTTCCGTCGGGAGACAGCGCGGACAGCACCAGGCCAGCCTTCGCTAGTTGCTCACGATAGGCGTTGTTCACCTCGAAGCGATGGCGATGCCGTTCCGAGATCAGCTCGCTGTCGTAGATCTTATGTGCCAGCGTGCCCACCTTGATCTGCGCTGGATACGCCCCGAGTCGCATCGTACCGCCGAGGTTTTCGACGGTGCGCTGCTCGTTCATCAGATCGATCACCAGGTGTGGCGAGTGCTCATCAAACTCGAGCGAGTTCGCTCCGACGAGACCGAGCACGTTGCGTGCGTACTCGATCACCGCGATCTGCATGCCGAGACAGATGCCAAAAAAGGGCAGCCGCTTTTCTCTCGCATAGTGAACGGCGGCAATCTTGCCCTCGACGCCACGCTTGCCAAAACCACCGGGCACCAGAATCGCATCGACGTCAGCGAGGAAGTGCGCCGCGCCTTTTTGCTCGACCTCTTCCGCATCGATATACCGCTGACGGACCCGGCAGTCGTGGGCCACTCCACCGTGGATCAAGGCCTCATGAAGGCTCTTGTACGACTCGACAAGGTCGACGTACTTACCGACGATGCCAATCGTGACCTCATGTGCAGGCTTGGTGACACGCTCGACGATCC
Organism: Polyangia bacterium; assembly: GCA_044228505.1. Taxonomy (GTDB): domain Bacteria; phylum Myxococcota_A; class Polyangia; order Palsa-1104; family JAEUJZ01; genus JAEUKA01. The sequence continues at coordinate 266,624 of JBGAUT010000003.1, read as the reverse complement.
GCTCCCACTCGAGAAGCGATGGTGCCCGTGACCAAATATTGAGCAGCTCGCACAACTTGTCGTCGAGACCTTGCTGATGCAAATGCTGCGGCAGCGCATAGACGGTACTGACATCTTGCGAGGTAAACACCGCATCTTTGGGTACGTTTGAAAACAGCGCGATTTTCTGTTTCTGTCCGTCTGGAATCGGTCGATCACAGCGGCACAGCAGCATGTCCGGAGAGATACCGATCTCTCGCAGCTTCTGTACCGAGTGCTGCGTGGGCTTGGTCTTCAGCTCTCCCGCCGCCGCAATGTAGGGCACCAGCGTCAAATGGAGGGCGACCGAGTTCTGCGGACCGACCTCATGACGAAGCTGGCGGATCGCTTCGAGGAACGGTAGCGACTCAATGTCACCAACAGTGCCTCCGACTTCGACGATAAGGACATCCAATCCCTCGGCGCAAGCGACCACGTTGCTCTTGATCTCGTCGGTAATATGCGGAATCACCTGGACGGTGCCGCCGAGATATTCGCCCTTGCGCTCTTTGCGAATCACCGACTCGTAAACCTGGCCGGTGGTGAAGTTGTTGCGACGAGACATGCGGGCGCTGATGAAGCGCTCGTAGTGGCCGAGATCCATGTCCGTCTCGGCCCCATCTTCGGTCACGAAGACCTCGCCGTGCTGAAGCGGGTTCATGGTGCCCGGATCGACGTTGATGTAGGGGTCCAGCTTCTGGATCGCGACCTTAAGTCCACGACCTTCGAGCAAGGCACCGATCGACGCTGAGGCCAAGCCTTTGCCTAGCGAAGACACCACACCGCCGGTCACGAACAGGTACTTGGTCTGCTTGGATACGCTACGCTTTGGGTTCATTGGGGTTCCCCGTCAGTCGGCTAGACCGTACGACGGCGCCTGTGTGCCACAAGCTACGCCATCGCGTCAAGGTAAGAACATAAAACCCCGACCCCGAGGAACGCGGTCTTGACGGTTCGCCGAATCGACGGCAAAGATTGCTGTTTGTGACCCCCCTGTTTGTCTGCTTGTCGCTAGTTCTCGCTGCGGCGGTCTGCGTGGTCGTTCGCAATCAGCGCCTCGCCGAATGGAATCGTCTTCAAGCCGAAGCCAAAGAGCGTGCGGCCGAGCTGGTCGATGAAGCCCGTACGCAAGCCGAGCAGCAGCTCACGCAGGCCCGTACCGATGCCGCCGAGCAAAAACTGAAACGCCAGCAACAGGCTGAGCGGGAGCTCCAGCAGCGACGGGAATCTCTCAAACGTGGGGTGCAGCAAGTCGCGTCGTGGGAGCAGTCGCTCCAGCGCACCGAGCAGCAGCTTGAAGCACGCATTGCCGTTCTCAACGAGCGCGAACGGAACCTAACGTTGCAGCAGGCCCGGCAGAAAGCGGCCCAGGAACGACGGACCGCCCTGCTTCAGGAAGCGAGCGAGCTGCTTCAAAAGCAGGCGGGTGAGACGTTCGCAGAAGCCAAGAGCCGTCTCATTACCGATTGGACCGAGCAAGCGCGGGCAGCCGGAGCCGATCGGGTCCGTCAGATTGAGCAGGGTCAAAACACTGCGGAAGTCAGCGTTCGAGCCCGTCGGTTGCTCGAAGTCGCAAGCCAGCGCTATGAAGGGCACTATCTGACCGAGCGCCTGTTATCGACACTGCCCATCCCGATAGACATCATGGATCGCGTGTTTGGAGACGGCCTCGACACGCTCGCCGTGATCGGTGAAGTCGCCAACATCAAGCTCACCATCAGCGACGATCGAAGTGCCATTCGACTCGAAGGACAAGACAGTTTCGGTCGGGAAATCTCGCGTCGCACCCTCGCTCGGCTGATCAAGCAAGGCAACCGTGCGGAACCTGAATCGGTCCGTCGGATCGCCACCAGCCTGGCCGAAGATCTCGATCGCGAGACAGTCGAGCTAGGTCGTCGCGCTTTCAAAGAGCTGGAGATCCCGCGAGCCCATCCCGATATCGTGCGCCTGGTTGGGCGACTCAACTACCGGACGTCCTACAGTCAGAATCAGTGGAAGCATGCCGTCGAATCGGCGTTTCTGTGCGGGATGCTCGCCGCCGAGCTGCGACTCGACATAAAAATCGCACGAAGAGCCGCGCTGATGCACGACATCGGCAAGTCACTCACTCATGCGATCGATGGCAGCCATGCGGTCATCGGGGCCGATTACGCCCGCCGCCTTGGTGAGTCTGAGATGGTGGCCAACGCAATTGGTGCCCACCATCTCGACGAGCCATTCAATTCGCCGTATGCGTTGATCGTCGCAGCGTCGGATGCAATGAGCGGCGGTCGTCCCGGTGCCCGTCACGAACAGGAAGGCAGCCACATCCAGAGGATCGATGACCTCGAGCGGCTGGCCCTAGGTGCGCAAGGCGTGGAACGAGTCTACGCACTGCAAGCCGGTCGCGAGCTACGTATCCACGTCAAGGAAGGTCAGATCGACGATCTTCGCGCAGCGACGATGGCAAGCGAGCTGGCACAGAAGATCAGCGACAACTTGGTCTTCCCCGGCCAGATCAAGGTCACTGTGATTCGCGAGCTGAACGTCGTCAGCACAGCCAACTAGCACTAGAATCGGTGCCGTGAGCGAAAAGCCGGACAGTCCTGAAGGGCAATCTGACGATGTGGGATCATCGTCTCAGCCCGGCTTAGACTCGCGGCCTCGCTCCGGCTCCAAACGGAGAGGGGTCACCGGGTCTGGATCGTATCTGCCGGTTTCGGGCCCTCGCAAGGTACCGACTACAGGCAGGCCCCAGACGGGAAAACCTGCGCTGGTGCGACCTTCGACGGCCAAGAACGTCTCGCGACAACGTCGACGTGGGCGTCTGGCGGAGCTAGCAAGCCTGCCCGGGAAGTTGCCCGAAAAAATTGGCGAGGGCATCGAGCGCGGGATTAACGTCACCACCAACGCCCTGCGTGACCCGGTCGGAACCGTCCAGCAAGCCGTGGCCGCGCTGCCCGTGCCAAAGGGACTCGTCCTCGGCTGGGCGATCGCGATGCTGCTGCCGATCGCGATCTATTTTATCGATCTGGGTGCCGGCAGCTTGTCGCCAGTCGATGCCGAAGTTGCGCTGCTGGTTCGCAAGATCCTCTCGGGCCACTTGGCCTGGGATGAAGCATTTCGCAGCCTGCCTCCACCAACGGGAGGACCGCTTGGCATCGTCCCATTTGTGCTGCTCAGTCGCTTGTTCGGAATGAGCGAGGCGACGCTGCGCCTGGTACCCGTGCTATCCGCGCTCGGTGCCGCGAGCTGCCTGCTGGCCATTGCGATTGACGTGGGAATTGGTCGCAACACCGGTGGACTGGCGGGTCTGGTGCTGTTGGCGATGCCGCTCACCTATGAGCTATCCCACCGCATCGTCCCCGATATGCTGGTAGCCGTGGCGTCAACAGGAGCGGTGGCGCTGGTCAGCCACAGCCTGCATGGTCACAAGTTCGACCGTCATATCTTGCCGATGCACAAACAAGGTGACGAGCCAGCACCGCTACCGCTGCGACGGCTACCGATGCTGTTCGCCGCGCTCGGAATCGGACTAGCCGGTGTGCTCGACGTGCGAGCTGGTCTGACGGCGCTTCTGTTTGGTTTTTTCGATTGTGTCATCTCTCATCGTCCGTTGCTGCGGAAGCGGCGGGTGTGGCTGATGTGGCTGGGCGGAATGGTCTTGCTCTTTGGTGCTTCGGCGATTCATGGCGGCGCGCTGCGAACCCTGTTCCATCGACCCGCAGCCGGAATTTTCCTGCAGGCTTTCGACGCAGTGTGGCGACAGGGTCCAAGTTGGTTTGGACGCCACGTTGGTCAGGTGGTGGTGGTCACCATGGTCTTCGGGCTGCTCCTCGGATCCATGCGGCGGGCTTCGCGACCTCTGCTGGTGTGGATGATGCTCGCGACGCTGCTTACCTGGGTGGGCGGCGACCTGGCTCCCCCACGAGGACTGGGGCTGCTACTACCGCCACTTGCTCTGGCGTCGGCGGTTGGGCTGCAGTCACCGGTGCGTTGGCTTGGCTCTCTCGGTGGCTTGATTACCACGCTGGCGCTCGCTGGGGTGGTCATGGCCGTCGTCGAAGGCGACTCTGTGATTCACCAGAGCGATACCATCAAGACGCTGATTCAGTCGCAAAGGCATGCTCCAGCATCAGCCAAGCGCTGCGTCGTCGGAATGAGCGATACCGTAGCAGCGTATTATTCTCGACGGCAAATTGAACGATTTGAGACGGTGGCACAGCTAAAGCAAGTGCTCGGTGACAAAGACCTGTTTTCCTGCCTGGTACCACGTGAACTGCTGCCAGAGATGAAACGACTGCTGGTTCCCACTCCCACGCAGACGCAACCAGCACGGACTGGGAAGCCAGAAAAGACGGTCCCACCGAAGCCCGGATCGAAACCGCTGGCCTTCCCCAAAGATCCAGAAACTGGTGAGCCGATCGGGACCGTGCTCATGACCACGCTTGACATCGAGGAACCGCCGCTCGATACCAAGGGACCGTCACTCGTCCTGGTTTCGCGCTAGACCGTCGCAGTTCGCCTAAATAGCGACTAGTTTTTGACCGGTGCCAACGAACGAACCAACTCGCTATTTGAATCAGCGATGGGCGCAGGGGCCACGGCCGAAGCATAACGAGGCAGCAGCGCGGCTCGCCGTAGCGAACCAAACGTGTCGGTAATCTGACTCAGGGTCGCACGGTTCACCATCCAGGTCGGAATCTGACCGCCGGGATCCATGTGAGCCTGAAATTCTATTCGAGTTCTCGTCGGAGACAACGCCGATAGCCGCCAAACTCCGTGGTTGTCCCGCATCGGCACCAGCGACGTCTTGCGCGGGACACAGCCGGCCGTCCACATCCGCCACTCACTGACAAACACGTCTCCACGAGGACGAACCAGATTCACATCCATGCAGTAGTAGCGTCGAGAAACGACGGGCGGATCGATCTCGATGTAGTAGCTTTTGCCACTGCCATCGCTCGGCAATCGGCGTGACAGCGAAGTCGGTGGCATGAACTCGGCATACGACTCAATGTCCCCGAGTACAGCAAACAGCGCCTCAGCAGAAACATCGAAGACCGCCTCGCCTCTGACCTCGTTCACCGACGATGCGGCAAAGCGTCGAAACCACACCGAGACGCCCGCACGCTCGGATGCAAACTGCCAGCCACCATCGCTCGGCAATGCCGGTGAAGACTCCTCGGCCAACGCCGCAGTAGCGACGAACAACAGGGCAGATGCAGCGGATTTGACGTGTGGCATGGTGTTTTGTCGATTGTGAAGTCAGCGTAGCAACAAAAACCTCTGTTCTGCCACCAGCGGACATCGGACGCCGACGCAAGTCAAGACTGCCCTAGTGATTTTGTAGTTTTGTATACTCACACCGGTCGTCATTGGTCGTAGGCAGAGTCCGCCGTCAGAGCCGAACCTCGTCTTACGGCACCAGCTTGGAGGAACCATGATTCGGGTCACACTGAAGGTGAACAAGAGGCCAGTCTCCGTCGAGATCGAGCCGCGCACACTCCTCGTCGAGCTGCTTCGCGACAAGCTGCAGCTCACCGGAACCCACGTCGGCTGCGATACCAGCCACTGCGGTGCCTGCGTCGTTCATGTCGACGGTCGTTCCGTGAAAAGCTGCACCATGCTGGCGGTCGAAGCCGATGGGGCAACCGTCACAACCATCGAGGGGCTGGCCCAAGGCGGCAAACTCCACCCGATGCAAGAGGCGTTTCATCAGCACCATGCGCTCCAGTGCGGCTTCTGCACACCGGGGATGATTATGAGCGCCGTCGAGCTGGTTGAAACCCGACCCACCGCCGATGAACATGAAACGCGAGAGTGGCTGGAAGGCAACTTCTGTCGCTGCACGGGCTATCACAACATCGTCAAGGCAATCCTGTCTTGTCGGGATGCGATGAAGGAGAAGAGCGCATGAGCACCACGCAAACTCCAGGCCAATCCGGACCATCGATCGGTGCCTCGATTCCTCGACGAGAGGATCGGCGCTTTATTACTGGTGCCGGACGCTACACCGACGACATTGCTCTGCCGAACCAGGCTTATGCGTATATCCTGCGCTCACCGCACGCTCACGCTGCAGTTCGTTCGATTTCGACGGATGCGGCCGCAGCGGCTCCGGGGGTGATCGCGGTCTACACCGGACACGACGTCGCTGCCGATAAGGTCGGGGGCATTCCTTGTGGCTGGCTCGTCAAAAGCAAGGACGGTTCGAATATGGTCGAGCCGCCGCACCCCATGCTGGTTGCGGACCGGGTTCGCCACGTCGGAGATCAAGTCGCCGTCATCATCGCAGAGAGCAAGGCCGAAGCCCGCGCCGCCGCTCAGCTCGTCGAGGTCGACTATGACCTACTGCCGGCAGTGGCGACGCTGCAAGATGCAATCTCTGATGGTGCAGCGACTGTTTGGGATCAAGCCAAGGGCAACGTCTGCTTCGACTGGGATCTAGGCGACAAAGCCGCAGTCAAAGCCGCGATGAAGAGCGCCTACAAAGTCATCGAGATCGAGGTCAAGAACAACCGCGTCATCCCAAACGCCATTGAGCCTCGCGCCGCGATCGGCCAGTACGACGTATCGGGCGATAGCTACACGCTCTATACGACCAGCCAGAACCCGCACCTGATTCGGCTGCTGCTCGGAGCGTTCGTGCTCGGCATCCCGGAGCATCGACTACGCGTCGTCGCACCCGACGTTGGTGGTGGCTTCGGTTCCAAGATTTACCACTATGCCGAGGAAGCGATTGTCGTCTGGGCCAGCAAGAAAATTGGCCGCCCAGTCAAGTGGACCGCCGAGCGCTCCGAGTCGTTTATGTCCGACGCTCATGGCCGCGATACGGTCATGAAGGCACACCTTGCCGTCGACAAAGAGGGTAAATTCCTCGGCCTATGTGTCCACAACGTCGCCAACATGGGCGCATACCTCAGCACCTTCGCGCCAGCCATTCCAACTTACCTGTCCGCGACGCTGATGGCGGGCTGTTACAGCACTCCCGCGATCTACGTCGAGGTCAAAGCGGTCTTTACCAACACCGTGCCTGTCGACGCTTATCGCGGGGCTGGTCGCCCGGAATCCGCATATCTGCTCGAAAGACTCGTCGACAAAGCAGCCCGAGAGCTTGGGATCGATCGGCTCGAAATCCGTCGCAAGAACTTCATCCGCAAGGATCAGTTTCCGTATAAGACGCCGGTGGCGCTGGAGTACGACACCGGCGACTATGAGTCGACACTCGACATGGCGCTACAAAAGGTCGACTACCAGGGATTTGCAGCCCGTCGAGAAGCATCGAAAAAGCGTGGCAAACTCCGAGGCATCGGCTTTAGCACCTACGTTGAAGCTTGCGGAATTGCTCCGTCGGCACTCGTCGGACAGCTCGGTGCCCGGGCCGGTCTGTATGAAGCAGCAACGGTGCGCGTCCATCCAACCGGCTCGGTATCGGTGTTTACGGGCACGCACAGCCATGGTCAAGGCCATGAGACGACGTTTGCGCAGCTTGTCGCTGACCAACTCGGGGTGCCGTACGACAAAGTCGAAATCGTCCACGGCGACACCGACAAAATTCCGTTTGGAATGGGAACGTATGGTTCTCGCTCGCTGTCCGTCGGTGGCTCGGCCATCGTCAAGGCCGTCGACAAAATCGTCGCCAAAGGCAAAAAAATTGCCGCGCATCTGCTCGAAGCCGGCGAAGCCGACATCGAGTGGAAGCAGGGCGAGTTCCGCGTCATCGGGACCAACCGAAAAAAGAGCATCGGCGAGATCGCGTTTGCCGCGTACGTACCGCACAACTACCCGATCGAAACCGTCGAGCCCGGACTCGAAGAGTCGGCCTTTTACGACCCCAAGAACTTTACCTATCCGGCGGGCTGCCACGTCTGTGAGGTTGAGATCGATCCCGACACCGGGGTGGTGCAGGTCGTCGAAATGGTCGCGGCCGATGATGTCGGCGTGATCATAAACCCAATGATCGTCGACGGTCAGATGCACGGGGGACTCGTCCAAGGCATTGGCCAAGCGCTCTACGAAGAGGCGCAGTACGACGAAAGCGGTCAGCTCCTCACCGGTTCATTCCTCAATTACGGTATGCCGCGTGCGTCGGACTTCCCGTTCTTTAAGGTCGGCAACCATGTCACCCCATGCACCCATAACCCAATCGGAGCCAAGGGCGTCGGCGAAGTCGGAGCGATTGGCTGCCCTCCAGCGGTCGTAAATGCTGTCCTCGACGCGCTCGCGCCGCTCGGCGTGACGGATATCTCGATGCCGGTGACCCCCGAAAAGGTCTGGCGCGCCATTGAATCAGCCAAGGCAACCCACTAACGGAGAGATAGAGACATGCGTGACTTTCAGTTTCATCGTCCCTCCACGGTCGCCGACGCCCTGCGGATCCTGCGGCAGGCTTCGCAAGGCAAGCTGCTCGGCGGTGGGCAAAGCTTTTTGCCGGTACTCAAGCTCGATATGGCGGAGCCCAGTGACCTCATCTCTGTATCGGGAATACCCGAGCTGCGCGGCATTCGTAGCGACGGTAATCAGGTCACAATCGGTGCTGCTACCAGCCATGCAGAGGTTGCTCGCTCTGCCGAGGTCCGAGCCAACATCGCGGGCCTGGCTCGACTGGCTGACGGCATTGGTGATCCCCAGGTTCGCAATCGCGGAACCATCGGAGGATCACTCGCTCACGCTGACCCCGCAGCCGATTATCCAGCGGCCATCTTGGGCCTTTCGGCAACGGTGAAGACCGATCGCCGCACCATCGCTGCCGATGGCTTCTTCACCGGTCTTTTTGAAACCGCGCTCGCGCCTGACGAGATCATCACGTCGGTGAGCTTCGCGATCCCGCAGCGCTCGGCCTACGCCAAGTTTGCCAGCCACGCCTCGCGCTATGCCGTCGTGGGTGTGATGGTGGCGCAGTACGCCGGCGGGGTGCGAGTCGGTATCACCGGTGCCGGACCGTCGGCGTTTCGCTGGAAAGAGGCCGAGGCAGCCCTGTCGAGCCGCTTTTCCGCAGACGCGATCACGGCTGAAATGACCTACCCGAGCGACGATCTCACGTCGACTCCCGAGGCGAGCGCCGAGTATCGTGCCCACTTGATTCCGGTGATGACCCGCCGGGCGGTCCAGGCTGCTCTCGCTGGATAGTTGCGAACCACTCGCCATGAGCCCCGCCGCGCTGCCCACATCGGTCGACGAGCTGCAATCCTTGCTAGCTCGCCATCGCTACGTGGCGGATGTTGGACTGTCGACGGTTCTATATCTGTCGCTCAAGCTGCGACGACCCCTTTTGCTGGAAGGAGAGGCTGGGGTCGGTAAAACCGAGATCGCCAAGGTGCTGGCGCAGGCGCTCGGTCGAAAGCTGATTCGGCTCCAGTGCTACGACGGACTGGAGTTAGCGCAGGCGGCCTATGAGTGGGATCATGCGCGACAGCTTCTGGCGATTCGCTTTGCCGAAGCGATGGGTGAGCACGATCGTGAGTCCCTGACCAAAGAGCTGTACTCGGAGAAGTACCTGATTCGTCGGCCTCTCCTTCAAGCGCTAGCCGAGTACGCCGAGGGGCCACCGGTTCTGCTTATCGACGAGATCGATCGCGCCGATGAGCCATTTGACGCGTTTCTGCTCGAAGTGCTCTCGGACTTTCAGATCAGCGTGCCCGAGCTGGGCGTCGTCGCGGCCAAGGCCCCGCCGCTGTGTATTTTAACCTCGAATCGGACCCGCGAGATTCACGACGCGCTCAAACGCCGCTGCCTGTATCACTTCCTGGGATATCCCGACTGGGCCCGCGAGCTACAGATCGTTCGTGAGCGTGCGCCAGAAGCCAGTCGCATCCTCGGTGAGCAGGTGGTGGCGCTTACCCAAAAGCTGCGGCAACTCGACCTGTTTAAGCCGCCCGGAGTCGCCGAGACGCTCGATTGGGTCGCCGCGCTGTCAGCGCTCAACCGCAGTGCCATTGATGGTGACTCGGTGGACGCCACGCTCGGTGTGGTGCTGAAGTACCAGGACGATGTGGCCAAAGTCCAGGGAGCGTTGGCTCGCCGAATGGTCGATGAGGTTAGGTCCTCCAAGACCGGTTGATGCCAATCGCAATGGCCACCGTCGAGTCTTTCTTCGCTGACAACCTGATTCAGTTTGCGCGAACGCTGCGAGCGGCCGGACTTCGCCTCGGCCCGTCAATGGTCCTCGATGCACTGGCTGCCATGCAGCACATCAACCTGTCCCATCGAGAGGAGGTTCGCGCCGGACTGCGATCGGTGCTGGTTCACCGCAGCGAGGATCTCGACCTGTTTGAGCAAGCGTTCGCATTGTTTTTCGATGGTTCTCGCCCTGTCAGGGCCGACGCTGAGCAGCTTGTCAAGAAGTCGCCACCGAACCAGCTCGGTGACCCACTTCTGCGTCGAATCACCGAAGCCCTATTCGGCTCGACATCCCGTCCACCGCCACAAGGACAGCCTCCCGACGACATCGACTGCTCGCTGACCTGGTCCGCCGACCGCGCACTGCGCCATCGCGACTTTGCCGATATGACCACCGAGGAGCTACTCGAAGCCCAGCGGATCATCGCCAACCTGCGCTTTGCCGTCACGCCCCGCCCTACCCGTCGCACTCAACCGTCGTCACGAGGCCAGCGCTTCGATTTCCGCCGCACCCTCCGTCACAGCCTCCGCAGCCACGGTGAGTCCTTGCTCCCCCATTATCGACAGCCGAGACTCCGACCTCCGCCACTTTGCATCCTGTGCGACATCAGTGGCTCAATGGCCCGCTACACCGAGATGCTGCTGCGCTTTGCCCACACCCTGATGACCCAGCGTCGCCGCGTCGAGTGTTTTGTATTCGGCACCGAGCTGCACCGCATCACTCACAGCTTGCGCGGACGGGACATCGATCTGGCGCTCCGTCGGTGCACTGCACAAGTTCACGACTTTGGTGGAGGCACCCGGCTGGCGACGGGAATCCACGAGTTTAATGTCAAATGGTCCCGCCGAGTGCTCACCCAAGGGGCGTGGCTTCTGCTCATCAGCGATGGGCTCGATCGTGATGATCGCTATGACCTGGGCAGTGAGGCAGCACGGCTTCATCGCTCGACGAAGCGGCTGGTGTGGTGTAATCCTCTGCTCGGCTTTGATGGCTTTGCGCCACTGGCGACAGGGATTCGGACGCTACTGCCACACGTCGATGAGTTCCGCCCGGTTCACAACCTCGACAGCCTCGCCGACTTGGCCACCGCGCTGGCCGATGGACGCTCGCCTTTACACATACGTGCTGTGTCAGCTACCGTGTCTGCCGCCAAAGACGTCGGCAAATAGTGCCGCATCAGCCAGCGAGGTTCGTCGTGAGCAAGACCACCCGCATTGAAAAAGACACTTTTGGGGACATCGAAGTCCCAAACGACCGTTATTACGGGGCGCAGACCCAGCGCTCTCTCCAAAACTTCCGCATCGGTGGCGAGCGCTTCCCGCGTGAGTTCATCTATGCACTCGGCATCGTCAAAAAATCGGCGGCACGGGTCAACGTCCGACTCGGCAAGCTCGACGGGAAGCTGCTCGCCGCAATCGAGCAGGCCGCTGATGAGGTGATCGCGGGCAAGCTCGACGATCACTTTCCGCTGGTGGTCTGGCAGACCGGCTCCGGCACCCAGACCAACATGAACGCCAACGAGGTCATCGGCAATCGCGCCAGCGAGCTGCTCGGCGGGGTACTCGGCAGCAAGAAGCCGGTTCACCCCAATGACCACGTCAACATGTCGCAGTCGACGAATGACTCGTTTCCGACGGCGATGCATGTGGCCATTGTGGACCGAGTGGTCAATGGCCTGCTGCCGGCGCTCGGTCGCCTGGCCGAGGCACTCGAGTCCAAGTCCAAGCAGTTTTCCCACATCGTCAAGATTGGCCGCACCCACCTGATGGACGCGACGCCGCTGACGATGGGTCAGGTGTTTTCCGGTTATGCCGCGCAAATTCGAGGAGCAGCCTCGGCGATAAAGGCGGCACTTCCGCAGATGTACGAGCTGGCCGCCGGTGGCACCGCCGTTGGGACCGGACTCAACAGCCACCCCCGCTATGCCGTTGAAGTGGCCGCCGAGATTGCTGAGCTGACCGGTCTACCGTTTGTGACCGCGCCAAATAAGTTTGCGGCGCTGGCGGCTCACGATGCGGTGGTCACCATGTCAGGCACGCTCAAGACCGCAGCGGTGGCGTGCAACAAGGTGGCCAACGACATTCGCTTGCTCGGATCCGGTCCACGCTGTGCGCTCGGTGAGCTGCGGTTGCCGGAAAACGAACCCGGAAGCTCGATCATGCCCGGCAAAGTCAACCCGACGCAGTGTGAGGCCATGACGATGGTCTGTGCGCAGGTCATCGGCAACGACACAGCCGTGTCGTTTGCGGGCGCTCAAGGTCACTTCGAGCTCAACGTGTTCAAGCCGGTGCTCGCCTATGCCTCGCTCCAGTCGACGCGTCTTTTGACCGATGCCTGTCACTCGTTCGTCGACAACTGTGTGGTCGGAATCGAGGCTGACGAGGCACGGATCAAAGACCTGCTCGATCGCTCGCTGATGCTGGTGACGGCACTTGCACCATCGCTTGGTTACGACATGGCCGCCAAGATCGCCAAAACCGCGCACAAGCAGGGCAAAACGCTCAAGCAAGTGGCGCTCGAGTTTGGTGCGCTCACCGAGGCGGAGTTCGATGCGGTGGTCCGGCCCGAAGAGATGTGCGAGCCAAAACCCTAAGTGCATACCGAACCGCCACATACCGACGAGTCCCACGCCCCGCGTGAGGAACGGCCCATCGATGTCGCACTGCGGGTGCTGCTGCGGGTCAATGAGGGTGCGTATGCGACACTGGCGCTGGCTGGTGAGCTAGCGCGCCGCTCGATTCCCGAATCCGAGCGAGCCGTGGTCACCGAGCTGTGTTACGGGACACTCCGCCAAGCGCTCCGGCTCGATCGGGCGCTGGCCGCACAAGCCCCCCGTGGACTGAACAAGCTCGATGAGACGACGCGAGCGCTGCTTCGACTTGGTGCCTATCAGCTTTTGTTTATGCAGGCACGTCCGCACTTTGTCGTCGACGCAGTGGTGACGGCAATCAAGCGTCGCCGAGGCGGCGGACTGGCTGGCTTTGCCAACGCGCTACTGCGGAAGCTCGCAGCGGCAGGCGAGCCCAAGCTGCCGCCCTACCCCGCTCAGTCAGCCCCCAAGTCAGAGTGGATCAAGGTGCTGTCACTTCACCACAGCATGCCGGAACAGCTCACGGCGCAGCTTTGGGATGTGGTGGATGGTCCGGTCGAGCTGGATGCGCTGCTGGCTGCTTTTGGCCAACCGGCCCCAACGTGGCTGCGCTGCAATCCGCTGCGTGGGTCGCAGCAGGACGCGCTCCGAGCACTCACCGCCGAGCTGCAAGTGACACCTACGTGTCACCCACTGCTCCCTGAAGCGATCGAGCTTCACGGCGGCCATCCTTTCGGTGGTACCGGCTTCGCCAAAGGACTGTTCACGGCCCAAGATCTGGCCGCGCAGCTTGTCACACGGCTTTTGTTTGCCGATACGACCGACGGCAAGTTGGTTCTGCCAAAAGGAGCGCTGCTCGATGGATGCGCAGGGGTCGGTGGCAAGACCTGTCACCTGGCGGCGCTGACCGACAATCAGCGCGATATCGACGCGGTCGACATCCTGCCCCGTAAGCTGGAGCTGTGTCGCGACCATGCCCACCGTCTAGGCTGTACGAAAATCCGTACGATCGTCACGGATCTGATGCTACCGACTGCCCCGCTACGCAAGTCGTACGCCGCGGTGCTGATCGATGCACCGTGTAGTGGCACGGGTGTTCTTCGTCGGCATCCCGAGGCACGGCTCAAGCAGCCGAAGCTCGACGAGTTGACTGCGCTCCAGGCCCGGCTGCTCGATCGCGTCGCGACCAAGGTGATGCCCGGTGGTGTCCTAGTCTATTCGGTGTGCAGCCTACTGCCCGCCGAGGGACCAGCACAGATCACCGCCTTTTTGTCCCGCCATCCTGAGTTTGTGCCACTGCCGCCCTCGCCTGCCGATCCGCTGTTCTACGGGGGGCAGTCACCGCTGTGCGAGTCTCACTCGCCGTTTGCGCTCCGCACATACCCGCATCGCCACAACGCCGATGGCTTTTATGCGGTGCGTCTTCTGCGCGCTTGTGCAGCGAGGCCGACGGGGTAATATCGCGCCGTCATGAAGTTGGCACTGGTGACAGGAGGCACGCGAGGCATTGGCCTGGCAGTGGCCCGCCGACTTGCCGCCGATGGGATGGCGGTTGCCGTGACGTATGCACACGACCACACGCAGGCCGAGGCAGCTGTGCTCTCTGCACGGGCCAGCGGGCTCGACCTAGTGGCACTGCGCTGTGATGCCGCCTCCGCTGAGGACTGGCGCAACCTGACTGCCTCGGGCGGATTTCTCGATGGAAAAAGCGTCGCAGTGCTGGTTCATGCGGCAGGCTTCACCCGGGACAAGCTAGCGATGACCATGCCGGTGACGGACTTCGATGACGTACTCGACGTCCACTTGCGTGGCGGTTTTCTGGCGGCCCAAGCGGTCATGAAGGGCATGATCGCGGTACGGCACGGTCGCATCCTGTTTATCTGCTCACCCACGGCTCGACTCGGCCGACGCGGTCAAACCGCATACGGGGCCGCCAAGGCAGGACTTTTTGGACTGACCCTCAGCCTGGTCCAGGAGCTGTCCCGGTTTCAGATCACCTGCAACTGCATCTCGGCTGGCCTCGTCGACACCGCGCTCACCGCTGAGCTGCCCGAGTCCGTTCGCCACGAGCTGCTCCGCTCGATTCCCATGGGCCGCGCCGGAACCGCCAGCGAAATCGCCGAGCTAGCCGGTTTCTTGGCATCCAAGGAAGCAGCCTATCTGACCGGACAGTGGCTCGCGGTCGACGGTGGGCTCGACGCTCTTACCGAAGATTGCTTCTAGGCGCGAATGATTGCGCGCCTCGTCCGTACTTACCCGAAGAGAAACACCATGACCCAAAGCAGCTTTGTTCACGAGATCAAGGAACTCATCATCACAAGCCTAAAGCTGGACCGAAAACCCGAGGATATCGCCGACGATGCGCCGCTGTTCGGAGGGGGACTCGGCCTCGATTCGATCGATGCGCTGGAGCTGGCCGTGGCCATCGAGCGCGCTTATCGCGTGACCATACCCGATGAAAAGGTGGGCAAGCAGGCCTTCACCTCCGCAGCCGCCCTGGCCGACTATGTGGCAAAGAACCGCTAACGTGAAGCCACGAGCGCTCATCGTCGCGCTGCTCCTCGGTTGCCTCGGATCACCAGCCGAGGCCAGTCCCCTGCCGACACCGACCGAGCTGATGACCAAAATCGACGCGGCACAGAAAGACTTGCACTCGCTACGAGCCGACTTCGTGCAAAACAGTCGGGTCAAGCTGTTCCGTCAGCAGATCAGCTCCGAAGGGCGGTTTCTGTACGCAAAAGGGAATCCGGCGCGGCTGCGCTGGGAGTATTTGAAGCCAGATCCCTCGACGATGTTGCTGGTCGGTGATCAAGCCCAGCTCAAGATGGGAACTCGAGCGCCGCAGGTGATTGACACCGGCAAAGATCCAACGCTGAAGGCGATTTTTACCCAGCTCCGACTGTGGCTTGGCCAAGGCTCGCTGCGCGATGCCGAGAGTGAGTATGACGTCAAGGCGGGTGGTACCGCCGAGCAACCCGCGCTCCTGCTGGCCCCCAAAGCCCAGTCGCCGCTCAGTCGAGTGTTTTCTCGGATCGAGCTGCACGTCGATGGCAAAAGCATGTTGCTGCGGCGACTCCTGATGGTTGAGCAAAATGGAGATGAAAAAGAGGTCATCTTTGGCAAACTTGACCGCAATATCGAGTTACCAGCTTCTCAGTTTCAGTAGTCACCAATAACTCTATATCGCGATACCCATTCAATTACGAGAGCACAAGCTCTCAAACATAGTCGCAAAATTACCGTCGCTGAAGACCCGCCAAAGCACACCTCCCGCTAGGCAAACCAAAGAAATCTGCATAACCTATTTTTGCAGAACTCTTGCAGGTACGTACGATGGGCCAAATACCTGCTTTGAGTAGCTTTGTGCGCAATGCCGCGCTGGAAAGGGAAGTGGCTATGGGAACTCGTCTTTATGTTGGTAATTTGCCTTATGGTGCGAAAGAACAAGAGATTCAGGACTTCTTTGAGCAGTCTGGTTCTCGCGAAGTTACGCAGGTCAAAATCATCACCGATCGCGAGACGGGTCGTCCGCGTGGGTTCGCGTTCGTAGAGCTCACCGAAGCCCAGATGGCCGAAAGCGCCATCGCCGAGCTTCATGGCACCCAGTTTGGCGGTCGCAAAATCGTCGTCAACCAGGCCCACACCCCTCGCAATGAGTCTCGTGGTGGTGGCGGTGGTGGCGGCGCTGGTGGTTCTGGCCGCCCTCCCCGCTAACTCCGCGACGAATCGTAGGTACTTCCAGCACATTTTGACGGCGTTCCAGTCTGCGCAGGCTGGCGACGAGCCGTGCGCCGCGTTGTCTTTGGCCCTCCGCATGTGTTAGTGGATAGGTTGCGTGGGTTTCCTGGTGCGACGCTTGTTGTGTCTGCTTTTGTGCCTGATGGTGTGGGCAGGCCTGGTATTGCCCGCGCAGGCCGCTTACCGCTGCAGCGCAATGGAGGGCTCTCGCATCGCCGAACCCTGTTGCCCCAGCGAGTTTTCGCCATCGCCCGTAGAGCCCGCGCTGTCGCACCACTGCTGTGAGCTGCTCCAGAAGCCATCCCTCGACATTCCGGGGACACGGCCGAACCCAACGGAGGATCAGCTCGCCCAAACGCCCCCTCTGCTGTTTGTCTGCGCGGTGCTATCGCCACCCACCCCTGCCCAAACCCAACCTATCAGCCTGCGCCACTTTCCAAACGGAGTACCTCCCAATACTCCCTTGCCACGCATCGGACCGACCGTTTTGCAAATCTGATTCCTCTCGCGCTGCGGGTGACCCCCAAACCACCACCGCTCGAGAGGATTTTTCATGAACTGTTATTCCGCCCAGCGCTTGGGTCCATCGCTTGTGTTCGTTTCGCTGATGCTCGCCAGTGTCCTGGCAGAGGCCAACACCGCCCCTGCCACCGAAACGCTGTCTCTTGAGTCACTACTGACCGAGGTCGAGAGCCGGAGCCCCACCCTACTTTCGCGACAAGCAGCCTGGCGCGCCGCCCAGACCCACGCCCGCCAGGCCGGTGCTTTCGACGATCCAATGGTGATGCTGGAGCTGTGGCAAACCCCAACGACAGCCGACCGCCTACCTCTGATGGTCACCCTGCGTCAGCCGATTCCGTGGCCGGGCAAGCTCCACGCCCGCGCTGCCGTCGCCCGTTTCGATGAAGAACGCGCCCAGACCGAAACAGCCATGGCGAAGCGAGGCCTGCGACTGGCCACCGTACGGTCCTACTATCTACTCCTTTTGGCCCATCGCTCGCTTGCCGTACAGAGCCAAAACCAAAAGCTGATGCAGGTTGTTGTATCGTCGGTAGACGGTCGCTACCGGGTCGGTCGGGCCGAGCTGGCCGAGCTGCTCGATGCCCAAGAAGCGGTCCACGAACAAGAGACGCTGCTCTATGAACTACAGCGCGATCGCGAGCAGGCAGAGACCGAGATTCTGTCTCTGTTAGGAGAGTGCTCACGCCGTCCCTTAGGAATCCCAACTTCCACTCCAGAACTCACTCCGCTACCATCGCTGGAGACACTCATCGAGCAAGCGCTGAGTAGTCGTCCAGAGCTGGCTCTTTCCCAGGTCATGCGCAAGCAAGCACAGGCCAAGGTATCGCAGGCCAGAAGTGAACGAGCCCCGGATCTCGCGGTGTCTGGCAGCTTCATGGCACCGTTACGGGGCGACATGGAGCGGACATTTACCGTCGGTATTCAAACCTCGATTCCTTCCTTTTCACTGGTGCGCAGTTCGGCCGCAGAGCGCGAAGCAGAGGCCTTGAGCGAACAAGTACGGCTGGATCAAAATCAGCTTGCCGCCACCATCACCGCAGAGGTTCGCAGCGCCTATCTACGCGTCGCGACGGTACAGCGTCACTTGTCCTTGCATCGGGAGGATCTGATTCCGTTATCGGACCGCGCTGTTCAAGCGGCTCGTGCCGGATATCAGAGCGGACGGATCGGACTGACTCTCCTTTTGTCAACCACCCAGCGCCTCGTGCAACAACGCTTGGCCTATGAACGATACCTGGCGGAGTACGGATTGCGTCGTGCAGAGCTAGATTTTTCCGTCGGACAAGGGAGCACGCCATGACCAACCAGAGGCCACGACAGAACCTGCGCATCGTAAAGCTCATCGTACTCTGTTTGGTGGGAATCCTACCGAGCGCACTCGCTCTCTTCTATTATCGGCAGTTCCGCAGTCTGCGCACAGACAAAGACTCCGTGAGGACCCCTGGCAAGCAGGGAGAACTATGGACGTGTCCGATGCACTTGCAATACGTAAAAGACCAATTCGGAGCGTGTCCGATTTGCGGTATGGATCTTGTGCTTCAGAAAAGCCTGAGCCAGGGAAAGTCTCAATCGCTCAACCTGGAAGCCACCCAGCAGTCGGCGCTGGGGCTACGAACCGTAGCCGTGCGGCGGGCACCGTTTGGGGAGGCGATTCGGACCACTGGACGGATTGCTTATGACGAAACGTTGGTGCATCACATCCACACCAAAAATGAAGCATACGTAGAGCATCTTTTTGCAAACTACGTGGGAAAAGCAGTCAAAAAAGGCGAGCCACTCGTCTCTTTGTACAGTCCAGAGCTGTATAGCGCAGAGCAAGAATACCTGATTGCACGTCGCGCTCAGGGTGGCATGCAGCCCATTCACGGAGGAGTCAATCTCGTCGATGCCGCCCGTGAAAAACTGCTGCTGTGGAGTCTGAGTCCACAGGACATTGCGACGCTGGAACGATCTGGACGAGCCAGCCGGACGTTCACCTTATACGCACCGATCGCTGGCTACGTCATTGCGAAGACCGCTGTGCACGGCATGCGAATCAAACCGGAAGACTCTCTGTTCGACATCGTCGACCTGTCGCGGGTATGGGTGCTGGCTGATGTCTATGAATACGAGTTGCCACGGATTCACATGGGACAGACAGCAACGACGACTCTACCCTACTGGCCCGACCGAAAGTGGCAGGGACAGATCAGCTTTGTCTTTCCCTCTGTCGATCCCAAGACCCGCACTGTGCGCGTCCGCATCGAGGTTGACAACCCCCAGGGTCATCTCAAAGCAGATATGTTCGCCGATGTCGAACTGATGGTGGCGAGCCGCCAAGCCCTGGTGATTCCCGAAGATTCCGTGATCGAAACGGGACGACGGCGGCTCGTCTTTGTAAAGGACAGTAGCGGCCAGCTAAGTCAGCGCGAGATCATGACTGGAGAGCGCTCGGGACACCTGTTCGAGGTCCGTTCTGGACTTGCGGAAGGAGAGCAGGTCGCGGCAGGTGCCAGCTTCCTACTCGATTCGGAAGCACGGCTTCAGGGCATCAACAGCGACGAAAGAAGAGTCGAAACACCGGAGCCTGCAGCGATTCCGGATCTCGGTGCTCGAACGGATCACAGCGGGCACAACGGGCACAGCGGGCACGCACATCACCAGGGTCACGCACCATGATTGCTTCCTTGATTGCGCTTTGTGCGCGACATCGGCTGCTGGTGGTGATGCTGTCCATGGCGGCATGTATCGCTGCTGTGATCTGTCTGCGTGACCTGCCAGTGGATGCCATTCCTGATCTATCGGACACCCAGGTGATCGTCTATTCGCGCTGGGAACAGAGCCCGGATCGCATCGAAGATCAAGTCACCTATCCGATCATTACCTCGCTCCTTGGGGCTCCCAAAGTAAAAGGAATCCGCGGCTTTAGCGACTTTGGTTACTCGTATGTCTATGTGCTCTTTGAAGATGGCACCGACATCTACTGGGCACGCTCACGCGTCCTTGAATACCTGTCCAAGATCAAAGCCAAGCTTCCAAATGAAGTGAAGACAGAGCTTGGTCCGGACGCCACCGGAGTCGGCTGGGTATTTCAGTACGCGCTCGTCGATGACAGTGGTCAAACTTCGCTCTCGGATTTGCGCTCCTATCAGGACTGGTTCCTGCGCTTTGCGGTGCAGTCGGTTCCCGGCGTCGCAGAGGTAGCAACGGTTGGTGGCGCAATCAAGCAGTATCAAGTGACGGTCGATCCGAACCGCTTGCAGTCGTACGGAATCAGTCTGGCCGATGTCGCAACGGCTCTCCGCAAGAGCAACTCCGAAGTGGGCGGACGACTGGTCGAGATCTCCGGCAAGGAGTTTATGGTCCGGGGCCGTGGTTACGTGAAGTCCATTGCCGATCTCGAACAGGTGGTGCTGCGCACAAACGATCTCGGGACACCGCTGCGGATTGCCGACATCGGACGGGTCAGCTTCGGTCCCGAGCTGCGGCGCGGAGTGGCCGATCTCGATGGACGGGGTGAGGTGGTCGGCGGAATCGTGGTCATGCGGATGGGGGAACATGCACTGTCGGTGATCTCGCGGGTCAAGGAACGACTGGCGCAGCTACAGCCGTCGCTTCCCAAAGGAGTCCGCATTGTTACGACCTACGATCGTTCCGAGCTGATCCTACGGGCGATGGCCACACTTCGTCATGAGCTGTTACTCGAAGTCACTGTGGTATCGCTCATCATCTTGCTGTTCTTGTGGCACATCCCATCGGCGATTGTGCCGATTGTGACCATCCCGGTGGCAGTCCTTCTGTCGTTCATTCCGCTGTATCTGCTCGGCGTTCCGGCAAACCTCATGTCTCTGTCCGGCATCGCGATCTCGATCGGAGTGCTGGTCGACGGTGCCATCGTCGAAGTAGAAAATGCCTATCGCAAGATTCAAAAGTGGCAAGAGTCCGGAGCACAAGGCGATTTCGGTTTGGTTCGACTACAAGCTCTGCAAGAGGTCGGCCCGTCGGTATTTTTCTCTCTGCTGGTGATTGCGGTGGCTTTTTTGCCCGTGTTTACGCTGGTCGATCAAGAAGGTCGGCTGTTTCGTCCTCTCGCTCTTAGCAAAAATCTCGCGATGGCGATTGCCGCTCTGCTCGCAGTTACGCTCGATCCGGCGATGCGAATGATGCTCTCGCGAATCACTCCCTACACCTTCCGACCGGCACCGCTCGCTTGGCTCTGTAACCGAGTCTTGGTGGGAACCTATCATCGAGAAGAAAACCATCCGGTCAGCCGCATCCTGTTTCGCGTGTATGAGCCGGTCTGTCGCTTGGTACTTCGCAATCCCAAGCGGACGATTCTGATCGCACTGCTGGTGACGGTCAGTACGATTCCTATCTACCAAAAACTTGGTTCCGAGTTTATGCCGCCACTGTATGAAGGCAGCATTCTGTACATGCCAACCACGCTGCCCGGGGTCTCTGCTGCAGAAGCGCTACGAATTCTTACTCTACAGGACAAGATCCTGAGCCAATTCCCGGAGGTCGAATCGGTATTCGGCAAGGCCGGTCGCGCTGAAACCTCGACCGACCCTGCACCACTGTCGATGATGGAAACCACCGTGGTGCTCAAACCAGAGTCGAAGTGGCGGACCAAGGAGCGCTTTTATTCCTCTTCCACTTGGCTTCCTGAACCGCTCAAGGAGCAGCTTCGCTCGCTGTGGCCCGATCACATCTCACACGGAGAGTTGGTACAAGCGCTCGATGACGCGGTACGAATTCCCGGCACCACCAATGCTTGGACGATGCCGATCAAGGCTCGGATTGATATGTTGTCGACGGGGGTTCGCACTCCGATCGGTATCAAGATTTTCGGACAGAGTCCCGCAGAGCTGGATCGGATTGGTGCACAAGTCGAAGCGATCGTGCGCGAAGTCCCAGGTACCCGCTCGGTGTTTGCGGAGCGTACCTCTGGCGGCTACTTCATCGACTTTGCGCTGAGCAGAGAGTCGCTCGGGCGCTACGGATTGTCGGTTGAAGATGCAAATACGGTGATTGCGCAGGCGGTGGGTGGCGAGACGGTGACCACGACGATCGAGGGACGGGAACGTTACTCGGTCAGCCTCCGCTATCCACGTGAACTACGTCAGGATCTCAAAGAGCTTTCGCGAGTCCTGGTACCTCTTCCGGGTGGCAGTAGTGTCCCAATGGGCCAAGTTGCGGAGCTGAAGATGACGACAGGTCCATCGATGCTCCGAGATGAAAACGGAATGCTCGCCGCCTACGTGTACGTCGACTTTGACACAGAGCTACGCGACGTCGGTAGGTACGTGGAAGAAGCACGTCATGCGGTCGCCGCCAAGCTGACGCTTCCCAGTGGCTATCGCCTGGAGTGGAGCGGTCAGTTTGAAAACATGCTCCGCGTCCGCGAACGGCTGAAGCTGGTGGTACCGCTGACGATCGTACTTATCTTTGTACTGCTCTACGCCAACACGAAGAGCGCCTGGAAGTCTCTGATTGTCCTACTGGCGGTTCCGTTCTCTGCGGTGGGTGCGGTCTGGCTACTGTATCTGCTCGATTACAACACCTCGGTTGCGGTGTGGGTTGGGGTCATTGCGCTGCTCGGGCTCGACGCTGAAACCGGCGTGTTTATGCTCATGTATCTGGACCTGTCTTATACAGAAGCAGAGCAGGAAGGAAGGCTCCGTACCCATCAAGATCTGATCGAAGCGGTGGTGCATGGAGCGGTAAAGAGAGTCCGGCCCAAAGCGATGACCGTGCTCGCCGCGCTACTGGGACTGCTACCCATTTTGTGGGCACAAGGAACCGGTGCAGATGTCATGAAACGAATCGCTGCACCGATGGTCGGAGGCCTCGTGACCTCGTTCCTGATGGAGCTGCTTGTCTATCCGCCGATCTACCTGCTGTGGAAACGACAACGCGCTACCTAAAAGAATCGCCACAGGGAGTCGACGGCAGTGGTCGACTTGAAGCGATGATAGGCCCGACACGCGAAGTACAGTGGAATCAGTCCGAGCAGCCACACCACATACGTCACCGGCAGGCTCGCGCCTTTCCGAAAACCAATCGCACCGATGAAGCAATAGAAGAACAGATGTAGCAGGTAGTAGAACAGCGGCACCTGTCCAAACGTCGTCAAGATCCCTCCCATCCGTCCCATTGTGTCTCCGATTCTGTTCCACACAGACATCAGAATTACATTCACGCCGGCAAACAGGAGAAGGAACACCAGCGACGGAGGATACTTGATGAGGTTGAAGAACTCGATCACGCTACCATCACGCGGCAAGCGAAGGTTGCCCGGTCCGCCGACTCCCCGCACTAGGAGTGCAACGGCCACCATCCCCAGACCGATCCACGGCAAGACCGCAAGAGTCCGATCTTTGTGACGGTGCAGCATCCGCCCGAGCACGATTCCCCACAGCGCCACTCCGCTCCAGGGCACAAGCGGATACAGTACAAAACCAGATCCGGTCTGGCCCGGCAAAAACAACAGTCGCAGCGGCAGGCTGTAGAAGTCACGAAGATGCTCTGGCCCTGGGGTAAAAACGACCGAAGCAGCAATGATAGCCGTCGCCAACAGGGCCAGGTAACGCGTCCCCAGACGCAGTAGCAGAGACGACAACACCAGTGCCATTCCCAAGCCGCTCAGCACCGAAAAGACGAAGATCATTTTTCCCGGAGTACCTGGCCATGGACCATCGGGAACTGCTGCAGGGGGGGCCTGACTCACCATGAAACCGAGTGTCCAAGCACGATTTTCGATGAGCTGATTGATCAGGATCAGCAGCAGCCCACGCTTGCATAGAAAGCCCCGCGCTTGGGACTCTGTCCAGCCTTGCTCGCGACGAGCTTCCAGAAACAGTGCGACCCCGGCCCCCATCATCAAGAAGAATCCGGGCGCGCACAGATGGGTCACAAGGCGCGTCACAAACCGCTCCCATGATGCGTAGCGGGTCCACGCCCCCGCCCAGACCTCGGACGGGTGATAACGATAGACGAACGCCACGACGTGATCGAGCGCCATCAGCACCATGATGAGTCCGCGCTGGACATCGAGCGCGGCGAGTCGCTTGGACATGTCTTTGGTCCCCCGTGAGGTGCCTACGTTCACTACGGTCAGTTCACCGTTCCATCGCGGCGCAGCAGCAGTTTCTCGGCCAAATTCGACTCCACCTCCGAACGCTGAAATAGCAGCTTTTCCTGCTTCCCAGCGAGCCAGTTCTGGTGCTGATTGCCATAGAACGGACTCTGCGGATCGCCAGAGTTCCCGCGAGGGAAGTTCACTGCGGCCGATGGAGCGCCGGTCGCATCAAACGACACAATCATGCGGAACAGAGACCCCTGATGAGTACTCCATGTCTGCTTGATCTTGCCGTTCGCATCGCTCATCGCCGACGACGAGACATTGACGGTACCCACCGAGCCATCGACCGGGAAGTTGCCAGCGTTCCACTTGTCACCGAGCACATGATCAAAGGCCGCCGAATGAACGTCCTTCCACTGATACGGCATCGCCTGCGTGGGCAGCGTGGCTCCGAATCGTTGCTTCAACCAGTCCGCCGCATCGGCCAGACCGCTCATCAAGATGAAGTTCCGGTCCGCACCAATCAGTGGCTCTGCCTCTTTCACTTTGCGCAGCGCCAATCGCAGAGGCTTGTACGCATACGCTGGCTCGATATCAAACAGCTTGGGCAGCAGGGGCCCCAGATCATCGGACAGCGCCCGCACCGTGGCAAAGTGCGCAAACGCGAAGAACATCACCGCTTCTGATGAAGAGCGGCGCATCTGCCGATCCCAGGAAGAGAGCTGCGTAAACATCGCGAGCAGCTCCGGTCGGTTGCGGAACTGGGCGAGCTGCGGATCCGTCCCAAGCTCGACAATCGCCTGAGCCAGCGCTGGAATCAAGTCATCCGCCAGCGTGGAGCGCGCATCCCACTGCAGCTCTGTCATTTCCGCTGGAGTGATCTTGCCGCGCTTGGTCAACCGAGACAGCTCCGATTCAATCCGTGCCGCCCGATCTCCAGGATCGTAGAAGTAACCATAGTAGTACGGATCGTTGTCGACTCGACCATCGGCGGTAAAACCAAATGGCTCGTTGTTCGCTGTTGCGAGATAGCCACGTTCGGGATCACGCGACTGCGGCAGCTTGTCATCCGAAAGGAACTTGCCGGTCCACAGCGTTCGCGGATCGGAACCACTCATCAGCTTCCACGGCTGGATTCCCATGGTGTGCGCGGTGCCACGATCGGGAACCTGCGCATGAACGCGATAACGAATGTTCTTTTGGTCGGCAGCAATGAGATTGACCGCTCCCACCTCGAGTCTCCTCGCTGCTCCTTCCCAGTCGTTCAAGGTCTTGCTGCGGTCGAGTCCGATGTACATCGCCGCTTCATGAGTCGGCGCAAAGCCCGTCCAAGCAAACAGAATCTGTTGCGGGGTGAGGATCGCACGCGGCACCGGCAGTAGTTCATCTGGAAGAAGGACTCCCACCCCTGGTACATCCGTAATCTGGTATTCGCGGACATCGCTCATGTCATCGCCCGTGGGAACTTTGCCCCCCACCGAACGCACGCGAATTTTTTCACTTCGCAGCGCCACCGTGCGGTCGGTCCCTCCCACAGAGAGCTTGTTCCCCGACGGAGCCATGACTTCCCAAAGATCCATCACGTCCGCAAAGTTGGTCGTTGCCGCCCACGCCACGTTGCGGTTGTGTCCGAGTTGAACCCCCGGGGTTCCGGCAAAACCAAAGCCCACCACATCCAGCGATCCCCCCTTGTCCGCAGAGTTGATGTGCTGAACAAAGAAGCGAATCGGACTCCCATAGGGCTGGTGCGGATCACCGGCCAGAATCGGAGTTCCCTGCGCGGTGGCCTTGGCCGCGACCGCCCAGTTGTTACTGCCCAGCTCTGGGGCCAGTTTGGCCGACTCCCCAAGTGCTTGGAGCGCCTGCGCACGCTGGCTAGGAGTGATCGTTGGCGACGAAGGCTGCCCCTGCGGCACCACCGGATTGCCCGCGATTCCTTGCGGCGATACCCCCGGCATCGTGAAAGCATTCCGGACCGGCATACACAGCGGAAAGTTCGCGGGAAACTGTGGTGCCAGCGCCTTCATCACCGAGGCGAGCAGCTCACTGTCCAAGCTCGATGACATACCGAAGCTCAGCATCTTGCCAACGATGTAGGGATCATCATCGCTCCAGGCCGTCGGAGCAAAGTCGAGCGCATCTTTGGACATCTCTGGCGGCAGCGACGCCTCTCCTCGCTTGACGCGATCGATGTAGTGGTTGATGCCGCGCACAAACGCTTCGATAAGCTGGGCCTCGTCCGGATAGTCCTGCCGCATCGCCTCGCGGGACTTCTTCCCCCACTGCGCAAACGCAAACGTCCGGGCCGCCAAGTCGCCTTTCAGTCCCTTTTCCCCGACAACCTCTGACTGCGTGCCGTGAGCCTGGCGTCTCACCATTTCAAGCTGGAACAGGCGCAGCTTGGCCATCACGTATCCCGACGCAAACATCGCATCACGATCGCTGTTGGCGTAGATGTGGGGGACTCCCATTTGGTCGATCAGCACCTCGGTATCGGCACCAAGCGGCAGATCAATCGTTGTGGGGCTACACGCGGGAACACTGAGAGCCAGCGCCAGCGCGGGAGCGAGTCGCCAAACGGACAAAAACTTGGTCTTCATGCGCGAAACATATCAGGAATTGTCGGTCACCCGTCAACAGCGCCATGGCACAGCACTGCATGTATGGTAGGGTCCGGTTCGTGCAAGTGGTTCGCAAGCTCGCCTCACCGATGGTTTCGTTGGTAGCGCTCGTCCTTTTGGTAACGGCGCTCCTAGGAGCGTCTTCTTCTTCCCTTGGTTCGTCGCTGATGTCTGCCGGCGGTACGTCGGTCGTGCATCCTTCGCAGACTGCGCACGGAACGCCGCTCACCGCGTCAGAAGCGCTCACGCAGTCGCCCGTTGAGGAGCCCGCAGCCACGTTCTTGGGAATGGACGAAGAACTGCTACTCGCCCGACTGCGCCACGCCGAGGTTCGCAGCGTTCACTTTAGTCACGGCGGTAGCTCACTGGTGCTTCGCATCGAGTTTGTCGACGGCAGCCGCGCAGCCTTTAAGCCCCAGCAGATCCATCCCCAATCGGTTCCGCGCAAGGAAGCAGCGGCCTATCAGCTAGCCCGTAAGCTGGGAATCACCGCGGTTCCACCAACGGTGATGCGAGCACTGTCGCGGGACGAGCTGCTGCGCAAACTCGACGCTGAGTCGCAGTGGCTGCGGCCTCGGCTGCTGCGCGAAGCGATCTTCGATGCCCAGGGAGTCACCGTCGGCTCGATGATGTACTGGGTGCCAAGTCTGTCGGATCTGCGACTGGACAGCGATGCCGCAATCCGCGCCTGGACCACCGAGCTATCCCAAAGCGGCGAGCTAACCGAGGAACGCAGCCAAATCCTAGGCCAGCTCTCGACGCTACTCGCCTTTGATGTGCTCCAAAATAACTCGGACCGCTTCTCGGGAGGCAACATCCTCGGCTCCCGCGATGGTCGAACGATGTTCTTTATCGACAACGCATTCGGATTCCAAACCGATCGCCAGGGTCACCTTCGCGCCATTGGGTATCTGTCGCGCTGCCAGAAGTTTTCGCGCCACCTTTGGACGACGCTCCAGGTTCTGACCGATGACCAGTTGGTGTTTACCGATCCACTCACCGGCCCACTGCTGTCCGCCGAAGAAATCAGCGCGCTACGAAGCCGTCGTGATCGCGTCGTCCGTTATCTAGGCCAGCTCATCCAAAGCCACGGTCCCGAAGCCGTACTCGCCTTCCGTTAGCAGATGGTCGTTCGCTGTAGCAGGCGATCATCCGTTATAGCGGTCGACTGTACGTTAAAGCAGACACCCGGACGTTAAAATAGCTCATACCCGGTTGGAACAAGTCGGCGGCGTCATACGTCCATCCTTCCCATCATCGGACGATCAGGGGGATACTGTCCCTGATCGCTTATTCCAGAGGAGGATCTGTCCATGTCCAATGCCAGGCTTTGGGTCGCGGTATGTGGTGGAGCGCTGCTCGGTCTTGTCGGAACGGGGTTTGGTCACTCCACCGGTCATGAGTCGCGCACGGTCGCGCAGTGTGAGCGGTTGCCGACTCCGGAACGGCAACACTGTGTGAAGTGCGTGACGCGTCCCGTCAAGCACCACTACCACCCCGACTACCCGGCGGGTGCCCGCTGCCGTCCTGACAACGGCAAGCCCTAACGATTTCTCAGTCTGAAGGCTCGGCTGTTCTGGAAATGGCGACGACCGCAAGGTCGCTTTCGACTTGGCCGGGGTACTTGCTGCGCAGCCAGGCGGCCACATCCTCCGGGTGAGCCAAGTCCCCCGCTTGTCGATGATGGCGAGTCAGAAACTTGGCCAGCGCTTCACCGTCGCCGACAGAGTCCGTGCGTTGGCCTGTTCCCACCGTTGTACACAGTAGGGTGGCACCGCTCGCGAGCGTGCCGCGAATGCGTGACAGGGGCCCGATGACGCCGTCGGGAGTAGCGCCTGTCAGCGGCTCACGAGTCGGCTGGGCCGAGGCCGGTTGTCCGAGTAGCTGAAGCAGGGTGGCGTCCCCGGCGACAGCCTCGAACTCGCCGCTCGGCTCGATCCGTAGCAGCAGCAGTCCAATCGGCCGAGTCAGGGGGATATCGTGCGTCGCCGCCCCAAGTGAAATCACTTCGTCGTCAAGACCGGGCAGCGTTGGCCCAGACGCGGTGGTGCCAGGCGCTGGCTTCCGCAGTCCGCGAAACACCCGCAGGATGTGCAGACCGATCGCCGCCGCATCAATGCCGTCTCCGTCGGGATCGGCGACCAGCACGTCGACTCGACCCTCGCGAGCGATGGCATCCCAGACCATTCCATCGACCGATTCCTTGGCTTGATCGATCAGACCATGCGTGACCAGCTTGCCGTGATCGGTCGGCAGTTCGAGCGGCTCTGTGCGCATCGCATCATGAATGGCTTGCTTGGCGGCAGCATAGCGACGCCCAACATCAAGGAGACGCAGCGTGTCCCGTCGGCTGCTGATGTTTTGAGCCACGATCAGAGCGACGAAAAAGACGATCATCCCAAGGCCCTTGAGGTACTTGGTCCGCACCGCGCCATTGATTCGGGTCATGTCGAAGGCCACCAGGACCGCACCGACCTGTCGACTCCCCAAGGGCGACTCTTTGGTCAGCGGGGCAATGGCCCAGGTTATGCTGTCGTCCCGACGGTGGTTTTCATCACGCAAGCGGTCTTGATAGACAATCTGGGCACGTAGCGGTGGCAGTGGTGTCGGCGTTGTAAACCGCGCCAAGAGCCGAACCATGGCATCGTTATAAATCTGCGGAACATCGCGATAGCGACTGCTGGCGAGTCGCTTCTTAAATCCATCGGGGTCAAACAGCACGCCGTGAAGGTCGCGATCGAGCCAGTGTCCGTAGTGAACGCGAAAGGCACCTTTGCCGCGCTGAAGGTAGGAGTGCTCGAAGGTTTGATCGAGGCTGTCGTAAACGACTTGGCCTCGGTGATCGACGATGCGGACAAAGATGGCATCCTCATCGTCAATCAGGCCGCTGGTGAGCCGATCGAGCGTGACGCGATCGCCGCCAAGTAGCGGATCAACGACCGCTCGTT
The DNA here is from genome assembly GCA_044228505.1 of Polyangia bacterium. Taxonomy (GTDB): domain Bacteria; phylum Myxococcota_A; class Polyangia; order Palsa-1104; family JAEUJZ01; genus JAEUKA01. The sequence goes on along the minus strand of JBGAUT010000003.1, from coordinate 237,022 downwards.
CCAAGAGCCCTGCGTAATTTAGGCCTTTTTGGCGAACCTGGTCGCGAAGGACATTGACCTCGAACAGGGTCTGGTTCCAGTCGACGAGAACCTCGACCCCGCAGGCAATCACCAGGCCCAATAAAAAAACGTGGCTGCTCTGCGCCAATCGATCGGCCAGTCGGTTCCGCCACTCCGCAAACCGAGACCGCCGCCGCATCCTAGCGAGCACCAATCTTGAGCAGCACCACTTTCACGGTATCGATCAATATCGACAGATCGAACGCCAGTGACATGTTCTTTTGATAGTACAGGTCGTACTTGAGTCGCTCGCGGGCTTCGCTCAAGGTGGTGGCGGCACCAAAGCGAACCTGGCCGAGGCTGGTGATTCCGGGGCGAATCGCGTGTCGCTGATCGTAAAACGGAAGCGAGACGCGCAGCTCTTTGACGGAGCTTTCGACCTCGGGCCGGGGACCGACCAGGCTCATGTCTCCCAAAAGTACGTTGAAAAACTGTGGGAGCTCGTCGATGCGATGGAGGCGAATGAAGCGACCCACCCGCGTCACCCGATCGTCATTGTGAGATGTCAGCCGCATCGGCTCACCGGGTTTGGACACCTTCATCGAGCGAAACTTGTAGATGGTGAACAGTCGACCGCGCAGTCCGACCCGAGGCTGCTTGTACAGCGCCGGCCCTGGACTATCCAGACGGATCAAGATCGCCACAATCAGCAGGATCGGCGACACCAAAATGAGCGCCACGAGGCTAAGGACAATGTCGCTTCCGCGCTTGAGCGCTACCGTCCACTTCGACGGAGTGAAGCCAGAGTCGAACACCACATCCGCTGGATGAAGCAGCTCGATCGGCAAGCTATGGGTAAGCTCAGCGGTAAACGACAGCGCGCTCCACACCTCGGTACCGGTCAGCTTCACTGCGAGCAAGCTGTTCATCAGCGCCTCATCCCCACGCGGACTGTCGGGAGAAAACACCACGTCGGTGATGTTATGACGCTGGATCGCTTCGCTGATCTCACCATAGCTACCCAGGACCGGGCGACCCACGAGGGTCTGCGCCATCTCGGGCTCTTGTGGCGACAGAAAGCCCGCCAGCTCGTAGCCGGCCCCCGGACGCGATAACAGCCAGCGTCCAATTTGTTGGGCGAGCCCACCGGTACCGAGCACCAGCACCCTTCGTCGCCAGCTCCCGCTTAGCAAGATTTCCTCGAAGTGACAACGCAGCGAAAACAGGAGCCACTGGCCGATTCCTAAGCTCAGCAGCAGCGCCAACCGCTGTAGGCGAAGGTATGGAAATAGATAGAACAGCAGCGCCAACGCCACGCCTGCAACCAGGTGGGCGAGCTGGATGCGAACCAAGAGCTGGGTCCGCGAGCCCGGCGGCGTATCGGCATATAGCCCCAGATAGTACATCGCAAGCTGAACAGCGACAGGAATCCCCACTCCTGCCAGCAGCGCCTCGCGCCAATACGCCCACAGTTCAACATGCGGCGGCAGGCCGGGATATCCCGCCCCAATTCGCAGGCGCACGCACAGAACCGCAACCAAAAAGAGCAGCACGGTTTCGGCGAGGAACAATCGGCGCAGACGGGCCGATTGAAAGATTTCCCACATAGAGTTGTGGTGCCAGTTTAAAGCAAGATCGGCTCACAGAATCGAGAGCAAACGACAGCAGAGCGAGAACTCGAGCGGAAGAGTTCCCGTCGAGATGGTTTACTTAGCGCAGGATCTCGGTGATGACTTCCCCATCGCGCAGGTACTTGCGTGGATCCGCCTTCATCGCCGCCACAAACGTCGCCAGCACATCGGCCGGCGTCACCGGACGCAGGCCATCAGAAAAAGTCTTCGCCGGTAGCGACAGCAGCTGCTCTGGATCACTCGCGCCAAAGCGCATGTTGCCTCGAAACTTCGGCGAGATGATCAGCGCCGAGTTGTTTGGATAGTGATCACGCCCGAGCGTTGCGTTGATGTTCGGGGTGCGACAAAAGTCGCTGATCACCAAGATGTGGGTGTGATCGGCCAGCTTGGCGCTCGCCCGGGTCGGGTGTGGGATCACATCCAGGTAGTCGAGCATGATCGCGAGCAGATCAAACAAGTTCTGCTGAAGCAGCGGCTGCTGACGGTAGTTGGTGAAATGGGTGTCAAAGCTGCCGTACGCAAAGCTGATACAGCGAGCGGCATTGCGTGTGAGTGCTTCCAACGCAAAGGCGGCGTTGACCGAGGCGCTCATCGTCGAATACGCAAAGCTTGAGTACTTGCCGCGAAGGTACGAATCGGTAAACAGGTCGACCAGGTTTTCCCGGTTCATCCGACGTAGACCTTCGTACTGCAAGTGCATACCGGTCATCACATCGGGATTTGCCGACATGTTGGCCAGATCGAGCGCTTCTTGGCTGAGCAGCGCAGTCACTCCATCCCGAGCGCCGAGAGATTCATACAGCGCCGAGCGCTTCAGCGAAGCCGCCAGCGTTCCAACCCCTGATATGGTCAGCGGCACTGCACGACGATCGAGCCCCTGACCGATGAAGCTCGACGGATAGTTGATCGAGACGGCTGGCAAAAGCTGGCCCAGTCCGAAGCTGTTGGCCATCATCGTATCGATGCTTGGACCCGAAGTCTTGGTGCCGGCCAGGTGTCTCCCCGTCGCAGAGAACGCAGTTCCGTCTTGGTGGCTCACCGTGTTCATGGCAATGCCGTTCACCACCGTCAGCCGCGAATGGTGACGCAGCAGATCGCCAATCGCCGGGCCAAAGGTGAGCGGACCCGACGGAGGAGTGACCAGCTCGAACGAATATCCCGATGCTGCGGTGCTGCCATCGAGCGGAGTGGTTCGACTCACCCACTTCTTAAGCGGCGCAATGTCGATGGTATTGGTCGATCCCGGCTCGATGAGGCCGACCCGCTCGTTGCGCGGATCGAGTCCGACCGTGATGTCCCATGCACCTTGGGCATGGATGAAGATGAAGTACTCATCCGAGGTAATTTCTGGACCCGCGAAGGCTCGAAACAGAGGCGTTCCCAGCGCCGCAGCAGCGGTCCCTCCGACGATCGACTGGATAAAATTCCGACGGTTCATCTACAGCCCTCCCTTAGTACAGCTGAAACTCGGGGTGACGGATGAGTCCTTGACAGACTGCCGCCCAACCCGCATCGACTGCTGTGAAGCGCGAGCCCGTTGGGTTGTGGTTCTTGATCGTGTTGGTATACAGCGCAAAAAAGCGGGCTGTCCGATCCGTTGGTGCCAGCTTGGCCGGATAGCCGAGGAACTTGCGGTGCAGGATTCCAAAACGCTCCGCAAAGCCCGCAGCATCAACGGCAGTAGCCGGAACCTCGAAGTTAAAGATGAGCCGCTTGTCCACCGCGACCGCCGGCGTACTCTTGAGATCCTTTTCAAGCGCCTTATCGCACAGCGCGATTCCCAACCGCTCAAAGCTGGCGACCATGAGCGCGTTGGTCTGGGTATTGCGGGACATATCGGTCGCGTAATTGGGAAGACCGAGCGCGCCCAGATAGGCCGTCCAGGTATCAAACAGACCACTGCCACCCGCCGTGAGTTGGGTCTGGGTTTGCAGAGCCGTCAGCCCTCCGAAAAGCGTCAGATAGGTACGGATGTACGCCTCGGCCGGAACCAGACGCGGCGACTCCTTATGGGTGGTGTCCTGCGCCAGGGACTCATGCCCAGGAATCTGGTCAAGCGTCACAGAAGGAGCTGGCTCTTGGCCTTTGCAAGCAGCAGACAGAAGCAGCGCGCCCGATAGGATCATCATCTTGCTGTTCATGGCGTAACTCCGCTTCGCCAGACCGTAGACGAAAGGTTGTTGGCCGAACGATACTGCTGTGACTGGAGGAGAACCTTGACGAGCGGCTTTACGCGATACCCATTATCGATCAGGGCATTCGTCATCGCCTCGCGCAGCGCTTGATCTTCGATTCCCAGAGAACGACCCAGGAAGCTCTCTGCGATATTCTGCGCCACACAGGGTGCGAAGTCGGCACGATGGGTTAGATACTCTCCCATTCCGGCGGCTCCCAAATCGGTATTTTCCGTCGAAGAATAGGCACCTCGCAGCATTCCGACCGCTGGCGTGGAAAAGATGTTGTCGTAGCGCGCAGCACAGCTCGCAGGAATGCTCCCGTTTGTCTGCTTGCACGCCGCGTTCTGGGCTGGATACAGCTTCGGATCGACAAAGCTCCAGTCGTTTTCAACCCAACGTGCAAAGAAAGCAGACAGGGGCTCCAGCGTTTGGTGACACGCTGCGCAGCCCTCGCGCTTCATCAGGTTGGTTTCCTTCGACGGCGGTAGCATCAGACCGGCAGGTGCCACAAAGTCGCGACACAGGAACATGTTGTAGACCGCGTGAGCGCGAGCGCGTCGAGTTCCATATTTATACAGGAACAGCGGCATCGTCAGGAGTCCCGCAGCCGAGACTCCGGTATCGACCTTTTGCCAGGTCATCAGCTGGTGCGGAGTCAGATTGGCGGGCATCGCGTCCGGCGATGGCAACGAGATCGCCCCTAGATCTTTGTCGCTCCAGTTCGAGCGCGACGACAGCTTGTAAAACTGCGCAAGCGGTCCGTTCACATAGGTGTATTTGGCGCTCACCACATCGCGGAAATCGCGGTCCTGTAGGAACAGGTTGTAGAGAAATACCTGTGGCTCCTGCGCGACCCACAGCGACTGCCAGGTCCGGTACTCGAACGTCTGGGCATCGGTCGGATCATCGACGCCAAGCAGCGTGTTTCGCGAGGATACAAACGCCCCACGCGGCTGCGATGCCAAAAAGTGAGCCGCTGGCATGCACATCTCAAGCCCCGGTCCACAGCCGCAGCCTTGGGAGTTTGCCACTCCGTAGCCAGTCCGGCAGTCGAGCATGTTCGCGGGCGCGGTATCCATCGGTGCTTGCGCCAGCGTGCCCGCTTCCTCTTTACAGACTCGAATCTGCATGGTGTCGGTCTTGACATCCGACTCCTTGAGCAGCTCGTTGTTCAGCATGTATCCGGGGAAGCGCGTCGGCCAGGTCGTCGCGTTGTATCGGTCCGTCGGCGTGGCGCTCTTGTAGTCGGCGTACAGCCACCACGGCTTGACCACGGTCGTGTACTGATCCAGCACCGCTTTGTCGATGGGCTTAGCGGTTCCCGTCGGAGGCAGCGCACCACTGAGGTCGGGATACTTCAGTCCTGTCTCGGCTTCGAGCAGACAGAATCCCCCTTTGACCAGGTTGTTCCACTGGGGATAGTTCGGATCGGCCGGCTTCGGCACCAGAGCATGACGGCCTCGTCGCTGACCGGGACGGAAGTAGACCCAGGTGTCTTTCCCGGTATCGTCCTTGACCAAAATCCGGGCCAGCGTATTGCGGCTGGTTCCGACCTGGAACGACACCGTCTGGGGGCGCAACAAATCAGAGTAAATTCGGGTGAGTCGATCGGCGTAGGTATCGCCGGTCAGGTGGGTGTCGATCCACGACTCCAGGTTGAAGTCAGGACGCTCGAACGCTTGCAAGTCCTGCTCTGTCGGCATCCTCCCGAGCAGATCGATGCATAGCGTCCGAAAGTACTTATAGTCTTGCAGCGTCTTTTCAGTGGTCGCGGCCTGACTCGGTCCTCGTAGAAGGCACAGTCCCAACGTCAGCCCCCAAAACCACCGAGGCCGTCGGGGAAGCGAAGTCTGCGGGTGTCGCATAATCCCTCCTGTCACCCCACCACGTTCCCAGATTTAGAACCAGAATCAACAGAAATCGCCGGTACTTACGGCCCTCCCAGCCACAGCGATTCATAGGTCCGACCAAAAACGACACCAACCACACAACAGGTGGGCAACCAGGCTTTGCGTGCCATCGCGAATCGGAAAAGCCGCTGGTCATGGGCAGGAGTAAAGTAATTGGGTCGATTCAGTATTTGTTTGCCAGCAAAGGACTCAAAAAGACCATGAGCGACTACCTGTTCCGAGGAGAAGCGGCCCGTCCGGCGTGGTCGGGATACTGGTGGCCAATGTTTTCGAGCCACGACCGCGACGACTATATGAACCTATACGATGACGGCGGACCGCTCGATAAGTACGACCAGTACTGCGTGGCCTGCGGGCTCCCGAACCCGCGTAGCAAGGAGTTTGAAGGCTGGCGGCACTTTGCTGACAAGCGGATGGAAAACGCGACCGGCTACACCGCGTTTTGGTGGGGCCACTGCAACGGCTGGGCGGCGGCATCGGTACTGGAAAACGAACCGACCCGTCCCCGCGAAATCAGCAGCATTGAGTTCCAAGTTGGCGACCAAAAAGGACTCCTGACGGTCTGCCACAACGGCGATCCGATCGACATCATCCGCAAGCTCGGGGAAGACGATGCGCACCTCTTCCATTCGACGGTGATTCAGTCGATTGGCAAGGAAAAGCGCGGGCTTATCTTTGACACCAAGCTCGATCCAATTGATCCAAAAACGGGCCAGCCGACCCGCGAGGTCTGGAACTATCCGGCCTATCGCTACCAGTTCGACTACAGCGACGTTGGACCGAATACCTGGAATGTCACCGCGCAAATCTGGTTTGCCAACGATGCCGTCGAGCCTAACTTCGTCGGAGTCAAAAACTGGCCGATGGACGAGCGGCCCAAGGTGTACGCCTACCGCATCTCTGGCAGCAAAGAGAATCCGACCAGCGGATCTTGGATTGGCGGTTCTCGGCTCGACCACCCCGATCTGATGTGGCGACCGCAGCCGCTGTCGGTCCAAAATGCCGCCGAGCAGCGCGATCCGGGATCGAGTCAAACCAACTTCCACCCCACGCTACGCACGCTGGTGTACTCGATCTGTGCAGGGGAAAAGGCCACGGTGACGCAGACGATTCGCGAAAAGTACAAGGGGCTCGACCTGCATTGGGTGATCACCCCAGAGGAGCAAGGCGCGTATCCTCCTCCGCTCACCGTTGGGGATTTCTGGCGGTATTCCGTAACGACCGAAGACACCATTGGCAACTGGACTCGTCCCTTCCTCATCCACGTCGAGGTGGTCGGCTGGGACAAAAACGACTGGGTATTCGAGGTCGGTGCGATTCACCAAGGCGATATCATTCCCGAACGCCACGTCCTGTACTTCACCAAGGACACACGAATCCTGTCCGATGCCTCGCCGTATCCCGGTGGTTACGCGTATACCTTGCGCCAAGACAAAAGCACCCGCGCATTTACTCGCAGCGACGATCCCGCGCTATGGGAAAACAGTCCGCTGCGGAGACTCCTGACCCAGGTTCCCTATGCCTGGGACCGCGCCGCCATGGAGCCGGTCACGCAGATTACCCTCAGGTCGCTGGGTCGAGATCCGATCGCGTGCCGCAAGCTCGCCGTTTCGAAGGGAGTCCAGACCTGGGCCGATCACACCGTCAGTAGCCCACGAGGAAACCTGCGTGGAATGTTCCTCAGCGCTGATCTTGATAAGGTATCGGCGCAACTTATCGACTTTGGTCACAAGAACACGTAAACCAAAATCGCGAAGTGAGGATGTCCATCGTGGAAGCACAAAGCCCCCCGAACGAGCCGAACCCCGACGATATCAAACAGCTGGCCCAGTCACAGTTTACGGGCTCGGCGCAGCGCTTTGTTGAAAGCAAGCTACATCGCGAAGGCGAGGATCTGCACCGGATGGTCGAGTTGGCCCAGCTCTCGGGCACAGAGCGAGTACTGGATATCGCAACCGGTGGTGGACACACTGCGCTGGCCTTCTCTCGACAAGCACGAGAAGTGGTGGCCTCGGATCTAACGCCACGCATGCTAGAGGTGGCCGAGGAATTCGTTCGCAAAAATGGACAACAAAACGTCCTCTTCGTGCGTGCGGATGCAGAGGCGCTGCCGTTTGTGGACTGCGACTTTGAAGTCGTGACCGCACGGCTTGCGCCTCATCACTTCCCCGCCCCGATGCGATTTGTCCGCGAGGTGGCACGAGTCCTAAAACCCGGTGGGCGCTTCATTCTCGACGACAACATGGCACCTGAAGACGACGAACTAGACGCTTGTATGGATCGCTTCGAGCGCTGGCGCGATCCCAGTCACGTCCGGGCGCTCCGTCTGTCAGAGTGGCGATCACTCTGCGAAGAGTCCGGCCTGCGGGTCATCCATACCGATCCACTCACCAAAAAAGTCTATCCCTATGTCGAATGGACCGAGCGGATGCGGCTCCCTCACAAAGAAAGCGAAGGCCTGGCACAGTGGCTGCAATCTGTCTCGGCCAAGTGCAAGGACTTCTTTGACATCCAAGTGAGCGACGGCAAAGTAGTCTCTCTGTGCGCCACGTTCGGAATCCTCGTGGCGGTCAAGTAACCAGCATCGGTCACCCTCCCGTGATGCTGAAGTATCGGGCATCGGGGTGGTGACTGATGATCGCGGCCGTGGACTGCTCTGGGACAATTTGGAACTCTTCCGACAACGCAATTCCGATCTTCTCGGCCCCCACCAAGCGGAAAAGTTGCACGTGATCTTCGAGACGCGGACACGCTGGATAGCCGAAGCTGTAGCGACTCCCTTGATAGCCCTGCTGGAAGAGCCCTTCGGTCAGTGGCGCGTCGGCACCAGAGATGCCTAGCTCATGACGGACCCGCTTGTGTAACCACTCTGCCAGGCCCTCTGTCGCTTCGACCGCGAGGCCGTGGAAGTGCAAATAGTCGTCGTAGCGATGCTTGGCAAACATCTCTGCTTCGATCTGTGCGGGCGTGTCCCCCATCGTCACCAGCGAGATTGGCAGGACATCAAAGCCCTCTTTGAGAGCCTTGTCCTTACGACGATAGAAGTCCGCGATACAGAGTCGCTTGCCCTGTGGTTGGCGCGGAAACGTGAAGCGCTCGGCCTCTGTCAGCGCGTTGGGAGTTCCCGGAGGATGCAGCACCACCAGGCTGTTTTCCTCGGAGTAACAAGGGAAGTAGCCGTACAGAAGACGCGGCCTGAGCAGTCGACGCTCGATGGCACGCTCACACCACCTATAGAACTTCGGCTCCACCGTCTCTGTGACAAAGTGACGGTATTCCTCTTCGGAACGACGCCCCCGACGGTACTGCCACTGGCCACGGAACAGAACCAGCCGATTGATGTAGCCGAACACATCGCGCAGGTTGATCTGTCCCCCTTCAAACAGTCGCGGCCCCCAAAAGGGCGGCTGAGGCACGTGCGCAAGCTGGCTGACATCGGATGGCGCATACTCCATCGCCGCTTGCATCGCCTCGGCGCGTACTTCCGCTTTGCTCAGCTCGTTTTGAATTCGCTGGCCAGCAAGCTTTTTGCGTCCCGGCCCGGTCAGGGTCCGCTCCTCCGGCTTGACGTGACCACACAGCTCATCCATCAGGCGCAGACCGGAAAACGCATCAACTCCGTAGTAGACCTCTCCTGAGCGATACGATGCAGACAGCGGTCCTTCGACATAGGCGCGATTGAGCGCTGCCCCACCGCACAGGACCGGAATCGACCAGCCACGACTGGCCATCAGTTCCAGATTTTCCTTCATCACCACCGTCGATTTCACCAGCAGGCCGGACATTCCTACCGCGTCCGCTTTGTTCTGCTCTGCCGCTTCCAAGATGGCGTCGATCGGCTGCTTGATGCCCAGGTTTATCACCCGATAGCCGTTGTTCGACAGAATGATATCCACCAGGTTCTTGCCGATGTCGTGAACGTCTCCCTTGACAGTGCCAAGGACAATCACGCCCTTTTCAGAACCACTCTGCTTGTCCATAAACGGCTCTAGATACGCCACCGCCGCCTTCATGGTCTCTGCGGACTGGAGCACGAACGGAAGCTGCATCTGTCCCGAACCAAACAGCTCCCCCACCGTCTTCATGCCGGCCAGCAGGATCTCGTTGATGATAAACAGCGGCTTGTGCCCGGCGTTGAGCGCCTCTTCGAGCAGCTTGTCGATACCAACCTTCTTGCCATCAATGATCCGACGGGCGAGACGCTCTTCGAGGGTGCCACTCTCACTGCGCTGCACCCCCAGATCGGCCGCCTCACCGCTGAAACGATCGACAAACTTAAAGAGCGGATCGAACCCCGGTTGTCGACGGTCGTAAATGAGATCACGAGCCAGATCGACATCTTCGGCCTTGAGCTTGGCCAGCGGCAGGATCTTGGCCGGACTCACAATCGCGGCATCGAGTCCGTTTAGGATCGCTTCGGACAGAAACACCGAGTTCAGAACCTGCCGACCGAACGGCTTGAGGCCAAAGCTCACGTTCGACAGACCCAGCAAGGTCAGCGCTCCGGGCAGAGACTCTTTGATCAGCCGTATCCCCGACAGGGTCTCGACCGCTGCGTTGCGACTGTCTTCATCGCCCGAAGCAATCGTAAACGTCAGTGGATCAAACAGGAGCGCCGATGGTGGAAGCCCATGTCCGTCCACTGCCAGATCATAGAGACGACGCGCCACCGCCAGCTTCCGCTCGGCAGTCTTGGCCATCCCGTCCTCATCGATCGTCAGCACCACCAGTGCCGCGCCGTAACGACGGGCGAGTGCACAGATGCGATTCGCCTTTTCTTCGCCGTCTTCCAGGTTGACGGAGTTAATGACGGCCCGCCCACCGATCAGCTTCAGCGACTCCTCGAGCACGTCAAGCTGCGTCGTATCAATCACCAACGGCTGCGTCACTTGGGTGGCGTATCGGCGCAGCACCTCTCGCATGTCACGCACTTCATCGCGACCCACATACGCGGTACAGACATCGATAAGGTGCGCACCTTCCGCGACTTGCTCGCGACCGACCTCAACCAAACCCTCGAAGTCTTCCCGGAGGAGTAGCTCGCGGAACTTTTTGCTGCCGTTGGCGTTGCTGCGCTCGCCGATGATAAGTGGCGCTGGCTCTTGAACGAGCGGCACCGCCACGTACAAAGAGGACGCTTGCCCGGCCACTTTCGACTCCGGCCGAGGCCTTCCATAGAACGCCTTGACCGGTTCGCTGCGAACCCGCTTCGCCACCGCCGCAATGTGGGCCGGAGTCGTACCGCAGCAACCACCCACGAGGGAAACGCCAAAGTCGCGAACGAAGCGCTCCTGGAAATCGGCCAACATCTCCGGCTTTAAGTCGTACGTGGCCACGCCTCCCTCGTTGCGAGGAAGTCCAGCATTCGGCTGCACTGCGACGAAGCGGCTCGCGTTCTGTCCCAGATAACGGACGTGCTCTTGCATCAAATCGGGGCCGGTCGCGCAGTTGAGTCCGATGCCATCTGGCTCGATGGCTTCCAGCGCCGGCAGTGCCGCCGCGACATCGGTGCCGACCAGCATCGTTCCGGTAGTCTCGATGGTAAGTTGCGTGAAGATCGGCACCTCGCGACCCGCCAACTCCATCGCCCGTCGCGCCGCCAGCACCGCACACTTTACACCGAGCAGATCTTGCGCCGTTTCAATCAGCACAAAGTCCGAACCACCATCAATGAGCCCGTGCATCTGGGTGGCGTACGACTCAAACAGCTCATCCCACGAAACGTGCCCGAGCGTCACCAGCTTGGTGGTCGGACCGACGGAACCGGCCACAAATCGCGGCCACTCCGGAGTGGAAAAGGAGTCCGCGACCTGGCGGGCAATCTCAGCCGAGCGCCGGGACAGCTCGTAGGCCCGGTCGGCAATCTGATACTCCGCCAAAACCAGCGAGGTCGAGCCAAAGCTGTTCGTCTCAACAATATCGGCCCCCGCCGCAAAGTACGCGGCGTGGACATCTGCAATGGCTTTGGGACGAGTCTCGCACAGGATTTCGTTGCAGCCGTCTTTGCCCGCAAAGTCTTCCAGCGTCAGGCCCGCCCGCTGGAGCATGGTTCCCATTGCACCGTCACAGACAAGCACTCTCTTCGAAAGAGCTTCGAGGAATGGGAATTGAGCGATTCGGCGGGATAGCTCCCAGCGAGGACGGGACGTCGAGGACATAGCAGTCATTTCGAAGCAACCTAGCATGTCAAGTTGTCACCGTTACAAGCAATCGACTACCTTGGATGAGCACGCTCGCAATCGGGCGTCGAAAGCCTGGGCGGCCATGTGCGGGGGGCCTTGGTCGCGACACCATCAGGCTTGCAACTTGGCAAGGGGGAACCTTCATGCGGACAGTGAATAAGCTTATCGGTTTGGGTGGCTTGCTGCTCTGTTTCTCCGTCGCACATTGCGACAAACCGACCACCGGCAATACGGATATGGGCACAGCGGACCTGCCGTCCGGATTTGGAATCAGCGGGATCGCTCCGGCGACCGGACCCAACAGCGGAGGAACCGCCATCACCATCAGCGGCAACGGCTTTCAATCCGGCGCGACGGTTACCGTTTCCGGGGTCGCTTGCACGAGCGTCACCGTGGTCAATCCAACCTCGATCACCTGCACCACACCGGCCAAGGCGTTGACCTGCGGACCGGCTGCCATCGTCGTTACCAATCCCGATTCCCAGACCACCATGCGCTCGGATTTGTTCGCGTACCAGAGCGGAACCTTGGGATTTGCGGCGATGACCCCCATAACCACCGGTGTGTCACCTCGACATCTTGCGCTCGATGACTGGAACAGCGATGGCAAGCTCGACCTGGCGGTGGGACTTCTCACCTCTGGACAGGTCAACATCCACAATGGAGACGGAACCGGCAACTTCGCGACCGGAATCCCGATTTCCACCGGCATGCAGCCGCGCATGATTTTGTCCAAAGATCTCAACGGTGATGGGAAGCCGGATCTCGTAGTCTCCAATCAACAGAGCAGCAACGCCACGGTCCACTTGAACACCGGTACAGGCTTTGCGAACCCAAGCACTCTGAGCACCACCACCATGGGCCCCGAAGGCACGGTACTCGCAGACCTCAACAGCGATGGCAAGCTCGACCTCGTCACGGCCAACAACACAGGCGGCAGCGTCAACATCTTTCTAGGTACCGGTCCCGGCACGTTTGCCACCGCGCAAAACGTCTTCACCGCCAATGGCTGCCAAGCCGTGGTGGCGATCGACGTAAACGGAGTTTAAGGAGTTCCCTACACCAGCGCACGTTCGAACGCCGACATGGGCTTGAACATGAGAAGTCACCTTGGTCGGAATAACGTAACTCTCGTCGAGAGATCCCAAGAGTCTTCCCGATATCGAGGGAGACCGTGCGGGAAGATAAACACCGGTGAACCCGATGAGCCAGGCTCAGTGTCCGTTTCATATCGGATTACCTCAGCGAACACCTTGACGATCCGGTTGTCCTGAAGTGCGACCTCCTTCGGACGTCCAGCCGGATGCTGGATGATGTTCACCAGTTGATCCGATGCGTAAGCCACCATCCTGGAAGGCAGCCGCAACGATCCCAGACCAAGAGAAAAAGGAAGCTGCGCACCAGCTTTGATCTCATCAGATCAGAGTCTGTCCCCGTGTGAACCGGTGTTCCGTGAATCCTTCGGCATTGCGTCCATGGAAACGACTGCGCACACAATGATTGGTCGCCTGTCGATAGTCAGGCGATCGTAAGCAACTCGGTGAGATCGACGTGGAGTGGATGGGATCTTTCGGAGCGAATCATATGAGTCATTTACGATGCTTCATATACAGAAACTGAAGCAAGCTCCATGACTCATGTAGATGGATCAAAAAACGTTGGGCTTAGGCTTGGTCTTCTTGACTTTGGGTAGGGAGCGATCGCTCTGATCTTCGGACGTGGGAGCCTTGACCTCCGTTGGTGCAATCTGCGGCCCTAGTTCCTTGGGATCCGTGATCAGGAACTCGACCCGGCGGTTGTCGGCGCGACCCGTGGCGGTCTTGTTGCTTGCGACCGGACGCAGCGGACCGTAGCCTTGGGCATCCAATCGGGACGCATCGACTCCGTATTCGACAAGGAATCGCTTCACGCTCTTGGCGCGCCGATCGGACAGCTCAATGTTGTATTCGCGCTTCCCACGATCATCGGTGTGACCTTCGATACGAATGCGCTTGATCAGTCCTTGGGTTTTGAGCGCATCACCCACCGCTTGCAGCACAGGAAAGCTATTCTTCAGGATCACATCCTGGTTGGTCGCAAAGAACACCGGCATGAGGATCTGGAGCTTTCCGTTCTGAACCACCACCAACCCTGGGCAGCCGTTCTTGCGCGGATCCGGATGCGGTGCGCCAGGCTTGTCGGGACAAGCATCTTCAGGATCAACCACTGTGTCGTGATCACGATCCGGTAACGGACAGCCGAGCTTGTTTGGATCAGGTTTTGGCCCTTTGTGAACGTCCGGACATTGATCCAAAAAGTCGAAGACCTCATCGCCATCTCTGTCGGCGGCAGGACAGCCCAGCCGCACCGGATCGGGATTTGGACCCTGATGAATGTCCGGGCACTGATCAATTTCGTCGAGCACTCCGTCCGCATCACGATCTTGCAGCGGACAACCCAGTCGCTTTGGATCAGGACGTGGACCCTTGTGAGTATCTGGACAGAGATCATCCCGGTCGACTACCGCATCTCCATCCCGGTCGAGCAGCGGACAGCCCCGGCGCTCTGGATCAGGATTCGGTCCCTTGTGGACATCCGGGCAGCGATCCTCACCATCGCGGACGCCATCGCGATCTCGATCGTAGATCGGGCAGCCCAGTCGGTCGGGATCGGGCTCTGGACCTTTGGGAGTGTCTGGACAGAGATCATACTCATCGGGAACTCCATCGCTGTCTCTGTCATGCACAATCTTCGCGAGCGGCGCATACGCCAGCCGAAACAGGAGCCGAAAGTCGGGGGTTCCGGGCTCACGCAGAATGCCGGTTCCTACGGCCAAGCTGGTCTGAATCAGATTCTTGATGTTGTAGTGCGCGCCAAGTAGCAGCTCCAAACTGGTGTAGTCCGGGCCAAACGGCTTTCCTCCGCTCACCACCGTGCTAAGCAGAGCCTCCGGTCCAATCGCAAAGCGACGCTCCCAATCGGCATAGGCGAGCGCTGCGCCAAACTGCAGCTCGGAACCGATGCGTCGACCGTCCTCCGCAAAGGTCGAGTTTCCGAGCAATGCCTGCGGACGGTAGTAAAAGCCAGCAGTCACCGACCAGAGTAGACGACTGGCCAAACCGCCGAGCGCCAGTTTGGGCAGGACACGAACGCTGCGGTCTCCGCTCTGCGCGGGAAGGCTATCGGTAGCCAATCGCAAGGGAACCCATACCGATGCGCCCAGGCTCAGCGACACCGGGCTGCGATAGGGCTGACCAAACAGCCGCACCGACAGTCCAAGACGAGGATCCCCTACAGCCACTCCGTCTTGCGGGGCAATGCCACCTGCTGGTGTTCCGCGTTCAAGAAAAATCACCGGCAGCGAAGCCGTAATCAGCACACGGTCCAAAAAGGAGCCCGCAAGATCAACGTGCGTGATGAGTTGGTGTGCGACGATTGCGGTTGTCTGCGCAGTGCCATCGGCAGACTGCGCCCGAACAATCAGTGGGTTGTGCCCATAGTTGAGGGTGAGCCCCGCCGCAAAGTAGCGGACCGAGGAATACCAGGGATGGTCGACCGCAAAGGACCACTCTCCTGCAGCGGTGGGTTCATAGCGGTTTAACTGAAAGCCCTGCTCCTGAGCGCTGGCATGGGGTTGTCCCATGGTCAGCAGTACAAGTGGACAGAGCAAACACAGCGCTGCCTGAAGCAACGAGCGATTCGGTCTGCGAGTGTACATCGCGACATCTCTCCTTTTCGTAGGAACTTCACGCGATAGGGAGTCGGAATGGCGCTAGGAACCACGCACTCGCAGGCGACGGCGAGCGCGCAGCAGGCTCACTGCACCGACCGTGAACGCCAGAATCCCGAGCGCATCAGGTGCAGTCGTGCGGCCGTGAGAGCCACTTTGGTTGCATCCGAACGCGAATCCCCCTCCAGAGATCTTCAGTGATTGCAGATCTGTGGAGCGGTGAATCGTGTTGCTGCTGGGATCAGGGTCACTGACCGGATTGCCCTGACTGTCGGTACCATCGACCGAGATATCGACCGGAATGCTCGTGGCACCAGCGGGCGGCAGAACCTTGATCACGATTGGCGAGGCATCTTCATTTGCGCCAATAGGAGCGGTGCGAGTACAAGTCACACGCTGGGCCGTCGATGAACAAGTCCAGCCCGCGCCCGCAGTGACATCTTGCAGCGTTGAACCAGCCGGAATGTCATACGCAACGGTCGCACCAGCCGCAGACCCCGGACCATTGTTGTGAACTTGAATCGTGTAGCTCACAGCCGGATCCGTCGGGGATTTGCTTTCCGTCACTGTGACCACCAGATCAGGACCGACTGGCGCGAGCAGCACGCTGTCGCTGGCAATGTTGTCGGCAGGATTTGTATCGGTAAATCCCGATGGGGTCGCCGCAGTCACCGTGTAGTCGACTGACATGCTCATCTGCGCGGTTGGGAGTGAGGTCTTCACGGTGTATGTCAGCATCGCGCCCGCCGGGAGATTCAGGCTGGTGGGCAGCGCGCCGCTTCCCGAGCTGGCCGAACAGACGGCTCCCCCGCTGGCAACGCAAGTCCACTGCACCGGCCCTTGCGGCGTCGGACGGAAAGCATCGCTGAGCGTGCCCCCGATGATCGCGATGCTGCTGTTGTTCTTCACACCCACGCTGTAGGTTACGGCGCTCCCCGGAGCGAGGCTGGTGCCGGTTGGCTGCCGAGACAACGACACGGACAGATCCGTCCCAATCGGCGGGCAGGTCTTGGTCAGCGGGTCACATGCCCGTCCTCCACAATCGCTGTTGGTGGTGCAGCCGCAGACTCCGTTCGCTAGGCAGACACCGCCGTTTGTTCCAGGCTGGCAGTTGGTGGTGTTGGTGAGGGAGCACTGCGCACAAGTCCGGGTCACCGCGTTGCAAATGGTTCCGCTTGGACAGTCAGCGTCCATTCGGCACACACACTGCGGAGGGCTGGCGGTGGTGTCACAGACGGGTGCTGTCACTGGGCAGTCCATGCTCGTTGCGCAAGTCGAGATCTGAAAGACCGTAGGAGCACCAGGTGACGAGCCGTTGCCGGTCGGCCAGGTAGACGCCTCGGGGTTGCCTTGTGCCGTTGCTGTTTGCCCTTGTCCGCTGATGATGCCCTGATTGGCAACCTGCCCCATGGCACCCGCGTTCACCGTGACCCTGAAGATGAGCGAAGCCGGGCCATCAGAAGTCGCCAAGCTACCGCCCTGCACGCCGTTTGCTCCGGAGCCCAGCCGCCCCACGACCGTGCGGGTCCCCGCTACGTACTCAGCCTGGTCGTCTCCGGTGGAGTCTGTCTTGTTACCGGCGTTGGGCCCGGTCACCCGCAGCGAGCCCGGCACGTACGACACCTGTGTTGGCAGCGGATCGGTCACGGTGACATTGACTGCGCCATCCGAGCCGTTGTTGGCCACCGTTAGCGTGTATTCGATGATGTCCCCCGGTAGCGCCCGGCCATCACTACGCGACAGGTTGACGTAGGTCTTGCTGCTGCCCGACAGCACCGGACGCACCGAGGTAATGCTGCTCAGCAGCCCACCCAGGAACACCTCATCACCATTGGTCTGGGCTTCCACGTTAAGCTGGGTGTCACCAGCCTTGAGGTTGCCGGTGATGTCGATGATGTCGAGATCGACCCCGCTCATGCTCGCGGGTCCACCGGTGAGCTGCGGCAGGTCTCCGGCGACCGTGACCGCACTGCCCAAACGGGAACGCGTGCTGTTGAAGAAGTTATCGACCGGGTTCTGTCCATCCACGATCGCGGTCCCATTGACGCGCAGGGCGTCGCCCTTGATGTCGGCGTCGCCTTCGTAAGCAATCACGCCCAGTCGGCCCTCGGCCCCAGTGGAAGGAACCAGCAGCCCTGATAGTGTCGCATTGACCTTGCTGTTGCTCAGCAGGTCGAAGCCGTCGTACAAGCTCAGACGGCGCACCGGCTCACTATCGAGCTTATAGAACACGGTCAGATTCCAGCCGCTGTACGTGATGTCGTTCAGCACATTGCCCAATTCGTCGCTGTTGAATCCGCCGATACGGTACGCGCCATTGCCCAGACTCCGTACGATCGCAGTGACATCGACCGAGGCCTGGTAGTAGTTCAGCCCGCCCAAGCTGACGCTCTTGATGTCGGCTGCCTGTGCGCTCACTGTCCGCGAAAACGAACCAGGACGCTCTAGGAGCGCGCTTTCGTTCGTGATTACCCCGGCACGCTGGGTAGACCAGTAAAGTCGCGCATAGGTCACACTGGCCCCAGCAGGCAGGCCTAGCACGGCACTGCTGCGGGCCACACCGGACGTGATCGAGATCCCGGCCTGGGCTTGACCGTTGGTCGGGGAGTCTGAGCGCCAGTACGCATCAATGCCGGAGTCCCCGAGCCCAAGCACCCCGCAGGTCAGAGAGCTGACGTTACCGACCACCGGCTGCGGTACCCCAGGCCGACAGTCCTGTCCCACGGTGTTGCCGATGACGACAAAGTTCCCTCGGTCATCGGTCTGGAATCGCCGCGTTGGGGCGGCATCGGCCCACGGTACGCCCAGTCCCATCAGACCGAGCACTCCGCCCAGAAGCGAAGCGCTCAGCGTCGCGAAATATGATCGTGCTTGATGCGTGTACAGTCTCTGCAAATGCGTTCCCATGGTGGATTCCCCCTTCACTGAGTTGGTAACGATAGGACTTACTGGTAGGTGAACACCGCGTGGGGCTCCGTCTCCGATCGGAGACGGCTCCCGCTGCCGTACAGGTCGCAGAGTGCTGACAGCCGGCTTTGGCCCAGCATCGGTAGACGTCGATATTCCGTCGGTGTTCTCCGTCATCACTCTCAGCTACTAGAGCAAGACATATGCCGCCCCCGATTCCCCTCGTTAGGCTTGTGTGAACCATCGGAGAGTCTGGGTGCTGCAGGTTGCGGTATAATGGCTGAGCCCTATGCCACACTTACGGATCCATGCCCCGGACGAGGACACACTGGTAACGGTCCAGCTCACCGCTGGCACCGCGTATCTCATCGGGCGGCAGCCGAATCCCACCAAGCTGCCGTACCTGATGCAGATGCTGCTCCGAGATGTCCGCGTGACCAAGGTTCCAGTGACGCTGCAGAGAGTCTCCGCGAACCACTTGCTGGTACTCCTGCTGGATGGCGCAGTGCAGCTCTTCGACCTGGCCAGTCGCAACGGCACGATGCTCCAGCTTCCCTCCCAGGTGCGAACCCAGGTCGAGCCAACTGCCGATATCACCGTGCAGCTTGCCCCAAATGGCTCCGACAGCGAGGTCCGCGAGATTCTCGAGCGAGCGGTCTGGAAGACCGAGGCTGAATTTGCGCAAGCGGTGATCGCGGCGCTGCAAGACTGGTTCACGCGCATCGAGGTGCAGGCCGACCTCGACCTACGCCCCCGAAGTCAGCATTCCGATGACACCCCACTGCGCGGCCATACATTTATGCTGGCCGATGGCAATCAGCTCCTTTTATCCGCACGGCCGACAGCCACGATGGAAACCAGTTGGAGCGAGGTTCTCGACGAGGTCAAGCAGTACATTCTGACCGAAAATGGCCGGCTGGAGCAGCTACAAGGTCATGAGGAAGGATTTGTGCTGGCCTCGCCGCTGATTCGTGAGGTACACCACGAAATTGCCGAGGCTGCAGCGTGGGGCACTCGCATGGTCCTGATCGGCCCGACCGGCGCTGGCAAGGATCAGCTCGCACGCTGCTATCACATTCATTCCAGGCAGACCCGAGGTCCGTACGCCTCGCTCAACTGTGGACTATTAAAGGAAAGCCTGCTGTTTGCGCAGCTCTTCGGTGCCCGACGGGGGTCGTTTACCGGCTGCGTGACCGATATCGCCGGGGTCGTCGAGACAGCGCACGAAGGAACCCTGTTTCTCGATGAGATTGGCGAGATGGATCTCGAGGTACAAAAAGCACTGCTGCGCTTCCTGGACAGCAAGGGTGAGTACCAGCGGCTCGGTGATCCTCGTCCCCGACGAGTCAACGTCCAGATTGTGTGCGCTACCAATGTCGAATTGGACGACCCACAGCATCGCAGAGGACGCTTTCGGGAAGATCTCTGGTATCGGATTGCCGGCAAGGTCGTCCACGTGCCACCGCTGCGCCTGAGACCCGAGGATCTTACGGCGATGCTCAGACTGCGGACTATCAAAGGCAGCACGCTCAAGGTCCATGACGCCCTCACCCCGGCGGCACTCCGTCGGGTGATGGAATACGACTGGCCCGGCAACTTCCGCGACCTGGAAAGCTTCATGGAACGACTGCCGAGCACCAACCGTCCGCTCAGCATTGATGTCGACGCCTGTAGTGCCATCTTGCGCGATGGTCGTGGCGAGGCCCGCTTTGTCCCGCGTGAGGTTGAGCCTTCCTCGGAACAAAGCGCACCACAGTGGGAAGGTCTGGTAGAAACCGCGCTTGCGACCTTCATCCGAGATCACGGTCAGCAGCCAAAGAGCTGGGGCCAGATCACGCAGCTTACAGAGCGATACATCAAGCCGGTGTTTATCGCACAAGCAACGGGGCTGACTCAGCTTGATGAGCTGCCCAAGAACCTCAACTGTTCCGAGCTGGCGCGGCGACTCAACATCGCGGATGGAACCACCGTCAAGCAACACCTTCAGCGATACATTCTGCGCTTTCGCCAAAATCGCACGAGTGATGCCTAGTGGCTTGCCGGTGTCCTCACAAAGAGGAAGTTTGGCACCTTCCTCCCTGACCAATGAGATGAACACAGAGTGGAAGTGGGCTGAACACAGAGAAGGTTGACAACGATGCCAGACCTACGGAACCAGCAGGGGACATTCACTCCGCCGTCTCAGCTGGACGAGTTCCAGGTCGAACGACCACTCGGTCGGGGTGCCAACGGTCAAGTCTACCTCGCCAAAGATACCGTGCTAGAGCGCCCGGTTGCGCTCAAGTTCCTAAGCGGCCGCAAGCTCAGCCGACATGCGCGCAGACGATTTCTGGTGGAAGCCCGGGCAATTGCGCGGCTCAAGCATCCCAACGTCGTGACGGTCTATCGGTTCGGCGAAACGATGGGTCGTCCGTACTTGGTGTCAGAGTATGTCTCCGGTCAGAGCCTGGCACGGATGATAAAGCCCATCGCCTGGCAACGTGCGCTCGAGATTGGGGCAGAACTGGCCCGAGGACTCGCCGCTGCACACCAGCAAGGGGTACTACATCGCGACATCAAGCCGGCCAATGTGATGATCTCGGATGTCTCGGAGGTGAAGCTGCTCGACTTTGGGCTGGCCAAGCTATCGGGGCTGTTGGGAGAGCCGGACTGGGTGCGCCATGCCTCCAGCTCGGAAGACCAGACCTCGATTCCCAAGGAGTTAGCGTTTGAGCCCACAATTGGAGCGGCAGAAGAGAAGGCGGGCGCGGAAGAGGCGGGCAGAGTGCTCGACGAGACTTTGCCTGCAGGGATTGCCCCCAAAGCACACAAGGGGGCGAACGACAGACTACCGCACGGTGGTCCGCGTGAGCCAATCATCGAGCCGCTGACCCGCGCCGGAGCCGTATTGGGAACTCCCGCGTATATGGCACCAGAGGCATGGCAAGGTCTGCCAGCCACGCCGATGACTGATGTCTACAGCTTGGGAGCGGTTCTCTATGAGATGTGCACTGGACGACCGCCGCACTACAGCTCGAATGTGTCTCAAATTGAACACGATGCGCTCCATGAAGACGTGCCGCAATTGGCCGAACAAGTGGCGGACATCGATGGCCGATTTGCGACCCTTGTCGACCGCTGTCTGCGTCGCAATCCCGCGGAGCGTCCGCAGTCAGGAATGGAGGTACAGCAAGAACTCGATTCCCTGCTGCGACCATCGCTGGCTTCACTGATTCTCAAAGGACTTCGACTGCGCTGGCCCCTGGTGGTGTTGGCGCTGCTCGTGCTGATGGGCAGCAGCCTGGGCAGTACCTACTACTTGGCGCAGCACTCATTTCGGCAGAAGGAAAGTTCGGTGCTCAAGGCTCGTACGGTCGTGGCAGTGCTCGGTCCGGTGACGGAAGCATCGAGTCAGGCCGATGCATGGTATGCGTCGGCGATCTCTGAGCTGCTGAGCAGAGAGCTGGGGCTCGGCGAGCGCTTGCGAGTGGTGGCATCACCAAGCGTACAGCGAATGCTGCAAGAGTCGCAGATTCGCGAGAACCAACTGTACGATGCTGGCACACTGTTACAGATTCATAGACGACTCGATGCCGCTGTGGTGGTAACCGGTTCGTACCAGCTTCACACGGAAGGAACTCGTAGGATTCAGCTTTCGTTCGTGGCGCAAGATACTCAGACCGGTCAGACGCTGGCACGCAGCACGGTGACAGGACCAACGACAGAAGTCTTTGATCTGGTGGCGCAAGTGGCGCAGATTCTGCGAAAACAGCTTGGGCTCGGGGACAGACTCACGGTGCAGAAGACCGGACTGCGCGTGGCGAATCCCGATACGCTCAAGCGCTATGGTGAAGCGCTACAAGAGCTACGAGGATTCCGATTACTCAGAGCTGGCGAGCTGCTCAGCCGAGTGGTATCCGATGATCCCGACTTCTCACCCGCGTACGAAGCGCTAGCAACGGTGTGGCGCTCGCTTGGTTACGATGTCAAAGCCCGAGAAGCGCTCCGTCATGCGATGGAGCATACGACCGGACTGCAGCGCGAGGAGCTGTTGCGGCTGGATGCACGCCGTTGGGAATCGCTCAAGGACTGGGATCGGGCGTTTTCTGCATATGAGACGCTGATGCGACTGTTTCCTGATAATCCCGAGTATCCGCTCGCACTTGGAGAGGCGCAGCTATCGGCCGGCAAACATCAAGAAGCGCTAGCCACACTGACACGGATGCAGGACAAAAACGCTGGCACCCTGCTCGATCCGCGTGTCGATGCGGCGATTGCCCGTGCGCTGGAAGACAATGGAGACTTTCGTGCGGCCCACAGTCGCTATCAGACCGCCATCGACAAGAGCGTATCGATAGGGGCGTCACTGCTAGTGGCGCGCTGTCTGGTATCGCAAGCGTATGTAAAAAAGTATTTGGGAGAGGCAAACGGAGTCCTTCCCAACTTGGACCAGGCCATTCAAATTTTCCGTCGAGCAGGCGCGCAATTGGATGTCGCTGATGCGCTGGCGGCCAAGGGTTGGATCTTGCGTGACCGGGGCGATGCGCAGCATGCGTTTGAGACATTTCACGATGCGCTCGCAATCTTGATTGAAGCGGGAAGTGGCAACGGAACCGCGATTCATCTTGGCAACGTAGCCCTGCTGCTCTTGCGGATGGGTGAGCTACCGCTGGCCACAGCTCGTGCAGAAGCAAGCCTGGTGCTCGCACGAGAAGTGGACTACAAAGAGGCCTCGGCTACGGCACAACTGTCGCTCGGCTGGATTGCCCTGCACCGCACCGAGCTACTGCGGGTGGAGCAACGCATTGCCGCGGCGGAACGAACGGCCAGCGAGCTCGATGATAATCTGCTGAGCGCGTGGCTACTGTGGCTTTCGGCAGAGTCGCAGCTTCTACGTGGAAACCTGGTGCAAGCCGAGCAGAAGCACGAGCAGGCACTGCAACTACGGACGCTGGTGGGTTCCAGTGGCTTTGTCGCGGAAAGCCGAGTCGCTCTGGCATATGTAGCGCTGCTCGACGAGCGTGCTGAGGATGCGCGGTCTTTCGCCGAGCAAGCGTTGCCGCTATTTCGATCGGACGGACAACGAGATGGCGAGACCTTTGCGCTGGCGGTGCAAAGTGCAGCGCTCGCCCAGCAGAAAAAAGAAGCCGAAGCACTGGCGCTGGCCGCGCAAACCGAAGCGCTCAATCGCGACAATCCCTATCTCCCGATGCGCGCCACCGTACTGTGTACGCTCGCACGGACCTACGCAGCACTGGCCAAGCCCCAGCACGCGGAACACAGCTTGGAGCAGATTCAGCGACTGCTCAGCGATCCGCGATTAGCCGAACTGCGCACCAAGCGGATCGAGCTACAACTTGCGCAGGCCCGACTCAGGCTGCTAAGAGGGAGGACTCCCGAGACCCTGGCCGGCTTGCGGGCAATACAGCAGGAATCACAGCAGGCAGGATTCTTGCTTGCAGCTCAGGAAGCGGCTCGGCTCAGCGATCCGCAAATGAACGGGGGACACCATGACCATTAGGCGCACGCTGGTTATCGCCATCTGTCTCATTTCGTCTACTTATGTCGCTGGCTGTGATCCGACCGCTGTTACCTCGATCAGGAGTTCGAGTCCGTTGATTCCCGAGAGATGTGGAGCGCCGCTTTCCATCTTGCGTCGCAGCATGAACGGACCCGCACTGCAAGGAATCAGTCTGACATCGGGAGCGGTTTCGCGTGTAACCAAAGGCTGTGTGGAAGTCGCCAATCTTCACCTGGAAGGAACCACCTTGGTCGGTAGCCTTGAAGGTCAAGCCATGCGAGGACGTGACTTTATTGGAACCACCGTAGTGCAAGTTGATCAGAACGGAGCCTCTGTGTTTGCGGTGATCTCCGATATCAAGACCGATTCCAACGATATGACAGGAGAGACGCTCCTGTATTCCTTGCAGAGCCAAAACCCAGTCGATGGTCAGGTCACAGACGTGTGCGCTCCCGATGCCGAAGGGAACCACTTTGCGATTCCGGTTTCCGGCACATGGGATGCAAGCGGAGCCCATACGAGCAGCAATACCCAGTTGACGTTTGGCTGTACCACTGCGGCGATCGGAAAGTGTGTACGGCTTGGCTATCGACCCTGGGCAAGCGTTGCCGGAGTGTCTCTGGCAGGCTATCATCAGGCCTGCACGCGGATGGTTCGCTTCGACTACTGTGGTGATGGGAAATCCCATACAGTCGATGGAACCGAGATCGATGTCTATGACCAGCTCAAGCTCAACACCCGCAATGTCAGCGTCCTGGATCCCTTTGATGCCGCCTGGACCGAAGAGGGAGCATACTGCATCGAGCGTCAGCGCTGGACTCGCTTGAGCACGGTCGATGGACTAACCTTCCAAGCGCTGCTTCCTAACGGCTGCCTGCAGAAGTTTGAGCCCACCTTGCAGGAATCCAGTCCTGTTGATCCACTGGACCTCTGTGCGTTCCGGAGCAAGACCATTCCACGCAGCTCGGTCAAGATGGACAATCGCTCTGGAATCAACATCACGCTTCAATAGACCCCGCACAGTCACTACCGACCGACGTAGACCATATTATCGACCTGCCCTCGCTCATAGAAACAAGCCGACGATACGCTTGAGGTCACCAGATCATTCCCTCTTCTCGTGGTCATTGGGACCAAGGAATTCGAGCGGGGCGGGCGGGCTTGGTAGAAAAATGCTGTGCCACCGATGGTTCGAGCGGGATCACTTCAAACTGCTGCACCGGCGCTCCCAACTGGTGGCAAGTCTGCTCGGGATTCGATGGTTCAAATGGGGCGCGGCTCGCCCACCGCATCCCAAAGACAGTATGAAAAGCATCTTCTCGATGACTCTTTCACATCATAAGGTGTCCCACTTACTTCCCGCCTGGCCGTCAGAAGTCCGTTTATCGACGAGAAATCAATCGAGTTCTTTGGTCGGAATAATGTCGCCCGACCGCAGACTGTAGGAAGTGACTGGAATATGGGAGGGATCGAGAATCGCCCCCTCGCCTCGATGAGTAAGGACTCACGCTCCGCAGAGACAACCCTGGATCAGGGCGACTCTGAGAGTAGCTTTTCTGCCAGCGTCGCCTGCTGGGTAGCGCCAATGCGGAGGAAGCCGTGGTGTGCCAGCTTCGCGTGCGCTTGCCGCCTCGGATCGCTATCTGGCCAGCTCTCCGAAAGTACGCGGTGAGCGAGGCTTTCATCGTAGGGCATTCGACATCTCTGAGCCCGACAGAGAGCCAGTTTCCACAGCAAACGAGCCTTGTCCATCTCACCGTTTGCGGCCGCCAATTGACCTTTATGAATCAACATCCTTGGCCGACCAAGCAAAAATATACCTGCATACTTCCGTAGATCGACGCTCGCCTGGCGTAGCTTCTCAAACATTTCAGCGCGCTCTTCAACATGCGTGCTATTGGCCCAAAGTGAACAGTACACCTCAACCAGCGTGGCATATCCTTCCAGGAACGAATGCTCGGTTGGAGAGATTTGACTAGCGAAAGCGAGTGATTGATCCGCCCATTGGCTGGCTTCTCGAGTATTATTCATCTGTAGCGATATTGCTGCCATACAGCTACAGATCAACTTCATGCATGGCAAATCTTGAGATTTTTTGACGAATTTCTCAGCTTCGCGCAGCTCTGTCTCCGCAGCCACTGTCAGTCCCATGCGCCACAGCCCGAGCGCCTTCGAGGTATGACTCCAGCCTAAGTGTTGGATGTTGCCATGAGTCGTGACACGAGAGATCAATGATGAGCTGTGTGAAACTACTTTCTTATAATTACCCCGATAATACTCAATTGCGATAGTCTGCATCTCGCAAAGAAACGATACATTATTTACAACAAGACCATTCGCGGTCTCTTTTAATACATAAAAACAGCTAAGTGCGTCATCCCAATTACAATTCGAGAGCGTTAGCAATCCACTTACCAGCGTACTGGCATTTTCTGAAACCAAACCACTCGTATGTAAATCAACGCCCAATTGAAAATACGAAGCCGAAAGACGTTTTGCCGGAGCCAAGCTGACGATATACGAATTGTAGAATGAATAATATGCAGCTCTCTCAACAAAATGGAATTTCTCGGAAACTCTCAATCCAAGCAGGCTGACGTAGTAGGCACTGTGACCAGCCCCCAGAGACAACAGCGGGCTCAGGCTCGTCATCGCCAGCTCCGTGACCTCGTTCGCAGTCTGTTGTGCTCGCTCGGCATCGGTGATCTGTCCACAGACAGCGGCCAGCGCCTCAGCAACGTGCCGCTCCATTGGTTCGATACAGTCGGTCGTGATGGCTAGTGGCCCAGTGGGAATCGGGAATCCCAACAACCGCCACGCTTCCCGAAACCTCACCAGACAATCCGACAGCCTACCTAACCCGAGCAGGGCAACTCCGGCCAGCCGCTGGGTCCGCGCCACCAGCAGAGAATCGAACTCATGCTCTGCAGCACCAGCCAAATACCGTTCGAAATGAGACAGCGCTTCCTGAATCGCTCCTTCCCTTAACGCCATCTCTCCCGCTTGCAGCGCGTAGGGCATGGCTTTCTCAACGACTCCCGCTTCTCCGTAGTGGTAAGCGAGCAGAGTCGGGTCGCGTTCGGTCTCGGAATAGACTTGCTCGAGCAGCTCAGCGGTCTGAAGATGCAGAGCCCTCCGCTGCTCGATCGAAAGCTCTTCCAACAAGCGTTCGCGGAGCTTGTCATGGGTGAAGCGCCAATGCTCTTCCGCTGCCTCAATCACCGCCACGCTGGCACAGGCTTCCAGCCAGGGATCAATCCTCTGCTCCACTCTACGCAACACCGCCAGATCGAGCTGGCGGCCGGCCACAGCAGCCAGTCGAAGTAACGGTCGAGCACTCACCGGAACCCGGTTCAGCCGACGCTCAACCACCGCCCTGATGCCTCCCGCGAATACCTTACTAGGAAGATTTCCGCTTCCAATTTGGCTGAGCATCCCCCGCTCTTCTGCAAGGGTACGCAACACCTCCACGATGAAGTAGACATTCCCTTCCGTTTCACGCTGGAGCAGATCCACCAACTCCTGCTGACAGCCATCGGGGCCCAGCATCGATTCACTCAGGGCGGCGATGCTCTCGCGATCGAACCGGGACAGTTTGACAACTTCCATGGCGGGCAGAGCCGAGGGTACCCACGGTGCTTCATCATCTCGGTAGCTCGCGATGACGACAATGGGACGCTTCCTCAAGTTGCGCGTCAAGCGACCTATGGCAAGGATGCTCTCAATTCCCGCCCACTGGATGTCCTCCAGCAGCAGCACGGTCGGAACGTGAATGTATGTAAATACTTCTGCAATGACCCGGAGCAGCTGCTCTTGGGTCGCCTTAGCATCCAACCGTGGTGCCTCGTGGACGGGTCGTTCTAGCAGATCCGCCAAGTCCGGAATCAGTGCGCGCAGAACGCTGGCCTCATGGTCCGAAAGATCGACTTGCAGACACAGAGCCCGTAGTACTTCTCGCAGCACATGATAGGGAGAGCCTCCGCCAATTGTGAGAGCGTGCCCCCGTAGAACCTGTGCCCCACGAATGAGTGCCTGAATTCGTACTTCCTCAAGAAGGCGAGACTTGCCGACCCCGCTCTCTCCCCCTACCAACCAACTACTACCTCTGCCACCGAGCGCGTCATCGAGCGCGGCGACCAACTCCTCAACCTCCTTTTCCCTGGCCACGAATGCCGCGGCTTGCAGGAAGCTCTCCCGAATGCTGCTGGTCTCTGCCGGTGCGGGAAGACCGACCGATTCAGCGAGCTGCGCGCATACCAATGCGGCATCACTCGGACGGTTGCTCCGTTCCTTCGCCAACAGCCGATCTAGCAGCTCACGCAGCGCAGAAGGAACCACCAGTTCATGAAGGTTCGGAGTGCGATCCAGAATCTCACCAAGCAGTGTGCTGGGAGTCGATCCCGCAAACAGTGGATGTCCGGACAACAGCTCAAAGGCAGTCGCACCGAAAGCGTACAAATCGGAGGACTCGCTGGCTGCCACACCTCGCAGCAGTTCCGGTGCCATGTAGGCCATCGTTCCGGAAATCTCAGAGCTACCGGTAGGCTCGACTGCTTTGATAAGTGCCAGGCCAAAGTCGAGCACCTTGACCTGTGGCCCCGTTGGTGACTGAATTACTAGAATGTTCGCTGGTTTGAGATCTCGATGCAAAACTCCGCACCGATGCAGATAGCTAAGAGCTTGCGCGATCTGGAACAGCAGTTCCATCCGTTCCAGGAAGGTCCGATTGCGATTCCCATCCAGCAGACCTTTGCCGCCGCTGACCAGCTCCATTGTGAAAAACGGACTTCGGTGCGCATCGAACCCATAATCTAGAACCGTAATTATGTACGGATGACGCAACGATGCGAGGGTGCGAAACTCCCGAGAAAGAGCCACCAGCGCAGGCCGCTTCGCCTCCTGGGGGGACATGGGGGCCGTCCACATGTTTGCCGCAGTTTCTTGCTGGGCAGTGCTCGCTCGTTGCTTCGTTCGAGAGCGTGCCGCAGAAATGGCTAACTCGGTTCGTCCGACCGGACTTGTGCCAGGCGATGGCTCCGGCTTCGCCAACGGAGGAAAGACGCTCTTCAACGCGACATACTCGCCACGCAATCGGTCCAGGGCCTTGTAAACAATACCCATTCCGCCGGCACCAATTTGCTCGACAAGTTCGTACCGGTTCCCAACTAGCTTGACTGCCCGAGCCAACGATCCCTCGTCCCTCTGCTAATAATGAATGACCTAGGTGTTTGTAGTCAACGGTTATCCAGGACCAAGGCCGACTCAAACCGGCTCCGTTTGAGATTGGAATCCCGGCGAGCTATGAGTTAGCACCAATGGGTACCGATATCGAGCAACTCTTCTGCGCTACGCTCGCATTTTCGGTGCCTCATTCAGCCACTATGTGGTCAATCAGGACATTCAGTAGGAGTCTGACTGACGAGTAGTAGGAAGTATGAAATATCCTGAAAATTTCTCTGCGAGATCAAATTTCGCCGAGCCCACTCAATTGGCGGTGACATGAATGTGGGACAGAGTCTGAATGACAGTCTTTACACTACGGAATGTGATTCGTTGCCATTCCACAGCAGAGTTATACAGAAGCTCGGTATCGAGTTCCTTTGCGTTCAAGTCTTTCAAAAGCTGGAACAGAGTATTGATCGACGATGAATTGATATATTCACATTCGCAAAAATCGACGGCCACTTTCTTACCAGATAGAGTCGGTAGCAGCGCTTTGAAGAAAGGGCCAATACCGACATCAGGAGACCGAACGTCCCAAACACCCAGCCATATGATTCTCGCACTGTGCTCGTTGCGAACGACACGGATGCCCGTTTCTTCGAATGAATAGGAGATCTCTTCGTTGGTCATGGTATCCCTCTCGTTGCCCGGAGTGTCAGAATTGAATTTTGATATGAGCTGTTTAGATTGAATCCTCCTTCATATCCAATTCGATAAAGACCGAGCTGACTTCCTTGGGCTGTCTCATTGAGAAAACTGATGAGTCGTTTGATAAATAAAGCCTCAATGTCTTCAGCTTTTGACATCTGTTCGACTCGGCTTTGCACTTCATGCACCAGTTCTTGCGACTGAACGTAATTACTGACTTCGATCACAACCTTTTTATCTGTGACCTCGCAAGAAAGGTGAGGAGGTACGGGCCCATTGGGATCTCCATACTTGATGGCATTTCCAGCGAGCTCCGAAGCAACCATTCCGGCAGCATAGCGTAGGCTCAAAGGTAAATCACCTAACTCTTCCTCGACCTTTGACCTAACATTCCTTACGAAGTCCCAGCTTTTGGGTATCACTACATCAATTATCTTAGGCATGGTTTTCATTCCCATCCCGCAGCTTTTTCACCGCAATTAGCGTGATGTCATCTTTTACAACATAATCCTTTAGACGCTGTAAAATGAAATCCACTATTTGAGCAGTTCCTTGAGCTGTGTGGATAATCTCTTGCAGCATGGATTCCAATCCATCGGTCTGGAGATATTTTCGTTTACCGATACTCGCTTCGGTCACGCCATCGGTAAACAGCAACATGACATCGTCAGGAGCCAGTTCCAATTGATCCTCAAACAGCATACCATCTACGCTTGGGAGTACGCCCAACCAGACGCCACGGGTCTCAATCCGTTCGATCTTCCGCTTCAACGCACGGTAGACCAGGATGTCTTGGTGGAGGCCCGCGTAACGAACCTGGTTGTCCTGAAAGCAGAATGCAGAGATCGTCATGTAGTGATCTTTGCCGATCTCGCTCAGGTTTCGGTGAATCGCGGAGTTGACGAGCGTCAGAATCTCGGCAGGACGCCGCCCGCTTGGCTGACTCTGCAACGTACGTGCTACCGCACGGACCGCAGTCTGAACCATCATCATACAGAGTCCTGCACTGACACCGTGGCCTGACACATCCCCAATCAGGAGCCAGTTCGTTCCGGCCTCCTGAAAGACGTCGTAGTAGTCGCCCCCCACGGTAGCAGCAGGCCGCATGATCGCCGTCAGTTCGTATCCGGGAATCTTGGCGTCTGTCGGCAACAGAACGGTCTGGATCTTTCGTGCAAGATCCATCTCGCTCCACAGTTCGTTCAGTGCCTTGCTAAGCTGTGCCGTGCGCTGCGCAACTTGCTGCTCCAAGTTCTCATTGCTCTGCTTGAGCTTCTCGGTCGCTTGCTGAAGATTGGAGTAGAGCTGTGCGTTCTCAACCGAAATCGCAGCCTGCGAAGAGATCAAGCGGAGCAGCTCAACCCGCTCGTGCGTAAATACATTGGTAGAGACATTGTTTTCCAAGTACACGATGCCAACCAGACGCCCCTGATGAAGGAGAGCGAGACAGAGGATCGACTTCGGGCGCTCACGAGCAATGTACGGATCTGACGCGAAGCGGGGTGCGCTCGTGGCCTCGCCGATGACCACGGTCTCATGGCTGCGGGCCACATAGTGGATCATGGTGGCGGCCAAATCGGAACGGGCATCCAATGGGATGTGCAGACCCACTTCGACGCGCTCCGGATCCACGACGATGAGTGCCTCCACCCACAGAGAGTCGTCGCGCTTGAGCACCAGGAATCCGCGCTGGGCCCCTGCACTGGCGACCACCACCCGCATCACGCGGTCAAGAACCTTGGTGAGCACGATCTCGCTCGAGATCGCCTGAGATGCTCTCAGAACGCTGACAACATCAAGGCTCTGCCCGGACATCCACATCGTGGTGGTGGTGTCCGTGACTCTGTTCAAAGGTTCACGCACCGGACCCGGCACCGCTTCGAGTACAGAGAACTGCCGGGTGTACTGTTCCGTAAGCTGAGCAACCTTGACGCTAGCCCCCCATCGCTCGTATTCGAAGCGCGCTTTGGTCAAATGCTCCGAGGCGGCCTTGACGTCCTTCTGAGCCAAATGGAACCTGGCCAGCAGCTCGTGACCCAGCGCTTCATGGTGAGGAAAGCCATTGGCTCGAGCGAGAGCAATCGCTTGCCCGTACAGTTCGAGCGCTTGCGTGGCTTCACCGGAAATCCGGTGGATCTCTGCTGCGACCAACGCGTGGCGGTGCGCTTCATTGCTGGCAGAGCCCTGCTTGAGTCTCTCTAGGGTGGCCAGATGGACATTCATGGCTGCCCGCTGTGCAGGGCGTTGCTCTGCAGGGGCCGTATCGTACTGCGCGGTCAGTGCGAGCGCGGTATAGAACGGATGGTCGGTTGAATAGTGAAGACCGACCGCGGCACCGAGCAAGCGCTCCGCTCCTTCGGCATGCGCTAGCGCATCCTGATATTTTCCATGGAGATAACAGACCTCCAGTTGATAGATCAGGTAGAGGCATCTCATGCCACCGAGCTTCATCGCGTCAACATGTGCCAACCACTGCGTCACATCAAACTCTGCACTGTTGAACGAGGTCGGACTCTGTGTCTGGCCTTGCAGACAGGCGATCACTTGTCGAATCAGTTGCAATCCGGCGAGCCCCGTTTGGTCCTGAGTACGCTTCATCACCGTCAAGCCACGGGTGATCTCTTCGCGTACTGTATCTAAGGAGTCCCCCAGTCGCAGCAGAGTGAGCGGAACGTACAGGAACGCGAGCGAGGCATAGTAGTAATCTCCTGACTCGAGTCCAATCTGTTGCGCCCGCGTGAAGGCACTGATCGAGCTGCGGACAGGCTCTCCGTACGGAGCGTAAAAGCCAAAGCAAGCGTTCACCCGACAGGCAATCTCCGTGGCATGGAACTTCTCTACCAACAACAGCGCCAAGTGCCCCAGCGCAATGGCTTCCGCATAGCGATTAAACGCTCCGGCCATGATGATTCCGTAGGTCACGTAGCCGTACGCCGAGATGCTCGCATTGCCAAAGACCAACGAG
Source organism: Polyangia bacterium (assembly GCA_044228505.1). Classification (GTDB taxonomy): domain Bacteria; phylum Myxococcota_A; class Polyangia; order Palsa-1104; family JAEUJZ01; genus JAEUKA01. The sequence continues at coordinate 204,170 of JBGAUT010000003.1, read as the reverse complement.
AGCGAGACTTGCTTGGCCACGATGACCGCGAACAAAGGAGGCTCAGCCTGATAGGCGAGCGGACTCAGATCCATCATGAGTCGGAGAGCGGCCTGTTTGTCTTTCGCGGCCAAAAGCGGCGCATCCACCAGCGCGGTAATGCTGCCGGCACTTAGGATCTTGTCGATACTTCCGATCTCGGCCATCAGCACGGCGAAGCAATCGGCTGGTCCTACGGGAAGCTCGATTCCGAGCAGCTTCAGACCCTCTCGCCCCGCGCTAACGCCTTCCACGAATCGACCCTGCGATGCGTAGAGCATCATCCGCAGTCCCAGGATCTCGGTACGCTGCAGGTTGGAAGCCACCCGCTCAAGGAGCTGCGCCAACAGAGACTCTGCTTTTGCAAAGCGACCTGCCAGATATTCACACTCAGCCTGATCTCGATGCAAATCGAAGGCCAGCTCATAGTCGGTCTCCCAGATCGACGAATCGAGCTGGACAACCCCCGCTGCGAAGAAATCGGCGGCAGCAGCGTAAGCCGTCGCCGCCTTGGCCATCCGACCGGCCTGCAGGTTCAATCGAGCCAGATCGCTGCGCTCCGCCAGCTCAGTCAGGCACGACGATCCGGCATTGAGGTGATGAACGACTTCGAAGATCACCTCCGCACGAGGTGTAGCCGGCAGATTCTGGCGGAATCCCCGTCCGATCTTCAGATGAAGGGCCGGTCGCTCCTCCGCAGGAATCAAGGAATACGCAGCCTGCTGCACGCGGTCATGTAGGAATCGATAGGAGACGTTGAAGTCGACATCAGACACTACCGGAATCCCATCGAGAGCTTCCGGTCCAGGCACAAGTCGATAGTCTGAAGACATCGGCATCAGCAGCCCCTGTCCCAGTGCAGGCCATAGCGCGGTGGAAATGGCCAGAGGTGACAGGTCTGCGATGCTCGCCAGTGTCGAAATCCCAAACTGGAAGCCGATGCTGGCCGCCTGGGCGAGTAGGCGCTGGGTCTCCATGGGTAGCTTCTGAATCTGGCCGGACATAAACTCCACAACATTGTCTGTCAGAGGAGCTGCAGCGATCCGTGCCACATCCCAGGTCCACTTGCTCTGGACCGGATCCAGATACAGAAGTCCCGATTTGTGCAGCGCCGATAGGAATTGGATGATGAAAAATGGGTTGCCTTGCGTCTTGGCATGGACTTGGCGCGCAAGCGAATCCACCGGACCTGCAGCGTGCTGTCCAAATGTCTCCGCCAACATCAGCCTGACATCTGCTAGCGCAAGCGGCTCGAGTGTGACCTCAGTCGTTTCCACATCGTGCTTGCGCAGCTGTTGAATCGTAGCTCGCAGCGGATGGGCAACATCCACTTCATTGTCGCGGTAGGCACCAACGATCAGCAGATGTCCCCGCTCCACATCGGTTAGCAGAAGCTGCAAGAGCCACAGAGAAGCTGGGTCTGCCCACTGCAGATCATCTAAGAACAGAACCACCGGATGGCCAGCCGTGCAAAAGACTCGCACGAAGTTCTGCATCACCAGTCCGAACCGGAGCTGCGATTCCGTTGGTCCCAACGTGGCAACCGGTGGCTGCGCCCCCAGCACAAACTCCAACTCTGGAATCAGATCGATGATGAGCTGAGCATTCGCTCCAAGCGCGGCAGTGAGTCGACTCCGCCACTGACCAAGCTGGGTCTCAGGCAGCATGAGCAGGTGGCGAACCAGTTCTCGAAAGGCCTGCGTAAACGCAGCAAATGGCAGCGTACGGTGTAGCTGATCGAACTTACCGCTGACGAAATCGCCCCCCTTTCTCGCAATCGCCTGGTTCACCTCTTGAATCAGTACCGACTTGCCAACTCCTGAAGGACCACCGACCAGCAACAGTTCCGAACGGCCGCCGCTGACTCGCTCGAACGCGTCCATCAAGGCAGCCACATGGCGTTCCCGACCATAAAGTTTTTGGGGAATCTGCGGCGTATCACTTATGTCATGCCGACCCAGTGGGAATTCGGACACGGTGCCGTTCAGGTGCAACTGGGACAGGCACTCCTTTAGGTCTGCGACAATTCCTGAGGCATTCTGGTAGCGAGCTTCGGCGGCCTTGGCCAGCAGTTTCATCACTAGATCCGATACCATCTGCGGAATCCGAGGATTGCGCTGATGCGGGGCCACCGGTGACACTGCGATGTGCTGATGCACAAGTTCCACTGGGTCCGTGCTAGCAAAGGGCAATGCACCAACTAGCATTTCGTACAAAGTGACGCCCAAGGAATAGTAATCTGTACGGTGATCGATGCTTCGATTCATCCGTCCTGTCTGTTCAGGAGACATATACGCGAGCGTGCCTTCGAGAGCATGCGCGGGCGTGCTGTTCTGTGTTTCCTGAGATAAATGGGACGCAACACCAAAGTCGATGAGATAGACTTTTCCCGTGGCCTCTTCAATGAGGATATTCTGCGGTTTGATGTCCTTATGGGTAATATGGTGTTTATGAAGCTCAGCCAAAATCTCAGCGAGTGTTAGCGCAATCCGGAGACTGGTTTGCAGGTCAAGCGTTTTGCGATGAATATGATCGCTTAGAGCTTGAGCCGCTATTCCCTCCAAAATCAGCACAATACCATTTCCAAATTTTTCAATCGCATATGCCTTGACTACATTCGGCAAATTTAATTGACGCAAAATTCCGAATTCGTGCCTTAGTCGAGCCAAATCACGAGCGCGAGGATATTCACTTCGTAGCAGCTTGGCCACTACAGGAACGTCATCGGCAATCCGATGACCTCGAACAATAATCGTCGATATGCCCTCATGAAGGACGGTGGTAAACTCGTAACCGGGAAGAGATATCATTTGCCTGCCACCTTACTCGCTATTTCTTACAGACGTTGCCATGTCTCAAGGCTTCAATTGCATCGCCACATCCGGATGTTGATCCGGAATCAATTCAACTCGTCTATGTTGTTTCCGTCCGCTTCATTTGTCACTCATGACGTCCTCTCAGGGCGTGTGATCAAACCGCAAGAGACGAAGTAGGATATATACTTAGCAATCAACTCAGCGTCGATCGTTGGCACTATAATCTCAGAATTGGCCAGCGCTTCATGAGTTCGGGTGTTTACAAAAGCTTGAGTTCTAAAATGTGCTTCGAGAATGTTGTTGCGACCCTCATGGACTTTTTCTAGTAAATAGGAAGTAATTGGATACAGCGCATTGTCCTGGGAGCAGGCAGCCAGCATTTCGAACCAATCCGCAGGGTCAATCCTTCGAACCGGAAAACCAAGCGCATTGATCGTCTCGAACAATTCATTATGTCGTGCGTCATTTTTATGATCGACAACAATATGATAAGCCCCTATTCCAGCAGAAAGCGATATGTGCGCAATCGATTTCGCCGCATAATCGACTGGAGTCACAACCCAGTGTTTCTCTGGGAAGTTCGGATAGGTGCCCATCTGGATGCACCCGCAAATCATACGACAGAGTAGATCCGATACGTTACCGATTCCGGTTCGGCTACTTCCTTCAATAAACCCAAGTCGATAGATTCCAGCTCGGAGTCCGCGAGCACTCGCAGCCTGCACGATACGCTCTGCGACCCATTTCGATTTCACGTATCCATTTTCGATGGAAACAATTGGAATGCTCGTTCTTATGTCATAGTCCTCTAGTACGTCGTTAATGCCAAGCAATCCGGCTGTCGCTCCGAACAGCCCAGCTGTTGAAATGTACTGAAGAGTCTTCGGACGCCCAGAGCAAGTGAAGCGCAGCACGTTGTGGGTTCCTTCCACGTTGGGCTGCTTCAGGAGCGCGTATGGTTTGGAATAGTTGATGTCGGCTGCACAGTGGATAACGGTGTCCACTTCTGAAGAGAGTCGGGTGTACTCTGCGGGTGTAAGTCCGAGCGTCGCGTTCTCAATATCGCCAGGCACCGCGCAGACTCGCTCCAGAACAGAACCCTGCAGTCTGAGCATCTGGAAGGTGTGTTCCAACCGCTCTCTGGCGATGGCCTCTGACGGGCTGCGCACCAAACAATAGACCTTCAGCGTGGCATCACGACTGAGTAGCTCCTGGAGCAAGGCAGCTCCCATGAAGCCGGTTCCTCCGGTGAGCAGAATGCTCTTGGGGGCCGCAGGACCGGACTCGATATGCAGAGGAAAGTCGTCCTTCAGGCGCGCTTCCTTGACAAGATCGACGACCTCCGCCGCAGTGGTGAAATACGGAGAGCGAAGGATCGCTTCAACGGCCTCCTCCATCGCGGCAGGAGTCGGATTCACATACACCGTTCGGGCCGGAACCTGCACGCCGAACTCGGTCTTCAGCGCCATCAGCAGATGCGCAACATCCATGGAGTTGCCGCCCATCTGAAAGAAGTGATCGTGCTGCTGGATCGTACCGATTGGCAGATTCAGTGCCTGATCGAACAGAGTAGCCATCTGCCGAGTCCGATCTGTCAGCGGCTGGCTACCAGTTCGTTTGGCTGTTGGGAGTGGCAGCGCAGCGCGATCGATCTTGCTACGGTTTGCCTTCATCGGCATCACATCAAGCTGCACGTAGATGGGAGGAACCATGTAGTGCGGCAACTTCCCAGCCAGGAATCGAGTCAACCCCTCCTGACTCAGCCCATCTGAGTCTGCGCCCGGTCGAGCCACAAAGTAGCCCACAAGGGTCTTCGATCTCTCCAGACTATGAGTCTGGAGTTCCACCACCGCCACCGCTGCGTTTTGTACCCCCGGATGTTCGCTCAGCGCGTGCTCGATGGCTTCGATCTCGATCCGATAGCCTCGGACCTTGACCTGATTGTCTCGTCGGCCGACAAACTCTAGCAAGCCCGTTTGAGGATCCTCCACGACGATATCACCGGTGCGGTACAGAATCTCGTCACTCCAGGGGCTACGGATGAACGCCTTTGCGTTGAGTTCCGGCTTATGCAGGTATCCACGACCAACGCCGATGCCACCAATCCACAGTTCCCCCGCTTGACCGGCCGGAACCCGCTGCAGCTCCTCACTGACTACGTAGGTATGAACTCCGGGCAACGGCGCGCCAATGGGAACGCAGCTTTCGGTTCCCACAAATCGATGCATCGTTGCGCAGACTGTGGTCTCCGTTGGACCATACGCGTTGTAAAATCGTCGTCCCCCTTTGGCCCATGCACGGGCCACCGCCAACGGACAAGCTTCGGCTCCTGCCACCACTGTGTGCAGACACGCCAAGTCCTCATTGGCATCCAGCATCGAGGCCAACAGAGAGGGAGGAATACAGATCCAATTGATGCGGTTGCGCGCCAGAAACGTCGCCAAGGCGCGCCCAGGGAGCATGTCCGTTCGGGCTCCGAGCACCAACGTGCCCCCCCCAACCAGGGCCGTAAAGATCTCCCAGACCGCCGCATCGAAACTCAACGAGGAAAACTGAACCACTCGACTTCGTTCACAGATGTCAAATAGCTGTGCGCTAGCATCTGAAAGGTTGAGCAGACCACGATGCTCCACCATGACGCCTTTAGGAATTCCCGTGGAACCGGAGGTGTAGATGAGGTAGGCAAGATCGCTGGGAGTCGGAGCACAGACTGACTCATCCCAATCCTCCCGAGGCGCTTGCCACGATTGATCCTGGTCAAGTACCAGCATTCGCAGCGTCCCTGGCTCGAGCGCCGATAGGGAGATGTCGATGCTGAACCTTCGCTGCGTAAGAACGACCTTCAGACCGGTATCACGGATCATGTACGAGAGCCGCTGCTTCGGCAGATCCGCATCGAGCGGAACGTAGGCTGCTCCGGCCTTCAGGATCGCCAGGATCGCCACCATTGCGGTCGGAGAGGACTCCAGGCAGATACCGACGAAAGCCCCCCGAGACACGCCATACCGCTCCCGAAGACAGGCCGCCAAGCGGCTGGATTGGACGTCCAGGCTGGCGTAGCTCATCACCGAGTTGCCAAACTCGACCGCCGAGCGAGTGGGATGTTCTCGACTGATCCTTCGTATTCGAGTCAAGACCGTTGCTGGCGAATCACGGCCAGAGTACTCCATATTCAAATTGTACGGGATTTCACCGGAACCCGTCTAGCCAGAAATGCCGGTTCATCGCTATCGAATTCTCGGCGTTGCCAACTGATGGCTTGCCACACCTCCGACATTGTAGTCTTGATAGGCGTGACTTGAGGCAAATCGGATCTTCGACTGTATCGCATGCTCCTGTGGATTACATTACGACTCAGTCGACTGTCACTCTACGATGATCGTAGCAATTCGACCACAGCGTACCGAGCGACAATGAACCTACGATGCTTCGCGCTTTTCCATCACGCGAATATGAGGCAAAGTAGATGACACCGTTTTGATCAGACGAAAGCTGACACGCTGCCAATCAACATCCGAATCATAGACAATTTCGGTTGGAATTTGATTGTCATTAAGTGCTCTGAGCATCCGTAATAATGGCTGAACCGTCGCTGAATTCATATACTCCAGCGCCAAGAAATCCATTACCAGTTTGTGACCTGAAAGTTTCGGGATCAGGCCCCGCAGAAACTGGCCAACACTCGTTTCGGGATCCTGCACTTCACTGATCCCCTGCCAACGAACTGTCGTCGCTAGCGGGCCAGCCTCAACAAGGAGTGTCAGTTCGTCCCATTCGACCTTTTGCGTCTCAACGCTCATGATAGTCCTCTGGTTGCTCGGATCGTTAACACATGTTCGTGATTGGTATATGTGTAGCTCAAATCGAATTCCCCCTCGTATCCTATGCGATAGAGTCCCAACTGGCTTCCTTGGGAATTTCCAGAAAGCAGCTCTTCGAGACGCTTCAGATAGAGCGTCTCACGATTTGAAGATACAGAGAGTTGGTCAATACGAGTCTGAACCTCACGAAGATTTTCTTCAGATTTAATCTGATTACTGACCTCAATAACCATTTCAGATGGAGTCACTAATACATTAAAATGAGCCTGCGGAGCAGACTTGGATGTTTCGCCATATTTAATCGCATTGCCAACCAATTCAGCCGCCACCATGCTTGCGCTATAGCGGAATGCGTCCGGCAATTCGTCTAGCTCGTCTTCAATAAGACGTTTCACTTTACGCACAAACTGCCAAGTGACTGGAATATCCATACTAATGTTCTTATTCATATTTACCTTCATTTGATGTCGCGAGACGGAGGTCACTGTAGAACATTGGTATCTTGGTAGGTCATCCTGAGATGCCCTGCTCCCTGTATACTGGTATCCTAGGAGTGCAGCCACATTGTTTCCATCCGCCTGGGTGCCACAACTCGGTTCATCGAGACGATGGTGGCGACCCTGGAAGGTACTGATGCAAGATGGATGGCTCATGATCGCTACTCGGCACCATCTCCGCTTTGTCTGAGCAAAACCAGGTTCCTCGCAACCCTATTTTACTCTTTTAAGGAGTCGGTCGGAACTGCAAAAACGCAGAGATTGGTGAGGTAGCAAAGCCAAAGGCTCGCCACCGACGCTGAGCGGGACTCCAGCCCATCCGAGTCGCCCGTATAGGTCGATGTCGTCGCCAGACCACCTAGTCCAGCCCACAGTGAAACGCCAGCAGGTGAGCTCCCATCATCGTCCCACGATAGCTCACGGTACCGCGCTCTTCGCCGGCAGCCCCCGCCACGACCATCAGCGGGAGGAGGTGTTCCTCTCGGGGGTGAGCCTGCCGAGCGCCCTCCGCTGCCGCCCACTGCGCCAGTCGCTGATTTCGCGTTGGCGCATCAAGCACCAACGTCTGCCGCAGCCACGCATCAAACGGTGCCGACATCTGCCCAGCCCGAGGTGAACCAAAGGCCCGCATGTGATGAAACGACATACCACTCCCAATGATGAACACCCCCTCATCGCGGAGCGGTGCCAGAGCCCGTCCCAGCGCCAGATGCACCATCGGATCGAGCCCGGAGACCAAAGATAGCTGAATGGTCGGAATGTGGGCTTCGGGATAGGTCAGCTTGAGTGGCACAAACGTGCCGTGATCAAACCCACGTCGAGCATCATGTCCTGTCTGAAAGCCGGCGGCTCCGAGCAGAGCCTGCACCCGCTCGGCCAGTTGAGGACTCCCCGGAGCAGGCCAGCTCAGTTCATACGCGGCAGACGGAAATCCGTAGTAATCGAACAGCAGTGGTGGGGCCGCAGCACTCATCACAGTCGGCCGCGCTTCCTCCCAGTGCGCCGAGATGACCAGCACCGCCCGAGGCGTTGCTTTGGGCAACGTGCGGAGCGATCGCAGATAGTCGGCCAGCGACTTGCACTCTCCGCGATCGAGTCCCATCTCGACAAACGGCCAGGGACCTCCACCGTGGGGCAGAAATACGACAGGCATCCGCCTCCCCTCGATCTTTCCAGCCATCGCTGCCGCGTCGTCGCCTGTTCGCTCTGCCGTTGCCATGCGCACCCCCTGCCGTTTTGCGGTGAAAACCTGTCCGAAAACACCACGCACTCGCAATCTAGCTTGTTAGCTGAATTGCACCAGTGGGCTTATTCACAACACACTGTTGCAAATTTGCTACGAATCACGGGCGACCTGGGGGCGCGACAGGCACGTCCAGTACACCCACCCACAGAAGACGAGCTGAAACGGCAGCCGCAGCCACAGCACCCAGGTCGGACCACCGGGATTCAGCGGGTTGATTCCCGCCACCGCACTGTAGAGGTTGGCCGGAAACACCGCGATGAGCAGCGCAATCAGACCCACGCCAGCCAGCCTTCGCAGTGGCGGCAGTAGCACGCCCACACCACCCAGGATCTCAGCGAGGCCGCTGACCCAGTTGAGGTACTCCGGAGCGGGCAGCTGCGGCGGCATCATCCGCAGATAGAAGCCGGGATTGCGAAAGTGATTGTAGCCAGCCATAACAAAAAACAGCGCCAGTAACACGCGCAGCACAACTCTCACCGTGTCGATCATCGAGTTTCCTCTTGGGAATGGGCAGACTCATGAGAGTCTACGGGCAGCACACTCGCGGGAGTCTACTGCCAATTGAGCGTTGCTCCCAAACAAGTACTCAGACAAAACTCCTGATCATTACTTCTACACCGGAGGCACTCCGTGGATCGGCATCCCCCTCGCACCACCAGCGAAGAGCTGGACCTGTACATCCGAACCTACTACTCGCTGCTGCGTAGTTCCGGGGAAGTCCGGGTACGCGCCTTCGAAGAAGCTCACATCTATAGCAACTCCAGCTTGCATGAAGGGAGCCGTGACCCAGCCCCCGATGTAGCGGCGTTTGCGTATAGTTCGGGACGACTGCCGGCATGCATCCTTACGGTTCAGCGAGTCGTCTTGGGACAATCCCACGAACACTTTGAAGCAGCGGGTCTGCAAGTCCGAGATTGGCAGTCTGTTACCACCCGTGGGCGACGACGACCGCTACGATGGGACGGCGGAGAAACCCTGGCGGCCTTTGTCACCAGCATCAGTGACATCGATGATCTGGTTCCGATCTTGACGGCGTTTCAGATTGAATGGAACAAGCTGCATCACTTGCTGTCTCGAAGCGAGCTTGGAAGACGACTTGCAGCCTCGGCACACTTGGTAGGAGACGTCCGGAACGGGGTGACGGGAAAACCAGTGGAAGGTGCTGCGCAAGGACACGGTCAGTCCAGTGAACTCGATCTGGAGGAACTGGCTACGGTGCTGTCGCTGGATGCTGGTGGTATCAAGACGCTGCGGGCGGCTCTAGGTGAGTCTCTGTTCGACGGCTTATGTGAGGTGTCGCACCGCGAACTGGATCTGCGGGTCCGGCTACTGGTGGGTTCCTATTCACAGTACCAAAGGGCCGCGCAGCGCTGGTGGAGTGGCATTGAACCGCAGTATCTGAGAACCACGCCGCCGCGTCGTCCACCGGTCTACTTCGTTTCATCGAACTCCCACTCCGTGGTCAATCTCCTCGGTGGGTATGCTCGGCTGCATCGTCAACAACTTGTCCGATTCGCGCAAGAGCGGAATCCTGAACACCTGGCAGAGTCCCTACAGGACGCGATCCAGTGCGGCAATGAAGCCAAAGCAGACAACCTGCTGTACTATCTGCTGCGGTCGTTTCTGCATGATCCATTTGGCGCACCGCACCGGGAAGCCGTCCGGCAGTTTGATCTCGAAAGTGGTATTCAGTCCGTGGAAAGTCCGGGCCGAATCGACGTCAGTGCGCAGCTAATTCGGGTCGGTGCGCTAAAGCAGAACCGAATCGATCCGCGTCTGCTCACACCGGAGCTGCGAAGCGCTCTCTCACTGCTGCACAAGAGCGATGCGGTGATCATGAACATTGACTATCCACTGGGAATGGCGGCGTATCATCTGCTGTCTCGGCTCGCCCAGGGAGTCGGTGAGGTACGTGGAATCTACGTGATGGGGAAAGCGGCCACTCTCAACGGACGGGTCGGTGATGTACTGATCTCTTCTGTTGTTCATGATGAGCACTCCCGCAACACGTATCTGTTTCGAAACTGCTTTGCCAGTAGCGATGTACAGCCGTATCTGGATGGCGGCACGGTGCTCGACAATCAGAAGGCGCTCACAGTGCGCAGTGCCTTTTTGCAAAATCGCGCCTACATGGGCGGCTTCTATCACGAGGGCTACACCGTACTGGAAATGGAAGCAGGTCCGTATCTGTCCGCGATCTATGAGATGGTCAACCCGAGTCGCAATCCGCAAAACGAGATCGTGCATCTGTCAAACTCCACTCCGTTTGAGGTAGGTCTTTTGCACTACGCGTCAGATACGCCCTACTCGCGCAGACAGAGCCTCCTGTCCAAAAGCCTGAGCTACTTCGGCGTGGAAAGTACCTATGGCTGTGCAATCGCCATCCTGTCCCGAATCCTGCGCAGCGAGCTGTCCCGCCTAGCCAGCACGAGCTAACGCTTGTGTGTGTATGGCGCTCGATCCACACTCATAAGATGCCACTGCACCCTCAAATCCAAGGCTTCCTTGACATGCTCCGCGCTGCAAATCTGCCGCCCTATGAGCAGTCCACACCAGCAGAGGCACGCGCCCGAATGGACATGATCGGGATGCTAGAAAGTCCCGCAGAACCCGTCGCTGAGGTGCGGGATCTAACAGTAGCTGGGCCGCAAGGAGAGCTTCCGCTTCGCCTCTACTACCCTGCGTCACTCGATCAAGCGCGTCTACAACCCGCGCTGGTCTACTTTCACGGTGGCGGTTGGGTAATCGGTAGCATCACCTCTCACGATAGACTGTGTCGGGCACTCGCCAATGCCTCCGCTTGCATCGTGATTTCTGTAGGCTATCGTCTGGCTCCAGAGCACAAGTTCCCTGCGTCTGTCATCGACTGTGAAGCGGGATTCCGTTACGTCGCTTCCAATGCTGCGAGACTCGGAGTCGATCCGGCCCGGATCGCGGTGGGCGGAGACAGTGCCGGAGGGAACCTGGCGGCGGTGGTGTGTGTCCGTGCACGCGACAGCGGGGGTGGGCAACCGATGGCCCAGCTTCTGATCTATCCCGCAACCGGCCACGGAATCGAAACATCGTCGAGAGAACGCTTCGCGGAAGGGTACCTGCTCACCAGAAATACGATGCGATGGTTTGCTGCTCACTATCTACGCGATGCCAACGATGCCGACAGACCCGAGGCATCCCCCCGCTTGGTTGAAGACCTATCAGGGCTCCCTTCGGCCTATGTACTTACCGCAGAATATGATCCGCTGTGCGACGAAGGTGAAGAGTATGCCTACCTGCTGCATGAGGCCGCAGTGCCGGTAACGCTTCGTCGATTTGGCGGAATGATTCATGGATTTGTCCAGCTTACCGGCATTGCCCCCATCACACGCTGCGCCATCGATGAGATGGCCAATTGGCTGCGTACTACGGTGGGTCCATCTGTGTCCAAGTCGGTAAAATCCACACCCTCAGCGACCTAATCCAGTACCATGGGAATCCATCCTTGGTTTGAGACCGGCGACCTGTTTGCGGACCGCTACCGAATCGTACGAACCGTTGGTGGCGGTGGCATGGGCGCGGTTTATTTGGCACGAGATGAACGAGACGGAACAGTCTGTGCTCTCAAGCTCATGCTAGAGACCGATTCCGATGAACAGAGTCGACTTCGGTTCGAACGAGAAGCGGTGGTGCTGGCCAAGTTGTCGCATCCTGGCATCGTGCGCTATTTCGGTCATGGCTATGGACCTAACGGAACTCCCTATCTAGCGATGGAGTGGCTGGAAGGAGAGGATCTGGCGCAGCGCTTACGTCGGCAATCACTATCGGTCGATGAGTCGGTATCGCTGATTGCCGCAGTGCTCGATGCTCTCGCCCATGCGCATCGGGCCGGAGTAATTCATCGCGACATAAAACCGGCGAATCTGTTTCTGATGGGAGGGGCACCGGAAACGGTCAAGTTGATCGATTTTGGGGTCGCTCGACTCGCAGGTGGGAATGCCAGAACCCGTACTGGTGCGGTCCTAGGAACCCCGGAGTATATGTCTCCGGAGCAGATCCGCGGATTACGCACTTTGGATGTACGTGCCGACCTATTTTCTGTTGGTACGGTACTGTTTGAGTGTCTTTGTGGACAGACTCCCTTTCACAGCGATCAACCGATGGGGGTGCTTGGCAAGATCTTGTTTGAGCCAGCTCCAGATCTGCGACAGCTCCGACCAGATCTGCCAATCCCGCTGTGTGACTTGGTGCAATCGCTTCTGGTCAAAGATCCCGAGCTACGGCTGGGCGACGCCGCACTAGCAGCCACTCGACTACGCAACTGTTCGCTGTCCGCAGAGTCAGCTTCTCCGCTGGTAGTCACCACGCCCCCAGCGTTGACCCATCGAGAGATGCGCTGGCTATCATTGGTCGTAGTGCGGCCACAGCCGCAGCCGATGGAGCTAGAGCAGACCCAGGTCCCATCGGCGCAGAACAGCACGCTGACGTTGCCCATGGTGCAAGTGGCAGAGTCTTTTGCTGCAAAGCTAGAGCCGCTACCGGATGGTTCCACTCTGGTCCTACTTGAAGGAACCGAAAGCGCTGCCGAGCAAGCAGAGTCGGCGGCACTGTGTGCGCTGCGCTTGCGTGAACAACACGCCACCGCACCAATCGCGATTTGTTTGGGTCAGAGTGATCTCTCTCATAGTCGGCTGGACGCGGTGGCGCTCGAACATGCGGCAGAGATGCTCGCGCAGTGGGAAGCCAGGCAGGTAGGCGAGCCGACCGGTTCCCAAGCAGCTCCGATTCTCGTTGATGAGACATTACGCCGGATGCTGTTTTCGCGATTCGAGTTCGCGGAGGAAGACGGACTTCTTGTACTCAAGCAGGAGGTCCATCGTTCCGAGCTGCGAGTGCTAGGCAAGGTGTCGCCGTTTGCGGGTAGAGAAACCGAGCTTTCTCAGCTCCACATCGCGCTGTCGTCATGCATTGAAAACTCGGCGGTGTCTGCCATGATCATCACCGCAGACGCAGGCATGGGAAAGTCGCGTTTGTGGCACGAGTTTCACCATCAGGCCAAGTTGCAAGTTCCAGAACTGGAAGTATGGATCGGCAGCGGAGATCCCAGCAGCGCCGGATCTCCGTTTGCGATGGTAGCGCAAGCGATTCGTCGGGCTGCCGCCATCTGTGATGATGTGCCAATGGCAGTCCAGCGAGAACAACTTCGGACTTGGTTAGGAACCCAAACCACCGAGCAGGATCGCACGCGAATCGGAGAGTGTATTGGTGAGCTCATTGGCGTCGAGTACTCGGACTCTGTATCGCCCTCCCTCTTGGCAGCCCGCGACAATCCCTTGCTGATGGGCGATCAAATTCGTCTCGCGTTCTGCGATCTGCTAACGCAAGCCTGTGCTCGACACCCTCTGCTGTTTGTTCTAGAGGATTTGCACTGGGGAGACTATCCGACCGTGCAGCTCTTTGAGGCGGCCATGCGCAGTGCGCAGGATCTACCACTCATGGTACTCGCACTGGCGCGTCCGCACATTCATGATCAGTTCCCCAAGTTGTGGGAATCGCGGGGCGTAGTGCGGATGCCACTACGACTGCTGCCCAAGCGAGCCAGCGAAAAGATCATCCGCAGCCTACTCCCGACCAAGCTCCCTCCGGAGCAGCTCGCGGAACTAATCGATCGAGCAGCTGGAAATCCCTTTTTTCTGGAAGAGCTGGTTCGTGCCACCTCGGAAGGTCAGCTCTCCGAACTACCAGAGAGTGTCCTGTCCATGGTTCAATCGCGTCTACTGCGACTTGACACCATTTCACGGCGAGTACTTCGCGCAGCCAGTATTTTTGGGCGGGTGTTCTTTCGCGGAGGATTGGTCAGTCTTCTTGGGTTAACAGAGACCCATGGTCTCTCGCAAAGTCAACCTCGCCGTGCCGAAGAGGAATCATTGGCGCGTGCCCTTCGAACGCTTCAGGACAAAGAGCTTATCAACCAACGACAGCCGTCGCGCTTCCAGCGAGAAGAGGAGTACCAGTTCGGTCATGCACTGATTCAGGAGTCTGCGTACTCGATGCTGACGGGTGAGGATCGCGTGCTTGGCCACCGACTGGCAGCCGAGTATCTGGTCACCGCTGGAGAAAGCGACGCCATGGTTCTCGCAGAACACTTTGCCAGCGGCGGAGCGAAGGACCAAGCGATTCACTTCTATCGCCAAGTGGTGAGCGAAGATCTGGCTGGTAACGATTTCCATGCTGCGCTTCGCCACATCGAACGTGCCGTCCAGCTCGGAGCAGAGGGACTTGCGCTCGGGGCGCTGCGGGCCATGCAAGCCGAAGCTCATCTGTGGCTCGCGGCCTATCAACCGGCAATTGAACGTTCCGAAGAAGCGATGCAACTGGTCCCTTCAGGTACTCCCGATTGGTATCGTGCGCTTGATGCGATCTCGATTGGGGCGGCACGACTTCTGCGTCATGACCGACTGATGGCCCTGTCCAAGCAGATGTTTGCACTGCTGGCTGAAGAGGTCGGCAAACCAGCTCTCACTGTTCCGCTGCTTGTGGCAAGTTCGGTAAGGCTTAGCATGCAGCTCTTCATTGCCGGTCAGTACGATGGAGCGATCCCGCTGCTGCACAAGATCGAAGAGATCGTGGCTCACTATCCTGCTCCACACCCACCTACGATGATGGCTCAGGTATTGGCCATGCGCGCCAATCGAGCTGCGGTGGAATGGAAGCATGATCTTAGTCGCGACCTGTACGTACAGTCTGCTGAGCTGTTGGATCAGGTTGGAGACGTCCGAGGAGCCTGTTCACAGAGACTGGACGCCGCCCTATTCTGTTCCGATATCGCTGACTTTTCGCAGATGGAGCAATTGCTGCGAAGAATTGTGCCGTTGGGAGAGTCGCTTGGTCTGCTGCGCTTGCTCGGCGTGGCACGCTCTGCGCTGTCGATCGCGCTGTGGCGTCAAGGACGTGCCGAGGAGGCTCTCCCGTTGTGCCAAGCCGCGCTGCAGGAGCTGATCCAAGCTGGCGATGCTCGACAGGAAGGAGTCTGTCGAATAAACCTAGCCCGAATCCAGCTCACCCGCGGAGAGTTGGACTTGGCCCAACGGGCCGCAACAGAAGCGGCCAAGAGTCTGTCACTGATTCCCCGCTTTCGACTTCGAGCACTTTCGCTGCAAGCCCAGATCGCGCTCGCACAAGGGGATCTCGACGTCGCAGAAACCGCATCTACAGAGAGCATGGCCATCCTGACCAGACTCGGCCGCGCCGGAACGGACGAAGCCCTGGTGCAAATCAGCTATGCCAAGATACAGCTCCTACGTGGACGGAACGAGGTAGCTGCCGAGATCCTGGCTCAAGGTCGTCAGCGACTTCAAGACAAAGCCCGAATGCTCAGTAGTCCAGAGATTCGCAACGACTTCCTGTACAAGCTGAGCGAAAATGCCGAACTACTTGCGCTGGCTGCCCAGGTCTGTCCCGAACCAAACGAGGCGTAAGCCGCAGGATGGGGAGTCGTTCCGGATGCGGGTGGTGTCTCTGCTCGGTGGCAGAGCACAAGGCCAAGCCACCCATCTGTCGTTCAGCCAGGATGACTACTGCGGAAGGGATGGAGCAGGTGCGACGATCCAGAGTCATCTGGCTCCCACACGGTGTCTTCAACCCAGATGTCCTAGCAGGGCAGAAACGGGCAGTGGTTTCGAGGGACTCAAGGTTGCGCAATGGCTACTCAAGAAGTGCATAGTCGGTTAGAGCTTCGCATGTATACTCTGGTAAATGGATCGTCGACAGAAAATGATGCTCGGTGCTGCGTGCTGCATTGGAGGCGCGGTACTCATCAGGCTCGGTATCGGCAGCCCTCATGCTCTCGCTTGGTGGGTAGGAGGAATCGCCTGTTTCATTCTTGCTCTGTCACTCGTTCTGACAGCACTGTCATCAGATGCCCATAAGGACTGATGGAACCGTTTGAGAACACACCTTCCTGACTCATTTGAGCTTTCGACTGGTCGATGCTTCGGCGCTAAGGACTGAGCTTCATCGATCGAACGCTCGACGAGGTGCTCACCGCTGAGTGTCTTGACTCGCCTCAGAGCTTAGCCCACGCCAGGACTCCTTTCGCACAGTTCACTCCTACGTGCCGCTGAGCAGAGAACGCCTGCCGCTGCTATGCAGGCGAGTACGACTCTGCTGCTCTGGGCACGCGATCACACCGATCCCCGATTCCTAACCTGCGAATTGCCGGTTCCGTACATCGCATCGCTGCACTCTGGACTGGTGTTTGCTGTGTCGCCGCTGCTTTCTCACCTACTCCTTCGTCTGCGAGCCGATCTTGGACTCGGCCGCATGTCCACTAAAATTGCGGGAGGAATGGCGGTAACGGGTCTGGCCTAATTCCCGATGATCATCGCCGCGAAGCGATCAGGAAGCGTGAAACTAGTCAGCATCGGATGGCTACTCGGCTGTCTGCTGATGCTCTCGGTCGCCGAGCTGCTGGTTGGTGCACTCGGTCCGTCCTTCGTCCTTCGCCTCGCCCCACCACAGAGCGGAAGACGATGGATCGGTGCGTGGTATGCCGCGACAGCGATTGGATTCTGGGTCGCTGGTCGAATCGGTGGATTGTGGGACAGAGTGCCGCACAGCGTGTTCTTCCTGGGGTTGGCGGTGCTACCGCTAATCGGTGTCGCGGTGAACCTCTATCTCCGTTGATGAGACACGAGACAGTAACCGGACTCCGCAACCTCGAACCGATTCCCGAGTCGACTCTGAATGGCCTTCTATCGAATAGATGGTGGCGAAAGTAGCTGGCCATCTCGTCTGCCTGGCGCGTAGCCCGCGCTTCACAGTCTCAGATGGAACGGGACACATGAGGCGGAGGATACCGGACGCTATCGTACCGAGAGATTGCTTGCCAGCATCGGGAGTAGGGAGGTGAGCAGGGTCGGCTGCTTGGAGTCTGGCTGCTCACGGAGGATTCCGGAATGATCACCAGGGAGACGGGGATAGTAGCGCAGCAGCGCGCTGCGAACCGCTGATGGACTCAAGCGGCCGAGATCCGCAAGGCCACGCAGCTCGTCTTGAAACGCGAAATAGGAGTGCGAGCTTATCAAGGCCAGCCAAAAATTCTGGAGCTGCGGGCTGCCGCGCATCGAGGCATGAGACGCATAATACGCAGTCACCCGTTCGGTGAGTTGGGACAGCAGTCCTTCGGTGTAGTCATGCACTTCATCACCCTCTTGGGCAAAGTAGAGGTGAACGTGAACTGTCGACGGAAGCTGATAGCGCAGAAGTCCCGCACGCAGTGCCGCACTCGGACTCTGCGGATCACCGACAAACAGCTGCGACTCTGCCCGCATATCCTCGATCCCATCGGGTAAGAAGGGGCGTGCGATTCCCATCCGTAGCCGACCCAGCAGCGTGCGATCCGACGGCCCGAAGTAGCCGTGCCACGGAGTATCGATCGCATAAAAGTCGACCGTTCCTAGTCTCGATAGCTTCCCACCATCTGCCAGCAGATTGAGCGCATGACGAGCCAGCAGACCTCCCGCACTGTGCGCGATCAGCTTGAAGTCACGCGCCGCTCCCAGATGAGTGGACAGCTCAAACAAGGCATCGGCTAGACCCGCTCCATTTTCACGAACCCGACGACCCATGTCATCGAAGAACAACAGATACACTTGGAATCCCGATTGAGTGAGGCGATCTGCTAGATCCGCTAGATCGGAAGGATGCCCACTTAGCCCATGAACCAGTACGGCCGGGGCGCGCTCTGGATGATAACCGCCGCTCGCGTTGCTGACCGCGTACAGCGCAGGTCGACGTCCCGGCAGCAGCATGGCTTCTTCCTCACACCTGCTGAGTGACGCAGCGCTCACAACTCCGTGAGGCGCTCTTGCTTGTGGCTCACCGCACGCCTGCGCCGAAGCAGACCACACGGTCATCCCAGCCAGCCACACCAAACCGATCAGCAGTGGGTGAAAAAGTCTGTGGTTCATCAAGTGCTCCTACTTTCATAGTCAGATGCTCGAAGTTCAGTCATGTTTTCATAGATATTCTCTATGGAAAATTGACCCTCCGCTTCCGAGCGTGATGATGGATTCTGGGTCTAGCGAGGCACTGACTGACTGCGGGCCAACGCTCGGCGTGCGGCGTCTCCCAAGCGATCGCTGGCGACACTTACTGCGGTGCGAATGTCGGAATGGGTGCGTTCGATGATGAGATCACGCCCAGCGACTTGAGTGCGCAGGGTGCAGCGCTCAGCCACTCCACCGCGTGGCCCGTTTTCGTCACGCAGATGAACATAGACAAGCTGGATGTTCTGTCCCAGCCGAGACAGAGCGAATCGAACACGGTTCTGAATGTGTTCACAGAGTTGGTCGGTCAGGTCGATTCCTTGGGTACGGATCAAGAGCCGCATGTGGACCTCCCAGGGCCAAGTAGAGCCCGTATTTCCCATCATGAGTCCGCCCGAGTCAGGTAACAAATCTATATTTCATTGGAGTTATATCGATTGAATCTATGTGAAGTCTTCTTCATGGAATGGCTGAACTATCAGCATCTCCAATATCTTCTGGGGGAAAGTGCTGTCGCACTGTTTGCCGCCCCCGCGCTGGCCAAGATCTACCGGAAGCGATTTCCGGACTGCCTGACCGATGCGCCCCTGCTCATGCCGATGGAAAACACCGTGCTGCGTCGCAGCGTCGATCAGTGGCAGTACGGCTGTGTGATGATTGGTCAACTCGACGGCGTGGTCGAGCGTTTCTATGCCAGCTCGATCGAGCGCCGCATCAAGCACCCTGCGCTCTCTGCGATCTGTCAGTCTGCCCGGGAGAGGCTGTTCGTACACGGGCCCTAGTGAGTCCGGTACGTCAACACAGGGCTGTATCAATCGTTCGATTGAATCTATAGGTTGCTGCACAATTATCGATTGGAACACTCAGTTCCTCCCTACTAGAACTAGCTACCAGAGAGGACTGAGGATGAAGTTCTGCTACTGGTTTAGGGTCTTGGTCTGCTTTTGGGGCGTGTGGCTGGTTGACGCTCCTTCTGCGATGGGACAGCAAGCCATCGTCACCCTGCCATCCGCCGACCTGACCGACAAAGGCACGCTGTTCGTGATGAACGAGTCACAGCTTCGTGCCTGGGGCCGAGAACCGATGTGGAACGGCACGTTCTTTTTGACGTACGGACTTGGCTATCACACCGAGTTGGCAGCGACGTTCTATAATCTTGGAGTGCCACCTACCGGACAGGCATCGCTCTCCTTGGGAAGCAAGTCTGTGGTACCCATGTTTGCGGATCGGCTACCGTGGCTGGACCTCAAGTTTACCGGCGGTCTAAAGGGACTCATTTCTCTGGAGGCGAAGGGTCTCGGCTACTGGCTCTACAGCCACCTCAGCTTTCGCCTACCGAAGATCCAAACGCGGCTCACCGCTGGACTGAGTCACGGCTCAGAGGTGTTGTTCCTGAAACCCAATGCAACCAGCTTTATCACTGCGATCGAGCAGCCGATTCCCTGGCTGCATGGCTTGACCCTGACCGCAGAGTGGTTTTCCGGCTCGCACGACCTGTCCAACTTTATCGTTGGTGCTGCCTATCATCCGAGTCCACGAGTCATCCTGGTGCTCGGATACAAGATCCCGACCAAAGATCGGATTTTCACTGCGTCCGAGCAGGCGCTGGTGTTTGAAATCGGACTCTACTCAAAAGAGCCAGCGCGACCGACCGATCATTGATCGGCCTGGCATCATAGAGAGGATCTCTATGCAGCGATGGCGGTATCAGCCGTTCGATGCTTGCTCAGGCGTGTGATCACTACGGAAGGGAGTCGCTCCCATGGGCCAACATCTCACCAGACAACTCCTGCTCTACACCATCCAGTCATCCCAGATGACACGATGGTTTGACCTACGCATGTTAAGTGGAACGTTGCGCGATATTGCGGTTTCCAGTCTGTTTGGCGACCGCTTCGACTGCCGTTCCTCGATGACCAGCCTGCCGCAACCGGACTACTACGACTATGACCTCAAAGATGCCCCGGCATTCTGGTTTGACTACACGGCGGACGTTGGTGATGGATGGAATCCGACCTTTGCCATCGCGAGTCTGCTCTGTGACCCATCGCTCGCAGTGCAGGGAGCGCCGGAGCTGCCCACCGGACCCGGTCGACTGCTCATCATGGGTGGTGATCAGGTCTATCCGACAGCAAGTCGCGAAGCGTATGACCAGCGTCTGCTCGTTCCTTACCGTGCCGCGAGCTACCATGCACGCGACCATGGACCACGACCGAGTGACCTGTTCGCGATCCCTGGCAATCATGACTGGTACGACGGTTTGGGGAGCTTCTTGCATCTGTTCGCTCGTGAACGCAACGTAGGACGCTTTCGGACTCGACAGCACAGAAGCTATTTTGCGCTTAAGCTCCCGCATCGGGTCTGGCTACTTGCGATCGATGGAGCACTGAGTGGTGAGATCGATTTCGGCCAGACTCTGTACTTTCACAACTTGGTCCGTACCCACATCCAGGATGGTGATCGACTGATTCTCTGTACCGCCAAGCCAGATTGGGTCGCCTCCGATGCCACAGCGAGTAAGGCCCAAGCTACGCTGTTTGATTTTGAAGAAGAACTGCGAGCGGTTGCGACGCAAAGTGGTCGCCCACACATCGCGATCGTTCTGCGACTATCCGGCGACCTCCATTATTACAAGCACTTTGAGTCAACAGAGGATGGCCAAGAAGTTCACAGTCTCATCGCAGGTGGTGGTGGGGCATTCCTCCACCCCACACACACGGGCTCGGAGGAGCAAGTCCAGAGACAGGAGTCGCAAGAGTCGACCCCACAATCTGCACTTTTCAGGCTAACCAAGAGTTTTCCTTCACCTCAAGAGTCTCGGGCGCAGACCCGCGGCAGCCTGTTTCTGTTTCGTGCGAACCCCTCTCTATGGTTGGTACTTCTGCTCATCTATCTGCTCAGCGGGCTTGCGTACTCCCTAGCTGGTTCCGAGATCCTTCAGGGGGCGATAGAGAGCACCTACGGAAGTCGAACCGCAGGAATCGCTACCGCTGCTACCTTGCAAGTGTTGGTACTGTGCGCCCATGCCTTGGCCTTGTTCGGTTGCTGTTATGCGCTGGTTGATGTCAGCAAGCAACGACAACGCGCCGTGACGACTTGGGAGGAACGAGATCGCTTCCGGATCGCCATCCAACACGCGATGGTTCATATCGTGCCCTACGCTCTACTACAGCTCGGGAACTCTCTGTTCGATCACTTCTACTATGCAGGTTCGACTGCGTACCATGCTGGTCATTCCGTGCGCAGCAACCTCATCGCGATGTCGATCGCGGTTTTGTGTAGCCTGCTGTCTGCCATCGTATTCTGGGCCTACCTACAGATTGCACTCAGCCGTTATGGTCGGCATGCCAATGATGCGTTTGCGGCGCTGCGAATCGAAGGCTAC
Organism: Polyangia bacterium; assembly: GCA_044228505.1. GTDB lineage: Bacteria > Myxococcota_A > Polyangia > Palsa-1104 > JAEUJZ01 > JAEUKA01. The sequence continues at coordinate 182,365 of JBGAUT010000003.1, read as the reverse complement.
AAGAACTTCCTACGGATCGAAGTCAAACCGGAGAAGCTCGTCATCTACGCGATTGGTCTGCGCAGCGTTCCCCGGCACTGGGAAGTGGTCGAGACATTTCTGGAAGGAACCCCGTGCGTGGTGCCAGCTTCGGACGAAGAACTGCGGCCTGAACTGATCGAGCGGTTCGAGATTGCCCGCCCACCCATCGGATCCTAATGTGTAGTTCCGCGATGCCTGCCACGCGATTCAACCTCCCATCTGCGAGATTTCCAATCTCGCTGCTTGCAACTTGGCCCGCCACGGCATCTATAACGAGTATGAAAAACCGTTTCAGTGCACGACTTCCCTTGGTTGTATGTTCCGCTGTCTTGGCGTTCTCCGGTTCGGCCCGTGCGGCGCCACAGATCGCTCCACTCGATGCTCGACCGGCAGAGACCGTCCTTGCCCCAGGTGCTGCGCCACCTACTCCGTACCAGTTCGTGCCGCCTCCGCAGCTTGTGCCGCCCCGGCAGATCGCTCCCAACGAGGATGTTGCGGTCTTCCCAACGAACTTTCGGCTCAACAACCCAGCTGGGAACGTCGCGCTGTTTGCATATGCAGAGGTGGGCGCGCTCGGCTTTGTTCACCACACCTTTCAAAGTGGCAAGAACGGAACTCTGTTCGACCTCAAGACAGAGGGCAACCAATCGACGATGTTTCTGTTCTTGCGTCTGTCTGCCGAGCTGAATCTGTGGAAACGGCACTCCTTCATCTTTGTGTACCAGCCGATCGATGTGCGCACGGAGGCTGTGGCTGGTCGAGACGTTCGCTTCGATCAAATTACCTTCACCACCGGCACGCCGATCGACATCCGCTATGGTTTCGACTTCTACCGACTCACTTATCAGTTCGACATCTTTAAGAGCCCGCGGTACGAGCTAGCCTTCGGACTCGGCGGACAGCTCCGTAACGCCAAGATCGTCTTTAGCTCGGTCGATGGCCGCCAGCGCAGCATTAGCGATGACCTCGGCTTTGTGCCGTTGCTTCGGCTGCGGGGTCGCTACACGTTCGCAAATGGCGTCTGGATGGGCCTGGAGGCGGATGGCTTTTACGCCAACGTCAGCGTACTAAATGGAGGACGCAGTGATGTCGAAGGCGCGATCTTGGATGCCTCGCTGCGAGCCGGTATGACTCTGACTTCCTTTCTCGATGCGTTTGTGAACCTGCGCTATCTCGGTGGGGGGGGAAATGGCACCTCGTCCAAGGGATCAGACAACCTGGGTGGAGACGGCTACACCTACAACTGGCTGCACACGCTGGTTCTGTCTCTGGGCTTCGGCATTCGTTAGCGGCGTGGGGCAGATGAACGGAGCCTATTTAGTCCGCGTTGGCCCCGGACATTTGTCGACTCCATCGGGTGCAACATCTGCGCAGGGCCATGCCTCGGCGACGCTGCGTATCGACCAGCCGTGCACCGACTCCGCATCGCGAGGGAAACGGACACTACTCGGTCACGGGCCTGGCCGCCCATTATCAGGTCAGGCCTCATGTAGTTCGTTATTGGGTCTCTCGCCACATCGTGACGCCGAAGCGCGACTATCCGGGCGGACTGTTCTGGTTTGAGCTAACGCGATCGTGGTCTGGGTGTGGGAGCCCACGGACGGGTTGCTGGTGTCGCCAGATTCGATACACAAGGGATCATGTCAGTCGCCTCCAACGGCAGACCTACTTCGTGTGTGGTCCGGGTCAAGACGACCTCTTTTGGGAATATCGCACCGAGCACACGGGTACGGCTGGCAGAGGCGGCAAGGGAAGAACGTACCATCGGCTATGAGCCGTAGGCTGACGATCGCTCGCAGTGCGAGGAACGAGCGCCGCACTCGGACCAAGCGTCGCTGACAAGTTGGCCGCGCTGGCTGTTTGCATCTGGTGTCCCGCGAAACAAGGACGGCAGTGACACGCTCGATGAAATAGGCTGACAGATCGAGTAGGTTGGCGTCCATGGCTGGCAGTATCCCTTACGCTGTGTTCATTGGAGTCCGGGGGGGCGCTGCCGATGGCATCATCGCCGCGACCTTGAAGGTTGAACGTCGGGCTCGGTCGCGAACCCGCCCTGCTTTGGGTCCGATCTGGACCTCATCGGGCGAGCTACCCGTTTGGGCGTTCAGGCGCAGAGCGCCGCGCTTGGACTTCTCGAAGCTGCGCAAGACTCGGCGTCGTCTTTCCCAACGATGAACAGCATCGGCAACGAGCAGCCATGCAAATAGACAAGCGCCGCGTTGCGGATCTCGCCCTGGGCCGCCTCCATGCCGTGATCACAGAATCCATTCGCGCACGCAAGAGCCGACCTCGCTAACTTTTTGGGAGCCGTACAGAACGTGGACCTATACCCCCGGATTGCAAGCTGGGCCTATCTGTACCGCGTTCTATAAGCACTTGCGTCGTGACGCTGGAATCATGCAAGTCCGCGATTAATCCCAAGTGAGACTCCTGATTCCACGCACCGCATTCCCAATCTTTTTACAGATCGTGAAACGCATAGGCAAGAGCGCTTCCTGTTTCGCGCTTTGTAAATGCACGGACAGAATCCACCCCCTTCCGAACGGTTCCCAGATTGTTCCAAATTTATGGGCGTCAGAGTTGTCGGAACAGAGACGCCTTGTTGAGAAGCAACAGAGCAAGCTCGAAGGACTCTGTAAGGGGGACAGAGGGGACAAGACAGAGGCTCTGCTGTAAGAGCCCCAGGCAACAGGAATCATGCATCCTACCGATTGGATGCAACGAACTCTGTCATGTCCCGATCTAGCGCTACTGACGCAGTGGATACGGCGAGTACTGATCGAGGAACAGTCTGCTGACATCTTGGGGGAGTGACCGCTCCGACGAGCATCGAATGATCGTACTCGGCAGGGAGAGCGCACCGACTCTGCGCCTCCGCTACTAATCGTCGATCAAGGTATCGAACCGCTCCGCACGGACGGATAGCCTGGCCCCTGACACACAGCGGCTCGATCAAACGTACTTAAACCTACGCTTAATCGAGGATACCCAGCGCGAATAAGCCCCCCTGAATTCAGCTCATCCACGACAGTAGGTACCAATTCTTAGACGCGGATGTCAATGGCGATGGAAAGTTGGATCTGGTCACGGCGAATTCGACCGCGTCCAGTTACAGTGTTCTCGTTGGAACTGGGACTGGTACTTTTGCGACACCGGTCACGGTTGCACTCACTACAGCTCCGTCCATGCTGGTGTCGGGCGATTTCAACAAAGACGGGAAGCCAGATCTGGCCTTCTCTTCTCCCGTTGGCAACGCAGTGGCCATCTATCTGAACAGCGGCACCGGTAGCTTCTCCGCGTCTACTCCGGTCGCAATTCCTGCCGGAGCAAATCCGGCATATCTTGCCGTCGCAGATCTCAACGGAGATGGCAAGCAAGATTTGGTGACTGTGAATCAAGGAAATGACACCGCCAGCATTCTCATTGGCAACGGAACCGGTGGATTCGTTGTAGGCACGCCACTTACTACCGGAAGCAGCCCACGGAATGTGGTGGTGGCGGATATAAATGGCGATAAGATGCTGGACCTGGCGGTAAGCAACGGACTTGCCAATACGGTGAGTGTGCTCTTACAGCGTTGTCAGTAGTACGCTGTGCTCATCTTCTAGGATTCAACTAGCCGCGTACCACGTCTGTGGAATTTCTTGCGCCGTAGATTCCTAATAATCTGTGGCAACTCCATCCCGTCAATCTGCTTCATGCCACCGCAGCGAAGCTAGAATCCGCCACGCAGGCCCAGCGATGGCAGAATCCAGTTGAATCCAAGTAACTCAGGATCTTTCTTGCCAGCCGCTAGGTCATCACTACTTGGATACGCAAGGTAAAGATTGGTGCGTGAAAAGGTTGCGTTCACCACTTCCAGAAATGCGTGCAGATACCACTTACGGAAGATCCAGCGCTTATCGATCCGAACATCAAGCTGTACGTAGTTTGGCAGCCGGATGTTGTTACGCAGCGCATCACTTGGACGAATGTCAGCAGCCTGCTGAAGCGGAGAGTTGGCGTCGGTGTCCATCGCAACCAGTGTCTCTGGTCTGCCGGTCGTAAACTGCACACGCACACCAGCTACGAATCCACGCGGTAGCTGGGCCTGCGCTACCACCTGCAAGACATGTGTCTGATCGTAGTCAGCTGGACGAACTCCACATGGATAGGAGCGCTCCGAACGACTCAGGGTGTAGGCAATCCAGCCACTGATGAATCCGACGTTGCGGCGCAGCCAGACCTCCATTCCGTACGCTTGGCCATTGGCAAGACGAACCAGCGTTGCCGTCGTACCATGCAGAGACTCTGGTGGCGGCGCAGCGCAAATGGAAGACCCGAGCGGAGGCATATCGGTCATGTTGGAGAATCGCTGGTGGTATCCTGAAACCCGTAGCGACAAATCCCCCGGTAGCTTCATCTCTTCGCTGATCACGGTCGACTGCGCCCGCTGAAGTCCCAGCTTGAGCGCAAACGTATCAATACCTGGTAGGAGAATGGGGAAGGAAGGCGGCTGTTGGTACACGCCGATCGCGGCCTGAAACGACAGCCAAGGCATCGCGATGAATCGAAGCTGAGCTCGAGGATCGAACCCAATCAACGTTTCATTTCCTACATGATAGATGTCGAGTCGTCCCCCTGCGCTAAGCAGAAGGCGCTGCGGCCACAGTGCCAGCTCGCTGTGCAAGTAGAAGCTTGAGGTGATTCCCACCCGGTTGCTGCCGATTTCTCCTAGCTCATCAGGAGTCGCATCCGGGTCTTTGCCACTAACCCGCGCTGGTCCTTCGGCATTCCGCACAAAAGCCAGCGACCGCAACCCCACATCAAATCTCTCGCCAGAAAACCGGGCAACCTCGATCTCTGTGCCTGCTTGAACAACCAGTCTTGGCAATCGGAGTCGAACGAACCCTCGCACCCCGGCCATCAGCTTGTCTACGCCACGTCCAGAGACATCGCCAGCCTGATCATAGCCTCCGTACAGAGCCGCTTCGCCAGACAGTCCCTCTCGTGCCCCTTGCACTCGGAGCTGGGCACGATGGAACATCATTCTCGTGCTCTGCGGAGACGAATACTCCACATCCTTGTTAATAGACAGTGCAAGTGCATCATATCCGCCCAAGACTTGCAGAGTTAGGAACCGCCAATCAAGCCGTACTTGATAGTCCCAATAGTCAAGCTGAATACGGTTGTCGATCGCACGGAGCAGCGGCCCTGGATATCCGTAGTGCCCAGATACCGAAAGCCGGACTCCCTTGGGGAGACTCAGCTCGACCAGGCCTCCAACATCATACAGTCGCAATGACAAATCGAGGTGTTGGCCTTCTGACCGAGCAGGTCGTGTCACAGCTGAAACGATCCCTCCGGCCGCCTTGCCCATGGTCACGTCATAGCCGCTGGGATAGAAGTCGACTCGATCGATAAGCTCGGAATGAACCACTCCCCCACCGATGAGAAGATGAAACAACTGCGGCAGTCGCAACCCATCCAGATAGAATCCCGCGGTGCCTGGACTCGCACCCCGAATCGACCACAGCGGCAGTCCCGGAATCGGGGCTACCACTCCTGGCATCAACTGGATCACACGAAACGGATCCCCCAGCGTGCCGGGCTGGGTGCGCACTGGTTCTCCACTCACCACAGAGGCTTCAGCCGCTTTCAGTCGCTCTGCAACAACCCGAGCGCTGAAGGACTGAGCCACAGAGTCCGCCCCCTCCTTCACATCGATCGGCTGCGCCTGTGCGGTTGCCGTTGCCCCCAGAAACACACCCAGCAGTAGTGGACACTTTGCCACCAAGTTATGATCAGAAAAACCTCAACCAAAGTCAGCACTTATTTCATGTTTTATCGGGCGAAGACCGTCGCACCGTCCACCAAATCCAATCCGTCACGCAATCGACTCCAAAGCGGCGCCAAAGATTTGAAGCAATGAGCAAAAGGAGTCGATGTAGGATGCGCCCCATGATGAAGAAAAACGCTTTCTCATGGGTTCATTCCTCGTCGAATCAAGGTCGGTGGCAAGTGACCGATCGCATTCTCTCCTCGGTCGCTTCCGGACTGGCCATCCTGGCCGGATTGTTGCTCAGCGCTTGCCATCCAAATCCAGCACCTGGAACACCTACCACCGACGAGGTTAAGGTCCAACTCATCCACTTTTCCGACTACCACGCCCACGCGATTCCCTTCTATAGCGAGCATCGCCCCGATCAAGGTGGGTTGGCCCGAACACTGGCCTACATTGGGACCACCAAGGCAAAGGATCCCAACGTACTCGCGCTGTCCGGAGGCGACATGTGGAACAGCGGCACACCTGCTTGGTCAGACAAGTACTACGATGGCTGTCGTGACTGGCGCTGGCTTGGTGAGTATGTCTCTGTAATGGCGTTTGGGAATCACGATGTCGACTATGGTTGGGACGCACTATTGAACTGTCAGAAGCAAAGTGGGATTCCGATCCTGTCCGGAAATCTGGTGGGTGCTGATGGCAAGTTACTCCTCCACAACGAAGGTCAGCCCTATGTAGTTCGCCAGATCGCCGGAGTCCGGATTGGTGTGTTCGCACTGTCCGGAAACGACTTCTCTAGACTGGTCAAATCGACCAATTTACCGACGGGAGCCAAGTTCCTAGACCCAGTAGCCGCCGCCCGCGACATCGTGACAACGCTGCGGGACAAAGAGCAAGTGGCAGCGGTGGTCTTCATCGGCCACCAGGATCGCGAATCTGACTTTGCGATGGCGCAGGCAGTGCCCGGTATTGATGTCATCTTAGGCACACACTCCCACTTCAAAGGAACCTTCACCCAAATTCCGGGGACGACAACCTACTTCATCAGCCCCTATCAGTACCTCAGCTACTTGAGCCATGTAGAGCTGGTCTTCCACAATGGCAAGCTATCAGGAGTCACCGGCAAACTGGTCCGCATGGACTCTCAACTACCTCAAGATGCGAGGGTGGCAGCGCAGACCCAAACCATGCAGCAAGACCTCGAAAAGGACCCCAAGTACGCCCCCCTGTTTCAGGTCATCGGTCGCGCATCCACCGAGCTTGATATTGACGGCATCGATCAGAATGAATCGACCCTAGGCAACTTCGTGATGGACTTAGTACGGGACACCGCACAGGCGCAGCTTGCACTGTCTTCGGCGAGCTCGTTCCGCGCTTCGATTCCGCCGGGACCGATCCGCAATGAGGACTACTTGACCGCCCTGCCCTACAAGAACAAAATCCTGACCTTCCAAATGACCGGGGCGCAGCTCCAATCTGTGCTCGATTTGGTGGCCACTCGACGGGGTAGCGATCTGTTTGGGGTCACTTCAGGAGTCCACTTCACGATCGAAGGGAGTCGGGCCACCCAGATCACGATCCGAAAGGGTGCGACCGACTCAACCCAGGTTCCGCTGCGGGCCGATGCAACCTACACGGTGATGGCCACCGATTACATGGCCAACGTCGCGACTGGATACAAGGATCTCTTTGCCCAAGCGCAACCCGCGAAAGACACAGGCAAGATCGTCAACGACACCGTGATCGAGTTCATTCAAAAGAAGAGCCCGGTCTCCGCCAGCCGCGACGGCCGAGTCAAGCCGTAGCAGAGACGCAGCCAGCCGCTCGCGCTGTCTCCTCACGATGGTCGCAACTTCCGCATCGCCCACCTCGCCTTCGTAAGGCCTACAGATCATTCAGAGTATTCCCCGATTCCACTGCGAGCGTGCTTTGGTAGCTCGACGCTGTTAGCATGGACCCATGCGTCATCCATTGCTGCTTGCTAGCCTGCCGCTTTTCGCTGTGATCGCTCCCCAAGCGGCGGCCGCACAGAGTCTGTCTCCGCCGTCAGCGGTCAACAGTCCGGCACCGTCGCAGAATGCTCCACAGCAGCCGGCGCAAGACGGCCAACCGCAGTATCCGCAACCTCAGTACGGTCAGCCGCAGTATCCGCAACCCCAGTACGCACCGCCGCAGTATCCGCAACCCCAGTACGCACCGCCGCAGTATCCGCAACCCCAGTACGGTCAGCCGCAGTATCCGCAACCCCAGTACGCACCGCCGCCCACGCCGATCGTCGAGCTTCGCTCCAATGATCCCGCCGCGACTCTCTTTCAAGTCACCGGAGGAGGCTCTCACCTGGTCATTGGCAGACGACATCGCTACTACTCACACTACGACGTCTGGAGCCCGGTTTGCCGCACACCTTGCGGGGTCCCCTTCGACCCAAGCGGACTGTTTCAGATCCGAGGACTGCACCTAAATGCATCCTCAACGTTTGTGCTACCGCAGACCTCGTTGGTCACGCTGGATGTCGATGCAGGGCACAGTGGTCCGCGAGCGGGCGGGGTCATCTTGACTACCTTCGGCGGAATCTCAACGGTGGTAGGAATCGTGTTTTCAAGCATTGCTGTCGGCAAAAGTACCAGTTCCGGCCCCTCGACTGGATTCCTAATCGCCGGTGGGGCCACCCTAGGAATCGGTACGGCGATGCTCGCAGGGGGAATTACCATGCTGGTGCTTTCACGCACCACCGTACGAATTCAGGGAGGCTCTCGACTTGCCGAAAGCCGCACGACCCCAAGACTCGCGCTGCTGCCCGATGGACTCCATTTCTAATCACGGAGCCGCAGAATCGGTAGGTCGGGAGCCAGCATCAGAACAGGTAGCTTCCCGATGCGGACAAAATAGGCGTCAAGCTCAGCGATAGTATGTGGGATATTCAGTCCCAGCAAAACCGGAGCCAGATCTCCAGCTCGACGTAGCTTCGCCAGACCCTCATCGGACAAGCTACGTGTCCCATTCCGGACTCCCAGATGCGCTTTGAGACAAGCCGCAGCGATCTGAATCAACCCCTGAAGGAGCAGCCTCAGCGCTCCATCTCGATCTGCGGTTGCCCATAGACCCTCCCACGCTTCATGAGCTTCCCAAAAATAGAACTGATTGAACAGGTCCACTCCGTAGCACCAGTCCTCCACAGTCCGCCAGCCTTCGAGATGCCACGACTCCGGATGATGAACTTTCCCGTTACACTGATAGGAGTGTCCAAGAGGATCTCGCACCGGATGCGGATGGCGACCTGGCACAAACCGATAGAGAGGAAATCCTCGCTGAGAATAACGGACCACCTCTAGGATTCTGGACTCCGGAGGTATAGGAAGATCGGTTGACAACGCACACTCTCACTGGTTCAACGGAGCTGCTTGGTGACCCCGTCCAAGACCAAGTGAAAGATACGGCGGACACCCAAGGCGAGCAATCCACCAATCCCTGGGACCGTCGATTCGAATCGGCAGCGCCAGATCACACTGGTGCCCACGCCTTCCGTCGCAAATAGAACCTCGCCCTCATGATTACGGAGCGGACCCCCACCACGCACAATCCGGTACTTCATCCGGTGCGGCCGCTCGAACACCGTGACTTCCTCCGCCACCATCTCCATACCTGCCACCCGAATATGACGGACGCAGCCAACGCCATTTGGTGCGGGTTGTCCTTCCGGTGCCAAGGTGATCTGGCCTGCCCCCAGGAAGCGCACCCAGCCTCGATGATCCGTGTAACATTCCCAGACCTTATCGATCGGAGCCTCGATAAACCGCTTCACTTCGATGTTTTGCATGCGCCCATCCTATCAGGGCGACGCTGCATCGGACCGTCTTTCCAAGGTAGCCGAACGGCGCGCCTTTCGCCTGGCCGACAGAGTGCGTGCTCAGCGAGCAGGCTTGTCGAAACGCTCTGGCAAGTCGACCACAGCGCCCAGCGCCAGCTCAGTATCCGAGACGGTGGCCTCGATAATCTGTAAAGCTCGTAGGCATGCGACTCGCAACTCCTCACACTCAATACGAGAAGCGGTAGAACGATTGAAGTGAACGGCTCGCAACTGGAAACCCTGTTCGGTTTCATCTAGATAGGCGCAAGGCAAGTTGTCGTCTCTTTGTCCAATCACTTCGTAGGTCTCCACCTCATGATGAATGCCTTTTAGGGCCACGGACCCGCGAGGTAGGCACTCCAGCTTATCTTTTACCAATAGATACGTGGAGCCACTGATCAGAATTCCGCCCGGCGGTGCTTGATGCTCAAGACGCGATGCCGCGTTTACTTGGCCACCGATGATGGTATAATCCATCCGCTTCTCTGAACCAAAGTTACCAAGTGTGCAATATCCGGTATTAATGCCGATACGCATTCGCAGGTCTCCAGGGAGACCCTTCTCTGACCAGTGATGCCTCAACAGACTCATTTGCTGTTGCATCTCTAGTGCCATTAGAACACATTTTTCAGTCTCAAGCTGAATATCAGCACCCTCTTTATCGCCAAAAAAGACCATCACTGCGTCACCGATAAATTTATCGATCACGCCGCCCCATTTATTGACCAAGCCCGCCATTGCATCGAGGTAGGAATTGAGCAGTGCCGAAAGCATTTCCGGTTCTAAATGGTCCGTGAGTGTCGTAAATCCTACAATATCAGAGAACAGAATGGTCAGCCGCTTGCGCTGATGAGGGCTTTCTGCTTCTAAATGACCTCCCATCACTCGGTCATACAAAGCATCAGGAAGATACTTTCTCAGCTTCTGGGTTAACTCCGTAATGCGCGCATTCTTCTCTTCTAACTCGTTCTCAACCTCTGTAGCGTGCTCGAGTGTTGATTCATGAATCAATCGTAGGTCGGCTAGTTCTCGAAGTGTAGAATCAACCGCCTGCACCAGACTCTGCGTGAGTTTGATCAATTGCTCTACACGTTGCGCGCTATCATTAATGGCACGCACCGGGCCATTGTCTTGCAGTAGCGTGTCAAGTGAACTCCGCACTTTGTCTAAGCTTGCATCATCCACAACGAGAGCCCCCCCGACGTAGAGACAGCGCGACACCCGCGAAACGAAGCATTGTATTCATTACTCTGGTCACTGCTTCTAGCGCACCTCAAGCGACGAAGACAACAGCCATCATCAATTAAATCAAAGTCAATTGAATTTTGTTCGTGAATTTTAGCAGATTGGACAGCGACTTGGCCTGCCAAGAGATACTATTACTGCCAGTAATTACAACACGTTTTCCTGGAACATCCCGCAAGTGGATCGCAAACAGGCACAAAGAAGAAATACCAGAACTGTTCAAAAATTCTAGTTTTGACATATCAATTGCCAGTACAGATTCAACATCTGAAATTGAATTGACCAGCAGATCAAAAATTTGCTGATAATGCTCTCGCCCCTGTAATCGGAGAACGCCTCGAAACACGATCAGGTTGTTGATTTTGACGTATTCAACCGTATAGCTATCGCCTTTGAGTGTCATTTACAAACCTCGCAATTCCATTGCCCATCAATACTTGGTTGATCGAAGCGTTTCCGTTGGGTTACCACTTCATCAAACCTCAATATCCAGGGAAATCGTCACGTAGCTTAAGTCTTGGTCGTTTTCGAAGAAGTTGAACCCCAATTGGGCATTATAATCCTTCTTCAAAAGTATTAGACCCAAGCCTGAGAACTTAGAGTCCCTGCTGGCAGCCTCGACTCGCTCGACGTATAGCTCATCAAGGTCACGCTCAAACAACTCCTTGCAGACGCTAGCAAACTTCTCTTTTTGATGACGAGGCACAGAGTTGGTGACCGTAATAACCAATCTGTCACCGCGTTTCCGAATCGTCAGCTCGACCGGTTGTGATTTATTTTTGGAATATTTAACTGAGTTTTCAACCAATTCATTAATCACAGTGGAGATCAGATTTTTACAGCCTGGACGATCTGAAAAATTGTATTCGAAGTACTCAGCAATAAAGTCAGAGAACTGTCCACAGCGCTCCCAGAAATCGAAAATATCTAGTGGTAATATGGCAACACTAAAGATATTCTCAATACCTTCTTCTGTATCAATAGAATCGCCAATGTGTACTAGGTTTTTCACAGTTCACCTCCTTTTGATCACGAGCAGCGATAGGTCGTCATGAACGGTGGCACCATTGAGATGAGCAAAGCATTGGCTCAGTACCTGCTCCTTGACCGCTTCAGCATTCTCTCTATGCACACTCTTCGCTGCCTGGATGAGTCCTTCCTTCCCAAACTCGACCTGCTTGGCATTCATCGCTTCTGTAATTCCATCTGTGTACAAGATCAGGGTATCACCTGACTGAAGTTGGAAGTCTTGGATCTTCAGAAGATGATCAATGTCCTTGTCAAGGCCGGCATACATCCCTAAATCAAGAGAAGAGATCTCTTCGATCTCTCCACCGTTGCGTATGATAATGATCGACTCGTGCTGGCCGGTCATGTTGAATCGCCCCCCACCGAGGTATTTCAAAATCAGCAATGACATAAAACGATAATCGCTTGTCTTGACACGGAATTCATATACAATCTTATTCACAACATTGTATATCTTTTTTAGGTCATGCTGCTCAATTTGGCTCACCGATCGAATTGCGGTGTGCACCATCATCATAATTATTCCTGACTGGAGCCCATGATCCGTCACGTCGCCAATTGAAAAGATTCCATTGGGAGATAATTGAATTGTATCATAATAATCGCCTCCAACCTCAGTGGCTGGGATCATTTTACAAGCGATATCCAACTCCGGAAATGTTCCATATTCTGATTTTGCCGGCAGTACGATCTCTTGAATATGACGAGCAACCTCCAATTCGTGAGACAGCTTCAGATTCTCATCACGAAGTTTCTCGTTCAATTTTTCAATTTCACCGTTCGCCTGCTCTAGCCCTTTCCGTGAATCAAACTCCTTTCTACGAATTCTCTGCAAAGTGAATTTTAGCGCAAGCGATAATAGCGCCGTCGCTCCAGTATTGATCAGAGTCATCATGAATCTTAATTGTGGCTGACCCAGGGGATCCTTCGCATTAGCCAATTGCGAAATACCATCATAGAATCCGAAGAATGCAATAAAATAGTACAAGTATCCGCTAATAGCCAAACTTAAGGTCCACATCAATGGAAGTGGATAGATGGCAATCATCATAACAGAGAGCATGATCCAGGCCGTGACAGAAGCATCAAAATTGCCCATCGAAGCAGCCAAATGCACGCATTGGATCACCGTTCCGATGTAGAGAAGACAACCTCCATAGAAAGCAAACTTTTTGAATTTCGGTATTAATGCAATAATGAGACAAATCACACATGCGCTGATCCCCATGATCCTGCCAATCAGCATATGAGGAAGCACATCATAGCCCAAAGTAGACATGGCTACTTCTTTTCGAAAATTCGTAGGATCTGCGTAGACCATCAGAAAACTGGTCACCACAATACCAATCGTCGCGGCAATGCGATTGACGCTTGTGATGGACTCGTCCAGCTCACCCCGGTATTGCTGGTCTAGTTCTGATTTGGTCATAATCTTCAATGTCCCTTTTGCAGCGTGAATCGAATTAACTTAGCGGAAAATGGTCCGCCGAGTCTCATACAATTCCTTAATTTTTTTGGTGTTTATCAGATTCCAATTTCCGCCGAAGTCGCGATACACCAGAATTTTATGATAATCAGAGAGTTGAAATCGCTTCTTATAATACACTCCCGTGTATATATCTGTCACATCATAGGTAGTCCAAAATGAGTCATAATGTGCGTTCTCATAGTAGAATTTCAGAAGTATTTCAACAATGCACTTGAATGCAATGGAACCCATCTTGCCATCACGAAACAGGACCATAACTTCACAAAATCGTACGAACTCCGGAGGCACAATGATGTGCTGTCCATTTTGCTCAGTGGCATACATGAATGGACAGTAATATCCTGGGACTCGTGCCGCAGAGCGGCCAATGGCAAGTATTCTATTGCTTTTGTCGAACACCGCAAACATGTCGGAATTTAGATCAAATTGCCGAGCAATTTCGATATTGTAGTTATAGTCTTTGAAATAGAAATATTCTTGAGCAAAGTCGTGGCAGCGTAGACAATCTGCTGGCTCGACAATCTCCCGTACGATCAGATCATTTCTATACAGTTCGACTAGATATGGGCGTCGAGTCGCTTCAACGACCTGATGGCCATTTTGCTGAAGAATGGCAATATTCTCAAACCCAGCTTTGGTCAACAGGATCTCTATTTTTAATGAATAATCAGTGTCTGTCGGTCCGGTGTATTTATTGATAATTCGTAACTTTCCATTCTCACAAAGCATCAGCCGCAGTTTGGTAAGCTCATACAGTATGCCAAATCGAAACTGCTTCCGTGCGATCAGGTCATCGAAGCTCTCAAGGATCTGGTTCTTCAGCTCCAGGGCCCCGAGATCGAGTTCCACTTCCACGCTTGTTACTGAATTGGGGAGCACATCCGTGAGTTCCCGCTGCAGGAGAGCATCAAGTTCCATCTTGGCGAACGCTTTCTCCGAACGGCTGCTCAAGGCCGTCGGCTCAGCCTCTCCCCGGGCTGTCCACCCGTAGGAACGATGGCGTCTCGACCCAGCGACGATTTGCACCCATGCATAAACGTACGGAAAAATACCAAATTATTCCCACCAATGCCCGATGGTACACGAGGCAGGCTACCGCTTTCAACCGTTGTTTCAGTGATCCCGTTAGTGGAAAACTTCTCTCAGCTCTTGAGCGACCAGATTTCTAAACGTGTTCTAAATCACCAAAAAATACAGAACAAATGTTCACGAACCCCGGCTCGACTCGATCTAGACGGTTCGCTGGACCGAGTCGACCGGACACACAACTCTCCCGATCCACCCACTCGGGTCGCTCTCTACTTGCGTGTGATCGTCTGTTGTGTTCGATTGTCAGGATGTCACCTGAGGTGTTTTCGGTTCTTCCTGATGTGGTCTGGTATCTGACTCAGAACGGCCGCGACATGTGGTGCCGTGTGCCATACGGATTCTTTTTCTCGACGGCGGAGGCGGCATCGGAGTTCGCCCCTCAGATGCACTCCGCATTCGAACTACAGCCCGTTGGAGTTCCCGCCAAGGAATTGGTGTCCCCAGAGGGTCTGTCCGTCATGAGAGGGATGAATGTCACGCGTCTCTTCCTCGATCCGAAGATCGATAGAGAGACGGGCGAAGTGTACGGCCGAATCCTTCGGATCGCCGACGAGTCCAACTAGGCTTCGCAGTGGACTCGGATCGGCGACTAGTTCTTACGACGACGGCGAGCGGCCAGCAGAGTCAGGGCTGCACCGCCAGCCAGCAGCATGCCGAGCCCAGCAGAAGAGACTCCCATCGCGGCGCTGCAACCCGTAGAAGGAGTGGATGCACCGGAGGCTACGCAGGCATATAGCGTCGCCCCTCCGTCGGTGGTGCAGCGCAGCGCACTGCAGTTGCCCTTGGTGCCATTGGCGAAGACGCAGGCATCCCCAGACTTCTTCCCATCACACAGCTTGACGTCGGGACTGGTCGAAGAACAGCCGTCTGGAGGCAGCACATCGGCAAAGGCCAGGCTCGTTCCAAACATCCAGACCGAGGCCACGGCCGCAAGTAGTTGTCGCTTCATAAGTATGTTCTCCGTTCTCTCACCACGCGGCCGCAGGACGACCGAAATTAGACCAACCGCCAACGAACTCCGTCTTTCTTATCGTCGATCTCGATCTGACGGGCGGAGAGCAGCTTCCGTAGCTCATCTGCGCGAGCAAAGTCCTTACGTCGCCGTGCCGCGAAGCGGAGCGCCAAGATCTGCTTGACTGCCTCACTGTCTTTCCCCTCGGCTGCGGCCATTCCATCGGGGAGTGTCGCCGCAAGTGACTCCAGTTCCTCTACGGTGATGCTGCCACCACGCGGACCCCGATCGAGGACTGCAAATACTTCATCGGCACGCTCCAGGAATCCACGCACCAGCGCCGCATCGGCCCCACTTGGTTCTCGCTGATTCGCGGCCGAAACCACCCCGAACACCGCAGCCAACGCACGCGGCATGTTGAGGTTGTCATTCAGCGCATCGTCGAACTCGCTAGTGGCACGGGTGAGAAACTCCCCAGTCTCTGCACTCGGCCCCCCAGTTCCTGTAGCGGCCGCAACGCGATCGTACAGCGATTGGAGCCGCTCCACAGAAGACCGAGCCTGCACCAGCACATCAAACGTAAAGTTCATCGGCTGCATAAATGGCGTCGAGATCAGCGCAAAGCGTAGGACTCCTGGTGCAACGCGTCCCCCCGCAAAGCCGAGAGCCTCAAGCTGAGTTGCCAGCTCCGGACGCTTGTTTGCCCGAGGGTCAAACAGATCCCGAACCGTAATAAACGTCCCATCCCGCTTTGACATCTTCGCGCCATTCACAAGCAGATGGCGTGCATGGACCCAGTAGTGACAGAAGTTCACCGGCGACTCGGGAGTCTCACGCGCTCCATAGCTTTGCGCAATTTCACACTCATGATGAGGGAAAATATTGTCCTCGCCGCCAGTATGAATATCGATCACCGAGGCCAAGCTTGAACGCGACATCGCAGAGCACTCAATGTGCCAGCCCGGAAAGCCCGCTTTCACGGCCGGATCGATTCCTGATGGCACCAACGACCGCAGACGCTCATACTCGCCATTTCGCCAGCCCTGCGAACTGTGCGGATCCCACTGCATCAGGTGTTTGGGGTCGACCTTCCACAGTGCGAAGTCCCGCGGATCTCGCTTCTCTGCGCGAACACAGATCCGGGCTCCGGCTTCCAGATCTTCCATCACTTTGCCGGATAGATGTCCGTACTCAGCAAACGTCGAAACGTTGAAGTACACCTGCCCGCAGTCATCCACATAGGCATGTCCGCGCTGTAGGAGTGTCTGAATCATCGCCAGCATTTCGGGAATGTGCTCCGTTGCACGCGGATGCAGCGCCCGTTCTGTTGCGTCCGACCCAGAGTAATTCTTGAGCCGAAGGAGTTTGGCATCCTCGACGAAAGCGGACTCATAGTGAGCCGCGACTTTGAACGGATCCCAGCCCAGTTCCCGCGCCGCCTTGGCCAGCTTGTCTTCCCCCGTGGCATCGGCGAGATGATCTTCCGTCATGTGGCCAACGTCGGTGATGTTCATGACGTGGCGGACTGTGTAGCCTCGCTGCTCCAAGACCCGGCGAAGCACGTCGCTAAGCAAAAAGCTTCGGAAGTTACCGATGTGCGCATACGAGTAGACCGTCGGTCCGCACGAGTACAGAGAGACCTTCCCGCCCGCTGCGTCCAGCGGCACAAAGTCTTCCAGGTTCTTCGAGTACGTGTTCTTCAGCCTCAGTCCAGCCACCGAAGTCTCCTTGCGTCTAGGTGCCCATACTAGCTGGCGAAACAGGAACTGTCGAGAGCTAGCGCGTCAGACAGCATCGGAATCCCGCCTCGTAGGTGCGGAATGAGCCTGGATGGGCCGGGTTCACAAATGAACAACTCGGTGGAGAGCCACCATAACAGCCCGCAAAGTAGCAGCCCTTCATCACATGATCATAGTTGTTTGCGTTTGGGAACGAGCGAACCACCCACTCCGCAACGTTGCCGGTTAGATCCTGCACTCCGTCCGATGAAATGCAGTCACGACGCGCACCACTTGGCTCTGCCTGATACAGTCGCGATGCCTCGGCTTGAGCCGCCGCACTTGGCCACGTCCCGAGCACCGTCCAGTTGGGTGCCTTCCAGATCTTATCGTCGACACAACGTCCCTTCTGATAGCTCTTGCCGTACGGATAGGGCAGCGCAGTACTCCCCTGACAAGCCCGCATCCACTCTGCTTCGGTACACAGTCGCTTGCCGCGAGCAGAACACCAGTCAACTCCGTCCTTCGCGGTACGCATCGCCAGCGGAAGCATGCCCGCCTGATTGGGGGCCTCAAATCGATCCATGCAGAAGCCCGCAAATGCGACCATTCCCATGGGACAATCGACCACAGGAATACCGTCGGGGTCTGCACCATCTCGGTGTTTCAGATCAATTCCGCTGGCATCAGGCAGCACGCTCCCCAGCTCGGCCGCAGAAAACCAACTTTGATCGTAGGGAGAATCCTCTTCCAAGGAGTTCGCTTCAGTGCATGCCCAAAGGAAGAGGCCGAGTGCAGGAAGCAGCCGAGGAGCGACCGACCAGAAGCATTGCATGGCCGCATCAAAGTCGCTCTGCCATGCGCTGTCAAATCAGTTGGTAATTCCTGCGTCTAGTGACTGCACCAGATCTTCTCCGCTCAGTCGATCGGCGGACAGTCCCGTGAAGTACTGCATCAGTCCAGCCTGTTCATAGCGCGGCAGAATGCGTGGACTCATCAAGCCAATCTCGCGCAAGTTCGGCACCAATCGAGAGAACATCACCTGCCGGAACTGAATCATCCCCGGTGCATGGCTCACCATGTGTCGCCACTGCGCACGGGACATCGTTCCTTCCCCCCACTCTTCAAACACCTCGTACGCCATGAAGCGATTTCGCATCAGCAGAGCCACTTCCAGCGCCCAGTCTTCTCGCTCCTGCCGTTCACGTTCGGAAAGCTCGTTTTTGATATGATCCCGCAGCGCGAGCACGCCGTAGTGAACGTGGCGCGCTTCATCCTGAATCACCATCTTCAGGAGCTGCTTTAGGAGTGGCTCTTTGGTCAACTTGTAGACGACTCCAAACGCCCCGAGAGCGAGTCCCTCGACCATGATCTGCATACCGAGGAACTTCAGATCCCAGCGGGAATCTGCCATCAGCGCATCGATGATGACAAACAAGTTGTCGTTCACCTGGTACAGCTTATTCATTTTCTGCGTCAGGTATTTGTGGAAGACCTCGACGTGTCTGCCTTCATCCATGACTTGGGTGGCACCGTAGAGCTTTCCATCAAAAAACTGTACCGCTTCGGTCACTTGGGCGGCTGCAAACAGAGCCCCCTGTTCACCGTGCAAGAACTGACTCAGCATCCAGGCCGTAACGCTATGTAGGAGTCCTTGCCTTTCCTTGGGAGAGAGTCGGATTCCTGCTGCCTCTAGCTCGTCCCAGCCGATGAAGTTGTCAGGAAGCAGCGGAACTTCGCGGTTCTCTGGATCGACGCTGGTATGCCAGGGCAGCATGTCAGAATCCCACTGTCCCTGCTTGGCTCGCTGATACAGCGCCTGCATTTGAGGTTGGTCCGCGGGATAGGTAAAATCAAAGTGCGCACTGTGCGAAGCTGGCACCTTGGTGGGCACGCCCTGCTTCCCTCTCTTCCACAGAAGCCCACGCATACCGGATGGACCAAGCGACATCAGAACCCGTGGATCGTGTATCTCGCGGAGCAGGTTCAGCGTCTCCACGGCTTCATCGATGCGATCGCGATAGCGACCCGGCAAAAAGCGGTTCACGGTCTTGAGATCGAACATTTGAGTCCTCCTACAGAGCGCTCACAAAGCTCGCGATCTTGGCATCATGTAGACGCGACAAGATCTGATTCGCAATCGGTTGGACGCGCAGCACAATTGCCGCAACGTCTCTGGCAGTCAGGTGCTGCAGCCGCTCAGTCATCAGCGACATCTCCTTGAGGAACACACCGGAGATCGCGTCCTCAAAGATCAGCAAATCATCGGGACCAAAGCCCAGCTCTCGACTGAGTCCGGCCCCACGCAGTTGAGACAGAGACTCAATCAACCACACATCGCTTTCGGCAATCTGCGGTCGTCCTTGGGAGTCTGTTTCGATGCTTAGGAGCCCCAGATCCGCCATTTTCTCTACTTCTGCAAGTGAAATGCCGGTCCTATCACACAGCGGTAGCAGTGCCAGCTTGCGCGGCGCGGAAGTCACCATGCTGGTGCCCACCAAGTGCTGTTTGACCTCGCGCAGGAGCTTCTGCTGTGCGTCGGTAAGGGAGCGGTCCTTGGCCCCCAGAACTACCTTGATCGCCCGCAGCGGTAGGAATCGTTCCTCTTGCAACCGGCGAATCAGTAAAATTCGTTCGATGTGTTCTGCTCCGTAATAGGCCATGTTGCGGCCGGTCTTCCGGCCTTCGGGCAGGAGTCCTTCACGGATGTAGAAATGAATCGCTTGGCGCGGCAGTCCGGTCCGCTCACACAGATCCTTCATCCGATAGGTGTCGGTCGGACGACGGCTCATGGTACGACCACTCGGCTTTTGCAACGAGGATGAGAGACACACAGCAGCACGTGACCCTGTGCCCGTTCCTCTGCCGTTAGACAGTTGGGTTCGGGCAGAAGGACATCGCCAGAAACCAATTTGGCTTTGCACGCGCCACAGCCGCCCATCGTGCACGAAAACGGCAGATCGATCCCATGCCGTAGACCTGCATCGAGCACCGTTTCTTCGGGTGTGACTTGCAGGGTATGGACCACCCCGTGACGCTCGATCTCAACGGACTGAATAGTACGTGGTAGCTCACTTTGAGAAAGCTGCGGAGTGGCGAAACGCTCCTCATGGATTCGCTGTGGGGTCACGCCTTGGCGGAGCAGCACGCTGCGAGCTGACTCCATCAAACCCAGTGGACCACACAGATAGTAGTGCGTTGTGTCAGAATCTCGGGAAAGCTGCGCCAGCTCTTGCTCGATTTTTGACTGATCAAGTATCCCAGTTCCCGACGGAAAATTGGCATCTGGTTCCACCAAAACATGGCGAAGAGTGAACCGCTGGGGCTGCTCCGTGGCCAACCGTGCCAAGCTCTCTGCGAAGATGATATCGGAGCGGCTGCGGTTGCCATAAAGAAGCGTAATGGATGACTCTTTTTCAATCGCAAGTACCGCTTGCGCAATGCAGTGCAAAGGAGTAATTCCGGAACCGCCACCGATCAGGACCAGATGCCGCCGATTCCCACTCTGCGGTGTCACGGTGAAGTTGCCCGATGGTCCCAGTACTTGCAGCATCATTCCTGGGTGAGCGTACTCATGCAGGTAGGTCGAGACTCGTCCACCGATCATTCGCTTGCATGTCAGGGTTAGCACAGAGCCATCGGCCACATAGCTGCTCGCCGAATAGGCTCTCCGCTCGACCTTGCCAGCGATGGGAACCAGAACAGTAAAGAACTGCCCCGGTTCGCACCGCAGGGAACCTCCGTTTGGATCGGTCAGGACCAACGTTAGCGCATCCGGGGTCTCACGGATCACTTCCCGAACCCGCAGGGCCCGTGGTGTATGCGCCAACCGAAGCGTATCACTTTGGACAAGGGGAATCAGTGGGGGTGGATGCTTCCCCTGAAGTAGAAGTGAGACCATTCCCAGGTCTCGCTTCGTCACAGCCCACCGCTCGCGAACCAAGCGAGGCAACCGCATGATGTCGATCATGCTCCAAGGCTAGCAGGCTCTTGTTTTGTGTAAAGCAACACTTTACAGATCCGAGCATCACCGACGGATAATTTTCCGTTTCTGTGTGAAGTGAAGCTCCCAACGGCGCAGAGAACTGCTCACAAAACCATGGAGCAAGGTCGGCCGTCACCACGGGCCACACTGGGCGTAAACATGAACAGGAATGTCTGCAGAGGAAGAGCTTGCAGGGAACGCGACGGCGGTACGCTTGGCGAGTGGCAGCGGAGCGCAAGACTCCGCCGTCCATGGAGAGTGACTACTTCTTCGCTGCGGGCGGTGCCGGAGCGGCGGGCTTGGCCTGGTTCGCTTCGATGTCGATGGTGATGCTCACTTCTTCACCAACGACGACGCCACCGGCCTCGAGCGCCTTGTTCCAGCTCAGGCCAAAGTCCTTGCGGTTGAGCTTGGTCGTGGCGGAAAAGCCACGTTTCACGTTACCCCATGGATCTTTGATGCCCGCCGTCGGAGCATCCGCCGTCAGTACCACCGGCTTGGTCACGCCGTGAATGGTCATATCCCCAGTGATCTTGAGCTGAGCGCCCGCCTTTTCGACTTTGGTCGACTTGAAGGTGAGCTTTGGGAACTTGGCCACGTCGAAGAAGTCCGGGCTCTTTAGGTGTTCGTCACGCTTCGGCTCGCGGGTATTGATGGTCGAAGCATCGACTTCGGCAGTGATGCTGCTCTTGGTCAGGTCGGCATCATCGATCGACAGCGTGCCCGAGAGGTTTCCGAACTCTCCTCGCACATTGCTGACCATCAGATGTTTGATGGAAAACTGAGCACTGCTATGCGCCGTGTCGATCTTCCATTCCGTTGCTGCGGCGGAAGCAATCACTGGTGCGGCGGTCACTGCGAGCAACGCCAGCGACTGAGCAATCGAACGAACGTTCATCTGGGTCTCCTTGGTTTTGAAACGTGGACAATGAGACGCGAGCTTATCAATCATTCGATGCCGCGTCATGGCTAGGGCAGCGCGAGCATCGTACGGTCCCGACGAAACTCACGAGTGGGAGAAAACGACCACAGTACGCGGCGTGCACGACCGCTCACCCGTGATACGGAGATGGGGCCGAAGTGGCGACTGTCATGGCTGTTGTCTCGGTTGTCCCCGAGTACAAAGACCTGATCGGGTCCAACGGTAAAAATCTGTGGATTGGTCGTCGCCAGTGGCTCGAGATCCCAAACCACCGAATAGCGGCGTCCACCAAGATTTTCCGTCGCCGAATGACACTGACGAAGAGTGCCCGGAACCGGCTGCTTCTGGTCGATCTCGCGGTATTCACATCTTCCGCTCCCAGAATCGACCTGCACCGGGCTCCCATTGCGCCACAGGCTCTGGCCGCGCAACTCCAGCTTATCGCCCGGCACGCCCACCACGCGCTTGACCAGCGGCAGGGGTTCCTCTTCGCGGCGCGTAAACACGACCAAATCCCCAAGCTGCGGCAAGTGAGCTGAAATCGCTCGCGGCTTGCCCGGCAAGTGAAAGCCATAGTCGTATTTGGTAGCAAGCACCACATCTCCTGCCAACAGCGTTGGATGCATGCTCGCCGAGGGCAAACGATAGGTTTCAATGAGCGTCGCCCGCACCACCAGCGACAGCAACGTCGGCAGCCCGAGCGCAACCAAGGCAACCAGCCACGCCCGCTCACCGCTCGATGCGCCCAGCTTCTTGAGTCCACTGACGATGATGCGCGCCCCGAGCAGGAGCCCGAGCGGCAACCCGACCACGGGTAGAATCAGGATGGGCAGCGTCGCTTGCGCAAATCCAACCCCAGAAATCGCCAAGTCCCAAGCCCGCTGACCCTCTACGGGATGGGGACCAAGTAGCCGCACCAGCGCTGATTCCATCGCCAGCAGCCCGATCGATAGCAGTGGCCCGGTGAAAAGCAGAATCAGCGCGATTGGCGCGAACACCGAGAGCTGCCCAGTAAACTGGCCAATCAGACAGACACCGAGGGCCGCAGCTCCGTACGAAAGTACAAACATCGTGAGAGCAAAGCGAGTCGCCCGCTGCCGGGTTGCGGCGAGGTCTTCTGCCACAAAGAGCTGCGCAGGGTCTTGCCAGGCCGTCACAAACGCCGAGACGACCGACGCAAAGTGGGTCGCAAAAGACGAGGGTACGTCCGTCATGTTCAGATCACGCCCGGAACCAATAGGTCGCCCTTGGACAGCAGCTCGCGAGCGATCACCAGGCGCTGGATCTCGTTGGTCCCTTCGCCGATCTCGCACAACTTGGCATCACGCATCGCCTTTTCCACGGGGAACTCGCGGGTGTAACCGTAGCCGCCGTGAATCTGAACCGCCGTACTACAGGCACGCATCGCCGCTTGCGCCGAATACAGCTTGCCCATCGACGCCTGGAGGCCGAAGCGCATCCCTTGGTCATGCATCCAGGCGGCCCGATGAAGGAGCAGCCGCGACGCGTCCAGCTCCATGACCGCCTGTGCAATCATGTTCTGAATCGCCTGGAACTCCGACAGTGACTTGCCAAACTGTCGTCGGTCCTTGGAGTATCGAATCGCCGCCTGCATTGCCCCGGCACCCAGTCCAAGCGCCATCGCACCAATCGTAATGCGCCCCTTGTCAAGGATGCGCAGCGTGTCGATAAAGCCGTTGTCAATCTCGCCGAGTCGCTGGCTGTCCGGGACACGGACGTCGTCGAGCGTTAGCTCGGCGGTATCTGAGGCGTGCAGACCCATCTTTTCGATGCGACGGCTCGCCGAAAAACCCGGTGTGCCGTAGTCGACGATGAACGCCGTGATCCCGCGCTGCTTCTTTTCCGGAGAAGTCACCGCCAAGATGACCGCCACACCACCGACCGAGCCTTGGGTAATGAAGGTCTTTTGTCCGGTCAGACTCCAGCTTCCGTCATCGAGTCGAACCGCTCGCGTCCTGGCCCCGGCGGCGTCTGAGCCCGAGCCCGGTTCCGTCAGTCCCCACGCCCCCAGCTTGCGCCCCGAAGCAAGCTCCGGCAGATAACGGCGCTTCTGCTCCTCGCTGCCGAACAAGTTGATGTGACCCGAGCACAGCCCGTTGTGCGACGCGACCGTTATGGCCACCGAGCCATCGACCGCGGCCAGCTCTTCGATGACCAACGCCACATCGAGCATCGACATTCCCGATCCCTCATACTCCTCGGGAGTGGTCATCCCGAGCAGACCGAGCGCCCCCAGCTTGGGAATCAGCTCGTGGGGAAAGTGCGACTCGTTGTCCCACTTTCGACAGTGCGGTGCGATCTCGGCCTGCGCAAAGTCGCGGACCATCTTCTGCAGCACCTTTTGGTCTTCGGAAAGCTCAAAGTCGATCATTGCTTACTCGTCGGGAATCGGTTGGAGTACGGCAAGCGGTTAGCTCAGACGGCTGGCTTCGGCACGCGGACGAACCACACGCTCGACCCAGTCGATGATGTCGCGGGTCGAAGTACCCGGCTTAAACAACGCCGACACCCCGAGCCGCTTCAGCTCGGCCTCATCCTCTTCCGGAATGATGCCGCCGCCGAACACCAGTACGTCCCCAACGCCACGTCCGCGCAGCGCGTCGAGCACCGCTGGAAAGAGCGTCATATGGGCACCCGATAGGATCGATAGACCGACCGCATCAACGGCTTCTTGAACAGCCGTTGCAGCAATCATCGCCGGGGTCTGGTGAAGACCGGTGTAAATGACCTCGTAGCCAGCATCAGAGAGTGCTCGCGCCACGACCTTGGCCCCCCGATCATGGCCATCAAGGCCCGGCTTGGCGACGAGAATTCGGAGCTTGGTCTTGGCACTGCCCGCAGGCGTGTCAGCTTGCATGGTCGGAAAACTCCTTCAGCACAGAGCGAGCGATAACCAGCCGCTGAATCTCGCTGGTTCCCTCGTAGATTCGCGAAACGCGCACATCACGAAGGTATCGCTCGACGGGAAACTCCTGGGTGTAGCCGTAGCCACCGTGGACTTGCAGCGCCATGTCACAGATTCGACCGGCGGCTTCAGATGCATAGAGCTTGGCCATCGCCGCTTTTTGCGAAAACGGCAGCCGACTCTCTTTCAAAAACGCAGCCCGCAGCGCCAGCAGGCGTGCCGCCTCAAGCTGGGTGGCACCGTCGGCAAGCATGTTGCCAATCGCCTGAAACTCACACAGCGCCTTGTCAAACTGCTTGCGCTCTTTGCTGTAGTCTCGTGCCGCCGCCAGCGCCGCCCGCCCGATGCCGACCGCTTGGCTGGCAATGCCGATACGGCCCCCATCCAGCGCCACCATCGCAATCTTGAAACCGTCGCCAGGTCGAGCCAGCAGCGCGGAGTCGGGCACAAAGCAGCCGTCCAAGATGAGTGGCACTGTCGTCGAGCCTTTGAGCCCCAGTTTGTGCTCCGGTCGTCCTGCCGACAGCCCCGGCGTCCCGCCTTCGACAATGAAGGCCGATAGCCCCGCTGACTGGTTGCGCTTATCGACCTTGGTTCCTCCGTCGGTACGCGCCCAGACAATGATGACACCGGCCCGGTCGCCCGAGGTAATCCACTGCTTGTTGCCGGTCAGCTTGTAGCCGCCCGGAACTTTCTCGGCCACCGTTTGCAGTGACGCCGCATCCGAGCCCGACTGCGGCTCTGACAGACCGAATGCCCCCGCGACGGCCTCACCCGAGCACAGCCGGGTCACATGGGTTTGCTTCTGTTCCTCGGTACCAAAGGCGCAGATGACCTCGGCTACCATGTTGGTCACCGCCATCGCGACCGATACCGAGGCATCCACCGCCGCAATCTCCGACAGCGCCAGCGAATAGCTGACAACTCCAGCCTGCGAGCCCCCGTACTGTTCGGCGACATTGACGCCGAGCAGTCCCAGTTCTCCAAGCTGTTTCAGCTCGCGCTCAGGAAACTGACTCGTTTGGTCACGCTCGGCGGCGAGCGGATGCAGCACCTGCTGGGCAAACTGGCGGGCCGCCTTTTCTATCAGTTGCTGTTCTTCGCTGGGCTCAAAGTGCATGTTCGATTGACTCTTGGCTTCTTGCCTCGGTCGATGGCTCTTGCGCTACTCGCCGTCGTTCTGTCCAGAGAGTGAATACTCGATCTTGACGATCTTGCCGAGAGGGTCTGCGAGCCGCAGCTTGCGCAGCTTCATGTCCAAGCAAGCGCTGACCCCTTCATCCAACTGCTCTTTCGGAGACGAAAAGCCGGCCGCAGCGACCTGCCCACCCGGCGCGATATACATCGTCAGCCGCATGTCTTCAGCCATTGCACGCTTGTCGTTGGCCACCGGCTTCTTCGCCTTGCTCTGACAGCCGAGCAGGTTCTTCTTCTCTTTGTCGAGGTTCTCGGCAATCTGCTCTCGACCCCAAGCACCGAGCGGTCCACGCCCGGCAAAGTCCATCGGATAGGTAATCTCCCCAAGTCCCCCCTTGGCGGGCGGATACGCGAGCTTCCCAAGCGTCTGCACCAAGCAGTGCTCGACCTCGTAGCTGCCGACGCTCGACTTCTGGGTGATGATTCGCTTGGCCTTGCCATCGGTTCCGATGAAGAGCTTTAACTCGATGTGGCCACTCAAGAAGTACATCCGAGACGAAACGTCGTCGTAACACTTCTTGAGGTCGGCTTTGCTCTGTTCGAGCAAGTTCAGACAGGCCGCCGCGTCTAGCTGTCCAGCAATTCCCTCGACAGCCATTTCTTCTGTGACCGCTGGGGGAGGGGCCGGCTTCGCCTTCTTGCGCGACTCTGCCGTTCCCAGCAAGGCTCCGCACAGCAGCACGCCCCCTAGCGCCACTTGCACAACCGCTCGACGACCCAGCATCCACATGTCCTTTCCTTGACCGTACCGATGGGAACGCCCGACTACTGGCTCGAGCGCAGGAAGAAGTCGCAGCGCACCGTCGCCGTCTCCGTACCATCGGGATAGCTCCAGCCTCTCGCTGCATCCGCGACGCACTGCTCGATGATCTGCTGCTCGGGGACCGGCGAGATCACCTCAACCCTCTCGGCCTTGCCCGCTGGCGATATGCTCAGCATCAGGCCAATTCGCGCTTCGAGCTTGCGGTTCTTCGTCCGATCCACCTCGGCGCTCCAGCAGCTCGGTAGGTCGCTTGAAGCCTTGCGCTGACAGACCCGACGGACCGCCTCAGCACGATCCTGCGCGTTTTCGCTCGACTCGACATAGCCGCCGCCTGGTGCCTGCTGCACGCCACCCCCACTCTTGCCTGAGCTTCGCAGGCTGGCAGTGCTCTGCCGGGTCTGCGGGGATTTTTCGTCGCAGCCAGTAGATAAGACCACGACCGCAAGCAGGACACCCCCAAGTCCAAAACGTCCCACGCGATTGGACAGCCGCTGCGAGGAGGACAAACAGAGGTGTGAGGACTGCATGACGTGACTCCTTGGTGACAGACTCGACTACAACGCCGCTTATTCTTTCAAGAGCGAAGCGGCGATAACGATGCGCATGATCTCGCTGGTGCCTTCGTAGATCTCGGTGATCTTGGCATCGCGATAGTGACGTTCAGCGGGATAATCCTCGACGTAGCCGTTGCCACCGAAGATCTGCACACACTCTTTGGCAGCCCGGTTACAGCACTCGGCAGCGAACAGCTTGGCCATCGCCGCTTCCTTGCTATAGCGAGTCCCCTTGTCTTTCAGGGTTGCCGCCCGCAGCGTTAGCAGCCGTGCCGCATCCAGCTCGGTGGCCATATCGGCCAGCTTCCACTGAATCGCCTGATGGTTGGCAATCGCCTGACCGAACGTCTTGCGCTCCAGCGCATATCGCCCGGCATCCTCGAACGAGGCCCGCGCAATCCCGAGCGCCTGCGAGGCAATCCCAATCCGTCCACCATCGAGGGTCGACATCGCCACCTTAAAGCCAGTCCCGACGTCGCCCAGCAGCAAGTCTCGCGTCACCCGCACGTCATCAAGGAATATCTGACACGACTGCGAGCCACGAATGCCAAGCTTCTTGTCCGCCGGCCCCGTCCGCACGCCCGGCAGATCCATCGGCAGGATAAACGTCGTAATCGCCTTGTGTCCCGCCTGCCGACCCGGTGGATCGGCCATGCACTGCAAGATGCAGACGTTGGCGTTCGGACCGCTCGTGATCCAGTTCTTGACGCCGTTTATGACCCAGCCATCGCCGTCTTTCTGCGCGATGGTCTTCTGAGCGGCCGCGTCGGAACCAGCATCCGGCTCCGACAAGGCGAAGCAGCCGAGGAGCTGCCCCGAAGCGAGCGGCACCAGCCACTTTTGCTTCTGCGCCTCCGTCCCAAACTTGAGCAGCGGGTCACAGACCAGTGAGTTGTTGACGCTCATGATCACGCCGCACGACGCGCACGCTCGGGAGATTTCCTCCATCGCCAGCACATACGACACGGTATCGAGTCCCGCCCCACCATACTGCTCGGGGATCGCGATGCCCATAAAGCCCAGCTCGGCCATGCGCCGGACCAGCTCGGCGGGGAAGCGGTGCTCACGATCAATCTCGGCAGCCCGAGGGAGCACTTCGCTCCGCGCAAACTCGGCAGCCGTCTTTTGAGCCATCAGTTGCTCGTCACTGAGACGGAGATCCATGGCAGTCGTCGTTCCTTAGCAAGTATAGAGGATTGAAGCGGCCACACGGACCGCCTCGCCATCCTTACCACGTTCGCACAGTCGCCGGTAGCCCACAAGCAACCGGGCTCACGAAGGCGCTACGCCCCCCGGACCACGGCCTGCCGGACAAGCTCCTTGAGCACTTGATTGCGCTTCTCCGACCCACCCGCGTCGACCAACTGCTCTAGCTCGGCCTTGGCCAGCAGAACAATCATTACGCGGCTCATGATCGCCGCAGCCTAACAGAAATGCCCTTGCGGCACCTCTACCCCGGTCCTACGCTTCCTTACATGTCTACATCTGACCTGGCTTTTGATCCTTCTGTGTATGTTCGAGCGCCGATGTTTTCTTTGCCGGAGGGGCTGACGCTGGCTCGGGCGCTGATTGCGTCCTGTCCGCGAGCGCTGGCGGCCACGCTGAAGAAGCCGAGCGAGCGGCTTCAGACGCGAATCGATGCGGCCCAGACCGCGCTCATGGATCGGCAGCGTCAAAACACGCTGACCGAGGAAGATACCCGGCTGCTCGATGGCGAGATCGATGGCTGCTTTACCGGACTCAAGCTGCGTCTCGATGGCTACGCTGCGCTTCCGCCCAGCAAGCAGCCCAAGTCGCAGCGAGCCAGCACCCTGCTCCGCCAACTGTTCGGCGACAGCGGCCTGTCATTTCTGCGTGACAACTACCCAGCGCAGCTAGCCGCCATGCGAATTCTCATCAAGCGCATCGACGAGGACAAGCTGGCCCGTGAGATCGACGAGCTGTGCGGTCCAGAGTTCCTCGACCACATCCGCATGCTGCTCCCCAGGTACGAGCGCATGGTCCACGGCGTCCTCAATCGCGAGACCGGCGTCGGGGAAAACCTCAATGCCCACCGCATGGGACTGCAAAAAGCCATCTCGGCCTATGCCAGTGCAGTATGCGGCACGGTCGATGACAGCGATGAATCCACCATCCAACTGGCCATTCAAGCCTTGGCCCCGCTCGACAACCTCCGCGCAAGCCTTACCGGCCGTCGCGCCACCGATGATCCCCAGCCAAGCCCGGCAGCCCCTGCCCCGATCCCTCCCAACTCGTAACGAACAGCCCCCGGCCCCTCCCAAGGCAGCTTTCATCCTCTGGCCGGATCCCCACGGCCCCTCCCAAAGCAGCTTTCATCCTCTGGCCGGATACCCCCAACCCCTCCCACATCAGCTTTCATCCTCCCCACCCCACTTGGAGCGACTCGCTGGATAGGGTTGGTCATGGCTGCGCCGGGGGTCTATGCGCTAAGCGCTGGCACCTAACGAGTAAGTGCCGGGATCAAGCTGGCTGAAACCATAGCTCGCAGCGGTAGCGGAAGGTCAGCTCCTCACCCGCTGCGATGTCGCGCATGGCCACCCATTCCATGAGTCGCTCCGCATAGTGACGGCGAACGACCGTGTTCGGCTGCTCGCTGTGGTTGGCCATGCTGAGCCGGCCCAGCACCATCGCCTGATCGTGCTGTGGAGCTTCCGGATCGTCCCACGAAAACAGGTAGTCATCCACCTGGGTCTGGGCGATGAGTTCCTGCTCGCGAGCGTCAAGCATCAGCACCGCTGACGTTTCGATGATCGAATCCTTGGGAATGGCCGTTGCGGCAAAGACCCCGCGACCACGACCGAGGCTGTGTTTGATTTCAATCAAGAGAGCGGCTCCCAGCAATGGATCTAAGTTACCCAACCGTAGTCGGCGCACAAGTCGAAACACCGGCACCGACAATTCGGGTCGCCAAGTTGTCCTGCACGCGGACCCACTGTGCGCCCACCGCTGCGTTCGGATCCCAGCGATACACTCGGCTTATGTTGCTCTCCGTCACGAACACGTAGTAGCGCCCACCCCACTGGGCAAAGGCCCAGGCACCCGGTCCACTGGCGAGCGGTGGAAGGCTCCAGGTTAGATCGGCCTGGGCGGTGGTCTTGTTCACACGAATGATGCGGTGGGTCGCATCGGAAGCAGGGAAGTAGGCATACAGCTCGGCAGCGCCGGTGCCAGTCATTTCGGGCGAGGTCGCGCTCGCTGCAAAGGTGCCAATCTTCGAAGAGACAATCGGCGCGGCGTCGAGTGGATTGAGCTTCCACAGCTGCGACGGATTGCCAAACGAAGCCAGGTAGAGCGATTCGACCTTGCTGCCGGGGCTGTCCGATACAAAGCCCATGCCGACCTTGGCGGTGGGAACCACACCGGTCTGATAGCCACTGTCAGCGCACGAAGCGGGGTTGTTGGTCGGGATCTTATAGAGCTTGCCGTCATCGTAATTGAGCCAAGCACGGGCGCGACGATCCACCGACATCGAGTTCGGCGACGTTCCAGTGGGGCACATCACCTTGCCAATGACCTTGACCGCCGTCGGCGCGGTGTCGTTGCGCGGCTCGAAGGAGAGGAGCTGGTTTGAGCTGTCGAGAAGATAAATGAACTCGCTGGCCGCCAGCTCGCATGAGTCGATGCACGCACCACCTCGGCACGTCTGGGCGAAGTCGCAGGCTTGGACCAGCGGGCCCGCCGTCCCATCGGCATTGCAGGAACGAACTTCAGTACCGACACATAGATTGTTCCCGGGCGAGCAGTCAACGCAGCCAAGCGTGGCGTCGCAGACCTTCGAGCCGGCACAGTCAATCTCAGGGATGAACGTGCCATTGTCCGAGCAGCTATTGAGCGTGTTGCCGATACACGATCTTTGGCCTGGCTGACACTGAGAGTCCGTCGGGGTCGTGATGCCACCACCGCCAGTGCCCTCCCCCGAGCAGCTACTCATCAGCAACGAGCCCATCATCATGCCGAAACCACAGACCGAGCCAGCAATGAAGCTAGTCAAACGCGAAGTACGCATGAGTCCCCCTGTCGTCGTTAAGAACGAAACGAAATAGCTTTTGTAGTTTCGCCCAAAAGGAGAGCGATGCTCAACCCGACGTGTGGGGTTCGACGGTCAGAAGCGTGGATGGGATTCCGGAGAGCTTAGGACTTGCTGAGTGCGGCAGCGACTTCTTCGCGAATCAGCGAAATGAATCGATCCGCGGGAGCAGCGGAGGATGCCGCCGGACGGGTCGGGGGGACCGTGACGCCTCGCGCTTCGGGGCCAAGACCGGCCTTTTTACGAGCGTCAAGGAGCGGGCCGAGCATCGAATCAGGCAAAGGTCTAATACCGCCTGCCGGCAGAGCCAGCAGAAAGATGCGAGCCAGATGTTCGACGAGCTCTAGGCGAAGATAAGCCTGCTCAATGCTATCGCCCCAGGACAGTACGCCGTTGCCTGCAATCAACACGACATCGTAAAGAGGCACAAGCGGCAACAGCGCGGCAACCTGGGCGCTGCCGGGTGCAGTCAGCGGAACCAGCGGAACCGTCGGCCCAAGTGACACCACCGCCTCAGGAAGAAACGGCTGGTCGAGACTGCGTCCCGTCGAGCCAAGTGCCGTAGCGTGCGGAGGATGGGCATGGATAACCGCCCGCGTGTCGGGTCGAGCTTTGAGCACAGCGAGGTGCAAGCTCAGCTCTGAAAACGGCTTGCCTTGGCCCAAAAGACGAGCACCTGACTCATCCACGACAAGCAGTCCTTCGTCGCGGACCTCGGCCTTCGATGTGGCGGTCGGGGTACACAGGACTTGTCCGGGCCGCAGCCGCACGCTCAGGTTGCCATCGTGATTTGCCACCCAGCCTCGGGTATGCAAGCGATGACAATAGTCGAGTAGCTCTTGGCGCAGCCGGGCTTCCGGGGGACTCATGCAGACACCGTCACCCGATCGACAATGCCAACGATTAGCGAACGAATCGGCACTTGGCTACCCAGCTTCAGGAGCTGACGGACACCGTTGCCCTCCTGCATCACCAGCACGACATCGCCCGGGCCCGCCTGCACGTCATCGACGGCCAGGAACGAACTTCCTGCCGGGGCACCGTGTTCATCGACCGGCTGTACGGCGAGCAGCTTGCGACCCATATAGCTCTTGTGCTTGGCGGTAGCAACGACTGGACCCAAGACGCGACAGAGCTTCATCGTGAACCTCCCCCACTGAGCGGGTCGACACTGAAGACGCCGGCGGCTACCGGGGCCGATTCGGCCGCGACATCATCGACAATGCCGACAATCGCGGCGTCGACTGGCACAAAAAACGGCTCCAGCGCCAGCGCTGCCTCGCGAGAGTTCACAAAGTAGATCAACTCGCCCGGTCCAGCCCGCACTGTATCCACCGCAACAATCGGCTCCCCGGTGCTACGGAGAGCATGATCGAGCGGCTGCACGACCAAGAACTTCTTGCCTTGCAGACCCTCATACTTCTGGGTTGCAACGACGGTACCAATGACGCGACCGAGGTTCATTTGCAGGCGGGAACATAGGCAACAGCGGGTCGCCTCGTCAAGCCCACAATCGGGCAGCCTAGCTGGTTGCCGCCGACCGGTACGCTTATGGTTCCTCTGCGAGAGCGAGTAAGACGTCCAACAGAACGTTGACGCCGTTGGCACACTGCTCGCGAGTGGAGAACTCACGTGGGTTGTGGCTGATGCCGTTATATTCCCCAGGGACAAACACCATCGCGGACCGGGTGAGGTGCGCCATCTCCTGTGCATCGTGTCCAGCCCCCGAGACAATCCGCATCCGAGAAAGACCTCGCTGACCAGCAGCGGCATCGATCTGGTCCATGATGCGGGGATCAAATCGGACACAGTCGGTGCGCGCTGTCTGTCGCCATGTGATCTGTACGCCCTCTTCCTGTGCGACCTGATCATAAAACGCGATGATGTCGGCTTCGGCAGCACGCATCAGGTTGTCATCGGGATTGCGCAGATCCACCGTCACCGTCATCCGCCCCGGAACGATGTTCACGAGTCCCGGCACCGGCACCATTGCGCCCATCGTCGCCCGCATCTGCGCGCCATACGTACCACTGCGCGCCATGTCCCGCAGTCGCAGATTGATACGGGACGCGGCCACGGAGGCATCGGCACGCAGTTCCATGGGAGTCGTTCCAGCGTGAGAGCTGCGACCCACGATCGACAACTCGTGCCAGGAAATCGACTGGACCCCGGTCACCACGCCGATGTCGCGGTTCTGACTGCGAAGCACCGGCCCCTGCTCGATGTGACACTCCAGATAGGCATGCGGTGGGGCCAGCTTTTCATCGAACTCGCCCAGAAATCCGATCTTGCGCAGCTCGCCTTCCACACTGAGTCCGGCGCGGTCCTGGTAGGCGTAGACTTCGGCCAGCGAAAGCCGACCTGTAGCGACTGCGCTACCCAGCATATCGGTACCGAAGCGCGATCCTTCTTCATCTGTGAAGAAAGCGACCACCAACGGACGACGGGTGACTCGCTGCACATCTTCCAGCGTGTGAATGATCTCAAGCGCACCGAGTACGCCCAAACAACCATCGAACCTACCCGCAGTAGGAACACTATCGATGTGAGAGCCCATCATCACCGGAGCCAAAGAATCATCGCGGCCCGATCTTCGTGCGTAGACATTACCAATTCGGTCAACGGTGACGCTCATTCCGAGCGCTTTCATCTTGGCGACCACATGTCGCCGTCCTTCGCCATCCGCAGCGGTCAGCGCGAGCCGATTGACTCCCAGGAGGCCACTTTTGTCATCCAGATAGCTACCAATTCGCCCAAGCTCTTCTAACGAATCTTCGAGTCGCTGCGGCTGGATCGAAAGAGGCTGGTTCATAAGAATCATTCCTTACGCATATTCTATTGCGGAGTAGCAGACAAGGAGTCGCGAAACCTACTCCAAGCAAGGCGGGAAAAGAAGTCAGAAGCGCTGAGCCGAACGGGATGGGACTGGCCGTGTCGGGGGAACTAGGCAGAAGTGGAAGGTGCGGTCTGCATCATCCGTAGGCGCTTCAGGCGATGTCGCACCAGCGGTTCGTCTGGCCACAGGGCCTGCGCCTTTTCAAATTCGATGATCGCAAGCGGATAGTTCCGCTCGATCACGGCCCGTACCCCACGATCAACATGCTGGTCGAAGTTGGCTCGCATATCGGCGCTGAGTGTTCGGTTGGACATTCCTTGATCCGGTGATACCACTGGGGCGGAAGCAGGCCCAACAGCGGACGGAGTCGCGTTGATTTGAGAAGGCTGACTCGGTTGGCTCTGGACCCCCGCAGGTGCGGCAGCGACAGGCGCAGACACCTCGACTCGCGCTTTGGGAGGGCGGGCGTGGGCCGCTTCGTCCTTTTCCCTCATCGCATCGAGAACGAGCTGCTCCCAGCTATCTGTGATCACCCGTGGACGGTTGTCCTCGCGAGCCGGTGACACCCGAAGGAGTGCGCCTTCAGCAAGAACCAGGCGTGTAAAGGCCGCGACCCCTTGGCCTTGCTCATCCTGCGCAGACCACAGGAGGCCGTTGCGAATGACGATCTCACCACAGACATCTTCGCCTACACAGTCGATCTCCACACTGTGCTGACCCATACAAGCAAGCTGGACGTAATCGAGCGGAGTAAAGGGACTGGAAGGAATGGTGGCTCTCTGCGCACCTTCTACGATACGTTGGACCTCGCGAAGGGGAGCTGGCTTTTCCAGCAGGTGCAGACGATCGCTGACCTTTAGACTCTGTCGAAATCGATCCAGGTGAGCGCTGACGATGATGAGCTCCACCGGAGAGCTCAGCTCGGCCAGGCGGGTCATCACATCAATTCCGGTTCCATCTTGAAGTTGTAGGTCCAGCACCACCACCTGCGGTGGATTTTGTGCAATGATCGTCAGCGCTTCCATGACGCTGCTTGCACCAATCGCGACAACATCGTGGAGCCGAGCGATCGCCCCCAGGTGTGTCATCCGAGCAATCGGTTCGTCCTCGACCACCAGCACAAAAAAAGATGAACGCGCCATGCGCGATACCCCCCTTTCAACCCGGCCGAATGTTAACTCCGCACACTACCCAGAGTCTAGCGACTCCAGCTAGTCGACCGATTCCCGCAAAGTAATTTGGTCGAGCTGAAACCGATCTCTGCTACCCTCGGTAATGTGGGCGGAATCGGATTATCTGTATTAGGCATCGCCCTGGCATCGGGGATCACCATCCACATGGCGATCCTGCACCTGATGCTAGGACGCACGGCCAGCAACCAGATCCAGCAACAAGTCACTGTTCATAGTTGGAGCGCCGCGTGGTGTGTAGTGGCGCAGATGGTGAACATCTGTCGCGGGGTTCAGTACACGACCTCAAGTCCACACATCACCGTTCTGTGCACACAACTGCAAACCGCAATGATCATGTGGTTGGCGTTGTGTGCGGTGCGGGTCTGCTATGGATTACGAGATGAGGCCGTGCCTCGCCGATTTTGGCAAGGATTACTGACGGTCTCCACACTCGGATCGATGGCAGCACTGTGGCCTGGCGTTGTAGGCGGGGACCAGGTGTATCTCTGGAGTGACTGGCTGGGTCAGCGGTTTCTCAAGACAGAGACAACCCCTTGGATATTCTTATATATTACTCCTTCCATAGTACTCTATTTACACTGCCTCCGACTGCTCTGGAAAGCCAAGAGCATGACCGTATCCGAACGTCGGATGGCAATTTCCGCGCTGGCCATCTACTTGGTGTTGGCTGTTGTTGACGTCATAGTGCTCACCACGCGACAGCGCGGAATTCTGGTCTGGGAATACGGCAATCTGCTGCTAACCCTCATCTTCGATACGCTGACGTTGCGATTGTTTCGTCGGCTCTACCGAACGCTCACCGCGCAGGTTCAGGCCCATACCCTACAGCTCACGGAAAAGAATGCTGCATTGATGCGCTCCGTCGATGAAGCACGCTCCGCAGATCGCGCCAAGTCGGCATTCCTGGCCAATATGAGTCACGAGATCCGCACGCCGCTTAACGCCGTGATTGGCTATACTTCGCTGCTCCTTGATGCGCCTCTGGCCAAGGAACACTTGGAGTACGTGCAGGCAGTTCGCACTGCAGCAGACGCCTTACTCAGTCAGCTAAACAACATCTTGGATCTGTCGAAAGTGGAAGCAGATCGACTTGAACTAGAGACAGTCTCGACCGACATCCGCCTGGCGATGGAGGACGCTGTCGAGATTCTAGCGGAGTCGGCCCGGCAGAAGCGTCTCCAGCTAGTGTGTCTGCTCGATCGTTCGTGCGCCACCCACATCATGACCGACCCTGGCCGTCTACGCCAAGTGCTCATCAACTTGGTTGGCAATGCCGTCAAGTTCGCCGAACACGGAGAGATCATCGTGCGAGGCATGGCGGTGCCAAACGCCAATCCTCCCCGCTTGCGAATCGACGTCTCGGACCAGGGTCCGGGCATTCCGCCAGATGCTCTGTCTTCACTGTTCCAACCGTTTTCACAAGTCGATGCCTCGATCGTCCGTCGCCACACAGGTACTGGACTCGGTCTGGCTCTGTGCAAGCGGCTCATCGAAGCGATGGGAGGTTCCATCGGCGTCGTCAGTAAGCTCGGCTCCGGATCGACGTTCTGGTTCGAGCTACCAATGGTGACCAGCGAAATATCTGCCTCAACGGATATCCTTCCTTCTGCATCCAAGGGAGCGGCGGTACTTGTCATCGATGAGTGCGAGTTCGTCCGCGAGCAGCTCGAGCAGCTACTGCGCAAGGTGTCATTAGAGTCCAAACCTGCTCAGAATATTGAAGAAGCGGTACGTGCACTCTCGGCTCCAAATTCCCGAACTCCATCGGCGATTTTGCTGTCCGATTCGATTCCTATGGAGGACATACGGAAGTTCGCCATTTTCCTCCGGAATAGTCCACGCCATCAGACCATCCCTATGGCGCTCCTATCGGCAACTAGGAAGCAACACGATAGGCTCTCTCCGATTCTCCCTTCACTGATGGGGGAGCTCCTGAAGCCGATCCGACTCCGTCGCCTACTGCGACTACTGCACCAAATTTTCGGCGGCAACTCGTCATCAGGGCAGCGCCATAAGCTCGTGCGTCAAGAACGCACCAGCGCCCACGGGTTCAAGACTGGCGAATCACCCCCGCGAGTGCTGGTTGCCGAAGACAACAGGGCCAGCCAACGACTCGCAGTGCTGATGCTGGAACGCTTAGGATGCCGGGTCGATGTCGTAGCCAATGGCAATGAAGCCGTACAAGCAGCACGACGATTCCAGTACGACTTGATCCTGATGGACTGTCAGATGCCGGAGCTAGACGGACTCAGTGCAACGCGTGAAATCCGTAGTTTGTCCTATCCCATGGGTACCGTTCCGATCATCGCTCTGACGGCCAACGCGTTCCGTGAAGATGAAGAGAGAAGTCTAGCTGCTGGAATGAACGACTTTCTCACCAAGCCTGTCACGGTCGATACGTTGATGCGACTGCTCTATCAATGGCTGCCACGCCACTTCTCTTCCAATGATGGCGGGGAGACGGCAAAGGTTCCGCCGTCGCCGACCGTCGATGCTCCGAGTCAAGGAATGGAAGCGGAGCTGGATTCCATTCGTGGCAAGCTCGTGGAACTAGCTGGAATCATCGGAGAGGACTCTGCCCAACAGCTAATGACCGTCTTCCACGCAGAGTCCGAGAGCAGCATTACCGCCGCCCAAGGGCAGCTTCAAGCGGCGGCCATGGATGACCTGCGCAAGACGGCACACCGGCTGGCGGGTGGAGCATTGGGAATCGGTGCCAATGGGCTGGCGCAGCTCTGTAGGCAGCTCGAAGAGGCTGCACGCAAAGGCGACCAGGAGAGTGCTTCTGAGATTCTGTTTCGCGTCACCAATCACACACACAGAATCCGAACCGGACTGTAACAAGCTCGGCTCTTTTCTTTCGCAGCCAATTTGGCGACACTCCGCGCCATGCGAAGCGTTTCCAGTCTAAGTTGTTTCGCGGCTCTACTTCTCTTCGGCTGCGGCGGCAATCAACCCGATATTCCCACAGAGGATCTGACGTTTCCCAAGGGCTTCAGATTCGGCAGCGCGATCGCCGGATTTCAGGCCGAGATGGGCTGTCCCTCCATCGCCAAGAGCGAGTGCGAGTTCCCTTCCGACTGGAGTGACTACGTCACGCGACCGGAGCTGATCGCAAAGAAGGGACTCTATCTCAGCGGCGATCCGCTCTCCAGCGGACCCGGATTTTACGAGCTGTACAAATCCGACATCGCACTCGCTGCAACCGAACTGCACAACAATTCCTTGCGGCTTTCGATCGAGTGGGGCCGCGTGTTTCCCAAAGCCACCGACACCATCGACGGCTATGAAGACCTAAGGCGTGCCGCCGATCCGAAAGCGCTCGCGTTTTACCACAGCGTGTTTTCCGAGCTTAAGAAACGCAACCTACGTCCGTTGGTCACGGTCATTCACTACGTCCTGCCGGCGTGGATTCACGACGCCTACGGCTGTCACATCGACTTTGCTCGCTGCAAAAATCGTGGCTGGTTGGATCACGATCGAATCCTGAAAGAGTCCGCCAAGTACGCTGGATTTCTTGGTCGCGAGTTCGGGGCTGATGTCGATGACTGGGCAACGGAAAATGAGCCGTTCACTGCGGTGATCATTGCAGGCTATCTGTTTCAAACCGAGCAGCGTACTCATCCCCCTGCGGTGGTCCTAGAAACAGAAGCGGCGCGCTCGGTCCTGGTTGCAGAGATCGAAGGTCATGCCCGGATGTACGACGCCCTCAAGGCAGCAGACACCGTGGATGCCGATGGTGATGGCAAAGCAGCACGGGTCGGTACGGTCTACAACTTGGAAGCGGTTGCGCCCGCCGATCCATCGAGTGAGCTAGATGTTCAGGGAGCCGCCAACTTCGACTATCTCCTCAACAAAGTCTTCCTCAACGCGACCATCAAGGGCGATCTCGATCGCAACCTGGATGGGAAATCGGTTCACAGAGAAGATTTGGCCGGACGAATGGACTTCCTGGGCGTCAACTACTACTCGCGCAACATCATTCCCGGTTCCTCCAAGTCGTTTCTGCCGCAGATGTCCCCTCTGTTAACGTTTAACGTGCTGACGATGGAATACGATTGGCAGTACGCCCGAGGCCTGTATGAAGTGCTGTCCTCTGTGAAGGACTACGGAGTGCCACTTATCGTAACCGAGACTGGGGTCGAAGATGCCAGCGACTCTGGAGCGGCTTCTCGCTGGGTGGTCGAGTCCCTGACTTGGGTAAAACGCGCCATTTCCGAAGGAATTCCCGTCGAGGGCTACTACTACTGGACGCTTCTTGACAACTACGAGTGGAATCACGGAATGAACGTGAAGATGGGTCTGTACGCCGTCGATCCCAAAGATCCTAGCAAGCGTCGCCAAGCTCGCAGCTCAGCATCGACCTATGGGAAGGTGGCCTCGATGGGAGGAATCCCGGCCGATCTAGCGATGCGTTTTCCAGTCGCGAAGTGACAAGCCTAGGAAGCCCCGGACCAGTTAGACCTCGTTTGCGGCCAGCTTGACCGGAGCATCCGTGGCAGGAATCACTTCTCGCAGCCGCAGTCGGACCCGCCGCATGCCTCTGTGGGTATCGAGCTGCGGCACGAAGGTCAGGTTGAGCTTACCGCCCGACTTCAGCTCTGCCGCCCGTCCCCCCAGTCCAAAACCAATGGCATCCCGTAGTGTGCCGCCAGCACGCAGTGTAAGCTGCAAGTGACCACTACCGACGACGCGGTGCCGAACCAACTCCGCTTCCCGAATCAGGAGCAGCGGTTCATGGTTGCCGATTCCAAATGGTTCAAGCAGAGACAGCTCTTGGGTCAGCCGCTCGTCAATCTCATCGAGAGAAACGGCGGCGTCGACGGTGACATCGGTCGAAGTCAGTCGCTCACCGAGCTGATGGCGGTAGGCCGTACAGAGCGCTTCACGCACCGCATCCAGGTTGTCGACGTGAACCGATAGCCCCGCTGCTGCCGCATGTCCACCGTACCGAAGGAGCAGTGACGAAACCCCATGCAACCCTTGATACAAGTGGAAGCCCTGGGCACTCCGGGCCGAGCCGCGACCGACCTGATCCTCAAACGCAATCACCACAGCCGGGCGATTGTAGATATCAACCAGCTTGGCGGCGACGATTCCGACGACACCGGGATGCCAACCTTCGGCACCAACGACCAGGACTTCGGGATTGCCCTTGCGAAGCTGTTCCTCGACGGCAGCCCGGGCTTCCTTCAGCACCCCTTCCTGCACGAGCTGACGCTTGGTATTGAGCTCGTTGCAGTTTTCGGCGTGAGTGCGGGCTTTGCGCTGATCCGTCTCGATGAGCAGCAGCAGCGCCTCGGTCGCATCGCCGAGCCGACCCGGAGCGTTCAGTCTGGGGGCCAGCCGAAACGCAACATCCGCCGAAGTGCTAGCGCCTTCCTCAAGCCCCACTATCTCGCACAACGCCCGCAAGCCCGGCCGCGAGCACCGCTTGAGCTCTCGCAGCCCGGCATGGACCAGCACACGATTTTCATCGGCGAGAGGGGCCAAATCCGCAATCGTGCCCACTGCCACCAGATCCAAAAAGTCGCGCAGGTCGGGCAAATGTGGCCAGCCCGCCGCCTTCAGCCGAGTCCGCAGAGCCGCTGCCAAATAGAAGGCCACTCCAACGGATGCCAGGCCTTTGAAGGGAAACGCGCAGCCAGGCTGGTGGGGGTTCAGCAAGGCCAGTGCCTGTGGCGGACGCTCTGGAACCTGGTGATGGTCAACGACGATGACATCGATTCCCATCTGCTTGCACAGGGCCAACGTCTCATGATCGCTTGTGCCACAGTCGCCGGTTACGATCACGTCGCAGCCAAGGCCCGCCAGGTCATGGGCATCGGCCTTACCAAAACCGTAGCCATCGCCCCGCCGCGCCACACGCGGAGCCACCATCGCTCCCGCCCGGTTCAGAAAGTCGGTCAGCAGCGCACAGGTGGTAATTCCGTCGACGTCGTAGTCCCCAAATACCCCAACCGTCTCCCGATCGAGCACTGACTTTTTGAGTCGTTCTACGGCAATCCCAAACCCTGCCATTGGCTGCACACCCTCGGGAGGACGGAGGTCCGACAGCCGTGGGTCCAGGTACTTGCGCGCCTCTTGCTCATCGCGCACGCCACGGTTGATGAGAAGCTGCGCCGTCAGGTGGCGAAGTCCCAGTCGCTCGCCGAGCAGTCGAGCCCGACGTGGATCTGCGGGCCGTACAACGTAGCGAGCCAAGCTTGGGTTCATACCGCGATATGGTGGTACCTTGGCGGGGAAGTCAAGTCTTCCCCATTGCAAAAGCGAGGCCCGGCCTCGGGACAGCGTTAGCTCGTGCTCACACCAAAGCAGACGCAGCGGGTGAGGAGTTCCACAAACGCTGTTCCAGTTGGGCGAGCAACCGCAACGATTCGCGAGAACTCGGTATCCCCGCCGTCTCACGCAAGGCCGCCACAGGCTCGATCGCAAGCTCGGCGCGCAACGTCTCGATGGCTTGCTGTTGAGCCATGGCGATTCGATGCTGTGCTTCGGGCGATAGCTGCGCCGCGGCCCACTTGCCAACCTGCCACGAGAGCGCAGCGTGGCGGCTCTCATCGCGGGCAATCCGCAGCATGGCACGACGCACTGCCGGATCGGTCGCTCGCAACGCCTGCCAGCGCCCGAGCAGCGCACCGAAGGTCTCGCGCACACAGCCCTCGGTCACGTTCTCGATCGCCAGCGACTCCAGCGAGCGAATCGGTTGCGGCTGCACCGAAGGAGACTTAGCCACCGCGCCATAACGCCGAGCCAAGCGTCGGGTCACCCGCGTATGGCGAACCTCATCCCGTGCCGAACGCTTCGCCTGCCGCAAAAGTGAGGCGGGTGCCCCGTGCGCGAGCA
Source organism: Polyangia bacterium (assembly GCA_044228505.1). GTDB lineage: Bacteria > Myxococcota_A > Polyangia > Palsa-1104 > JAEUJZ01 > JAEUKA01. The sequence continues at coordinate 139,941 of JBGAUT010000003.1, read as the reverse complement.
GTTCCGAATGGAGCACTCGGAAGGCTGCCACCGACGCAGCTTCGAGGCGGGCGTTGTCGGCAAAATAGCGACCGACGCAACCGTCGACCCGACGCAACGGACCGGTTCGCCGCAAGCCCTCGGGACGACGACCAATGACACACCCCGGAGTCCCCGCCTTGAGCACATAGCTGTCTTGCTCGACCACGGTACCACTCGCATCGACATGGAGCAGATGTTGCCGCACCGGGTCCGAGGTACCACAGCCACTGCCCGTGGAGGTCACAACCTCGAAGCCATCGGCAACCGCCCGCACCGCACCGCGACTCTTATCCGTGCAGCTAATGTATTGGCCGGTACTGAGTGCCGCGAGCACCGCCTCTTGCGGCGTGTCATACGGAGCCAACAGTGCATCGAGCGCAGCTTTGGAATCGGCGACGATGACCTCGCTCCCCCGGGTGGCCAGTAGAGCGCCGCTGGTGCAGAAATCGCTGCACTGCTGGTAGAAGCCCTTGGTCGGCATCTTGCTCGCAAAGGTGGCCTCGCAGGTGGGACGAACCGGCGCGGTCGCACATTTGGTGCCCGTGCTCGACAACACCGATGACATCGAGCCTCCGAACGTGTCAATGGACCGCAACTCGAGGTAGTCGACCGGCATAGCGGGACGAAGTCCTTCGACAGCCAGCGCATAACCGTTCGTACACGCTGGAGAATCAAAGGACGAGACGTTGACCCCACAGCCAGCAGACACCGCCAGCGCGCCGTACAGCGCCTGCGACAGGATACGAGATAGCGTCGAGTGCTTCATGGTCAAGACTCCTTGTCCTTTATGTTGGTATACCATGTAAGAATGTCCCGCTCGCCACTACTCCTCCGCTTTTTGGCGCAAGCTCTTCTTGATCCGCAGCAACGTAGGAAACTGTCAGAAATTTCGTTCCAAGATGCTGGGTATGGCTTCGATGTCTTCGGCTTGCATCCCAAATGGGTCGAAGGAATGGTCGCGCTGTTTCAGCCTCTGTACAAACACTGGTTCAGAGTCTCAAGTCACGGTGCACAGAACATTCCGAAACAGGGAGCGGCGATTCTGGCCTCAAACCACAGCGGCATGATTCCGATAGACGGCACCATGATCTATTGCGATGTGGTAAGCAATACTGATCCACCACGTGTGCCACGTCCGGTAACCGATCACTTTGTGCCCGCTCTGCCGATCGTAAGTACGATCTATGCGCGCTGCGGAACCGTCGGTGGAAGCCGAGGCAATGTCCATGCCCTCCTAGAGCGCGGTGAGCTCCTGCTGATCTTCCCAGAAGGAGTTCCGGGCATCGACAAAGACTTCTCTGAACGCTATCAACTCAGACCGTTCAGAGTCGGTGTTGCCGAGATGGCCATCCGACATCGCACCCCGGTCATCCCCGTCGCAGTCATCGGTGCAGAGGAGCAGTTCCCACTGCGGCTGCGCTTGCCGATTCACACCTTTGGTGCACCATACGTTCCGCTCAGCCCGATTCCGCTCCCACTACCGGTTCACTATCACATTCACTACGGAGAGCCGCTGAATCTGTATGAAGGACGGAGTGCTGCGGATGCCGATGACCCCGAGATCGCATCGGCGGCAGCGGCGCAAGTACAAGCAGCCGTGCAAGCGCTCATAAAGCGCGGTCTCAGCGAACGGAAAGGAGTCTTCACATGAAAGGCGCTCTCGTCACCGGAGCGACAACTCCCATCGGGGCAGCCATCGTTGCGCAGCTCCTCACAGACCACGTAGCGTCACCTGTGCTGGCAGTAGGAGCAGAGTCGTACGAAGACATCAAAGGACTCTTCCCGCAGCCCGAGGTGATCTATCTGCAAGCGGATTTGACCCGCTCCCGCGACATGCGAACGCTGCTGTTTGCCCCTGCCAAAGCCCACAATGTCGAAACCGTCATTCACACCGCGCTGCATCGAGCGGCCCACGCGACCGGCAGCCGAGTCCATCAGCTCAACGTCGAGTCCACCCGCGAGCTTTTGCGACTGTGTGAAGATCATCCAACCATCCGCACGTTTATCCTGCGCAGCCACGCCGAAATCTATCGCGTACGCGCTGTCGAGCCAGAGATCATTGATGAGCGTCATCCGATCGATCTGTCCCCAGAAATCGCGCAGTGGCTAAGGGACCGTGCGGAAGCGGATTTGACCACCTGCGCGAGCATCGGACTGTCCTCCCTTTCGATTCGTGTGCTGAGATGTGCCGAGTGTCTGGCACCCGATACGGGCAGCCAACTGTTTGACTATTTGCGTTCGCAAATCTGCTTCCAACCACTCGGTTTTGATCCAATGATAAACCTCATCAGCCTGCCAGACCTGTCGCGGGCTTTCGCTCTGGCAGCGCTAGCGCAGTCGAGTGGCATCTTCAACATTCCCGGGAAAGACACCCTCCCCCTTTCGGCGGTGATCGAAAAATGGGGACAGACCAGCGTACCGGTTCCGTCCGCGTTGCTATCACCTCTGTACTGGTTACGGAACAAGGTCATCGGGAGCGACTTCGTCTACGATCTCAATCGCTTCCGGTTTCACTTTAGCGCCGTCATGGATGGACAGCGTGCCGAGCGGCTCCTGCGCTACACGCCGCAATCGGCGATCATGTGGCCGGCCCACTGACTCCAATCAACACACCGTCCTGAAGTCGGAGCTGTCGACCGGCAAGCGCTGCGGCGAACGGAGCGTCATTGGTGGATACGATGGCAGATCCCCCTCGTTGGACGTGTGCAGCAATGACGGAAAGAATCATGACAATCCCATCCGGATCGATTCCGTTACTCGGTTCATCCAGGACGAGCAGTGCTGGCTCACCGATCATCGCGCACAAAAGACATGCTCTCTTTCGCTGCCCAAACGACAGCGTTCCGAGTCTCTGATGAAAATAGGAAGCCACTCCGATCTGCTCGATCAGGCTCGCGGACGGAGCCGGAGCTTGCTTGAGCGAACACACCAGGGCGCATAACTCTGCCACCAGTAGATCGGGGAGTGGATCGGACGTGTCTGGAACGTAGCCGATCTGCCGCCGAGCCAAAACCCCACCCCCCTCAACAGAATTGCCAGAGATGAAGATCTTCCCTGAGTCTGGTTCTAAAATTCCCGCGACTAGCCTGAGCAACGTCGACTTGCCGCTACCGTTTTGGCCGAGTATCACCACCACTTCGGAAGGCGCAATCGTCAGATCAACTCCACACAGTACCTGTCGTGCTCCGAGACGCTTGTGAAGTTTTCGAATCTCAACACTCATCACAGCTCTCCTTGCTCGCGCTCGCGACGCAGTCGCAGCCAACGACCCGATGGCGTCACCGACGTAACAGCACCGACCAGCAGCCAAAATCCCACCACCACATAAAACACCAAGGCCAGTTCATGAAACATCCAAACCAAAATCGGCAACGACAAGATTGCGCCAAGGAGTGCGATGAGTGAGCGGTCGGTGTCCTTCTCGGTTCCCCGCTGAGCCCAACGCATCAAACCACATGCCACGACTCCCAACGTGATTCCAGCACAGACAGAGTCGGCCAGAAGCCGAATCAGGAGTCGCGCATCGCCACCAAGCAGTCCGACCACTGCCAGTGCATGGAGTGTTCCCAGTACGAGACCGATCGACACCACGACCAGAGCAGTGGCATAAGCGCGGGTCGAACCCGGAACTCGACAGACTGCAAGCAACCACTCGGCTTGACGCTCACTGCGTAGGACTGGAGCGGCAAGGCCACACAGTCCCAGCAGCAGAGTGACGGACAGCACCCCTAACGACACCGTGCAACGCAGCCCAGGCAGCACAATTTGGTTATTGTGAATGGCCAGAGCCGTAATCGCAATGCCAAGCAGGAGCAAGAGCAACGCACGAATAAAAAGGGACACATGACCTCTTCGCAGCGTCTGCAGATAGGCCAGACACAGTGCCCACAGCGCAGAGCCTCGAACCAGCGGAGTCCCTACTGACACAGCACGTAGAGGAGCCAGTACAAATGCCATGACGAGCGCGAAACGAAGACTCACAGCAGACAGTACCAGCCACAACGGTGTCGGTAGCGGCAGCATCCAAAGGCCCACGGTTCCGAAGGCCAGCGCATACCAAAGCAGCCGATGCACACGTACTACGATCAGCGAGTGCGCAGTCATCGCGGTCATCGCCACCGCCAGCCCAATGAACGGTCCCTTCCCTCGCGCAAACAGAAGGGCCCAAGGTAATTCAACCACCACCAACAGCAGCGCGTATCCGAGGCAAAATAGCAAGCGTGGAACCGGTAACGCCCGCAGCACAAACAGCGAAGGTTCACACAGTACCGCACGAGCTGCGGGAGTCGTCGCGATCAGCCACAGTGACCATAGAATCATTCGGAACAGCGGAGAGCCGTCCGAAAACTCCGTCACATCAGAAGCAGACATGCCGTTGCCGGAAAAAATGATTCCCGCAGCAATTGCAATCGCCAAGTAAAGTAGGGCAGCACGCTGGAACGCAGCACGTCCCGCAATCCGAACAACGACGAAAAGAAACGAATGATATCGGGACCACATCGGGCACGCGAATCCTAGCCCAATGAGACCTCGCTGCCCAACATTATCACGCCGCCCAGAACCGTCGCATCGGCAGCGACCCTACCAGAGCAGCCGGAAATCGGAAGCAAGCACTGCTGACGCCGCTCGCATGCCCAGTCCCCATCATTCCGTCACTGGCAATCCACGGCCTTCACTTCCCCCAATGGTCTCTGTTACGAGACCAAGGAAGGCTCGCGAAGGTACCACGAGATCGTTCGCAACGGGTCAACCTGCCTTGACGCTTCACTCATGGTCTTGCAAAACTCCAGAAACGCCTCTGGCTGCATCCGGACTGTGGTTGGTCCAAGATGAATCGAAATGCAGCCGCACCCCTGACAGCGCTGAACCTGTGAAACAGGACTGCTCGCCAAGGTATGCAGATGACATGCTTTGGAAGTCTGAGACATCGAAAGAAACTCCTTCTAAGGTTCTGTCCGCGAATCGTCACCGGCCAACAGCACCAATTCCGGTTGGCCCGCCACACCACGTTTCAGGATCAGTACATGAACGCTGCGCCGAGGCTGAATCGATCATTTCCACCGCTCCCATCGATACCTGTTAGGGTACGTCGATAGTCGAACTTGAACGCTAGCTCGAGTCTCGGTCGATAGGTTGCACCTACGGTTAGGAACTGCAGCGCTTCGCTGTCTCCGGGATTGGGAACATCGGGAAGCGCGGCACGGGTATCCACATATTCATAGCGACCAAACAGGACCAGCTGATGCGTGGTGTTCTGCACCGGATACAAGATATTGTACCCCGCTTCACCGTAAAATCCATGTGCCGCTGATCCGATGGCGGCAGCGGTAGGAGTACTCTGGCGAAGTATCTGAGTGATCCGGTCGGCTCCGGTAATGAACGTCCGAGCATACTGTGCTCGCAACAGCATTCCGTAGCGCTGGAAGCGTGCGTCGGCTTCGATAATTCCGACCCGAACACCGTCGAGGTTCTGCTCTTTTTGGTTCGCCGAACCATAGTAAAATCCAGCGGCAATATCCATACCCAGAATCCGATTGAAATTGACGCGGCCGGTGACTGCCACGTTCTGGGTGTTGATGGTGAATCCACGCGAAAGACCCGGTCCGATTCCACCATCAGCGGAGAACTTTGAACCATCGGCTCCTGCTACTGCATAGATCTGGTAGCGGAGTCCTGGAACGATGCTCCCAAACACTCCCGCCCCAAACTCTCGCCATGTGGTAGGAATGATAAGCTGGTCGACGAGTGAACGGTCTACACCGTTGAACACCGGTGGCTCGTGGTACAGATTCACGATTCCGAGCGGCAACAGCAGGAGCCCCAACCGAAAGCCCATCTGCAGCTTCTTGAACGGCTGCAACTCCAGATAGGACTGCTCGATCTCAAAGCGACTCACATTCTCGACTTCGAGCTCGGAATAGATCGATGCCCAATCGGTAAAGTGATGGCCGAAAAACAAGACGATTCGGCGCAACGTGAGCTGGGTTTGGTTTTGCTGAAAGACCAAGTGGGTCTCTCCATAGGCACCAATGGGAATACGCCGGCCAGAGCCCAAATCCGTCGAGAATGCCTGTCCGGTGGCGAGCGTAGGATCATAGTCCCGAGGTAGCGTGCCTACCGGTACCTGCGGAGCGCTTGGAGTCGTTGGATCGATCGATTCCTCCGGTGCCAACGTGATGACCGGACCCTGACCTGCTGTCCCAGTAGCAGTCTGTGCAGAAGCGATCTGACCGGCCGTGGTAAGCCCCCACAGCGTCGCAGCATACAGAGCCCGTTTCACTGCGCACCCGGCGCTAGAACGGACGCGAGGATGTGATCCTGACGCTCGGTTCCAGACAGGCCATGACAACGATTACAGGTGACGCCGGAGCCTGTGGTGTCCGAATAGCCGTGCCCCGTTGATCCACCGTCCGCATCACCATCAGCAGGATTGCTCCCACGCGAAATGATGATCGGAACTCCACTTGTGCTCATTCGCAGCGTGAAGAACTCCCAGTCTTTGGCACCTCCTGAGTTGAATCCACCACCGCGCTTGGCCATCGCGAACAGTTCCCATTCCTGTTTGGTCATCCCAAACTCCACCGTTTTGACAATGATGGACCCCACTGGATAGGTCGCTGCCCCCTTCGGAGCGGACTCCTTGATGAATCCGTATCGAGCACCTGCCGGATGTCCTTCGAGTGGCCCACTCCCCAAAAAGTAGCGAGGCCAGCTCTCAAAGGTCGCGAAGTCACTCTGCAGCGCAATGAACACGCTCGATGGATCGCCCTCCGTGCAGCCGCTCACTGCGGCACATAGGAATCCGGTGAACAAAAGAAGTGGTTTCATTGTGGTAACTGCGGAATTCCCAGCAAATCCGCGGACTGGTTCATGGCGGAAACAAGAGATCCGGCGCGCATCGGCTCCACCTCTTGCATGAGTAGCTGGTACAGTTGTCCAAAGGGAGTGGCCAGGTCGGCGGCCGAGGGATTGCTCGGACTCCAGGTTGCAGGAACCGCTGGCAACGCATCGCCCGGATAGGACGCATACTTGCTCTTGAGTCGCTGAAAACCTGCCGAGATCTGAACATCAAGCGCAGCCCCCCCCACGCTTAGCAGCCACGCCCGGAACGCAGAGTAGGTCTGTTCGCCCGCTTCGATGTTGGCGCGCATGTCGGCGAGCGTGTATTGGGCGTAGCGCGACTCTTCCTCGCCGGTAGCAGCCTTGTTGGCCTTTTCGATCTGCTCATTCATCGAGCCTACGACTCCTCGGAACGCGGCCGCTGGGTCGAGCGCCAGTGGCGAAAACTGACTGCGCATGGTTTGCACGTCGGAAACAAGCCGAGCACACAGCTTGTTCTTAAAATCGCTTGCCTCCTTTTCGCTAGTTGGGAACGCCGCCGCTTTGTAGCCAGGCAGTCCCATCTCGAAGTTCTGTACCTGCGCGGGAATCTGATCGGACCATAGAATCCGCTCGATGGCATGAACACCGGTGACTCCCTTGTCATCGAACAGATAGTCATCGGGAGTGGTCGAGATGAACCCGTCGTAGCGTTCGTCCGTCGACGCGTCAAGATCTGGAAACAGCACCGCCAGTGCGCCTTCGACGTGTTCATAGGCGATGCGGGCCCGTTTCCAGTCCCCCTTCATCTTGGCAATTGCAGCCGAATCAGACTTCGCATTCCAGCCATCCGCATCAGCAACCGGTGCGTCATTCTGAAGCGCTGTGACCGCACGATCCAGCTCATCGAGATTGCTCTGGATGTAGGCCTTGACATCGAGCAAGGCCTGTTGCTCTGGACTGAGTGGGGTTTGCCCGCACCCGGAAGCCGCGCAGAGCATCCAGAGGGTAATGGTTTGCGTGAGAGAATTCCTCATCATCACTAGGACTCCTGGTTAATTACAGAGACAACACGTACTGGATCAGCTCTTGCCGTTCGCGCTGGGACAGAGCACGGAACTTCTGAACGGCACCCTTGGCTTCGGAGCCGGTTCCGTCATGCAGCACAATCGCTTCCTCGATCGTCTTTGCTCTTCCGTCGTGCAGATAGCTTTGGAAAAAGCGAAGCCCGATAAGAGGTGCAGTCTTCCATTGTCTGGACGTCGCAGATCCATCCGTCAAACCGTCGGCCAACTCGGTTCCCATGTCGTGCAGGAGCAGGTCCGTAAAGACCGGCGCACTCTTTGCTGCCAGTTCCGGAATCGGATAGCTTGCACGAGTCTGCAGAGAAGGCACATGACAGACGCTGCACAGCGCCGCATCAAATAGTGTCCGGCCCCCTTCAGAGACTCCTACGCGATGAGGAATCGCTAGCAGCCGCATATAGTCTGCGAGCAGATTGATGGTCTGCAGATCGATGTCTGGACCCGGCTTCCGATCGTCCGTCTTCCCATCGGGATTGGCCAACTCGCTCGGTCGCATCGGAGAAGTGATGCTCATGTCACCCTGTGCAGCATCTGCGGAAAAATCATCCAGCGTGGCGATTCTCGCCTTGTGCCCAAAACGACCGATCAGACCGGACTGACCTGGCGTGTACTGGTGGTACCTCTGCTCGGCGTTTGGCTGAGACTGATACACAACTCGGTTTGTCCGACCATGAATCTCATCGCTGCGTCGAGCCTGTTCGGACTCGACTCGCACGATCTCACGATCATCGATCGCCTCCAGATAGCCTCTCCCAAAGACCGGCAATCCGACCCGGAGCGACAGCTTAAGCTGCGGCTGATTCGAAGGAGGGAGCAGTCCCATCTGCGCGCCTCCGGCATAGTACGGACGTACCGTCTGACCAAACGCGAGTGCGGACTGATCGCTGGCCGGAGTCACTCCGTCCGCTTGCACGATCACCATCTTTTGGACACTCCCTGGGCCTTTGCCGGCACCTTCGTGGCAAGAACCACAGGATGTCCGGATGTAGTTAGGACCCAGTCCGTCCGCCTCCAGATAGACCGCATCAAACGCCGCATCACCATCCAGAAACCGCTGCTTAAGCTCCGCAGAGACCCCGGCGATCGGAATGTCCGTAGGATCCTCCGAAATGATCATGGGAGGAGTGTTGGGTGGTGACTCGCAGCCCATGGCCAGTGCCACTCCACCCATCAAGCCCTGCCATGCCGTGCTTTTTATGCGGTCCATTTGGATTTTGAATATCAATATCAATTAAACCAGTCAATCAGGACTTTATTCACCGTCGGACAGCTCGCTTGAATCGAAAACGGTTTTCAAAATCATTTGTCAAGCCCCTGGACGCAAGCATAGGCTGGGGGCCCTTTTCCTGAGGTGCCCACATGTCCGTTCACCTACATCTGAGTCGTCTTTGGGGATACGCCGTTCTGAGCACGATCGCATTCGCGGCTTGCCACGGTGACGCTCCCTCAAGTGGCAGTGCAGACCCTGCAGGAACCGTGAGCCGGGTCTGTGCGCCCGCCTCCATCGGTGGCCCCGCCTCGGTTCTGTCTGCTCCCGAGCGAGAGGTTGACAAGACGGACGACGACGACGATGACGACGACACGTCGCGGATACAGCCTGATGCCCGCTGTCGATCAGGCTGGCGCTGGACAGGACGCGATCATGAGTCTTCGCTGATGCATCCCGGTGCCGACTGTATTGCCTGCCACCGCACTAGGACCGAGGAAGCGCCAAGCTTCTCTGTCGCAGGCACCATCTATGCCGCAGCAGGTGAGCCCACAGACTGCTTGGGAGTGGACCTGGCGATCATCCGACTCACGGATGCAGGGGGTCAACAGATCGAACTCAGCAGCAACCGCGCCGGAAACTTCTACCTCAAGTCGAAGAAAACCCGGATCGCGCTACCGTACACAGCGGAGGTAATCTACCAGGGAAGGAGTCACCGGATGGCGACCCCACAGTGCGAGACGAGCTGCAACTCCTGCCATACCGCAACGGGTCAATCAGGAGCCCCCGGCCGCATCGTCGTTCGGTGACCGACTCTGCGGCCAAGCAACCTAGTACTTGTAGAAACCGCGTCCGGACTTGCGACCGAGCCAACCTGCGGAGACATAGTTGCGAAGGAGTGGGGCTGGCCGATACTTGTCGTCGCCAAGTTCCCGGTGCAAGACCTCTGCAATGGCTAGCACGGTGTCGAGTCCGATCAGGTCCGCAAGCTGCAGCGGTCCCATCGGATGGTTGAGCCCGAGCTTTACGCCTTTGTCGATGTCCTCGGCGGTGCCAAGTCCTTCGGCGAGCGCAAAACATGCCTCGTTGAGCATCGGGATGAGGATACGGTTGACGATAAAGCCGGGCACATCGCGGGCCGTCACCAGCTCTTTGCCGAGCGCCTTGCCAAGCTGCAGAGTCGCCTGATAGGTCGCATCGCTGGTCTGGAGTCCACGGATGATCTCGCACAGCGTCATCAGCGGCACCGGGTTCATAAAGTGCATCCCGATCACTTGCTCAGGCCGCCGGGTCTTGCTGGCGAGCAGCGTGATCGAGATCGACGAGGTATTCGTCGCCAAGATCGCACTCGGTTTGGCGGCTTCGTCAATCTGCGCAAAGATCTTCTGCTTCAGCTCCTGGTTTTCCGTGGCAGCTTCGACGATAAAGTCACAGTCCCCAAGCGTTGCATAGCTCCCCGAGGTGACGATGTTTGCCAGCGTGGCGTCGCGCTTTTCAGCGGTGAGCTTGCCCTTTTCGACGAGTTTGCTCAGCGTGGCAGCCATCTTGGACTTGCCACGGGCGGCGGTTTCATCATCGCGATCGACCAGCACAACAGAGACTCCGCGCTCGGCGGCGACCTGCGCGATCCCGGCTCCCATTTGACCGGCACCGACGATTCCTAGCTTGGAAATGGCACTCTCGCTCATCTGCAGTTCACTCCCTTTACACGCTCAATTTCGCTTAGCGCTCGACGGTCAGCGCGATGCCTTCACCGCCACCAATGCACAGCGACACCACACCCCGATGCTTGCCTTCACGCGACAAGCTATGCAGCAGCGTCACCAGCAGCCGACAGCCTGATGCTCCGATCGGATGGCCGAGAGCAATCGCGCCACCAAAGGGATTGACGTTGTCCGTTGATAGACCGAGGAGCTGGTTATTGGCCAATGCCACCACCGCAAACGCTTCGTTGATCTCGTAATAGTCGACGTCGGTGGTCTTCCAGCCAGCGCGACCCAGGGCCTTTTCGATCGCAAACGCCGGTGCGGTGGTAAACCAAGCTGGCTCTTGCGCATGCTGGGCCCACGAACGAATCCGCGCCAGTGGAGTCAAACCGCGTCGGGCTGCTTCCTCGGCAGACATCAGAACCACCGCCGCCGCACCATCGTTGATGCTGGAGGCATTGCCAGCCGTCACGGTACCGTCTTTTTCGAAGGCCGGGCGTAGCGTTGCCAGCTTGGCCGCATCGGAGCCTCGCGCTGGACCCTCATCGCGAGAAACGACCTTGGCCGGGCCCTTTTTCTGAGGAATTTCGACAGCAATGATCTCGGCGTCAAACTTGCCAGCGGCCTGTGCGGCCACCGCTCGATGGTAGGACTCGGCGGCATAGGCATCTTGACTTTGGCGATCGATCTTTTTGTCACGGGCACAGATCTCGGCGGCGGAACCCATGTGGAAGTTGTTGTAGGGATCCCACAGTCCGTCGAAGACCATCCCGTCGGTGGCCTGCTGATGGCCCATCCGAAAGCCGCCGCGAGCGGTGAGCAGGTAGTACGGGACGTTGCTCATCGACTCCATGCCGCCGCAGACCGCAATCTCAATTTCACCAAGCGCAATGGCCTGCGCGCCGACTATGACGGCCTTGAGTCCCGATCCACAGACCTTGTTGAGCGTCTGACACGGCACGGCGCTGGGAATCCCGGCCTTGATCGCAGCCTGACGGGCCGGGGCTTGCCCGATACCTGCCTGGAGCACGCAACCCATCGTGACTTCTTGGACATCAGCGGGGCTCACCCCGGCGCGGCTGAGGGCGGCCTTGATTGCAATAGCGCCCAGGTCCGGGGCGGAAACTTGAGCAAGCTCGCCAGCAAACGCACCGATGGGGGTACGAGCGGCAGAAACGATAACCACCTCACGACCTAGCGTCGAAGCTGTCATGGAAGGACTCCTTGTCGATTTTGAAGAAGCATCATACGCGATTCAGCCACTCTTGGGGGGCAAGAGTGCTACCTGATGCACATATTAGTCATATAGAAAGACTAATATATACTATGCTGTCGCACGCCGATTCCGATCGGCCACTCTCAGTCATCACCCACACCAGGGCGGACTCAGCCTCGCGCCGAATAGCAGCCGCGCTCAGCGTGGCACAGGCTCCCGTGAGCCAGCGCGCCATCGGGCCCTGCACACTCCATCGTCGACAGACACCAGTACACTCCGGTGCTCTGTAAGGCCTCGATCGCTGATACCGGTTCACCGTCACTCGATTCGATGGCCGAAAACGCCATCTTGCTCCGCAGCTTCCGGCACACCAAAAATGAGCTGTCCTCGCTACCCGTCGCGGACTCGGGAAACACGGAAAGATGGGAAGGGGTATCGCCCGTGGGCTGACTGCCTGGCATTTGCGGCAGAACCTATCACAAGAATTTGCCTTGTGTGTAGAGGGACTTATCGGGGTTAGCCGCACTGCGTCATAGACGTGTGCTACCGTCCCCGGTGAGGCATTTCGGGCATGCGGACACGACGGTTTACAGGATTCTCGGCGCGACTCACGACGGCGGCACTGGTCGCGCTGCTGGGTGGGTGCGATCTGATGCGAATGGTGCGGGATACCTCGCAGGGGATCAAAGACACCAATGTGCAGCTTCGCGAGGCCAGCGGTCTGATTCGGCAGTCAGGACAGTTCATTTCACAGGCCTCAGATTCAATGAGCAAGATGCAGCCGAGCCTGGACAACGTCGCCCATCTTGATAACTCGATGAAGCAGCTCGCCGAGATGAAGGGGTCGATGGATCGGCTGGCCGCGATGCAAACCGACTTCGAGGCGATGGCCAAGAGCATGCGCGACCTGGCAGCGCTCAAGCCGGCGATGGAACAGATGGCTTCGCTTGGTCCGCAGATGCAGTCGGTGGCGAGCCTGCGTGGTTCGATGGGAGATGTGGCGTCCCTGCGTCCAACCCTCCAGGCCGTTGCCGACCTGAAACAACCGATGGAGAACCTAACCAAGCTGTCCGACCCGATGGATCGGGTATCGCGACTGGCTGGACCCATGGAAAAGACGGCGGGTCTCGTCGCACCAATGAACACCATGGCGGCGCAGATCGATGGGCTTGAACAAGCCAAGTCGAACGCCGTGTATTGGGGACTGCTCGGTATGGCGGCGTGGACGCTGGCAACGGCACTCGGTGCGGCGATCGGCGTGTACTTTGGCAACCGATTGTCGAACAAAAAGAGAGTGAACGAAAGCGTGGCGTAAGCACGGAATCGGCACTCCCTACCCCGGAGTCACCGCAGGAGTCACGGACGGAATCGGGGGCGGGGGTACCGCGGGAGTCGGGGCAAGCTGGAAAATTCGGGATCTCTGCAACCCTCGCTGATACGTCCCGATCACGGTCGAATGGGATAGCAGGGGCTCGTACGAGGCACGCACCTCCCTTTCATTCCACAATTCGTTGGGGTCGGAAAGCTCTTGCTCCAGTAGGAAGACGCGATGGTGCCTCCGAATCTCGGCGATCTGGTTGAGGTACCCCCTCAAGACCACGGCTTTTTGAGCGAGGTCACCATACCCAAGATGGCGCAGGCTGTGCAGCGGCACGTCCTTGTCTTGGTAGTACAGAAAGTACAGATGGAGGGTGGGAGAATCGCCGATAAACACATCCTCTGCGTCGACCCCATGACGCGTAAGGATGCGATAGATTTCGGCGTTGGCGTTGTCGATCCCTCGATAATTGGGAATGGTACACAGTTCAAAGTTACCGACTGCCAACAGTACGATCAGAGCCCCGAACTGAAGCCAAACGGAATGAGCGCGGCGATCAAGATGCCGCCACAAATCCCCCAGGCAAAGGATGCCCGGGGGCAACAGCATCAGCCAGAACTCGAAGTTCCCTGGCTCCCACCAAAACGTAAAGGCACCATGGATGAGCAGCCAGACCAAGACCAGTTCGCGCCATCGCAGATTCACCAGGGAGGGGTCGCCTTCTTTGCCATTTTCCGTCGAAAAGCAGCGCTTCTCCCGTTGATTACGAAGGGCCGTCATCGACAACCGAAGCGCAAGCAGCAGCGACCCAATCACGGCCAGAGAAAACAAGATGTCGCTCACGCTTGGGCGAAACTGTAGGTCAATGTTCTCTAGGTAATAGGGATGCGTAATGACTTGGAAACAGCCCTGGATCGCGGCTGGAATGCTTTCCCACCGCAGACCGTGTCCCCACAATCCAAGCCGATACTGATTGGAGTGCGCATACAGCGTGATCCACTTCCACAGGCTGTGCAGCGGTCTGTTTTCGACGCCCAGGCCAATCCAAAGATAGACCCCGCCACAGATTCCTAAAGCAGTCAGCAGAAACACAGAGACATTGCGAGGCAAGCGGTCACGAATCCACAAGCCAAAGGCCATTGCGAAGACAAAGAAGATTCCGGTCTGATGGAAGAGCGAAGCCAGTGCGGACAACAGCCCCATTCCGATCACGGTCGGAAGCGAGGCTCGTGGTCGCAGGACGAACAGCCCGAGCGCACCAAGCTCAAACAGCGTAGTTGCTGGATAGACCTCTACCGAGGTCGCCATGTTGGTGATACCGCGACACACCGCAAACAGAAGGCCGAGTCCAACCGAAAGCGGCAGACTGCGCACCACTTGATGCAAAAGCAGACAGAGGAGTCCTGTTGAAAGCGCGGAGATCACTCCGTTCACAGCAGCCAGCAGTCCGATCGCATCGACGGCAACATACCGAGTCATCGCCAGCAGCAACAACCGACCGGCCGCGTTATACAGCAGGTGATGAGGATGAAACAGACTGTGGCCGAGCTTGGCTCCGTAGGCGTACTCGATCGCGTCGTAGCCATAGCGATGGTTCGGAAACGACACAAAGTACGCGGCAGCTACGACCGCCACCAGGATCGCAACCGACCAAGCGAGAGGTCCTTTTGTCGGGGTTGCATCAGCAATGGTGCGGAGCGGAGGAGCCGTCCAGGAGGGAGTCCAGTGCACCGGAAAGGCCCCGCCAGGGTTCACCTTACGCTCGGAGCGGACGTCAGAATCAACTTCCGGTAGGTTGGAATACGACATCGGTAGCGCCAGGATGCTACCGCTCGTTCACGGAAAATACACGAAGCGATACGGTGACCGGACGGAGTTGGGAATGGGTCGCAGCTCGTACGGACGTTAGGGCTCGCGAAGGATGAAATCTGAACTGACGTAGGCGACGCCGTTGCCAAACTGAATCCGATACCAGCCTGGGGCGACTCCGGTAAGGGTGACACGGCTACCCTTTTGCAGACTACCGACGACCGCTGCGGTGCGTGACGGTCCACCTCGGACGTTGAGGACATCGCTCTTGATGTTGACGAGTCCCGAGCCGCTCACGTCCATAAACGCGACCCCATTGACCACGGCAGCGGGCGGCGGTGTCTCGGCGGGCGGAGGCACAGCAGGCGCAACCACCGGTGGCGTCTCCACAGGCGGAGGCACAGCGGGCGCGACCACTGGTGGCGGTGTCTCGACGGGCGGCGGGGTCACAGGGGCCACGATCGGACCCGGCGAAGCGATCTCGGTCGGGCTCGGAGTCGGAACCGGCGTTGGTTGAGCGCCCGGTGTTGGAACGGGTGTCTGGACCGGTGCATCGAACGGCGACTGGAGCGGCGTAGTAGGCGGGCTGCCAAGCGTCTCGGGCTGCTTGGGTGGAAGCTTGCGCCGAATGGAGCTCGGCCAATCGGTCGCCAGGAACAGGCCACCACCCACCGTGAGAGCTGGCTGGGAAATGACCTCTCCACCCACGTAAGCAGTCACTCCAAATGGTACTGCCACCGGGAGTCGCAGCCGGGCTTCCACTCGGGGTTCCAGCGAAAACTGCTGCAGCAGCGCCTCTCGCTGACCCGTCCCCGAAATCGGCAAGCTGTAGTAGCGATAGCCAATCAGGGCGGTGGCACGCAGGACAAAATAGTCGGAGATCGGCAGTTGCCCGTGCAACGAAGCCGCCATCCGCATCATCGTTAACTGACTGGAGGTCCGCTGGGCTAGCTGCGGACTCACAGCCTGTCCGTCCGGAAGTCCGCTCCACGAACCGCCCCCGTGAACACCGATTCCGAAGAATCGACACGGAAAAACGATCGCGCCACCCTCGATCACGGGCATCCACGGATTGTTAAAGCCAATGTCGCTGCCGCGGGCGGTAAAGTCCTGTTCGGCAGCACCCGTGGTGGTGGTGCGAGCTGGTGCCTGGAACATCGAGTCCGCGAAGTCAGGGCGGATCACTCCACCGGTGGCGTAGACCTCGACGGTGAGATCAGACGAACCACACGGTCGGCGCGTCTGGGTTGGGCTGGCATCGGCACGGGCCGACCAGAGTGTGAACATCGAACCTGAAAGCAGAACGAAGGCGGTGCGTCCACGGATCAAGATGGCCCCCTGTAGGCGCTCGAGTTGCTTGGTTATTTTCGCACAGCTTGCGGAAATTTCGGCGCAACTTGTGCCTGGGATGCTGCCATCCCGGCAACGATAATGGGTAATTGCACAGCCGGGGTCTTGACCCGAGCCACGCAGGCACCTAGTGTAGGACTCGACCTGTCTGTCTGAATCGCCTCGGTTGGGATAGTTTTTTCCCTACATGTATTGAACCGGGATTCACCTCTGGCCGTAGCGTGCACGCCCGCATGTCGGGAAGCCCATAGCGGCTACATTTGTGGAGCCCACCTACTTGAAGTAGGGGTTCAAGCATCCTGACCACGATCGGACGGGGGTTGGGCCGACCCTCCGGGGTCGGCTTTTTTTTTGGACAAATCACCTGCACTGCGATCGCACTGCGGCTCATTCGATTTGGCGCACCAGCACTTGCTCTCGGTCCGCTTGAGATTGGGAAACTGAGCGAGACCGGTGCCGATAACTGGACCGGAGGCCCACATGCCGCTCTTTGATACGCATAAGAAGGACGAAGAGGCAAAGCCATCGCCCTGGATGGGGATGATTCCAACGCTAGGGCACTCGCCCCAGCAGGAAGCGAGTGAACATCATGACCTACCACCGCTCGCGGGCGTGCAGCAGAATCCTAGTGGGAAGCAGAGCTCGACGATCAAAGAGAACGTCAAAGAAACCAAGCAGGAATCCGAAAAGCAGCCGCAGGGATCTGGAACCCCGGACGCCCACGCAGTTCCGTTTGGTGACATGTTTGGCGAGGTTCCGGACTTTGCCAAATACCAAAAACAGGACAAGCTGCCCGACAAGTACATTCCGCCGGAAGGTGCCGATGCCAAAGAGCTTCAGTACAGTCCGTTCGGTGTTCCGCTCACCCCAGACGCGTGGGCGATGCAGACCAAGATCGACGGCGGCAAACTCCACTATTTGTATGACAAGCTGAAAGACTCGCCGGAATATCAAAAGCAGTTTGCGGGCAAAAAACCCGACGAGATCGCCAAAGATCCGGGCTTCAATCAAGCCGTCATTGATACGTATCTCAAGGAAGCCGCCAAGATGGGGGACAAAGGGGCCTTCATGGGCGAGTTTCTGCCGACGGAAACTGGCAACATGGGCGATGCCGTCAAAAAGATTGGCGAGCATGCGGTGACCGGCGATGCCGGTGCGCTGCGAGACATGCAGGCGACCAAGACGGTGAGCCAGATCCGACTTGGCAACGCGCAGATCGCGGAGCAGTTTCAAGGCAGCGAGGGTGGCAAGGGCAAAGAGATGTTCTCGCTGGTGGTTCCGTACTCGAACACCGTCGAAAACATCATTAACAATGATGGCAAACCCAAAGATGGCGCCGACAAGTTTGCACAGTACATGAACAACCAAGACACCTTGAAAATCGGTCTGGATGTTGCGCACTTACGCGGCACAAGGAACGCGGAGGGAATGGCAGTTCATACTCTGCTTTGCGCGTAGATTCCTATCCAGATCTCGCTGACAAAAGGAGCGTGACCAGTTCCTCCAGTGCGGCGGGAGAGAGTGCGGAACGGAGGCTGTGCGCCAGCTCGGGAACTGGAAGGGGAGTACTTGCGTGCGGATCGCGCAGTGCCGCTAGGACATTGCGAACGCGAGCATCAACAATCGCGCTGGGGTCTGCATAGTGCCGGGCAGTGATTGCAAAGCTGCCATGACCAAGAGCAGCAGCGACAGCAACACTGCTGATTCCCTGGCGAACGGCCAGCGTCGCATGAAGTCCGCGCAGACTGTGGGGACAGACGATGGGAACGCCGGCCAGCTTGCAAATCTCGTGAACCTTGCGACGAAGGAATGTCCCCCGAGAGTTGTCGCCGCGCAAAAATACTGGCTGCGTTCCCCTGGTGCCCCCAAAGACAAAGTCTGACGACTCCTTCCCAGCAATCGCGGCGAGCAAATGCGCACGAAGGAACTCTGGAACGTGCGGCCGTCGTCGTGCGTTGTGGGTCTTCCCATCCGGAATGATCAGGACAGATCCGGCTTCGTCCACATCACGAACCCGGCGCATCAGCACTTCACTACTGCGCAACCCGAGCGAGAGCTGAAGAGCCACCGCGAGGGCACCGTGATCCCCCTGCTCAATCCGCTGTAGAGCGGTATCTAGGAATCGTCGAGCCTCGTCGGCAGTGAGCTGCTCTTTTCCTGTCCTGGGCTTGCCAATCTTACGCACTTTGGAAAACGGATTATCTGCCAGATATCCCTTTTCCACACACCACCCGAAGAACGACTTGGCCAAGTTTAGGATCATATGATGTGTCGCTACAGAGAGCGGCCTACCATCCATCCGCAGCCTCTCTGTTTCCGCTCTGTAGATCGACTCGGCGCGTTCTTTGGTGATAGCAGTCAGTAGTTCGTCTCCGGGCAAAAATCTCGCGAGACGGGGGCAGGACTGCTTCGCTGTGGACTCCAGGCGTCCGCGCTCCTGGACCATCGCTACTTCATACTCTGCCAGGGTTTCGGAAACGCTACGGCCTCGGCGACAAGCGATCTCGCGCAGTAGCTCCTGCTTGCTCTGCTCTGCCAGTTCTCGCGACGAAAATTTGAGAGACTTGCGCTGCTTGCCATCGACCATCACCAGGCGAAATCCGTGCGGCTCCTGATACGGACCAAGCACGCGCAGCACAGCAGTTCTCACCGTCTCATCATCGCGCAACGGAATGCCTTAACGCAAGCAGGGAATCTCCGTTCCCCACTTCTAGCGACGAAAGGGAATGTGACCGCAGGAACTCGTAACGGAGTCGCAGTACATGAACTACTTTGGCAAGGACTCGAAGGTCACCACGATGGCCACCGGGTACAGCCAGGGTGGAGCCGCAGCACGAACGTATCTGGAAGACTACGGCGACAAGCAGGGTCTTGATTACTCGGTGCTGCTGGCCCCAATGGGCGGCAACAACGGACGCGGCGAGGACGGGATCTGGAGCGGCTCGAAAAACGGCGTCCAGACGCTCGGGATTGCCAACAAGTACGACCCCGCGCTGGGACTGTGGGATCGCAAGGGAGACGAGGGCGGCGACGTCAAGAACCCACTCGGTGGCTGGCTGCCGGGCATGAAGAGCCTCAACCTCGACCTCTACAAAAAGGCTGCGGACTTTGTGACCTCGCCAAACGGCTGGCTACACGGAGACGCCAACAAGGAAGATGCCAACCTCGGCACGTACGGGTATCCGGTCAAAGACCTGATGCCGTGGACCAAGCAACTCTTCAATAACGGCTTTAAGGACGACAAAAATCCGAACTCGTATGAAAAGAAAGCGGATTGGGACTATCACCCGGACAAGGTTCCGCAGGGACAGAAGTTCGATCCAAACGCCGTCGGTGACAAAGGTGAGAAGGTCTCCGGTTGGGACTTTGCCAAGACCGTTGGCGGACTGCTGTGGGACAAGGGCAAGAGCTGGGCGGGCGAAAAGATCAACAACTTCACCGAAGGTGCCAAAGAGAAGTGGGAAGGCGTCAAGCACGGTGCCTCGGACCTGTGGAACGGTGCCAAAGAGAAAGTCAGTGATGGCTGGCAGAGCGCCAAAGACACCGTCGCAGGCTGGTTCGGTGGGGGCAAAAAACAGGTCAACAACAACGACGTGGGCGGTGCAGACAAAGGCTGGGAGGGTGCCAAACAGAAGACCCCGGACAAAGGCAAGGGCGGCTTCTTCCACAACCTGTTCCACTAGGCCCCGCGATCTGTGACTCCTACCTTGTTCCACACACCTCCCGCACAGCTTTCACCACAGCACCCCGCTGCGAAGCGGAGCGACGTCAGTTCCCACGACCACCGCTGATTCGCTACTCTAAGAGAAGCTGCTCTCTGCAGGTGCGCACAGGCTGGCGCTCCCAGCAGCAGGGGGTGAAGGACAACCATGTCAGGCAAGCAGCAAGGACGCTCCGCACCGTCAGGAAATATCATCATCTGCGGGCGCGCTTACAACATCGGCTGGCCGGTCGTTAACTTTTTCGACAACCCGAACTTTAGTGCGTATCGACTCGGTTGCTACAAAGGAAAAGACGGCTCACCACCGGGAGCGCTGCCGTTTGGGCCCGCCAAGGGGCTCGGCAAATCACCGTATCGTTACCGTGAGCGCCGTTTGATGGGTGGTCAGAGAAATGACCTACGGCGGCTACAGGACATCATTCGACAGTTTGTGCTTCACCACGATGGCTGTGCCAGCTCGGCGGACTGCTTCCATGTTCTACACGACGAACGCGGCCTATCGGCTCACTTTCTCGTCGACAACAATGGCTGGATCTATCAAACGCTCGACCTGGCCGATGGCGCGTTCCATGCCTCTGGCGTGAACGAAATTTCTGTCGGTGTCGAGCTATGCAATCGCGGCCAAGTGGAGCTCGATGGCCCGCAGTTCTACAGCAAGCGCGGCATGAGCCGAGACGTCGCCGAGATGGTGGTCCACAACACCCGCTACCGAATGTGGCAGTACACGCCCGATCAATATCTGGCAATGGCGGCACTCGGCAAAGCACTGGCGAGACTGTTTCCCAACCTGCCGCAGGTATATCCCGAGTGGAACGGCCAAATCCTGAATACCTGGATGGCC
Source organism: Polyangia bacterium (assembly GCA_044228505.1). Lineage (GTDB taxonomy): Bacteria > Myxococcota_A > Polyangia > Palsa-1104 > JAEUJZ01 > JAEUKA01. The sequence goes on along the minus strand of JBGAUT010000003.1, from coordinate 118,848 downwards.
GACCCGCGAGCATTCGCTGGCTATATCGGGCATTACCACGTCACCAACAACAAGTGGGATCCCGGCTGCTTTGACTTCAAGTGGTTGGCGCAAAAAATTCGAGTCAGCTCGACGTGGTTTGTCTGTCTCGACAAGAACAACGAGTGTCCCAAGCCTCCCGAAATCGCCGAAAATCCGCAGACCGCTGAGCAGCAAGGCCAAGTGCTGTTTAGCAACAACGAAGAGGAAGCGATGGGAGGCTACTTTCCCGTAGGTCCCTTCGGTCGCTCTCGGCTGTGGCACGGCGGGATTCACTTGAACCTGCCTCAGAACTCGCCAGTCTTTACGCCATTCCCAGGTCGCATCGTGGCGGCTCGTTTTGGTGACGATGTCCCGACGGGTTCAGCCAACTTTGTGCTGATGCGGCACTATTTCCGACTGGCTGGCGTCGAGACGCTGTTCTTCATCCTGTACATGCACATCGAGCGCGAGGAGCCAAAGAGTGGTCGAACGCCCTGGCTGTTCGAGGCGGACAAGAAGCCGTTCTGGTCGGCAATGTCAGGCGGTGGCGTGTTTTACCCGGACATCGACCTCGCGGGCGGCGAAATGATTGGTCACATTGGTCAGGCCGGTCCACCGGGCAACTACGAAAGCCAGCTCCACGTCGAGGTCATGTCCCCCGAGGACCTATCGGCCAAGCTCGAAGCTGGCTACTTTAAGGCCGTCGATGGCAAGTCCGGTGGTCACTTCTGCGACGTCCGCGAGATCGTCTCGGCGATCGATAAGCCCAAAGGCAAGGGCGACGGCATCCTGACCGACAAAGAGCTACGAGATTTTTTCCAAAACGACCAAGCCAAGATCGAGCTGCGCAAGCTGGCAGTACGCTTTCAGTCCGAGTGGGGAGACAGTAGCGACTGGGAATCGCAGCTATTGCAAAGCAAAGACTTCCGAGCCCTGCCCAAGATCGCCCGTGCCAAGCTGTATCGTGACCAGATCAAGCCGACGCTGTGGTACACGGCAGAGCTGGCGGAAAAGGTGGGATTGCCCAAGGACTTTGTGGTCTGGCACTACCACCCGGTGCGCTTCATTGCCTGGATGAACAGTCAGCTTCGCAAACAGGCGACGACGATGGTGGGGCAAATTCAGGTCGCACAGGGACCGGCAGCGGCCAAGGTTCTCGACGACCGCGAGTCGCTCGAAGGCTTCACCGATGAGGAAGACGAAATGTCGCCCGAAGCCAGCCGCCGCCTCACGCTCGAAGATCTTGCCAACGGCTACCCCGAAGAAGCACCGACGAAGTAATCACTTCCTCTGTCCGCAAAGGCTCGCTACGATGCGCGAGAATCCGACGTCACGGCAGCAAACGCCTTTATTGCGACAACTCCGATGAGGAACTAGCGATGACGCGACCGCACCTTGGCAACCTCCGCGATCTCCACCTACGCAAGATTCGTCGCCTGACCGCTGGGCAGCTTCATCATCGCACCCCCACATTTTCGCCCGACGGACGGCTCATTCTTCACGCATTGTCAAGTGGAATCGACTCACAGTGGCTGTGTACCGATCGCAAAGGCCGCGTGGCCCGGGTTCTACTTGGTCCTGTCGAGGGTCGAGCCGCGATCGCGAGCGATCACAGCATCGCCTACAGTCGGCAGGTCGGCGCAACTTGCGAAATCTGGCTGCTCACCGCTGGGGATTCGGAGCCGAAGCGACTGTTCGGCGGTGACGGTCGACTGTATCGCGATCCCACCTTCTCCCCCGACGGGAGACGGGTTGCCTACCTAGCGGACGATGGTGGCAATAACATCGGACAGCTTCGGTTGTGGTGCTACGACCTGGCACGCGGCAGCCACGAGCTGCTCCTCGGAGCGTTGCCAGGACAGCCTCAGGCACGACTCCAGCATCCGGTGTGGGCACCGTGGGGTGAGAGCCTATTTTTCGAGGCCCACATCGAAAGTGGCACCGCGATCTTCGAGCTGGCATTGGCAGGCGGGCAGTTGAGCCAGCGTAGCCCCGTCGGATATTCATCCCCGGCACCGCTCGCTCGTGGGCTCCTCGTGGCAGCCCATCATGCCGATCCGCAGAGCGGAGAGCTGGTGCTACTGGCCTATCCACCGTGTGCCGATCGACTCCGCCAAGCGGTGCTTTTGGATCGCAAGCACTGCGCCGGAGAACCGACGGTGGCATGGGACAAAAAGAACCAAGTCTTCGTCGCGTTCACGATGCCCGGAACCACCCACAGCGGCGAACCGCAGCGCTGCGATCTCCACCTAGGTCTTTTGTCCAAGCTACCTCGAGGGGCGCGATTGTCCACCGACGGCAGCCAGGATTCCACCGTTTCCGATGACGAGCCAGGCCGCGAATCCAGTACCGCGAGTGCCCATGCGGTGTCGACAGTGCTCGACGATCGACCAATGCCAGCCATGTTCGGACTACTCGGTGAGCTGGAGCGCAGCGCATGAAGATCGCCTCCATCGACTGTGGCACCAACTCGTTCCACTTAATGATCGGCCAGATCAGTGCTCAAGGTCAGGTCGAGGTCATCGATCGCCAAAAGGACATGGTCCGGCTCGGCGATTCTACGTTTCAAAGTGGGGTCATTGCCCCCGAGTCGTTCGCACGTGCCGCCGAGGCGCTTCGCGGCTTCCGTCGTTTGTGCGACACCCACCAGGTCGACGCGCTGCTGGCCGTCGCAACCAGTGCGGCCCGTGAGGCAGACAACGGCGGCGAGTTTGTCCGCGCCATGCGCGATGAGACCGGCATCGACCTTCACGTCATCACCGGCGACGAAGAGGCTCGACTCATCTATCTGGGTGCCCGTTCGGTACTGCCCCTTGGCAACCGCCGTGCCCTACTCTTCGACATCGGCGGTGGCTCCGTCGAGATCATGGTCTGCGACGCCCGCGAGCTGTACTTTCAGCGCAGCCTAAAACTGGGTGTACTTCGCCTGCTCCAGTCGTTTTCTCTCGAACAACCGACCATCGACGAGCGTGCCCAGCTTGCCGAGTACTGTCACCGCGCTCTTGAAAAAATCGCCGCCCCGATTCAGCGCATCGGCTTCGACTTCGTCGCGATCAGCGCTGGCACCGGCCGCGCACTCGCCGAACTATGTTCACCGACTGTGCAGCGCCCCGATCCCACGGGCGACAAAAGCAAGACCGAGCGCAGCAAACTGGTGCGCTTTTCCGATATCTACGCGCTTGAGCAGCGACTGTTCGCGATGAGTCCCGCCGAACGACAGCGCATGCCGGGACTTGACCCACGACGAGCCGATTCGATCCTGCCGGGAGTGGTGCTGGTTCGCTCGCTCCTCGAAGTGTTCCACGCCGATGAGTACGTACTGTGCGAGGCCGGTCTGCGCGAGGGCTTGATCTTTGACTACGCGCAAAAGAACCGTCCCGATATTCAGCTTTCCGACGAGTTTCCAGACCTTCGACGTCGCTCGGTGGTGAGCCTGATGCGTCGCTGCCAAGCCCGAGAGCAGCACGCCCAGCACGTCGGACGACTGGCGCTCGATCTGTTTCGCGGGCTGCGCCCCCTCCACGGATTGGCAAACTCCGAGGGAGAGCTGCTCGAGTTTGCCGCGCTGCTCCATGACATCGGCTTTTACATCGCGGCATCGAAGCATCACAAGCACGCGCAGTACCTTGTCGAAAACGTCGGCCTTTCGGGATTCACGGTCGAGGAAATCAAGATCCTGGCGCAGTGTGTGCGTTATCACCGCAAAGCGACGCCCAAGGACACCCACGAGGGATTCACCCAGCTTGGCGAGCCGCAAAGGCGAAAAGTGCGCTTGCTCGCGTCGATTCTGCGCGTCGCCGATGGACTCGATCGCACCAATCGCCAAATCATCCAGGCCGTCCGTGTGCGTATCCAAAGCAAAGACATCGAACTCACGCTCGCTGCCCCGCTTGGCAGCGATCTCGAACTGGAGCTGTGGTCAGCCCGTCGCAAAGCCGATCTGATGGAAGAGGTCTTCCGTCGCAAGGTTCGTTTTACGACGACTCATCTGCCTCCTGGTACAAGCGACGGCGATCCGACCACCCTGCGTGAAGAATCGTGGCAGCCTGCATCGGCGCGCTCCCGTGACCACGACTCGTGAACAGGTGGCGCTGATCGCCTGGGTTGCACCGCTACTTGGGCTCAGCGTCCTGTGGAGCGGCACCGTCGACCGTCCCGCGACGATGGTGGTGGCCGGGCTCGCGGGGCTACTGGCAGTCGCTCGGGGGCTGTCGAAACAGCGTGTGCCGGTGTCCCTGTTTTCGGTCTGGTTGCTGGTCGCGACAGTGTTCACGGCGTTGCAGTGTCTGCCGATTCCAGCGTCTGTCCGAAGCACGCTTCCGCTCGACACCGATGCCCTGCTCCGACAGGTGCTGAGCGGTGTCGGTGGTGATCCGACCGTGGCCTTCCCGCTCTCTCTTGACCCTGCCGAGACGGCTCACGAGGCAACACGGCTTCTCGGTTGGTGGTGTCTGCTCGGAGCCTGGTCGACGCTGCGTAGTCGTCAGGGCGACAGCCTCAGGTTGGCCGGGCTCGTCGTGACAGCAGCGGGACTGGTCGCCATCTTGGGAGCACTGGCAGCAATCGGCATCAAGCTCCCGACACCACTGGCGGTGCCTGCCACCGGCGCGAGCCGAGCCCTGTGGCCGGCCGTTTTGCAAAACGCCAACCACATGGCCGCGCTGCTTTCCGTCGGAGCCATCCTGTGCGTCGGGATGATCCTGCAAACCGATCCCTTGCGACGGCGGCAGCGAAGGCTGATCTGCATTTTGTCACTGGTGCTGCTCAACCTGGCGCTGCTGATGACGCTGTCTCGCGCTGGCATCGTCTGCGGCTGGCTCGGACAGCTTCTGGCGTGGCTCATCGCAGATTCGCCCGATCGAGCAGAGCGACGACGACGTCTCTGGCGTGTGGTTCTACCGTCGCTGGTATGCGGTCTGGTGCTGCTGTGGCTCGGGCCGGGAGGCAAACTGCTCGATCGCTTTCGAGAGGGACTCCAGGGTGAGCTGCTGTCCCCGGGCAGCAAGCTATGGGTGTGGCGTGAGTCGCTGCCGTTATTGCGTGGTCATCTGTGGCTCGGCATCGGACGAGGTGCCTTCGAAACGGCGCTGCAAGTGTCTCCCGCCGTCGCGGTCCAGACCCGCTTTACCTATCTTGAAAATGAGTGGCTTCAGTCGCTACTCGATTATGGGCTCGTCGTGGGATTCACGTTGCTGGCACTGCTCTGCGGAGCCATGTGGCATTCGCTACGGCAGCTGTGGCAACCCAGACAGCAAAGGACCGCTCCGGTTCGTCGAGCAGCTTTCCTGGCGTTGGTTGCGCTAGGCGTTCACAACTTGTTCGACTTCAACTTGGTGATCGGCGCGCTCGCCATCCCAGCGCTGCTTCTTGCAACCTTGGTGCAAAGGCCGATGGGTGCCATGTCGGCTCGGTGGCTGATTGCGCCCGGGCTCGCCACGATCATCTTCGCGCTTTGGGTGCAGCTGAAGATTCCAAGCCACGATGCAGATGGCAGTCAGTTGCAACAGCTTGCAGCCGATCCGCAGACCGATACCGCGACGCTGATGCAGACCGCCAGCCAGGCCTTGCGCCGGCATCCTCTCGATTCGTATCTGTCGGCGGTGGTGGCGGCGCGGCTCGCAGCAGAAGATCATCCCGACTCCATGCGCTGGATCAATCGGGCTCTGCTGCAAAATCCGTCCGATCTGCTGGCACGAGCGACGGCGGCACGGCTGCTCGGACGGCACGGTCGTCAGCGGCAAGCCCTGTCACTACTAGGACCACTGATCGGAGACGCCGACCCCGAAAAGCGACACTGGCTGTTTGGGCTGCTGCTCGAAATCAGCACAGAGCCTAGCGACCTGCTGCGGGAGCTGCCGAATCGCCCTGCAGTGCGGATGGCGCTGCTGGATGACCTGGGAACCCGCCAGGTGCCTCGCTGGCCGCTGATCCTGGGGATCTCTCGCCAAGCAGTGGAACAAGGTGACGGCGCTGCCTGGTCGTGGTTTGGTCGTGCCGCGCTGGCCGAGTCACGTGCAGACGATGCCGCAACCGCGCTCCGTGGTTTGCTGCAGCGTGATTCTGTGGAGCCACTACTCATCGGCGGGCTCTTGGAACTGCTGCTACGCCATCAGATGCTAACCGTCGCTTCCCCTTTGGCGGAACAGGCCATCGCCAAGCAGCCGGCCCCCGAGGTACGCATCGCTCATGCACAAATCCTGGCCGCACTGGGTCAGCTAGACCGAGCCCGTCAGACCTTGCAGCTGGCGATTGCCGACTGTCACGATCCAGCCCTTCTCGCCAGACTGCATGAGATCCGCGCTCAGATAGAGGAGCAAGTTGGCCAGAGCCATCGCGCTGCCCTCGAACGCGCCGAAGCTGAGCGACTGCGCCGAGAAGCAAAATAGCCGTGGTAGATTGTCGCCTAGATTTGATTCCCCGATGCACATCGTCCACGTCATTCAGTCCGCGAGCCAAATCTATGGTGCAGAGCGCTGTGTGCTCGACGAAACAGTTGCCCTGGCCCGACGCGGCCACCATGTCGAAGTACTGCTCTGTCATGAGACGCGGCTGAGCGACGATCAGGACCGCCTGGAACGAGAGCTTCGCGCACTCGGTATTGCGACGAACCGCGTCGAAGCGACCTCACAGCTCAATCCACAGCTTGTGGCCGCCTGGTATTCGATGCTCAAGCGACTTCGGCCAGATGTTGTTCACTCGCACTCGATCAAAACCGATGTGCTGTCGGTTGCCGTCTGTCGATATCTCGGGCTGCCGCTCGTCGTCGAGGTACACGGCTATCTACGGCCCGACGATCTGCGGATTCGACTCTACGAGCGTCTCGATCGGCTGTCGCTGCGGTTGGCGGCGGCCGTGCTCACGCTAAGCAGCGACTACCGCTCCGAGGTCATCGCCAGTGGGGTCGCGGCGTCGAAAACGCACCTGCTTCCGAGCGGCATCGACACCGCTCGCTTGCGAGCCCAGGCAGGTCAGCGCGATCTCAGACGAGAGCTCTGTCGTGAGGGCGAAGTCGTGATCGGGATGGTTGCCCGTTTGTCGCCAGAGAAAGGCCACACTCAGTTTCTGACAGCGATGGCAGGGCTGAAACGGCTGGGCTTGCCGGTACGTGGCGTGCTGTACGGCGAAGGTCCGCTCGCCGAGGAGCTACAGGCTCGAATTGACGCAGAGCAGCTCAACGTGACACTTGCGGGGTACGTACGGGAAATTGCTGACGCCTATCGTTCACTCGATGTGCTGATCTCGTGTTCGCACAACGAAGGGCTCCCGCTCAACCTGATCGAGGCCATGGCGCTCGGAGTGCCAGTGGTAGCCATGGCGACCGGTGGCTGCCGAGAGATCGTCCAGCACGAGGTAACTGGCGTGCTGGTTCCGGCAGGCAATCTGTCAGCGTTCACTGCGGCCTTGGCGTCATTGGTTCAAGATCGCGATCGTCGGTTGGCCTTCGCCCGTGCGGCGGTTGCAGTAGCCGAGACGCGCTTTTCGCTCGATGCTTGGGTACATGGGGCAGAGTCCGTCTATGAAGCCGTCTGCCAGCACAAGGGTCGCGGATGAAACAAGCGCTTGGAATCGGCACGCTGGCCGCGCTGCTCGGCAGCACCGCTTCGGCCCTGGCCGCTCGCGTCGATTATCTGGGTGAGATCCGCTCCAGCACCTTTGTCAGCACTGCCAACGCTGGTCAGTTCGGAACCGGGGATGACAGCGGTCCCTGTGGCCTCGATCCCACGTGGGATGTCGGAGGCGAGCTCAGCGGCACTGTGGCCCTCCTCTCCCAAAGCAAGGTGTTCCGCCATCAGCTCGCGCTCTCTTTCGGTTATTCCGCACCGCTCTGCACACCGATTCTGCGAAGGCCGACGTTTGGGCTCGACTATCGCGGCGAACATTCGCTTTCGGCGCGCACCCGCATCACCGGACAGGCCCGCGCCACCCTCGATGTTTTCGATCGCACACTCGATATCCGCAGTGGCAGCAGCGGCATGGTGGATCCTAACCTCCCCGCGACCAGCCAATCCGCCTCGGGAGAGTATTTCACCACCGCCAGTGCCAGCGTCGAGCTACAGCACAACCTAAACGATCGCTACGGCATGCGTGCGGCCCTGGCCTGGCGAGCACTCGAGCTACTGAGTTCTCTCGATAGCCTGCCGACCTACTCAACCCTCGGGCCGATGGAGTCCGGGGAAGCGACGCTCGGTTTCGGACGCAACCAGAACCGCCACCGTCTTGAAATTTCGGCCCGTTACCGTTTGAGCTTTCTGTATGCGGGCACTTGGCGAAACGTGCTCGGGCGAGAGCAGGTCAAGCCAGCGCACGATGTGTTCGTTGGTGGTACCTGGGAATACAAGCTCGATCAGCGCTTCACGTTCCGGGTCGAGACGGGCGCGATCGCAGCAGCCCAACCCCACTTGTGTACACGGCTCGATCCACTTCTGGTCGAGGGCGATCGCTGCTCCATCGACGGTCGGGTTCACGGCATTCGCGGCAACATCAATCCTCCCCCGTTGGAACTGGCGGCCGGACAGCTTGCTACGGTCAGCTTCGGCGGCGAAGCCAGCCTCGGCTATGTCGGTCCCAGACGACGCTTCGATCTGCGCCTCACCCGAGGCTACGAAGCGGACCCGTATGCCGGCGCGCTGACGCTCTGGGATCGACTCGGCGGTGACTTTATGTACCGTCCGATGTGGGAACTGGCGATCTACGGATCGTTTCAGCTCATGCATGGTGCCCAGACCAGCCCGGGCCGCGTCAGTCCCCCCTCCGACGGAGAGCTGCTCCAGCTCGTCTCCCCGCAGAACCGCACCATCTACCTGCTGATGAGCACCGTTGGCAGCAGCTTCTCGCTGTGGGGCCCCTTCTCGGTATTCGCAGAGGGCAACGTCTTTGCCATGGCCATTCGCGGCGAGCAGGTTCCAGAGTACCCGGCGCTCGGCAAAGCGTTCCCGACCGAGGTAGCGCGCTTTCCGTTCGATCCGATGCAAAGAACCCAGGACTCGGCCCGCTTTACACTGTTCCTTGGCATCCGCGCCCAGTTCGACACACTGGCGATGCCTCGTCGAGAAATCGACTTGCTTCGCGACGCCCGCGCCCTCCCCTAATCCTGGCTGGATTCACAACGGAGGCAGACAGATCTTGCCGAGCACCGCAGGTCCACGCGCTCCCGTCACTCGCGGCAGATTCGCTGCCTCGCCATGCAGTGCCTGTACCGCGAGTATTGCAAACGCAACCGCTTCCTTATTGTCGGTATCAATACCCAGCGAATCGACTTTACGCACCGACGCAGGTGCCATCAGCCGATCGAGGCTCGCCATCAACGTGCGGTTGTAGGCCCCACCGCCCGAGACAATCAGCTCGTCGATGCGAAAGTCCTGCAGGCTACTCGCGATCGCGTGGGCAGTAAACGCCACCACCGTCGCTAGCAAATCCACCGGCTCATGGTGCGAATAGCGATGGAGCAACGCCTGCGCAAAGGCCACTCCGTACCGCTCGCGACCGGTGGACTTCGGCGGCTTCCGTCGCAGATATTCGTCATCGAGCAGCATCGTCAAAACGTCCGGCAACACCCGCCCACGCGCCGACAGCTCGCCATCGCGATCGATATCCAGCTGTCCCGCGGAGACAATCGGAGCCAGCGCGTCGATCAGCATGTTGCCCGGGCCATTATCGAATGCCACCACTGACTCAGCGTCGTCGGTTAGTACACTGACATTCGCAATCCCGCCGATGTTCTGAAGCGCTCGTCGCCGTCCCGGCTGACGAAACAGCAGGTAGTCGCAGTACGGCACCAGCGGTGCACCCTCACCCCCCAGCGCAACGTCGGCCACTCGAAAGTCACCGATGGTTACCGCGCCGGTTCGTGCGGCAATGACCGCTGGCTCGCCGATCTGGAGCGTCGAGGGTGTTTCCCCTCGCTGACAAGCCGATGGCGGCTGATGCCATACCGTCTGCCCGTGACTACCGATCAGGTCGATCTCGCGCAGGTCCAGAGACAGACCTGCGCAAAAATCGATTACGCCCTTCGCAAAGCGCTCGCCCAGCCGGAACGACGCTTGGCACAGCGTACGCACGTCGATATCTGGCTTGAATAACGAATGGATAAAGGCTTTTTCGGCGGAATCGTACGGAAAGGTAATCGATCGGACACCATGGATCTCGATAGCGAGACCATGACCGGAAAGGTCAACGAAAGCGCAGTCAAGCCCATCGCCGGATGTTCCCGACATAAGCCCAACCACCTGCTTGCGCTGCTTACCGAGCAGCCTCAGCAGCGCTTGACTCATCCGCTGCGCCCGATCGGAAGCAGCGACCAGCGACTAATAGTCGTCGTTGCCATCCCAGCGCCACTTGCCGCGCTCACGCTCTTCAGGAGCTGGCCGACCGGTCGCCTTCTTTTCCTTGCCCTTGCGATCGGGCTTGGTGTTGTGACGACGACCGCTCTCTCGTTGCGGACCAGGATCAAAGGCCGGCGCACCGAAGGGACGCATCGGTGGGCGCGGGCCCATCGGTCGAGGAGCACCGCCATCAGCACCGAAGCCACCACCGCCACCTGGACCCGCCCCTGGCGCACCAGGAGGTCGAGGTCGAGGAGCAGGTCGCTCACCAGGAGCCCGCTCTTGGGCTTTCTCGACGAAGACCGGTCTACCAGCAAGTAGCTTGTTGTTCCACTCGTTGATGGCAGAATCGGCGTCAGCGTCAGTAGCGACCTCAACAAAGGCAAACCCACGCGGACGGTTCGTCTCGCGGTCACGGGCAATGCGCACACTTTGGACCGTTCGGCCCCCCTGCGCAAAGGCATCCCGCAACTCCTGCTCAGTAATAGCGTAGGACAGGTTTCCCACAAACAGCTTGGTGCTCATTTGCTCCTTCTCTTTTGCCTCGGTGAAGCCCGCGAATAGGGCCGTTCTCACTCACGCGGCAATCGCAAAAACTTGCCGAATGCACGCGCATAAAAGGCGCACAAGTAGTTCCACGATAGGGGGGTTTCGGAGGTATGGCAAGAGCCATGTGGAGGGACGGTCAGCGAAGCTTCTAGCCCGACTTTTTGCGCTGCAGAATGATTCGCGCAAAGGCTGCGGCAGCCTCGTCTGCGACGAGCTTCAATTCGGCCGCGAGCGGCTTGAGATCGCCCTTCAGCTCATCGGCATAGAGCACGCCGATACCGCGACCCTTGAACATCAGCGGTAGGAGCAGCAGCGGGCCCGATGAGGCACCGAGCGCAGTGAGTGCGGCTTGGTTTTCAGCGGTCTTCGGCAGCGGTCCAATGTGAGGCTCCTTCGCGGCCACCACTTCGGTAAACGGCGAGGGTTCTTCCGTCGAAAACTGCACCCACTTGAGCATATCGATGACGTGGCTTGGACCTCGTCCATCGAGACAGGCAAACTGTTTCTGCTGAATCACAAATAGGCCTACTTGTTCGGCGAGCGGATACATCGCATCAAGTAGGATCGCGACCACTTCATCCCGCTGACTCGCCTGACGAAGCTGATCGATCTGGGTGTTGAAGTAGCCTCCGCCAGGAGCCGCAGCACCCGTATCGACACCTCCGAAAGCGCGTGCGAGCGCCTTGAGCGCAGCCGGTTCGAGCTGGCCGCTGGCAGGTTTGGTGGCTGCCACAGGCTGTACGGCGGGCTTGGCTGCCGGCGCGCTCGGAGCAACTGAAGGCGCAGGCTTGGCCGCTACGGCTGGTTGCGCCACAGGCTTCGCTGGTGCCACCGCCTGAGCCGCAGGCTTGCTGGCAGGCTGAACTGCAGCAGTCGCGGGCTTCGCTGGGATGACAGCAGGCTGAGCGACCGCAGGCTTTGCCACCGCAGCAGGAGCCACCGCAGCAGGTTTTGCCGCTATCGGCGTGGGCGCAGCCGCTGGGGTTGCAGCGATCGGTTTCGCTGGGGCGCTGGTCGGAGCCGGAGTGACCGCTACCGGCTTGGCCGCTGGCACGGGCTGGGCCGCAGCAATGGGCTGTTGCGCGACGGGCTTGGCCACCGGAGCCGCCGCTGGCTGAGCCACAACAACGGGCTTCACCGCCGCTGGTTGGGCGGCTGCGGGTTGGGCAGCGGGTTTGACAGGCTGAGTCGCTACCGGTTGAGCGGTGGGTTGTACGACGGCAGGCTTGGCCGCCGGTGCCGGAGAAGCCACAGGGGCTACGGCCGGTTTCGATGCAGGAACCGGAGCTGAAACAGGCGCGGGGGCCGCCTTGACGGGGGCCGGAGTGGTCGCAGGGGCCGGAGCGGTCGCAGGGGCCGGGGCTGCAACGGGGCCGGACTTGGCTGCCGGTTGCGCTGCCACCGGGGCTCCCGTTGGAGCACCGGGCTTGTTCAGAACCACACCATAGTGGGTCCGCAGTGCTTCCCGCATGGCCGTCGGTGATGCCACCGCACGATTGACCTCCGACAGCGTGTGCATGATGACCTGTTCAACGGCCTCATCATCGCTGGGGTCCACCATCGCCAGCGTCAAGTTCCCGCCAGCATCGATGTCCATTGGAATGACCCGCAACTGCGCAGCCAAGTCGGCGGGGATCGCGTTTAGAACATCCTTGGATACCCGTGCCAGCGCCGCAGCGGAGACACGCGGAATCTGCATGTTCTTTTGGAACGCGGAAACCAAGTGCTCTTCGTCAAGCAGACCAAGACGAAGAATCGCTTCGCTCAGCGAACCACCGTCTCTTTGCTTGAGCGCAATGGCTGCGTTGAGCCCTTGGGGAGTTAGAACACCGGTCTTGAGGAATATCGCAGACGCTTTCTCTGGCACAGTATGTTTACTTCCCACTCTCCGACCGGAAAGTCAAGTGCTCACCGGGCGTTCCCTCGGCAGGGAGGACTTTCTTTGGGGCCAAGAATTGGTGGTCAACATTCAAAAAAATCTAGGATTCGGTCCATGGGTTGCAAAGCAGCGCTAACCGAGCAGGTGCCTTAGGATAATCCCAAGCACCACACCGACGATCACCAGGCCCACTCTTTCGGCGATCGAGGATGTCTTTGGTGCCGGTGATCGAACCAGAGCTGCACCTGCGGGCTGGGCAACCAGCGCAGCGGGCATCGAAGCGGCAGGCACTGTCAGCGGGCCGGTCGTTTCGGACTGCGAGCTGTCCGGTGTGACCGAGACTTTCTGTGGAGCGGTGGCTGCGATCTTGCCGCTCACCACTACTTTGCCACTGATCGGCAACCCTGGAGCGGCTGGCGTGGTCGACATCGCTCCAGTGATGAGCGGATTGCGATCCGTCGAATCGGCATTTTCCACAGAAGCTACTTTTGCTGCTGGGGCGCTATCTGCAATCGCAACGGGGCGACTCGGGGAGCTTGGATCTCCGTAAGCGATCCGTTCAATGGGCACCGCGAGCCGCATCACCTCTTCCATGGTGTTCGGGACGGTTGCCTGATCTTCGATCATCGATGGAACGGCACCGCCCCCACCGAGTTGTAGCGCCACGACCTGAAACGAGGGCTTTGAATCGGCTTGAGACTGGGCTTGGCGAATCGCGGCCTGTGCGGAATCCGCGCTGCGCAGCCATGAACCCACCAGAGCGTCGACCGCTTGATCGATCGGCTCCGTTCCTTGCACGGCCGTCAAAAACTCTGCGACCGATGCGTAGCGCCCGGTCCGCTCCTTGGCCAGTGCTCGCATCACGGCCGTGTCGACGCCGCGAGGAATGTCCGGGCGCAGCGTCCGCAGCGACTCAGCGCCACCGCGAACCACTTGCAGGATCGTGGCTGCTGCCGAATCCGCCTTGAACGGACGACTGCTCGTCAGCGACTGATACAGTAGCAGCGCCAGAGCGTACTGGTCCGACGCTGGTCCAACATCAATCGAAAAACCTGTGAGCTGTTCCGGTGCCTTGTACTCAGGATTGCTTACTAGTGCGCCCGCCGCTGAGTCGTCAAGCAGCCGTGTCACACCCGCATCGAGGAGCCTCACCCGAGGCTTTGCTTCATCACTGTTTTCGCAGACAAAGACGCGCTCCGGGTTGAGTCCTCGGTGGATCAAGTCGAGTGCGTGTAGCGAGTGCAGCGCGGCACCGATCTGCTGAGCACAGGCCAGTGCCTCGGCGGTGGTCAGTGCACCACTCCTTCTCAACCGAGCCGAAAGTTCCTCTCCCTTACCAAGACTTAGCGCTTGATATGGCCGACCATCGGAGGTCACGGCTGTTTCGATGATCTCGGCAATGCACGGATGCTGGAGACTCGCCAGTTGCTGGGATTCAGCCACAAAACGATGCCAAGGTTGACCCTCGGGATCGACATGAAAGAAGCTCACGCGACACGGTTGACCTGACGGACCTACGGCCGCATAGACCTCGCAAAGCCCGGTACGCTCACGGAGCCGTTCGATTGTGCAGACGCCAACAGTGGTACCTTGCGGCAATTCTCTTCCCATATTGTATGAGAAATTACTTTAAAAAATCTTGAGAAGCAATGGTAACGTTCCCAAGCGCTCGTAACCATCGACGATCCGGTTCATAAGCTGTTCCGAAACACCTCCCAAGCCAACTACATTTGTCGACGGTTTGATCCCGTGTTCCGGCTGGCCTTCCGACTGAATCTTCGGAATAATGTCGACATGTCGCAAGCGTACGAGTCACAGCCGGTGATGGACGCCAACCCGGCTGTGATCCCGCCTGCTCCCGTCGAGCACTCGCCGAGCAAACAGCTCGTCGACTACCTGCACCAGGTTCGGCGGAGACTACTCCGACGGGAAAAACTGCGTGTGTTGTTGCTCTGGCTGCAAGCCACCGGGGTCTGCGGAGCAGTGCTGCTCATGCTCGCGGCCCAGATCGGGCCTAGTTGGGTTTGGCTGCCGATCATCGCTGGTTACTCGCTACTAAGCCTGGTGTCTCTCGGCTGGATGCAAGTTCGCGTCACCACCGACCGCACCAGCGATGCCGCCATAGCCCGTTACGTTGGGGATCGCCTGCCCGATCTGCGCTCAGAGCTGCTATCTGCCGTCGAACTGGAGCAAGATATTGGACAAGGCCCCGAGCGAGCCCTCGTCGACGAGTTGATCCGCCGGACCGTCGCTGCGCTGGCAACCGTGAAGCCGGTCTTGCTCGTCGATGAATGGCCCGTTCGACAGGCTGCGGCGACCGGGCTCATGCTGCTGTTTTTTGGGTTATTTGCGACAGGAATTGGGATCCTACCGATCGCCAAAGGCCTGCACACACTGCTGACGATATCGCCTCCCGAGCCTGTGACGATCGCAACGGAGCCACTCCTTGGCGATATTCGCCTGCTCCTCGTCTATCCGAAGTACACCGGGCTGCAGCAGCGGACGATCCCTGGCTCGACGGGAGACATCATGGCGCTGCCCGGCACCCAAGTGAGGATCGAGGCATGGGCACTGGTCCCCGTCGAAAGAGCACAGCTTGTGCTGACCAATGAGGCCGGTGAATCGAGTCAGCCGGTTCAAGTTGGCAAACCCAAAAGTGGCCAAGACTCTCCCCTCCCCCTGTTGTCGGCAAGCCTGACGGTGCAGAAGCCCGGCAGCTATCACTTTGTCATCAAAAACGGACTCAAGTCGCTGCTACGCGAGGGCCAGAATCACCGAATCTCGGTCGACATAGACCATCCGCCGCGCATTGATTTGTTTGCACCAGCGACGGAACTTGAGGTGACTTCGACCCGCCGAATCGAACTTGCGTACAGCGCGGAGGATGACTTTGGGCTGGGAGATATCGATTTGGTCTATCGCATCGGCGCGGGACCGGAACGACGTCGCAGGCTGCGCTCTGTTCCCACGGGGGATGGCAAGACCGATGACAAGCAGGCCCACAAGAATGGGCTTTCGACCCCCCTTGTGCCACGCAACCTAGCGGCCAAGATCGAGTGGGATTTGAGCGAACTGGAGCTGCAACCAGGCGTTCGGGTGGTCTATTTCGCAGAGGCACGCGACCTCAACAACGTGACGGGTCCAGGTGTCGGTCGATCTCGGGAATATGCGCTGTTTATCCAGAGCCCGCGTCAGCGACAAGAGGCGCTATTGGCAAGCCAGGCCCAGCTTCGCGAGCAGGCCGTGCAACTCCTGGCCGATCGCATCGATCTCCTCCGAACGCTCGGCAAAGACGTGACGGAACTAAGTAGCGATGGAGCCGATCGGGCGCAGTCCGTGCATCGCAAGAGCGAGACATTTTTGCTGCTGATCGGTCGGGTCCAGCAGGACTCAGCCCGGGGTGACAGGCCAGCCAAAGATCTGCTCGCGGCGCTACAAGAGATCGCGGATCGGATCGGCAAACTGAACCAAGAAGAGGCGACGCTGCTGCAGGACTTGCGCAAGTCCGTGACCAAAGGTGCGCCCAGGCCCGCCCGTAGCTTTGGTCGCGAGGTTTATGCTCACAATGATCGCCACGTCGTCGAGCTGGAGCGGGATGTGCTCCACCTTGACGATCTGATTGGCAGGCAACGGCTGGAAGAGTTGCTCTCGATTGGCGATGAGATGGCGCAGCTTCGGGATCGGATGCGACAGCTTCTGGCCGAACACAAAAAGAACCCCAGCGATGCCCTCCGTCGAGAAATCGAGAGAGAACTGCGTGCCTTCGAGCGACGAATTGCCGAGCTAGCCGAAAAAGCGCGCGCTTTGTCCGACGAAGTCCCCGACGAGTTCATGAACCGAGAGGCGCTGGGCCACAGTGACATGCAAGGCCGCATTGATCGCCTACGCGACATGCTGCAAAAAGGCGATCTTCAGCATGCTCAAGAAGAGCTAGAACGAATGTCGCAGTCGCTCGATCAGCTTGTGCGTGGCATGGAGCAGAGCCTGCAAGGCTACCGACGAGAGCGGTTCAGTGCAGAAGACAAGGCGCTGGCCGAGCTAGAGAACCAACTCGCCGATTTAAGCCATGACCAGCAGCAACTGCGGCAACGAACCGAGGAAGTCAGACAGAGCGCAAGCACCAGGGCCAGGCAGTTGCTACGCGATCGCGCTGACTCGTTGTCACGACGACTGCTGCCAGATATCCAGAAACTGCGACGACTGCTGGACGATATCGACGTTGACCCGCTGGGCCCTTGGGGCACCGATGAAATGGCCAAGGTCCAGCAACGACTCGATGACGTGCTGCGCATGCTTGACCAAGGCGACCTTGAAGAAGCCAAAGCGATGGCTCAAGAGGCCGAACAGTCGCTCGGGCGCATCGAAGAGGAGCTTCGCGGCGAAGAACAGGCAGCAAGATGGGGTCAGCGTCAACGGCTCGCGAAATCACGAGGTAAGGCGGAGCAAGGCAAAGTGATTGCGCAGGACATGGCCAGCGAACTCGATCGCGCCCTACCCCGCCCGGAGGATCTAATCAATCCAAGCGAAAGACGGCAGTTGGGTGAGCTTCGTACCGGGCAAGAGCAACTCCGCAAACGCAGCGGCGAGTTTCTGCGCGAACTGCAAAAGCGCGCCCGAGACACCAAAGACGCGCCCCAACTAGAGAGGCTCAGCAACGATGCGCAGGGGGTTCTGAAAAAGGCTGGGTCCTTCATGGAGCAAGCGGAGGGCGATCTAAAGCGACTCGTTCCGCGCAGCGCAGCATCGGCACAAGGGCAAGCGATGGATCAGCTCTCTCAACTTCGCAAAGAGATGCAGAACGCTCGGCGCCCTCACAGTGACGGCATCGGCATGCGCTCGGAGCGTGAGCCGATTAAGATCCCCGGTGCCGATGAGTACCGTCCGCCGAAGGAGTTCCGGAAGGACATCCTCGACGCAGCCAGACGTGAACCACCCACGGAGTATCGAGAGCAAGTCCGTCGCTACTATGAGGAGCTAATCCAGTGAGCGTCTTCCGAATCTACTGCTGGGTGCTCCTCGGTCTACTTGCCAGCGTTCGTCCAGCACTGGCACGTCCGGTCGACCCATCACTGATCAAGATCAGTCGGCTCCTGTTCGAAAACCGCATTGAAGAGGCCGAAGCCGCACTGCGGTCCATCGAGTCCGCTCGCCCCTCCGACCCGTCGGTGTTGCTGCTTCGTGGTGAAATCCTGTTTCAGCTCGGTAGCTACGACGATTCCGTCAAGATCCTGCGTAAAGCGGTGACCGACGCACGCTTGCCCGTTAGTGAACAAACCGAGGGTCGGGCCATGCTCGACTTGGCGATGGCAACCGCGGAAGCAACGCGTGGGATGGAGGAGAAAGCCTCTCCCAGTGGTCATTTTGTATTCCGCTACCGACGAGGCAAGGACGAGGTCTTGATTCCCTACGCCAGCGCCGCACTCGACAAGGCATGGACCGCGCTTGCTCAAGACTTCGGAGATGGGACAGATCCCGAGGCCGCCGCTCCGATTCATCCGATCCGGGTCGAAATCTATGAGGAGATTGCCGATCTGGCCCGTGTGTCGACGCTGACGCTACGTGAAATCGAGACATCCGGAACGATCGCGCTGTGCAAATGGAATCGGCTGATGATCGTCTCGCCGAAAGCGCTCTTGCGGGGCTATCCGTGGCTCGACACATTGACCCACGAATACACGCACTACATCGTGTCTCGCGCAGGACGCGGCCAAGTCCCCTTATGGATTCACGAAGGACTCGCAAAGTTCGAGGAAAAGCGCTGGCGTGGACCCTCGGGGGGGGGACTTAGCCCGGCGATGGAGCAGCTCCTAACGACCGCGCTGCAAAAACGGCGGCTGATTTCTTTTGAGCAGATGTCCCCGTCGATGGCCAAACTACCGTCTCAGGAAGACACAGCGCTGGCGTTTGCCGAGGTCTACACCTTCGTCGAATACCTTCACGGACGAGCGGGTTTTGCGGGAATTCGCACGCTGGTCAAAGCGCTATCCGAAGGTCTCGTCGAGTCGAGAGCGATGCACCTCGCCTTTGGCGCATCATTCGACGAACTGGATCATAGCTGGCGGAACGCGCTACGCAGTCGCAAGGTACGCGCTCGTTTCGGCCCGTACGCAGAGAAGCTGCGATTCCGTAAACCCACCGGAGGCAAGCCTCCCGCCACGGAAGACGATGAATCGGGAGATATTAGCGATCCCAAAGTCCGTGGTTTTGTCCGCTTGGGAGGGCTCCTCCGTGCCAGAGGTCGGCTCCCCGCTGCCGCGTTCGAATACGAAAAGGCTGCGAGTCTGGCCGGCACCCCACATCCGCTCGTTGGACTGAAGCTCGGACGAACGTATCTCGAATTAAACGATGCGGAGAGGGCGATAACCGCGTTGGAACCAGCAAGTGAGCAGTATCCAGAGTGGGCTGGGCTACAAGCCGCGCTGGGAAGTGCGTATTTGCGCAAGGGCGACCTCACCAAGGCCGAACTAGCCCTGGAAGGTGCCATCTCCACCAGTCCATTTGACCCGGGCGTCCACTGCGGTCTGAAGACGATTTACGAGCAGCGCAAAAGTCCCCTATTGGACCAAGCCAGCCGCTCCTGCAACCTACTCAGCGGACACTAGTTCAGCAGCTCGTTGAGTATCACTGCACGCAGTCCCCGGGTACGAAGCAAGGGAAGGAGCTGCTCCAGCACCTCGGGGGCGATCGTGGGCCGGGCCTCTTCCTGATTGGACCGTCTCTCACTGCCATCGTGGAGCAGCAGAATGGCACCGGGCTGTAGGGCTGGTTCGAGACGGGCAAGCGCAGCCTCTACCGTTGTACTGGCCCAGCCATCCCTGGCCTTGGCCGACCATCCGACGAGCTGCAAACCAAGCCGCTCCACCGCCTCCATGATCGGCGGCGAGAGAATCCCGATCGGTGCCCGGAAGAAACGAGGCTGCGCGGCTCCAGCGCCAACGATGCTCTGCTGAGCTTGCGAAAAATCCGCGACCAGTCGCGCCACCGGCCCAAATGCAGTCGCCCAAGAGTGTCGGTGCGAGTGGTTTTCCACCTGATGCCCCGCCGCAACCAAGCGCGAAATCAACGCCGGGTGCTCTGCCGCCCGCTCGCCGATCACAAAGAACGTCGCCTGCACCCCGTATCGCGCCAGCAAATCGATCACCCTCGGGGTCGTCAGCGGATCGGGTCCATCATCGAAGGTCAGTGCCACCAGCGGACGGTCCGTCGGTCCTGACCACAGCACTCGCCCAAAGATGCCAGATCTCGAAACGAAACTACCGAGGCCGATCAGGACAGCACGCAGCAGCAGACTCAGTCCAAACCATGACCCTGGGGCCTTGTGTAGCAGCCATAGGGCCAGTCCCAACAGACACAGCACCGACGATAAGTGATAAAGTAGCCGGCCCCACCAAAACGAATAGACGCCGCGATTCGTCATCTGCGACTAGAGAACACGCAGCGCATCGCGAGAACGCAGATCACGCTCGATTCGCTCGATTTCGGTCGCAATTGTCGACGGAAGCCGATTGTGTGAGGCCAGCAACCGGAGCTTGGCCTGAAGCTGTTTCGCCTCGTCTGTGTCGTGAGCAGCCAGCCGCTTTTGAACTTGCTCAAGGAGCCGACTGCTCAGCTCTGGATCGGCAGAAGTCGCTGCCTCGACGAGAGCAGACGCATGGATCGGGCTCAGTTGGGCCGCTTCCATAAGCCGCATCGCTTGGAGTATGGCCGAGGGGGTCGCCGAAGCCGCTCTCAGGTAGGCCTGATGGGCCAGTTCGAGTTCGCCCGCTTGACGATACAGTGCAGCGAGCAGTTCCCACGCCGGTCCGGCCTGTGGGTCATGCTCAATGGCCTCGGTAAGCAACTGGCGCGCCTGCTCATCGTTGCCCTCCTCAAGCGCAAGTTCAGCCAGTTCCATCGGGTACAGTGACGCGCCACGATCGCGCTTCCGACCGAGTTGTGCACGCTTGCGCCGGATCTCGATGCGCAGCACGCCGTCCTCTTCGTCAAAGACATCGCGAAACTCACCGTCTCGGTCAATCAGTAGTGCCTCTCGCGCCATCACCACATCGAGCCAGGTCGCGAAGTCGCTCCCGGCAATCAGGGGATCCGGCTCCTCATCCTCGACGACCAGAACCTGCCCTTGACGAGAAAGCCACAGGAGACCATCGCTACACTCACCGATGAGCAGCCGATCGCTGCCCGCCAGGCAGACTTGTTCCGTCGACAGCAACAGCAGCGACTCGTGAAACATCGTGCCGCCGTTCCACGTTGCCAAAAACTCGCGGTAGTCGCTCGAAGGCAGCCCGGACACCCGCTGTTCTAACATGGCTAGCTCCGCCGTCGTCGCGGGCGGACCGAGAGCATGCACTCCAATCGGATGACGTGACAAAGCGAGACGAACGGACTCGAAGAAAGACATGAGGAGGCGGGAGTTATAGCGCGACTACTTGACGTGTGGGCAAGGAGCCGGGACTTTGGCGCGCTTTTCAGCGTCTTTGAGCTGTTTGATGGTATTGGCGCTTAGCTTTTCACCACCAAGTCGCCCCGCAGCGCACAGCGCGTCGAAACACTCGCGATAGAGCTTCTTTTTGCAGAACTCTTCGCCGCCAGGGATCAGCTTGTTTCGGAGCGAGGTGCCCAGCTCGGTTCGCTTTTTGCTGTCGAGCGACATCGAGTCGTAGATCCGCAGCGCCGCCGTAAAGCCATCGGGATTGTTCTTTTCTAGCTCGGTGATTCCCTGCCGGTGCTTCGACTCATCGTCGATCGCTCGACTGGCCTGAGCGCGAATCCGAATCCCATCCAGGTTGGCCGGATCGGTTTCCAATCCCTGCTCTGCGAGATCTTTGGCTTTCGTGAAGTCCGACTTTTCGAGCGCCTCTTTGGCTGCGTTGACTTTCTCCGCTGCGTCACTGACCCGCTGGTTCAGCGCTTTCTCAACGTCGGCTTTGGACGCACCGCCGGGGACCGCCAGCTTAACGATCCAGAGCAACCAGACGAGACCCGTCACTGCAGCAAGACCAAAGAAGACCGGCTTAGCCCACGGCGGAGCCACAACCACGCCACCGGTGCCTTCGACGCCCTGTCCAACCCGGCTACCGCCCCCCGCCCCATCGATGCGGAACGAGAGTTCGCCAAATCGAACGGTATCGCCTGGACCACACTGTGCGGTGGCAACTTTGCGACCGTTCACGTAGGTGCCATTCGATGAATTGAGATCCTCGACCTCGATGCGACCGTTACCGAGCCGCTTGATCTTCGAGTGTTTGCGAGACATCGACTGATCATCGAGGACCAGATCGTTGCCAACACCACGTCCGACCGTCATCTCGGGCACGGGTGGCAGGTCGAAGATCCGACCGTTGAACTGGCCACCCTCCGCAATCAAGCGAACCAAGTCCGCCGAGGGCTGCGGTGGCCCCGACATCGGCATTCCACCCATCGGTGGTCCCGACATCGGCATCATGCCCGACATCGGCTGCCCCATCATTCCGGGCATCTGGCCCATTCCTGGCATCGGTGCCATTCCCGGCATCGGCGCCATTCCTGGCATGCCCATCATCGGCTGCTGCATCGGTGCCATTCCCGGCATGCCCATCATCGGCTGCTGCATCATCACCGGCTCGACGGTGATTCGGAACTCAGCAATCTCGACGTTGACACCAGGACCAATGGGCGTCGGTGAGTTAGGGTTTACGCGCACCCCATTGACGAGGACACCGTTGGCGCTGCCTTCGTCCATGATGGTGGCGCCAGTATGGTCGACGCGGATCTTACAGTGACGACGGGACACGCTCGCAGACTGGAGCACGAGTCCCCGGTCGGCGTCACGACCGATGGTCACTTCGCCGACGTCGATCTCCTTGCGGGCGATCTCGCGGCCTTCACGGGTATGGGTGGCGATGATTCTCCACACAGAAGCTCAACCTGACAGGGGGTTATCCCGCAAAAGCGGGCACATGACCAGTGGCCACGAACTGTCCGTCGCCACCCTCGGGTTTGAAGGTAAATATCGGGATTAGGTCGATGCCACCTTCTTCAGCTAACGTGACTTCGGAAATCTCCATGACCCGATACGCTCCGGCGGCGGTGCGTCCGACATGTACCGCGAGGTTCACGGCGTTTGCAAGTTCCTCGCGCAGCGCTTTGCGACTCGGGGACTCACCCGACAACCGAGCGAGCGATTCCAGCCGACCCAGCGCTTCCCTCGCCGAAGCAGCATCCACACCGACCACCACGCCCTGCCCGCCGGCAAGACACGCAGCGACCTCGAACGCCTCAGGTCCACGAACATCGGTGATCAGCAGGTGATCGGGGTGCATCCGCACCGCCTGTCCAATGACTTGGCGCATCTCTGGACCACGAGCGAAGAGTCCAATCCAAGCGGAGTTTGTCCCCGAGAGGTCCAGCTCGCTCACTGGCTCGACGGTAATGACCCGCGATCCGGCAGCGGTTGCGCCACCGAGAGCGCCCAGCATGACCAACCGACCGTAGCCAGAAACCAGTAGGTTGCGACGCTCGCGCATGCAAACCTCTAGGAATTCCGACATCGCCGCCGAGAGCACGTTCTGGCTGACCAAATCCTGCAGGCGTCCACCGGATTTGCGCACCCGCTTGAGCACCAAAGATGGCACTCGTGCCAGCGGAGGAAGCGCCGCTTGCAGCAGGACTCCATTTTCCAGCCGGACTTCTAAGAGCGTCTGATCGCTCTTGCCTGACACCTTGCTCACCAAGCGATGAATCGCTCGTTGCACAGCAGCAGCAGAGGTAAACAACCGCTCGCTGAGGCTCTGACCGGTTCCACGATCGACAAAAATCCGATCATGTCCTGCAACCGCAACCTCGAACACGCTCTCATCATGGAGAAGTTCGTCCAGCGGACCGGCTCCGACAAGCTCGGCCATTGCCTGTTTTGCCAGACCTTCCGAGTCTAGGCCGATCGGCAGCGGGAAGACTTTTTCGGCTTGCTCCTTGACGACCCGTTCCAAACGGGACGAGGCGTCATGGAGCTGTTCCGGCGACGCATTCTGCAAAGAGAGCTGGTCGAGCGCCTTGTTCACCACCTGGCTCAGTGCCTCGAAGTGGCGACGACGCTGGGGATCATCACTGGCAATGCTAGCGGGCGCTGCCGGACGAGCCGACACCGGCGATGAGGATGGACGAGGAAGAGGCCGCGCTGAACCGAGCGGAGCGGACCCAGCCGAAGAGGTGGGACGAGACAAGGCCGGCCGCAATGGAGACGGCGCAGGTGCCGTCACGGGCGCAGCCACAGCCGACGACAAACCACCAGATGGCGGGCTAGCCACCGGTGGTGGCGAAGAACTCGCGCTCGCTGCGGCAGGACCGGGAACGGGCGTATCTGCCGATGGCGAAGCCGTCATCGCAGGGGATGGCAGCTTCGGAGCGGGAGCGTCACCGCCCATCATCGTAGCCTTATCCGAGATGCGATCGGACGGGACGACCGGCCGATCGAGCACGCCCAAGCCAGGCTTATCACCAAAGAGTCGCTGGAGTTTTTCGTCTCGAATGGCTTCATTCGAAACGGTCGGCCGAACCGGTGCCTCATCGATGGCAGGTGCCTTGATCGATAGCCGTCCGGGAAGCGGTGGCAGCGGGGGACGAGACGGCGGCCCTGCACTCGGGGACGGAGGAGCAGCGGCGGCAGGCACCTCGCCTTTGTCTGAATCGCCCATCGCATCACCACTCGGCATGTCCATGCTGGTTGGCTCTGCGCGCAGAGGCATCGGCGGCAATGGTCGATTTCCTCGCGGCGGCGGGGGAGGTGCGGGACGAGCCCCCCCTCCCTCTGCGGCACCAGCACTATCGAGGTCTGAAGTAGAGCTAGTCGCTGCGCCGGTGCCTTCCTCGATCGTGACGATGAAGTCACCGACATAAATTTTGTCCGAGCCCTTGACGACCAGCGGACCGGTGATCTTGCGCCCGTTGACGAAGGTGCCGTTCGTACTCTTTAGGTCGACGACGATAAACTTGCCGTCTTTGAAGACGATGCGCGAGTGGCGCTTGGAGATGTTATTGCGAGGCAGGACGATATCATTGCCAGCGACGCGACCGATGGTGATCTCCGGTCGGTCGAATTCCATTCGCTTTGTCTCGCCGCCCTTCTCACTAATCAGGATGGAGAACATCTCTCAGCACGCTCCTTGGAGATGGCTTTGCTCTCGAGCAAAAGCCGAACTGATTGCGCGATAACTTACCTTTTCCGACGCTGACAGGTCAAGCTCTTTTGCCGCACAGACGCACATAGGTGCCCTGGGTGTCCCCAAGGACTGACGATCTGGACAAGCTGCGCGCCAGGCCGGCCGCTTGCAACAGAAGACAAATCCAGTAGAACCGCGTAGCCGCAATATGTTGCGACGATATCAAATTCTGGCTCCCGCTTGAATACTTCCGACTTGCTGTTGTTGCTGAAACCAAGCGCAGTCTGCCGACCTACAGCAGCGACAAAGACGCAGATTGTCGTCAGAAGTCGCCCTGTCTGCGCAATATCTCGGCGTGCTATTTCGTAGTCTTATGAGGATTTTCCGCGATTTTGGGTTGGCACGCCTGGTTTGCGGTCGTGCTACAGGGCGTTCACCCACCCGCACCAGTTCACTGGGTACCGCAGTGGGGTTCATGATTGCAACGTTGCTGCTCGTTGGTTCCCAGAGCGAGGCATACAGCGCGCCAAAGTACTTCATGAAGATTCGCGACACCGAGTTGGCCGCAGGTGTCGAGGCTCAAGCTGCAAAAAACCTCTCCGAGGCGGCAGCTCCAGCCAGCGAGCCGGACAAATCGGACGGGGCCCCGGCGGTAGCCGCTCCGCAAGCGTCAGCCAGCAGCAAGCCGGTTGCCGTTGGTGAAATGGTGCGAACAGTACTCATCGAGACCCTCCGTAAACAGCCCGATGTCACGTTGGAGTTAGAGAGCCCGATCGCAAACACCGAGGCTGTCAAAGCCGAGTGCAAACGCAAAGGGCTGCGGGCGTTCGAGCTTGCGGTGCGCGTGCTGCGATTCGATCGGGGGGTCAAGCCACCAACGGCAGGGAAACGCTTTCGCCTCCTGGAGCAGAACGTCAAACTGTCTGTTGTGGGAACGACCTATCCCGAAGGACTGTTGGCAGTCGGTGGCGACGGTGAGTCGACGATCCAGATCGAAATCGGCGAGCGGGTAACCCCGGGTCAAGAGCGCGAAGTTCTCGAAGAGGCAGTAAAGGATGCCGTCGAGCAAGCCGTGAAACAAGGAATGCTCAAGCTGTCTCAGCCACGAGGAAAGCCCACCAATGAAAAGCGTAAGCGCAAGTAGGACGCCGACTTGACCGCTTGGACGCTCGATGATAAGCCGCAGGCCTTATCTCTCCCCGAGAGAGTGGAGGCCGATCGATGTCCCAGCGTCTTGGTTCCCGAACCGCAACGGAAGATGACTCACCAGAGCACGAGCCAGACGACGAGATGTCTTCGGGCGAACGTGCCACAGCCAGCCACGACCTGCCATCCGCTGTGCGCAGTAGTGTCGCCGGCCATGCGGACAGCCCGGAACACGAAACGGATGACTAGCCCGGTGCTGCACAGATCTCACCGAAAATCCGCGACGCAAAACTAGGACGATAGCAGGGCGGCCCCTCGGGCAATCACTTCCTCGGGGGCTGCATGCGGCAGCGGTCGCGTCACTGCATGGACCGCAACCAAGTCAGCCCACAGCGGCAACCGCGCACCACCGCCGGAAAGCAGCACCGCGTGGAGCTGCGACGCTTTGAGTCGGGCCGACCGGAGCGCTATCTCGATCACATCCAAGGCCTTGCGCAGTTCGTCTTCCACCAGAAGCGAAAGCTGTTCCCTCGTCAGCTCCGCGACCAGATCAACCGGAGCGTCAGCCGTCGCAATCAGGCCGGGCAGCCGCACCGTTACCAACTCGCTCTCGCTCAGGCGGCATTTGGCCCACTCAGCAGCCAGCCGCAGTCTCGCCAGCGTCTTGCGATGCGGCCATACCGCGAGTCCGTGTTCACGCTGAAAGGCCCGGCCCAGATGATCAGCAAGCCGCTCGTCGATTAGATCGCTGCCGATGTTGCACTGCGCCGTCGACAAAACCGTGAAGCGACCGCCATGCTGCCCAAGCACAGTCACCTCGATATGGAAGGCCCCGATGTCGCAAACCAGTACCGCTTTGTCGTCGGGCAGCTCTTTCGCTTGGAGCCCATAGGCCCTTGCGATCGCGAGCGGTTCCAGCACAGTTTGAACCACCCGAAAGCCGGCAAGCCGAGCCGCATCGATCATCGACTGGTGTTGTTCGGGCGCAAAGTGGCAGGGCACCGCGATGGTCGCCGCATGCAGGGGGTTGCCTAGCCGCTCCTCCGCGAGATCCTTGATTTGGCTCAGCACCACCGCGCACAGCTCCGTCGGCGAAAAGCGCTTGCGATCTAGCTCAAGCCGCTGCGAGGTGCCAAGGTGTCGACGGAGATTGCCCACCGAGCGCTCAGGCCACAAGAGCAGCTGCCTCCGAGCGCTATCCCCGACGTGCAGCGCGCCGTCGCGATCCAGACCGACGACGGATGGTACGAGGCGATGCCCGGTCAGCGTCTCCAACAGAACGCTCCGATCGCTTTCGACCCATGCGGCACGTGCAGCACTGGGACCAAAGTCGATGCCGATGCGGGAAACCGCCATCAGAGGTCGATGCAGCGAGCGGTTAGAGGATCTCGACGCCTGTAGCGACCAGCGCGAGTGTGTGCTCTGGAGCCGTCACTTTGCGGGCGGCCGTGCCTTCTTTGGCCGCATCCTCGGCAAAATGCTGGGCCTCGGCCGCCGAGATGGTCTTGGCGGCAAAGTGCCCCTCAACGGTGGCGCTCTTTCCAAGGCAGTCCTTGGGGACAAAGAAGCCGTAGTCTTTAAACGAAACACGAACCGACTGGGCTCCGGGGTCTCCGCTGGTCAAAGTCATCCAGCAGCCCTTTTTCTGACACACCCCGGAAACCTTGCCGGTCACCTTGATGTCCTTGTCGTTGTACTTGAGCGGATCAGCGAGAAGTGCCTGAGCGGTCAGCGGAGCGGCAGCAGACAGCGGAGCGCCAAACTTGCCGGAAGCAGCAGCAACCGCAGGAGCGGCGACCGCCGGGGCGGCTTCGGCAGGTGGGGCTGCAGCTGGATGCAAGGCAGGCAGCGCAGGCTTGGCAGGCTCGATCGAAGCAGAGCTGGGAGTCGTCGGCTTATTGCAAGCCCCAACGGACAGCACGGCAGAGACAGCAAACGCAAGCAACGGAGCAATCGTCGGACGCATGTCGCCAAGCAAGCCCGCTCCATCGCGATCTGTCAAGTCCCCCTCACCCTGATCCATATTGGCGCAGACGGCCATCTGTGGATCTAACGAGTGATCCACAGTGATGCAACGCTCCGCAGACCGAACGCTCCGGCATCGCTCTCTCCCAATCGCTCGGCATCCGTGATGTCCGACGATGATCGCGACCCGCGCCCCCCGCACATTCGTGCCGCCACTGGCATTGGCACAAGCGATGCATCAGAACCGGTCAGTCAAACCACTGACAAGGACTCTCGACCATGTTTTCCGTAACGTTTTGGGGCGTTCGTGGCTCTATCGCAACCCCGGGCCCAGACACGGCGCTCGTTGGTGGCAACACCTCTTGCGTCGAGGTTGTTTGTGGATCTCGCCGAGTCGTCCTTGATACTGGCACTGGGATGCGGCTGCTAGGCCAACGTCTCCTGCGTGATCAAAAAGCAGGGCCGTTTCACCCGGCCGAGCTGAGCGTCTTTTACAGTCACCTGCACTGGGACCATATGCAGGGTCTGCCGTTCTTTGCGCCACTTTACTCTCCGACGAGTACGCTCCGCTTTTTCGGACCCAAAGGGGTTGAACGGGCGCTGCGAACCCAGATGGGCGAACCCGGCTTTCCGGTGAAGCTCGAAGATGTGCCATCGCGTCTGCTGTTTCGTGAGCTGTGCGAAGGCTTAGTGGTCGAGCTGGCAGACGATCTGGTGGTCACCTGTGCCCGCTTAAACCATCCGGGCGGGGTGCTAGCGTATCGAATTCAGTACCAAGACCACTCGATCGTCTACGCCACCGACACGGAGCACTACAGCGTGCCCGACCCGAAGCTGGTGCGACTGGCAGCGGGGGCAGACCTGCTCATCTACGACGCTCAGTACGACGATGCGGAGTATTCCGGTGCGCAGGGCGGCGTGCCTCGGACTGGATGGGGACACAGCACCTTCAGCGAGGGCATCCGTGTCGCCGATGCGGCTGGCGTTGGCAAGCTCGCACTGTTCCATCACGACCCCAGCCACGACGACGACCATGTTGCCGCCATCGAAGCAGCAGCGCAGAAAGCCCGTCCGGGCACGTTCGCCAGCCGTGAAGGTCAAACCCTGGTGGTCGCAAGCTCGGCGGCCCTATCGTCTCGGGCGGCGGTCGCTGCATGAGCGGCTTTTTGATACCGTTACTGGCGATGCCCAAGCCACCCCGGCTCGCCCATGCTTCCGAATCGAACAGCGCCGCGAACAGTGGTTCGCTGGATCGCCGATCGGTGTTACTGGCACTGCTCGAACTCATCCGAACGGAGGTTGACCTCGATACGCTGCTTCGGCGGGTGGTCGATCTGCTGGCCCAGACGATGGATGCCGATCGAGCGACTCTGTTTCTCATCGATAAACAGACCGGAGAGCTGGTGTCGCGGGCCGCTCATCTTCCAGAGCTTCCCGAAATTCGGCTGCAATTGGGACAAGGGATCGCCGGGATGGTGGCGCAGACCAAGCGACCGATCAACCAGCCTCATGCGGACGACCACCCGCGCTTTGCAGCAAGCATCGATCGGCTGACCGGCTATAAGACAGTGACGGTACTCGCGGTGCCGGTGCTGGGAGAAGCAACGGAGGGCAACCGCGAACTGCTCGGAGTGATCGAGGTCTTAAACAAGAAGCGCGGCAACTTTGACAATGACGACCGTGAGCTTCTGTGCGAGCTGGCCGATGAAGTAGCGACGGCGCTGAACCATACGCAGTTACCGCAGCGGGTCACGATGAAGACCCCCGAGCGCTACCACCGCATCATTGGCACCTCGCCGCCGATGCAGCGCGTCTACGAGATCATCGCTCGCGCCGCAGCCACGACAGCAACGGTGCTCATTCGTGGCGAATCGGGGACCGGCAAGGAGCTGGCGGCGCGGGCGATCCACGTCAACTCGCAGCGGACTCGCGATGCCTTTGTGAAGATCGACTGCACCTCAATTCCCGAAGGATTGATGGAGTCGGAGCTTTTCGGCCACGAGCGCGGCGCGTTCACGGGGGCCGAACAGCGTGTCCTTGGCAAAGCGGAGCTGGCGGATGGTGGCACGCTGTTTCTCGACGAGATTGGCGATCTGAAGGGTAGTCTGCAAGGCAAGCTGCTACGGCTGCTGCAAGATCGCGAGTTTGAGCGGGTCGGGGGTCGTAAGACGATTGCGGTCGATGTACGCATCGTGGCGGCCACCAATCGCCCTCTCGAATCCTTGGTAGATGCAGGGCAGTTCCGGGCCGATCTGTACTACCGGTTGAAAGTGATCGAGCTGGCGATGCCATCGCTGCGTGAGCGAAGCGGGGACGATATCGAGCGGCTGGCGCAGCACTTTGTGAAGCTGTACGCGACCAAGCACAACAAGGCAGTGCGCGGCATCACACCCGAGGCGATGCGCCGACTTCGCGAGCATCGCTGGCCCGGCAACATTCGCGAGCTGGAGCACTGCGTCGAAAGTGCGGTCGCGCTGTGTCCGGGGGCCGAACTGACCCCGGCCGATCTGCCGCTCCCGCACTCCTCGCACAGCACGCCACGAATGACGTCCGAACGATCGATGGTGGATGGCCAGTCCTTCGCTCCTGCCGCTGAGTCGCGTCCGCACCAGCAGGGGCTATTTCTTCCTGCCGATCTGTCGCTTGCCGATGCAGAGCAGCGCTACATCCGCCACACGGTCGAGCGATTCGGAGGCAATCGCTCCGAGGCGGCCCGGGCACTGGGAATCGGACGAAATACGCTGCTGCGTAAGCTTCGCGAGGAATAGCGGCCCCCGCGCAGGCCGACTGGCACTACGGAAAAACGACGCTCGCCGTCGAAACAAACGAGTTGGGAGACACCGCACACTGGGCGTAGCAGCGAAGCACGCCACCGGTTGGACGTGCAGCCTGCATCAGCGAGTAAATCGTACCCAGTCCAACGATATGACGGCGATCGCGCTCCCGCTTGATCTCGGCCAGGAAGGTCTGACCATCCCCCATCAGCAACGGCTTTATCGTCTGGTGGTCGCGTCTCTCCAGCGAGTCACGGTCCTCATCACTGATCGCTTGAGCATCGCCAAACCGCGGACCAACGTGGGCCAGATCGGCAGCCGCAAGCCACAGCACGCGGTCGCCACCAGCCTGACGCTCTCCGACGCGATGCTGCAAGAGCGTCAACACATCGTCCAGTAGCCGCGGCCCAGAGACTTCACTCTCGCGACCCGGTGGAATCGCCGCATATTCGTGCAACGAGCCGCACAAAATCGGCACCACCTTGGGTTCCACGTCCACATGACCGCGCCGCTTGCGCTCGGCCAGCACGAACCGTAGCCAAATCATGGCTACTTCCAGTGAGTGCTCGTTGCGGTGGTGAAATTCATCCCGTGACAGGAGTTCACCCAATTCCGTGCTGATGGCGGTGGCATCGGCGATCACCTGATCGACCAGCGCGATATCGGTGGCAAGCGCACCCAGCGGCGTTTGGTAGTGCTTGCGCGTAAACGTCAGCGTTGGATCCGCCGCGCTGTGATCGCATCCCAAAAGGATGATCAGCGATGGTAGCTCTGCGGCATCCATCAGCGGCTTGAGCGCCCAGGCATATGCCGGACCGCCGATCTTAAGCTCGACGCTTGGCAGCAAGATCGCCCGTGGAGGACGCGGTGGAGCCGTCGCTGCAGCCAAGCCTGGTCCATTCGGCTTCTCAAACGAACCTTGGAGGACTTGCTCAAGCGCCGCCGTTTCCGCTGGATAGTGAATTCCGGCCCCAAGCGGTGGGCGATCTGGATTCTTGGCAAACTCGGCGAACACCTTGGCGCAGTGCAGCTTGAAATTCGTCGAATCAAGCAGCAGCGCGTCATCCAGCTTCTTGAGCAGCGACTCCAGCGCCTCGGCCGTCAACGACCTACGATAGCGCGTCGCAAAGTCAGCCAGGATCTCAGCCCGAGTTCGCGTGCCGTCACAGAGATCGATTACCGCCGCGCCAAGTGGTGGCAGCGTGACCGACTGCGGTGCCATTCCCGACGGATCATAAAGAGCGAGCAGCTTTTGCCCGCCCGGACCATCGATCGGAAAGGCTTCGAGCGGACGCAGCATCGGGCGTTCTTCACTCGGCTCGACCGGTTCGTCCTCGCCGCTATCACCCTCTTCGCCGACTGCTTCAGTCACTGCCGCTGGGCCATCGACCGTCGCTGCGTCTGCTACTGCCGGAACGGGCGCAGCGGTGTCGTCCTTATCGTTAGAAGATACAGACATGGCCCCATTATAACCTTAGCGGATCATCAATTCTCGAATTGATAGAGCACACGCACATGTAATCCATCATGCTGCAATGTGTATCCATGTGATAACTCGTCGCATGAAAATTCAGCCAATCGCACATAAACATTCAATGAATTACAAATATTCACATAATCCATACCTTTTCCGAGAGTAAAGAGGCTCATTAAGAAGATGAATGGAAGATCCCGTTCGCGGTCCATCCACCGAGCCACACCGACGGAAATCCTATGACTACCCAATCTGTAGCGGTGCTCAGATTTGACGACATGGTGCGACTCAACAAGACCCATGAAAACGCTCTTGATTTAGCAGAGGCGGTGCCTCACAGTTGGTGCATATCTGCCAGTATTTAAAACTAGTTTTCTTTGCTGTAGAATGGCAGATCGTAGAAACTGGTTACTCAGGGTCGCTTAGCGACAAGCTCACCGATTGTGGTGGGTTGAAACCGCGGCCTTGCTCCAAGAGAACAGCCACAAGGTCATTTCATGGCCGACCAGCGAATCGGAAATTACCGGATTGTGCGCAAGCTTGGCGAAGGTGGAATGGGCGTCGTCTTCGAAGCCGTCCACGAGCTCATCAATCGTCGAGCCGCCATCAAGGTGCTTCATGCCGACTTTTCTCGGAATCCCGAGATGGCGACGCGCTTTCTAAACGAAGCACGGGCAGCCAACATCGTGCAGCACCCAGGCATCGTCAACATCTTCGAATTCGACCGCCTGCCCGATGGAAGCGCCTACATCGTCATGGATTACCTCGACGGGGATTCCTTGACGCAGCGGCTCCAGCGTCATGGTGGCCGGATGGAGACAGGACCAGCGCTGACGCTGATCCTACAGGTTGCTGAAGCACTGACGGCAGCGCATGCCAAGGGCGTGATCCACCGAGACCTCAAACCGGACAACATCATGATTGTTCCGGACCAGGGCGACTCGAACCGGGAACAGGTCAAAATCCTCGACTTTGGCATCGCCAAGATGGCCGAGCAGCAGGGGATGGGCCCGTCTCTGGCGAAAACGCAGGTCGGCGTTCCGATGGGCACGCCGCTGTACATGGCACCCGAGCAGTGGAAGGGTGCCAGCGAGGTCGAGGACAAAGCCGACGTCTACTCGCTCGCGGTCATCATCTACGAGATGCTCTCGGGACAGCCGCCGTTCATTGCCAACTCAGGCAGCGAGGTCATGGCGCTGCACATTTTGGCAACACCACGACCGCTGAACGAGCTGGCACCCAACGTTCCGCTCGAGGTCGTTGATCTCGTACATCAGATGCTCTCGAAAGTCCCCGCCGACCGTCCATCGATCGCGGTGGTGACCCGTGAGCTTCGGCGCATCCTCGGTATCAACACCGAGATGAGCATCCCTGGTCAGCCGATTCCGATGGGCGGAAACTCAGGCGCGCAGAGCGGCCCGATGAGGACGACTCAGCGTCCACCTGGACTTCGCACTTCGCAGATTGGTCTTCGTCAGACCGGAGCAGGTTCGCAAGGCCCACTCCAGACGGGTGGCAACGCGAATCTGGCCGGTACTTCGCTCAGGCGCTCGCTGGCTGGGTTGGGAGTCCAGTCGCAGCAGGGTGGAGCGTCTGATCCCGCTCACGATCCAGCAGGTAACTCTCAAAACGCCATGCAGAACCCAGCGCCAGCACAGAGTCCCAAGTGGCAGAAGTTCGCGCTCATCGGGGTCATCGGCCTTGTCGTAGCCGCCGGTGGAGCGCTCGCGGTCAAACTAACGGGATCCCCTCCCAGCGATAAGCCCACGGATGCAGTGGATCCGAAGCCCGTCGCCAAGGGACCGGAGACCCCTGGAAAATTCTGGGCCGATGTGCCCAGCAACACCACCCAGGTGTTGCAAGATATGTGGGGAACCGGCCCGTCGAGCCTGTGGGCCGTCGGCAAGAACGGCACGCTACTGCGCTGGAACGGCACCGTCTGGGCCACGGCAGAGCTTCCGGCCAGCGCGAGCAAGTCGTACCTAAACGCCATCTGGGGCAGCTCCGCCGAGGACATCTGGGTCGTTGGCAAAGAGGGCATGATCATTCACTGGGACGGCAACAAGTGGAACGAAGTTCCATCTGGTGCCCGTGAAGG
The DNA here is from genome assembly GCA_044228505.1 of Polyangia bacterium. GTDB lineage: Bacteria > Myxococcota_A > Polyangia > Palsa-1104 > JAEUJZ01 > JAEUKA01. The sequence goes on along the minus strand of JBGAUT010000003.1, from coordinate 84,507 downwards.
TCTCAAGAAGGTCTGGGGCCTCGCCAAGGACAACGCCTGGGCTGTCGGTGAAAACGGCGTCATCCTTCACTGGAACGGCAACGACTGGAGTCCGACGCCAAGCGGCATGGACACCGAGCTGCGTGGCATCTGGGGCAGTACTGCAAATGACATCTGGGCTGTCGGTGGCTCCGATGCATCAGACGGCATCATCCTGCGCTGGGACGGGACCAAGTGGGCAACCTACGGTCACGTCGAGGCTCGGCTCAACTCGCTGTGGGGACACTCGGCCAAGGACATCTGGGCCGTCGGTGGTCGCCCTGGTCCTGAGGGCACCGTTCATCACTGGAACGGCTCCGCTTGGGTTCAGGAACGCATCCCGCGTGTCCCGTGGCTGAACGCCATCTGGGGATCGAGCCCGCACGACATTTGGGTGATCGGCGACAGCGGCGCGATTCTGCACTACAACGGCTCGCAGTGGGCAGAGTCGATCAGCGGGACAACAGAGACGTTCAAGAGCGTCTTCGGTAGCGGCCCCAATGATGTCTGGACCGTCGGCTTCAAGGGCGTCATCCGTCACTTCAGCGGCAAGACCTGGTCGGTTGTCCCCGTCGCTGCCATCACCCAGAGCCTCGATCACGTCTTTGGCAGCAGCCAAAACGACGTGTGGGCCGTCGGCAAAGCCGGAAGCATCGTTCACTGGGATGGCAAGAGCTGGGGCACCGCCCCGAGTGGCACTACCAATGACCTCCACGGTGTGTCGGGCAGCGGTCCGTCGAACCTGTGGGTCTGCGGTGATAAAGGCACGCTGCTGCACTACACCGGAACGGCGTGGGAGCCAGTCCAAAGCGGCATGACCGGCAACCTAAACGCCATGTTCGCTCTGGACGCGCAAGACATCTGGGCGGTCGGCGAAAAAGGCTCGACGCTGCACTACGATGGCAAATCATGGACCCCGGCTCAGACCGGCGTCGATGCGAGCCTGCACGCGGTGTTTGGCTTCGACCGCAAGGACATCTGGGCTGGCGGTGAGCAGAGCACCATCGTCCGCTACAACGGCTCGGCGTGGGCGAAGGTGACCTATGACGCGCCGCAGCCACCGCGAACCATTCACACCATGTTTGGTTCACGTCCCGACGCGCTGTGGGCCGGTGGTCAGAAGGGCTTGATCCTCTTCTACAACGGCAAGACCTGGACGTCATCCCCGAGCGGTACCTCAGAAGACATCAACTCGATCTTCGGCAACGGTCCGTTCGATGTCTGGGGCGTGGGCTCGGGCGGTGTCATCCTGCACTGGAGCGGCGGGGCCTCATGGAGCAAGGTGCTATCCCCGACGAAGAAGACCCTCTCTGGCATCTGGAGCAGCCGTCCGGGTGATATGTGGGCCGTCGGTCAGTTCGGTCTGATCCTCCACTAAGCCGCACCCATCGGCGCACTCCTTTTGCGCCGACACTCCTCTCCCCCACAAATGACACTGCGAATCGTCGGACTCATCCGGCGGTGTAACACCGCTTGGCTCAGCGCCGAAACAGGTTCGGCACGACCAAGATTGCGTCGCGGCGTTCAGACACCGCGATCACCTCGGGCAGCTCGTCGTGATTGAGATCGGCCACCGCGAGCGATGACACTGGGACTCCAAGCTGTAGTTCGGTCCAGGGAGCTAGCCGGCCGTCCTCACCCCGAAACGCCCGCAAGCCACCATCGGTTGAAGCGACCAGCAGCTCGGTCAAGCCATCGCCATCAAGGTCGGTCGTCGTCCCAGCGATCACGTCCACAGCCGGCGAGGTCACACCGGGCAGCACCGCAACGTCTCCACAGCCAAACGTAAAGTCGGTCCCAGGTACCGCCCGTACCACGCGCAGAAAGCCCAGGGAGGCATCGAACACCATCAAGGCAGGGAGTCCCCCCATCCACAAAGAAACGAGCCAGGGACCGAGCGGACGCGCAAACTGCGGCCCATCCGCGCTGCAACCGGACCAGTGGGCTTGTCCACGCCCCCCCCACACCATCAGTCGATCCGGCAGCAGCATCGCCAGTTCGGGATGGTGATCGCCATCGACATCCTGATAGAGCAAAGCGCTAGGCACGGCGGGCAGCACATAGCGGCCGGCACCGCGAAATCCCGTCTCGGTCGAAATCAACACCGACACCGGCTGCGGACCCGTCGTGGTCACCAGCACATCAAGTCGACCATCACCATCGACATCGGCGACTGTAAGCCCTTGAGAGGACGCGTTTTGCGGCAGCGGGCTTTTGTCGATCAGCGAGAATCGCCCGCCAGAGCCCAGCTTCCAGCGCGAAACTTCGGACTTCGCTCGCAGGAGTATCGCAGGGCCGAAGGGGATCGTCAGCGCGGCGATCACCGTCGATGAATCGGCAAGCTGTTGGCACTCCGGTGGCAGCAGCGAACCATCCCCAACACCACGGAACAGACACACGGTAAAGCCATCACGATCTTGGCTGATGACATCGGGATGGCCATCGCCATCGAAGTCGGCCACCGCGAGCGAAGCGATCGCCGCCAGCGGATAAAAAGCCGGTGCCCCCAGACCGATGGAACCGACCACATGCTCCGCTCCGCAGCCAAACGATCCGCACAGTCCCATCACGCCGAGCCATAAACCCAGTGCGAACCGATGGCACCCCGGCAACGGCCCCAACTTCATCTCCTAACCCGACGCGCTCGCGGCCAGCTTGGCCAACAGCGGAATGTCGGCCGGCAGCACGGAGAGCGAGAGAAGCTCGTGGCGGGGAACAAAGCGCACCTCGGCGACCTCTTTGGCACGCGGCACCCCGAGAAGCTGGCACCGATACACCAACATCAGCAGCTCGAACGTCGGATAGCCAAACGACACCACATCATGGATGCCATCGATGGCAATCGCGACATCCAACTCCTCGCGGACTTCTCGGATGAGTGCCTGCTCGGGCGACTCACCAGGTTCGATCTTGCCGCCGGGCAGTTCCCACAGCCCCGGCATCGACTGGTTGGGACCGCGCAAGCTGAGCAGGACATGACCATCCGACTCACGAATCACCAGCGCGGCGACCACGACCTTACGAGGTCGAACCGTTGGCTGGGTCGCAGCCATCGGCTGGGCCGCGACTGGGGCAGGCTGAGCCGCTGCGACCGCAGAGGACGCAGCGCCGAGAATCGGCAATCGCTTGAGCACCAAATTCGCCGAACCTGAACGGAATCCTTCCAGATCCACCGTGACGTACAAAAAGCCTGCCTGTTTGCCAGCCTCGACGATCTGCGCTGACAACCGAATCGCATCGGGGAGCGCACCAGCCAATAGCTCGACCCGCGCCATCGCTGGTCGCTGCGACGTCGGATCACCTGGCAGCGATGGAAGCTCGTGAAAGCGCACCCGGAGCTGCTGAAAACCCAAGTCGTAAAGCGACTGTTCAAAGCGATCGACCATCCGCAGCCGTTCCTCGGTCAGTGCCGTGCCGTAGGGGAATCTCGACGACAAACAGGCAAGTTGCGGCTTGTTCCATACCGTCAAACCCAAGTGCCGAGCCAGCTCACGAACCTCGGTCTTGCTAAGTCCCGCTTCGACGAGAGGCTGCTTCGCACCACGTTCACGGGCAGCAACGAGCCCAGGTCGGTGATCGCCCAGGTCGTCCAGGTTTGTACCAAGCAGGATGTAGCGAAGGCCCAATCGCTTACGGGTTGGCTCCGCGAGATCGAACAGCTCCGATTTGCAGTGGTAACAGCGATCGCTCGGATTTTGAGCAAAGCCGGGACGAGCGAGCTCGTTCGAACGGACGGCCTCGTACCTGACCCCCAGCTCACGTGCGACGGCTGCGGCACCCTCAACCTCCCGCTCGGCCATCGTTTCGGAGACGGCGGTAAAGGCCACCGTCGCATCACGCAGCTCGTCAGCCGCAACCTTGAGGACCAGGGCCGAATCCACTCCACCGGAAAAAGCGACCAGCGACGGACCATAACCGGCCACGGTGCGTCGAAGCAGCGACAGCTTTTCGGCCAATCGCGTGGAAATAGCGAGGGAGGAACCGACCGTCTCAGTCAAATGCTGGGACAACGAACCAACCGTAGAATCAGGAACGACGGACATGGCCTTTGGATGTACCTGAACCACGGCCACCGCGCACGCCTTGCGTACCACTTTTGTAATTCGAGCGAGGCTGTGTCGGAGAATCAGATCGGTCCGCTCCGCGCGACTTAGCGGGCTTCGAACGCGTGCTCCCGGTTTTTTTCCGACCGGCGGTACTCGACTCGGCACCCTTCCCGGTTTTGGGCTTCGGCCCTCGCTTCGGCTTGCTAGCTGGGGCCGGCTTGGCCTCGTGGGTCGGCTGGCCATCGCGCCTCGACTTGCTGACTCGGCCCATTTTGCTGTTCCGTGATGGCTGGCCGGTCAGTGCAGGCGCAGCTTGAGTGTGAGAAGACTCACTCGCAGTTGCCCGAACCGGCACCCGCGTATCCCGGCCAAACCCACGCCAAGCGGCGACGGTAACCTCTTCACGATCGTGATAGAGCTGACGAATCTTTAGCCCAGTCCAGCCACCGGTAGCGAGAATCTCGCGAATTCGCCCGACCATCTCGACGCGCTTTTTCATCGGGAGCTTGAAGTTGGCGATCAGAAACTGCGCCCAGCGATGCCGACCCCAGCGAGCCAGGAGCGCAGCCACCTCGAGCGGTCGATAGGCCATGTCGCAGACCACCCAGTCCGACGGAATCTCGGGGGCGAAGCTAAACGCGTTCATCCGCAGGTGTTCAACCCGTCGGGCAATCTCCGGTGCGAGCTTTCCTGGATCGATCGCGACGACGTGGCAACGACGATCGACCAGGACTTGGCTCCATCCGCCAGGGGCCGCGCCAAGATCCACGCACACCTCACCGGGCGCTGGAGAATGACCACTCCATACCAGCGCCTCTTCAAGCTTTCTGGCCGACCGAGACGGCGCATCCTTGGGCTTGCGGAAGCGCTGTCGCCCACCCGGAAAAATACTCTGGGCCTTGATCGCCGGCAGCACACCGACCGCTACCTGATCCCTGGCCAAAAAGCAGACCTGGACCAACTGCCCGCCTGCTTGCAGAGCAGCTTCTCCATCGGAAACGATGTCCACGCCTGCCTCTCGGAGCAAGGTCACCAGCAGCTCGCGCATCGACTCGGCCCTGGCCGACAGCATGTTGCCTTCATCGGAGTCAGGCGCAAAGACGTGGATCACCACCGGACGTTTGATCAGCCGACGAACCACCGAGACGATGGCCTGCGCATCGGGCGGAATGACCGCAGCAACGGGAATTCCTTGCCGAACAAAGGTCAGAAGGACTTCTTGCTTCGGTTGAGAGGACGATCGCACCAACGCGGCTTGGATCGCCTCTCCGGTGACGCGATAGAGGGCAAGCTCTTCGCAGACATCGTTTTCGGCACCTTGCCGACACAACCACAGCCAGTCGCCCGCGCGAACCTGCGTTTGTGAAAATACCACCTTTGCCTGCTCTTCCCGAGCGGTACGACGATGGCGCGATAAAGACTGTTCGGAGCGTTCTAGCATGGAGCCTCAATTGGCGGCAGCATAGTAGAAAAGGTCGCGCTGGGAAGCCCCCACGCGGGCCTTGGCATCTTACGAACGTGCTTTGGCAGCTCGGAACACCAGAGCTAAGGAGGATCCCTCGATGCGTCGGATGGCATTTGGCTTCGCCTTTCTGTGGCTGGCACTGGCGTTTTGTGTTCGGCTCTACGATTTGCGCAAGCCTCAGGTCTATCTGTCGGCACTGACCGGCGGACAGAAAGGGATGTTTGCGACGGTGGCTTGGCTGCAAGGCACGCTCCCGTGGAAGATCGGTCCCGACAAGGCGCACGGACGGCTGGTGGTCGTCGACGCCAGCATTGAAGGCAAGATCCTGCGCTACGCGAGCTTGTCGCTGCCGAAGGACTGGCTCGACTGCCGCTTGTGGCTGGAAGAGGGCCCGGATGTTCTTCAAGCAGTCGCCAACTGCCCGGGTCACGGTGCGCACAAGCTGACGGCTTCGGGACAGAGCCTGCTCGGACTTGGACCCGACAACCGCCCCGGCGCGCTCGATCGGGTCGCACCGCTGACGTGGGTCGAACCGGAGCGCATCGTCAGCCAGGTTCATCGGCGAGAGGCCGCCCCGAGTCATCCGCTCCTGCTGATCTTGGGACTGCTCGCGATGGCACCACTTGGGCTCGGTGCCTACCGTAGCTACGAGCAAGTCCGTCGTCTGCGTGGCAAGCCGGTGCTCGAAGGCGTGATGGAGGAAACCGACAAGGGTTCCCTGACCATTCGCTCTGGCGAACGTCGCGTCACGGTATTCGTGGAGGAAGGGGAAGTGCTGTCGATCGGTCTGCACGGTGCCGCGAAGGCGGGCGATGCGATGGCCGTCGAGGGACTGCGCGCCGCAATCCAGGGTCAAGTGGAGCACCAGCAAGACGCCGCGTTCCGAGGAGGAGAGACGATGCGGCTGCGCAAGGGCGCGATTCTCGTCGTGGGGGATCTACTGAGCGAAGCACGGCACCGCTTGCTCGGCACCGTGGCGATCGATGTCGTCCTCGCGGGCATCGGCGTAGTCCTCGCCACCATCGTCGCGCTCGGCTGGGGATTCTAAGAGAGACTGCCATGGCCTTGCCCAGCCCCTCGATCATCCGCCGCTCCATCCTTACTCTGCTGCTCGGCTCGCTCCTGCTCGGAACGAGCCTGTTTGGATCGACATCCGCTCGGGCCGAAGTCCCGCCAGCTCATCCCCATACTGGGATTGCCGACAGCTTCTCCGGCGTCCAGCGAGTCGTGGCGATTGGCGACCTCCACGGTGATCACGAGCGCTTTGTGGCCGTGCTCAAGCTGTGTCGCATTGTGGACGACAAAAACAACTGGATCGCTGGCAAGACCCACTTGGTTCAGACGGGAGACGTCCTCGATCGTGGACCTGACTCAAAAAAGGTCATGGATTTGCTGATGCAGCTCGAAGAGCAGTCGGCCAAGGCGGGCGGCAGAGTCCATGCGTTGATCGGTAACCATGAATTCATGACCGTCGCCGGCGATCTTCGCTACGTTTCCGACGGTGAGCTGGCCGCATTCGGAGACGGGCCGCGAATCACTCCGGTGGGCCGCGAGCCCGCCTGCAGCGTCGACCGCTACCGGGCAGCCTTCACCCCACAGAGCAAGTACGGACGCTGGATCATGTCGCACAACGCGATCGTGAAGGTCAACGACACGGTCTTTATGCACGGAGGACTGAGCCCACGCTATGTCCACCGCAAGTTGAGCGAACTAAACCAGGCCGTCCGCTCCGAGCTACAGCAACACCCGACGGTCGGCAGCTTTGGCGTTGGCAGCGATCCCGAAGGCCCACTGTGGTTCCGAGGTCTCGCCGAGTCGCTCCAAGAACAAGTGCTTCAGGCGTACCTGAAGGAACTTTCTGACAGCCAAGGTGCGCAACGAATCGTGATGGGTCACACCATTCAAGACAAAGGCATCTCGCTGCGAGCGGGAGGCAAGGTCGCGCTGATCGACGTCGGGATGTCGCGCTGGACCATCGGCGGCGCGCCATCGTGTCTCGTTATCGAGAGAACCGGCACCACCGAACAGCTCTCGGTTCTTCGCTAACGACCCGCGCTGCTGCTTTGCGGGAATCCTGTCTACGGCTGGAATTCGTCTTCGCCGGGGATCGACGAGCTACTGGCGGTCTGCTGCTCGGCACGACCCGCTGATAGCTCGGCGGTGGTCTTGCGAAGTCGCTCGGTCAACACCTGCACAAACGACCACAGCAGCTTGACCGCTAACGGTGACTCCTTGCGCAAGATCTCGTAGAAATCGCGCCGCCGTAACGCGAGCAGGCGCGTCGGTTCCTCGGCGGTGGCGGTGGCGGAACGGGTCGCCCGATCGACGAGCGCCATCTCCCCAAAATGTGCCCCTTTGCCAAGTGCCACAAGTGCCAGGCCGTCTTTGTGCAGCCGCACCCGCCCACTCAAAATGACGAACAGTTCTTCTCCTGGCTCTCGCTCGCGGAAGATTGTCTCACCCGCTCCCACCTCGACTACACTTGTCAAATTGAGTACACGAATGACTTCTTTATAAGTCAGGTGCTTAAACAGGGGCATTCCCTTGAGCACCGAGACCTTGTTCGCCAGCTCGCTCACCAGCGCCGTTGATTGACCTGGATCAGAGGAATCAACTCGGACCACCACTGCGGTGATGTTGTCGTGTCCGCCGCCCGAATTCGCGAGCGCGATCATGTCTTTGGGGGACTCTGCAATATCGGCTCCGCCCAGGATCTCTTTGATGTCACGATCTTTGAGATACGCGTGCAGACCATCCGAACAGAGCAGGAACTGATCCCCCGGTAGGACTTCGAAATCGAAGGTATCTGCTTCGACCGTTTCATACGCACCAATGGCGCGAGTCACGGCGTTTTTGTACTTGGCGTACGGAGAGCCTTCAATCTCCTCTCGCTTGAGCTTTCCTCGTCGGACTAACTCGTTTAGCAGAGAGTGATCTTCTGTGATCTGATGCACCTGATTTTGGCGCAGCAGGTAGATACGAGAGTCACCAACGTGCGCGATAAAGCCGCGATTCCCAACCAGCAGTAGACAACTACAAGTAGTGCCCATGCCGCGTTTGTCGGAGTCTTCTTGAGCACGCCGGAAGACCTCTGCGCTGGCCGATTGAATAGCGTGCTCGAGGACTCCCAAGATCTCCTGCCGTGCAACAGAGGAGTCCGCCTTTTCTCGTTGCCGCTCGATCACATCCGCGTTGTCACGAACGGTCTTACACACCGCATGAACCGCGATCTGGGAAGCCACTTCTCCCGCCGCGTGTCCGCCCATTCCATCTGCCACAACGAACAGAGACAGACGCGGGTCGACGAGGTAATTGTCCTCGTTGTGATCGCGCTGACGCCCAATGTCCGTCGCCGCATAGAACTTAATCTCTAACAGGCTCTTGCTACGCTCAGGCACGATGATTTGCTCGTCGGTGGTTTCTTTACTGGACGTCGAGAGCGCCGAATGCAGGACTGCAAGTGGCAGTTCGCAGCCGAGCCATTTTTTGAGTCCTACTAATGGCTTGCGCGCATCTGGATCGGAGCCAAGCTATTAAGTCGTACCATGCATGGCTCTCTCTCCACAAGGGGAGATCTCGGCGACAAGAATCGCTCTGCACGGTCGCGGTAGGAAGCCGAAATTCCCACTGATTTTGGTCACACTTTGCGCACCCAAGTGACGAAGTCACAGCGCAGCCAAGTCTAAGGGAACTACCGGCACCTCCTACGAAATCTCGTTGGTGGCAGCCCTCTTATGTTACACTCATCAAGGGGTTCTTCATGACTACACGCTCGAAGCTATTGTACGCTCTTGTCTTTCTATGTACTCCCGCCACGATCGGGCTCTACGCAGACTGTGCTCAGCCCGTGATCTATGATCAACCGATGGACGGCGGAACCAACACAGACACTGATGGGGGAACTATCAATCCCTCTCTCTCCACTTGGACAGCCAAGGTTGCTGACCCATTTGAGTTCCCTTCCGAGACGAGCATCATTGCCGAAAAAGATCGCCGCTGGAAGCGCGACCCACACTACCTTACGGTGACCGGAAACAACTACCTGTTCATCGCAGGGAGTGATTCCACCACCACGGCAGAGCGCTGGTCGCTGTCCTACTACAAGGACTCCGTCGTTCCTACTGCGCGATCTCCCTGGATGTTCATGTTTGACGGGCCGACCAGCACCGGTTGGGACAAGCTCGACATCATGGCTCCCTTCGCCTCCTATCGGCAGGCCGATGGCTGGACCGTGTATTACGCCGCCAACGGAGACAGCTCGAAGCCGGACTACGTACTTCAGATTGGGCGTGCCACCAGTGCGGATCTAAGCAAGTTCTCCCGCGCTACCCAACCTGTGATTGGGACTCCGAACTTCACAGGAATGACTCCTGACACCGCACGTCCGGATGCCTACGGTGCCACCGACCCATGGGTGCTTGTCGATGGAACCAATGTCTACATGTACTACGCCGGACTCGACTGCGGCAGCGGCTCTTGCAAGTTCCAAATCCTTCGCTCAAAAAGCCCGGATGGTGGGACTTCTTTCCCTCCTGGCGAGGTGGTTCTATCGGGACGCGCTGGCGTGCCCGAAGAGGCGGGCGGAGTCGCCGGTCCAAGCGTGATTCTGCGCAATGGTCAGTACACGATGGCCTACACGGCAGTGAAGGACATCCCGACCAAGGATCGCAAATCGATCCGCAACGCGCTCGCCACCGGCACCGTCGGAGTCGCGGTCAGCGCTGATGGCAAGGCCTTCCAAATCGGCACCAAGAGCGGTGCGGCTCTGGTTCCTCAGCTTGCGGGATTCTCTTCGTTCCGCTCCGAGGGCGCATTCTCTCCAAGCTTGTTTGTGGACGGAAACACTGTCCGTGCCTACGTATCCGGGCTGAAGAACGACGCCAACGGAACCTACTTCGGAATCGGCAGCGCCGAGCTCACCGAAGTCAAGCCATAGCCAGCAGCCAACGCCCTCCCCTCCTTTCTTTCGATTTCCCATTTCTGAGTCGGGCTTGGGCGTTTTGGCACAAGCGTGTATGGTGCCGGTGTGCTGGGTTCGCTTCCGTCTGTGCCCTGTGGTTTTCGCTGGCCGATCCTTGGCTCACTGCTGCTCGTCGTGCTGAGCTGGTCTTCGGGAACAGCGAGGGCTCAGTCGACCGGCATTGCGGCCGATCGGATGATGTTTCACAGTGGACCCTCGGCCTTTTACCAAGTCGAAGGTGGGGTAGTATCCGCTCCGCGAGAGCTTTGGCTGCATAGTGCAGCATCGCTGCTGTCAAATCCGCTGCGTCTCCGTCAGCGCTACACCGGCGAGCTACTCGCAACTCCGGTTTCGTATCGAGTCACCCTCGACCTCGGCGGAGAACTTGGAATTTGGAAACAGCGGCTGTCACTTGGGGTTGGGCTGCCAGTGGCGCTGTGGCAAAACGGCGACCGCCTGCAAGCCACTGGTGGAAACGACGACTCCGTCGACAGACCGCTGCGAAGCAGCGCCGTTGGGGACATTCGACTGCGAGCCAAAGCAAGGCTCACCCCGACCGATTGGTTCTGGTCTGTGGCGATGGCGCTCGACTTCACCATACCGGGCGGAGGCCAGAGCGACTTTGTGGCGACCTCCGGACCGACCATTGCTCCGCGTCTGATCGGCTGGTTCTTACGTGGTCCGGTGGCCGCTGCCCTCAACGTGTCGATACGGTTCGCCCCGCACCGCGAGATCTACCAAACTACGCTTCAGCACTCTCTGGAATGGGGAGCAGCCGTAAGTGTTGCGTTTCCGACCAGGCGCGTTGGACTGGCACTTCTGGCGGAGTCCGTGGGCTCGTACGCGATTGGAACACCGATGAACTCGACCGAGCTTCGCGGCGGGCTCCGGCTCGGGCTGCGTCAAGCAGCGCTCGATGTCGGAGCTGGTGCCGGATTGGGCCCGCTCAGTCCCGACTGGCGCGTCTTCGTTTCGATGCGCGGCTACTTCACCGAAAAGCCCGCATCGAACCTAAGCTGCACAGAACGCCCGCTCGCACTCTGACCAGACAGGGTGCGCCGGATCCGCTCGATATACACCGGCCCCTGTGCCCGTCGGCCAGCCCCATCCGAGGACATCGGCCGCAGAAGTCCAAACACCGGACGTCGGCCAAACGGACGGTCATGCAGCCCAAAACACCACAACATGCTGGTGTAGCCGTTTGGATCCCGCCCGTCATACGCAAAGCGGTCGTTTAGGTAGATGAGCCGGGCCAGCGCCTCTTCGTACGTTGCCGACCACTCGATAATGCGCTTGCCCCAGAGCATTCGCAGATAGCCGTGTGGCTCCCCAAGCTCGCGCAGCTCGGTCTGGATAGCATTCCACAGCGGGTCCGCAGTCCGCCCGCCAAGGAGCTGCTCCCGATCGTACAGCGTCCTCCGCTGGTCACCTGCGTGCTCCCGCATACTGGCCAGTGCCCACGTCGGCAGCGAGCGCACGCTCTGATGGTCCGGGGTAAACAGACAGAAGTTGTGCGACAGGTGCCGCCGCACCAGTAACTCCTCGATAAACGCCGCAACCGACGGGTCGCCGAGACCAAAAGGACGCGCCGCAATCGCCGCCCGCGCTATCTCCGCCGATGAAAGCATGCCGTAATGCAGATACGGGCTCAATCCCGAGGTCACATCGTGGTCAGCCAGGTTGCGGCCCTCGGCGTAGCGCGGCAGTCCATCGCGTAAAAAAGACCCGAGCCGCAAAAGCCCCGCCGAACGCCCACCCCGCACCCCTCGCACCGGAGCCACCGAAAGATCGACGCCGGTCGTTTGGACCAATCGGTCAAGATCTTCAGGCATATCGGAAATCTCGACTCCACGCCGCAGACCCGGCAAAGCAGGCAACGGCAACGTCAGGGAATCACGGAGCGGACGCGGAGACGGGTCGGACAGCGCCAGCAGATCCGGCAGCAAGCGACGCAGATGCGGACGGAGCGCGGCCGCCGATGGAAAGGCTCGCTGGAACATCCGCAGCGGCACCACGTCACAACCTTCGACGGCGTACAGCGGACAGTCCAGTTGCTGCTGCAGTTTGGCGTTATGACGGGGCACCACAAACGCCGGATAGTCGTCGGTCACCACCAGCGCGGCCGACTCGGCGAGCGTCGCCACCATCGGGAACGGCTCACCAAGCTTGGGCAGCGCAAAAAAATGGGACATCCCCCGTGCCGCAAGACGGCTCGCCAGTTCGTGAACCCCATCGAGGATGAAGCGATGATGGCGCGCACTCGCATGCGGATAATCGGGCCGAAGACCTTCGTACACCAACACCGGCAGACGCAACTGATTGGCCCACTCGATGGCGTAGTCAAGGGCCGGATTCCATTCCGCCCGCTTCTGCACCTGACAAAAGTACAGAACGTAACGGCCCGAGGAACGAGGCTCCCCCGCACGCAGGGTAACGACGCGATGCGGATCGACCGAAGAAACGAGCAAGGCAGGACTCATGGGCAGTTGGATGTCGCTGCGGCCGCTGGCGGCTTCTACTGCCTTGCAGCAAACAGTGATGTTTCCACGGAGTGTTCCGGTACGAGCTAGGTCGTCGGAGCTGGCTTGCGGAGCGACTTTTTACGCTGACTGGGCTCGGGTTTGGCGGTCGCTGTCGGGCGCTCAGGCAGCGACAGTAGCTCGTCGATGGCATGGAACATGCCGTTCGAGCCATAGTGGTCCCCGCTGGTCAGGTGAGCATGGTTGATGCGGATGCCACTTGTGTAATCGACATTGACGACGGAACCGCTCATCGTTTTGATGTTGCGGAGGTGATTGAGGACGTCTTTGGACACCAGGCCGCGAATGACGTGATACGCCAGCAAACCTTTGAGCCGCGACGGTTCTTTGCTGAGCCCATCCCGAAGCTCACTCGGTAACTTGGCGAAAGCCTCGTCCGTGGGCGCAAACACCGTAAACGGTCCGCGCCCGTGCAGCGTCTTATCAAAGCCCGAGGCTTCGGCAAGTTGCACAAACTGCGAGTAGTGACCATCGCTGCGCAACGCTCCCAGAAGATCATCGTGCGCGGCGTGCATCTTGGTCAGTCGATCGTTGGACGGACCGCCATCGAACATTTTGTCGATGTAGTTTTCGGTCGTCTTTTCCGCGGCTTTGTCCGGCTGCTTTTCTGGCTGCTTTTCTGCATTGGACTCGCCGGTTTTGGCCGCACGATCCATCGTCCGAGCTCGTTCCACAGTAGCAACCGACTCGCCCACCGACGAATCATTGGCTTCCACTTGCCACGGCATGATCATCCCCAACAGCGACACGCCGCCAAGCAGCCACAGTTTCGTAACCCGCTTCATCTACTTCCCCCCAAAGCGTGAAGGCACTTACGCTCGCGCTACATGCAAGCGCGTCTTGACCTCTTCAACCAGCTTTCGTGGCGAGATCGGCTTCGATAGATAACCGTCGCAACCGGCCGCCAGTGCGCGCTCCTCATCGCCATGCATCGCATGCGCGGTGAGCGCCAAGATGATGATACTCCGCGTCGTTTCGTCTGCTTTGAGCTGCCGGGTACACTCCCACCCGTCGATGACCGGGATCGATAGATCCATCAAGATCAAGTCCGGGTGATGGGTCCGCGCCTCTCGCAGCGCTTCTTCCCCGTTGCCGGCCTGACGGACAGCAAACCCCGAGTGACGAAGCACCGTCTCAAAAATCTTCTGGTTGTGGATATCGTCATCCACGAGCAAGACGGTAAGGGTTTTGGCAGCGGCAGACATCGTGGTCCTTACTCTCTCACGCCTTGCAGGTCGTGTGGAGCGTCTATGCTGGGGTTGCTATCCATATCGACGGAGCGACGCATTGTCGGTCTGGGAATCCGCGAGTGGCGAGGAATGCGCAGCGAAAACGTCGACCCCATCCCGTAGGTGCTCTTGACCTCCAGCGCGCTGCCAAGCATCTCGGCCAGCCGTCGTGCAATCGCCAGACCCAAGCCCGTGCCGCCAAACCGCCGCGTCGAGCTCCCATCGACCTGACGAAACTCCTCAAAGATGATCTCCAAGTGCTCCGGACGAATGCCGATGCCGGTGTCGATGACCGAGATCGTCACATAGTCCGGTTCATCCGCCTTGACCTCGACGGTCACCGAGCCTTGCGAGGTAAACTTAATCGCGTTGGCCACCAAGTTGGTCAAGATCTGCTGGAGCTTGGCCGGATCGGTGTCGATCCGCAGATCACGCGGACAGACAAGCTGCACGCGGTACGGTCTGTCTCGGCCCATCGCCTCGGCTTCTTTGATCACTGCCGCGACGAGCACTGACAGATCAACCGACTCGCTGTGCACATCCATCTTGCCCGCCTCGATGCGCGACAAATCGAGGATCTGGTTGATGAGTCGCAGCAGGTTGGCACTCGAGGCCAGCACACCGCTTGTAGCATCGGTCGCTTCGTCGGAAACTGACCCATAGACGCCATCACGAATCAGCTCGGTGTACCCCATGATGGCGTTGAGCGGCGTCCGCAGCTCGTGCGAGACGTTGGCCAGAAACTCCGACTTGAGCCGGTTGACCTCGCGAAGCTGGTTGCGCTGAATGCGAAGTTGAAACGACTGCTGCTCTAGCTGATCGCGCTGCTCGGCCAGTTGGTTGCGCTGGTGGACCAGCTGATCGCGCTGCTGCTGCATCTGATCGCGCTGGGCCGCCAGGGCTTCATTGTTCAACACCAGCTCATGCGCCAGTCGTCCGACACGTGCATAGGCGCGAGCATTGCTGACGGCGATCGAAAGCTGCGCGGCGGCTTGACGCACAAACTCCAGAAGAGAACCATCCGGGGTTTCATCGCTGGTCATCACCATCACCAGCAGACCGAGCGGCTGATTGCGAAACGTAAGCGGCACCAAGATACGACGACCTTGGACCTTGACCACCTCACTGAGCGGTGCAGAGGGTGACGCAGGCGGCGAACCACTCGGTGTGACAAAGTCCTTCACCTGCGGCGGTGTACCCAGTTTGTGGGTTGACACACCATAGGCCGCTCGCACCAAAAACTCGGGCTCGCCGGAAGTGCCGTCTTCGATCAAAAACACGCCTCCACCACGAGTGCTGGTGGCTTCGACCAGCGCCGCAAGCGCCTGATCGAGCATCACCGTCAGGTCGGCGGCATCCATCGCATCGCCACTGCGATCGATCGGCGAGTTTAGGACCGACGTAAACGCGTAGGCCAAGCGAAGCTGCTTGGTGCGCCGCTTGATCTCGCTTTCCAGGTTGCGGTTCAGTTGCGATAGCGCTTGCATGCTTTCGCGCAGCCGCTCCGCCATTCGCACGAACGAATCCGCCAACAGACCGAGTTCATCGCTGCGTCGTACATCGATCCGTGGATGCAGGTTGCCGCTGCGCATCTCATCGGCCCCACGCGCCAGTGCCATGATCGGGCCGCTCAGTCGCCCAGCGATCAGCAGCGCCGCAACCACTCCGAGCAGCATCAGAACCACCCCGAGACCGACGCTAAAGACCAAGACCTGGCGCAGTCGCTCCTGCGCGGGCTCGATGGACAGGCCGATCCTGACAATCCCGACCACGCGGTCCCGCACCCCGAGATCAATCGGGTTCAAAAACGCAGCGAGTCCGGGCAGACCTCGATCACTGAGCAAAATCGGTGCGTATAAGTCGATGTACGTTTCGTGACGTTCCTCCAGAGGCCTCGTCACGATTCCCCAGTCGAGCGCATCGCGGTTGGTTTTCTGCGATGGGACGTTTTTCACGGTCTGGAGCACCACATCGGCCAGATAGGCGCGCAGCTTCGCCGGCGTCGGGTCGCTCATCTGTTTGCCAGTCCGCGTCGTCGTCTTGAGCAGTTCGACGCCCTGCGAGTCATAGACCGCCACAAACTCGACGTCGTCGCTCTGCGCCATTCGCTGCACCGGCTGCGACAAGATGGCGCGATCCATCGCGTATGCACCCAGTGCACACTGCGACGCCAGCGACCCCAAGAGCAGCCGCGAGCGCTGACGCTGGTCTTCTTCCAGGAAGCGATACTGCTGGTTGTAAAAGACCGCGCCCGAGCCCAGCGACATAAACAGTGCCATCCCAAGCAGCCAAAAGAAGACCTGACGAAAGAAGCTGCTCCGACGCTGCCACAGCGGACTGTTCCAGACCGAAAACTCGCTGGGATGTTCGGCACCGACCGATGGAACCTCGACGGTCTCCTCGAAGCGGTGCGACTGTGCCTGTGGGTCCGCCGGAGGTCTTGCCAGCGGTAGCGTCTCGCGCTGCGCCAGCATGGCTGGGTCGAGCCGAGGTGCCGGACTATCTGCGGACTGGGCCGATCCAAAGTCGAGTGAAGACTCGGACTCTGGCGAATCAGTCGGCGCGAACGATTCGGCAGCAGCGTCGGAAGCGGATTCAACCGACGGCGATTCCCCCTCACTGCCCGCCGGGGAATCGACCACAACCTTGGGAGTGACTTCATTCTCGATGCTCATTCGAGAATCCTCCAGCCAAGGCCCATCACCGCATCGAGCCGGATCCCCAGTCGCCGCGCCGCCTGTCGGTTCACCGTGACATCAGGGACCGTCGCCGGATGGTCACGATTGAGTTCGTAGTGGTGGGGATCATCGAGGATCTGATTGACCTGGGTGGCCAGATTTTGGCCCACCGCTTCTGGTGACCAGTCGACGCTCAGCAGCGCGCCATGGGTCACCATTTGCCGAGTGCCAGCCAAGATCGGAACCCGCGCACTAAGCTGCAGCGTCAACAGGTACTGAAGCAGCGGCATGTCGACCACCAGAGGGTCGGGCCCCACCCACAGCGCCTCCACCTTCGACCGCTGAACCCCCGAGGCATCGGGTCGACCAACGACCATCGAATGGACAGCACGAATCGCGTCGGGGCTCGTGTCCACCATTTGCTCTTGCAGTTCAATGCCCAGAACCCGTGCCACCGCCCGCGCCGCCGGCATCTTGACCAAGCCATGTCGAGTATAAATCACGCCCACGTGGCGGATCTCGGGTCGCAGGGTATGTAGCGCACCGAGCGACTCTCTCGGACCAATCGTGCTGTTGGTTCCAATCGTTCCAACGGGCGGCACCGGCACCATCGCGTACACAATGTGGGCACGCAACCCTTGCAGGATCTCGGCGGCGGGCTGTCCGAGTGCCACCAGCAGCCGTGCCCCAGCCACTCTCTCGCGAACCCGCGCCGCTTCGTCCGCTGAGTCGTGATGCAGGTTCATAAACTGCACCGGCACCCGACAACGATCGCGAAACGACTCCGCCACTTCTTGGAACACTTTGACGTTGGCAGTCTTCACCACCACCACCGGAGCCACGACGCGCTGCACGGCTCCGCCGCCACCTTCCGCAGGCGTGTCGGGAAACGACATCCCCAGTGAGAGCGCACTAAAGATCAGCATTCCGACCGCGATCGCCATATCAGTCTGATTGTGAGGGGAATTGCCCAGCAGTGCCAGCGTCCCCATACCTTCTTGCGCAGCCGACCCGCAAAAGCACGAGCGACGACCGACTCTCCACACAATCGACCGCATTTTCCGTCGGGAAGCCATCGCCGTGCAAAAGCATTTTCCCCGCGCCCATCATCGGCTAGCATGGCCCGAACTAAAAGGTCTGCGGGACATCGTCTGGTCGCCACACACATCGATGATGCTCCCGCTCAACGAACCGCCATGAGCGAACAAAAACCAAGTCGGCTGTGGTCGACTTTCCGTCTTGTGATCCGAGCGCGCTGGCTGATCATCGCCGTGTACGCGCTGCTGCTTGGGCCCGCCGTGTTTTTGGCACTGAAGGTGCCCCAGGACAACTCGATTGACCGACTGATCGTGAAGGACGACCCCGACTATTTGGCATCGCGAGACTTTGCCAAGGTCTTTGGCGAGTCCGAGTACATCATCTTGCTGGCCGAAGCGGCTGATCCGTTTAGCCCGTCGGTACTACAGCGCGTTGACGACATGGAAACGCGGCTGCGCGGCCTGCCGAAGGTATCGGTCAACTCGGCGCTCTCGATCTATCGACGAGCCAAGGCGGGCTTTACCCCCAGCGCAGCCGAGGTGGCCGACTTCAAGAAGTTTGCGACAGGCACCCACCTGTTTCGTAAGCAGGGTCTGGTTGGCGATCACTTTCTAGCGGTGGCACTGGTCCTCGGGGTAAAGGACAGTAGCGAGCGGCAGGCCACGCTCAAGCTCATCGAGTCCGCCATCTCCGATGTTGAGCGCAGCCCGGCCCCACTGTCCCGGCTACGCAAAGTCGGAGCGCCGATCATCAACGCCTATCTCGACAACGACACCCGCCAAGCCGGACTCCGCTATTTTCCGCTGTTCTTCTTGTTCGTCGTCGTCCTAAACGTCGGGCTGTATCGCTCGTGGCGAACGCTGCTGGCTTTCATCATCACCCTCGCGATTTGTGCGGCGTTCACCGTCGGTTTTGTCGGACTGACCGGTGGGGTGTTCACGATTGTTTCGTCTCTGGTTCCGATGACGATCTTGATCGTATGTACTGCGACGCTGGTGTACCTGCACTCGCGCTACGTCGATCGACCGGCGGAACGGACCGTGGAAGACCACCAGATCTTTGCGCTGTGTAACAAGTTCCTGGCGTGCACAGCCTCGATCGTTGCCTCTGCGGTCGGCTTTGCCGCCCTGGCCGTGTCCAAGATCCGGCCCATTCGCGAGATGGGCATCTGGGTCGCTGTCGGACTGATGATCACCTGGGTGACGGTGTTTACGCTGTTCCCGGCCCTGCAACGAATCCTGCGCTGTCCAACCGGAAACGAGCGACAGCTCGCCGGTGCCTGGTTCGAACGGGTGGTCGCTCGCTTACCGCTTTTTTCGTATCGCTATCGCTACGGCCTGGTGTTTGGCTCGCTTCTACTGTGTGGCGTCGGGGCCGCAGCCCTGTTTGGAATCCCCGGCCTGCTCCCGGCCATGAAGCTAGAGACAGCAGCCATCGAGTACATCCCTCACGACTCGGAGATGTACAAGAGCACCAAAGAGATGGAAAAGCTCATCGGTGGCCTGTCGGTGACCAACATCTGGTTGTCGGGGAAACCGGGCTTGGTGTCGAGTCCGGCCGCGCTGCGCGGGCTCATCGACTTTCAGCAGCGACTCGACAAAGAACCAGAGGTCGGCTCGGCCACCAGCGTCGTCACCATATTATCGACGCTGCGCTACCTATCGGGTGGCAGCGACACGCTACCGACCGATGACGCCGGGCTGGAGTCGCTCACGGACACGCTCGAAAACCAACTCGGTCGCGAGCCGCTGCTCCGGAGCTTCGTCGAAAAGGTCAACGTCTCGCAGACCCACTTCGCGGTGGTGAGCCGAACCCAGGACTTCGAGGGCTTTCAAAAGCTCGCCAAGCTGCTGGAGACGCACTGGAAAGCCTCGGTCGCCGCGTACCCGGCGCTGGCTGACTTCAAGATGCGTCCGGTCGGGCTGGCACCGCTCGAGGCCAAAATCTCACATCACATGGTGCCAACGCTGGTCGAGAGCTTCGTACTCACCGTCGGCATCATCTTCGTGTCCTTCCTGCTGGTGTTCCGCAGTGGCATTGCGCGAGTGATGGCGATGATTCCGTCGTTCTTCGCCATCCTGGTGATGTTCTTGTTTATGCGCTCGATCGGCGTGTTCTTAAACGTCGCGACGATCCTCATCGCGACGACGGTGCTTGGCACCAGCGAAAACGACCAGATCCACTTCTTTTATCACTTCCAAGAAGGCAAAAAGGACAACGCCTCGACGGAAGTAGCGCTGCGCCATACCCTGCTCATCTCGGGCAAGGCGATTTTCTTTGCGACGCTCATCAACGCGGGCGGCTTTCTGGCCTTTGCCTTCTCGACGCTGCCACCGATTCGTCAGTTCGGAATCTTGTCTTCGGTGGCCTTCGTGCTGTCGATGATCGCCGACTTCACCGCCCTGCCGGCATCGCTGTGGCTGCTCTATCGGAGCAAGCCCGACTCGCTTTTGACCACCGACAGCAAGCCCGCTCTCCCACCAGCCGCTAGCGCCTAAGCCAGCCGCTCTTCACGCACCGCCTCATTGATGAGCGCGTTCATCCGCTGCTCACACAGATCCCGAAACGACGCCACCGCTTCATCCGTCAGCTCGCCCTGCGGCGGCACGATCGGCTCGGACAGATAGCTGGTCAGCTTCACAGGCCGAGGAATCAGCGTGGGTCCAAGCCCCCGCAGCAGCGGCGGTGCGAGCTTAAAGCGCGCATACATCGCCCGCGTCACCGGATTGTCGTACACGGTGAAGATCCGATCCGCAGCAGGCGTCGCCGCCAGCACCACTGTCGCCCCCGTCTGTAGTGCCAAGCGCGCAAAGCCGCTCCGGCCTTGCCACGAAACCTGATAGCGCTGCCCTGAGTGACGAATCGCTTCCCGGGTTCCGCCCGGTGCCACCGCCACCAGCTCTCCCGCCTCTAGGAGCTGCCGTCCCGCATTGGGCGTTCCCGCCACCACCCCGATGCGGTCGCTCAGCTTGGCCATCAGCGGGTGAAAAAACCACAGCTGCTTGTGCCCCAGCGCACGCGGACAGCGCCCCGTCTGCTGCATCAGTCGTAGCGTCAGCAGCACGAGATCGTACGAGGCCACCGAGTGCGTACAGACCAGCAGCACCGGCCCGGACAGCGGCAGCCGCTCGATCCCGCTGATGCGGTAGCGGTGATAGAGCGAAAGCGGCTTCACCAGCGGCGCAATGTACGTCTCCAAAAACGCCCGATCGACCTCGGCCAGCGGCGCCGCTTGCGGCTCGTGCAGTGGCTCGCTCATCGGCTACACAATCGCCTTCCCGAGGGCTGATAGCGCCAGCTCGATGCACAGCCGGGTCGTCTGGTGCCCAACGTCGTTCATCGGGTTTAGCTCGACCAGATCCATCGACCGCAGCAGCCCGCGCTCGGCAATCACCTCCAGCAAAAGGTGCGCCTCGCGATAGGTCAGACCGCCGCGCACTGGCGTGCTCACCCCAGGCGCATAGACCGGATCGACCGCATCGAGGTCAAACGAGACATGCAGCGCTGCACAGCGCTGGTTCAGGTCGTCGAGTGCCTCGGTGATCACCGCATACATGCCGCGCTGGTCGATGTCCTTCATGGTGTAGTAACGGATTCCCGTCTCACGCACGAAGGAGCGCTCTTCACGGTCGAGGTCTCGGATTCCGATCAGGGCGACATTCTCCGGACGCAGCCGTGGACCCAAGCCACCGACATGCACCAAGCGCTCGAACCCCAGACCGAGCACCGTTGATAGGGGCATGCCGTGGATGTTGCCGCTCATCGACGTTGCTGGGGTGTTCATGTCCGCGTGCGCATCTACCCACAACAGTCCGAGCTGCCCGCCCTGCTTGTAGCAATAGTCCGCCGTACCTTTGATCGAGCCAATCGCGATCGCGTGGTCACCACCAAGGATCAGCGGAAAGCGACTTTCTCTGAGCGAGGCCTGCACGCGAGCAAACAGCTCGTCGCAGATCTGGCCAATCGTCGAGACGTACAGTTCTCGGTTCGCTTGGGTCGGCTTGCCGAGTCGCTCCCGCAGCGGCACCAAGATGTCGCCTCCATCGATGGCGCGAATCGACAATTCTTCGAGTCGATCAGTGAGTCCTGCCACTCGAATCATGGCCGGACCGACGTTGGCACCGCGCTGACTACAGCCGAGGTCGCACGGCACACCAATGATTTCGACGATGCTGGGACGCTTCTGCATGACTTTGGCCTGGGCGTAGTGGCCCACCTGATGGTCGGAGTTGTAGCGAGAAGCCTACGCGAAGAAAAGCGTGCTGAGTATGGCTTCGACGCTGGGCGGTCGGTCCTGGCTTCGCGCCGCAGGGTCGCCCATGGGCTGATGGGGGACTCGGTCCCAAGTGGGGACTCTGCCCCCATGGGATTTGCCACCCACGAGCGTGGATGATGCTTAGGTTATCGTCGGGAAGCCAAGATCCCAAGCTCCAAGAAGAGAGCTGGGAAGGTTGGCACGCAAATCGCTAAGTAGTCAGGTCAACTAACGATTCACAGGTACGGAGGACCCCATGCGTAAAACTCTTTGGTTGGCGATGGTTTCAGCGGCGCTTGTCCCTGCATGTGGTGGTAATGACCTGCTTGCGGTCGATACCGTCAGCGAGGATGGACAAGAGGTGAGCGCCCAGGCTGTATCCCTGATCCAGCTTCGTGGCACGCAGCTTGGTCTAAACAGCAATGATGTGGTCCGGCAGCGCAGCCGCCATGTCGACTCGCTGGGCCATGAGCACGTTCGGTTCGAGCGGCTCTACCGCGGTCTGGCGGTGCGGGGTGGAGACTTCATCGTTCATACCAGCGCTCGCGAGGACGAGACGTTCTCTGCGATGCTAAATAGCTCGATTCCGGTGAGCCAGCTCCCGCAGCTTAAGGCGAGCGAAGCGACGAGCGCGGCCAAGCAGACCTTCCTTGATGAACGAACGGTCGTTGGCGACAGCAAGCTGGCCGTGTATGCGATGCCAGACAGCCCGGAGATCGCACTCGCGTACGAGGTCGTGTCGCAAGGTACGCAGCGCGATGGCACGCCGAGCATGCTGCACACCTTCATCGATGCCAACAGCGGTCGCCATCTTGACTCGTACGACGAAATCGAAACCGGCGCGGTCACCGGCAGCGGACGCAGCATCCACAGCGGAACCGTCCAGATTGGCACGAACCAAAACGGCAGCGCCTACGAGCTGGTCGACGTTGCCCACGGTAGCTCGCCGACCATCAACCTGGCCAACAAGACCTCTGGTGGGTCGGTGTTCAGCCAAGCCAGCAATAGCTGGGGCGATGGCACTGCGGGCAATGCCGCCAGCGCTGGCGTCGACGCGCACTACGGTGCAGCCAAGACCTGGGATTACTACAAGACCGTCCATGGTCGCAACGGCATCGCCAATGATGGCAAGGGCGCTCAGACCCGCGTCCACTACAGCACCAAGTACAACAACGCGTACTGGTCCGACTCCTGCTTCTGCATGACCTATGGCGATGGCGATGGCACGCAGCTCCGCCCGCTCGTGGCGCTTGATGTCGCGGGACACGAGATGAGCCACGGCGTGACCTCACGCACCGCCAAGCTGGTCTACTCGGGTGAGTCGGGTGGTCTCAACGAATCGACGAGCGACATCTTCGGCACTGCGGTCGAGTTCTACGCTGGCAACAGCGCGGACGCTGGCGACTACCTCATCGGCGAAAAGATCATGATTGGCGGCAAGGGCTACCTCCGCAACATGATGGACCCGACGCTGGATGGCGGCTCGATCGACCACTACTCGAAGTACAAGAACGGCATCGACGTTCACTACTCGTCGGGTATCGCCAACAACTTCTTCTACCTGCTGTCCGAAGGCGGTAAGAACCGAACCTCTGGCAAGACCGTGACCGGCATCAGCCGCGCCAAGGCCGAGAAGATCTGGTACCGAGCGCTGACCGTCTACATGACCTCCAGCACCAACTTCAAGGCGGCGCGGACAGCAACCCTGAGTGCGGCCAAGGATCTGTACGGCGCGACCGGGGCTGAGTACGCAGCGGTCGGGAATGCTTGGACGGCAGTTGGCGTGAACTAAGCACAGGCAGGAGTACTCAGGGCACGGTTCCCCAGTCGGCCTCCTGGGGGGAGAGCCGTGGCCCGGCTTGGTTCGACATACAAGCCCACGCAGCACCTTCCGGGGCCCTTTGTGTTCGACATACACGCCCACGCAGCCCCTTCCCGGCCCCCCTTTGTTCGACATACAAGCCCGCGCAGCCCCTTCCGGGACCCTTTGTGTTCGACATACAAGCCCGCGCAGCCCCTGCGCAGCCAGCCGGGGTCAGGGCGTCGGCTGATGGGCTGGGGAGGGAAGGAGGCTGGCGAGCTGCGCAAGCAGTAGCTCGTGTAAGAACGTGCGCAGCGGCTGGACGGCGTCGTTGCCTAAAATATCGGTCAGCGATAGCTCGGGGAGTACGTGTAGTAGCTGCTGGCTCAGGTGCAGTAGCTCGGCTTCGGACTCGGGACGCTGGAGCCAGGTATGGAGCGACTTGCGGACCAGGGCCGAAAGGGCGAGCGGATCGAGCTTGGTCAGCTCTTCTTGGAGTGTCTTTACGGGGAGGTCGAGCGCGAAGTCGAGCAGCGAACGGGCCAGCTCGCGATGTTCGTGCTGGCGGGTGGGATCGGTGAGAATGGTGGCGATTCGCTGGGCCAAGTCATCAACGGCGGAGTCGGCAAACTCACTCGACCGGGTGCGGAACTGCCGCTCTAGCTCATCGGATACGGCGGCGGTCATGCCGGGGGCGATGGAGCCGATTGCGGACGTGCTCTTCTTGACCGCTTCGGTGGCGAGTCGACCGAGCATGCCACCTCGGGTCTGCGACGCTTCGCCGACTTGGGTGCGGACCTTGCGGCTGTAATCGAGCAGCGTGCCGATCATCAGCTCGCGGCTCAGGCGGCGCAGCGGGGGTCGCGACAGCAGCGCAATCAGCAGCGGTCGCGGTAGCACGTACGAGCGCGACAGCAGCGCCGCAAGCAGCTCGATAACCGGTGGCGGCAGCAGCGACCGGAGCGTTCCCGGACGTAACAAAAGCGACTGCAGCCCCTGCCAGGTCACCCGTGCGATCCGCTCGGCGTGCTCGGACTGAAGATGCAGCAGCCCCACCTGCCGCAGCACCGAAACCAGTCGCTCCGCAGGCAGGAGCTTCCCGAGCGGCTGCGTCAAGAGCCCATCTACAAGTGCCAACGCAATCCCACTCGGCTGCGAAGTATCCGTCGTCATGTCGCCACCCTACCCCGCCAAAAGCCCGCTTCGCAACCGCCCCCGATCGAGTAAGCGACGTAGATCGGCCTAGAGACGGATTGGGGATTTACATTCGCCGGTCAGGCTGGCTATAACGCGGACCGAACGCTGTACCTACACCTACCTGGAGGACCCAAAAGAAATGGTCAAGAATTTGCTGCGCCCCCTGCGGTCGGGGACGCTTGCGCTGGCGACGCTGCTCAGCGGTGTTGCTTCTGCCGCTGGCTCCGATCCAACCAAGCACGTCAGTGAGGCAACCCTCGTACTGCCCGATCTCGCATCGGTTCAGTTCCTGGGCATGACGGGCAAAGCGCTGCTGATGGGCGGTCTTGTCGTCTGCATCCTCGGCATGATCTTTGGCCTCGCCATCTCGAACCAGCTCAAGAACATGCAGGTCCACCGCTCGATGCGGGAGATCTCCGAGCTGATCTACGAGACCTGCAAGACCTACCTAGAGACACAGGGCCGCTTCATCGCCCTTCTGTGGGTCTTTATCGCCGCCATCATGGGCCTGTACTTTGGGGTGTTTGAGAAGCTCGGCGCGGCCAAGGTGGTGACCATCCTGGCGTTCTCGATCGTCGGCATCCTCGGCAGCTACGGCGTGGCGTGGTTCGGCATTCGGGTGAACACCTATGCCAACTCCCGCTCGGCGTTTGCGTCGCTCGGTGGCAAGCCGTTCCCGACCTACGCGATTCCGCTCAAGGCCGGTATGTCGATCGGCATGCTGCTCATCTCGGTCGAGCTGGTGCTGATGCTCGGCATCCTGCTCTTCGTGCCGCGTGACTACGCCGGTCCCTGCTTCATCGGCTTTGCCATTGGCGAGTCGCTCGGGGCGGCAGCGCTGCGGATCGCGGGCGGAATCTTTACCAAGATCGCCGACATCGGCTCGGACCTGATGAAGATCGTCTTCAAGATCAAGGAAGACGATGCGCGAAACCCCGGCGTCATCGCCGACTGCACCGGTGACAACGCCGGTGACTCGGTTGGTCCCTCGGCCGACGGCTTCGAGACCTACGGCGTCACTGGCGTCGCTCTCATCACCTTCATCCTCCTCGCGGTTCCTGTTGAGCAAATCCAAGTCCAACTGCTGGTCTGGATCTTCGCGATGCGCATCATGATGGTCGTCGTCTCGGGTATCTCGTACCTCGTCAACGAGGCGGTTGCGAAGGGCAAGTACGGCAACGCGCTGAAGATGGACTTCGAGCACCCGCTGACAGTCCTGGTGTGGCTGACCTCGTTTGTGTCGGTCGCGGTGACCTACGGCGTGTCGAACCTGCTCATCAAAGACCTCGGTGACGGCACCATGTGGTGGAAGCTGTCGACGATCATCACCTGTGGCACCCTCGCTGGTGCAATCATCCCCGAGATGGTCAAGATCTTCACCTCGACCCGCTCGGCCCACGTTCGCGAGGTCGTCACTGCCTCTCGTGAGGGTGGCGCTTCGCTGAACGTGCTCGCCGGACTCACCGCCGGTAACTTCTCGGCGTACTGGCTGGGCGTGGTGTTTACGGTGCTGATGGGCATCGCCTACTACGTCTCGATGTCCTTCCCGCAGCAGATGATGGTGGCCCCGGCGATCTTCTCGTTCGGCCTCGTCGCCTTCGGCTTCCTCGGCATGGGTCCGGTCACGATCGCAGTCGATTCGTACGGCCCAGTCACGGACAACGCGCAGTCGGTCTATGAGCTATCGCTCATCGAGACGATTCCGGGCATCAAAGAGGAGATCAAGAAGGACTTCGGCTTCGAGCCGAACTTCGAGACCGCCAAGGAATACCTGGAAGAGAACGACGGCGCAGGCAACACCTTCAAGGCGACGGCCAAGCCGGTGCTCATTGGAACTGCCGTCGTCGGCGCGACCACGATGATCTTCTCGATCGTCATGCTGCTGACCCAAGGACTTCAGGCGAACCTGCTGGCGAACCTGTCGCTGCTCCACCCGCCGTTTTTGCTCGGACTCATCATGGGTGGCGCGGTGATCTACTGGTTCACGGGCGCTTCGACGCAGGCCGTGTCGACCGGAGCGTATCGCGCAGTCGAGTTCATCAAGAAGAACATCAAGCTCGAAGGCTCGGAGAAGGCCTCGGTCACCGACTCGAAGAAGGTGGTCGAGATCTGCACGGTCTACGCACAGAAGGGCATGTTCAACATCTTCTTGACTGTGTTCTTCTCGACGCTGGCCTTCGCATTCGTGGAGTCGTACTTCTTCATCGGTTACCTGGTCTCGATCGCACTGTTCGGTCTGTTCCAGGCGCTGTTTATGGCGAACGCCGGTGGTGCTTGGGACAACGCCAAGAAGGTCGTCGAGACGGAGCTGAAGGCAAAGGGCACCGAGCTGCACGCGGCGTGCGTGGTCGGCGACACGGTGGGCGATCCATTCAAGGACACCTCCTCGGTGGCCATGAACCCGGTCATCAAGTTCACGACGCTGTTTGGTCTACTGGCGGTTGAGCTGGCTGAAGTGTTGGGTCGTGAGAACGGCACCACCGCTCGCATCATCCCGGCTGCGATCTGCTTCGCTGTCTCGATGTTCTTCGTGTACCGCAGCTTCTACGGCATGCGGATCGAGACGAGCCCGAAAGCCGAGTAGTCCGGCCCCCTGCCGCCTCCCCCACCGGAGGCGCGCTCCCCTCTCCCAGACCCCGTCACGGGGTGCTGCCAAACCCCGTTTCCCCTTCTCTACTACAACCTCCGCGTGGTTCCGCAGAGCGGAGAGCGACCCCTCCGTGCTCAAACAGTCCTCGCCGATGAGTGCTTTGGCTTGCTTGAACTGGTTGGGCGGCTGCGGAACTGCGCTCGGAGAGGTCGCGCTCCGCTCCGCTTATGGCAGCTCGGCGGTTAGGTCGCCGTAGGCTTCGGGGCGGCGATCGCGGAAGAACTGCCAGACGCGGCGGACTTCTTCGATGACGGACAGATCGAGGTCGGCGACCACTAGCTCGTCGTTGTCTTCACTGGCTACGGCGAGGAAGTTGCCGCGTGGGTCGACGAAGTAGCTGGTCCCGTAGAACTTGCCGATGTTCCAAGGCGCTTCGGTGCCAACTCGGTTGATACAGCCCATGAAGTAGCCGTTGGCGACGGCGTGGGCGGGCTGCTCCAGCTTCCACAGGTATTGGGATAGACCGGCGACGGTGGCGGAGGGGTTGTAGACGATCTCGGCGCCGTGGAGGCCGAGCGCACGGGCCCCCTCGGGGAAGTGGCGGTCGTAACAGATGTAAACGCCGATGGTGATACCAGAGCTGAGCTTGAAGACCGGAAGGCCAAGATTGCCGGGCTTGAAGAAGTATTTCTCCCAAAACCCGGAGGTATGGGGGATGTGAATCTTGCGGTACTTGCCCAGGTAGGTGCCATCGTGGTCAAGCACGGCAGCGGTGTTGTAGTAGACCCCAGCCATCGCACGCTCATAGACGGGGATGACCATCGCCATGCCGTATTTTTTGGCGATCGGGGCGAGCCGTTCGACGGTAGGGCCGGGAACGGGCTCGGCGGCGTCGTACCAGCGGCGATCTTGGGATGGACAGAAGTAGGGACCGTTGAAGATCTCTTGAAGGCAGAGAATCTGGACGCCGCGCTGGCCTGCTTGCTCGATGAGCGGCAGGTGCTTCTGAAACATTGCCTCTTGGATTTCAGCGACGGAACGAGTCTCGTCGTTTAGGGGATTGGAACACTGAATCAGGCCGGATCGTACGATCCGACGGCCAGGCGCAGAACAGGTCGTCATGGTTTCACCTCGTCTGGCGGCGATACCACGGACGACGGAGGTGCTTCAAGTGGCTCTATTGCGGAGGAGGCGGCAGCGCGGGACGAGCGGCCGGGAAGACGTGCTTCGGGCCGCGTTTGAGCTCGAAGCTAATTTTCGGGATCATCACCTCACCCACGGCTTCGGCGTGGAACTTGCCTTCGGCCTTGCCGTACATCGTCGAGGGGCCACCTGCCTCTTTGGAAACCGCGACGCAGACGGTTAAGTCGGCACCCCAGCGGCTAAAGACCTCGATAAACATGTGGCCGTCGTCGGTCAACTTGTTGCTACCGAGGATATGGGCGTTGTTGGCCAGACAGTCACTGTCCTGGGCCACGTACGCATAGGCATGCTCACCGGGTGCCAACTTGGGGAGCTTGAACTCGCCAAACATCTCCACCTCGCAGTCCTTGGGATGGGATGGAGGGGGTGGCGGCGGAACCGGCACGGCGGTGGTCGGCGCGGCGGCGGCTACGGCGGGCGCCGGAACTGGAACCGGCGCGGCGGGAGTCGGCGCGGCGGGAGCTGGGGCTACTACGGCGGCCGTCGGGGCAGAAGTAGCGGTTGTCGGGGGTGGAGGAGCCTTGTTGCACGCAACCATCGCGAAACCAGCGAAAACAAGCCGAGAGCAAGAACGCGTAGGGAACGTCATGTAGCGCATGGAGGTAGTTTCTTACACGGAACCGCAGCGGCGGCTAGGCAGGAGCATCCGGCTGTCGCTTCTCAGCGACGATCAGCAGATGGCGAGACTCAGTGCCATAGAAGCGATTGCGCAGCTCGAAGCTACCCGACACCTCCAAGACGCGGAAGCCGGCATGGTGCAGGACTTTGCCGATCTCGTGCAGGCTGTAGGAACGAATCGAAATGTCTTGGACGAGCTGACGGCCGTCTTCGAGGATGATCTGGCGCTGCACTTCGAGCCGCGAGGTGAAGTAATTGAAATCAACTTCTTCGAGGACCACGCAGCCGTGACCTTGCCACCAAACGCGGGTGGGCAGGTCGCCGATCAAGCAGTCACGGTTGATGAGCTCGAGCACCAAGCGGCCACCCGGCTTGAGCGATCGGCAAATTCCCGCAGCGACGCGGCGGTTGGTCTCGTCGTCAAAATAACCGAAGGTGCTAAAGAAGCAGTAGGCCCCGTCGAACTCGTTTTCAAAGGTCATGTCGCGCATGTCGCCATGCACGAAGTCGACGTTCACACCAACGCGTCTTGCCGCATCGGTGGCCCGAATCAAAAGCGGTAGCGAAAGATCCAATCCGACCGTGCGATACCCACGGGCCGCCAACTCCATCGCGTGTCGACCGTACCCGCAGCCGATGTCGAGGAGTCGCGAGCCAGACGGCATCTCAAGCGCGCCCAGCAGAAACTCGACCTCTCGTTCGGTCTGCTGGGGCGTCAAAAATGGCAACGTGTGAAGGTAGTCTTCGTCGAAGATCTCCTCGAACCACTGCTTGCTACGCCGCTTTTTCTTGAGCTTGGTGTCTTCACCAAAGTTCGGCAGCGTCGCTGGGGCATGGTTCGATTTGGCGATCGGCACAGCAGCAGGCTTGACCACCTGAGCAGGAGGCGGAGGCGGAGCGCTCGGACGAGTGGCCGCCGGGGGCGGGGGCGGGGGCGCAGGTCGATTGGCCATCGCCGGTGGGGGTGGCGGTGCCGCCGTGACAGCGCTCGCACCAGCACGACGGGGCCCCGACTCACGCGATGGGCTGGACTGGTTGGCCACAGCAGCTATCTCGGCAGCTTGCGCATCGCTAGTGGCTTCTCCGGCAAGTGGTGCGGTCTCGGTGGTATCGCCGCCTACGGTATCAATCTCATCGACAGAGACGGTAGTGACTGGACCACTATCTGCGTCGGTACCGCTATTCCACTCCGAGTCGATCGCACCCACCGGGCCCGCTGCCGGTGGAGTGGCCGCAGACGCAGCCATCCAGGCACTGGGGTTGCTCTCCACGGGGGGAGCACTGGTGATCGGCTCACCAATCCCGTTGACTTGGCTCTGCTCGGCGACCGGTGTGCGCCCTGAGGCCAAACCATGAGCGTCGTCATGATCTTCGACGAGATGAAACTCGGCGTCATCAAGATGGACCACTGGCGTGGCCCCTGACGGTGAGACCGGCTCGGAAAACAGCTCCTCGTGCTCATCACCGGAAACAGACCCGGTTGCGACCGACGAACGGCCGTGAGGCACACTGGCTAGACTGCCGGCGCTCTCATTTTGCACGGAAACCAGCAGCGCATTGTCACTCGGCGGTGGAGACGAACTCAGGACGGCGTCCGCCACCGGCTGCTGTTGTCCATCCATCGCGGCAGCAACGGCAGCAACATACGGAGTGATCGGCTGGCCATCTTCGAGCGTGGGCTTGGCTTCTTCCCCAAAAGGCGAATCGTCGAAGATCACCGATGGCAGATTGGCCGTCTCGGTGTGTAACGCGGGCGGCGTTAGATCTTCGATCTCTCCGGCGGAGCTTTTGGCTTGACCCGGAACCGATCGGCGCGAAGGGTTGACGCTGACGACTGCTGCCTGCGCACTTGCCGCCGGAAACGGATCGACCGGAACGTCACCGTCGCCCAGCGCCGCCAGGTCTCCGCGAAGGTCCACGTCGTCCGAGATCGATGGCTGCTTTTCGGCCGTCTCTTCTTCCGAGAACGCCGCATCCACCTGATCGTCAAACGAGGGCATCGCGGACGCTGGCGTCCGGCCGCTGGCTGACTCTTCTCGCTCGCCCCCCTGGCTAGCTGGAGCCAGGACGGCACCGACCTCGGCCAGTTCGTCGGGCTCAAACGACAAATCGTCGCTGGGAATGCGCTGCTTGGTGCTCAAGATGTCTGACCCTGTTTGTTGAGCGTTAGCTGCCCAATCGGTTGGCCCAGACGGACAACGGTTCCAGCGGGGACATCAAGCGATGCCCGCCCGCGCTCAAACAGCATGATGACGGTCGAGCCCAGATGAAACTTGCCAAGCTCCGCCCCCTTGCTGATTGGCTTTTCCTGGCCGTGTTCGTAAATACACGCCCCCCGATCTGGTCCGCCTGCTGGCGTAGCCAGGGCAGGCTCATAGCTTACCGTGATATTGCCAACGCCGGTAGCTGCGACCATCACAAGTGCAACATCGCCATAGTTGGTACGGATGTAGGTGATAAACCGCTCATTGCGCTGAAAGAGCCGAGGTACGGTCCGCACCGATAGTGCGTTCACTGGATAGCGTGCCCCCGGCACATGGCGATAGCCGATGATCTGCCCGTCGAGTGGACTGTGGACACGATGGTAGTTGTGCGGTGCCAGATAAATGGTCGCAAACATTCCACCGATAAAGCGCTGCGCGGCCACCTCGTCATTGAGCAATCCGGCGACCGTGTATTCCTGGCCTTTTGCGTGAATACATAGGCCATCTTGGGAAGTCCCGTAGGCGCTCAGCACACCATCACAGGGAGTAATCAGCGCATCCTGCTGTGCTGAAATCGACCGGGCACCATCGGGCAAAGGGCGACAAAAGAAGTCGTCGAAACGATCGAACTCCCCGAGAGGCCGGTCTAGCTCGCCGAGGTCGATCCCGTAAGCCATGGAAAAGCTTCGGTACAACGGGTCGCGAATGGGGCGAGGCACCTGTAGCCGAGAGGCCCAGCCCATGCCGCGGCTCCAAGCCTGCTTCGGCAACCAGTGGAGGAGTTCGGAGGCGATACGGTCTGCGACGGGAAGTTTAGCTGACATACAAGCACTACTATGCGGACTTTGCGGGGGTTTTTCAATTCCTCCCTTTTTGGTCGCCACAAGACCTACAGGCAGGTGGCGGTGGTCGTGAAGAGCGAGTACAGTCTGGCCACAGCGCCGACGCTCCTTGTGGATGGAGCCGGTGCTGTCTCGGAAGCCAACATGATTCGTCGCCTTCTATCGCTGCTAGCCAAGCCCACTTCTTCCCGTACGAGCGACAGTCGCCCCGAAAGAGGTACGGGCTCCAATTCCTCGCGATCGGCAACGGATCGACGTAGCTCGGGTGGCTCAGGTAACCCGGGTGACTCGGGGCTATCGAACGGCTCATCACCGAAGCTGTGGCTGTTTCTGCTGCTGCTCATGCTGCTGGTTGGGCTGCCTCGTCTGATGGGCCTTTCCGAAAAGCGGATCTCGTTCGATCAGTTCGCCAGTCTCGTTGAGCAAGGCAAGCTGCGGCGGGTCAGTTTCCAAGTCGACACGATCGTGGGTGAAGGCAGCGAAGGCAAAGAAGGCCGGGGCCCACTGTATCGCACCGGACGGCTCGAAACGGCGGAGCGCGACTTGGTGCTCAAGCTCGTCGAAAAGAAGATTCCTTTCGACGCCGTATCGACACCGTCTCTGCTGGTGACGATTGGGTCGTGGGTGCTTCCGATGGTGATGTTGTTCTTCCTCGCCAACTGGCTGATGCGACGAGGAGGCGGACTGGGAGGGATCTCGAACTCGGTCTTTAACTTCGGCAAAAACAAGGCCCAAGAGTGGGGCGAAGCTGGCACCGGCGTAACCTTTGCCGACGTGGCAGGACAGCGTGAAGCCAAGGCCGAGCTGCTCGAAATCATCGATTTCTTGTGCTCTCCAGACCGCTATACGCGGCTCGGCGGTCACATCCCACGCGGCGTGATCCTCGTCGGTCCCCCTGGAACCGGCAAGACGCTTTTGGCACGAGCCGTCGCCGGTGAAGCCAAGGTACCGTTTTTTTCGATCTCGGGCTCCGAGTTCGTCGAGATGTTCGTCGGAGTTGGTGCGGCGCGGGTTCGTGACCTGTTTGCGCAGGCCAAACAAAAAGCCCCGTGCATCATCTTTATCGACGAGCTAGATGCGATCGGACGGGCACGCGGCGTAGCTGGACCGGTGGTGGCCCATGAGGAGAGAGAGCAGACGCTGGATCAGCTGTTGACGGAGATGGACGGCTTCGACACCAGCACCAGCGTCATCATCATGGCAGCGACGAACCGGCCTGAAATCCTCGACCCGGCGCTGCTGCGAGCCGGTCGTTTTGACCGACGAGTGGTGGTCGATCGCCCAACGCTCGAAGATCGCACCGAGATCCTCGAAGTCCATGCCAAAAAGGTCGTGCTAGATGAAAAGGTGCGGCTCGACAAGGTGGCGGCGATGACCGCCGGGCTTGTCGGTGCCGATCTGGCCAATCTGGTCAATGAGGCCGCTCTGCTGGCTGCTCGTCGCAAAGCGGATGCGGTGGCCGAGTGCGATTTTCAAGAAGCACTAGAGCGGGTCG
The DNA here is from genome assembly GCA_044228505.1 of Polyangia bacterium. GTDB lineage: Bacteria > Myxococcota_A > Polyangia > Palsa-1104 > JAEUJZ01 > JAEUKA01. The sequence goes on along the minus strand of JBGAUT010000003.1, from coordinate 50,328 downwards.
TTGCTGGTTTGGAGCGAAAATCGCGCCGACTCTCTCCCAAAGACAAACAAGTAGTTGCCTATCACGAGTGCGGTCACGCGCTGGTGGCCACGAGCCTGCCATCGGCTGATTCGGTAAAAAAGATCAGCATTGTGCCTCGCGGGATCGGGGCGCTCGGCTACACCATGCAGCAACCAAATGAAAAGGAGGGCGATCGTTACTTGCTGACCCGTAGCGAGTTGCTCGATCGCATCACGGTGCTCCTTGGGGGACGGGCTGCTGAAGAAGAAATTCTGTCGGATATATCGACGGGGGCGCAAGACGATCTGCAGCGAGCCACGTCGATGGCACGACGAATGGTGAGTGAGTTTGGAATGTCGCAGTCGCTGGGTCTCCAGGCCTTCGACAGCGGACGAGGCCAGTTTTTAGACGTCCAGGGCTTTGCCAACCGAGAGGTCAGCGACGAAACAGCCTGGGCGGTGGACCAAGAGGTGCGTGCGCTTCTCGATACCCAATACGAACGAGCCCGCCAACTGGTGCGCAGCCATCGTCCGGCGATTGAACAGGCCGCAAAGGAACTGCTGGAGCACGAAGTTCTCGACGGAGATCGCTTCCGCGAGATCCTGCAAAACGAGCCAAGAGGTGGCTGATGAGCGACTGCCGCACCCTGATTGTCGATGACGAAGAGACATATGCACGGGCGCTTCAGCGACTGCTCGGTCGTCGCGGCATCGAAGCCGATGTGGCGACAACTGCCGCCGAGGGGTTGCACCGAGCGCGCCGCCATCCGTACCACCTGGTCGTGCTCGACTACATGCTTCCTGACGGCACAGGACTGGATCTGATTCCGCCGCTGCGACAGCTTCGCCCGACGCCCGCCGTGCTGATGATGACTGCGTACGGCACCATCGATAACGCCGTCGAAGCGATGCGGCGAGGGGCCAGCGACTACGTCCCCAAATCGACCGCGCTGGCTGATGTCGTCGAGCGAGTGATCGAAGCAGAGCGCGTCGCCCGAGCCGCCCTGAAAGCCACGCCTGCACCATCCGCGACGAGCCAGAGTGGCCTCGCTCAAGAGTTCCTCGGAGAGTCGGCGAGCATTCGCGAAGTCCGCACTCGAATCCAAGAGGTCGCTCAGTCGCCGGATACCACCGTGCTGCTGTGCGGCGAAAGTGGCACCGGCAAGGGTGTTGGTGCCCGCGCTATCCATGCGATGTCGTCGCGGTCCGCCGAGCCCTTCGTTGCGATCGACTGCGTGGCCCTGCCCGCTCCACTGGCCGAAAGTGAGCTATTTGGTCATGAAAAGGGGGCGTTTACCGGGGCGGAACGGCTCAAGCCTGGTCGACTTGAAGTCGCCGCACGCGGCACCGTCCTGCTCGATGAGATCGGCGACATGGAGCCCGTGTTGCAAGGCAAGCTACTGCGGGTTCTCGAAGAGCGGACCTTCGAGCGCGTCGGTGGCGTGCGTCCCATTCAACTCGAAGCGCGGGTGATCGCGGCATCCCATCGGGACTTGTCGCAGCTCGTCGCTGAAAAGAAGTTCCGGCTCGATCTGTATCACCGGCTGTCGGTGTTTCCGATTCAGATTCCAGCACTGCGCGATCGCGGCGAGGACATCGTGCTGCTGGCCCAGCACTTCCTTAGCGAGTTTGGCGATCGAATGGGCAAAAAGCTCGATCTCCATCGTGAAACGAGCGAGCTGCTCCTTCGCTACGACTTTCCGGGCAACGTCCGCGAGCTGCGCAATTTGATGGAACGAGCGGCGATCTTGGCACCCATGGGCGTTGGTCAGATCAACCCAGAGCTTCTGCCGCCTCGGGTCGCCGAGATCACGGTGCAGCGCCAGCTCGTTGCGCCACAGGCGGTGGGGCCCAGAAGCGATAGTGGGCTCACCGTCACGTTCGAGCCCGGTCGCGACACACTGGAGAACCTCGAGCGCCGACTACTCGAAGAAGCGCTGCGGATGGCGGGAGGGAAGAAAGTGAAGGCTGCCGAAATCTTGGGAATCTCGCGATTCGCGCTGCTCCGTCGCGTCGAGAAATATGGATTATAGCTAACGGACAGCCTCGCGAAGACGAGCGATCGCACTGCCGAGGTTACGTCCCGATAACGGCCCCACGAAGACCTGCCGCACCACCTTCTGTTCATCGAGCAACAGGGTCAGCGGCTGCACCATCACGCCAAGCGAGTCACGGAGCCGCTCGTCACGCATTCGCAAAAGCGGCAGCAACCTCCACAGGGCGGGATGGCTTTGCGCAAACGTAAGCAAGTCACTGCCATCGCCGTCGTCGCCATGGTCGGCGACCACCAAGAAACGGACGGTAGGCTCGCTCCGCCAAGCGTCGACCATGCGCGACAGAAGCGGCAACTCGGCAACGCACGGCACACAGCGCGGCGACCATAAGTGCAGCACCGTCACCTGGGCCGGTCTACTCGAGGGCAGCAGCTGCAGCCAGCCGTGCTGACGACCTTGCCACTCGACCACGCCATCCAACTGGATTCGACGGTGGAGCAGCTCGCTTTCGGTCGCCTGCGGCACTGGGCTCGCAGCTTCGGCCGGCCGCGACAAAGGTCCGGCAAAGGCGAGTGCGCAAAACAGCAGCCAGCGACGTCGCACGATCGACCTACCGAGTCGCCACAGCTACCGACAGCAGGATGTGGCCATGGCCAGCGCACACCAAGTGGCCATCGGCATCGTCGCCGGACGAGGCATCCCGTGCGATGCTGACGCCGGATGTCCAAGCCAGCACACAGCTCTCATCGAGATATCCGCTCTGTCCAGGACGCACGACCAGAGCATGCAGTTCCCCGGGTGACCGCAAGACCAGCTCTCCTGGGCCAATCAGACGCAGGCACGGCAACTCGTCATCACGGCGCGCCGTAGCCGCTTGTCGTTGAAGCAGCAATGCCGAACAGGCCACCAGCGAGGACTCGGTCAAGTGAAGCTCTTCGCCATCGTGCAGCGAGAGCGGCGTAAAACGACCACCTTGCGGTGACAGCAGCAGCTCCCCGCGACCTTCTGCCCAAAACAACGAAGCCGTGGAAGCACCGTCGGGGGTCGGTGAGTCCACGTCGGCCACTTCTTCCGAAAGCGGCAGAAACTCCAATGTTCCCACGCTGGCGAGCACACCATCGCCCCGCACAAGGACTTGACCGAGCACACGGACCAGCAACAGTCCATCACTGGTCAACGAAAACGCTGCCGGTGCTTGACCGATCGTCGCTGCCGCGAGCACATCGGCCAGTGGTGGAGCGGTTGGAAGCTGCTCCTCTGCGACGAGTGGTTGCACAATCCGAGGTGGTTTGAGCAGGGGAGGCTCGTCTTCGAGCACCTTGTCACCCCTGCCGGGCTGAGAGCCTAGCTTGAGGTCGACTTCGGCGACCAACTCGTGCTGACCAGCCCGCAGCAGAATCGGTCGCGCCTCGATGAGTCGACCGGCCCGCAGCAAGGATAGGCCGTAATAGCTAAGCGCTCGCAGGTTGTCCGGCTCGCTGCGTGCGACCAACGACAAATGCACTACCGCTTGCTCCGGCTGCCCACGGCGCAACTCACACAGGCCTAGGTTCAGCCGCAGTGCGGGATCGGCCGGATGCTCAGTAACCAGCCGCGAGTACACGGAGTATGCCTCGTCGACCTGCCCACTTTGAAACCGCAACAACCCAAGCAGGTTCAGCGCCCGCACATCCGATGGGGAGATTCGCAACGCTGCCGCGATCTCGGCCCCTGCTTCGGCCATCTTGTTGCCGCGTAGCAGCTCTGCAGCAGCCGTTAAGTGTGCAAGCAGGTTCGAATCCGCGTCCATAACCAACTCTCGATACTACAACCAGCCAATGGGCTGTGTCTGATGTTCCGTGCGAGACAAGCTGGCCAGCAGGTCGGAGAGTGGTACCCCGAGTGCCGGATGAACCAACGTCGGTGACAGGTCGAGCACGGGCCGCAGCGCGAACGCTCGTTGATGGAGACGCGGATGCGGCACCACCAAGTCGCTCGTGACCACTACCACTTCTCCCCGCTTGCCCAGCAGCAGCATATCTAGATCGAGTGTTCGTGGTTGATCACGCGCACCATCGCGAAACCTTCCCGCATGACGCTCGATGCCATGCAAAACACCGAGAAGCGCATCGGGCAACAGCTCCGTCGCCAGCCACAGCGCTGCGTTGAGATAACGCGGCTGCGGAGGACCGCCCACCGGGTCGGTTTCATAGACCGCTGAGCGTGACTGGACACGACCCACTCGCATCAGCTCGGCCGCCGCCAATCGCAGATGACGCAGCCGATCTCCCAGGTTGGATCCCAGCCCAATCACCGCGTCCATATCACGGGCTCCTGTGAGCGAGGCTCTGCCAAGACAGGACTACTGGCTTCCGCCGCCGAGACGGTCACGTACGTCGGCAGCGCGCTCGCCAAGTGGGCCACTTGCCCGCTCGCCAGCCGCTCTAGTCCCAGCCTTGCGATCACCAATGGATCGGGTGCCTGGTCAACATCCGTCATCGGCTGCGGTAAAAGACCCAGCTGCGGATAACGCGAAATGCCGCCACCACACAGCCACAGCTCGCTCGCAACCGGCGCAAGCAGCCTCGCCAGCTCGTCTGGATTCCACGCTGCATCGACCAGAAGCTCGGGCTGGTTTTCCAGCAGCATCTTCAATCGAGGGCTGGCCACCAACGAAGGCACTAGCTGCGCATAGACCTGACCACGAAACGCATCGAGCGCCACCAGCACCGATCCTCGCTCGACAAAGGACTCGGCCAAGGCGCGCAGTGACGACACCATCACGAGTGGAATCGACAGCGCGTAACACAGTCCCTTTGCCGTCGCACAGCCAATCCTCAGCCCGGTAAACGATCCCGGCCCTGCACCGAGCGCCACCGCCCCCAGATCACCCGGTACAAGCTGTAGTTCATCAAGACAGCAGGACACGAGCGACAGCAGCATCTCCGAGTGCGTGGTCACAGCCTGACGCCGAGACGCCGATCGTCCGGTGACGGTATCCAGAACTGCGACCCCACAGAGCTGCGTCGCTGTATCGATCGCCAAGATCTTCACGTCGGGCTTTCTACCACGTCTCACCGCCGATTTCCTAGGACAGCTCCGCCGTTTCCGGCAGGTTCGCCGAGTCAGAGATGATCCGCCCGTCCTTGAGTGCCACCCGTCGACTCGCTCGCTCGGCAAACAACGGATCGTGGGTCACCATCACCAGGGTAGTTCCTTGCTCGCGGTTGAGCTTCTCGAAAAGCTGGATAACGATCTCTCCGTTTTTGCTATCAAGGTTCCCCGTTGGCTCGTCTGCAAGCAGGATCGTCGGCTTGCCCGCCAGTGCCCGCGCAATGGAAACCCGCTGCTGCTGACCACCGGACAGCTCGTTTGGACGACGCTTGCACAGCTCGCCAAGACCCAGGTAATCGAGCGTATCGAGTGCCTGTCTTTGCGCCCGTGCATTCGAAAAACCGCGTCGCAGCATGGGCACCATCACGTTTTCGAGCACCGAGAACTCTGGCAGCAAAAAGTGAAACTGAAACACATAGCCGAGCTTGTCGTTGCGCAGCGCCGCTCGTTGATCGTCATCGAGCACGCTCGTATCCAGCCCATCCACGAGCACCTGCCCCGAGGTCGGACGGTCTAGAACCCCAAGCAAGTACAAAAGCGTGCTCTTACCTGAACCGCTGTGCCCGGTGAGTGCAACGAACTCGCCTCGATGGACGCTCAACGTGATTCGATCGAGGATCACCTGCTTGACCTTGTCGCCGAGCGTGCGCACAAGCTCATTGGTTTGCAGGACCACGTCCCTCATCAGACCTGTCCTCGAAGCACGTCGACGGGCTCGACTCGACTGGCCCGCACCGCCGGCAACAGGCTCGCGCTCACGCCGGTGACCAGCGCAAACACGGTGCCATACAGGTAGAACATGGGGTCTTTGTGCACCAGGAACGTACTCGTCTTCACCAAGGCCTCGGTCTTGACCTTGAGCGTCCCCAAGAACTCGACCAGCTGCCAGCCACACAGATCCCCGAGCAGCGCCCCAATCAGCGCAACGATGATGCCCTGAATCAAAAAGATGAGCAGGATGTCCTGCCGCCGCAGACCGACGGACCGCAAGATCGCAATGTCGCGGGTCTTTTGCAGCACGATCATGATCTGGACTGCCAAAATGCCGAAGCCCCCGACGACCAGAATCGCGGCGATGACCATGTTGATGATCATGTTTTGCATGTCGAACAGAGCCAGAAAGTTGGCGTTCGATTCCTGCCAGCTCTCGACGTCATAACCAGTGATGCGCTCCAGCCGTGCCGCGAGCTTCTGACTTTCGAATGGATTCCACAGCCGCAGCTCGATTCGCCCGACCACATCCGCCCGTCGCAACACCGCCTGCGCCGTCGTCAGGTTCACGTAGACTCGCGTCTTATCGATGGGAGGCACACCCGCTTCGTAAATTGCCACCACCTTCAGGGTCTGCGGCAGCCCGCCCGGTGCAACAATTCGTACCTGATCCCCCACGCGGACCCCGACCTTGTCGGCCACCCCCGAGCCCATCGCAATGCCATCAGGGGTAATCGCCAGCGTCCGCCACGCACCGCTCTGCACGTAGCGACCGAGCGGCGTACAGGCTTCCTGCTCCAGCGGCACGACCCCACGCATATCGACGCCCAAATCGACCGTTCCCGCCGATACGATCGCCTGGCCGTTGAGCGAGGTACACGCGGCCTCGATCTGGGGCATCTCTTGCAGTGCTCGTCGTAGGTCGCGGGGACGCTTGACCCGAGTGACTCGATCCGAGGGCTGCTGATGATGCACCAGCTTGGCCACGTCCTGCCGATGGAGCAGCGTTTCCAAGAGTCCTTTTTCTGAACCCAGTTCCTTGTCGTAGATCGTGATGTGCGGCGACACCTTGAGGATTTCGCCTTTGAACTTCTGCTGAAAGCCCTGCATCACCGCGTTCATCGCGATCAGCACCAGCACCCCCAGCGCAACGCCACCCAGCGCAATTCCGTTGAGGAGCTTGCGGTCCCAGAGCTGACGCAAAGCGATAAAAATCACCAGGCGCATCGGAGGTCTCCTTCTGCCAGGGGATGGGTCATCGCTTACGGATTCGCCGCTTTGGCCTGTGCTTTCAGAACCGGTGTCACCCGCTTGCCCTCCGTGAGCTGATCTTCATCTTCGAGCGCGACCAATGCCCCTTGTGGCAGCCCATCGAGCACTTCGACTTGCACCAGATCGCGGATACCCACCTGGACCTCTTGGCGATGAACCCGACCATCGCCACCAATGGTCCAGACATGCACGCCGCCCTTGTCTCGCACCGCATCCGATGCCACCAGCAGCACGCCTTCGTGTTTGCGAACGATGATGTTGATCTCGGCCGTCATGCCAGGCCGTAGACCCGGAACGAGTTCGTCGAGTTCAATGTCCACCTCGAACGATTTACGATCGCGATCGGCGTCGGGAAGAATCCTGGCCACATGCGCCGGAAAGACCTTGCCGTCAAATGCGTACAGCCGGACCGCCGCCGCCATCTTGTCGCGGACCCGTCCAATATCGCTCTCATCGACGCGTGACTCGATCCACAGTCGGCTCAGGTCGCCAATTCGCAGCAGGTTTTGGTTCATCGCGACCACTTCGCCGTTTTCGATCCGCCGCTTGAGAACCACGCCATCCATCGGTGCCCTCACATCGGCATCCCTGGCCCGTGCCCGGAGGCTATCGACGCCCGCTTTGCTGCGCAGACGGTCCGTTCGCAGTGCAATTCGGACGTCCTGTTCCTGCGCTTTGATCGAGCTGATTTGAGCCTCCAGTGCGGCCACCTGCGTACGGGCACGATCGACCTCCAAGGCCACCCCTGCACCTGACTTGTGCAAGCGATCGGCTCGATCCAGATCCGCCTTGGCCTGTACGAGCTGCGCCCGCAGCGCCGATTCTTGCCCGACCAAGGCCGCCACTTGTGGTGCCGCTTGAGAGCGCTCGACCGCTGCTTCCAGCTCAGCCCGGCCCCGGGTCACATCGAAGTTCAGCGTGGGCGCATCGATCCGCGCCAACAGCTGATCGGCCACGACTTTGTCGCCTTCCCTCACCAACAACTGAGCCACCGGCCCCGACAGCCGCGCCTTGACCTCGACCCGATCAATCGCCTCGATGGTGCCCGATGCATAGACCGCTTCAATGGCCACGCCTCGGCTCACCGTCGCAGCTTGCACCACGACAGGTCGATAGAACTTGGTGTAGGCGACAGCTCCCGCCCCGCAAAGAACGAGGAGAATCAAAACCCAGCGTGCTTGCATGTTCGAAGAGTAAGAGAACGCCGGGCGATGCCAGGCGTCACCGGAGTAGAAGAAATGAAGTCAGCGGCGAAAGCGACGTTGCGACGGCGGAAAACGCATCGTCTAGCCCGGCGTTGGTGCCACGGGTGGGATGAGGATGATCACGTCACGAGAGTCGAGGTTTGCACACCCACCAGCGCGAACACGAATGGTGGCGTGGAAGACCTGCGGACGGAACGTCTCTTTGACGATCTCGTTGTGCGCGGTCACGTTGAAGCGCACAAAGCTGCCCGGTACCACCTTCGAGAATCCCTTTTCGGTCATCACCGGAGCCTGAATAAACGGCGGTGGCGGCGGCGGTAGAGCGTCGAGCGGCGTAATGCTCTTGATGAATTCAGCGGTGGTCTTCCCATCAGGAATCAGCTCGCCTTTTTCACCCTGCTTTTCACCCACGACATCCGTCACGACATCGAAGCTCGCAAACTGGGCAAGCTGGGCGATGCCCGCCGTGACCTGATCGCCAACTCCAGTCCCATCAGACTGAACCTTAAACACCAGCGGACAAAGGCCGTTGGCATCCGGCTCTTCGCCAGCACCACGCAGACCGGTGCAGCACTTGCCGGCAGCGCAGCCGTTTGGCCGCATCGGCACATCCCAGGCTTCCGGAGGAACAATCGCGCCCGTCTCTTTGGCGAAGTAGGTCAGATCCTTGGTGGCGATGCAGTTCTCTTCGCTCGATAACAACGCCGAGATCCCGACCGACTTGGCGCAGATCTTGTTCAGCGCATCAGCCGTCTGCTGGCGTGAGTGAGCAAACTTCGCCACTTCACCGGAGTAGCTGACCGACGAGCCATAGCAAGTCCGTGGCGGCATATCGCCTACATCATGGAACGAGGCATCACTGATCGAAACCACGACTGGCAGCGCACCGTCTCGGAACTCGACGCCACCGATCCCCTTGTGATTGGCCGGGACGTTGGCACCCGCGTTCGTCTGGCCATCACCCGTGGCGATCTGATAGAGCGCCTCCATCTGACCCTCGGGAGTATCGGCACCGCAGCCCGCCGGTGAGCTACCACGCAGGAGCTGCTGAACGCCGTTCTGGGCCTTCATCACGTCGTCGGTCATGCCCTGCAACAGAACCAACGGCTGATCGTGAACACCGTTGCAGCCCGCCGAACCATAGCTGCCATAGGGCCAATCATCGACGGAGCCGACGCCAAACCAGGCATCCTTGGCCGCTGCCGCCTTCACACCTGGAATGATGGTGCCCTGCAAGCTCCGCACGAGCTGGTTGATCTCGCCGCCCATACTGCCGGTGGTATCAACCGCAGCAGCCACACCACGGTCAGGTTGGCCACTGTCGCAAGGTCTCGGCCACCGTCGGTTACTTTCGCAACGACCTTGGTAAAGTCGACCTTGTTTTTGTCGAGAACGGCACTCTTGAACGTCGGTCCACTGAACTTTCCGACGGCGGTGTTGTCGAGCGACCAACGCACCTTGCGGGTGAAATCGGCGCTCGATCCATCGGAATACAGACCACGAACCGTGAACGGCTTGGTGCCCTCGGTGTTCAAATCGACGAGAAGGATGTCATTGTTCGGCTTCAGCGTCAGCGACACCAGACGAGGCTGATCCGGATTCTCCTCGTCGAGAGACTGATCTCCGTCGCCACGATTGTTGCCACAGGTGAACTGGGTGGCCAGACCAAGGCAGCCGAGCAAAAGCGCCGACCGAGCCACGCGTGCGGTTCGTCTGAGAGACGACGCTGCACGGAAGGGGGTTTGTTCTCTCGCTGATTCATCGAGCTGAGGAACCGAGGACTGGCTTTCGGAACGACGTTCGGACATGGCGAAATCCTCCCAACTGCCGCCAACCTAGTACGAACGCAAGCGACATTTCAACACCGAAACCCGCATGTCGTTTGGAGCGTCCGAGCGGACCGACCACAGCGTCCAAAAGCACGCCAATTGACAGTCGTGGCGACCACGTGTTACCCGAAGTGTTGACTGCACCACGCTGTGCAAAACCATACCGATTAGGAGCCCGAACCCATGGCTGTGCCTCAGTCCGCTGCTGAACTGTTCGACACCATCCTCCCCCCGAAGATCACCGCGTCGCCAGACAAGGCCCGCGAGATCAACGCGATTTATCAGTTCAAGATTACAGGCGACGGCGGAGGCGAATGGAACGTCGATCTCTCGTCGGCTGGTCCCGCGATCACCAAAGGCGTGAAGCCCGGTGCCAATTGCACAATTGAGGTCGCCAACGCTGACTTCGTGAACATGCTCAAGAACCCGGCACTCGGGATGCAACTGTTCATGACTGGCAAGCTCAAGGTCGCTGGCGATCCGATGCTGGCGATGAAGCTCCAGAAGCTGTTCGCGCTCGGCTAATCACTAGACCCCCGTTCCCCTCTTTCCCTCCGTACAAATCCATGCAGCCGCTCTCTGGCGTTCGCGTCCTTGACCTGTCGCGGCTCCTGCCCGGTCCGTATTGCACGCTGGTGCTGTCAGACCTGGGGGCGCAGGTCGACAAGGTCGAAGATCCTCATGTGGGTGACTACCTTCGGCTGATGCCACCGACGGGGCCTAGCACTGGTGAAGATCCAGGGCTATCGGGTCGCTTTGTGGCGCTCAATCGCGACAAGCGCTCGCTGTGCCTTGACCTCAAGCATCCCGAGGGACGGAAGGCACTGCTTCGACTGCTGCCGCACTATCATGTGCTCGTCGAGAGTTTTCGGCCTGGGGTACTGGCGCGATTGGGTTTGGGGCTTGAGGTGCTACATGCGCACAATCCAGCGCTGGTGGTCTGTTCGATCTCGGGCTACGGGCAGGATGGTCCTTATCGGGAGCGCGCTGGGCACGACCTCAACTACGCAGCGCTTGCGGGGGTACTGGCCATGTCTGGGTCGAGTCCGCAGGCACCACCGCATCCACTGCCGATTCAGCTTGCCGACCTGGGAGCGGGTGGACTGTGGGCGGCTGTGGGAATCCTGGCCGCGCTGCGCAAGGCCGAGCATTCGGGTGAGGGTAGCCACCTCGACATCTCGATGTGTGAAGGGACGCTGAGCTTTTTGATCCCCGACTTCGGCAACCTAGAGGTACAGCCCGAGGCAGCCGCACCGCAGCGAGGTTCGGATCTGCTCACCGGTGGCATGGCGTGCTATAGCGTGTATCGCACCAGCGACGACAAGTTCCTTGCGGTGGCAGCCCTCGAGCCAAAGTTCTGGGCTCACCTGAATCACGTCCTCGGTCGTCCGATCGATCCCAGCGAGCTGCTCGCTCCCCCAGACGAACAAGAGCGGCTGCGCGGCGAGCTACAGGCCATTTTCTTGCAAAAGACACGGGCCGAGTGGGAGTCGGTCTTTGCGACTGCTGATGCCTGTGTTGAACCAGTGCTCACACCGAGCGAAGTACGGCATCACCCACTGCACCGCGATCGTGCGGTGTTCTTCGACGGCAATCCCCACAGTGACTTGCCTGGCCGTCCGTTACCGCAGGTTCGGACCCCGCTCCGTCCGCGCAATCTGCCGTGTGGAGAACCCCCGACGCACGGGCGAGACAGCAAGACCATTTTGCAAGAAGCTGGCTTTAGCCAAGACGACATCGACGGCCTGCTCAAGCTGAGCGTGACGAAATAACCATGGTGCTTTCGGGATACACCGATCCAATGGCCCTGTTTGGGGTCTACTTCTCTCGCGCCAAGGAAGACGTGACCCACGACCCGACTGCGGTCGCGTTGGGCACGACCACTCCAGATGGTTTTCCATCGGTGAGAATGGTCCTGCTCAAGGCCATCGATGATCGCGGGCTCGTGTTTTTCACCAACTACGACTCCCGCAAAGGCCACGAGCTGTCGCAAAATCCGCAGGCTGCGATGTGCTTTTACTGGCCACGAATCGAAGTGCAGGTTCGTGCCGAGGGAACGGTCGAGAGACTGAGCGAAACCGACTCTGATGCGTACTTTCAGAGCCGACCCCGGCTCAGCCAGATTGGAGCGTGGGCGTCGCAGCAGAGTGCGCCACTACGGACCCGTGAGGTGCTGCTCAAGCGAGTCGCCGAGATGGAATCACGCTTTGACGGCATCGAGATTCCGCGTCCAGCGAACTGGGGTGGTTTCTTGCTGGTTCCCCATCGGATGGAGTTTTGGCAAGGCCACTCGGGTCGGCTGCATGACCGGCTGGTCTACGAACGCAACACCGATGAAAGCTGGACGACCCAGCGACTCTTTCCGTAGCTTAGCCTACCCACCGGATCGAATCGCGGCAGCTACGCTCCGTGGCACTTCTTGTACTTTTTGCCGCTGCCGCAGGAGCACGGATCGTTGCGTCCGATCTTCGGATCCTGACGAATGAACGGCTGGCGCGACAGAAATACGTTCGGGTCTAAGTCTCCATGATCATGGTCGTGATTGCAGTCGGGACCATGGACGTGTTCGGACGTGGGACTAGCGGGCGGTTTGCTCATGCACGGCACTATAAACAGCCGCCAAACCTCCCGCTCGAAAATGTCGCACGCATCACGAGCCCGGGTCCTTAGCGGAAAGTCCGTATCGAGCGAGCGTCATTCCATGTTATCGAAGAGGAGTGGCGATTGTCGTCGCCACGCATGAAGGAGTCCGTATGTCCGCTGCCCCCTTTGGTCGGTTGTCTGAGCGAGGAAAGAACGCCCCGGCGAGTCCAATCCGCAAGCTTGAACCGCTGGCCCGTCGCGCAAGTGAGCGTGGTCTAAAGATTTATCACCTCAATATTGGCCAACCAGACATTGCGACACCGACGGAGTTTGTGAATCGGGCGCGACTTGAGCCGGGCGAGGTACTCAGCTACTCGCCATCGGCGGGTTTGTATCCGTATCGCCAGGCGCTGGCCCGCTACTACAGCTCGCTTGGACTGGCCGTGCCCATTGAAGAACGCGACCTACTGGTCACTACGGGTGGCTCGGAAGCGATTCTGTTTACGCTGCTCGCCATCTGCGACCCTGGCGACGAAGTGATCACGCCCGAGCCGTTCTACCCAAACTACGGCATGTTCACTCTGATGGCGGGGGCCGAGCTGCGAACGCTGCCGACGCGGATTGAAGACGGTTTCCGGCTACCAAGCCCCGAGGCGTTTGCCCGTGCCGTCACCCCCAAGACCCGAGCAATCCTGCTGTGTAATCCATCGAATCCAACGGGTGCAGTCTATAGCCGAGAGGCGCTCGCCGAGGTCGTTCACCTGTGTCGCGAGCGAAACCTGACGCTCATCTGCGACGAAGTCTACCGAGACTTCGTCTACGGCAACCTCAGAAAGCAGAGCGTCCTCGAACTGCCCGAAGCCGCCGACGTCACGGTGGTAATTGACTCGCTCTCCAAGCGCTTCTCGGCCTGCGGGGCGCGGATTGGCTGCTTGATCAGCAAGCGTGCCGATATCGTCGATGCGGCCACTCGCTTTGCAATGAGCCGACTGTCCCCCCCCACGCTTGGACAGCTCGGTGGGATGGCCGCGATCGAGCAGCCTGGGCCGTTTGTGGATGGCATGATCGGCGAATTCCGTCGTCGTCGCGATGTTTTGTCGGAAGAGCTGGCCAAGATCCCTGGAGTGCTCGCTCCTGCGGCTCAGGGCGCGTTCTATTTGATGACGCGGCTGCCGGTCGACTCGGCGGAACGATTCTGCTCGTGGCTGCTCGACGATTTCTCTCACAACGGCGAAACCGTCATGCTCGCTCCCGGCCCCGGTTTCTACCGCACGCCTGGCGCTGGACAGAGTGAGGTACGCATCGCGTACGTGCTCGCCGAAACACCGCTGCGCCGCGCTGTTGACCTGCTCGGACGGGCACTGATTGCCTATCCAGGCCGGACCGGAGCGACAAGCACATGAACGAGGCGGTGCAGTCCCTGCAAGCGCTGCTCGGGCGAATCAGCGGCTTTTTCGATATTTTCGATCTGTCGTTTATCGTCTCGGGTGCGAGTAGCTTGGCGGCGCTGCTGCTGGTCTACAAACTCCATGGACCCGGCGCGTTCCCGGACTGGCTGCAGGGCGTGTACGGCGGGCTGTTGCTTGTCCTCGGCTGCTACGTCCTCGGCATGCTGAGCTTTATCCTCGGGCGGCTGTTGCGACGACTGGCGCTCCGAGCCATCACCTGGAAGCCATTGCGAGCGCGGTTGGCTCGTCAGGTCCGCGATGCGATTCATCAGCATGAGCTTCGCCCCAAGGACGGCGACCACAGCACGCTCGCGAACTACCTGCGGCTCTTGGCACCGTCGCCCGATCCCAAGCAAGCCTCACCCCCCGAGGCTGAATCGGCAGCGCTGCGACTCTACACCCTGATGTGGACCCAAGTTCGACAACAAAGCGAACTGGCACCCTCGCATGTGCTGCTCAATCGCTACTGGGTGATGGCGGCGCTATGTGACGGAATGATTGTCTCGGCGACGTTATGGCTGGCGGTACTGGCAACCTCGCTTCACAAACTCTCGTCGATGCAGCTTGGGTTTCTGGGCTGGATCGGGCTGGCCCTGGCGATACTCGCGATGGGCCTATTCCTCAAAGAGGCCGAGCGCTACTCAGCCGTCCAAATCGATGACATTGTCTCGACGCTGGCCTGGGCCGAGTCGCGCCCACCGGTTGCTCAGGTGGGTTCCAGTCCTTCAGCGTCTGCCTCGGCATCCCCCTCGCCCACCCCATCGTCACCATCGACAGCGATTGCCGCATCATCGACTGCTTCTGCGCAGCCCGGCCACCCCGCCCAATAGCGTCGCTGCGGAGATAGCTGAAGCGCTTGATCAATCGCCATCAGCAGCGGTCTCACCGTCTCTGGCTCAAGTGCCGACAGAACTACCGCTTCGCGATCAAATGGCAGCGACGCAAAGCCTTCGGCATCGAGTCGATCAATCTTGTTGTAAACAAGCAGCCTCGGCTTATCAGCAAGATCTAGCTCGAACAGGATTTTCTCGACGGAGCGGCGCTGCTCTTCCATCGCTGGATCGCTGGCATCGACGACATGCAGCAGCAGATCTGCTTCGGATAGCTCCTCGAGCGTCGCCCGGAAGGCATTGACCAGATCCTGCGGTAGCTCGCGAATAAACCCTACGGTATCGGTAACGATCAGCTCTCGCTCGTCGGGAAAGCGCATGCGTCGGCTGGTCGGATCGAGCGTCGCAAACAGCTTGTCTTCGACGAGAACCTCGCTCCGCGTCAGGGTATTCAGCAGCGTCGACTTCCCGGCGTTGGTGTAGCCAACAATGGCCACCACCGGCAGAGCCCGACGGCGTCGCATCTTGCGTCGCTCATGCCGCTCCGAGGAGAGATTATCGATCTGCCGCTGCAGCAGCGTAATTCTCTCGCGGGCCCGACGACGATTGATCTCTAGCTTGGTTTCGCCCGGACCCCGGCCACCGATACCACCGGTCAGGCGCGACATCATGGTGTTTTTCTCGATCAGGCGCGGCAGCGTGTACTTCAGCTGAGCCAACTCGACTTGCATCTTGCCGTCGCGACTTTTCGCGTGCTGCGCAAAGATGTCGAGGATCAGCATCGTGCGATCGATGACTTTGAGGGTGGTTGCGTCACTGATGGTCCTCGCCTGCGCGGGCAGAAGCTCTTTGTCAAAGACCAGCACCGTCGCATCGTATTGCAGCGCCCGCAGCACCACCTCGTCGAGCTTGCCCTTGCCGAGCAGCGTCCGGGGATCAAGCTGCGCTCTTCTTTGTGTGACCACGTCGAGCACTTGCAGCCCGGCAGTCCGACACAGCTCTCGCAACTCAGCGACGCGTGCGGTCGGATTTTGGGCCTCACTGCGAGTCCGAGCATCTTCACCGGTGCACACGACATGCACGACCAGCGCCCGATCACGGCCATCGTCGACAACCGCCGCTGCTTGGGCCGCTTTTTGATACTCGTCCTCGAGCGCCGGAATCAGCTCGTCGGCGACCACCTCTTGTTGGTGGAGCAGCACCGGTGGTAGCTCACGCCACAGCTCACCTTGCGGGTTCGGCGGCAGCAAATGGGCCAAATACAGTCGCTCTGAGCGACCGCCGCGTCCGATACCAATCGCCGCTACCATGTCGAGGCGCAGCTTCGCGAGGTCGAGCAAATCGTCGCGACTGAGCGGCTCACCATGAAGGTGCGTATGGACGAGGCGCAAACCACGCAGACGACCACGCCCGGCTCGCGCTCGACCAAGGTCCGGCAGAAATAGCTTCTGGTGATCACCGACGATGACGTGGGTCACCTGCCCAGCACGGTCGATCAGCACCCCAACCTGCCGCTTCACCGTGGTCGAAACCTGGCCCAGAAAGGCACCCAGTTCCTCGGAGACAACCTCGCTCGGAGCGACCCTCCGCCGATAGATGCGGTCCAGAAGCTGTTTGTCGCTGGCCGACAGGCCGGTCAGGTTTCCGTGAAGCTGTTGCATTGTCTGAGCGCGTTAGAGAATCCCGAGCACGTCTTCCATACCGTAGATACCCGGCGTTTGGTTGGCCACCCAGCGAGCCGCCAGCAACGCCCCTCTCGCAAACACCTCGCGACTCTGGGCTCGATGGGTCAGTTCCAGACGCTCGCCGGTCCCGAAAAAGTACGCGGTGTGCTCGCCCACAACATCGCCGCCACGAATCGCCATGATGCCTAGTTCACCGACCTCGCGAGGACCGCTCAGACCCGAGCGACCGAGCCGCAGATCACTCTTGCGACCGCGTGCCCCTTCGATGGAGTCCGCCAGCAGCAGCGCCGTTCCCGACGGAGCATCTCGTTTCCACTTGTGGTGCAGCTCAACGATCTCGGCGTCATAATCGGGCAGCGCCGCCGCCGCTCGCTTGAGCAGCGCAATCAGCACGTTCACCCCTGGAGACATATTTGCCGAGCAGACCACCGGAACGCGATTGGCTGCCGTGTCGATCGCCGCCAGCGCCGCCGCATGCAGCGAGGTCGTGCCAATCACCAGCGGCGTGTTGGTTTCTCCCGCCGCCGCCGCCAGCAGCGCGGTGCCCGCCGGGGTCGAAAAGTCGATGATGACGTCGACATTGCTCAGCGCCCGCGCCAGATCGTCGGTGAGATCAATCCCGACCGGACCCATTCCACACGACGGCCCAATGTCTCGCCCAAGGTGCGGATGATTCGCGGCTTCCACCGCAGCCGTCAGCATCAGCTTGGGCTCGCGCTCGGAATCCACGCCGGACAGCAGTGCCCGCATGATCATCTGCCCCATCCGCCCAAACGCGCCATATACCCCAATTCGCACGGGCAGGTTGATCTCGATGTTTAGCTCGCTGCCGCCTTTGCCCGCCGTCGCAGAAGAAGGTTGAAAGCCGTCAGAGGACTCGTCCGGATTGGTACGCTCACTTGGAAACGCTCCGCCACTCATGACAAAAGCCCCAGTGCGAAAAGCTCGGCTCGCAGTCGTGCCTGGCCCGAAGCTGTCATCGGTACAAGCGGAAGACGCAGCACGCTGGCCATCTGTCCCATCATATGCAGCGCCGCCTTCGCCGGAATCGGGTTCGGCTCGCAGAACAACAAGTCACACAGCGGAACCAGTCGCTGATGAAGGGCCAAGGCCTCGGCATGCTGACCTGTGGCAAAGCGGTTCCACACTTCAACCGTGGCTTGCGGCGCGACGTTTGACAGCACCGACACCGTACCGCTCGCGCCAACCGCATAGAGCGGGAAATTCAGCGCATCTTCGCCCGATAGTAGCGATAGCCGATGGCCCACCAGCCGAGACAGCGCCTGCATCCGCAGCACCGACCCCGACGCCTCTTTGAGCGCAACAATCTCAGGCCGCTCGACAAGCCGAGCCACCGTCTCTGGGAGCAGATCACAGCCCGTCCGCCCGGGCACGTTGTACAGCACGATCGGCGCGCCAAGAGAGCACAGCGCCACAAAGTGCTGAAACAGTCCCTCTTGCGGAGGCCGATTGTAGTAAGGCGTCACCGCCAAAAGCCCGCTTGCCCCGACCGCCAGCGCGGCTCGACCGAGTGAAACGGATCCTCTCGTCGATGGCGAGCCAACGCCCGCCAGCACCGGAACTCGCCCCGCTGCTGTTTCGACGACAACCCGCACCACGCGAGCTTGCTCTTCCGCCGTCAGTGTTGCCGCTTCGCCGGTGGTACCGCACGCCACCAAACCCTGCACACCAGCCGCAACCTGCGTCTCGACGAGCTGTGCCAGCGCAGCATCGTCAACGACCGGGTCACCATCGCCAGTACGCATCGGCGTGACCAGCGCCGTAAAGACCCCCGTAAAGCTCGCCGCGCTCGCCTTGGCCATCACCACTCCTGCCACTACTTCTTCTTGTTGTTGCGCTTGCGCGCCTCCTTGGCGGCTTTGCGCTTGATCTTGTCACGCTTCTTGTCGACGTTCGGTCGAGGTGCCGAGCGACGTCCTTCCATCTGCGGCATCCCGGCGGCGTTCATCATCGCCCCAAGGTCCATGCCCGCCATCTGCTTGAGCTTCCCAAGCGAGCGCAGCCCCGGAATCTTCCCGAGCAGCCCCGCCTGCGCGCCCATGCTCAGCATCATCTGCCGCATCAGCGCAAACTTGTGGAGAAGCTCCATGACCTCGGTTTCTTTGCGACCCGAGCCACGAGCGATACGACGAACCCGACTCTCGACGTAGTTGGCGACGCGCCGACGGCCCTTTACTTGCCCGCCCGAGATCACCTGCTCCCACGAAGTCTCGATGAACAGCTCCGGCTGTCGCCGCTCTGTCATCGTCATCGAGCTGATCATCGCCTTGATCTTGACCAGCTCTCCATCGTCAATGTTCGCGCCTTCGGGAAGCTGCATCCCGAACATCGGCATCTTCGCCAGGATGTCCTTGAGCGACCCAAGCTGCTGAATCACGCTGATCTGCTCAAGGAAGTCCTGCATGTCGAACTTGCCCTTGAGCATCCGCATCGCGTCCTGCTCGGCCTTCTGCGTATCGACGACCTGCTCGAAGTCCTTCATCAGGCCAACGATGTCGCCCATACCGAGGATGCGGCTCGCGAGTCCCTCGGGGCGGAACTCCTCGATCTTGTCGAGGCTCTCCCCCACGCCGAGGAAACGGATCGGCTGTCCCGTCACTTCCCGGATCGTCAGCGCCGCGCCACCACGCGCATCGCCGTCGAGCTTGGTCAGGATAAAGCCGGTCGTCGCGACCCGTTCATGGAACGTCCGCGCCGTATTGACCGCATCCTGACCAATCATCGAGTCGACGACCAGGAACACTTCCTGGGGCTTTACCCGACTTTTGATCTGGTCGAGCTCTTTCATCAGCGGCTCGTCGATAGCGAGTCGCCCGGCGGTGTCGAGCAGCACCACCTCGTAGCCCTTGGTGTAGGCGTACTTGTACGCTTCGTCGCAGATCTCGACCGGATTCTTGCCGTCGCCGGTGAACACCGTCATCCCAAGCTTGTCGCCGATGACCTGAAGCTGCTGCACGGCGGCGGGACGATACACGTCTGCGGCGACGAGGAGCGGCTTCCGCTTGTGAATCTTATGCAGCCAGCGCGCCAGCTTTCCGACGGTGGTGGTCTTGCCCGAGCCCTGCAGGCCGACCATCATGATGACCGTCGGACCCTTCTTCGCCCAGTTAAACTCCGTCGGGCCGCCTTCGGCGTTCCCCATCAGAGCCGTCAGTTCTTCCTGACAGATCTTGATGAAGTGCCAGTCCGGCGTAACCTCCATCGACTTGAGGCTCTTTTCGCCCGACTTTCCGTCGGACGGAACCTCTGCCTTGGCTCGCAGCTTGACGATCTGACCGACCGACTTGTCTTTGACCCGCTGCAAAAACGAGCGGACCACCGGCAGCGCCACGTCTGCTTCGAGCAGCGACATCCGCACGTCGCGCAGGGCCGCCTCGATGTTTTCCTCAGATAGCTCGGCCTGCCCAGTCAGCTTCTCTCGGGCGAGGCGAAAGCCTTTGCTTAGCGTCTCTAACATTGCCGCAAGGCTTACCACGACCAATCGACCCTCGGCAACGACCAATCAAACCCCGGCTCCCAGACGACCCAGAATCCTCAGCGAGCAGACAGAGTTCATCGTTCCACTTGGCGAAATCTAGAAGCAGCATAGATTGCATCAAATGGAACCTTTCGATCTCGGACTCCTGTTGGCGCTAGACTCCCTACTCCAAGAAGGGAGTGTCACCAAAGCCGCACGCCGCGTCGGCCTCTCCACTCCCGCCATGAGCCACGCCCTGTCACGAATCCGCGACCGACTCGCCGATCCTCTCCTGGTCCGCGCCGGTAGAGGGATGGTGCTCACCCCTCGCGCCGAGACGCTCCGTCCCCAAGTCCAAGCCCTGGTGGCCGAAGCCCGGCGAGTCCTTGAACCCGAGCAGCCCTTTGTTCCCGCAAAGCTCCAGCGCAAGTTCGTCGTCCTACTTACGGACTATGTGCTCACCGTCCTCGGGGCCTCTTGGGATCGTCTGCTTGCCGAGGAATCGCCCCACGTCGAGCTACGGATGCTGCCAAACACCCCCGATGACGCCGCGCTGCTACGTGATGGGACTGCGGATTTGGCCATCGGAATCTACGGAACGCTCCTGCCGGAGCTGCGACTCCGACCTCTGTTAACCGATCGCTTTGTCTGCGCCGTGCGCAAGGATCATCCGCAGATTGGCAAGCGGCTTACGCTCGACGAGTTTGTGAAGCTTGACCATATCCAGATTGCACCTCGCGGGAAGCCCGGCGGTTACGTCGATGACATGCTCAGTGAGCGCGGTCTGTCCCGACGAGTCGCCCGTGCGGTGCCCTATTTTCACAGTGCCCTGTATCTGGTCGCTCAGAGCGACTACATCGTCACCGTTTCCGAGCGCGTCGCCAACCTGTTTGCGGAGCCGCTCGGACTGCGACTACTACCGCCGCCCCTTCCCTTGCGTCCGTATGCGCTCAGCATGGTCTGGCACCCCCGCTTCGACGCAGATCCGGCCCATAGCTGGCTGCGCGATAGGCTCCTCCGCGCCGCCAAACAGACCGCTGCAGATATCCACCAGGATGCCCGGCAACACCTAGAGACCAGCGCTCCGCACAGTGGCACCGCCCACCGCCGCGTCACAAAGAAGAGGAGTCGCTAGTTGCAAGACATGAACGATTCCTGGCTCTCTTTTCTTACCAGATGAAATCGCCCGACTACCGATAGGAGCTGTTGAACCACCACTCCACGCCCAGGCCAAGGTAGTGAACAATCGAACGCCCGGCGCGCACATCCTGCGGCTCGAACAGATAGTACTGCGCGTCGGCATTGAGCCAACTCAGGGTATAGAGCCCGTAAATAAACGGTCGCGAGTAGGTGCCACGTCCAAGAGGGGCCACAATCGGCATGATGCTCGCCCGCGCCACCATCGGACGAATGTACCGGGTGGTGTCTTGATCGACGGTGGTCGGACGACGAATCTGATAGGAAAGCTCGACCGCCGTGTGGATGTACTTGGTAAAGTACACCGTCGGACGAACCGCCAGCGCCCCTTCGCTGTAGCCGCTGTCCTCCGCCTTGTTGGCGTCGCTCCACTTCCGGAAGTAGCCGCCCACCATCATGCCTATGTTCTGGGACTCGTAGTTGCCCGACAGAGCCAGTGTGTTTTCGGTCGCACCCCAGACTCTCTCATCGCTTCCAAAGCCAAATGGTCGGCCCAAATCGCCAAATGCGCCCAGTCCGCCCGCGTGACGAAAGAACAGGTTGGCGAACACAAAGCTGCGGAGCCAGCCGCCAAGCTGCGCTCCGAGCACATAGCCATAATCGTCGGACAGAGGCTGCGGCGGCAGACCCACCATCTCCGGCTGACGCTCACCCTTTGGTAGGTAGTGGAACTCTCCGTAGACGATGATCTTGCCGTTCGGAAGCTGGTCGAGTGCGCGCACAAACTGCGTGGCTTTGGCAGACAATACCAGTCGCTGACGATCCAGCGTGGTAACAGTCGTCGTCGCTGGTTGCTGGCTCAGCACCGTCGTTGACGATGGAAGTCGCCGCGCCGGGACTTGGATCTGCTGAAACTGATACCAATCGGCAAGTCGGTTCATCCCGATCTGAAGCTGCAGCAGCGTTCGTTTCTGATTGAACGAATAGGCCGCACCACCACCCACGGTGTTCAAGTTGTCGAGCGGCCAGAAATCGAGCAAGTAGACATCGTCGCCCCGATACATCCGCGAGCCAGCCCACAGCGACAGGCCACGCACTCCCAGGTTTTCGACCTCGGCGTAGGCATTCCGAATCGCGAAGTTTTGCGAAAAGTTCCCGGTGGCATGAAACAGGTCGCCGGAATAGCCCGGCACAAACACCACCCGCCAGCGCTTGTCCGGGTCGTCGCCAATCGTGCCGCCGTAATAGAAGTTAAGCTCAAGGTAGGCGGGCTTTTCGAGACGGGAACCAAAAGAGACGACGTTGACCGCATGGCCACTGTGACCCCGCAGATCGCTGCCAATGCCAACCCGACCATAGCTGCCGAAGTCAAAGCCGGTAGCAGTCGCCGATGCGGGTGGCGGACTTCCCGATGCACCAAACTGACTATGAGCCGACGCCTTGCGCGCTCCGCTGGCCGAGTCCGGACCCGCCGCGCCACCACCGGTCGAATCAGTTCCCGCACGAGGGGCCACTTGGGCCGGACTGGCAGCCTGGGTCGGGTCTTCAGCCGCAGTCGCGATGGACGACGACAACGCGACAGAGAGCAGAGACGACGCAGTGAGCCAGCGTAGGTACGATTTCCGACGAGACATAGACGACCTTCCTCCGACTAGAGCCCCCCGCGTGGGCGAAGGTGGTAGAAGAAGACCAAAGGTAGGCCGGACTAGGCAAGCCCCAATCTGCGACATCCACGCTGCAATCGATCGAAACACACCCACAAGTCCGCTCAACACAGGTCGCGTGCGCTTTTTACGAATCGGGATGCAGTCCCTTCAGTGATTGGGAGTCGCTTGGAATCTGGTCGGGAATCGATGATCGGTCGATTTGGCAATCTCCGTAACAGGTTGATAGGAAGGACTTCATGAGCATCTTGTGGCAAGTACGAGTCAGTGGCATTTGGCAGCTCGTGAGTGCGGTCGTTTCCGACGGAAATGAGCGACTGGTCATCGATCCTGGCTACTTCCCACGCGAGCTGGTCGAGCTGCGCGGAATGGTCAGTGAACCGGGTGCCCGTATCCAAGTGGTGTTCACCCATGGGCACTGGGATCACGTCAGCGGCTGGCGCAGCTTTCCGGATAGCGAAGTGCTGATGAGTCAGCGGCTCAGCGAGGCGATCGTGAACCAAACAGAGTCCGCCCAGAAGAACCTCCGCGAAGCACAGGACTTCGATCGCAAGTGGTACGTTGATCGCAGTGCACCGCTCGCGTGGCCTCCGCCTGGCAAGCTGCATGGGCTTCGAGAAGGTGACTCCGTTCGGCTCGGGAGCACGCAGGTCGACGTCTTACAACTTCCCGGTCACAGCGAAGACGGGCTCGCTCTCCGGTTCGCCCAAGATGGGCTCCTCATCGTCGGAGATTATCTGTCTCCCTGCGAGATTCCCTTTGTCTCTGATCTGGCCGCCTATCGCGCCACGCTACGCAAACTGCTCGAGCTGCTGACTGACACACGCTGGGTACTCCCTGGTCATGGGCGACCGCTCACTGTCAAGGAAGCGCGCACCATTGCACTAGCGGATCTACAGTATCTGGATGCTCTGGCAGCGTGTGCCAACACCACGGATCTTCAGTCTGCGCTGGCGCTACCACTTCCACGCGCCGCAGAGGTGCCCGAGATGGCCGACCACCATCGGGACAACTGTCGTGTGGCTGGACTCCTTCCCGAGTGTGCCAAGAGCGCGGGTATCTAAGTAATGGGAACTTGACTGCCTCTCCTCTTCGTGACTACGTTGCTTGTAGGTCAGTCGTCTGTCACCGAGTCAGGTGATCGAATGAATGCTGATTGTCACCTCTAGGAGGAGCCTATGTCCAAGACCCTACTGTCCCTATTTCTGTCCGCGCTCTGTAGTACAGCCGCCTGCGCCCCAGACCCCGCCGATCTCGTCGAGGAAACCGCCAACGACAGCCAGATCGCAGAGCAGCAAAACGATCTCACCGCGCTTCCGAACTCGACCTACTATATCGTGACTCACATGGATACGCGGCGCTGTGTGTATCCGCTGTGCGGCGGCTATTTCACGGCTCGCGTCAACCAGAAGACGACGGTCTGTTCGGACGGAACCGCCCAGCCAGAGTGTCGGATTCTGGAGTTTGATTACAGCGCGCTCAAACTCGATCGAGCCTCGCAGGACAAGCTCACCGGATATGTGCAAAACGGCCAGGCACTGCTGCGCGGAACCATCGGCAAGACGGCTCCCATCGGCGGCAAGACCTACGACAAACTGGTAGTTCTTGAAGCGTGGAATGCCCGGGCTCTGTCGAAGCCCAGCGGGACGTTTGTGCGCTCGAATGAACTGCCGCTGGCGTGTCCAGCCTGCGCCACGTTTCAGCATTCCTATTTGAATAAGAGCGGGTCGGTGAAGTCGCACAGCCTGGTGTTTGATGCAACGCGCTTTCCGGCTGCTCTTTCTACCGAGCTGCTCGCGGCGATCCGGAGCAAGCCAGAAGGAGTCCTGACCGCAGGAGTGCTCAGCACGAGCGGCAGCCGGCAAGTATGGACGGTCAGCGAAGCGTATACTCCGTTTACTCCCTCTGGACCGCGACTTGGCAAGCTCGGTGAAAGCTGCGGATCGCGGGGACTCCCAATGGACTGTGAAACCGGCCTGTTCTGTCAGCGTCCCGATACCGCCAACTGTGGGCGCGCCGATGCACCGGGAACCTGTCAAACGCAGCCCAGCATCTGCCCCACGATCTACATGCCGGTCTGCGGCTGTGATGGCAAGACGTATTCGAGCCGCTGCGTAGCGTATGGAAATGGCGTGTCGGTAGACTACGAAGGTATCTGCAAAGCCCCGTAACGTACTGTTTGTCACCACTTCTACAGTGGGCGATTCCGCACTCATCCCACCGCATCCGCACGGCATTGCCAACCACACCGTGCGGAACTGCACACCGACGGCATCTGCCAACCATTCCAATCCGGTAACAGTCGTCGATTCTGCTGCCGTTCCGCGATCCGCAGCAAGCCGCTTCTGATATAAGACCGCCACTTGATTGTGGAACCAGCGACCATGGAAGCACTTTGGCAAAAGCTCGTCTCGGGTTCGTCGAACTTCACGCTGTTTGCGCTCTGGCCGACGATTGTGGTGAACCTGGTGTGGCTCGGCAGCGGACTGTTCTGTCTGTGGCTCGATTCGATTCCATCCCTGCGCAAGTACAAGATTCAGCAGCACCACAACGGCACCGTCGAGTTCTGGCGCTGCATCCGTCACTCTGTGCGCAACAAGCTGATCTCGGAGATTCCGCTCACCTTCGCGTCTTATCCGCTGTTTGTGTGGCTGGGAATCAGTACGAGTCTGCCGCTGCCGAGTGTAACCACGGTCCTTTTGTCCCTGGTGTTCTGTCTGGTGGTGGAGGACGCTTGGCATTATTTCGCACATCGGACGCTTCATATCCGCTGGGCGATGGACAACATCCACTACTTGCATCACCACTACATGACTCCGTTTGGAATGGCATCGAGCTATGCCCATCCTGCGGAAACGATTTTCACCGGCTTTGGCACCGTGCTCCCGATGCTGATTCTGCGTCCGCATCTGTCCACGCTGCTGATTTGGGTGGTGGTAAAGCAGCTCCAAGCAACGGCGGTTCACTGTGGATACCAGTTCCCATGGCGTCCCAGCCGCTTTCTGCCGTTCTTGGTCAGTGCGAGCTTTCACGATCGCCATCACCGACGGTTCAATCGAAACTTCGCGCCGAACTTTGTGTGGCTTGATCGGCTGCTCGGCACTGCGGATGAAAAGAACCTGGGCCCCCGCGTCACGGAATAAGGTAAACCTATGCAAGTACTGAACTTGGTCGATCGCGCCTTGGGACGAGCCATGGGACGCGACCGCAAGATCGACGTTCCATCCGGGCTGAAGCTGGCACCCCTGCTGAGCGGTGGCCTACCCGTGCTCGGTCATGCTTCGGAGTTTGTGACCGGCGCGATTGAACTGTTGTTCCGCGCCCATCGCGAACATGGCGAGATCGCCGGACTCAATGTCTTTCATCGCAAGATGGTGGCGGTGTTTGGACCCGATGCGCATGAGGCGGTGTTCCGCGCTCCCGATACGGTGCTAAGTCCTGCGGAGGCGTACAAGATCATGACGCCGGTGTTCGGAAAGGGAATCGTCTACGATGCCCCGCCGGACAAGCAAGCAGAGCAGTTTAAGATGCTGCTGCCCGCGCTCAAGGACAAGCGGATGCGCACCTATGGCGAGGCAGTGGTCCTGGAGACCGAAGAGAGTGTGCGCGGCTGGGGCGATCAAGGAACGCTCGACTTTGTCGAGTTCTGTCGCGTGCTCACCAACTTCACATCGAGCCGCTGTCTGCTCGGCCGGGAGTTCCGCGAAGGAATGAACGATGAGTTTGCGTCGGTCTATCACGACCTAGAGATGGGAGTCACTCCGCTCGCCTATCTGAACGCGCATCTACCGATTCCTTCGTTCATCCGCAGAGACCGTGCCCGCGTCCGCTTGGTCGAGATGATCAGCCGCATCACCGAAGCGCGAAGGCGAGAGAAGCGCACTGGCGAAGACTTCCTTCAGACGCTGATGGATGCGCACTACTCCGATGGACGGAACCTCAGCGAAGATGAGATCACCGGACTCCTCCTCGCCGGAATGTTTGCCGGACACCACACCAGCTCGGTAACCACCGCCTGGACGATGATCGAGCTGCTGCGCAATCCGCAGTCACTGCGGCGTGCCATCGAAGAAGTGGATCGCGTATTTGCCGCAGGTCGCGCCGTCAATCACGCGGCTCTCCGCGAGCTGACCTTCATCGAAAACGCGGTCAAAGAATCGCTGCGGCTCCATCCTCCCTTGTTCATGCTGGTCCGGGTCGCGCAAAAGGACTTTGTGTTCAAGGAATGGCTGATTCCCAAAGGCACCTGGATTCTGGTTTCGCCAACGGTATCGCACCGCATTCCAGACATCTTCCCAAACCCCGAAACATTCGATCCGGATCGCTTTGCACCACCGAGAGAAGAAGACAAGCGGGACTTCGCGTACATTGCCTTTGGCGGCGGTCGTCACAAGTGTCTGGGCAACGCGTTCGCAATCCTCCAGATCAAAGCAATCCTTGCCCTGCTGCTCGGGCAGTACGAGTTCGAGCTGGCCGGTGATCCGATCGCCTCCGACTTCCATGGGCTGGTCGTTGGACCCAAGGTGCCGTGCCGACTGCGGTATCGGCGTCGTGCTTCGCCCTCCGTCACGATCGCTGGTGCCACGGCTCTCGCCAAACTCGCCGATGAACTGGGAGCGTCCGCACAGGCCGGAGCAAACGGAAATCCCAGCGAATGTCCGGTCGCGCACGCTGCGCCACAGCCAAACCCGACCGCTGCATCCGCCAAAGGGCAGTGTCCGGTGGCTCACACCCCGGCAGGAGGCGCGGCCCCCGCACAGGCTCCGGCCAGCGATGAAGCAAAGCCCAGACAGCTCACGGTGCTACTCGACAAGGATCTGTGCCAAGGCCACGCCGTCTGTGTAGGTGAAGCCCCCGAGGTGTTCTACATCGGAGAAGACGGCAAGGTCGCGCTCCATGACGTGGCACTCACCGCTCCACTCGATTCCAAAGTTCGCGCCGCCCAGAAGTTCTGCCCGACCCGCGCCATCCGCCTCCGCGAGGAATAGCTCGTTTGGACAGCCTACTGTTTTGAAAACACCGGGCACAGTCGTCCGGTGCGAGCCGCTTGGGCGAAGCGTCCGTGCGGCTTCGGCAGCGTCTTTAGCGTACCGAGCGTCGCGTTCAAACTTCCATCAAACATCGCATTCCCCGAGGGCTCGACGATGCGAAAGGCGCGCAACGTGCCGTCATCGTCGATGGTCAGACAAGCGGCGGCCTGCAGTTTGGCCAGCTCCTCGGGTTTGAGCATGGTCGGAACGGTCCAGCGCTCGAGCACTGCCGCGACTATCTCGCGCAGATAGGGATCACCAGCGGCTTCATTTGCCGTACCACCGCGCACGCCGTTCGGATCGCCCTCTTCGAGGGCCTCGCGGGTCGCTCGCTCGTCGTCATCGGCGCGGAGATTTTTGGTCAGATCGGTCAGCTTGGCCAGCGCATCGGGCTTCTTGTCCTCGCGCTTTACGCTGGGCTTATCGGGATCTTGCGCCAGCTTGATCTTGTTCTTGTCGGCCGTGCGCGGCGTCGTCTCGACGTGCGGAAGGAACGACAGATCGCGCTTGCGACCAAACTTGAGCAGCTTCACATCGACAAATATCTCGGGCCCGGTGAGGCGCGGCTTATCGGCGTGACGGGTCGAGCGCCACAGCAGAAGCAAGCCGCCGCCGTTGATAAGCAGGGTCAGGCACAGCCCAGCGACAAGCCCTCGGCGGTCCACCGGCCTGTGCCGCTGCGAACCCGGTCGGTCCTCGGTGAGGATCGGTGTCTCGACTTTGACCTCGGACGTCGACATCGCTACGGCTCCGTCTCCTCGCGGCTCGACATCGGATCGGTGATAAGCCCCACTTTATCGGCACCAGCCTTTGAGGCCAGCGACATCACCGTAATCACGTCTTGGTAGCGCAAGCTGCCGTCGGCGTGGATGTACATCTCGCGCTCGGACTGGAGCTTGTCGTTGGAACGAAGCTTGAGCTCCAGCTGGGCAAACGGCACCGGGTTCTTCCCCAAGTACACGATCTGATCCTTGGGAAAGCTGGCCGGGATGGTAAGGATGATCTTGGCGTCTTCGCTGTCGAGTGACTGGGTTTCCCCCTTGGGCAGCACAACGGGGACACCAGTGGTCGCGATCGGAGCGGCGACCATAAAGATGATCAGCAAAACAAGCATCACGTCGACGAGAGGCGTGACGTTGATCTCGGAGACCATCTGCGAGGATTCGCGGGGGCCGGACATAGCCATGGGGGAAGTATACCTGCGCCACTCAAGTCAAAACGAGTGCGGCGCAGCCGATTTGACTTGGACGCGAAGTCAAAACGAGTGCAGCACAGCCGATTTGACTTGGACGCGAAGTCAAAACGAGTGCAGCACAGCCGATTTGACTTGGACGCGAAGTCAAATCGCTGGTGGGGGGCTGATCCCCGCCGGATATCCCCGTCCTACTGACCTTTTTGCATCACGATCAGGCGGTAGTTGGCAAACTCGGCTTGGCCGGCGGAGTACAGGACTTCGGTGAGCAGACGGTAGGGCGTGCGGCGGTCGGCCATGATGATGGCGATGCCGTCGAAGGTCTGGTTCTGCATCTGCGCGAGGCGCGACAGGCGGGTGCGGTGCTTGGACAGGGCGCTGACGATGGGATCGATGGCGTAACCCTGCTGGCCTTGGGTCTTCCACTTGGCGTCGACCGCGCCGCTCTTTACCTCGACCACGGCGTCGTCTTCGACCACGATCGCATTCTGGGTGATGGTGATGTTGACGGCGGGCTGCGGCTGCCGTTTGGCGGTCGAGGCCGGAAGCTGAAGCCCGGTCGGCTGACTGACAGCAAGCTGCTGGACCGAGAACTGCTTGATCAAAAAGACCAGCAGGATCGTCATCATGTCCATCATCGGCATGATGTTGAGGAAGTTGATCTCCTCGGCCTCATCCTCGACCTTGCGACGGAGCTTCCAGATCGCTTTGCGCGCCATCCGGCGATCGACTTCTTTGACCGCCATCAGTTCACCCCCGCGCCAAGCAGCACGCCAGGAAACAGCAGCTTGCCTTCTTCGCTGCCGGTCGCTGCGCTCTGCCGCATCGCATCCATCGTTGCCACCAGCAGCTCGTAGGGAATCTGCGGGGTCGCGGTGATGATGGCGCGGTCCTCCTCGGGATACAGCGCCTTGAACTGAAGCAGAAGCTGGGTGAGTGCCGCCAGGTCATGCTTGCCGTCCGCCGCAAGGGGCACGGTCGGCAGCTCGGTGGTCGTCTGCGCCACGCCTTGGGCGGTCAGCGAAAAGCCCCGAAACAGCACCGCCCCCGAGGTCGCCAGCGTATAGCCTTTCTCGGTAATCGACACCGTCAGGTTCAGCTCGGGCTTGGGGGCGGTCGTTGGGGCTGTCGTCGCCACCGAGGACGTCGGCAGGTTGATGTTGATGCTCGCGAGCGAAGCTTGGAACGTGATCGTCGCCAGCAAGAACATGATGAGGTTCATGACAATGTCGAGGTACGGAACAAGGTTCAGCTCGACGGACTCCTCCGCCAACTCTTCCCCGTGCTCGCGAAGCTTCCGCAGACGGAAGCGCAGCCTCTGTATAGTCATTTTTACCGCTCTAGGAAGTACATCTGGTGGGATGTTGACTTAGTCGTTGTCGTCGTCTTCGACGTCGCGGGAGCGATCA
The DNA here is from genome assembly GCA_044228505.1 of Polyangia bacterium. Lineage (GTDB taxonomy): Bacteria > Myxococcota_A > Polyangia > Palsa-1104 > JAEUJZ01 > JAEUKA01. The sequence goes on along the minus strand of JBGAUT010000003.1, from coordinate 19,769 downwards.
CGGCGACCGCCATCACGACGACGTCCCCCGTCACGGCTCTCTTTTTCAGCAGCCGGCGCGGGTGGATTCGCGATGAGGTCGAACAGCAGGTTTTCGAGCCGCAGCGCGAAGCTCTCTAGCTCTTGCTGCTTGCTCTTGCTCGCCGCCGATAGGAACAAGTGACCAATCATGCACACGGCGGCAATCGCCAGACCGAGCCAGGTGTTGTTCATGGCTTCGGAGATCCGCGTCGCCAGGATCGTGCTGCGCTGATCGGCTGCGGCCTTACCGATCGCCGCAAAGCCACCGATCAGACCGTTGATGGTACCAAGGAGTCCGAGCAGCGTTGCGATGTTGGCCAGCGACCACAGCACCGCAATCCGCTTCTTGAGCTCCGGGTTGGCATCGGTCAGCGCCTCTTCGATCGCCGTCGAGACTGCTGCTTCGCCACCCTTCAGCTTGGCCAGTCCGGCGCGGGCAACCTGGGCAACCGGTGCATCGGACGAATGGCTCAGGCGCTGCGCCTTTTCGAGCTGTCCAGCCGTGAGCAGCTTGCGTAGCTGTTCGAGGAATGCGCGAGCATTGACCGCCCCCTTCCCCAAGAAGAAAAGCGACCGATCGACGATCAGCGCCACCACGATGACCGAGCACAGCAGGTTCACGTACATGAAGAACCCGCCCTGCTCGAAAAACTCTTTCAGTTGCTGCATGAGAAATGTCCTAAGGACGTACCGACTACTGAATCTCTAACATTTGCCCGAGGAAAGCGAAATCACCTGCGTAATTCCCCGGATCAATCTGCTCAAACTCGGGCCGGGCCAGCAGCTCTTCAGAGCTAGTCACCTCGGCGATGCGCTCTTGGACGTAGTCACGGATGCTCTGGCCTTTGCCCAGCTCGACCACGAACATCACCTTGGCCTTGGCGATCCCAGTCATCAAGTCGGTGCCGGTGACGAACAGTACCGCCCTGCCCCCTTTGCCGTTTTCGAAGTCGCGACAGGCAGCGTAGTAGGTCGTGCTCACCGACGTCGTGTCGCGGGTGTCGAGCTTAATAAACTGGGTCGGCGGTTTCACATCGCTCATGGAAGCTCCTTGGCAAGCAGCCACATACGCGGCAGGCCGGTCCTATTATGCCGGTCGACGTATCGTGTCGAAACCCTAAAAAACTTGTTCCAAAGCCGGCCCTCAGGATCTCGACCATTTCGAATGCAGGGAGAGGCTGGCAACATCTAAGCTCTTTGGTGAGGCTAAAGACTCTCGATGCCGATTCTGCGAACCGTGCTGTTTGTTTCGATCATGACGCTGGCTCTGTGTGGGCTGCACTACTACGTGTACCTACGAATCTCGCGGGGCCTTTTGCTGGGCCTGAGCGAGCAACGGTTCCTCAAAGCAGTGCTCATCTCGCTGTTTGCCCTGCTGTGGCTAAGCTTTCCACTGAGTCGCTCGGTGTCGCGCAGCGTAGCGTCGCCGTTTCTGTGGGTAAGCTACATCTGGCTCGGTGTGCTGGCGCTGTCTTCGGTGGTGTTCGGGATCGTCGATCTGCTGCGATGGCTCGGGACGATGCTGGCCCCTACCCTGCCGATCGATGACTCGCGACGCGCCTGGCTGGGCCGGGTGGTGGACGTCCTGGCGCTGGGTGGGGCGGCGACGCTGTCGGGCTGCGCAGTGGCGATTGGGATGCGCAAGGTCGGCGTCAAGCGGATCGAGGTCGAGCTGCGCAAGCTACCGAAGGAGCTGGACGGCTTCCGAATTGTCCAACTTACCGACGTCCACATTGGCCCAACGCTCGATGGAAACTGGCTAACGGAAGTTGTGGCACGGGTCAACTCACTGGCAGCAGATGTGGTGGTGATTACCGGCGATCTCATCGATGGCAGCGTCGCCCAGCTCGGCCCGCACGTCGCGCCACTCCGGGAGCTAAAGGCCCGCCACGGTGTCTACTTCGTCACCGGCAACCACGAGTACTACTCGGGCGTCGATAGCTGGCTTGCCGAGCTGCGGCGGCTCGGCATTCAAGTGCTGCGCAATGAACGAGTCACCCTCCATCCGCAGCCGGTTGCGGGTAGCGGGGCCAGCGAGCTAGGCATCGATCTGGTTGGGGTGGATGACTATCACGCAGCGGTATTCCCGGGACATGGCCCGGACCTGCCAAAAGCGCTGCTCGGTCGAGATCCAAAGCGGGTCGCGGTACTGCTCGCGCATCAACCTGCGGCGATTACAGAGGCGGCCCAGCTTGGCGTCGACCTACAGCTATCGGGACACACCCACGCCGGTCAGCTGTGGCCGTGGGGTTACTTTGTGCGGCTCCAGCAGCCGTACGTCTATGGTCTACATCGGCACGGCGATGCACAGATCTACGTGAGCGCTGGCACCGGCTACTGGGGCCCACCCATGCGCCTGGCCTCAGAATCAGAGATTACCGAGGTCATCCTGCATCCAGAGCGTGCCTCGGATCACGGCTGAGTTCGCGCAGGGGCGACCGCCAACCACGGTTCGCGGTATGCTCGGAACGAAGTCGGCTGCGTTGTCGTCTAGTCAGTCAGAACCGGTAGTGGCTGTAGACAGAGGAAGAATCAACATGTCGCTCAAACTCTCTGCTTTGTTTGCCTGTGGGCTGCTTTTTGTCGCAAGCACGGGATTTGGCGAGGAACCTGCGACAAGACCGCAGCCTACTGTGGCTCAGGCCGCCAAAGATCAGTTGGCCGACCAGAGCCAAAGCGGACGAGCCGATCGCACCGCCCTCCGAGCCGAGCTGCGCAGCGCGGGAATGGCTGCCCGAGCTGAGCTTCGAATCGAACGTGGCGAGGGTCGAACGCCATCGACTCGCGTCGAGCGAGCGGCAGTCGGCGAGGGCCGCAAGCTGCGCGAACAAAGAGGCCAGCTTCGCGACGACCAGCGCCAATCAGTCCGCGAGTTACGACGGGACAGCCGAGACGAACGACGGGACGCGCTCCGAGGCTTCATCCGCCGTACGACGTAAGGCGAGACCGGCTCAGAACAGGCGCAGTTGCGGCTTCGGGCGACGTTTCTTCGGCGCAGGTTCGGCGGTCAACAGTTCGATCGGCACCTCAGCCAAAAACGGGCTGGGCGCGCCGTCGAAGCGAGCCGCGGAATCCGTTGTAGGTGACTCGACATAGGACAGATAGAGCAGCTCCTTGGCCCGGGTCATTCCCACGTAAAACAGCCGGCGCTCTTCCTCTCGCTCTTCGTCTGAACGGCCTGGCCCAGGAAGCTGCGTCGCTTCGAGTCCGACCAGAAACACCACCGCAAATTCCAGCCCCTTGGCACCATGCAGCGTCAGCACCGCAATGCGCTGATCTTCGAGCTGATCACCCTCGTAGACCGGTTCACAGCGCTCGATGGCCGGCTGGCCGGATGGTGCCAAGGGCGGACGAGCCTGGCTGGGACGTGAATACGGCAACCCCGCCTCGCCCAGCGCGCTGGCGATGGCATCCGCCCTGGCCACGGTGCGGGTCAAGATCGCGATGTCGGCAAAGCCATAGTCTCCGGATCGCCACGACGAGGTCTGACGACGATCATGTGACAGCAAGCTGGTTCCGCCGACCAGACACTCGATCTCACGGATCAGTCGCTGGGCTTCCGCAAATACACTCAGGTTGCGCCACAGCAGCAGCGACGAACCGGCCGGCAACTGCGGTCTCGGTGGTGGGGCCGTACGCTGCGAGTTACCGCTGATCACCGCCGCAGCAGCCATCACGATCTGTGGGGTACTGCGATAGTTGTCCACGAGAAACCGCGACACCGAACCGGGAAAATCGTCGACAAATCCTCGGAAGTGGCGCACTTCACCGCCTCGGAACGCATAGATCGCTTGGTCGGGATCGCCAATCGCGAGCACCGTCGCGGACTGACCGAGTCGAACCACCAAAGCACGCTGCGTCGCGCTGACATCTTGGTATTCATCAACGGCCACGAAGCGAAATGATCGACATGCGCGGCCCTCGTTCAACGCGCCCAGTGCCCGCAGCAACAGATCGTCGAGATCAACAAGTCCGTGCTCGGCAAGAAGCTGTTCATAGCGACGAAAAACCTGGACCTCTTCGGTGGGCAGAAGTAGCTCGCCGGACTGTAGCCGCTCTCGGTAATCGGGATACTGCCCCTTGCGCAGCGACAGCAGAGACAGCAAGCCCGCTGGACTCTTGCGGCTGCCACTGCCAACACTGGCTTGTTCGATGAGCTGGAGCCGCTCGCTCTCCTGTGCAACTTGCAAGGTCGGCGGTAGCGGGGCCAGCCGCAGCGCGAGTCGATGAAACGTGCCAATCAGAAGTGGGTCCGTCTGAGCGCCGAGAAGCCCTGACAGCCGCTCGTGAAGCTCGGCAGCTGCGCGACGAGTAAAAGTCACCGCCAAGATCTCGTCTGGACGGGCCGCTGCGCTACAAATCAGCTCGACGATCCACGCACAAAGTGTCCGGGTCTTGCCAGAGCCGGGCCCCGCCGTCACAAGCTGAGGGCCTGCGTGGTACGTTGCGACCTGGCGCTGCGACTCGGAAAGACCGGCGAGCCACGGTTGGTCTTCGAGCCCTGAGGCGCAAACGGACGGCTCGTTGGTCATCCGAATAAGCCCATCTGCAGCGAAGCACCTTTGTGGTCACGCTCACTTTCTGTAACGAGCCCGACTCGACCATATTCTCCGTCGAAACCCGCGACAATTCGCAGCTCACCCCGTCGCATTCGCAGCAGCGCTTCGATGAGCAGTGGGTCGGCAGCTCGACGCAGCTCATCGGGCGTGGCCGACCGCAGGATATGCAGTTCTGGGCCGACTTGGTCGAGCAGTCGAAAGTACAGTCGCTGAACCGCATCCGAGGCGACGGTCCGACCCAGCACGTCGGCCACCACCTCGGTAAGCGGCACCAGGCTGTCATAAGGACGAGCACGCGGCGGACGAAAGGCTGCCTCGGGCGAAAATGGACGATCGGCGAGCGTTTCGACCCGCGACAACACCCCCACGGTGACCGGCTTGCCACAGCGAGGACACTGTCCAGACAGACGAGCCCGTTCACTCGGCTCCAGCCGAACCCCGCAGTCCCGATGGCCGTCCAAGTGATACTTGCCCTCTTCCGGGAAAAACTCGACGGTGCCTAGAAACTCATCAGGAGAACAATACTCAAGTGCCCGTCGGAGCGCCGCAAACGTCGGGGGATTTCCAAGGCAGAGCCGGGTCAGCTCGCGCCCCAGTTTTTGTGGCGAGTGTGCGTCGGAGCTAGAGATGAGCGTCAGATCATCGAGCGCCGAGAGTCGCCAATTCATCGCCGGATCCGACGACAGCCCCGTTTCCAACGCAAAGATGTGCCGCGTCAGGTCACCAAAACAGTCGCTGAGTCGATCGAATCCAGACAGTGAGCCAAATACCGAAAAGTGCGGCGTCCAGATGTGCGCAGGCACCAGATAAGCCCGACTGTCCGTCGAAAGCAGCAGCTCCAAAAAGTCGCGACAGGGCATCCCCAAAATGGGTCGGCCATCGGAATGAAGGTTGTACCCAAGACGCAGCAGTCGCTCGGCCACCTGATCGCCACAGTCGAGGCTGGGTAGCAGGATCAGGTTGTGGACCTTGCGCACCGCACCATCCTTTTTGAAGATGTGCGAAATCTCTCCGGCAAGGATGAAGCGGACCCGACGACGACACGAACGTGGTACCGCTTCATCGAGAGATTCACGCAGCTCGGGCCGTAGCTCATACAAGCCCTCGCCCCGGCCATCATCGGCGGGCACCAGCTGCTGCCGCATCTCTGCCCGCCACGCCGGGTGCAGGACATCGCCGGTCGCGACGACATCAATGCCTTTGCGCTGGGCCCACTGATACATGTGGCCAAGATCCATGTCCGCGCTGACAGCACGCGAAAACCGCGAGTGAACATGCAGATCGCAGAGCAGCTCCATGCCCAGACGGTAGACAGGACTCCGTCGCTGTCGCAACGAGTAAGAGCGGGTAAATCGTCGGGGCAGCACTGCCGATTTTACCAAGCTGGACCGCCGCTTACGGTCTCTGCGACCGTGATAATCTACGAACATGCCAAAGTTCCACCCCGAGGCCCCCGACCTGGTGGTAGGCCCCGATGGGAAGTGGGCCGCCGAGCTCACCCGTGGCGAGCTGCGGGTCTATCACCTGACCCAAGCGGACGGCCCCACGACCCGAATTGCAGCGACAGAGACGCTGCGCCAAGACGAGCGGACGGGTCGAATCTTCTTCGTTCAGTCGGACCGGCTGATGCAGCTCTCCGTCGAAGAAGGAATCGATGGTGGCACCGGTTGTGTCGTCGCTGAGCTGATCTCTGTGCCACAGCTCACCAAGATCGGGCGAGCGGTACGGGTGCCGGGCTCGCTGCGGATCCTGGGTGGTGGTCCTGGTGGAGTCGTCGTAGCCCCTTCCGGGGCCGGCGCGGAGCTGGTCGTCCCAAGAGAAACCGACATCATCGTCTACAAGTTGTTCATCCGAGGGGAGGCGCTCTCAGCCGGGGCAACGCCGGACCGGCGGATCCTCATCGAACAGCGCGGTGGCTTCGAGGTGTGGGATGCCCAAACCCGTCGCGCCATGGCCAAGCTAATGCTCAACACCCGGCAGGCACCGCTTCAGCTCGGGTTTGTGGGTGACGGCAAGATGATCTGGGCACTCACCAGCGCGATCCCGATGCGCGTCGAAGTGTTTCGTGCCTCTGACGGGCTACGGCTGTTTGAACTGGAGCAGCCGGGGCGTGGCCTATGCGCGGAGACGGCCCCCGGTCGTCTGGTGGTCGGTTTCGAGGACCACAAGACGATTAGCTTTCTCGACCTCGATATCACAACGCGTTCCCTGCGTCGCATCAACCTGCCGCCTGACAGCCCGCGCCCGCTCAGCTTTGCGGTGAACCCGAACAGCAAGACGCCCGAGCTGCTGGTGCGAATCGACGATGCCGAGGAACCCCTGTTGCGGCTGGGGCTCTCTCGCATCACCACGCGGGAAGCTGTCACCAGGCCGGGGGCCGAAACACGCGGCGCGTCACGGGTCGGAGCACCCGCTGGCCCCGCCAAGCCACCCGTCGGCAAGGTCGAAGCGAACCGACTCTCGGCGCGAGCGCTGCGTGATGCGCGCCCCGAGTCCAAGTTGATTCGCCGTCTGTCCGAGGCAGAGTCCGCCCGACTGGAACCCAAGACCGGAGTCACCGCCGCTAGCGACGCCACCTCGGCCAAGTCACCGCGAGCTTTAGAGGAAGAACCGCTCGATGAAGCGCAGGACGACCAACTGACCGCTGGCGAGCCATCCGAACACGAGGCAAGTGGCGATGAAACCGAGTTTACGGCGGTTCCGCTCGTCCCAGAAATTGCGCTCGGTGGTCCACCACAGCAGTCACAGCAGCCACAGCCTACGGCTCCCCACCGACAGACTTTGCGGGCGTACGATGCCCAACGAAGCCCGGCGGCGTGGCAGTGGGAGCTGGCGCGCTGGGCCCAAGGCTGCCTAACCACCGCCGAATCGGCCCCGCCTCCGCAGGCTGGCCCACTTCACGAGCTCAGTTTTCGGCTGTCACTCACGGTCCCGGCGCAGCGCGTGCTCGGTCTGCTGTATGCGGGGGCGTTTCTGCTCGGACAACGAGCGCGTGGCATGCGTCCCGTCGAGCTGGCTCAGTGCCTACGTGGACAGTGTGAGGAGCCCGATGTGCTCGCCGAGTTACTGCCCTCGGCACCACTGCGAACGCTCGACCTGCTGGTTCTGCGCAAAGATGGACGGCTCTCCATCCGAGTCGAAGTGGCCCAGCGCCTCTCCGGTGCCCCCGACCCGCAGATCCAGTGGCCGCAGACGACTTCGCGTGAACTCACTCAGCCCGGACTCTATCTTCTTGATGGACCGTGTGTGTCCAAGCCGGCGCGACTGCTGGGTAGGCCCGTGCTCCGACTTGATGGCATGACCGAGCCCCAACCGCACAAGGTGCTGCCGTCTTCGCTACGGCGGGCCCTGCTGCATGATGCGGTGCTCGTCATCGATGGGTTGGCCGGTCTTTCCTATCCCGCACTGAGTTCGCCAACTGCTATTGCCGAGCTGCTGCCTTTGCTGTCGTCCCCACGCGTGCCGGTCATGCTGTGGACGATGCCAGATGCCGGTGCCGCCGCCGGGCTGGTCGGTCGCAAGCTGTCTGAGCTAACCATCGTTCGCGAGGGCCCCGCCCCCGGTTTTCCCAGCAGCGCTCTGCCCAGCGGAGTGCTCTTTCGTCCGCCGAGTCCTGCCGCCAAAGCAGCCACCTCGCAGCGAGCCACCGGCCAGATCATCGTTCACAACATCGCTGACCGTCGCGCTGCGCTCGTCCTTGCCCAAAGTGCCAACGCCGAAGCCTACGCTCGGGCCGCCTATCTTGCCGCCCGCGATGGCGCAGTGCTCGCGCTCGAAGCAGAGCTTACCCCGCCGCGAGTCGCGCTTCTGGCCATGCTGCTTCGGCAAATCCCCGTCGTCGTGGCAGCCACCCCACCGGGCGGTCCCGACCAGCCGTGGCCGGTCGAGCTGCGCCCGTTCAGCCACCCATAACCGCATCGCCCCGATCGGGGCCCGTCTAGCGCTTACCGGTACGAGCTTCGCTGGCCCGGCCTCGACAAGTGCCCGAGCAGAAGCGGCGTACGGCGGTTCGTCCCGAGACCTTGACGACGAACTCTTTGCCACACTTTTCCCACTCGCAGATGCGCAGCTCTTCGCCCGCACCCAGGGTCCGAACACCGTCCTTCTTGCTGCCCCGGCTCTTCTTAGACTCTTTGACGGGTGCCGTCTCGACAGGTGCTTCTTCGAGTTCGACCTCCGCCTCAGCCTCTGACTCAACTTCGACCTTGGGCGCGCTCTTGCTCGACTTGCGCGCCGCTTTGCCAGCCGATTTGGCCGATGGTTCCGACTTGCTAGAAGCCACCGGGCTCGCCGCGCTCGATTTGGCCGATGGCTTCACGGGCGCTTCCGCCTTCGCTGCCTTCGCATCCACCTTCGCGGGCGCTTCCGCCTTCGCTGCCTTCGCCGGTGCTTCCGGCTTCGCCGCCTTCACCGCCTTCGCGGGCGCTTCCGCCTTCGCGGGCGCTTCCGCCTTCACCGGTGCTTCGGCCTTCGCTGCCTTGGTCGATACGCTGCTAGACGACTTAGACGACTTTGCGGACTTAGAGGACTTGCTCGATACCGCTGGCTCGGGTTCTTCGGTCTTTGCAGGCTTGGCCGCCTTGGCAGGTGTCTCCAGCTTGGCGATGGCCTTCTTGCCCGACTTACTCGACTTGGTCGAAACCGGTGCCTCTTCGGCCTCTAGAAGCTCCTCGTTGTCATCGAGATCTTCGTCTTCGACCGCAACCGCCTTGCTCGAAATCTTGCCGGCAGACTTGGTCGACTTCGCGGCCTTGCTGGCCACTGGCGTCTCGATGGCCGGTTCCGGCTCAGCAACAACTGCCGGTTTCTTGGCCGCGGCTTTCTTGTCATCGGCCTTGCTGGCCGATGGCTTGCTCGCCGGTGGAGCAGCGGTCGCTTTGGCAGCAACCACCGCAGGCGTGCTCTTGGTAGACTTTTTGTCCACGCTCTTGTCAGCGACCTTTTCGGGCAGCTTGTCGGCCGCCTTCTCGGCGACCTTGCTCGATGACTTGCTGAGCGCCGGGGCCGCCTCTATCGCCGGGGCCATCGCTTTGGCAGCCGCAATGGCCTTCATTCGATCCGGTGGCCCTTCGCCCTTGCGACGCTCACTCAGCTCGACACCGACCGACTTGGCCGCTGCCACCGGTTCGCCCTTCGCCGGGGTCGCTGCCGAGGTCTTCTTATCGGCCCTGCCCAACCCTGCGTGCTTGTCTGACGCAGCGACCTTCGATTCGACGACCAAATCGGCCATCGCGGGACGCTCGGGCGGCATCGGCTTGCTGCTGCTTGCCCCGCCATCGCGATTCGAGGTGTCCACACGCACCGGACGAGGCTTCGAGGGCAGCGGGCGAGTCACCTCACATGATGGGACTCGCTCGGCCGAGCGCGGCACGGTCGGCGCAAAGGGGTCCACTGGTCGGAAGGCCGGAGTTGGGGGCGTAAAATGTCGTCCGTTGCTCATTCGTAAGCTCCGCTGTACCTACTGCAGACAGAAGGCCGGACCATAAGTGATCGGCGCCATAGGTTAGCACTTTCGATCTCTTGACCTGGACAGAAATTCGACCTTTTCACCAGCAGCCAGTTCGGGGTTCCTTTTAAATGCCTGCTAGGGAAAAAAAGCAAGTGTATCAGCACCCTACGCAGCTGTTATTGCCGGTCTAGCAGCCCCATGTGGAGCGGCTAGGCATGAGCGCGGACGACGTGTTATGGGTGCTGACGATTTATGCTGTCCGCCGAACCGTCCGCCGAAGCAAGCCCTGCTGGGCCCAGTCAGTCTCCCGCCAAGTCTTCTGGCGACTGCATCGTCATCACGGGGCTGCGCAAGCGCTACGCCGATGCCGAGGTGCTGCGCGGCATTGACCTGACGGTGAAGCGCGGCGAGCTGGTCGGACTGACGGGCCGCTCGGGTTCGGGCAAGTCAACGCTCTTGCACATCATGGGCGGACTCGACCGTGGCTATGAGGGCCAGGTCGCACTGCTCGGCCAAGACCTGGCGCGGCTGTCGGACCGCGAGCTGGCCGGCCTACGCAACCGTCACATTGGCTTCGTGTTCCAGGCGTTTCATCTTTTGTCCCACCTGAGCTGCCTGGACAACGTGCTACTGCCCAACGCGTTTGCGGTCGAGCCACTGTCCCGCCGTGAAGCCGAGCAGCGAGCCATGCAAGCACTGGAACGAGTCAGCCTGACCGATAAGAAGCTCAGCCGTCCATCGGAGCTTTCCGGTGGCCAAAAGCAGCGAGTAGCGATTGCGCGAGCGCTTTTGTTTCGACCCGAAGTGCTGCTGTGCGACGAACCCACCGGAAACCTGGATGACTTCACCGGACAGCAAATCATTGATCTATTCGGTGAGCTAAACCGCGATGGTCTGACCCTGATCTTGGTGACCCATGAGCCTCGGGTGGCGCTGGCCACGACGCGACTGCTCCAGATGCAAAATGGGCAGATCCTTGGAGGTGGTGGCGGTGGCGGCGAAAGCGGATCGCAAGGCCGCAGCCCTGCCGAGGAGCCGCGCCGATGAGGTTTCGCCAAGCGTCATCTCTGCTACTGCGCAGCCTGCGACGAGCCCCGCGTTCCTTTGCCTTGTCGGTATTCGGTATCGCGGTCGGGATCTCGGTCCTGGGCTTCTTTTTGGCGCTGTCTTTGGGCATGCAAAAGCGGGTGCTTCAGCGCATCTTTCCGACGGACCGACTGGAGGTTGTGCCGCCCAAGACGTCGGTGGATGACAGCGCGATTGGGGCACTCGGTGCGATGCTGGGCGGGTCCAAGCTGCTTGGTGACGACATGATCCTCACCTTGCGGAGTCATCCCGACGTGCAAGCGGTATTTCCGCGCATGAAGGTGGCCTTTCCGGTGCGCGGCTGGGGCGGCGAACGCCTCATCGGCCGATCGATCTATACCGACCTACCGATCGATGGCATTGACCCAGCAGCCGTCAGCGAAATCGCCGCACCATGGGCCTTCAAAGACTACGTCAGCGACAAAAACCCATTTTGCACCGAGGACAAGAACTGCCCGTCGGGCTGGTACTGCTCCTGGGATATCAACAAGTGCGAGCCGCCGATTCCGGTCATTGTCTCACCGACGATCTTGGAGTTTTACAATGGCTCGTTTGCGCGGATGTATGGGCTGCCCAAGATCAGTGGTTTTCTCGCCGGGCAGCTCCGTGGCATGACCGCCACCGCTGAACTAGGCAAGTCGTTTATCTCACGCCGGGAGGCGGGCAAGCCGCGCCAGCGCAAGATCGTGCTCGTCGGGATATCGGATCGTGCCCAGCCGTTTGGATTGACCGTGCCACTTCCCTATGTCCGGCGCTGGAATGCTGAGTATGCCGGGGACCGCATGGCCCAGGAATATTCCAGTCTGACCGTCCAAGTGAAGCCCGGTAAGAGCATCACCCGCGTCGTAGAGCTGGTCCGCAAGCTCGGTTACAGCATCGAAGACAACGGGGCCGAGCAAGCGGGGCTGGCGGTGCTTTTGATGACGGCGCTGTTTGTGCTGGTGTCGCTGTCGACGTTGGTGGTGGCAGCGCTGAACGTCGCCCATACCTTCTTCCGCGCCATTGCCGAGCGCCGCCACGAGCTCGGGGTGATGCGTGCGGTGGGGGCCAGCCAGCGTGACATCATGCTGCTCCTGCTGGGTGAGGCGGCCTGTATTGGACTCGTCGGCGGCATCGTCGGACTAGTGATTTCCCGACTGGCCGCGCTCGGCATCGATTTTCTGTCGCGAACCGCCCTGCCCGACTTCCCGTTTAAGCCCAGCTCGTACTTCTGGTTTCCTCCCGAGCTGCTACTGACCCTGCTGCTGTTCTCGGTGATGATCTGCCTACTCGGTGCGCTGTTTCCGGCGCGGGCTGCTGCCCAGCAGTCCCCTGCCGAGGCACTCACCGCCAAATAACCGCCACGCATACCGACCCGACTGGAGCCCGGACGATGACCAAGCTCGACCGCCACATCTACTGCCCGATCTGCGGCACGGCCCTGCCCACCCAAAGCGATGGGACGAGCCTCAGCCCCGAGGTGATGAAGCTCGCGCCGTTCTGTTCTTCGCGCTGTCAGATGGTCGACTTGTCAAACTGGCTTGGTGAGCGCTACGCAGTCCCCGGTGAGCCGGTCACCCTCGAACCCGACGTCCCGGTCAGCGAGCAGGGTGAGGGCACAAATTAGCTCGGCAGGTTGCCGTTTGGTGCCGCCGTCTCGGTCGGTGCAACAGCAGCCTTGAGCTTCGGCCCAAGCTCCTCCAGCAGCGGCTCGACCGCTTCCCCTTGCAGGATCACCCGTCCGAGCAGCTCGTAAAAATCGATCATCGTGTCAATCGTGGTCGAGACGAGCCGGAACAGATGGTCATACGACAGCGCGCCGTCATCGGTACGCGGCACCACCACCCGGTAATAGAGCAGCCGGTTGTCGTGGTCGATGCCAAACGCGGGCATGATCAGCCGGTGGTTCACAAGTGCCACCGCGTGCTCACACAGCGCCATGTGCTGCGGCGGAATCTTGTATGGAAACGCCACCGCGAACTGCGCCAAAAGGAGCTGCTTTTCCCAGCGGATGATCATCTCGCTATCGAGCGGCCCGTTTTTCACCGGAAACGTCACCACCTGCATCGCCGCATCGCCTTGGCATGGCACGTTTTCGGCCTCCAGCAGCGCCATAAGCTCCGCAAACGTCGACACCATCTTGTGTTCCATCACCAAAGGCTCCCCTGCGGCCAAGCGGCCATCTTCTGTAGTGTAAGCCGCAAAGGGAGTGCGATTGAAGCCCTCGCTCGGAACAATCCGAGTGCTTGCCCCAAAAAATAATTGTCGACGGAAATTCGGCACTTACGGTGGCGAGGCGGGTCTGGGTGGGCTTTTGTTTTGCGCATGCCTATGAAAAAGACCCCGAACCCGCCGAAGAAGTCGTCCCCGGTCACCCCGCCGCCTGCCGGTCCAATCCCCGCCAGTACCGACCTTGCCGCGCTGCTGACGCGGTGGCCGATGGTGCCGATTCCGCCGCGCTTGCCGCTCGACCCACGCGCCGCAGCCAGCTTGGTGCTGTCCGAAATCCTGCCGGTGCTGGCCGACAAGGCCCTGACCGCACGGTTTGCCAGCCTGCCCAAGAGTGAGTGGAACCCGCAGGCCCTCATCGACCTGCCGCTGGTCGCGCAAGCGGTGCTGTTGGCTGGCACCGAGCTGGCTTCGGCACAAGCCCGCAGCGACTTGGCCAAGCTGCCCGAGGATCTACTGACCGAGGCGACCGCCGTCAAGTCGCGGATGCTGCGGGTGCTCGACTACCTGCTCGGTGAGGAGGAGCCGGTCGCCCGAGAGCTTTCGGCCATTCGTTCCGGCACCGGCTATCTCGACCTGGCGCAGGATCTGGCGCAGCTCGCCAAGCTGTATGAGTCCGAGCGAATGCAGCTTCAGAAGGACCGCCACCTCTACCAAGCGACCGATGAGACGCTCGCCGCCACGCTGGCCCAGCGGATCTTCTCCGAGCTACGGCGGGACCAGCCGGTCGCCCAGCGCGAGCGTCTCGGCCAAGCCACTGGGCTGCTCCTTCACCTGTATGACGAGGTCGCCGCCACGGCCCGCTGGCTGCTCCGAAACAAGCCCGAAGAAGCCGCCCAGCGCTTTCCCTCGCTGATCGCCGCCAGTCGTCGCCCCCCCAAAAAGGCAGCAAAGCCCACGCCCGACGCGCCCGTCCACCCCGGCTAGCCACAGAAACCCGCGATGTGACTTCACCCCGAAGTCGAATCAGCCGATCCCCACCCGCTTTGACTTCCCACCCAAGTCCAATCGGTCGCATTCCACCTGTTTTGACTTCCCCTCCAAGTCAAATCGGTCCCCCTCCACCCGTTTTGACTTCCCAACCAAGTCAATTCGGCTGCCCAGCACCCGTTTTGACTTCCCAAGAGCGAGCCCGAGGCTCGCGATGGTCCGACCGGCTGTGCCCAGGCGACCGATTAGTTCGGCCAGCTTGGACAGCTCGACTGCCAAAGCTGCAACTGCGGAGTGCTCGGACCGATCACGGCCACCGTGGGCTTGCCCTGGACCTTGGTGACCGCCACGCCAGTGATTTCGATCGAAGCGGAGATCTGGGGATCTACCGGTACAAAGCTCACCTGCGGCGGGGTCGAGCCGTTCTGTGGGATCGAGCGGTTGTAGTACAAGAGGATCTTCTTGCCAAAGGCCGCCAGCAGGTCGCTCCGCCCATCCCCATCGAGGTCTGCGCCACGCAGCGCGGTCAGCCCGGTCAAATTCTGGAGCGCCATCTGAAGCGCAGCATCGGTCTCGAGCGCCTTGCTTGTTGCATTCCAAAGGCTCGCGGCCAGGGGCTGACCACTTTGCCACGTCAGGAAGCGCGGCGAGGTGTCCCCAGGAGTCAGCGAATCCAGCACCGTCAGCCCGGCTGGCACCGTCGAATCCGCCAAGCCCGGCCAACTGGTTTGTTGAAGAGACCATGGTACGCCGGGGCCAGAGTTGATAGGACGCTCAGCCAACACCCAAGGGGGGTTCACCGTGCGCAGCAAGGCCGTCGTAGCGGCACGATCGACCGCCAGCCAGTACACCTCATAGGGGCTGATGGTTTTGCTGGGATCAGGCGTACATGATCCATTTAGGACCAGCCCTTGGCCCGTTCCCGTACAAGTCTTCTGGATGGCAAGCCACTGGTTCTTGTCACTCCACGCCATCGCACCGTGCTGGGGCTGGCTTGACCCCATCGTCCAGGTGACCGGACTGGCTCCTATGGAGAGGGTATCGATTTGGGTCTTTGGATTGGTTCCGCCACTGTCCGTGAAGGTCCACAGCAGCTCTAGGTTGTTGTCCCTCGTGAAAAAGACGCTCTTCAGCATGACACTACCGCCTACCGGTGCCGTCAGCAATGGCACCGACTGGGCCGCAAACAACGGCTGGCGCATGGTGGTCTGGCCGGTGGCGGTTCCTTGGCTGTAGTCGCTGCGCTCGCCTGCTGCCACCAAGTCGGCCAGGCTGCGGCCCGGCTCGGTGGTGTACAGGCGTACGGTCACTTGGTCCGGCCAGCACTGCCGCGACCTCCCCGCAGGGAGCGTCACCGTGGGCTGATCTTGCGAGATGGGATACGGCCCACCGCCGACGGACAGCGCCACATTCGGGATCACTGGATCTTCAAACTGCACATAGGTCTGCCCGGTCTTCGGCCATGGCTTGGTCCGCTCGATGCGAAGGGTCTGCTCTTTGTCGCGCTCGATCACGGGCAGCCGGAGCGATTCCGACTCGCAGCGGGCGGGGTCACGGTCGCACTCATGGGTAGAAAAATAGCTACAGCCGGTGCTGCTCCCGAGTCCCCAGATCGACAGGAGCCCAAAGTTCGCGATCCATGACGTTTGGTTCTTCATCTGAGACACCGCCCCCTACTGTGGACACACTTGTTCCGTGGTGCTTGCTCGCCAGCCGATCAGCAGCCCGCCGCCGACCACGACGGCTCCCGCCCCGGCCAGTGAGGCTCCGATGTCTAGGCCCCTGGGATCAAAGTAGCAGCGGCCCATTTCGCCATCGCAGGTGGCGTCCGGTCCGAGCCGACCCCACTCGCTGCGACCAGCCGCTGCCATCACGATTCCCGATGCCAGGAGCACGACACCGGGCACAAGGGTCCCGAGTCCGGACTGAAACTTCCAGTTCTTCGGTCGACATTTCTTGGTGGCACAGTCGACATACTCCGCGCAGAGAGCGCCATCGGTGGATACGGCTTGCGAAGCACTCTCCACAGCCAGCATTTGCGCTCCGTCCAGCAGTCCCCCTGCCAGATTCAAGACCGCGTTTCGAAGAATCGCCACACTCGACTCGGGGGCCTTGGCCAAAGACCGGTTCGGCGGCATAGGCAGCGCCACCTCTCGCTGATACGGCGTGAGCCGCCGATCGGCGGGCGCGGTCGATACCACCACGGACAACGTCGAGGCTTTCGGTGGGGTCTCGGTGGGCTTGGTCACAAGCTTTACTTCCAGCTCAGCGGGGTTCGCATCGAATGGACAAGTCGCGATCCCTTTCGCTGTCCAGCCACGCAGGCAGACCTCGCCAAGGGGTCGGTCTTGGAACCAGCCACGCAGTAGCTCGCGCAGCTCAGCCAGTTGTTGCTGCTGCTGCTGGGTCGGAGCCGCCTGATCGATCGAGACCCGCAGACCGAACCGGCCCTCCGGTCCTTTCACGCCGAACGTCTTGCGGTTTGGCTTCATACAGAAGGTGGGCTTCGCCCCCTCGCTCACCAAGGTTGGCGCTGGGCCCGTCCTGTTCTTCTGATGGGCCACATGGGTGGTCAGCCGCAGCGCACTCAGCGATAACGCGACCTCAGTGGCGAGCAGCGGTGAGCCTTCAGGGAGCACCAGATCCCGAACGGTCAAGTCCGAAGCATGGCGCCGCCACAACCGCACCCGCACAAAACGACCCGTCTCGCTCTCGACCCGATCGACCACCCCGCCAAGATCCACTTGCGCTCTGTCACCGGGCGATTGCGGCAAACAGTCACAGCGGCGCGGCTCTATCGCCGAGACACGCTCTGTCTTGCCGAACTCTTGGAGCGCGAAAGAAGCGGCATCTGTCAACTCTGGGCTGTACCGACATTTCTTGGCCTCCGAAAGCCCCCAGAACCGATACGTCGGCCCGTCTTGCACCTCCTCCGCACGTGCGGAAGTGGCAACCCCAAGCAGCAGGAACCCGCCCAGCCAATGCGTGATCGACCGCGCCATCATGCAACCCCGCTACTTTCCGGTCCTCTTCGCTTTGATGGTCTTCTTGGGTAGATCTGGGCACAGAAGACCGGGGTCAAAACAAGGAATACGCGCCAGCCATGTGTTGCGCCGATCAAACAACTTGCAGAGACTCCCTTGGGTGACAGTCCCCAGATTGCCATATCCTTTTTTGGGGTCGCTTGGCAGAGCCATCACCTGGCTTTGATACTGCTTCACTCCATCCGAGCAGTCCTTATCGTCCCCACAATAGCCCAGTAGCCGCAACTGTAGACGGGCGAGGACGTCGGTCGGCAGCGTCTGGCCCGCCGAGAGAAGGGGCGGACACTGAGCCTTGGGCAGATCGCACTTGGGACAGCCGATGGGCGGGCACTTACTACAATCTGCCGTCACAACGTCGGGCACAACCAGCGGTGGTGGCGGCTTCGGGGTATCGTTTTCCGCCACCGGGAGTCTGTGGAGACGTTCGATGGCTCGCTTGAGCAGTTCCTGCCTGCCGAGCAGGCTGCCGGTCAAGGCGAAGCGAACCACCCCGTGCGAGTCCACAAGCAGCGTCTTGGGGGTCTGCTCGTTTGGGTAGGCGGTGTTCTTCTGTAGCTGCTCGTGGAGCTTTTTCGTCGGGTCGTACAGGGACGGCAGGTCGTTAGACGGGTTTACGTCCTGGCGAAATTGCTCCACTTGTGGTCCCGATTCCTCCCGATCGTACCAAAGGAACAGGGAGGTCTTGGTGTCACGGGCTAGCTTCAGAAGCTCGGGCATCTCGACGAGGCAAGGGCTACAGGTGCTGTTAAGGACATTCACGATCGTGATCGCGGCGGGAGCACTGCTTCCGGGCGCACTCGACAGCAGGCTGGCCTTGCTGTGGGCGGGACGTCCAGCCGTCAGCAGCTTCACCTCTGAATCATCGAGGGGACCGCGAATCGACTGACCAATCAGGTCGTACTCGATGAGCCGACGCTGAAGTAGCTGATAGGTTGCGTCCGAGGACACCGAGCCCTGTCCGAAGCAGAGCGCGGGACAGAGCAGGCTGATGGCAACAAGCAGAGCACGCATGGGCTTCGTTCTTCGCAAAAGGGTCATGGCAAAAGTGGACTCGATCGCGACAGTGGAGACAGACAATCCAGACGAAACAGCACCAGCATGATGTTCGCACTCGGTGCGGACTCGAGCTGCTCGCCGTGTTTTCTGCGGTACTGGCGGTACTGGGTGTCCAGCGACTCCATCTGTGACTTGACGTTATCGGCACAACGAATGGCGAGCGGTTTATCGGACTCGTGGAAACGAAAGCCCACAAACCGCTTCAACCCTCTGATTCGCAACTGACCCGCCAAGCTGGCTTGCTCGGCCAATGCCAGTTCACGACTGGTGTTTTTGCGCAGCGGCATCGCCAGGAGCAAAAGCTTCGAAGTTGACTGAGCGGGGCGGCGCTGAAGAAGCAGCTCGATCTCACCCGTCTGCTGAATCGTCAGCAGGCTCGCCGCCAAGCGCTGCTGGACAAGCGCCGTCTCACGCGACTCTTTGTCCGCCTGGAGTGAAGTCAGCAGCTCGTCCGGCACATCCAGCTTCAACCGCAGCACAACATACGAGTCCACCTGCTCACGAAGCTGCGACAGAGCCATCACCAGCGCGCTTGGATCGCAGCTACTGTACGTACAAAAGTCAATCAAGTGGCGGGCGGCGGCGCGGTTCTTACAGATCGGCGAATAGTCGAGCAGCCAATCTGCCTGCGCCATCACATCGTGAAGCTGGGCATCTTGGTCCAAAAGGACTTGGCGATCATGACTCTGGGCTTCCTTGAGCGCCGCGACCTCGGTCTTCAGCTCTTCGTGGTCGGCCAGTGTCACACATCCAACGAGGCCTAGCGCATGGAACCAGGCCGTAGACAGACCACAGACCACTGGCCATCTAAGTCTTCGAGTAGAAATCGCTGTTTCCATTGCCTAATGAGGCCCTGTTGCCACTCGTCCCAGAGCGCAGGACGAGGACAGCCGCCAGAGTGCTCGCCGAGCCTAAACTCGCCTCGCTCCACTTTCAACACGAAACTGCCGCCGCTTCCACACAGGTTACTACTCGCAGCCCAGCTCCCAATCAGCTTCTTCTGATCGGAGGTGCCCCTGTGGTTGGCGGCGCTCACGGTACACGCAACTCGTACGGAGGCTGGATCTCGCGGCAAGAAGGTGCCTGCTTTGGACAATACGGCCAGGTCCGGTGCCAGC
>JBGAUT010000003.1:0-289 GCA_044228505.1 Polyangia bacterium | reverse complement strand
AGCGCTGCATCCCGAACCAGCGCTGCATCCTGCACCACCGCTGCATCACCCACCATCCATGCTGAGGCATCGACTGGCCGGAGGTCTGGCACGGCCTCGGATCCATCCAGTGAGGTGGCCAAGGGCTCATTCGTCCGGGTGCGAGCCCCTGCCAGACTCGCTGCATCTGGCCGCTCCAATGTGGGCCCTCCCCGTAGCAGCAGTCCACCAAGCAACCCGACCGCACCAAGAGCAAGCAGACCGACCATGGCCCACCGCGCTGGACTGGTCAACCAGTTGGGAAGCAAGC
>JBGAUT010000039.1:0-57884 GCA_044228505.1 Polyangia bacterium | reverse complement strand
ATTTCGCCCAGTTCATCGAGGAATAGCGTGCCTTCATGGCTGGCCTCGACCAGCCCTTGGACATCTTGGACTGCACCCGTAAACGAGCCACGGCGCGCCCCAAAAAGCTGTGCATACAGCAAGTCTCGATCGAGCAGAGCGCAGTTCAGGGCGGCAAACGGTCCCTTGCTGCGTGGGGAATAGCGGTGATAGCAGCGCGCCAGCCACTCTTTGCCCGCGCCTGTGGGTCCAAGAAGCACCGTGCGACGGCCTTGCTCCGCTGATTCGGCGACTCGACGAAGAACCTCGCGCATGATGGGCGAGGCCACGACCATCCCGTCGACTCGGCGCAGGAACTGTTCGAAGCGGAGGTTCTGCTCGTGGACATAAACCCGGATGCGATCGAGGACCACACCGATCTGGGAATCGTACGTGCCACCACTTAGCGATATCACCTGCAGTGCATGGTCATCGGCCAGATGAAACGTGGCACCGAGGGTGTCCGTTCTTTCGGTAGAGGTCAGCTCGGCCTGTAGATCGACTGTTTGTGGGGCCAGCCACTCGTTGATGGCGATGACGACCTGGGTTCCAAAATCAGACTCGTCCGTCCAATCAGCGGGCCGTGGTTCCCCTAGGCTCGTTGCGCTGCCGCCCCTTGGGGCCAGGTCGATGAGCACTTCGCCCTGAACCCTCACTCGCTGACCGGGCACCAGGCGGATCGAGGTTCCGTTGCGACTGTGGATCTCGTATAGCTCGATTTCTCCGTCGTCTGCCGCGCTTACCAGCAGGTGGTTGGCCGAGACCCGCAGGGACTCAATGCGTGCGGTCTGGATCGGCCGTGCGTTGATGACTTCGGTGAGATCGAGGTTTTCCGCTCGAAGCCGCTTCGCATCGGGCATTCTGCCCACGAGTAGGCTTGTGCCCGGTGACACAGCGTACGAGAGAGGCTCAGGCAGATCGCGAACTCGAATGATTACGCGTGGCACTCTGCTCATTATAGGCCAACTAGCTGATCTCGTGGCGTCGGTCGCTACCTCGGGATTGTGGTATAAGGCAAGTCACACGGCGGAACGCTCGGGAAGGGAAGATGAAATGGTCAGTTCGCTCTTGTTTGCTGCCTTGCTGCTCGTCGCAAGCGTGGTGTTTTTGCGCTCGGCACTGCGGCTCTATCGGATCATGGCGCGGGGCAAGGTAAACGACCTCAAGCTCACCGATCGAATCGCTTCTCGGGTGATCTCGGTACTGATTTACTTCTTCGGCCAAAAGAAGGTTGGCGAGCCGATGTCGTACGCGACTCCGGCGGGTGCGACATCGAAACACCACCTGTTTATCTTCTACGGCTTCCTCATTATCACCGTTGGCACCGTCGAGTTCATGCTGCAGGGGCTTTTGTGGGACATCGTGCCCGGCTTCAGCTTCCGCATGATCCTCGGGCCGGTTTATCCGGTGCTGTCGTGGAGCATCGACATCTTCAACGGACTCGTTCTGCTGATGATCCTGTATGCCTACTTCCGTCGCGTGATCGTAAAGCCTCGCCTGATCCCGCTGTCGGGGGATGCCGCCTTTATCCTGGCGCAAATTGGCATGCTGATGGTCAGCCACTTCGGCTTCCATGGCTTCCACTACGCCTCGGCAGCCAACCCGGAGAGCTTTGGGCCACTGTCGGATGCCATCGGCAAGGCAACGGTGGGTATGGGTGGTGCGCACATCGTGAGTGAGGTGTCGCGCTGGATACACGCTGGCATCCTGCTGTTCTTTTTGAACTACCTGCCGTACTCGAAGCACATCCACATCCTCGGTGCGCTGCCGAACATTTACTTCCGCAACCTCGATCAGCGCGGCGTGATGCCCAAGGTCAACCTCGACGACGAAAAGGACTGGGGCGTCGGCCATATCGACCAGTTCTCGCAGAAGTCGCTGCTCGACCAGTACGCCTGTACCGAGTGTGCGCGCTGCTCGAACTACTGCCCGGCCTATAACACCGACAAGCCGCTGTCGCCGATGCACCTCATCCACGATCTGAAGGACGAGATGAAGGCCCGTGGCGACCTTGGCATGCAGCTCGATGCGCTCAAGAAGCAGGCGGGCGTCTCGGCCACCGACAAGACCGAGGCCGATGCGCAGCTCGAAAAAGCCCCCGATGATCTCAAGAAGCAAATCGCTGAGCTGCAAGCCAAGCTCGACGAGATGCCACCTCTGGTGGGCGGACGGATCAAAGACGAGACGCTGTGGTCGTGTACCACCTGTGGGGCCTGCCAAGAGGTCTGCCCCGTGTTCATTGATCATCCGCTGAAGATTCAGCAGATGAAGACGCACCTGGTGCTGACCGAAGGGCGGATGCCGACTGAGCTACAGCGCACGTTCCAAAACCTGGAGCGCAACGGCAATCCCTGGGGCATCAATGCCGATCAGCGAATGGAGTGGGCCGAAGACCTGGAAGTTCCGGTTCCGACCGTTTCTGAAAAGCCCGACTTCGAGTACCTACTGTTTGTGGGCTGCGCGGCGGCCTACGACGACCGCATCAAGAAGTCGATGCGAGCACTCGTCGAGGTGCTACATGCGGCAGGAACCAGCTTTGCGGTGCTTGGCAAGAAGGAAGGCTGCTCGGGCGATCCGGCAAGACGTGCTGGCAACGAGTTCCTGTTCCAAGATCAGGCCCAGAAGAACGTCGACGCGTTCAACGAAGCCAATGTTAAGCGCATCGTCACGAGCTGCCCACACTGCTTCCACACTCTGAAGAATGAGTACCCGCAGTTTGGTGGCAAGTACGAGGTCATCCACCACTCCGAGCTGCTCGCGCACCTTCTGTCCTCGGGCAAGCTCAAGCCCGAGACGAAGATGGATCAGAAGGTCACCTTCCACGACTCGTGCTACCTCGGACGATGGAACGGCGTGTACGACGCGCCGCGTACGGTGCTGGAAGCCGTGTCATCGGGTGAGCTCATCGAACTAGGCCGCAAAAAGGAGCGTGGCTTCTGCTGCGGTGCCGGTGGCGGTCGGATGTGGCAGGAAGAAAAGGGCCCCCGCGTCAACCGCAACCGAACCGAGGAAGTCCTCGGTAGCGGGGCCGAGGTCGCTGCGGTGGCTTGCCCGTTCTGCACCATCATGATTACTGACGGCGTGAAAGACGCCCAGGCCGAAGAAAAAGTGCAAGTGCTCGATATTGCCGAGGTGGTCCGCAAGTCGCTCAAGAACATGGCGGCCAAAAAGGCTGCCCAGACTCCAAGTCCGACCACGACCGAGAGCTAGAACCGAACCGACGTGTCCGCAGACCCAGACAAACAGCCGGCCCCAGGCTCCTTACCGCCAAGTCGTTGGCTTTCGCTGTGGCGAGCCTTCTATCCGCCAGTTCTTGGCGTGTTGGCCGTGCTGTTTCTCTATGCGGCGCTGTTTGGGATCGATTTTTTCCTCGGGGCGGAGCTGCGCGTGATGGGGGTTGGCGATGCCGCGACAACCCAGCGGGTCATGACCCGTTACGGGCTGACGTTGCTGCGCCACCAGGGGCGGGTGCTGGGTTTCTACGTCGCCATTGGCGCGGTGATGGGTCTGCTGATTCAGCTTGTCATCAAGCTCTGGGAACGCAGTGGTGCCTGGCCGAGCAGTGAAAAGCGGGCTCGCAGCCTCGAAACCCCACTTCAGCTTCCACCTTCGCCATGGCCGCTGGGTCGACGTCTGGCGGTGAGTTTGCTATCGGCCTTGATCCTGCACTTGTTCATGCTGTCGCGAGCGATCATCCTGCGGCCCGCACTATTCGCCGAGGCGCTCTACGATCGTGGTGGAATCGGCAAGTCGCTGATGGTCTGGCTGACCCATGGCTCTGGCGGGCTGTCGCTGTGGATGCTGGGGGTTGGGCTGGCTTTGTTTTTGGTGCTGGCCCCACTTTTGTCAGTGCGTGGGCGACGATTCTTTGTCGATCTGTGGCTCTATCACAAGCCGTGGCTCATCCTTGGGGCGGTGGTGCTCACGGCTGCGTGGCTGTATAGCCGCTCGTCCACCGACTCTTCGCCCAAGTCCGCCACCTCTTCTCGTCCGCCTTCTTTGCTCATCATCGCCGTCGATAGCCTGCGTGCTGACCGGTTGTTTGATGACAAGCGAGTGGTCGCTCCGGCGATGACCGAGCTATTGCGAAGAAGCGTACGACTAGAGCAATCCCATGTCTCAGTGCCTCGCACGTTCCCATCGTTTGTGACGCTGCTGACCGGACGATATCCGTATCACCACGGCATCCGTACGATGTTTCCGACCCACAAAGAGCGGGCGGGAGTGTCCGTGGCCTTGCCGCAGATCCTGAAAGAGCGCGGCTACCGGACCGCAGTGGTATCGGACTTCTGCGGCGAGATTTTTTCTCGCATCGACCTTGGCTTTGATCACGTCGAGGTGCCATCGTTCGATGCCCGGGCGCTTGTCCTACAGCGAGGCGTGACGGTCCACCGCAATCTGCTGCCCTATTTGTCGGGCGCGGGGCTTGGCACCGCCGGAATTGCGCTGGGTCAGCGGGTCTTCCCAGAGCTTGAGGGCGTGTCCGAGCTGGCCGACCCAAAGCTTCTCAGCCAGCGGGCACTACAGACCCTGGCCCAGGTGACCCGCAATGACGCGCCGTTCTTTATGACGGTGTTCTTTTCGACCGCGCACTTTCCGTATGCCGCACAGGCACCGTATTACCGTCGCTTCATGGACAAGAGCTATCGCGGGCCGTTTCTGTACTACAAGCCGCCCCTGGTGGATGTCTCCTCGCCCGCTGATGTCGCGGCGGTGCAAGCGCTCTACGATGGGGCCATCGCGGCAGCAGATGCAGGTGTGCAGTCGCTCCTAGAGGGACTACGGGCGATGGGTCGGGCCGATGACACCATCGTGGTGCTGCTGTCTGATCATGGCGAAAATCTCTACGACGAGCCGGGACGAGGCATGGGGCACGGCGATCACCTAGAAGGAGATCAGTCGTTGCGGGTGCCGGTTGTGATTCACGATCCAGTACATCGGTTTCCGGCCCACGGCGTCCATGGTTTGACCCGTGACATTGATCTACTCCCAACGCTCCTGACGCTTCTAGGGCAGCCGATGACTGGCGCGCTACGCAGTCAGCTCGATGGCGTGGATCTGGCACCGCTGCTTAAAGGCGAACGCGACACGCTGGGACTTTCGTCCCTGGCCGAGACAGAGCTGTGGTTTACCCCGAGCGGCCCCGGATTTGCCTTCGACCAGCGCTTGCCGTATCCCGACGTGACGTCGACCACCGATATCTCGCCAGATGACGACATCGCCGTGACCGAGCGCTATCGTGACCTGGTCACGGTTGCCAAACACCGAGCACTTCGCACCGATCGCTACAAGATCATCTATCGACCGACCCGCAACGGCCCGCGCTACAGCGTCTACGATGTCATTGCCGATCCCCGCGAGGTCCACGATCTAGTCGCCGAGCGGCCCGAGCTGCTCACCCAGCTCCAATCCGCCCTGTTCGCCGCACTCGCCAATGATCCCACCGTGGAAATCACTGGCGATTTCATCCTGCCCCGATAATCCACTGGCCGCCAAACAGCCTCACTCCTTGGACCGAGGCCCACTCAACCGATTGGACCCAACCCCGAGGGCTGTACTCGGTTGGTTTGGAGTGATCGGACCCAACCCCAAGGGCTGTACTCGTTTGGTTTGGAAGAAGTAGGCGCTTTGCGTAGCCTGTAGGTTTTGGTCGGAAATTTTTTTACCGACGGCAATGTGGGTGTTGTGGGTGGCGGAGGAATTGGGGGTGGGCTATCCGTTTCGATTCCCAATTACTTCGGAGACATGTTCATGGCCTTGAAACGGATGACTTCGGGCGAAATGATTCACACGACGCAGACCTGGGTGGATGCCAAGCATCGCCATCATCAATTGCTTGTATCGGTAGCAGAAGTTGCGGTGCTGATGTCGCATTTGGAAAAAGCCCACAAGACGCTGCTCACGGTCCAGCCAACGGCCGATCCCAGCGCCGCCGGTCGGGCACGGACGATTGAAGCGCTCGATGCGCAGCACGACGACTTGGTGCGGGCGATTTACGCACTGTTTCAGGTACAGATGTACCTTACGCAGCAGCCGTCCGAGCGCGAGTCATGGCAGCGGCTGCGAGATGCCGTGTTCCCAGAAGGACTGGTGGTCGTTACTCGCTCGTATTCTGACGAAGCGGGACAAGCTGCTCTGGCACTCGCTCGGCTATCGGCGGATGACAAAAAGCAGCTTAAGGCAGCGACCATCGGCAAAGAGTCGATGCTGGGGCTGATCGAGCGTTACGGCCAGGTGGCACAGAAGCTAGGCGAAGCGGCCATCATGCTCTACACGCCCACTGTGAACCCGAGCCGAGCCGATGCGGCAGAGGCGCGCAACCAGTGGATCCGCGTCGTTCACGCCGTCCTTGCTGCCATCGACATGGTTTCCCAAAACGGTGATCTGGTGCGTGAGGTCGTGGCACCACTGCGCGAGGTCGAGCGTCGGGCCGATCGTCGGCGCAATGGGGTGTCCGATCCTGAACCGCTCCCCGCCCCATCCCCCGACCCGGTTCCCGCGCCGATCAGCTAAGATTAGAAGATGTACCTCTGGCGTCAGAGCGGCCCACATTCCTACTATACAGACGGTAATCTCGTCTTTTGGCGCATGGCGGTTGTGATGGACGAGGTACACATCGACTGCTTGCTGGCGGCCGTGGATGCCGTCCTGGCTCAGTTCCAGCAGGGCGTTTTGCTGGTCGACTGTTCGCAGGCGCACGGCATCAATGCCGAGGCACGTCGGCGCTATGCCGATTGGCTCAAGAACAGTCCTTACTCCAATTTCAACCGAGCCAGCATCTTCTTTGCGGTGAATGCAGAGATGCGAGCCTTCCTTACGCTCGCCAAGCGCGGGGCTCAACTTGCTTCGGGCAAGCGCTCTTCCATCGAAGTCGTGGACGATGAAACAGCCGCACGGATTCGGGTCGAGGAACTGCGCGCTAGCTGGGGGTCTTCACAAGGCCCATCCCTTGAGAGCTAGCTGCAAATCGTGTCAAAAGCGCGGTATACTAACAAAGCCGTGCCGTCTTTCCTTCGCTTGATGAGTACCCTGCGAACCAACGTGGTATCCGTGGCTGGGAGGTCGAGATGATCGGCCAAATGGTCGACCGTTTCCGCGTGATCTCGCAGCTCGGCGAGGGTGGCATGGGTGCGGTCTACGAGGCCATCGATGATCAGACCGGCCAGACGGTCGCGATCAAAGTGCTCCACAAAGAGCACGCCTCGAACCAGCAGATTGCGCTGCGCTTCATCAACGAGGCACGAGCCATCAACGTCGTCGACCATCCCGGCATCGTCAAGGTGCTCACCATCGGCCAGCTCGGGGATGGGACAGCCTACATCGTGATGGAGCTGCTCAAGGGCGAGACGCTGAGCGCTCGCATGAAGCGGTCGCCTGGTAGCAAGCTGCCGGTGCTTGACTGTCTGCGACTCGGCAAGGGGATCGCCTCGGCACTGGCCGCCGCCCACGCCAAAACGATCGTCCACCGCGACCTGAAACCGGACAACATCATGATTGTCCCGGATCCGCTGCTGCCGGGTGCGGAACGGACCAAGCTACTCGACTTCGGCATTGCCAAGGTCAAGCAGGAGTATCAGGCCAATGACCAGCTCCAGACACGGGCTGGCGTGATGATGGGCACTCCGCTGTATATGTCGCCCGAGCAGTGCAAGAACGCTGGCGATGTCGACGACAAGGCGGATGTCTACTCACTGGGCGTGATGCTGTATCGGATGCTATCGGGGAAGCCACCGTTTTCGGCTGCAGGTACCGGTGAGCTGATGGCGATGCATATTTACATGCAGCCGCAGCCGCTCAAGGAGCACGAGCCAGGGCTGCCGGAGCCGGTCGTGGACCTGGTGCATCGGATGCTGGCCAAGCAGCGCCAAGATCGTCCATCAATGTCGCAGGTCGAGCAAGAGCTTGAAAAGGTCAACATCAAGATCAGCGCGATGGTGCCCGCGATCAAGCTGAACGCGCCGCAGCTTGCGACGCTGCCGATCCAATCTGGGCCGCAGCAGGCCGAGGCCAAGACGGTCCTGTCCGATGGACAGAACTATCAGCTTCCGACCGGACCCTCAGCATCGAACCGAGACGGGGCAACGATTATGCCGATGCCTTCGCCGGTGGCGGAAGGGGGCGGTAATCGGACGTTGCGGATCGTGCTCGTGGCGCTGGTGACACTACTGATGCTCGGCGTGGGGGCTGGCGTGGTGAGCTGGCTACAGAAGCGGAGCCAGATCAAGCTCGATCCGAACGACCCAACCTCGATGGCAAAGACCGTCGACAAACTTGTCCAGGATGCCAATAACCCTGGCAATAAGACCGTGAAGCCAGCGAGCAAGGTCATCAGCTGGCACGTCGAAAGCGTCCCATCGGGAGCCGAGGTCTACCAGATCAACCGGGACGAGCTGCTCGGCAAGACGCCATTTCGGGTCGAGCAACCGGTGCAGCCGGGCGAAGTCGAGCTGGAGCTACGACTGGCCGGATATCTGCCGAAGCGGGTGAAGCTCGCCGCTGATCAGAACCAAGAGCCTCCGCCGGTCAAGCTGGAACCGGAAAAGGCCGAGCCAGTCGAAAAGACCAAACCCGGCAAAACCAAGACCAAGAGCCGTCATCGCGGCAAGAAGTAGCGTTCAACCAGGCTTGGCGGCTGACGCGCTCTTCCTTGCGTTCGCGACCGTGAGACGAACATACTCAGCGCCTATGAGTGAGTCTGAGTCGTCCC
Source organism: Polyangia bacterium (assembly GCA_044228505.1). Classification (GTDB taxonomy): domain Bacteria; phylum Myxococcota_A; class Polyangia; order Palsa-1104; family JAEUJZ01; genus JAEUKA01. The sequence goes on along the minus strand of JBGAUT010000039.1, from coordinate 49,159 downwards.
CGATAAGCGCTCCATCCGACGAGGTTGTCGCGAAGAGCGTGCGCGGTGCGGCGACAACGACTGTCGCGGGCCTGCTCGGACGGGCTGCGGGTCTTGTGACCACGCTGCTTGTCACCCATTTTGTTCAAAAGAGCGAATACGGGCAGGCCAACCTGGCCCTCATCATCGCGACAGTGGTCAATGCGTTGACGCTGCTCGCCCCACAGCAAGCGCTGCTGACGCGACACAATCTCTTTGAAGAAGCCGCGAGCCTGGTACAGCGCTACATCCTGTGGATCGGCGCGGCTGTGTTTGGTGGTTTGTTCTTTCTGGGGCGTCCCCTGCTTGGGGTCTTACACGAGCCGTCAGCACTGCCGCTGCTCCAGCTCTACTGCCTAGCGTTGTGGTTCGAACGAGTCGCACTGATTCCATCCATCAAGCTGCGCTATCGGCTGCAGTTTGGTGATCTGGTGAAGGTCGACCTGCTCGGTGATGCGGTCTATGTGCTGGTAACCATGGGTGCGGCGGTGCTCGGCAGTGGCGCGATCTGCCTGCCGCTCGGGATGCTATCGCGGCATATTGCCAGGGCGGGGTATCTGCGGGTTCGTCTCGACCTGCGGATTTTGCCGGGGCTACCGCCGCCACTGACCAGCGATTCACGAAAGCTGCTCGGCGAGCTGTGGCAGATGACGTGGCCCATCTACTTGTCTTCATTGGTGGAGCTGTCGACGCTCTACATGGACAACGTGTTTGTCGGCCGGGTGTACTCAATGGGGGCCCAAGGAGTGTACGCCGTTGGGTACACGCTGGTGATGACGCCGAGCGAGACCATCGCGATGTATGCCGCCAGTGCAATGGTGCGGGCTCTTGGATTGAGTGACCGCGACCGGAGACGGCAGAACTTTCTGCAGGGTCTGCGCTATGTGTCACTGTTGCTGCTGCCGCTGGCAGTGGGGGCGGCTGTGGTGGCACCGACGTTTGAAGCGGCGCTTTTGCCCGAGCGCTGGCACGGTGTCGCGCAGGTGATGAGCGGCTTGTCGCTTGGCGCGCTGTCCCTTGGGTTTCATCGAATGGCGTTTGCACAGCTTACGGCGCTGCATCGCTCGCGGCTGGCTGGCGTGATCTATGCCACCCAGCTCTTTTGCTTTGTTGGTGGCCTGTGGATCGTTGCGCAGACCGATCCGGGGCGTGTCCAGATGGAGCGAGTGGCCCTGGCCGTGTCCGTCGCGTTGGCGATGGCAGCAAGCTGCGGCATGGCCATGACAATGTGGGTCGAGTCACTGCGGTTCTCGAAGGTTGCAGCCGCGCTGGCACCAGCGGTCCTGGCCACGCTGGTGATGGCGATGGTGCTGCTTTCGCTCAGGGTGGCGCTGGCGCACCTGCATGTGGCTGCCACCTCGCTGCGGCTGGTCGGTGAGGTGGTCATCGGGGCAGGTTCGTACGTGCTGTGTCTGCGGATCGGCTATCCGGCGCTGTTTCCTGAAGTCAGGAACTTTATCGCTCGACGGAAGTAGGGTAGAAGCGAAAGATGCGAGCCGCACCACAGCCGATCCCGGATGAGTTTTCCCAGGGTGTGGCCTGTCGGCTGTCGTCGCGAGGCCCGGCGGCAACCCGGCGGCTGGGACAGATGATTGGGGAAACCTTGCAGGCGGGCGATGTCCTGTTGCTCGATGGTCCACTTGGGGCAGGCAAGACCTGTCTGGTGCAAGGCCTGGCTGTGGGCCTAGGGGTTCCACCGGGAACCGTCGTGCAAAGTCCATCGTTTACACTGGTTCATCAATACGAGGGACGGCTATTGCTGGTGCATGCCGACCTGTATCGCCTGGAACACCCTGAAGAACTCGGTGAACTGGGGCTGTGGGAGGCTGCGGATACGGGCGGGGTGGTTGTCATTGAGTGGGCAAGTCGTTTTCCGGGGGAGATGCCACGGGACCACTTGGCCCTCCAGATCGTGCCGGGCAACGGTCGGATGCGAGAACTGACGCTACGAGCAAGCGGACCTACGGCGAAGGCTCGTCTGTGCGCTCTCGAACGGAAGCTACCGGCGGAGCGGAGGATAAAGTGAGCGAGATCAATCAGTGGAAAATTACCATCGACACTCGACGAGGTGGCTACCTTGAGTCGTTTAGTCGAGTTCGTGCGGTCGTGGTCGATGTCGCCGGACGCGTCGTGATGCAAGCTGGCGACTGTGAAGAGCCGGTGTTCTGGCGCTCGACCGCGAAGTTTGTGCAAGCACTGAGCCTGTTTCGTAGCGGAGCGATGGAGCGCTTTGGCTTTACCGATCGGGAACTGGCGCTGGCGTGCGGCTCTCATTCAGGCGGGGATGAGCACGTTGCGCTGGCCCACAGCATGCTCGATCGAATCGGACTGACCGTCGATGACTTGCACTGCGGGCCACATACACCGCTCGGTGCAGAGGAAGCCAAACGACTGGCGGGAGAGACGCGTCCACCCACCAAGCTACACAACAACTGCTCGGGCAAACATGCGGCGATGCTGGCAGCGTGTCGAGCGCGAGGTTGGCCACTACTTGACTACAATCGCCATCATCATCCGCTCCAGCAAGAAATCCTGGCGCATCTGTCGACCGTCAGTGGGGTCGATTCGCGGCATATCCAATTGGCGGTCGATGGCTGTGGTGCCGTGGTATTTCGAACGCCACTCATCGGGTTGGCCCGGGCCTATGCACGGCTGGCGGGCGATGCGCTGCCTGCGCCTCATCAAGCGGCAGGCCGACGGATTCGCGGGGCGATTGCGGCTGCACCAGAGCTGATTGCTGGGCCAGGGCGGCTGTGTACAGACCTGATGCAGGTGTCCTCGCACAACCTCATTGCCAAGATTGGGGCCGATGGGGTGTATGGACTGGCGGCCGTTCAGACGTCGAACGGTCCGTGTGGTCTGGCGATCAAAATTGAGGACGGCAACATGCGGCTGCTAGGCCCGCTGGTTTGTCAGTTGGCGGCGGCGCTTGGTTGGATTGACGGTGAGCAGCTTGGCAAGCTGAGATCGCACTGGCACCAGCCGATCATCAATCACCAAAAAGAGCTGGTCGGCGACGTTCACGTCAGCATCGACTACTAGTCGCTGGGGTGTAGTCTTGCCCGTTCCAAGCGGCTGTCCCGATTAGGAATGGGTGGGCTGGGGGGAAAAGTCGGCGTTTGAAGACGAGCCCGGGGACTCTTTGGGGATGCGCGTAGGCTTGCTGGCGGGCTTTGCGGTCAAGCCGCTCATCACCACCTTGATGCGCCACACGGCGGTGATGTTGGTCATGATGGCCATCAGCACCATCACCACCGCCACGATGTGATAGTGCGGCGTGGTGGCAGCGGGCTCAATGTACGCGGCGGCAATGGGGGCGATAGCGGTTGAGACGCCTAGCCAGACGCCGCGTTCATGGCGCTGCATGTAACCGACATTGGCGCTGACGCCGACCGAGTCCCCCTTGGCGCGGCTGTAGCTGACGATGGTGCTACCAACGAGCGTGATGGCGGTGACGCCAAATAGCCAAGGCTCGTTTCGGTAGTAGTACAAGAAACCGAGAAACGTAAAGACGTCGTTATAGCGGTCCATCGTCGAGTCGAAGAACTCGCCTGCGGCGGTGCAGTTGTTTGTGGCGCGGGCGACAATGCCATCCCACGCGTCACATGTGAATGCGAAGAGCAGCGTCCACCCTCCGAATGCGAAGTGCCCCAAGGCAATCGCACCGGCTGCTAACACAGTTAGCAACATCGACAGGAAGGTGATCATGTTCGGCGTGATCCCGAGCGCAATGAAGATGCGGACCGGGATGCGGAACATCCAGTAACCAAACTCCATGAAGATGCGCGGGAGCCAGGGAGTCTTGGCGACTTGATCAATACGGGGCGTGCGGTCCATCCCGAAGATGGCGCACTTGACGCAATAGATGAGAAACGAGATGACCCAAAAAGCGGGCAGGCCAAGCAGAGGGATGAGCACCGTTTTCGGCAGGCTCCACAGCGGGCTGGTGACGGGGTTGGCGGATGCCGGGGAAGCGATACCGACAGAGCTAGCCACTGCTGTCAGCGATACGAGGTTATTAGCATCAAGCATGGGATTCTCTAAGCGAGTGAGCGGTTTCCTAATCTGGTCGACGCTTCAAACGTGCGATAAATGAGAAGAAATGCTGCAAGACGACTGCCAAAGCCCCAGCACGCACATCGATCATCCGTTACCGACGGAAGCAGCCGATCGAAGACTCTGTCAGAAATTTACCATGTGCCCGGCCAATGGCATGGCGGGCGGTGACATTGTCGAATATTCGACGCTGCGGCTGCTGCGATGGTCGATGATGTGGGGGCTGCTGGTGGTGCTTGGACTTGGTTCCAGCGCTCGGGCCGAGGAAGCGGACAAAAAAACAGCCGCTGCCACGGTAGCAGCCAAGGCCAGCCACAATCGTAAACCGTATCCGCCGTTGCGTACGGCCAGTGGGCAGCCGGCTGCTTCGTCGTCAGCACCACTGGCACGTGCCACGGTACCGCCACTGCGGGATGCGGTTGCGGGGACCACGCCGCCGATGATCTTTGACGGAAAGGGCTATCTGATGGTGGGGAAGGGTGAACTGACCGGTTCAGAAACCCCTCGCTATCAGATTGCCCTGTACTTGGAACATGTCGGAGCACGGGCACAGTTTGGCTCGCTGCTGACCCGGGCACCGACTAGGGCGATGCTGATGAGCGAAAGTCGGGCACAGTACTTCGTGATTTGGGGTCGGTTTGCCAAGTTGCTGGTGCTGAAGATGACGAAACCGGCGAGCAAGACCGAGCTCGCGGACATGTTCCGTTCTGGGATGGCCGAGGTCTTTGGCGACCGCACGCCTGTGGAGCTGCGCAAGGATGCGGAGTCACTGCTCAAGCTTGTGGATCATGACTTGGCCGAGGGACAAGAGCTGCGGATCCACATCAGTGAGCAGGCCCAGATCGACCTCTACCTAGACGGGGTCAAGCACGCTGGTCCGCAGAATTCCAAGCTGGCCCGTCACCTGATCGAAATCTGGCTGGGCTATCGCTCGGTGGCGCACAGCTTGAGGAACGTCCTCATCGACAAGATTGAGGTCTTAAAGACGCCACTTACCAAGGCGAGCAAGTAGCCTTCCTGGTTCCAATCGGTGGCTTATCTCAAGCTGCCACGTCCTCTCTCACCATCTGTCACCAACAAACCGCCTGCCGGAGTAGCTGCGCGCTGCTACGCTCGATTGTTTGTTACCTCTAGTCTTACAGACGAAGGAGTCACTATGAGTACCTGGGTTCGCAAGCTGGTTCTCTCCCTCGGATGGCAGTTGCCGACGGCGGTTGTTTTGGGATCGGCTCTGGTTGGCGCGGGCGGCTGTGACACGCAGACCAAGCAAGCGATTGGCTGCAACACCAATGCAGACTGTCCTGGTGGGCAGGTCTGCGGCATGACCGGTCAGTGCATCCCTCCGCCGAAGACCATCGTGGTTTCCATCACCAAGCTTGGCGATGGAGCCGGGTCGGTTACGTCGCAGCCTGCTGGAATCGAATGCGGGACAACCTGTAGCGGCAGCTTTGAGCTGGGCAAGCCCATTACGCTGACCGCCACTCCGCAAAGTGGGTCCACGGCTTCTGGCTGGTCGATTGGCTGCACCGGGACTGAGCCGACTTGTACCTTCACTCCAACTCAGGACGAGCCGGTTCAGGTGGCCATCAACTTCGCGGTGCAAGCGCCCATCCAGCCGCCAGCACTGTGCAACTCGCAGTCGTTTTGCTGGGAGAATCCCCGACCCCAAGGCAATCTGCTAAACGATGTGGCCGTTCTGCCATCCGGTGAGGTCTGGGCCGTGGGTCAGGTTGGCACCGTGGTTCGCCGTGTCGGAACGACCCATAGCCTGCCGAGCAGCGGCACGGTCCAACACCTAACTGGGGCGGCGGTGGTCGGAACGGATGTGGTGATGGTTGGCACGAGCGGCACCGTCATGCGCGGCTCTGGTGGGCTAGTGACCGGTGAGACGAGCGGCATCCTCCAAGATCTGCTGGATGTCACGGCGGTTGGTACCGGGGCAGTGGCAGTGGGCGTTGGGGGCAAGATCCTGCGGCGCAACGGCATTGCGTGGAGCAGTGACACCAGCATCACCACCCAGACACTGCGTGGCGTGGGCATCAATGGCACCGAGATCTTCGCGGTCGGCGATAATGGCACCGTCGTGGCCAACTCCGGTAGCAACTGGCGAACGGTCACCGATCCGCAGTTTGGTAGCAAGCCGTTGTCTGCGGTCGCGGCTCTGTCAGGGAGCGCCTACGTCGCGGCTCAGCAAGGGGACGTCTTCCGGCAAGGAACACCGTGGTCGCGGGTCTGCTGCGTCAACCTGCCTGACATTCGCAGCATGATCAGCTCCTCGTTTGGTCTTATCGCCGTGGGATCTACGGTTGGTGGTGCGATTCTACAGAGCAGCGATGGCACGACCTGGACCACGCCGATTGATGGCGCACAAACGCTGTTCTACGGAGTCGGGGCCACCACGGGTGAGGCGTGGGCGGTCGGTGACTCCGGTGCCATGATGCAATACAAGGGTGGAGCCTGGAGCCCACAGACCAGCGGTTCGACCAGGCTGCTGCGTGCCATCTCGGGGACTGCCCAAGGCTACTTCGCAGCAGGACAGAGCGGTGCCCTGCTTCGTTCGGTGAGCACGTCGGTGCTTTCTTCGACAGCACCACTTGCGCCGGACTTTGCGGGCGTGAGCGCTGTGAGCTCGACCGAAGCCTGGGCGGTTGGCGATGTCGGGACGATCTATCGGTTCGATGGCAGCGCTTGGAACAAGGTGGCAAGCGGGACCGGCTCAACGCTGCGAGGGGTGTGGGCTGCCGGCGCAGATGATGTCTGGGCGGTCGGTGACGCGGGCACCGTCGTGCATGTCAAAAACGGCAGTGCGACTGCAATGTCGGGCGGAACCACTCAGAACTTGCTGACGGTGTGGGGCACGGGTCCAAACGATATCTGGGCGGCGGGTGCGGCCGGTGCGGTGGTCCGTTACACCGGAACGTCGTTTGCTCCGGTGACGGGACCGGCGACCAGCAAGGCCATTACCAGCATCTGGGGCAACCTAAGCAGCAACATCTGGATGGTCGCGGGCCCAGATGTCTTTGTCTGGAACGGCAACAACTACCAGAAGTACACGCCCTCGGGTACGGATCTAGCTGCGGTTGCCGGTTTTGGCGCTGACCTCTATGTGGTGGGAACCAAGGGGCAGCTACATCGCTACTCAGGAGGGAACTTCAGCCTGATCGAGACTGGGACACGCAACAATCTGTATGCGGTGGCGCTGTCGGCCACGACGTTGTGGCTCGCTGGCGACAACGGCACCATCCTAAGCAAAGCGCGCTAACGCAAGCCGGGGTTCGGTTGGGGAGTTATAGGTCCTGCCAGTCAGCAGGACGCTCAATCGGACACATGCCGGTTAGCTGAGCCAGACGCTCGGCCACGGCGTCTGCTTCAGACTCCATTCCTTCACCAATCAGCCACTCGACCTCGCCCCTTGCGGAAGACAAAGAGCGAACCACCGCTAGACCGTCGAATGCTTCGACGATCATGCGGACGTAGGCGATTTCGGAAAGAGGTACGCGGAAGTAGCGAGAGGACAATGGCGGGGAGGTTCGCTAGAAGTTGACGCGGTAGCCGAGGTTGCCGAACACGCCGTTGAGCGATGGGTAATCAGTCCGCTCAGTCCGACCCCAGATGATGTGGCGGTAACCGCCTTCCATAAAGACGCTGCCACGGCGGAGACGAATCTCGGCACCGAGGAGACCGCCGAGTCCGACCTGGCTCATCCACGAGCCGTCCTGAATCTGGATGCCGTCCCGTGCGAGGAAGCTGTATTCGGCCAAGAACTGCGGCAGGACACCGATGTATGGAGCCCACGCGGCATCCAGGCTGCGGAACCGATAGGCGAGAAGCAGACCACCGCCGACGATGTGCGAGGCACCAGGCGCAGGCGCAAAGTACTCGTACTGCGGGCGCAGAGAAAACGCGAACGCACCGTACGGTAGCTTGAGTCGACCACCGATTTCCAATCCACCACCAACGGCAAATACGCCACGGGGAATGTCGACATGGGTGAGTCCCATCAGGCCAATTTCGACCGCAAATGACTTCGCAGGCGGACGATCCGTAGCCGGTGCATCCTCTTTCGGCTCATCCTTGCCCGTTGCTACCGGCACCGCATCCGGCAGCGCGGATTCGTAGTTTTCGACGCCATTGATGGTGTAGCGCAGGCCGAGACCGGTCTTGCCCGGAGGCCAGTGAGCCGTCGTAACGTACGTTCCGGTTCCCGGTAGCTCGCGGACCGCATCCGCACGGGAACCACCAGTACCCTCGGCCACAACCGTCGCACCCGAGATCGGGCTGCCGGCTGCATCGGAGAGCTGAAGTCGAACTTCCCGCTGTCCCTCTTGCGGGCTGAACGTCGGAGCGCCAACATCGAGCTTGGCCACCACCGGGCCGCTCTGGGTCGCGGAGACTTTGAACTCGCTGGTTTCCTCGGGCTTGGCACCGCTCTGGGCAGTGGCACAACGCAGCGAGTGTTCACGGGCAGGCTGAAGCGGCATCGGCTGGCCGACGGCTTGCAACTCGGCACCGTTCAGGCCACAGAACACGCCTTTGCCATCAACTTGAATGGCGGCTCGCTTGCCCTCACCACCGGGCCAAAGTACGACCCGCGCCACTTGGACATGGCTCGGAGCACTCCAGGGACCGACAGAACCCTCAGCGCTCACAGCACTGACGCGGACATAGTAGTCGCCCGGGCCCACGGCCGAAGGCATAACGCGAGTCTCTGAGGCACCCACCCGAGTATCTCGCACGAGCGACTCGAAGGCTGCATCTTGGGAAACCTGCACCTGCCAGCCGGCAGGGGCTGCCCCCGTCGCCGCGTAGGAGCCCTTCACTTCCACCGGCCCGCCGGTCGAGAGCACCAGACCCGGCACACCTGTGATGGTCGGGGCCGCAGGAAGTGGCTGAGCTGCTGTCGGAGGTGCCGTGACGTTGGCAATCGCGCTGCTCTGGTTCGCCGCCAGGTTGATGGGCTTGCCTTTGCCCGCGAGCGTAGCTGCACCGTCATAGAGCGAGACGCGGGTCGCACCGGTTTTCGGTTCGACAGAGATTCGCGCTGCGCTGCCCGGATTGACCGTTACTTTGCCAACCGGCGTAACGATGGTGGCCGTGCGCGCAATCTTCACAGGTGCGGGCTTGGCGGCAGGCTTTTTCCCAGCCGCAGCGGGAGCACCAAGTGCGGCAGGAGCCGCAGGAACCACAACGGTGACTTCACCGACTGTAATGGTGTTGTTACCGGCGACTATTTTTTTGGCCGGACCCTTGGCCGATGCCGGAGGGGGTACTCCATAGACGGAAAAGGAGGTGTTCTCTCCAACGAACACCCGAGTTCCATCTGCGAAGATGACCTCGGCTCCCGAGCCTGCCGCGCTGTCAACGCGCGTTCCCGGCATGATGACTTCGTCCTTGCGTGCACCGTGACGTTCGCTACTAGAAACCATCTCAACCTGATGGTGAGAGCTCCGTAGCTTCGCCTCGGGAACACCAGCGGGATAGGCAGGAGCAGCAGCCGCCTTCGGTGCCGTAGCGGTCGGTGCCGCAGCGGTCGGTGCTTTCGGAGCCGGGGCAGCAGGCTTTGCTGCCGGGGCCTTGGTGGCAGCACCCGCCGCCTGCGCATAAAGCGGCTGAGACGAGATCGTCAGCAATCCGCCTCCGATCACTACACCGAGGAACAACATTCGCGAGCACGTCATTGAACTCTCCAAGGGACGTTTTGGCTCTAGTTCAGTTAGCCAGTTCCTAATTTGCCTGAAGGCGCTGATGTCTGTCATTAACTAACCAGCGAGGCAGCTACATCATCACATTCACCCATCAAGTCAAGGTGCCTCTTACGCAAAACTCAGGTTCGGCCATCGCCGGTGTAGATGCGCGGCACTCGCTTTGAGACGACAGTGCAGACTTCCCAGGGGATTGTGCCGGCCCATGAGGCCATTTCCGACAGCGTAATTCTATCGCTGTGACCCGTCGGATCCGATTGGGCACCGAGCAGAACTACCTCGTCGCCGACTTTGACTCCGGCCACTTCGGTGACATCCACCATGGTCATATCCATGGTGATCGGTGCCATCACTTTGCAACGCTGACCGCCACACAGCACGTAGGCGGAGTCGCTCATTCGCCGGGTGTAGCCGTCGGCATAGCCCACCGGCAACGTGGCACACAGCGAGTGTCGACCGACACGGGTTCTACCGCCGTAACTGACGTTTTCGCCAGGCGGCAGTTCCCGCAACGAAATGATCTTGGTTCGGAGCGACATCACCGGCCACAGAGTCGCTAGCTCGGTATGGCTCGGTGCCACTCCAAACAATCCGATGCCTGCCCGCACCAAGTCGAATCGCGCTTCCGAGAAGCGCACGGCTCCAGCCGTATTTGCGACGTGAACCACGCCGGGCTTTACACCATGGGCTTGGAGCTGCTCAACAAAGACTGCCAGTCTGCGGAGCTGCCCTTCGGTTGGGGCGCTGTCTTCTCCATCGGCATCGTAAAGATGGGTACAGAGACCAGACAGATACAGTCCGCTGTGCCGCTGTAGCTCATTCATAAACGAATCGAGCCGATCGGAGCGGACCCCAAGTCGAGACATGCCGGTATCCACCTTTAGGTGAATGCCAACTCGCGGAGCCGACAGCTCATCGGCGGCATGGGCGAAGCGAGCGAGATCGCGCACATCGGCGACGACCGGAGTCAACCGATACGCCACCACATCCCGATGGGAAAGCCCGTAGTAGCAACCGAGCACTACGATCGGTAGCTCGATGCCCGCACGGCGCAGTTCTACCCCTTCCTCGACCAGCGAAACGGCGAACCCCCAGACCTTCTTTTCGAGGGCTCGGGCACAGGCTACCGCGCCATGTCCATAGGCGTCAGCCTTCAGGACTGCCAATAGACCCGTCTTGGCGCTGCCAACCGCGCTGCGCAACACATCCGCATTGCGTCGCAGTGCTCCTAAATCGATCTCCGCCACGGTCGGGCGAATATCGGTGCGAATGTCGAATACTTGGTAGATGGCCGCGACGATATCGCGGACGATGCGGGAAGGTCAAAAAGTTGAGCGGTCGATGTCGCGACGCCGTCGTGCGTGGTAAGTAATGAGTTCATGAACCGCACACTGACCCTCAGGTTTGCGACTTGGCTTCGGCATGGCCTACGAGCTGGGCTACGTATTGGTCTGCTGGCCGGACTCCTGCTTGTACCTGCGAGTGCGGGGGCCGAGACACCTTGGTTGGGGGTCGAGCTGAAGTCGACACCGCAAGGCGGGGCTCGCATCACCGAGGTTCTTCCCGGGTCGCCACTGCAGTCGCTGCTTTCGGCTCAACAGCTAAGGCGCGGAGATGTGGTGGTGGCCTTTGACGGTCGGCCGATTGCGGAGCCCAAAGATCTGGCCGCGCAGGTGCGTGCGCAGAAGCCGGGACAAACGGTGACACTGAGACTGCGGCAATCGAGCGGACAGCTTCATGATGTGCAGGTGCTGCTGCTGTCTCGTCCCAACGAAGAGCAGCTTCAGCTTTTGTCGATGCAGCTTGCGGAGGAGCGTCAGAAGCAGTTGATCGGACAGGCGGCTCCGGAGTTTGTGGTCGAGCAGCTTCACGGCCCGAAACTCCCGGCATCGGCGCATGCGGGAACGCTGGCTGCGCTCAAAGGTCAGCCGGTGCTGCTGGTGTTTTTCGCGAGCTGGTGTGGGCCGTGTCTGCGCGAGATCCCGCACTTAAACGATCTGCAAGCTCATCGTCCGGACATCCGCTTGCTGGCGCTGTCTACTGAGTCCAAAGACAAAGTGCAGGATGTGATCGGGCGCTATTCACCCGGTTATTCTGTTGGACGAGACATCGATCGCAGAGCGTATGACGCCTTTGGTGTTGCCTCGTATCCGACTTCGTTTTTGATCGATGGGTCGGGGATCGTACGGGCCGTTGACCACGGCTCACTTACGACGGTCGAACAAGCGCTAGAGAAAATTCCGAAGGCCGCGAAAGCCGGTCGTTAGGGAGGTTAGCTACCATCGGCATTGGTCATGGCATCGTCTGGGAGCGACAGATCAGGAAGGACGACTCCTGAAAGGTCGACTGGCTTGGGAATCGCGCACACTGCGGTACTGCCTGGCAGGTGGCAGTATCCATCACTTTGGCACTCATACTCGGTCGGACAGGAGGGCTCGGTGTTGGCGCAGCGAAAGGCACAGTCCGAGTAGGTCGGTGCAAAGCAACTGCTCCACAGCGCGACGCCTGAAATGAGCAGCGCGGTGGCGAACAGGGTCGCGAGTGAGTGGGCGCGGGTCATCACCATCTCCCGATCACGGCTAGCGCAGCGCCATTTGTAGATACAGCGGGAAGGATTGCCAGCTTCTTTTGGGCAGACTCGATTCGACTCTGCTTCCAAAATAAAAGTCCGGTTCCGATCGCCGTGATTCCAGCAACGGTGAAACAAGCGATGGTGGCCTTCTGGAAGGTTTGGCCTTCAAGCTGGAGTCGTTCATAGCTGTCGCGTTGCGCTGCATCGTATAGGGGTGGCACACCGCTATCGCTCTGGACCGTGAGTCGACTGAGTTCGTCGGAGCGACTCTGCGTCAGGAGTCCCAGTGTAATTCCCGACACCACCAATCCGATCGTGAAAGCCGCTCCGACAGAACCGGTTGCACCATAGATTCGATGCTGTCGACCAAGCGCCGCTTTTTGCGCCAACAGATTGGTTTGAGCGGTGTCATCTCGCAGCGGTCCTGGGTCCGGTTCGACTTCCGTAGGAGGAGGTTCCTCATCCAACAGGGGGGCAGGGGGCGGCTCGGGCGCATCCGGTGACACCGACGCAGGTAGCTTCCAGTCCGCAGCCCAGACCGGGCGCGGACAGGAAAACAAACACAGCAGCATTACGCCGCCTGCGCGTAGCCACCGCGACATGACTATGCCGCCACCATCGGATTGTGATCGAGGATCTTACCGTCAGCAATGTACACCACGCGTTTGGCGTGATGCATGATGCGCGGGTCGTGGGTTGAAAAGATGAACGTGACGCCCATTTGCTCGTTGAGGCGTTGCATCAGCGCGATGATCTGTTCCGAGGTCTTCGAGTCCAGATTGGCGGTGGGTTCATCCGCGAGTACGAGCTCTGGATGGGTAATCAGCGCACGCGCAATCGCGACCCGCTGACGCTGGCCACCAGAAAGCTCATCGGGTCGATGCTGCAGGAATGGTCCCAGACCGACATCCTCACAGATCTTAACCACCCGCTCGCGCAGGCTATGAATGGTCTCCGGATTCTTGCGCATCAGGCAAGGGAACTCGACGTTCTCGATCACGTTGAGCACCGGAATCAGGTTGAAAGACTGGAAGATGATTCCGATCTTGCGATTGCGCAGTTCCGCAAGCTTGTCAAAGTCCTGATTGCCGACCTCTTGACCATCAAATTGATAGGTTCCGCTGGTCGGAGAGTCCAAACAACCGATGATGTTTAGGAGGGTCGACTTGCCCGATCCAGAAGGGCCCATCACCACCGTAAACTCACCGCGTGCAACGTCCAGGTCAACGCCTTGGAGTGCAGGCACAATCGTCTTCCCAAGGTGGTACTGCTTGACGATCTCGCGCAACGTGATGAGTGACTTGCCGCGCTCGTTTTGGCTCATGAGATACCCTCTAGTAATAGGCTCGCGCCTCGAACAGGAATCGGAAGTCCATCGGGAGTAGCGAGTATTCGCTGTAGTTCACATCGTTCACAGAGACGGTTCCAACCGGAATTCCGCGAATCGGTATGAAGCCGAACAGAGACAATGTAAGCCACTCCTGAGCATTCCAGGAAAACGTCGGTGATAGTGTTCCCGAAAGATCTGCGAGTCCAGCAATCAGGGTCGCCCCAATCGCAAAGTCATCGCGGATCTTCGGTTTGTTGTAGCTAAGGATCAGGTAATGACGACGCAGCGGATCGAACGTGAAGCGCTGCGGAATCGCCCCGGTCGTGCCGCCAGTGGGTTGTCCGACGCTAGTCAGTCCAGCCATTTGGGCACGGCTCGCAAGTCGCAGATAGTCTTCAAACTCCAGCGCAGAGTAGCCATCTGCTTGGTAGTAATACTCTACAGAGAGCGTGCTCTCATCGCGAAACTGGGTACGACCGCCGACCAGGAGTCGCGGATACAGGACGCCATCTTCTAGCTTGGTGGCAGACAGCGCATTCTGCGGATTACAGATTCCGCCGTTGGCACAGGCATGGTTTGGGTAAAGCTTGCCACTTCCCACCTGGAACAGAGACTCGATGTGAAGCTCGTAGTCGGTAAAGAAGTACCGCGAAAAGCTCGCCCCAAACCGTGAGGCGTTCTGAAAGGAGTCGTTGTACTTGTTCGAGAAAAAATAGAACAGATTGATGTCAGTGTTAAACAGCAGCAGATAAAGACGCGCCGCGAGCAGATAGTGATACGCGTCATCCGGCGGCTTCGTGCCGTCAGCCAACGGATAGTCTGGGTACTTCATCATCGCAAAGGGCAGGCCGTTTTGCTGGTACAACACCTGCGGCGAAAACAGTGTGCTGATGGTGAATTTCTCAAACGGTAGTTCAATTCGAGCAACCCACTGCCCAGCGCGCTGAAAATTGGGGTCCGTTGGATCTTTGGGAGGATTGATGAGATCCGTCGGATTAAAGGCGAAACCAGAGCCCCAGATGATTCGCTTTTTACCAATCAGTATGTTCAGCCAGGGCTTCGGAGAGATGGATACATATAGCTCACTGGGGACGACAAATGGTCGCAGTGTTGCGACATCATGATCATCGATCTTGGTTCGTCCGCCGCTTCCGTCCTTGTCATAAAATAGCCAGCCGTTTTGGTAGATCAGTGAGACGTCGGAATAGACAAAGGCCTTGGTTCCGAAGCTGATCTTGAGCTGAATGTTGCCTTCCAGAATTTCCTGGATCGAAGGCTGATTGATCGTCGAAAGGAATGAGGCATTCGGGTTGATATGGGCGTACTGGAGCCGGTTGTCCACGTAGCCATTCACCTCGGCCGTGAGCTTCTTGCTTCCGCTGTCTCCCTTCTTGGCAGAATCGAGATCATCGAGTGATTCCTGCGCAAGCGCAGCCTTCACCGAAGGCCCCCCAAAGAGAGCCCACAGGAGCCCGCACAGCCAAAGTATGGGAGTCCGCCACTGCATCGAGTTAGCGACCTAGATCATCGAGCACGAACTTCTGAGCCGGAATGTCGAGGTTCAGTTTCATATCCAGGGTGTTCATCTCGGAGTAGCGCTTGGTGGCCAACTCATTGCGCATCGTGATGTGGGAAGGACGCTTGAGTCCGTGGAAGTCCTTCACATCCTCGAACTTGGCCGAGCGAAGCAGTTTTCCCGACGCTGCGTAGTACTCTGCTTTGGCAGGCTGCTGATCCTCTTTGGTCATCCACAGCTTGATGTGATCGTAGGCGGCTTCCTTGTTCTTCGCCGTGAGATCCAGCAGCCACATCTTGTCATCGCCCGATGGACTCAGCTTGGCGTCATAGTCAGCCACATAGTTCACACGCAGCACGTCGCCGTTGTTAAAGTCACCGCCCTGAAAACTCTCCCGCGAAGCCAAGCGGAGTGAGCGCTTCAGGTTGGGCATGTAGACCCACATGTTGTCTTCGACGCGCAGCATCTCTTGGCCTTTGGCTGCAGCGGGTTCAAAAAACCAGGTGCGGATCTTGTCATCTTCCGACTTGAGCGCACGAAACTTGTACGTCCGCGTCGTGTCATCCTGGCGATGCGCAACCATCACCAGCAGTCCGTCAAACGTACGAGGTGACATCACTTGATCGTAGCGCTTGAGTAGCTCCGCAGGAGTCGGATCAGCGGCGCTCGCCAGCGATGGAAAAGACAGGGAAAACATGAGTGCCGAAGCGGCAACGAATCGAAACATGGGACAAACTCCTTCTTTCTCTTCAGCGCGGCAAGAGCGTGAGCACATACGCCATCTCGACTAGGTCGCTCGCAACGCATCCACAGGACTGAGCCGCGATGCCTTGTAGGCTGGATACAGCGCGGATAGCACTGCACCCGTGACCGAAAACCCGACCACAATGAGCAAGAAGCGAAAGTCTACGCTCGGATACGTCCACAGCACATCGCCGCCAGGTGGTTTCATGGGCACGCCATGCCGACCCAGCCAGCTCACCACCAGGTACCCCGCGCTCACCCCGAGTATTGAACTGCCCAGTCCCAGCGACATTGCTTCCAGTAGGAACAGGGCGGTAATCTGCCAGCGGCGGACTCCCAGTGCGAGCATGGTTCCAATCTCTCGGACTCGCTCGTATACCGACATCAGCATGGTGTTGACGATTCCGGTGGCAACGAGCAGGAACAGCACCAGACCCACAAACAACAGGACGTATCCCAAAGACGCAACGCGGGTCTTGGTCGCAGGGTCGAGCTCTTCCCATGTTGTGACTTGGAACTCATCGCCCAGCGAAGCCCGAATCCGGTTGGCAATCAGATCCATTTGCTCGAAGTCTGTGACTGCGACCGCGTACTCTGTGACTTGTCCCTTCATCCTGAGAAGGTCTTGGGCAAAATAAAGTGGTACCGTTGACATTCGCTTGGACTCAACCAGGTTCAGCGTGGGCAAAAAGCCTCCCACTTCCACATCGAGTGCGTTGGTGCTGGCATGGGGACCGGCTGCTTGCATCACCAAGGTCGCGCCCTTGGCCGCCTTGAGAGAGTCGGCGAGCGTCTTGCCAATGAGTGCAGTCCCACGCTGTTCCGCAGTCAAAGGGGTTGAACCGGCAGCCACGCGTTTCAGACGCTGTGGGCAGACCTGATATTCGACCGCCGGATCAATCGCAACCGATACGAACATCGTCGACTCGGCACCGTTTGATACCATGCCATCGAAGTTGATGCGTGGAGCAACGGCTGTCACTCCAGGCACCGCTTTGATCTTTGCCACCAGTGCAGGATCATGGGGCATGCTCTTCTTTAACGGATCATCTGAACCCAAGTATCCCTTGCGGAACACCTGAATCACGCCGAGCTTCGATTGCACGATCATTTCGACGTTGTTGCGAATGAATCCGTTGACGAATCCCTGCAAGATCACGATCGCGGTGGCGCCAAAAATGATCGCCAACGCGGTGAGCAGAGTTCGCCTTTTGTTTCGAGTCAGATTCCGCAGTGCAAGCAGTAGGAGTCGCATGATTACACCGCTGAGAGCGCCTCAACTGGGCGCAGTTTGCTGGCACGCACTGACGGCCACAGAGCAGCCAAGGCGGCTCCTCCGGCAGCGAGCGCAAGGATAAACAGAATGTAGCTGGCCGAGATCACTGGGAAGACATGGAGCGGTACCAGCATGCCAGGAATTGGCAGCACCATTCCTTTGTATCCGTAGTAGAAGACGAAGCCTCCGCCCGCGAGTCCTCCGAGGATTCCGCCTGCCAACCCAAGGAGAGAAGCCTCCAGCAGAAACAACGTCAGGATTTGGTGACGGCGAACTCCCACCGACATCATGGTGCCGATCTCGCGGGTTCTTTCCAGTACCGACATCAGCATCGTGTTGGCAATTCCGAGCAGCGCAACAAACAGAAACAGTCCGGCAATCAGGTTCAAGATAAAGTTCTGCGTGGCGATGGCATCATCGACGTACGAAGCCACATCGTGCCAGGTCGATACCTCATACTCTGGACCGAGCGCAGCTTGCAGCACCGGCTTCATTTTTTCTGCATCATCAAAATGGTGCAGAGCGACCGCAATCTCGGTGGCTCGTCCTTCCATGCGCAGCAACTCTTGGGCGAGTGCGAGCGGCACAAACCCGAGTTTTTTATCGGGCAGCGGCAGACCAGGCTGTCCGTATTCTCCGACAAAATTGAAGTCGAGTGCGTTCATCACGCCATCTCGATCGCTGGTTAGGATGGTCGCCCTCTGCCCAAACTTGACGCCTAAGTTGGCGGCCAACTCGGGGGAAAGCACCCCAGAGGCTGGAGGCGAATCCTTCAGGCTTTTCCCTCGATAAATCATCTCGTTGCGGCGTGGACAGACCAGAAGCTCTCGTACTGGATCCATCGCATTAAACAGCGCGGCAGTACTGGTATCATTGGCGTTGGCCATCCCACCAAACATGATTCTGGCCGTGGCCGCTTTGACTCCAGGCACTGCCGTAATCTTGTTCAGGAATGCTTCATCAGAGGGGATGGATAATTCCAGCGTAGCACTCACGGACTTTAGGAATCCGGTTCGGTGCACTTGCAGCGCGCCCGTTTGACCGAGCACAACCGACTCACGGATGGTAGCTTGCAGACCGTTTAGGAAGCCGCGAATGCTGACCATGACTCCAAGAGCCAGAAACACCGCAGAAAACGTAATGAGCGATCGCCGCCGGTTGCGCAGAACGTTGCGAAAGGCGATCCGAAACAGAGGGGGGAGCATCGATTCACCACACACCGATCTTGGTGAAAGTAAGCGTGACCAAATTGATTCAGTGTGTCAACTAAAAATAGTTCAACTTGTGAAGTATCAATTGTAAATCGGGACGGGAATTGTTAGTTTACCAGTATGGAGCAGCCTCCCTCAGACTTGACGCGTGAACTGGCGCGATCGTTCTTTGCGCTGCTCATGCGACATCGTGCCTACTTCCAGAGTCATTTCAGCAAGTTGGGATTGTCCGCGACGCAGGTTCAGCTGATCCAGTACCTGAGCGAAGGTTCAATGACGATGCGCGATCTGGCCGAGAAATCGGCCTGTGAGCCCTCGAACTTGACCGGACTCATCGATAAACTGGAAGCCAAACACTTTGTTCAGCGTCGCGTAGATCGCGCAGACCGTCGGATCAAGAGAGTGTCTCTGACCCGCACGGGCAAGGCCTTCCGGGACAAACTCATGGCGCGGTTGGGAGAGCCAGTGCCATGGATGACCGTCCTAACTGCCGACGATCAACAGCAGCTTCTGGGAATCATTGGGCGGGCGCTGAGCGGAGTGGCCACGATGCCCTCCAAAGACGACTAGCTTCTGCGTTCGATGGACGGAGTGGCTTCCTAACAGATCCGTGGGAGCTGCTCGCCAGCGGGCCAGTCGAGGATTCTGCGACCCCCATAGGGGGTCCGTAGCTCGACGAAACACTGCCGATCGGGAACCACGTTGCCAATCACGGCGGCGTTTCTCCCAAGCGGATGAGCCTGCATCTTGGCCAGTACTCGTGGTGCGGACGCTGCATCACAAACAGCCAGGAGTCGTCCTTCACAAGCCAAGTGGAGTGGATCGAGTCCGAGCAGATCGCACGCGGCGCGCACCGCTGGATGCACAGGAATCGCTGCTTCATCGATCTGCATTCCGACCTGCGCGGAGGCTGCAATCTCATTGAGCGCAGCAGCGACTCCTCCTCGGGTGGGATCGCGCAAGACATGCAGGTCGGGATCTGCTTCAAGCATCGCTGCCACGAGGGTATGAAGTGGAGCGGAGTCTGTAACAATGTCTGTCTCAAACGCAATTCCTTCACGCTGAGACAAGATCGCAGTGCCATGATCCCCAATGGTTCCGCTTACCAAGATCACATCAGAGGGACAGGCTCGCTGGGGGGCAATTTGCACTGTCGAAGGAACGATTCCCACGCAGGTCGTGCAGATAAATACACCATCGGCTTTGCCTCGCTCGACGACCTTGGTATCACCACTGATGATGGGCACTGCGGCACGCTCGGAAGCATTGCCAACGGCGGCGGCAATGCGGTCAAGCTGGGCCAGTGGAAAGCCCTCTTCCAGCACAAAGGAAACGGTCAGACCCAGTGGCTGAGCCCCGGCCATCGCGACATCATTGATGCTGCCATGGACCGCGAGATCGCCAATGCAGCCGCCAGGAAAGAACAGCGGTGAGACCACAAAGCAGTCTGTGGACACGGCGAGTCGTCCGCTTGGCGGGGATAAAATCCCAGCATCGTGACCTAGGGCGAGCTGCGGACTCCCGAAGTGGCGCTGAAACAACTCCACAATCAACTGATGCGTGGCTCGGCCGCCGCTGCCATGGGCTAGCTCGACGACTCCATGCTGAAGATCAAGCGGTCGGAGACGATGCGGGGGCATTGGGTAACACCTGGAGTCGGGATCGACCGGAGTGGAAGTAAGCAGCACAAGCGCCTTCGGGGGACACCATGCACGAGCCAAGCGGAGAGTCGGGCGTGCACGCGGTGCCAAACAGGGTGCAGTCTGTCGGACGACAGGTTCCTCGCAATACCTCGGGACAGCGGCAGGCGCGATGGTCAGCGATCTGCGGAGTCGACAGGGAAAAACGCTGCTCGGCGTCGAAATCGGAATATTCGGGACGGAGTCGCAGCGCGCTGTGGGCAATGGAACCGAGGCCACGCCATTCAAAGCTCTCGCGTAGCTCCAGAACCTGCGAGATCAGGGCTTGGGCGCGCTGGTTCCCGCTTGGGCTGACGGCGCGAACGAAGTCGTTTTGAACCTCGGCGCGACCGGCGTTGAGCTGCTCGACCAACTGAAGAATCGCCGACAACAAATCGATGGGCTCGAAGCCTGCAATGACAATCGGCTTTCGATACTGCGCAGCGAGCGGCGCAAACGCATCACTGCCAATGATCGTGGACACATGCCCCGGCCCGACAAAGCCATCGACGTACACGTGCTCTTCCGTTGTGGCCAGTAGGCCTCTCAGCGCTGCCGGGGTCAGGACGTGATTGCACAGGATGCTGAAGTTGCGCAGGCCTTCGGCGCGGGCTTGGGCGACGATCGCTGCGGTCATCGGCGTGGTGGTCTCAAAACCCACTGCCAGAAACACCACCTGCCGCTGCGGATGCTGCCGTGCCACGACGAGCGCATCGGCTGGCCCATAGACCATCCGCACGTCCGCCCCGGCACTGCGCGCCTTGAGCAGGCTCTGCCGACCCCGACCAGGCACCCGCAGCATGTCGCCATAGCTGCACAGGATCACCTGCCGCTCCGTTGCCAGGTCAATCGCCTGCTGGAGCCGCCCAATCGGCAGCACACACACCGGACACCCCGGTCCATGAATCATCTGCACCGCTGCCGGCAGCCGATCGAGCAGCCCCGAGTGACACAGCGCATGGGTATGCCCCCCACAAAACTCCATTAGCCGATAGGTCCGCCCTGGTATGAGCTGCCGCGTGAGCGTGGCAAGCAGCCGCTCCGCAAGCAGAGGGTCTCGAAAGTCATCCGCCAGGTGCATGGGTTGGGCACTCTACCTCACAATCGGTTGGGCTTGGTTGCCCGCTCTCCCGGCTCGCTTTGGCGCTTGCGGATGCTGCTTCGCGGTGCTTTAACCCTTGGCCATGTCGTATTTGGTTTTGGCGCGCAAGTATCGGCCGCAGACGTTTGCCGACGTCATCGGTCAGGAGCACGTCACCCGCACGCTGCAAAACGCCATCCGTCGTGGGCGAATTCATCATGCGTTTTTGTTCTGTGGCGGTCGCGGTACCGGCAAGACCACGACGGCGCGGATCTTGGCCAAGGCGCTGTCGTGTGACAAGGCACCGACGCCCGATCCCTGCAATGTCTGTCCAGCGTGTGTTGAGATCACCAATGGCACCTCGGTGGATGTGCAAGAGATCGACGCCGCCAGCCAAAACCGCGTCGAGGACATTCGCGAGCTGCGTGAGTCGATTCGCTACGCGCCGGTGCGGGGCAAAAAGAAGCTCTACATCCTCGATGAAGTCCACATGCTGTCGACGAGCGCGTTCAATGCGCTGCTGAAGACCCTCGAAGAGCCGCCGCCGCACGCGCTGTTTGTGTTTGCGACGACCGATCCCCACAAGCTGCCGCAGACGATCTTGTCGCGGGTCCAGCGCTACGATTTCAAGCTAGTACCGACGGCACGTCTCGTTGAACACCTGGGGTCCGTGCTCGGCCAAGAAGGCATCGTGTTCGAGCCAGCGGCCTTGCAGCTTGTCGCGAGGGAAGGGCAGGGCTCGGTGCGCGACTCGCTGTCGCTGCTCGATCAAGTGTTGGCCTCGACGGAAGGTACGCTGACCGAGGAGCAGGCTTCGGCAGTGCTCGGCGTAGCCGATCGCGGGCTGATTGTTGGGCTGGGGCGGGCGATCACCGAGCGTGATCCGGCGACCGCGCTACAGCTCATCGACAGTGCCTATGGGCGGGGCTTTGACCTGCTTCAGCTTGCGAAGACACTGCTTGGGCATCTGCGCGATCTGCTGGTGATCTCGGTGGTCAAAGACCCGCTGCCGCTGCTCGAAGCGACGCCGTCCGAGCTGGAAGAGCTGAAGTCGCAGGCCGAGCGCTGTCGGGGCCGGGCCGAGCAGCTCTTTCATCGCATGATGCGGGTGGCCGACGAGACCTCACGGGCCGCACTGCCTCGCTATGTGCTGGAGGTCGGGGTCGTTGAGCTATGCAGCATCGAGCCGATGCAGCCGATTGGCGAACTCGTCGATCGCTTGGAATCCCTGGAAGAGCGTCTGACCGGGTCCAGTACGGCGCGTCCTCGCTCCGCAACTCCACCGAGTGGAGGCGAAGAACCTCGCCCTTTCGCCGCTAGCACCGCTCGGCCTGCACCGCGACCTGAGCCGTCGCGGGCTCCGGTCGGTGCTGCGACGGCTGCGCCAGCGCCTGTCTCGGTTCCCGTCGTGGCGGCTCCGGTGCCCATGGCCCCGGCTTCGCGAGTCGCGGCGGCTGTGGCGACAGCTCCTGTGGCGGCCGTCACACCATCCATTGTCGAGCATGTGGTACCGCCCGTGGTTCCTCGCGAGGATATCGCAGTGCCAGCGACGTCCCTTCCGGCTCCCCGTGCGGTGTCTACTGAGGATGGCCTCGATGGAGAGCTCGCAGATTTTCAGCAGACGGTTTCGCGCCTCCTGACCGAGTATCCACTGCTGGCGATCCTCGATGATGCCCGCCCGGTCATTTGGCAAAAAGGGACGGTGGTGCTCGGCTTTGACAAGGACACCAGCTTGGAAATGGCTGAGCCCAAGCGCCAGAGCATCAAGGCCGCGCTGTCCGCAGTGCTGGGGTCCGAGATCGCCCTCGATCTAAGACTCGACCAAGCGGCGCGACCGATGGACCCGGCGCGCTGGTCGCGGCACGAACGTAAGACCCAAGCGGTAAGCGACGACAAAATGGCTCGCAAACGGGAAGCCGAGCAGCATCCTGCCAGGCAACTTCTCAGCGATGCGTTTGGTGCGGTATCGTTTCTATCACCGACCCTACTTGACGAGGTGTCTTGAGATGTCCGATCCCAGCAATCCTTTTGGCGGAATTCCCGGAATGCCCGACATGGGCCAGATCATGCAGCAGGCGCAGCGGATGCGCGAAGAGCTGGTCCGCTCCCACGATACGCTCGGCCAAAAGACGGTCGAAGCGAGCGCTGGCGGTGGTCTGGTGACAGCGGTGGTGACGGGCACCCGCGAGCTGCTCAAGCTGCGCATTGATCCGCAGGTCATCGACTCGAAAGATCCGCAGATGCTGCAAGACCTGATCGTGGCGGCGGTGAACCAAGCGCTCCAAAAAGCGCGTGGCCTGGAAGAAGAAGAGATGCGCCGCACTGCGATGGGCATGGGCCTACCACCGGGGATGCTGTAGCTTGAACCCGTCCGGCAACTACTGACTGCTCGATGGGAACTTCCTAACGCTGGGTCGAGTGGCGCAGGATCGTAAGGAGCATCTTGCGACCTGCGGCCATGCTGCCCTTGACGTTTTTGGACTCGCCCGCCACTCGGGGGTGGTAGTGGACCGGAACCTCGACGATGCGGAGGCCGCGTCGTACCGCCTTGACCTGCATCTCGATCATGAAGCCGTGATCTTGATCCGTCATTCCGAGCGCGAGCAGGGCCGGGTAGCGGATCAATCGGAACGGTCCGACATCGGTATAGTTCTGGCCGTAGACGGCTCGAATGAGCGTGGTCGCCACCGCATTGCCCACCCGCTGTGCTGTCGAAAGCGCTTTCGGTTCGGTCACACCGAGTGTTCGCGAGCCGACAACCAGATCCGCGCCGCCGACCACCGCATCGATCATCCGGGGCAGATCCTGTGCATCGTCTGATCCATCCGCATCAAGAAACGCCACTACGTCGGGCCTCACCTCTTGCTTAGCCAGGAATGCCATTCCGCGTAGACACGCCGCACCGTAGCCACGCACGCTTTCCTTGACCACCAGCGCCCCCGCTTGCTTGGCTGCGTCGGAGGTGTGGTCGGTCGAGCCGTTGTCGATCACCACCACATGCCGCACCGGATGACCCAGAGCTTTGAGCGATGCAACCACGGCACCGACCGCGCTCTCTTCATTCAGAGCCGGAATGATGACGTCCAGAATCAGTCGTGATTTTTCAAGCGTGTGTGCCGCCACGGAACAGGTTCCACAGGTTAAGGAGGATCTCGAAAAGAATCAGCAGCACGACGGTCAGTTCCAGTCGCCAGGTGCTTCGTGAGTGATACAAGTCCGCGAGCAGCACCAAGTTTTCCTGAATCATTCGCAACTTGGCTTCAAGGGCTCGGAAGCGATCGTCGATCTCCAGTTCATTGCGCAGACCGCCGTAGAGACGATCGATCTGTTGATCCTCCCACGTTGAGTCCGGTTTATCGAACAAGGCAAGTGTCGCGATCATGCCGTTTTTGGTTTCGATGCACGAACCGATAAACTTCACCAAACTATCCAATCGACCAGGCACCCGTCCATCGAGCTGCAGTGCACGGGTGATGACGTTGGTGCGCTGCTGGATCTCCTGCACGTCCTCATCGTAGTAGTCCATCGCAGCAGATTGAGCGATGACCAAGCTTATCACCTTCAGGGCCGACACCGATGCTTCGGACAGGATCACGCGATCGAACTGCACTTCCACGGGTGCCCCGGGACGGACTTCGACCATGAAGTCTTCGGTCAGCGGAGGATGAGGCTCTGGTCCGATCTTTGATCCAATGGAGTGAATGAGTCGTTCTCGTTCATCCTTCGGCAGGCCGATCAACACCACTGAGCCAAAGTCGAACAGCACGGCTATTCGGGTTTTTTCCGACGGAAACCGAGCCACCAAACAGTCTTTGTCATGTTCGACCGTCGCATCCGGAAACAGCGGAGCCAGATCACGTAGGCGAAACGTCGTCGCATAAGCGTAGGCGTAGACCTGGAGCGTATTTGCATCGCTGCCCGATCCCTGTGACCCGCCGCCCTTCGCGAATTGCGACGTATCCACCTTACCCGTTCTCATCACCGCGCAGTAAAGCGCACTCTCTCGAAAAAGACAATCGCAGGCCGAGAAGAGCCGCGGCGCGGTAGGTTAGGATTCTCGTGCAAAGGAGACAGATAGGATGCGCCTACTACACACAATGTTGCGGGTCGGTGACCTGGACCGTTCGATCCAGTTCTATTCACAGGTCCTGGGCATGCAACTTCTTCGTCGCAAAGACTATCCCGGAGGTCGATTCACGTTGGCGTTTATGGGCTACGGCGAAGAAAGCACCCACACAGTGCTGGAACTTACGCACAACTGGGATACTAAGAGCTACGATCTGGGAACCGGCTATGGACACATCGCGATCCAGGTCGAGGATGCCTACAAGGCTTGTGAAGAGGTCCGGCGATTGGGCGGCAAGGTTACGCGTGAGGCCGGCCCAATGAAGCACAGCACCACCGTCATCGCCTTCATTGAAGATCCCGATGGCTACAAGATTGAGTTCATTCAAAAAGACAGTCCATGACCCCTGCTCGCTGAGACCTCTGTGCTGTCAGGAATCCGTAAGCACGTCGTGATGATCCGGTCAGCTCGGAGCCTGCTGGGAATCGATGAGGGGACTGTCTCCCTTTGGTGCAATCGTTCCCAGCACCCAATCTGCCAGCGGAAAAATCACGTTAAAATTCCAGCGCTGCATTAGGCGCGGGTTGTGATGTCTCGCGTGGTGTGTCCTCATGGCGGCGATGAAGCGGCGTCGACCGATGAAGCTATCATGCGGTGCGTGGTAGCAGAGATGAAGCACCTCGTAGCTCACCATGTAGAGACTGGCAGTGACGAGGAATAACCACCCAGCACAGGCCGACCACAGATAGCTGATCGCCAGCGCAAATGGTGCCGTCAGCAGGACAATGCCGAGCACCCCCACCGCAGGAATCAGGACCAGCCGGAATTCCTGCACGCTGCGCAGTGCCATGTCCTGCTCCACATAGATCATGTGATGCATCGGAGTGTGCTTGTCATACAGCGTTTCAAAGAGCTTTCTTCGACGATGCAAGACGTCTCTGTGAACACGCCACTCGAAAAAATTGGCCATCACAAACGTCAGCGGAATGATCAGATAGTCTGTGAGCCGGATGCCTGGCAATCGTGAGAGTTCCCAGACTCCGAGCAGGAGTGCAACGACACCGATTCCGATCGTCGCAGCAAGCTGTCCGTAGGGACTATACCAGCTCGGAATTTCAGCGATCGCTTTGTCCCGAATGCGCTGTCTGCGCTCCAAAGAGAGCTGTCCGGCAAGAGCCTCTGCGACCAATCCCTTTTCATCTTCACGACGTTTCGTGCGGACTGCCCCGGTGGTACCAAAACTGGGTCCCGTGTACGAATGCGACATGGCCATTACTCCATCGTGAGGAAGAACACAGAGCTTAGCGCCGTTCCGGTCGCTTGGTTGCCAGCAGACCAAGGCCCAGTGCCAAGAAACCGAGAAGGAGGGGAAGTGCGCTGGCCCGGGTCGCGACCGTTCGACATTGAGCCGCTTCCCAATACCCCTGGGTCTGTAGTCGTTGGTGCTGCTCGGCATCGAGCGCAGTGCTCGATAACACCTGATCCACTGCGTTGCGTCCCTGTCGAACACCAAACTCACCAGAGCCTAGGCTCAGCAGAGCGAATAGCAGAGGAGCCAGGCTAACCAGCCAAACCCAGCGTCTCTGCGGAGTTGCCAAAAGGGTCAGCGCCGCCAGCGAAGTGAGCACGCCGAAACTTCCGAGCAAAAGGGATAGATGCGCCGACCAGCCGCACTCTCGGACTGCCTGGAGCAAGGACATACGTGGCAGCGTATCAGAGTTACGGCGGGGAGGCACTAGCCTTCGGCGGAGGCTTTTGCGGGGCGGAGATCAGCCCGCCAGGGTCGATAGATCGCGGGCAAGGACTCGATGGAGTGAAGAAAGCAGCGCCCCCGGCTCGGGAACCGTTCCCTGCGCCAGATACGCGAGTTCGAGTAGCAGATCGCTGTAGGTATTGATCTCCTCGGACCCCGGACGCGTGGCCAGAAGGTGTGCCAGTTTCTCGACGAGCGGACTCTTCGGATTCAGCTCCAAAATCGGCTTCTTGACGTCGACCTTGCGACCCGCCCGCTGCAGGAGCTGCTCTAGGTGGGCTCCCAGGTCACCTTCCTCGGCTACCAAGACAGAGGCCGAATCGGTCAGACGTGAAGACAGTCGCACTTCCTTGATTCGCTCTTGGAATCGGACGCGCAGATGGGCGAGCAGGGCCTGTACCTCGGTCTGCTGCTCGGCATTCTGCTTCTCTGCTTCCGACTCTGTCTCTCCTTCCACCTTGGGCGGAACGAAGTCCCCCTTGTGAATGGCGCGTAGCTTCTTGCCCGAAAACTCGGCGAGTCCTTGCACGACCCACTCATCAATCGGATCGATGAACAAAAGGACATCCAGCTTCCGTTTGCGCAGCGCTTCGACATGCGGACTTCTTTCCACAATCGAACGCGAGGCCCCGGTGATGTAATAGATTTCGTCCTGACCTGCGGGCATCTTGGCAATGTAGTCAGGAATCGTGATCCGATCCGAAGCCGCCGTATTCAGCGACGACCACAGACAGACCTCGGCAACCTTTTCTTTGTTGGCGTGATCGAGGAAAATTCCCTCTTTGAGGATGCCGCCAAACTCATCAAAGAAGGCGCGATACTCTTCCGGCTTCTGTTCGCGCAACTTCTTGAGTTCATCCAACACTCGCTTCACGATCTGCTTTTGGATCGTCGCAATGATCTGATTCTTCTGCAGAATCTCACGCGAGACATTGAGCGGCAGATCCTCACTATCGACCACACCACGGACGAAGCGCAGCCATGGTGGGAGCAGCTCCTCTGCATGATCGAGGATGAAGACGCGCCGCACATACAGTTGCATGCCGCGACGACGGTTCTGATCCATCATCATGTCAAACGGAGGCTTCTTGGGAATAAAGACAATGGCCTGGAACTGATACGGCGTATCGATCGACAGATGCAGCTTTCCAAGTGGAACGTCATCTTCCGAAAAGCCGCCACAGAGCTCTTTGTAGAAGTCGTTGTACTCGGTCTCTGTCACTTCGCTCGGTCGCTTCGACCACAGCGCCGTGGCCCGATTGAGCTGCTTGCCATCAAGCCGGATGGGCCACTTTACGTAGTTTGAATACTGCTTGACGACGTGCTCGATCTGCCACGATTCCAGATACTCAACCGAGTCATCGTTCAGATGGAGCGTCACCGTCGTACCGACGCTGGTTCGGGAGCCGACTCCCAAGTCATAGGTTCCGCCGCCATCACAGCGAAACAGCACTGCTTGGGAATCGGGCTCTGCGGACAGCGTGTCGAGCTCAACCTTGTGTGCGACCATCAATACCGAATAGAAACCGACGCCGAACTGGCCAATCACATCGAGCGATTTGGCTGCATCGCCGCCTTGCTCTTTTAGCTTCTTTAGGAGTGTTCCGGTTCCCGAACGAGCAATCGTGCCAACGTTGTCAATCACTTGCTGACGCGTCATCCCGATTCCGGTGTCGCGAACGGTGAGCGTCTTGGCCTCTTTGTTCACCACAATCTCGATTGCGGACTCTTGGGCTTCGACGGCGTGCGCCAGCTCGGGCCGGGTAAGCGCCATAAAGCGCAAAGTGTCGATCGCGTCCGATGAGTTTGAGATCAACTCACGCAGGAAGATCTCTTTTTTGCTGTATAGGGAGTGAACCATCAGGTGCAAAAGTTGTTGCACCTCGGTGGAAAAGGTTCGCTGTTCGGTGGGCTTGGCTTCGGTTTGGCTACGATCTTCAGTCATGGAGCAATGGCTAATCACTGGCAGCTAGCGATGCAAGAGAAAAAGTCCGTTTCGTGCTATGATTACCACAATGAACTCGAAGCCTCCCGTCGAGCCAAATGGTACGACTTCCCAAGGAACCCTGCCGCCCGCTGGACCAGCGGCCCCGGGCCCACTCCTGAACTTACAGATTGTGTGGGGCGGAATGTTGGTCGCCATCGGGTTCTACGTAGGAGTTGGATTCTTTGCCAGCGAGCAGTTGGGATCCCCTCCCGCCACCGATGCCGCGCAACTTGGCGTGCTTGAGTTGGTATTTTCGGTGACGGCTTTGGGATGCTTGGTGGCGTCCTATCTGCTCCCCAAAAAACTGCTCCGAGAGGCGATGGACAAGGAAGATCCAGCCACGATTGATCTTCGGCAACTGGCGGCCAAATCGTTCACTCCGTGGGTCATACGAATGGCACTTTCGGAATCGGTCGCGATCTTTGGACTCCTGCTCGTGATGACGAGTCATCAGATGTCCAAGATGATTCCATTTGTAGTGCTCGGAGGGCTCTCGATGCTGACGGCCATTCCATCGGAGCGCGCCATTCGTATCGCAGCCGGTGCCTCCTTGTAGTGGGAATGGGCTCCTACCGCTACCGCGCAATCAGAAAATCACCGACCACGGTTTGAAACAGTCCGCTGGTGACTTCGTTGTTCGCTAGCTGGGCTTCATAGATCGTGATGGTGAGCTTTTTGCCTGCCCAACTCGTCCAGACATTCGTCGGTATGGTGACCGTTTGGCGGGTGGTGATGACTCGATACAGAGCAGCCCCTTCGCTGTCGAAGTGAAGATCAAAGACCGTTCCGCTGATCGGTGCAAGATGGAGCGGTGTCGTGCCAGAGCCGCGATGTACGGACACTGGTTGAAACTGCGCGCAGCTAACATCCCCGTTTTTGCTTCCAGCACTAGTGGGTGATGGTTGAAAAGTGAAGACTGGCGACATACTTGCCGGAATGGTCGCCGAAGGGGAGGGTGCAGGGGAAATCCATTGCGGACTTTTTTGGGGATCGCGCTGAATTTTTCCGCCGCTGATGTAGCTGTCAAAAGTCTCCCAGTTCTCGTCGGTCGCACAGCCTTCGTAGCTCGGCTCTGGACCGGTGTGACTGGAACACCCACTGATCATGGAAAGCATACATCCAGCCAGCAGCAGGTGGGAACATAGGACGGAAGACGCGAGGTGGTTGGTTCGCAAGGCCATGCCTTTCAATATCAATAAAGAGGACTATAGGTTGCCTCTTATAAGTCTACGGTCAGGGAAACAACTCCCGTTGGATACTCGGACTGATCGGCGTTCCATGATTGCAGCACTGGAGCCTGCACTGCCACGCGCAGCAGCCAGTCCGTTCGTAAAGAAAACAGAACCTGCGGGGTCACAGATAGCAGCGTGCCACCGGTGTTTGGCAACGGCAGATTGTCTGTGGACTCTGGGGGAGCCACCTCATCAGGGCGAGCATGTCCGAAGTCCATTCCCAATGCGAGCGCGATGCGATCATGGATCGGATGCTGGAGAATGGCAGAGGCTCCGATCTTGGATCCTCGCCGATAGCCACGCCAGCCGGTGGTGGTGTGCCGATAACTCAGCGAGGCGAACACGCTCACGCTGTCGCCAAAATAAGAGTAACTAGCGCCGAAAATTCCATCGACAGAGGCCGAACCCGGTTGGAAGTCCTCTTTTGCGGGATACCCGCTGCTGTCTTCCACGCGAGGACCGGTGGGAAGCTTGATTCCGACGAGCACTGCCCCAAGATGTCGCGGCGAAAACGATCGATCCCGAAACACCAGCGCTCGACCGTACAACTCTAGATCACCAAGTCCTGCCAGTCTTCGCACCGGATGGTGCTGGACCTGAAGCTGTCCGGAAATCACGGGCAGGGCGGCTCCCACCGTCAGCCACGTCGTGGGCGACCACGATCCTGTGAACGTACTGCGGGCGATGATCGATTCCGTCTGCAAATCGCGCTCCAATTGCCCCCCAAGTCGCTGCTCAAACGACAAGCGGATGCGATTCTTGAACGGCTTTTCGACACCCATGGTGGTAAGGGTCGGATCGCCACAACCGCACGATGCACAGGCATGGGCGACGCTAGGAAGCAGCCAAGTCGCGATCACTGCGCTGGCAAGTCGTTTCATCGGTGGCACCGCTGCGATGCTACGAGGTGAGAGGGAAACTGGCAATGTGACCTCGGCGATAGCCGGAATTTGTCGCAGTGGCCGACTTTTTCACCCCAAAAGCCGCCGTGAGCGCTACAAGATAGGCCTGATATTGAAAGGCAATTGGGTGAAGGTCTCGATCATCATCCCCGTGTACAACGAGCAGCGCACCATCGGTGCCGTCATTGAGGCGGTGTCCGCGCTTTCGTTCGACAAAGAAATCATCGTCGTAAACGACGGTTCCAGCGATGGTACTCGCGAGGCCTTGCGTCCTTTCGAGAGCGGTCGTCCGGGTATCCGCGTCTACCATTGCCCAGTAAATCTTGGCAAAGGCTCGGCCGTGCGCATCGGCTTTAGTATGGCCGAAGGCGACATCGTGACCATCCAAGACGCCGATCTGGAACTCGACCCCACCGACTACTACAAGCTGATGCAGCCGATCGTATCGGGCGAGGCCGATGTGGTGTATGGGTCGCGATTTCTGAATGACGGTGGAGGAACCAAGCGACGAGGAATGCTGATGTTTTATCTCGCAAACCGTGCGCTCACCGGCTTTGCGAATCTGCTGTTCCAAGGCAACCTAACCGACATCGAGACTTGCTATAAGCTGTTTCGTCGGGAGGTGTTGCCGAAGCTGAAGCTCCGCGCCTCACGGTTCGAGATCGAACCGGAGCTTACAGCTCAAGTGCTCAAGAGCGGCTATCGCATCGTCGAGCTGCCGATCTCCTACAACCCTCGCACCCACGCTGAAGGCAAAAAGATCGCCTGGGTCGACGGTTTCATCGCGGTCTACACTCTCGCCAAGCAGCGCCTCGGCTGACGGCTCACGCCCGATCGACCGCTCCTTCCCTGTATTGCAAACCGCTGCGACTCGGTCAGCATAGATGCTGCCGATAACATCGGCTTGGGACACGGGGAAGGAGTACCTAATGCGCGCAGTACATAGTGGCGGTTTTTGGGGGATCTTGGCACTGCTGGGGTCGCTAACAAGCGGCTGCACGGCTGGTGGCACGTCGGGGATGGCAACCGATGGGGGCGGCAGCGATGGCAGCGATGGCGGCGGAGCGGTCTGTAGTCCAGAGGGGGCATTTGATGGAATGCCTGTGACGGCGGCCGCCGGACAGTGGACCTGGGTGGATGTACCGCAGGCGATCTGTCGAAACGGAACAGCAGCCGGGTTTGCGGTGCGACTAAACCCTGCCTCTGACAAGCTGATGATCTATTTTCAAGGTGGAGGGGCGTGCTTCAACAGCGCCACCTGCGCCAGCAATCCGGCGTCGTTTGGTGCGTCTGATTTTGCGGTCGCAGCGGCCGTTGGTGGCCAGCGTGGCGTCTTCAACTCGAGCGATGCAAACAATCCATTCCGCGACTGGAACATTGTCTTTGTTCCCTACTGC
Source organism: Polyangia bacterium (assembly GCA_044228505.1). Classification (GTDB taxonomy): domain Bacteria; phylum Myxococcota_A; class Polyangia; order Palsa-1104; family JAEUJZ01; genus JAEUKA01. The sequence goes on along the minus strand of JBGAUT010000039.1, from coordinate 16,637 downwards.
ACTGGCGATGTACACAGCGGCTCTGCCACGGGCGTTACCGTGCCGGGCTCCGGCGCACCGACCAATCAACAGTTTGTTGGCTATCGCAACGTCGGCTACTTTCTCAAGCGGATTGTGCCAACCTTCCCTTCGATTACCAAAGTACTCCTGACCGGATCGAGTGCGGGGGGATTTGGTTCGATGCTGAACTATCACCGCATTGCCCAGGCCTTCTGTCCTCGTCCGGTGGCCTTGGTCAACGACGCGGGGCCGATCTTTGCGGATACCTATCTATCTCCGTGTCTGCAAAAGCGCTGGCGACAACTCTGGAACTTTGACGTCGCACTCCCAAGTGGTTGCACCGGCTGCATCGGCCAAGATGGTGGAGGCTTTTTCAACTACGAACGATTCTTGGCCCGTACCTATCCCACGCAGCGGCTGGGATTGATATCAGCCACGCAGGATGCCACCATTTCGTACTTCTTCGGCTTCGGCCAAAATAACTGTGCGGGCATTGATGGGAATCCAGGTTCTCTGCCTGGCGCGACCTTCCAGACCGGACTGTTTGCATAAGATCCACCGGCGAAGAAACGAACGCTCTGTGTCTCTTTGGGAAAAGCGCGGGAAGCGCCTATGTCTGGAACTTGTCGTTGAGAGGATACAGTGTCCAGAAGAAACCCACCTGCTCCAAACTCAGCCGGTCCGAGCGAGGTTCACTGGCCACTTAACGCAAGACCGCTGGCTACCGCAGTTAACTCGCTACCGCTGCGCAGTCGGTCTTCGCCGAAGCGGTGCGTGAAGATGCGGCGGACTGCGGGGACCAGCGAGCTGCCACCCGTTACAAACACGGCATCCACTTGTTCGGGGTGTACCTGAGTCTTGGTCAGGAGTTGATCGACGGCCTGCTCGATCGCGGCAAGCTCGGGTGCAATCCATGACTCGAACTCGGTGCGGGTGAGAGGCTCATCGATCTGAATGGGCCCATCGCGGAACACCACGCGACTGTGCTCGGTGGTGGATAGTGCGACCTTGGCCCGCTCGACCGCTTGATACAGTCGGTAGCCTAGATCCCGATCGATAAGATGGATAAGCGCCGCGATGCGGATTGGCTGCTCGGCTCCGCGCTGGATGTCGGAAAGCAGTTGCATCGTCTCTCGGCTCTTGAGAAACGACATGTGATGCCAGCGCGATAAACGCAGGTACAGCCAAGGCGGAACCGGCATCAGCTTGCCCTGGTTTAGATAGTGGGATCCCCGCCCAAGCAGCGGTGCCACCAAATGGCGGATGATTCGGCTGTCAAAGGAGTCCCCAGCCAGCGCCACACCTTCAGTACCGAGGATGTCGGCGCGCTGACGACCACGTGCGCGTACCCCTGGACCCACTCTCATGAGACAGAAGTCGCTTGTGCCACCGCCGAAGTCTGCAATCAACACAAGCTCGTCACGAATGAGCCGACTTTCATAGTGAAACGCGGCCGCGACCGGCTCGTATTCGAACACCACATCGGTAAAACCACCAATGGTGAGCGCACTGCGCAGTCGTCCGAGTGCGTACGCTTCGAGGTCGTCTTCCTCGGAAGCGGGTACGTCACCGTCTTCTTCGCGAGAACCGACAAAGCGCACCGGACGGCCCACCACGACCCGCTTCGGAAGCGTACCAAACTGCTGGATGGCACCAGTGTGCAAGTCCCGCGCAATGAGCCCGATCAGCGCCTCCAGCGTGTACTTGTGTCCGAAGACCTGCGTCGCCTTAAACAGACGGCTGGCCAGGTAGCTCTTGAGCGACTGGAGCAACCGACCCTGACCATCTGCCAACAGGTAGTGCTCGATTGCTTCGGGTCCGGCCGTACTCAAGGGCTTGCGATCGGGACCGAGTTCCTCGGGATCGAAGTACAACACAGAGCGAAACGTTTCGGTGGTGAGCGGGCCCATCGGAAACCGAGCGAGCTGCACCTGTCCGTCATGGGCGGCGGCAATCGCGCTGTTGGTTGTCCCAAAGTCGAGCCCCAAAGTAAGCGACATGGCCGCGCAGCATAGTGGATCTCGGAGCGCTCGTTTGGTCAATCCGTGCGGACTCGTCGCACTCCTTCCAAAAATGTTGTGCTGCGAATTGGCGCACGCTTTCGCTGTGCACACTGGCGTTGCGCAGCGCCGGATAGGTCAGGGACGCTTTTTTTCGAGCGACTGCCGATAGGATTCGACTGCCTCTAGGATCTCGGGACTGCGCCACTGCGACCAGATCGGATCTCGACCCGGGCCTCCCACCGCAGCAATGCGAGCCAGGAATTCTTTGCGGAGCGCACGTTTGGTAGATGAAAAGGCAATGGGCACTCGCGAACCCAGTTCGGCAGCCAAGGTCAGGGCACGCTCTCGGAGCGATTCCGCAGGAACCAACTCATCCACCAAGTGACTGGCCAGCGCCTCTTGCGGACGGAAATTACGACCCCGATAGAGCAGATCAGCCAGGTGTGGACCGGACCACGCGGCGCGTACGATCTCTAGCGCCGAAGTAGGAAACGGCACACCAACGCGAATCTCGCTCAAACCAAGCTGAGACTCTCCTTCGGCCATGATTCGGAAATCGGCCGTTGCCGCCAAAACCGCCCCGCCAGCGACGGCATGACCGTTGATCGCAGCGACCACGGGAAGTTCCAACGCAAACAGGCCGGTAACGACCTCATCAAAGGCGGTTGGAAACGTGGCGGCTTGCTCCGGTGGATAGGCAAATACCTGAAACAGATCGAGGCCGGCCGAAAAAAAGCGACCTTGGCCAGTGATCACCAGCGCCCGAACTTCCGATCTCGCGAGTTGCGGCAACAGAGTCCGGAGCTGCTCCAGCATCTCTAAGTTGATGGCATGTGCAGGGGGGCGATGTAGCGTGAGTACGGCCGTTGTTCCAATCCGTTCCAACACAATCAGATCCGACATCCGCGCATCCTATCCCAGGCGTTCCGCATCCAGGGAGAAACAGGAGTTACTGAGCACCGAATTGTTGGCTACAGAGTCAGTGCTGCGGTAACGACCTTCCCCTGCGTGATCTGGCTGTCCAAAACACTCTGATTGACCCCAATCGCCGCGCCCAGCGTCTTCCCGACCGCGCCCAGTGTGTCGGCAAATGCTATGTCACCGGACGCTCCGCCTTGTCCGGTCTGGGAATGGATGGCCTGCGCCTGATATTCAACGCCTTGCAGTTCCAGTCCGCCGACCACTGAGCCGCGAATGCGCGGACCGATCATGACCGTGCAGTGATGGTTGCCGTGGTGATCGCGTCCGTTGGGATTGCGGACTTTGCGAGACAGCGTCCGCCCAAACACGTTCTGTGCCACAAACGTTACCCGATCCTGAAGGCCAAACTCGCGCAGTCGTGACATCAGGTTGGAAATCGCACTGACGCTGGCGACGGTTTCGTTGGTCTCTGTGGACAGTCCGTTGTCACTGTGGTTGTCGCCGCCCCAGTTGTAGCTCATGGTCACCACGGGAGTGACGTTCATCTTCAATAGTACTGCTGCGGTAAGGTTCAATTCGTTTCGCGAGCTTCCCTTGATGCCTGATAGGTTATCGAGCAGCAGAGAGGTCAGCGCTCTGGCCTGACTCTGTGATTGACCGTGCTGATCCAGGATCGCTCTTTGCGCAGCGGTTCCGTTCTTCTTAAACAGAGCGTTCAGCCGATCCATGTCTGCGTCGCGGAGCCGCTGCAGTTTGAGCAGTGGACTATTGGGTCCAGCGAGCAGCGTACTTAAGTCGGGAGGACTCAACACCGGCAGCACTCTCCCTTGGTAGGTAATCAGGTTCGGACTGATGACCGCCGGCTCGGTTTGAATGGTGCCCAGACAGGGGGAGAGCTGCTTGGCGAGCAGAGACATCAGCATCTCCTGCCTCCGCACTGCGCCCATGAGCTGCAACACCTTAGGATGATTTCCGTGATTGATCGTGTAGGTTCCGTGATGAAAGAAGCAGGTTCGCGAAAGGATCGCAGGATCGAGAGTGGCCCACGCTCTGGCCGCTACGTACTGTTTACCGCCCAAGTTCATGGAGGTAGGGGTCATTCTCGGATCGGTGCTGTGGTAGATGTCTGGGAAGTCGTAGGTTCCGGGCACATTTGCGTTGAGTGGATCGCCGTCTTGTGACGTAGCCACAATCAAGTAGTGCGCGGAGGCCGGATCAGCACCGGGACAGAGCCGTGGATCTGCCTTCGCAGATAACGGATCTGCGAGCAGCCAAGCGGGTAGACCGGATGCCAGGGCTCGCAGACCAATTGCTCCGACACCAAACAGCCCGGAGAGCAGAGCTTGCCTTCTGGTCATGTCCATGATGTGCCTCCTAGAGCCCCATGATGACGCTGGAGGGCGAAGCACACGCCAGCGTGAAGGTAGACTTGAGCGCCTCGGATGCGCTAGACCCCGAACTCTTCGCCGCTTCGAAGTGCTCACGTAAGATCTGGCGAGCCTCGCTCGACCGAGGATCGCTTGGCAGCAGCGTCATGATCGTCGCCACAAAGTCATCGATCGCGGCCTCGGGCTGCAAGCTGGAGTAACGCGATGGAGAACTGGAATCGACAACCCGGTCCGCAAGGAGCATGCACATGGACTCGGTCGCGATGCGGAAAAATGCACTGGGATCGGTCGACAGACTCCCAATCTCCAGGCCACGATCGTAGCCGTCTACCGGAACAAAGGCAGCGTAACGCCGAACAGCGGTGCCCAGTGCGCTCGGTTCAGGGGTTTTCATTGCGCAGACATCGGAAATACCTAGCCGGTTCGAAAGCGCCACACAGAGGTGATCTCGCCTCGCCACACTGAGCGACATCCCGCGAGTCTCTTTGGTCTTTGTATTTCGCGCCATCGTAATCAGGGGGGAGCTAAACAGTTCACGAACCAGCGTCTTCCACTGATAGCCGCTGCGTCGGAACAAGTTGGCAATCCGCTCGAACTCTGGATCCGTCTCCATACACGGTAAAGAGTTGGCCCAATGACAGAGCTTCTGGGTCCACGCCACCGCAAAGCGTGGATGCGATGCCAAGATCTTGGCAAGATCTCCGACACCTTCTCCACTTGCCTGGACTCCGTCGACCGCGAATGAGGCCGGCAGCCGACGCTGCGAGCTGTCCGTTTGATCATGATAGTACAGCGAGTACGACTGACGGAAAAACTGACGGAAAGGATCTAGTGTCTGGTGGCAGGTGTAGCAGCTTGTTCCGCGAGCCGCGTGCTCTGGATCAAGGTTGCTATCCAGAATCGGTACCGTGGTGCCGCTCCCATCGAAGCTCTTGCCAAGCGCCACAATCAGAGTCTGATTCGCCGTCACTCGATTGAGGTTGGCGCTGTTCGTCGCCCAGTTGGCCTGAAACGCGAGCGTTCCAAAGAAGCCCACGCGAGGTACCTTGAGTTTCATCAGGAAGGTGCCACGCAGGGCATACAGATCGTAGAATCGCGGGCTCGATTCCTGACTCGCATCCACCTGTTCGATGGTTACTGGACGCCAGTCATTCCAGTCCGCTTCCGTCCACTGCGGTCGGAACCGGTTGATGGTACCCACCGTGCAACCGCCGGTCATTTTTCCGAATAGGAAGTTGAACAAATTGACGGCATTGTCCGGACTACCAGAATTGGTCTGAGTGCTGTTGTAGTTCAACACGGACTGGCGACAGGCTGCACCAACGGGATTGGACCAGCGCATGTAGTACGGGCTGGACGGATTGAGTGTCTCTGTAATCGGGATGCCCTGCGTGCTAGCGTCCAGCGTGAAAGCAAAAGATGGATTGCGCAGCAGGAACCGATTGGAGACAAGTCCGGCATCACTGACTTGCAGCTCGTCCACAAAGGACAGAAGACTCATCAGCGGGGGATTGAGCATGTACTGCTTGGTGGTGAGTGCTTCGTGGAGGGGCCGCTCTGCTGCAATCATCCGCCAGACGGTCAGCGAGAAGCTGTCCATCAAAGAGCGCTCCAGCACAGGCGTGATGTTATAGGGAGCGGTGTCGTTGACGAAAAAACCGTTGGGTACCCCGAGACTCGCTTGCAACGCTGGCAGGCTGACCTGATTCTGCTGGAACGCGTTGCGGAAGAAGTCGAGCATCTTGGCTCGGTGTTCCGGCAATACACTCCATTGATCGATCAATCCACGTAAGGCGTTTGGGTTCTGAACCACTGCCTGGACTTCTGCCTCGGTCGGGGGGAGTCCCGTCAGCAGATTCTTGACCTTGCTGACGTAGGCATAGGGCCCAAGCACGTCCATTTGCGGAGGCAGCGCGCTGTCTCCAGAGGACGAAATCGGAAGCCACGGGATCGACTCCGACGTTTGGCTTCCAGCGCTACAGGAGCCAAGTAGCAGAGAGCCAGGGAACGCCAACAGGAAAGCGGAAAGGAGTCCGCCACAACCGAGCGATCGAAGGCGCGTATTTTCCACAATAATCTCCCGCTCTTAGAAGAGACTTTCATCGTAACATATGCTTATTGAATGGGTGAATAAACTCGAGCAGATGACTTCCCATTCGCTGGCAGAGCAGCGCATCATGAGACCAACCTGCCCAAAACGCTTTTGGTGGAGAGAGGCATCCATGTATAGGCCTTGGACCGCTTCGGTGTTGCTCGCGCAAGTGTTGACGCTATCGGCCTGTGCGTACCGGGATCGGGACGGTTCGATCGAGGAAGGAACGATTGAGCTTCGACCAGTCGCGTGGAGCACCGATTCCTCGTCTTTGGGCAAGGTCTCCGCAGTCGCTGATTCTCAAGAAGACGTGGCGGTGTTCGGAAATCTGGGAGCTGCGCTATGGGTCGATGGCGTTCAGCAAGGCAGTGATGGTTCGGTCGTGCAGTGGCGAACCGCAGCGGTGGTACCGGCGCTCGATTTACCGGACCTGTGGCTGCTCGGGGTGGACTCCCTTGGACAGGTCTACCGACTCCGTGGCAGCGGCGTGCTCGAGTCCGTGAGCGCGCAGTATGGACTGCTCAGCAAGCCGGTGCGTGAGGTCGTTGCGCTCAATTCTGCTCTCACTGCATTTGCGCTTCCCGATAAGATTGCAGTAGTCAATGGCAGCGCCAGTTCCGTACGGTTTTTCGACATCCAAGCACGGGGGCTGGCTGGTGCAGCGGGGCGCTTGGCAGCCTTCGATAGCACGGGTGTCATCCAGATCGATTTTACGAAACCGCCAGGCGCAGCCATGATGCGACTCCCTTTGGAGGGAGTCCTCGCCGTGGCATTCGACGTATCTGGACAGGAGGTACTGGTAGCGGCCACTGGACAGTCCCTTTTTGTTGAACGAAATGGGGCGCTTATCAAAGTCTGGGACGTGCCAGATGAAGCGAGGATCACCGGACTCACAGGATCCGGTCGTGGAGTGTGGGTTGCGATTGGGAATCAGCTTGCGCTGCTGCACGGATTAAAGCTCCTCCACGGCAACTCGGCCGCAGTGTCGGAGTCAGCGCGGCTTGTTGGTTCACCAAGTGGCGATGTGTGGGTGCTCGGTGGATCCCAGCTTGTTCGACTCGGAGAGCGAACCCAGGGAGGCTCCGATGAGGACCGCTGGCGACGTAACATACTGCCTCTGTTTCAGCGACTCTGCCGAAGCTGTCATCTACCCGGCGGGAGTGCGAACAGTGATCTGTCCACGTATTCCCAATGGACCACTCGCCGATCTCTGATGAAGCAACGATTGATCGATCAGCAGCCCAAGCCGATGCCTCCACCAGAAGTAGGAAGCCTAACGCCAGCAGAGCTACTGTCCGTGCAGCGCTGGGTTCAGACCGGAATGTAGGTACGCAGTAGCTCTGTTTCGGTTTCAGTTAGCACCGCAGCCGGGGAACCTCTCGTGTTCGCTCGTGAGCCGCTGGGGATTCGAACCCCTTTGACAAGGAGTGTGCCCACGTTTTTTCGATGTAGGCAGCGGCATCGGGAGTTTTGCAGGCCGTGTCGCCATGATCGATGTGGACCTTGCCGATCCGTTTCGCAACGGCGGTTGCGGTCTTGCGTAGAGCCTCGTTGCGGCAACCGATGGCGATGAGCGCGGCATTCATCGATTCACGTTCTGCATTCGATGCGCGAGAAATGGTTCGTTCGATCTCGGAGAGGTGATCTGCGAACCAGGAGTCCGGCGAAGACTCCTGTCGTTGGGCGAGCTGCCCGATGAGGCCCCACCCCGCAACGCGTGCCCAGTCGTCCTTGGCGGCGAGCCATTCAGTGGCCTTGGTTGCAGCATGCGGGCCCTCTGCAGCCAGCATAGAGACGTAGGCTCCACAGGCACTCAGAGCTGAGGTGTCACGCGCCCAGCGGTCCAGATCAGCAGATGACAGGCGCGCCGGATCCACGATCTTTACAGCAAGATTCCGAGCATCGAAGTTGCCAGTCTCCCAGAGCGCACACGCTAGCTCGTGATCGACACCGATCCGCTTCAGGAGTCCCTTCAGCGTTGCGAAGCTCACGCCGAACATCGGCCCAATTGCGCCATGCCGAGCGTAGGTCTTGCGCGTTTGTTCGGACCCGGCCTGCTCCAGCTCGCGCATCGTCTCGGCCAGAGTCATGCGCACGCTGGGGGCCTTGGCGGTACGCTTTTTCGTGGCGGGTTTCTTCGTGGCGGTCGAGGTAACTGGCATGGCGGGAGAGGCTAGCTCACTAGCGTACGATCTTCAACCGCCGTGCTCACTTCCTTCGGGCTGAAATCGCGTACCACTGCCAGAGAAGGAATGATAAAATAAGGAGGCCACTTTTTCCTTTTTGATCGGCAGGGGGAACTCATGAATGCGAAGCAGCAGTACGACAAGTTTATGGAGCATGTGCAACAGTCCACCAAGAAATTCACGCTCAAGCGGAGCAGCCTCAAGCCGCTCTTCGAAATTCTTGATGAGCAAATGAAGAAGAAGAAGGTCGCAGCGCTCGATCCATCTGCTGTGACCAAGGCGCTGGGCAAGGACAAACGCTTGACCAAGTATCAGTCCGCGATTGATACGTTGCTGGGAGTCTGGGGAACGGATCATGACTATGTGATTCCCAAGCTTGGATCGCAGCCCAAGGAATCCGCCAATACGCCGACTGTCATCCTTGGCGATGGGGAGGATAAGCGTAAGATTCTGTCCACAAAGGACATGGCATGCCATACCTGGGCACTCAGCGGCACTCCGGCCAATGCAGCCAAGGTCAACACCGCCTACACCGAGCTGATGGATGAAATCGGCGAGCGCTATGACTACGGGTTTGGACTGGATAAGGGGGCGCTGGCCAATGCTCGCCAAGCGACCATGGATGCCATCGGAAAGAAGCTGTGTGAGAAGCGGACCGAGGCGCTGGATCATCAAGTGTATGTCTGCGGCGGCTTCCGAGAGGGGCAGGTCTGTCCAGAGCACCTGTGGCTAGAGGACCACACCGCTGGCAAATCGTACGATACCTTCATCGCTCAGGACGTTCGAGTGGTCGACCGAGTGGGTGAGAAAGGGAAGCCCTTTAAGCCCGGCTGCGAAGCGTCGGCCTTCAAAGCGGACGAGATCGCCCGAGTACGAGTGGACGGCTATACCAAGGGACAGCACACCAGTCTTCCCTAATCTCCACAATCGTCGTCCTGCGGCGCAGCATCGGGGCGATGCTGTTCATGCAAGCGCTCTGCTGTCAGCGGATTAGCGGAGAGGGCTGCGGTGATAGACTGCGGCATCCGATGCTCTCTTCTTTGACATCAAATTCCAGTGAACCTCCTGAGTCGTCTGGGCGCAGTCGTCGCGCCTGGATGGTTCTGGCGCTGCTGTCGATGACGTTTGTGTTGTATCTGGCGGTGCAGGTTTTCCTTACTCAGTCCCTGGGACCGCAGGGAATGCCACCGCCATTTGGCCGGATTCCTCCCCCTTTGCTCATCAGCTTGGAGTTCGTGCTGCTGATGATCGCGGCCTGGCTCATCGATGGTCGGCTGGCAACGCGGCGGCTCCGTTTTGGGCCGCGCCTTTTGCTACTTGCGATGATTCTGTCTGCGCTTGGAATGGGGCTAAGTGCTCTGTTTGGTGAGCTGTTTCATCCTCCGCAGCCAGAGCCTGGTACGTGGCTACATACACTCCTTACTCGGTGCAGTCACGGAGCGCTGCGCGGCATTACTACCGCATCGTTTTGGGTGCTCGGTTTTGTCTATCCGCTGTCGATTGAGCGCGAAAATCTGCGGGTGGCCGCAGAGCTGGCGCAGCTCCGCAGTCGCTTGGAGCCTCACTTTCTGCTCAATACCCTGAACGCCATTGCGGGACTCCTGAAAGAAGACCCAGAGCAGACACGGCGACTGCTGTCATGCCTGGGGGATCTACTCCGCGATAGTCTGGAATCGACCGCTACCCACCAAACATTGGCCGAGGAAGTCGCATGGCTTCGTCGGTATGCCGAGATCCTGGAGATCCGTCATCATGGGCAGCTCTCCTTTGAGTGGCAGCTCGATCCGGCGGCACTATCACAGACGGTGCCGCGCTCTTTGCTCCAGCCGATTGTCGAAAACGCGGTGATCCATGGTGCGCTGCGGTCCTCTGGACCAGGGCGGGTGACAATCGCGGCGGCCATGGAGCGGTCCGAAGGGACGCTGCGACTGGTGTGCCGGATTCGCGATAACGGACCGGGACTACTGCAGGGACCAACGAGACCGGGGGCCTTTGGTCTGCACGCGGTGCGGAGAAGACTTCAGCTGGAGTGGCCGGGTTCGAGCTGTACGCTCGATGGCTCTGCTGAGGGAACGATGGTGACGCTCAGTCTGCCGCTCGCTGCGATGCCTCGACCGCTTCCGGGTTCAATTCCAACAGGGGATACGCTGTCATGACCGATATGGAGCCTCAGGGGGCCCTCCTGCTTGTGCTAATTGTCGAAGATGAGTGGGCAGCGCGGAGCTATTTGACCGAGTTGGTGAGTCAGTCCGGGCTGGCTGAAGTCGTTGCAGCAGTACCAAGCGCAGAGCAAGCACGCCAAGTGATCTCGGCCACGCCCACGATCGATGCTGCTTTCCTAGACATTCATCTGGCTGGAGAGCTGTCTGCTTCGGCTGGACTCGATCTTGCGCGTGAGCTATCACAGAGTCGATCGGCCCCCCTTTTGGTGGTGGCATCTGCGGCCCAGCAACATGCACTGATGGCGTTTGAATTGGGAGTCAGTGACTATCTGGTCAAGCCGTTTAGCGCAGACCGAGTGACCCAGTGTCTTACGAGACTGCGCGCTCGCGCCGCTCGCCTTCATGCGCAGCCCCGTCCTCCCACAACTCCCTCCCGAATTGTCGCCCGCGATCGCAAACGGCTGCTGTTTCTGCGCCCAGAAGAAGTGTGGGCATTTGAATCGGAAGCACGGCTGACTTTTGTTCACACCCGCGCCGGTCGCTACGATCTCGATCTCTCACTATCGGCGATTGAGGCATCGGTGGGTGCGGGGTTTCTACGAGTCCATCGCTCCTGGCTGGTTCATCTGGATCATGTACGCGGACTCGATCGAGAAGAAGGCGAGTCGAGTCTGCTGGTGGGTGATGAACTGGACGGCCCGCATCGCCCACTGATTGTACCTGTGGCACGGGAGCGGGCGCAGGTTGTACGTGAGCACCTACTGGCCAGCGCCACTGGACTGCGCAAGCTGTAACTGCGACTTGGGAGACAGATTCTACGGTTGGTGGACTCTGGTTAGCGGTTGGTGGCATCCCCAGCACGGTTGGTCGGAATGGACCGGCGGAACGCGAAGGGACGACCACACTAAGTTGTGACTGCGGCGGATTACGAGGCAGATGCCGCAACTCACAACTTACCCATCGAACCGGGAGGCTCCCATGCTTAAGATGTCGGACAAACACTCGCAGCTTGCTCGCCAAGACCTAGACCATCGTGCGAAGGAGCGTCGCCAGCTCCTTCGTGGAATCGGGGGAATGGGGGCGGGGATTCTGCTTTCACCGCTTGTGCATCTGTTTGGATGCAGCACCGACACTGCAACCGGAACCGACGCACAAGGAACCACCGATGCCGGAGCCGGTTCTGACGCGGGAACCGGAAGCTCAACGCAGTGGGCTACCGGAGGCACTGCGGTAATGTCGGGAAGCTACGCCGATCCATTCACGGTTGGACTGGGCTCTGTCTGTACGTTGTATAACGCATCCACGCTCGGTCCGTGTCATGCACTGACGGTGGAGCGAAAGGACATCAGCGAAGGGGGTCTAGGACTCCCGGTGCGCGTGTCGCTGCTACTGGTGAGCAGCACGTGTCAGCCGCTGTCAGGTGCGACCATCGAGGTATGGCACTGCAACCCAAACGGTCTGTACTCAGGCAGTGATGCCTCGAACATGTGCACGAACAACGACTCTGCGGCGCGTGCGGGTCGCTGGTTTCGTGGCATCCAGACTGCCGACTCGAGTGGCCGAGTGGACTTTAACACCTGCTTCCCTGGATGGTACAGCTCGCGAACGATTCACATACACTTTACCGTTCGATATAACGGAAAGGAGTTTACGTCCCAACTGTTCTTCGATGACTCCCTCAACAACGAGATCATCGCCACGCAGCCGCTGTACAAAACGCGTGGGGCCAAGGACACCACCAATCTCGCCGATAAGGTGATCACCGAGAGTGCGCTGGTCGGATACACGTTCCAGACACAGCGGCAATCGGACGGAGCACTTCTGGCCTGGAAGACGCTCGCCGTGGTGTAGTCGTCCAACGGGAAGATTGTTTCATCAGCATGGGCGAGACGGTTCTCCTAAAGTGACGATTCATGTGACCGACTCCTCTTGTCAAACACCCGAGGATGCGTTTGAATCCCACCCGCTTTCAGGTCACCTTGCGATGCACTTTTGTTGAACGAAAATGACTGCGACCGATTCCCCGTCCTGTTTCAAGGCGAAACTACTGCGTCCCGCAAAATCCAGCGGCGAAGCGCCCCATGCGTTCATCGTCCTGCCCAAGGCAGTAAGCGACAAGCTACCACGACGAGGTAGAACGACTGTGGATGGCACCATGAATGGCCACTCTTTCCGGATCACGCTTGAGCCGGATGGTCAATTGAGCCATTGGCTTCCGGTGGAGAGGACTCTGCTCGAAACCGTGGGCGCTGAATGTGGTGATCTGGTGACGCTGGAGATCCAGCCGGTCGCACAAGAACCCGAGCCGGAGGTACCGCTTGACCTACAGAATGCGCTGGCGGCACTTCCCGACGCTCGATCCGTTTGGGATGACACAACGACTGTCGCCCGGCTCGATTGGATCCACTGGATCACGTCCGCCAAGCAACTCAAGACCCGTGCCAAACGGATCAGCGATGCATGCGACATGCTAGCCTCTGGTAAGCGGAGGGTCTGTTGTTTCGATCCGTCCGGCTACTACAGCAAAGCCTTCTGTGCACCGAAGCCGGCAGAACTGTAAAGGCAGCGTGCTCAGTTTCATCCCACTGTCGATCGAGACAGGGCGGGAAGTCGGGTAGGTCCCTTTTGTTGGTCTGGGACGGCTCTTTGGTTTGACAGAGCCGGTGCCAATCACTTCCCTATCTTCCTTTGTCGATGACAGGGAAGTTCCCCCAGATTTCTCCACGGAAGACATATTCCAGACCGGACTATATGACCTGCGCGACAGCTATCTTAAGCCTGATGGCGCGTGGTCGACGTATTTTCCCGCTGGCTCAACGCACACGTTTCTACTCGACCCGACCTATTCCACAATCACGGTTGCAGGAACAAAACTCACCGATTGGATGACTAATATTGTCAACCAAGGGCCGCCATCGCAGGTAGGGCCATAGATCCATGTGACGACCATTGCGAAGGTGGTTGCGAGCCTTCCGCTAACTCCTTCCGTAGGAATCAACTCTATCCTTAGCTACTGCAGGACAGCATCGAGCAGCCCGGGCGGTGACGCGCCCACTCTGGACGCTTCTCCGCATACTCAGAATGCTCCGGTTGTTCATCATACGGATGTCGCAGCACGTCGAGTAGCTTGTACAGTAGCGCTCCATCGCCTTGCTCGGCACCATCGATCGCAAGCTGCGCAAGATAATTACGAAGCACGTAGCGCGGATTGATGACGTTCATTTGCGAACGCCGTGCCTCATCCGATAGATCCTGCTGACGAATGCGTTGTTGATAGCGCGCCAACCACTTTAGGATCGCGATTCGATGCGGACCCTGTAAATCCAACGGACGGTAGTACGCAGACGACATCGTCTGATCCAGCCACTTCCCAAGGTCAGACTCCTGCTGTGACAAGTTCGCCAGTGTGCGAAAGAAAATTGTCATGTCTGTCTCGACCAACTGGAGCACCGTGAACAGCTCCTTCTCCAATTCCGCGTCTTCTTCAAATCGCCAGGTCAACAGGCCGAGCTTTCTGCGCATCATCTCGCTCTGTTCGCGATCGAAGGTATGAGGAAAAGCCAGCAGTGCTTCTTCCAGCGGACGGGCATCCCCGACGAGAGGTAGCAGCCCTTCCGCCAAGCGGACCAAGTTCCAGAACGCGACCCCAGGCTGATTCCCAAAGCAATATCGGCGACCGCTGGCATCGGTGGTATTGGGAGTCCACGTCGGATCGTAGTCTTCGAGCCAACCATAGGGTCCATAATCAATCGTGAGTCCCAACACACTCATGTTGTCCGTATTCATCACTCCATGGACAAAGCCGACGCGCTGCCAGTGAACCAGCAGCTTGGCCGTACGCTCTGCAACGGCCCCCAAAAAGCGAACATAGCATTCACGATTGGGTGGTCCCAGAATCGGAAAGTGAGCGGTGATGGTGTGATCTACCAGCTTCCTGAGCGTATCGACATCGCGACGGAACGCGAGCAGTTGGTAGTTCCCAAAGCGGAGGAAGCTCGGCGCGACACGACACACCACTGCACCGGGCTCTGCTGCGGCGCGACCATCGTAAAACATGTCACGAACCACCAAGTCTCCGGTTCCAACCAAGCTCAGGGCGCGAGTGGTCGGGACTCCCAAATGATGCATCGCTTCGCTGCATAAAAATTCTCGAACAGAAGACCGCATCACTGCACGACCATCGGCGTTTCGAGAATAAGGAGTCGGTCCCGCTCCTTTTAACTGCAGTTCCCAGCGCTGTCCGTTGGGTCGGAGTACTTCACCCAGGCTCAGCGCTCTCCCATCTCCGAGTTGACCGGCCCAGTTGCCAAACTGATGTCCTCCGTAACAGGCCGCGTAGCTAGTCATTCCTTGGGCGAGTGCATTGCCTCCCAATATCGCAGCGAAGGACGGACTCAAATGGGCATCGTCAGGCAGACCGAGTAACTCCGTCACCTCTGCGGAGTGCGCGATAAGGCGCGGCGACTGTACCGGAGTGGGACTGACCCATGAGTAACAGGCACCGATCACCTGTCGAGGCCGCTGTTCAGAGCTGGGATCCGCAGGCAGCTCGCGAACAAATCGGTGGTCGAACTGAAGAGAGGAAAACGCACTGTCCTCGATGACCGGAATCGTGCGGAGATCGGCGGGGGATTGGGTTCGATGCTGCATGACTGACACTGTGTCAGCTTCTGCCGTCACCGCGAGTAGAAAGTGCTCTGTTGATTCACTATGTCCCAATGGCGGCTCTGTAGTGTCCTCGCCGGATGGGGCGATCAGTCGGGCAGGGTGCGACCGTCTTTTTTCGACGGTGTAACCCAGTGGTCGCCAAGATCGCCGCGAGAGTGTCCCCCCTTTCTGATAAAATAATAGCAAACCGCTCTACATGAAGTCTGTTAGCGATCATCTGTCGGACGGCATCTGTGCCGAGTGTGGCCATGCTCATTCGATCGGTGCCCCGCATGGCCCCGCATCGACGGAATCAACCACGGAACAGGCAGCCATGGACAGTGGGGAGATGGAGCAGACCGTCGAGCTCGGCAGCCAACCGACGGAACCACAACCGCAGCAACCAGCGCATGATCCCCTGATCGGGAAGGACGTTGGTGAGCGCTACCACATCCTCGAGCGCATCAGCCAGGGCGGAATGGGAGTAGTCTACAAGGCTCGCCACAATACCCTTGGTAATCTCGTGGCCGTCAAGGTACTGCTCGGACTATCACCGGACGCACGAGCGCGCTTCCTAAGCGAGGCCAAGCTGGCTTCCAAGGTTCAGCACCCGAATACAGTCTATGTGGCCGACTACGGAGTGCTCCCTGACGGACGTCCTTATCTGGTGATGGAGTTCATCTCTGCACCAACGCTGGGAAAACTCCTACGAGCAGGACGAATCGATCTGCTCCGCAGCTGTCAAATCGCACTCCAGATCGCACGCGGCATGCAGCCGATCCACGACAAGGGAATCGTCCATAGAGACCTAAAGCCGGACAACATTTTTGTGCTTGAGCAAGACGGACAGAGCGACTTCGCGAAGATTGTCGACTTTGGAATTGCCAAGGAGACGCAGCAGAAAATTCCGCAGATAGGGGATTCACAGAGTGCTGAGTCAACGGCGGCAGAGTCGGCCACGCAGCCTCCAGGTGAGGAGCAACATAGAACCGCGCTGGGCATGCTAGTGGGAACACCCGCCTATATGGCACCGGAGCAGGTTCGGGGCCAAGAGATCACACCGCTGGTTGATCAATACGCGCTCGGTTGCATCCTCTATAAAATGCTGACGGGGACGGTCCCGTTTGAGTCCGTCGATTCGGTAGAGGTCATGTATCTACACATGACCTCGCCGGTAGTCCCACCGCAGCAGCGCTGTCCAGAGGCTGGTATCTCCGATTCTTTGGGTGCGCTCGTGC
>JBGAUT010000038.1:0-57910 GCA_044228505.1 Polyangia bacterium | reverse complement strand
TTTCCTGAGGCTGATGCAGTGCCGCTGCGCTTGATCGGAGCAATTCTCGGCGGTCAGAAGCAATCGACAGCAGCCTGATAGGGCAACATGCCGGATGCTGTAGGCGGGTGTCAAGGCCGACGGTAAGGTCTGTGCTCGGCTCATGATCTACCGAGGATTTTGCGAAAATACCTCAGGGAGACTGTCAGTTGCCACGCGGCTTGATCATCTGGAAGTAGCGCTTGACGTAGAAACGGTAGCCCGGTGGGACTCGCTGTTTGGACATTACCTCTTCAGAAACCGCGCTGTAGTCTCCGTAGACCTTGCGATACGACTGCGTCGCAAAGCCTTTTTCAGCCGCCCCGAGGATGGTCTGCGAGCGGGTTGGGCCCGCACCCTCTTTGCCGTAGACGCGGGTGAGTCGGCGCTTGCTTTCGATCTGTGTCGCATCACCGAGGAAATTGGGATCGTGGTTGGTTCCCGGTCGGTCGCCGGACTGACCTTGGCCCGGTCCGCCCTGACCGTTTTGGTCGCCTTTGTCACCCGACGGACCTTGACCTGACTGACCCTGGCCGCCTTGGCTTTGCCCCGGTAACAGCACAATCGTTGATTGTCCATCCTGCCCGCCGCCACCAAGGACCATCGTCTGGCCATCGCCGTCGCCCTGCCCGTTGGCTCGGCGCTTGAAGTCCTGCATGTCCTTTTGTCCGGGCCCTTGGCTTTGACCTTGGCCACTTCGACCAAGTCGTCGCAGAACTTGCTTGATTTGGTCGAGCGTCACGATGTTCTGCTTCTGCCCCTGCTTTTGCTTGGCCAGCTTGCGAACTTCATCTTGGTAACGCGAGATATCCCGAGACAGCTCCTCCATGGCTTGCCGCTGCTCCGGGGTCATCTTTTCCATCGACTGCCGCATCCGCTCTGCGGCCTGCTGGAGGTCGCGCTGCAGTTGTTCCATCTGCTTCTGCGCTTCCTGCTTTTCGCGGAGCTGCTTTTCTACATCGGAAAGCTGCTGCTGTTTTCGTCGCAGCTCTTCCTGGGCTTGCTTGTCCTGCGGATTTTTCTTGAGCTGCTCTTTGAGGCGGCGAATGTCCTGCTCGAGCTGCTCTTTTTGTGCCTTCAGCTTGCGGATCTCGTCCTCGAACTTCTGCTGCTCGCGCTCCATCTCCGACATCAGCTTGCGGGCTTCGCTTTGGTATTCCGGCTGCTTTTCATCTCCAAGCTTCTGGAGCTGCCGTTCCCCCGAGCCGCCGCTCTTGATTTGCTGCTCCAGTTGTTCGAGCTGCCGCTGCGTTTTTTTGAGCCGCCGTTCCGTCTCTTCGTCCTGTGGATTTTCGGCCAGCTTTTTCTTTAGCCGTCGCTCTTCTTCACGCAGCTCTTCGCGCTTTTGTTCCTGCTCTTTCTTGAGTTCGGCCTTTTGCTGCTGTTCTTTCGCCCGTTCTTGCTGGAGCTGCTCGCTTAGCTTCTGCTCTTGCTTTTGCAGCTCATCGAGCTTGCGCTTCGCCTCAGAGTCGCTCGGATTCTTCTCGACCTGCTCGCGCAGCTTGCGCTGTTCCTCGCGTAGCTCATTGAGCTTTTGGATCAGCTCTTCGGACTTGCCCTTGGGCTGCCACTCGTCTTTTTGCTTCGTCGGATCGCTTGGATCAACCTGGGCTTTGTCATCGGGGCGACTGCTGAGCGCTCGGGCCGCTCGCTCGAAGGCCTCGGCCATCTGCTGCTTGTCTGCTGCTTGCGCCTTCGCCAGCGCTTTGTCCGCCAGTTCTTTTAGCTCGGCCTTGGCCTTGTCGAGGTCGTCCTTGACCATCGCTTTGCCCAGCTCACGAGTCAGCTTCGACTCCGTGAGCTCGCTTCCGGCCTGATGCATCCGCTTTTGCAGCTCGGCCAGCGTCGCGTCACTGCCCTGCATGATCCGCTGCTCGATCTCGCTCAGTCGGTCGAAAGCTTGCTGACGGGTCAGCTCGCCGCGCTCTACCTGCTTGAGCAGCTCCAGCATCTCTTTGAGGAGCTGTGCCGTCTCGTGGTCGCCGCGTTGCTCGGCCTCGGCAAGTTTTTGCAGCAGATCCTCCCGTTCCGGCCCGACCAGCTCCGGATCGATGTGGAGAGCGGCCGCTGCCTGTTCGGCGCTTCCGGCGGCTTGTTTCACCGTCTGCGGCTTTGTCCGATCGATCCGCACCAGCCACGCGAGTCCGTTGAAAACCAGCAGGGTGCAGAGCAGCGGCAGCAGGGGCGGCTTTTGCCACGGCGCGGCCTGTGCTGCGATCACTCCCTGGGCCACCCGTGCTGCATCGTGGACCGCAAGCTCGGCCAGACCTGCCGCCGTCGCGGTTTTGGCGAGCGTACTTTTTCCCGAGGCAAACTGGAGCGCAGACGACAGCCGATCGTTGAGCGCGTGGCTCTTGTCAATCTGCGCTGCCACCCACAATGGATCGATTCGCCGCAGCGCCATCCCCAGCATCGTCAGCAGCACCCCAATCGGCGACAGCCAAGCGATCCCATTCAGCCACTTTTTCGGCAGCAGGCCCAATCGAAAGAGCACAAGTCCGACCAGCGTCACGCTTGCTGCAGCCAACAGTCCCAGAATGAGCCCGCGCAGGGCGGCCTGGAGACGGAGCCGCGTTCGCACCTGATCGACTTTGCGTTCGACCAGCGCAAGGTCGGCGGCGGCAAATGTAGGGGCGGGCGACTCGTCGCTCTGCAATTGGTTTTCCATGCCGATTGTTCTGACGCTTTTCAGTGTATCGGCCCGGTGGCACCTTTGCTACCGCCGCAGCCGCAGCTCGGCTTGGGCCAGCGCTTCTGGCGTGTCCAGGTCGTGGACAACCTCTGGATCGTGGACGGCCATGCGCAGTGCCGGGTGGCGCTCTCGCAGCATGCGCAGCGACGAGGTTCTCGGCAGTTCGTGGACGTCGCCAAAGCGGGCTGCCGGGAGCCAGACCGGATGGCCGCCGCGACCGCCAAAGGTTGGAATGACCAGTCGCTCCGGGTCTCGGTCCAAAAGCGCGGTCAGCGTGGAGGCGCTGATGAGAGGAATGTCCACCGGCCACAGCAGCGTGCCAGACGCGTGCTCTGGGAGCGTCGCCAACCCACACTGGATCGAGGACAGCATTCCATCCTCGGGATGGGGATTCCAGACCACCTGTGGCCCGTCTAGGTGCTGGTCTCGTAGCCAAGTGACGATGTCCTCACCGTGCGGTGCCGCGACGATGACTCGCGGAGCAAAAATCGACGCCACGGTTAGCGTTCGCAGGATTCGCTCAAGGATGGTCTTATCACCGAGCCGACACAGCGCCTTGGGCTCACCCATTCGGGTCGAGGCACCCGCGCACAGGACCAGGGCATGGCTCATGCGGCGCGTCGGCTGCTACGGACAGAGGTCAACTCGGCAGCGATCGCGAGCGCAATTTCAGCCGGTGTCTCAGCCCCAATTGGCAGCCCAATCGGAGCATGTAGTCGGGCAAGCTGTTCGTCTGAGAATCCCTTGTTTTGGAGCCGCTGGCGAAACGTCATCACTTTGCGTTGCGAGCCAATCATCCCGACGTAGGCCAGGCTTTTCGTCAGGAGCTGTTCGAGGATCGCTTGATCGGTCGAGTGCTCTCGAGTGACCACCACCACATAGGTGCTTTCATCAAGAGGTATCCCAACCCAATCGCGGACATCGAAGCTGTCGATGATTCGCTGGGCCTGCGGAAAGCGCTCGGGGCTGCCCAGTTCCGGCAAGTCCTCGACGACGATGGGCGTAAAATCGAGAGCTGGCAGCAGCGCCACCAGCGCTTTGCCGACATGGCCACCTCCGCAGACGATCACGACCGGATCCGGAAAAATGGGCTCCATCAGAATCTCCATCTCACCACCGCAGCACATCGCTAGTTCATGGGTGAGGTGATAGCGGACCCGCTCGCTGGGTACCGACGGGCCTTTGGCTAGTAGCGACAAGGCACGTTCGACGATCTGCCGTTCGACCCGACCGCCTCCGATGGTACCGATCAGGCTGCCGTTCGTTCTCACCACCATCCGAGTGGCATGCTTGCGAGGCGTGCTCCCAGCGGTACGAACCACCGTGCATAGGACGACTGCCTCGGCAGCAGCGTCTGCACGGACAAGCTCCTCGAACACCTCAATCCCACGACTCACCGCAACGATCCTCGACTCAGCACCGCCACCTCTTAGCACAGCTTGCGGGCTGGCAGAACCTGGGGATGCTGCGCGGTCTTGCCGATGAACGCTTAGGTGCTGCGGGGAGCGATCGACTCTTTGCGCATCGCGGCATCGACGAGAAAGAACAGCGCGAACAGTGCGTCTTCAACGGTCGAACGGCTGCCCTCGGCGCTCTGGCCAGCCTGCCGAAAGCGAAGGTAGCGATCGGCGGGCAGCCCGAGTGCCAGAGCGCGCCAGGCCGGACCCTCGTCGGGATCACGGGCCGTGTCACTCACCTGGAGCGAATAGAAGATGCTCATCGCTCGACGAACCGCCTGTACAAACTGAGTCGCTTGAATCAGCCGTTCCACCTCTTGAACCTGCGCTCGAAGTGGTCCTGGCGTGAGGAGCTGACTGATCCCTTGGTCGCGGGTGCTCGACTCCATTCGCGGTGGTTGTGTCGCCAGTGGCGGTTTGCTGCGCTGCGCCAGCCGTGCCCCCGGCATGGTTTTGTCGAGAGCGGGCGTCCCTGCTGGACGGGCACCTGGCGGTGAAACCGTCGGCTCGACGCTAGCAACGCTCGGTCGAGGAGGGCGACTCGCGCGAGGACGCAGTGCATCGTCCATCGCCGGGTTTCCAGGGTGTTCGCTGCGGATGGCTGCGAGCGCGTCGCTCGACTGTTCCAGCACTGGCAGTGGCGGTGCGGATAAGCCACTGATCGGCATCACCTCTTGCGAGCGACCTGCTTGATCGCGAACCAGCACCGATTCATCAATGCGCAGCGGCTGATCGAGCGTGTAGCGACCCACGAGGCTCTTGAGCGAGATCTGGGCCTCTTGGGCTGCCAGCATTCGTCGTGCCGTCACCATGTCGTTGCCAAACGACACGTCACTCGTTGGAACCGAGTTGCTCTGTCCCAGCTCGGGCCGCTTGCGCAGCACACTTTCTAGCGCTTCCGTTGCCAAGAGCCGGAAGGCATCAAACACCCCTTGGCCGGTCGTGGCAATCATCGGTACTGACTGCGAGCGCTTGATTCCCAGGGACGGTTCGAGATCCGACAGTGCGACGGCATCGGGTAAGTCACGTTTGTTCCAAGCCACCACCACCGGCACATCCTGGATGCGAATCCCCAGGTCGAGCAGACACGTCCGTAGCTCCTCGATTGCGGCGGCATTGTCGGCCTCACGACCGCGCCGGCTGTCCCATACAAACAGCACTCCGTCGCAGCCAGCCAGCAGTGCTCGTCGAGTCGATTCGTTCTGGACACTTCCCGATCCCGCAAAGACCTGCGCGTGAACGGGGGCACCCAAGAGCGGTGGTGGAGGCGGATAGAAGTCGAAAAACAGGGTTCGATCCGCGCCCGTGTTCACCGAAACAATTTGTCCTCGGACATCGGGCCGAAGCAGTTTATGGAGCTGGGTGAGCGCCGCAGTTTTTCCGGCTCCGGCGGGCCCATAGTAAACGAGCTTCAGCAGTACTTCGCGGGCCTGAGAGTAGAGCTGCGGCACAACGCCGTAGCTTATCACATACGGCAGCCGCATTTACAGCGTTTGCTCCGTCGGCAAGCGATGGCAATCGGTCCAATCGCCATCGCAAGCGGACCGCTGGAGAGGGGGGACAGTGGAGGAGTGGACGCCCAACGTCTGGTCGTCCGATGAGGCTTACGGAAGGTAAATTCTGGTGAGGGCTTGCCCGTTGGCGTAGTGGCACAGATTGCAGTCGACTCGCTGAGTGGCCCCTGTGACCGGATCGGCACCAACCTTGAGCGTCATCGTCTGTACCCGTGTGGCGCTGCTGCAGTCCGCTCCGGTCGTCTCGCAGATGCGAGCGCGGATCGGCGCGACGAACTTCTGGGCGGTGGAAAAGTTACCAACGGAGTTGGTCTTGAGACGGCCATTCGGTTGGACGGCACCGGCGCGATAAGCACCCATCGGATCATCCTGACCGTACAGGATCTCGACGAAGATACTCGGGAGTCCTTCACCCGAGTTACAGGCCGAGTTCTTCGCAGAGAAGACCGTTCCCGAGACAGTCCACGGTGAGTTCTGAGCCTGGCCGCCGGTTCGGTGACAAGCACCGCACACGCGTCCTGGCAACATCGTGGCACCAGCCATTTTCATGGCATCGGTGGGGTCTTCACCCACACAACTGGCTTGGGCCTCAGCGGTGACAGTTAGTCCGTCGTTGTTTCCGCAAGCTCCAACCCCCAACAGAGACACGAAAAAGCCCAACGCCAACAGCCGACCGAGCGGCTTCCTACCACGATGCGAACTCATAGTGACTACTCCTTTCAGTCATCATTGGATGTAGATGCGGTCCCCCGCTAAACCAGTGGGCGAATGGCAAGTCGCGCAGCCGACCGAGACGTCGACCGGCGTGTTCATCTTAAGGACCATCGCGCCCTTGGTAACTCGCGCCGACACGTTCTTAAAGTTCGTGGCATTCGGCGAGAAATGGAAGTTGCCGACAGAGTTGGTCGTGGTGGTTGCCACGACTTTTCCGGCGGCATCCAGTAACTCCACCGTGACGCCGTCTACGCCGCCGGTGTTGCAGGTCTTGCTGTTGCGTGCTCCAAAGACCGTGCCGCCAGTGCCGAGAGCTTCTCCCGCAGCTTGCTGGCCAGCAACGTGGCAAGTCATGCAGTTTCGTCCAGGCAACATCGCATCACCGGCCTTTAGCAGTTCAGCGGTGGCTACCTCGCAGCCAGCTTTGGCCTGGGGAACCGCTTCTAGGTCGGCCGTCTCTCCACAACCGACCAATGGCAGAGCAAGCATCAGGGTACAAAATACAGTTCGTAGGTACATCGTCACGTCTCCTTTCGTGTGAAGTGCGAGCGCGTGCATCCTACGCTTTGTGCCCCCAGGTCAATCTTATCTTCAAAGACTAGGAAACGAATAGGGGTGCCTAGTTCGTGCGGCGGCGCTCCTTCGGTGCGACATCGCAAGCGGCTGTCTCTTTTCGGTCGGACCACTGACCAGGGCGGTCGGCTCACGCTCGAGTGAGACCCTGCTTGGACAGTCTCTTAGACTGGGGTCCGCATGCTTGGCACCTGCCTTGCTGCACCCGTAAGACATGACCAAAGACCAAGCTTTCGCCGCTTCTCCCTACAATTCCTTGCAACCTGTGCCGGTGGGCGGGCGACGCCCGATCGGAATCGATGCCATCGCGTTTGCGGTGCCGCGTGCCTACGTCGACCTAGCGGATCTGGCGGCCGCTCGCGGTGTGCAGCCGTCCAAGTACACGCAGGGACTCGGGGTTCTTCAGATGTCGGTGGCCCATGCCGATGAAGATCCGGTCACACTGGCGACCGAGGCGGCCCGCCGTTGTTTGATCGCGTCGGGTCGTTCACCCTCTGAGATTGGGTTGTGCATCGTCGGGACGGAAACTGCGGTCGATCACTCGAAACCGATTTCGTCCTATCTCCACGGCCTGCTTGGGCTACCCAGTGCGTGTCGAGTGTTCGAGACCAAGCATGCTTGCTTTGGTGGGACGGCCGGTCTGCTCAACGCCATCGACTGGCTCGCGGCCGGTTCGGCTCGCGGTCGCTGCGCGCTGATCGTTTGTACCGATATCGCCCGCTATTCAGTGGGAACGGCTGGCGAGCCAACCCAAGGTGCCGGTGCGGTCGCGATGTTGATCAGTGAGGATCCTCGTCTCCTCGAGCTGGAACCCGGCATCACCGGGTGTTTTTCTCAAAACGTCCATGACTTCTGGCGTCCGCTGTATCGCAAGGATGCGCTCGTCGACGGACAGTTTTCGGTCCAGTGCTATCTCGATGCGCTCGCCGGGGCTTATGCCGAATGGCAGAGTCTCAATACCAACCCGGAGCCGCTCGTCCGCACTTGCTATCACGTTCCGTACGGCAAAATGGCGCGAAAGGCCCACCAGCGTCGCTGCCAGATTGATGGCCTCACGGATGAAGCCGCCGACAAGAGCTTTGCCGAGCAGGTTGAGCCCTCGTTGCGGGTGCCATCGCAGGTTGGCAACATCTACACAGGGTCGTTGTATTTGGCGCTACTTTCGCTCCTTTATCACCAAGCAGAGGAGCTAGCGGGGCAACGGATCGGTCTATTTAGCTATGGCTCGGGCTGCGCGGCGGAGTTCTTTGCGGGTCGCGTCCTTCCCACCGCTGCGGAGCGGATTGCCCGGGCCGGGGTCGATGACACGCTCGCTCATCGTCAGCGCTTGAGCATCCCCGTCTACGAAGAGCTTCGCCGGAACGACGCCAACGTGGACCAGCGTCCGGCTGAGTTTCCGTCTGCAGCGGAGAGCGGTGCGGCGTTTTCGATGACCGAGCGCTCGCCGCGCTTTTCGGGAATCGACAACCAAGAGCGACGGATCTACACGGTGGCGTAGGCCCGTTCGTCGCTGAGAGCGAAGTCGTCGCTGTCTTTGTGGACAGCGCGGTAATAAAAAGCGAAGCGCCCGAGGATTTTTCTTTACACTGCCAAAAACGGCGTGTTAGTAAGCCAATCCTCACACGCGCTTTGGGTGCATAGCTCAGTTGGTTAGAGCGCAGCCCTGATAAGGCTGAGGTCCCTGGTTCGAATCCAGGTGCACCCACTCGTTAGTAGCCTTTTGTATCGAGGGGGTACAAAAGCTTGGGAGGGCCAGATGGCTTTTCCTTGGTCCGTTTTGCACGGCGTCGGGGCTTGCTATCCGGCTCTTTTTTTTCGCTCGGCGTGACCATCGCGGGCTCTTCTGGTTTGGTTGACTCGGCCGGGGCACTGGAGGGCTGTGGTTCGCTCACCAGGGGGCTGTTCGGTACGAACAGGGCTGGTGGTACCACCTGTGCGGTTGGGATGGCGGTCGCCACGGCTGGTTGTTTGGGGGGTCTCAGGAGTCGCGTCTTGAGCGACCAAAACCCAGCCATACTGATGCCAGCGGCTACTACGACCGGGAGCCAGCGGGAGTGGCTCGTTGAGCCTTGCGAGCGGTGGCTATTCATCACCGCAGTTGCGCTGCGCATGGGCCGAGTCAGGCGATCGTGACTGACGCTGACAGCGTCGAGATCTGGAGCGGTTTCGCGATACGACGGAGCTGTCGCGGCCTGTCTACCGGACGATAGCGGCGGCACAGAAATCGATGAAGCGGCCAGCGCGAGCGCGGCGACTCCCCCCGCAGCTTGGCCAAGCTGTAGCAAGATTTGAAGAGCCACAGCGCAGTCGACCGGCCGGTTGTCGAGAGCTTGCGAAAGAAACTGATCGAGTGCGGGCTGCAAGTCTTCCGGATATTGGGCACCCGGGAGCAGTTCCGATAAGCGACGGGGTGGTGACACCATTCTTGCCATCGCGGTCGAGACATCGGAGCGGCTGCTCTCGCCCCAGGGTAGCTTGCCGGTCAACATCTCGGTCAGGATCACCCCAATCGCGTAGACATCGGACTGCGTCGTCGCTTCTTCTCCCTGCAGCGTCTCGGGTGCCATGTAGTGCGGCGTGCCGAGCGCGGTTTGCGTCGAAGTCACCCGAGTCTTTCTTCCCAAGACGCGAGCGATGCCAAAGTCGAGTACCTTCACAACCTCCTCGGCCCCCACCGACAGCGGCTTGTGGGCGACGAAAATGTTTTCCGGCTGAATCTCCAATCACCAAATATTCGTCGCGAAATAACCGTTCTTCATCAATCTTAGGAAGTGTGCGGGAAAACGCTATGTCGTTCGTTTCTGCTGGTATTTGAGTCGTTCCCACAGCGCGACCGCAGCTATGTCAGCAGGGATTTCATATCTTGCTAGCTCAGTCTATGTAGTAATTCATCTAGCTCATTGTGTCGCGAGGAGCCAGGAAGGGCGGTCGCGACTCGGTCAGACTCACTGCTCGACACGCTCGACACGCCGGCGTAGTGGGTCTTGGTCATCTCGAAGCTGCGGTGTCCCAGGGCTTTGACCACAGCATAGTCGGTCGCGCCGCCTTCGAGAGCAAACGTCACGAGCATTCCGCGCAGACCGTGCGGGCGGGATCGTCGAGAAAGTCCGCGAGAACATTCCCTTCCCTTTTCGGCTCGGCCTGAACACCACGCTACTTCGCACATTGTTCCATGGGAGTCTGGATGGCTTGGTCCAAACAACCCTTCCCATCAAGAAGGACACGACGGTCTCAAGTACTTCCCAACCCCCGAGAGCGGAAAGTGCAGAGGTCGGAATCCATCCAAAACCCTCGCAAGCACTACGCTGTGCAATGAGTCAATCCAGCAAACAGCAGATGTCGGAGAATCTCCACTCACCAACGCTGCTGCCGCTAGGTGTTCCAGAATCAGTATCGGAGCCGCGCTGGCTGCTGCGGTGGTTCCCACTCCGTTCGCAAGGTCACATCCCAGACACAACGCAAGCACGGTCGAAAACGTCGTGGCTACCCACATCGCCGCTTTTGGCTGGGTTGCCAGCCTCCTGATTCCAGCGCCAGCTTCTCTTCAGGCTCCACCGTCCGCCACCTTGTTGGCTTCCTGCTCAGCCCTTATGTGCTACCCGCGGTTCGGGTGGAGAGTCACATCTTTCGCACAACTCACCGAGACGCCACGACCGTCCGGCACGGCAGCCAAGGTTTCAGAAGAAGTGACGGCCTCTGCTCGGGATCTGTCTGCGCTGGTTGCGACGGACCGCGAGCGAGTCCTTTCGCACGACTCTGCATCGGTATTTGGAGAGACTGCGGGATGGGACGGAGGCCGGATGAAATGGGACGGAGGCCGGATGAACCCGTCTTTCAATCTTAGGGGCTTCTCTAGGTTGGGGTGCGGCTACACACCAGCGCTACTTGCTAAACTGCTGACCTGCGGACTGGCTCTGCTGACTGAGAGGCTGCGCCCGCGGAATCGTGAGGCATTGACGGATGATTCGTTGGTAGTTCGTGGTGAAGTCACTGCCGTCTCCGTATTGAACTTCCAGGCGCGACGCAGAGGCCGGAAGCAGCATTCCAAAGAAGACATGACTTCCTTCCAGCGGACGGGAATGATCATCGTAGCCAGCGCCGCAGTCCACACGGATGCGCAGCCGCAGTTTTTCATTCTGTAGCGCGAGCTGGCTGACACGGATTTCATCCATATGCCGTATCTCGAGCATCAGGACCACCAGGCGCTCGGTGTTCCAATCGACTCCGGAAGCGCAGCCGAAGAGCTCACCGAAACCAGACTCTGAAGACACCTCAATCGGACGGTTTTGAGGCAGTCTCCTAAGCGCTTTCCACTGGGTAACGTAGGCCGGTCCAGGTGTCGGTAGACACGGCGCGCGGAGCGGTCGCCACTGCACCGGGACAGCAGGTCCCTTTGGGGGTCCGCCGTGCGCGCACCCAAGATGGAAGAAGAAGTATGCCGCCAACGTACTCTTCAAGAGAGATCGCAACTCCATCTACACACGCTCCTTCGATACAGCCTATCGGAACGGAACCGTTTTGTACTGATGCTCCATGCTACGGCAGGTCTTTGGGACAGCGCTGACCGCGATTCAGCGTGACGATTGTGCTCTCGATGGACAGCGGCTCGCGGCGAACCAAAAAGGCGTGAACGGCTGTGATCGGAAATGGCGGGGCTCCACCACAGTAGGGCTCCACTCCAAAAAGTGCGGTGAGTCGCTCTCCCTTGCGCTGAAGCCGCACGAGCTTGGGAACTCGACCTTTCCCATCGGCAAGGAAAACGGCAACAAGCTCGCGTGAGAAGTCTACGCCCGAACCGCTCTCGGCCTGGTGGTTGACTTCACGGCGACACTCGAAAGCGGAGCGAAAGGACTCCTCGCTGTCGATGAGCAACGTACCGCCCGGAAAGGATCGCTTCAGGTTGAGGTTGCAGTCCGGGCGATCGAACACTGGGTAGGTGACGATGGTGGTGCCTGGTCCCAAAGGCGGCAGACCATGGCAACCACCGACGAGCAAGAAGATCACCGAAGCGGCGTACCGCATGCCAGGCAGGTTCATTAGACATCCATTGACGACGCTACATCATGCCGGATTCAGCGAAAACGAAACGAGCTTCCGGAGTGATTATTATATCGCTCGCCAGCGAACGTGACTTGCGGCTTTTCACAGCTCGGCGACTGTCAGCAGACAGACCGGCTGTTGTCATTGTCGAGTCGAGCACGATCCAGGTGAGCAGTTCCCGGACCATGCAGCCGGAACCACAGTTGTAGTTCCTCCGTCGAACTTAGACGGGGACCAGCTGGCCCAACAGCTCGATCTCACTCAGCTGCACGAGGTTTTGCGCCGTTGACGACATCGTCGGCTGTGCGATCCAGGAGATGTTGAGCCGGTACGCCTTGTAGGTAGGACTGCCAGTGATCGCAAAGCTCTGCTTCTGGAGCCGAGCGCTAAAGCGGACTGCCGCGCGGTGGCGGCGGGTTCGGTAAGCGACTGCCACTGACCGTTGAGGAGTATCTGTGCAAACTCAGTGGCGCGCAGAAGCGTGATCTGGAACGGAAACTTGGTGGACTTGATCGACGGTGAGAGCTTCTTGTCGGCACGCTCGTCTTCTTCTTTACGACAGCCTTGCTTCAGGCTCTTATTGCTCGGGAGAGGCGCTTGCGTGGGACTGTTCGCCATCGCCTCCGCAGCCGAACAGGAGTCCGAGTAGCAGTACCATAGGCATAGGAGGCCGCCGGTCCAGAGCCCATGCTCGTACCATCGGTGGGGCGGATCTGCTGGCGCAGCAGGAGTACCGTCCCTCGTTTCATGGCAGGGAGCGTTTGCCCAGGAAGAGTGTTCCGCTCAGAGAGGAGCCAATTTCCACATGGTGCTATCGGCGTCGCTCAGCGGAACCTGTACGATTGCCGCTCCGTCCGCTGTGCTGCTGTCAGCGACTGCGAGGCACTTTCCGCTGTGCCGGGCCACGAACTGATACCAGCCGTTGCCTCGCGGTTTGGCCAGCCATTTGCTGTTCGGATTGGGCTCGACCGTATATTGTACAACCTGGGTGCCGTCCTGGACGCTGCTTCCTGGGACGTTGATGCTTTGGTTGGAATGCCGAGCAACCAATTCAAAGTGCCCATCAGGCGCTGGATCCAAGCGCCACGCCATATGAGGCGTCGTCGCGGCTGGCAGCTGGACTATCTTTGCTGAAGCCGCAGTGCTCGCGTCAAGGACCCCAAGTCCCTTGCCGCTATGTTTGGCGAGGATCTGAAAATAGACGTCGGTGACCTGCTTGCGATCCAGCATGACCTGTACGATGCGACGGTCTTGACAGAGGAATTCATACCGCCCGGGTCCCTTAAACAGCGGCGTCGAAACGAAGAGCCGCAAGTAGGCGAGCGACATATCGGATTCCTTGCGATCGAAGTAAGCGTCCACGTTGGGCGTTGAAAGGAATACGGCTTGTGCGTCAAACGAAACCGTAGCGCTCACGGCAAACTTGGGCGGCGGCGGCAGTTGAGCATTTGACGCCTCCTTTGCAATACATTGGTCCATATAGGCTTGCAATGCGGCTTGATACAGACTGAGCTCTTTGTAATACACGCCGCTCGCGTTGGCAAATCCTTTTGAATCCGACCAGCTGTTCACGTAGTTAGTGACATTGATGATTCCGCCGGTCGTCAGGTATGGCTTGGCCCATGTAGCGAATTTGCTCATGTCTGTGGACGAGACTTGGAAGTAGCGGGGCACGGGGTCTTGACGATACCAATCATCGTTGAGGTTGAGCGTTATCATGGTGTATCTTCCTTTCGCTGATGCTCTCGACTTGTTAAAAAAAGCCACGCGGATCCAACCGCGGTTTCAGCACCTTGGTTCGGACAGTGAGCGGCTGCGTCGTTCCAAGGCCCGCCTCTCGGCGTCGTCAGAGGTTATAGAATGCCTTCAGTTTGGCGCTAAGGATCGTCTTGCCGCTGATCTTGACTTTGCCCTGGAAATACAGCGTGTCGTAGAGCGTCCAGTCGGCATAGACCCGGGTGAAATCCTCGACGCTCATGGTAATGGAGGAATCAGCTCCGCCAGGATTTCCCTTCATCATGTTGGGACCGCTGTCACTGCAGTCGACGTACCACTCGCCTCCACCAGTGCCGGTGATAAACAACTGGAACTTGATGCCAAGACTCTTTGCGGTTGTGGCATTTGTGGCCATGCGTACCGGTAGGACGTTGTTGTGCAGATCCTGAATGTTGATCGCCATGATTTCTTTTCTTTCGTATGGTTGTGGGATATGTGCGCAATGCAGGCGCTGCCTGAGAGCGGAGCTCTCGAGTGTTATACTTTTCGTGTGGCGAATGCGGCTATCGGACAAATTCCGATTGACGCCGGGATACGGCCGTGAATCGGAATCGGAGCGAAGAGACGCTGGAGAGGGCCACGGGGTGAGCCGTGAAGTGCCGCATATCCCGCGGGCTACCCTGTCATCGTGGTGCATCAGGGGGCGCATCGGCCAACCGGAGCAGTTCAATCAGTTCGGCCATCGTCTGCAGCTTGAGCTTCTGCATGCCGCGTTCGCGATGGGTGTGTGCGGTGCTGTCGCGGACGCCAAGTTCGGCGGCGATCTGTTTCAACCCGTACCCTCTTGCGAACCAACGGCATGCCTCGCGTTCGCGTGGTGACAACGCCTCGAGACTCGCCCGTGCGCGCGCCCGAGCGGCCCGCACCGCAGACGTTGCCGCATCTTGCTGAATCGCCTGCATCACCCTCGCCCGCAGCGCGGTTGGCTCCACGGGCTTTGTCAAGAAATCGACCGCCCCTTGCTTCATCGCCAGAACGGCATCCGAGATGTCGGCGCACCCGCTCACGAACACGACGGGCAGGTACGCGCCGCGCTCGGCCAGCGCCCTTTGCAGCTCTAGCCCGTTGAGGCCCGGCACCTGCAGGTCCATCACCACGCAGCCACGGTCGTTCGGGGTAACACGGTCGAGCAGTGCCTCCGACCGCTCGAATACCTCGATCGCGTAGCCCTCCGAGCGCAGGATCTTCTCGATGATGACGAGATAAACCGGGTCGTCGTCGAGGACGAAGACACGTATCGAGCTGGACATCATGCTACCCCTGCTGCCCGAGACGTGCCCTGGTTTAACACGTGGGGCTTCGATTCGCCTTCGAGGCCCTGCGCTTCAGCCCCGTCGATTTCAGCGAGCAGCGTGCGCTGCTCAAGCTTCCGCAGAAGACTGAGCGACAGTCCAGAGTATTCAGCAAGCTGCTCTTGTGTGAGGCCCGCCTCGTCTCGATGTTGGCGAAGGATGTCTCCGAATCGGCGCTCGGAATCTGCTGAGCTGGTCGGTGCGAACTGGATGTGAAGCAGCTGGATCACTTGCTTCAGCATCGAGATGAGCTCTCCATGCTCGATGCGCCTCGGAGACTCGCCCCCAGGGGCCAGATCGTAGACGGCCTGAAGTCCCTGGCGCAGATGAAACATCGCCGCCTGATACGAAGACGGGGCCAAACTGTCAGCTTCGAGTATCGAAGGAAACTCCGGTAGGACCGACGCTGCCAACTCCATTGCTAGACTCCTCGCGGGAACACAGAACTCGATAGCGTGACAGGAAACCTGTCACTAGACTACTTGGGCGAGGCCTCCGTCGAGTACGTGATGACCGGCGAGAACTTCGAGTCCAAGCTCGACTACAAGCTCAGCGAGCTACAGGTCTACATCGCCGCACGGCCGAGCAATCTTAGCGTCGGCATCAGCGGACAGTCACCGTTCTTCCGCCACGCCGGACTTTTGCCTGGGCAGCAAAAAATCGAGCTACGGGAGGATCTGACCGAGGCGCTACAGAAGGCATGGCCGAAGGATCTCGCGGGCGGCAAGCTAGTACTGACGCTAAGCGCCGCAGGCCGTCACTGCGGGTGAGCTTTGGTGGTGGCTGGGAACTGGAACGGCAGCCGCATGGTCAAGCCTGCTGCCTGCTGGTGCTCGCTATCGCATCGACGGCGGTGCCTGACTCTCACGCAAGCTCGGCGGCAAGCCAGACCAGCTTGTCTACGCCTATTGAGACCGCGAGTGTTGCAAGCCGTCCGCAACCAGGATTCACCCCTGATCTCAGCACCCGAAGAGCGGCTTACGTGGGCAAGTGGTGGGCCGAGCGTTCGGGTTCCGGTCGGTGCCGTCGGCTCGATAGAGCTCGATGAAGCGGACCTTGCGCCGCTCGGAACCCGTGGGTGTGGGTGGCCAGGCGACGGCACTGCGCTTCCTAGTGAGCTCAGCGCACGATGGCAGCGTGGGGATCTTGGGCTTGCAAGTCGAGTTCGGCGCGGGCGGACCGCCGACGCGAATTCTTGAGGTAACGAAGTCGTCATGATCGATTTCGGCACCAGCATCGGCCCCTGATTGCTCACGCCGAGTCTGGGACACCGGCTGCCCGCCATCACCGAGCAGCTCGCGAACCTCCAACATCAAAGCTCACCGCCTGTTCACTCTGCCGGCGTGAGCCATCTTACCCCCGCCGGCCCGCGCTATTTTCCGGCACCCAGGTGATCCCGGCCCGCTCAAGGGCCCGTTCACATCGATCGCGCTGGGAAGGAATGGCAACATCGAGTAGCCAACAGACCGCCGCTCTCAAGTGTAGGTTGGCTCGCAAGAAACGGTGGAAAGGACGACGTCCAAAGGACACACCGGAATCACTTCCGCGATGGGTTCACTGGGGAATTGGAAGTTGGACAGCCATTTCTCGACGGGCGTGATCTTATCCGGCTTAACATCTCACCCCGTCGAGAAACCCGCTGAAAATTCCCCGTTCCCGTGTGAGCGACAAGGGGAAATCGTTGATCTATGGCCAAAAATCGATATTCATATTAACCTGCTTTAGGTATATTGTATTTCTTTATAAGATCTTTGATGGTTCGTCCTAGATGTTAAAGATGCTTGATAAGCGCAGAATATATCGTTCAACGTATGCTGTTCATATTCAGAGACAGAAGCATTCGGCGCAGTATGCCTAGGAAGTTGGTGGGAATCCGCTGAGGTTCGATGGCTAGATCCATGTGCTGTTCTCTGTTTGGCCTAAGTCTTCTGTGCCATCTAATATGTAATTAGTCCGATTCTCTGCTGGGTGTCGTTTGGAGTGGTTTTGATTGACTGTGGATTGATTTTTATGATGATATTTAGTGGGTGGTGTGCTTTATTATAGATGAACAGGGTGGTTGTCTATCGTGTTGAAATGGATTTACATATTTATGTCTCTGTCTGTAGGTTTCATCGAATGGAAAGTCGCGTCAAAATACATGTATGCACGACAATGTGAGACTATCAGCGCTGGCCACTTCGAACAGGGGGACGTTCCTTCGATGTCTAGTTTGTCGGAGGACGATCTTTCTTTTCCTCAACGGGGGAATCGGTTTAGTATGGTAGCTGTCGTCGGTGGATTGGCTCTGGTTTAGGTGACTACATCCCTGGCCATGGGACCAAAATCACGGTTGGTATTCCTCCCCTCTTGGTATTCCTCCCCTCTGCGGTGTCAAGATGAGCGCAACGCTACAGAAGAAGCTTGTTCGGGATCTGCTGCGACTGCGCGGGCAGGTGGTCACGATTGCGCTGGTGATTGCGGGTGGCATCGCCGCGTTCGTCGCCATGCGTGGCAACTTTGCGTCGCTGCGTGAGGCTGAGGAGCGATTCTACGCACGCCGGGGATTTGCCGACATCTTCGTCGCCCTAGAGAGTGCGCCCGTCTCTTTGGCGCGGGATATGGAAGCCATTCCCGGTGTGTCCCGCGTCGACGTGCGCGTTGCAAAACCCATTATTTTGCCCCTACCTCAGGTCGCGCAACCGGTGCGTGGCCGCGTGCTCTCGCTTCCGGCCGATGAGCCGGCGGCGCTCAACCAGCTTCAGATCCTGCAGGGGCGACGCCCCGAGCCGGGACACAGCGACGAAGTCGTGCTGCTGGAAAGCTTCGCACGGGCGCAGCGGATCGCGGTGGGTGACTGGATTCCGGTGCTGATCAACGGTCGACAGCGGGATCTGCGCGTCGTCGGATTGGGTGGCTCACCCGAGTTCATCATTCCGATTCAGCCGGGATCGATGTCGGCCGATGCCGATCGTTTCGCCGTTGTGTGGATGGAGCGCCCTGCGCTTGCGACCGCTTTCCGCATGGAGGGTGCGTTCAACGACGCCATCCTGGCGCTGCAGCAGCATGCATCCGAGCCAGCCGTGATTGCAGCCATCGATCGGCTGCTGGAGCGCTACGGTGGCTTTGGTGCCTATGCCCGCGCCCGCCAAGCTTCGCACCTGATGGTGGAACAGGAACTGCTGCAGCTCAAGAGCCTGGCCACGACACTGCCGATGCTCTTTTTGGCTGTCGCGGTCCTGCTGGTGCACATCGTGCTTTCCCGCCTGGTCCTGCTGCAGCAGTCGGACATCGCGACGCTGAAGGCCATCGGCTATTCCGATTTGCAGGTGGGCTGGCACTTTTTGGAGCTGGCGCTGGCCATCTCGCTCATCGGTGTTGGACTGGGCGTCGGTGCCGGCACATGGCTGGGCGCGCAGATGGTGCACCTGTACTCTCGCTTCTTTCAGTTTCCCGACCTGCACTTCCGCTTGTCGTGGGACGATGCGCTGATTGCTATCGCGGTGTCGCTGCTGGCCAGCGCTGGCGGCGCGTACAGTGCGGTGCGCAAGGTGGTGAGCATGCCCCCGGCCGAAGCGATGCGTCCTCCCGCGCCTGCACGGTATCGGCGGTCGATCTTGGACCTGCTACGGCTGGGACGCCTGCTGGGTCCATCGGCTCAGATGGTCGTGCGTGAGCTGGAAAGGCGCCCTTTCCGGGCACTCTTGTCGTCGGTGGCGATCGCGACGGCCACTGCCCTGACGGTCATCGGAGGCTGGTACTACGACGGCATCGAAGCACTGCTGCAGGTGCAGTTCCACGAGGTCATGCGCGAAGACATCTCGATCTCGCTACTGCACACACAGCCTGCCCGTGCCGCCCGCGAGCTTGCGCACCTACCGGGTGTGCTGGCAGCCGAAGGCGTACGAGCAGCGCCGGTGCGTTTTTTGTCGGGTCATCGCCGACGCGAGGGCGTCATCTGGGGCTACGGTGCCGACGCGCAGATGCGCACACTGCGCGACAAGCATGGCCATTCGATGGCGCTACCCCCAAGCGGCATCGTACTGACCGACATGCTCGCCCGCGTCCTCGATGTGCGCGTCGGCGAGATGGTCGACATCGAGTTGCAGGCCGGCGATCGGCGACGTGTGCGCGTGGTGTTGACCGGTCTAGTCGATGAAGCATTCGGCCTAGCGGGCCACATGCGCGCCGAGGCGCTGGCTGAGCTTCTACATGAACCGGACGTCATCAATGTCGTGCTGCTGCGCAACGATCCCAACCTGGACGACACGCTGACGGCCCGCCTGAAGGCCATCCCCGGCATCGCATCGGTGGACAGCCGCAAGTCGGTGCTGCGACGGTTTCGTGAACAAAGCGGCAGCATGATCTTGGTATCGGCACTGGTGATGGCGCTGTTTGCCGCCATCATTACGGTCGGGGTTGTCTACAACAATGCTCGCGTCGCGCTGTCCATGCGCGGACGGGATTTGGCCAGTCTGCGCGTGCTCGGTCTGACGCGTGGCGAAGTGTCGACGGTCCTACTGGCCGAGCTGGCGCTGCAGGTAGTGGTCGCGCTGCCCCCGGGGCTGGTGTTCGGCCGCTTCTTGGTCGAGGCGTTGGCATCGACTACCGATGTGGAACAGTACCGGATGCCCATCGTGCTGACGCCGAAGAGTTATGCGTTTGCAGTGCTCGTGACCCTGCTTGCCTCTCTGACTTCTGCGCTGCTGGTGCGCCGGCGCGTGGACCGACTGGACTTGATCGAAGTCCTAAAGACCCGGGAGTAATCGTGTCCCCCGCCTCTGAGACAACCAAAGAGTCTGCCCCGTCTTTCGTCGCAAGCGCCCCCCCGGTACCGCCCGCTGCCCGCCCCAATAGCGGCCAGCGCCGCCGAGCCCTGGGCCGCTGGGTCAAGCGAGGGGTACTGGTCCTGATCGCGCTGACCATCGTCGCCGGCCTGATAGTCGCATGGCGTCCTCGGCCCATTTCCGTCGACAGTTCGCTGGTCACGAGCGGACCGATGCGCATCACGGTCGATGAAGATGGACGTGCGCGCGTGCAGAACCGCTACGTCGTGTCGGCCCCTATCGCTGGCAATCTGGGACGCATCGAGCTACAGCCTGGCGACGATGTGAAGGCGGGTCAAGCGTTGGCGCGAGTGCTACCGCTGCTGCCACCTTTGCTAGATGTGCGTACGCGCAGCAGCAGTGAAGCGCGCTTGGCGGGCGCAGTGGCGGCTCAGCAGCAGGCGCGGCTACAGGTCGAACGCGGTCAAGTCGGCGATGAGATGGCGCGTGCCGATGTGGACCGGCTGCAACAGCTGTTTGATAAGGGAGCCTCGACGCGGCAGGTGCTGGACGACGCGCTAATGCAGGCGCGTCGCGTGCGTGCAGAGCTGGGATCCCTGCGCTTCGCGGCCCGCGTGGCCGACCATGAAGTTCACATGGCACGCGCATCGCTGAGTCGGTTGCGCCCCGGCAGCAAAGGCGATGGAGAGTTCGTCGTGCCTTCTCCCATTAGCGGGCGGGTGCTGAAAATTCACCGCGAAAGCGAAGGGGCTGTGCAAGTGGGCCAGGCGCTGATCGAAGTCGGAGATCCCGATGAGCTAGAGATAGTCGTTGATGTGTTGACCAGCGATGCCGTGCGCGTGCAGAGGGGACAGAAAGTGCTGCTGCACCGCTGGGGGGGGCCCATGCTGGATGGTCACGTGCGCCGCGTCGAGCCATCGGCGTTTTCGCGTATCAGCGCGCTGGGCGTTGAAGAGCAGCGCGTTAATGTCGTCATCGAGATTGTGTCCCCTCGCGAGCGCTGGGCCAAGCTGGGCGATGGGTACCGCATCGACGCGCAGATCATCGTTTGGGAAGAGCCGCGAGTGACACAGCTACCGGCGAGCGCCATTTTCCGCCAAGGCGATGGCTGGGCCGTCTATCGCGAAGAGGCCGGTGTGGCGCGCTTGACCACGGTCAAGCTGGGCGAACGCAACGCACAGGCGGTGCAAATCCAGGATGGAATCGCCATCGGTGCCCGAGTGCTGGTACATCCCAGCGACCGCATCAGCGATGGCACCAAGGTCGAGCTGCGATGACCGCCTCGCGCAACGCCGTGCTGACCGCGCAGGGCCTGACCAAGGTGTATTCGATCGGGGATGGTGTGCAGGTGTACGCTCTGCGCGGCGTCAACATCGAGTTCTATCAAGGTGAGCTGGTCGTCCTGCTTGGTCCGTCGGGCAGTGGCAAGTCCACGCTGCTCAACATTCTGGGTGGACTCGATGTCCCGACGTCAGGCACCGTGCATTATCGTGACCATAACTTGACCGCCGCCAACGAGCGCGATCTGACCCGATATCGACGTGAACATGTCGGCTTCGTCTTTCAATTCTACAACCTGATCCCCAGTCTGACGGCGCGCGAGAACGTCCAGTTGGTCACGGACATCGCGGATGAACCGATGCCGGCTGAGCAGGCGCTGGCGCTGGTCGGATTGAGCCAGCGCCTGGACCACTTTCCAGCACAGTTATCGGGCGGCGAGCAGCAGCGCGTCGCCATCGCACGTGCGGTCTCGAAGCGTCCCGATTTGCTGCTGTGCGACGAACCGACCGGTGCTCTCGATATTTCGACGGGTGTCCTTGTGCTACAGGCCATCGAACAGGTCAATCGCGAGCTCGGGACCACGACGTTGGTCATCACGCATAACGTCGCCATCGCCAAGATGGCCGATCGAGTGATTCGCTTCGCCGACGGCCAGGTGGCGCACATCGAAACCAACAGCGAAAAAGCGCCGCCATCCACGCTGTCGTGGTGACGGTTTGGCACCCCTTCCTGTTCTGTCGTTGCGCCGCAGGAAGCCCCTAAGTCGGCTCCGCCTCGCCGGGTTGCGTACGTCGGCACCATGACGGTGAGCTGTGTGGTTGTGCCGCTCGCTCTGTTGGCACAGACCGAGTGGATGCTACCGGTTGACGAGGCATCTGGTTGTCGGGGGGCTCATCCGGAGCGCCGCCGTCTAGGTTGGACTCTCGCGACTCACGAACTCAATCTTCGTGAAAACTGTGCCATGGGAGCAGCTTTCCGACCCGTCCCCCTCAAGCCACCTCTCAGCAGGATATTCGACGACAAGCGCAGTAGTCCTAAGTTTCCCGCGCACTTCCTGACAACCGCTCAGTTCTAATTTGTCGACGGTAGATGGTTCGGTGATCTACTCCGGCTTCACATCGCGGTGGATGATCTTGCGACTGTGGGCAGCGGCCAGGGCGCGGACGGCTGGGATGATGAGCTCGAGCGCTCTCGTGATTGGCATCGGAGCCTCTCGCTGAATCACTCGATCGAGCGTTTCGCCGCTGAGCAATTCCATGGCGATGTAGCTCTGACCATCGCCGGTGTGACCGCTTTCGAAGATCGTGACGGCATTGGGGTGGTCTAGTGAGCTGGCAATCTGTGCCTCACGTTCGAAGCGCTTGCGCATCTCGGGGCTGGTTTCATGCTCGCTGCGGAGCAGTTTGAGAGCCACCTTTCGTCCGATCCCGGCTTGGATGGCGATATAGACCTCGCTCATATGACCGTAGCCGAGTGGCTCACCGAGGACGTACTTACCGCCGAAAATCCGCTGGCCAATGAGTAGCTGGGCACCATCTTTGGCGCAAAAATTGGCCTCCGCTTCGGGGGCTACGTAGACGCTGTGACAGCTTGGGCAGTATTTGCCCTGCGTTGTGAGCGGTGGCTCGAAAGGCCGAGGCGAGCTGTGCGCGGCGGTGTCCGTCATCTTGCGGCCTGTATGCCTCCGGAATGTCCAGGCGACCTGTGCAAAAAAGCCCGTCGAGACTAACTCCACGATAGCAGGTTTTGGTGGGCGCTGTCTCGTCTGCCAACGTGGGCCCACGGTATCCAGAGCATGCGCTTGTGTGCCGTTGTGCCATCTGGGCTTGGTTCGCGGGTCTGGCGGTTTTCAACCGGGATCTCGCGGTGCAGTTCCCTGTGGTGCTGCGTGCGTGGTTGTCGACCGGAACTGTTTGGGGTCGATGTGCTAAGGGGGCGGCTTCGATTCCCTGCCAAAGCTGTTCGCACGCACCGAATCGACGGCAAAGTAGGCTAACCAATTGGTTGAGCTCGCATTTTTCGCTTGCTGCGATTCTATTGAATGGAATACATTCAAACTATCAATCGGGGCGGCACAGATGAGCCAGAAACGCGACGCGAAATCCTCGGTAGCGAAGAAAGGCCTCCGTGACACCACGAGAAGGATCGAGCCGGTGCTGAGCGAAGAGCTGCTAATGCCAACCACTGCGGTGATGACCGCCACCCGAGTTGCGGTGGGTCGTCGCCCATTGCGAGGTCGGCCAGCCGCGCAGAAGAGCCGCACGCCCAGCCATCTGCTCGAACCGGAGTTGCTTGAGCTCGAGCAGAAGCATCCCGAGGGGATGACGCTATCTCAGGTGCTCGCGGCGTTTGGTGAGCACGGGATTGTCGTCTCGGAAGCGACGTTTCGTAAGTACGTTCAACTTGGCCTGCTTGGGCGCAGTCGGCGGGTCGGACGGAAGGGCAAGCACCAAGGATCGCTTGGAATGTATCCGGCGACGACAGTGCGGCGGCTCAACACCATCCGGCAGATGTTGGCGGCGCACTACACCATCGAAGACATTCAGCGCTCGTTTCTGCGGTTTGCCGATGAAATTGACGGCTTGCAGCGGGTACTTGGCAGTCTGCTCGATGGGCTCTCACGTGAACTCGAGAGAGGTCAGTTTCCAGCCGATCGGCGACGGGCTATGGCGCGAGAAGCCGTGGCCATCCGCAAGCTTGGCGGCGAAGTAGTGCAGCGAATTGAAGCGCTCGAACGTGAGCTGGTCTCACCGCTAGAGCGGGCGGCAAGGCAGCGGGTCTTTGGGACCGGCAGCGGCAGCGACGAACTTTTGTAGATGAGGTGGTTCTAACCACCGGGCGGAATTCGAAAGAGGAGCAGTATGCACGACACTACACAACCACCGGACCTCACCCAGTCCGAGCACATTGAGAGCGATACCAGCGAGACCCCAGAGGTTAGCCGCAAGGTTCGTAAGCATCACAAGCGCTCGCGCAGCAAGACGATTGCTCCGCGACGACTCACCAAAGAAGAGCTTCGCGAGGCCGCACTCCTTCCTGTGATCGATGAGGCGGACCGACCGCAGACCAGGGCGGATTGTGGCAGTGGACCTCGACCGTGTCCGTGGGTGTCGTGCAAGCACCACCTGTTTCTCGATGTCAATCCAGAGACGGGCAGCATCAAGCTCAACTTCCCAGACAAAGACCTCACCGAGATGCGAGAGACGTGCGCGCTCGATGTCGCGGATCGGGGCGGGATTACACTAGAAGAAGTCGGTGCCATCCTCAACTTGACCCGTGAGCGAATTCGTCAGGTCGAGGTCCGAGGTCTGCTCAAGCTGCGTGCGGTCAGTCCAGATGGCGATGTCGGTCGCGATATGCCGTAGCGTCGCTTGGCTGAAGTGATGTCCCAGCACATCACTAGGTGTCGTTCATTCTCGCCAGCATTTGTTCCTGTCTGTCTGTTTATTTCGTCCCTGGTTTCGTGATTTCCCATCAGCACCGGCACGCTCTGACGCCCTCGCGCTCGTTCCTCGCGGACCGAGGGATAGAGCCGTGCGTCCAAAAGGGTGGATCGATGAGCGGGTAGGGCGGGACCGGCTGTTCTGGGCTCCGCAGCAGTAGCTGGTGGAAACGAGGCTTGCTAGTACTGGTAGCCGACTTGGATGATGCCGCCGAAGAAGTTGTCGCTGGCACCAGCGGCGAGGTGACGGGCATCCCGACCCGTTGCGACATCGCCCGGATCCTGGCTCGACAAGTTCTTGCCGAGGTCGAAGGCGTACTGGAACATTTCGTAGTAGCCAGTCAATCGCACCGTCAAGCCCTTCCACAGCATGGCCTCCACTGCGGTCAAACTGGCGCGGAGACCCCAACCGCTGGCCGGACCGAATCCACCGTTTCCGTAGATTGCCGGGACCGGGCCAGACGCGGTGTCCGTGTTCGCCGAGTCAAACCGCGACGTAATTTCGCCATAGCTGAGCGGCACGTGGAAGTTGAAGTTCACAAGCCCGGCGAAGTAGAGTTTCTCGCTGACGAAGTACGGCACGCGAGCGCCTAGGCCGATGGTGAAGTACTGGTACAGAATGTCGGGCAGGCCGTGGTCGTTGATGCCGTCCGCCTTCTTGGGATTGAAGTTCTCGTCAAGGTAGTCGAACTGCTTTTGCTCTTTGGCCACTGCGAAGAAGTGCGCTCCGTACTGGGCATTGAACAGAACCGACGGCATGTTGCGCTTGTTGAGGATGTTGTAGTGGTAGCGAAGCCCGCCTTCGAGTCGCCACTCACGGGTGCTGAGCAGGACTTGCGAGGCCCCCGAGCCGTACTTTGAGTCCGGCCAGAACATGTAGTCGAACGTGACGCCGAGACCGAGACCCTTGACCGGACCCACTTTTAGGAAGGCGAGGGGATACGCAGTGACGTCGACGCGGACGCCAGCAGCAACAGAGGTTGCAAAACCAGGGCAGGCGGGCGTGGTGCCGCGCTTGTACGGCAGGTATCGCGACACATAGCCGCGTCCGCCTGGATCCTTGGGATCGGGAACGCGCTTGTCGAGGTCGTAGCACTTCAGCGGCGAAGCGGGGTCGGCATCTTCCGTGTAGCTAAAGCTGCGGCCACCGATGATGGCGCCCGCGCCCGCATCAATGTACGGATAGTAGATGGGCCGAGACAGTTCCTGCTCGCGACGGCGCTTTTCGGCTTCCGCACGGGCCAGCTTGGCGATCGGATCCTCTTCCTTGCCAAGTGTGGTAGTGGGGGTCGAAGGGGCTGGTTCGACTTGGGCCACCACGGGCTTGTCTTCGGGAGGGCCAGCGATGGCTTGCACGACTGCTGGGCCAATCTCGCCTTCGACCGTGGTGATCGTGGCGGGGTCGACCTTTTCACTCTTGAGGTCATAGGAGAGCTTACCCACTGGCTTGCCCGTTGCTCCGTGCCTGGCCGCAATGTTGAGCTTCCAGGCTCCGGATTCCTTGTCGGTCTTGACCTTGCCGGTGATGACGACGTCGACCTTCAACTCGTTGGCAACCAGCGCGACTTCCTCGGTGCCGTGGCCGGTTACGTTGAGCTTCTTGGCCGCCGCCGCCCACTTAGCCTCTGGAACGATCGTATATTCTTTCTTAAGAGCGTTTTCGATGGCCTTCTGGAGCTTGGGTGGAGCTCCTTCAATGGCCAACACCGCGACACTCTTCTTGTCCTGTGCCGACGCTGAGGCTGGGGGCCACGCCAGTGTCAGCAGACCAACCAGCACTACCAAGATGGCGCGCGGTAGTTGCCGGATACTTGCGTAAACAGAGAGACCAAAATCGAAGGGTCTGAAACTGGGGCGTCGCAAGCTCACCATGGGGTCTCCACGAAGTACAGAGGGCAGTTCATCGTGCTCAGAGGTTCTGCCACGGGCCAATACGAAACTTAGAGCATGATATCACAGCATGCTTCGACCACTTCGAGGAATCACGGCACTACCCATGTGATAGATTTTCCCGACATGGTGCCGCCCGTGTGTCCGACCTGCCGTACAGAGGCTCCTTTGGGGAGTCGCTTCTGTGGCATGTGTGGGCAACCGCTTGCTTCGGCGCTTCCTAGTGGTGTTTCGGCCAGCGAGGACAGCGCTCCGCCGCAGCAAGACTCCGAGCAGCCAAGCCTTGGGCATCAAGTTCGTGCATCATCTCCGGATCGGCGCGTACAGACGTCTCCGGTGGGAACGGTCCTTCCCATGGACGTGTTATCGGCGTTGACGGCTGCGGCTTCGGGGCCTGCCGTCACTGCGAACGTGGGTCGTGATGACACCCCACGCCGACCGCAGCCGATTTCCCCACAGCGCGTGCAGACGCGGCCCATTCCACAGGCAGTTGCC
This sequence comes from Polyangia bacterium, assembly GCA_044228505.1. Classification (GTDB taxonomy): domain Bacteria; phylum Myxococcota_A; class Polyangia; order Palsa-1104; family JAEUJZ01; genus JAEUKA01. The sequence continues at coordinate 30,960 of JBGAUT010000038.1, read as the reverse complement.
GATGAGCCCACTGTGCCGATCGCGTATCGACCGGCCAAGAGCAAGGCCTCGGTTGGCTTCCTTCGCACGGTATTGTTTGGTTTGCTCTGGATTCTGTTGGCGGGATTGGTGGCGATGGCTGTGGTGTGGATACTCCCAGAGCGCCAAGCGCCAACACCGGCTCCGGTGGCTCCTCCGACGGGTTTGCTCACTTCGCCGCTGCGGGCGACTCGACCGTCCGGCAAGCTGAGCCAATCGTCTACGACGGTTTCCAGCGCTTCATCCAATCCAAGTGTCGGGCCGAGCGTCGGGGCAACCTCAAGCCCAGGCGGCGTCGCGAGCAATCCTTCGACACCGACGATCCCAACAACCGAGGCCGCTCCGACACCAATGACCTCACCGCCGCAGCCCGGACCCGTTGGTGAGGCTGCGGTGGCTGCCGCATTGGATGCAGCCGGGCAGTTGCGCGGGGCCGAGCGTGCCGCATGGCAGCAGGACGTGGCCAACATCGAATTTGTCGCCACCACCTACTCTGCGCAGGTTCGCGCCTGTTATGAGCGAGCCATTCGCGGACTCAGCGGTGAACCACCGACAGGTCGGGTTGAGCTGGTGTTTGGACTCAGCGAGGACGGGTACGCGCAGCGTGTGGCGGTACTAAGCGATTCATTGGGCCTGCCGATACTGGGTACATGCTTGTCACAGCGGCTTACAGAGTGGCGATTTCCAAGGCCAGTGGGTCCACTCCGCACATTCCGGTTTCCGTTTGTATTCGCAGGTAGTCACCGCTAACGTTCCCGCAGCGCTTGCTGATTTTGAGATACCAAGCAGCCAAGGATTGAGCTGATAATGGATCAACACAGCCTTGTTAGCGGCGCTGTGCCGGGGGCCCAAGATGGGGAAGACGGGAGACGAAAAACAGTCGTCGACAGTGTCTGATTCGGCGCTGATTGTCTCGCTGAGGCAGCACACACAGGCCGAGTTGCAAGAACTCCTCCAGCAATCGGACGTCCACTCCATTGTGGTGGCGGACGCTGATGCTGCACGGGGAGTTGTCGGCAAGACTCCTTACCCAGTGGTTTTGATCGATGTCGATTCGTTGCCATTGTCACAGGTGTTGGCGCTGCTGGCGGATCTGCGGCGATTGGCTCCACGTGCGGACCTGATTGCGCTGATCGATGAGCCCAACTTTGAGACGGCGGTTCAGCTGGTTCGGCGTGGGGCGATCGATATCGTGTGCCGGGCGATCGATGATCTGCGGCTAGTTGGTCCACGGGTGACGTCGGCGCTGCGGGATGCCAAGCAGCGAGCCGATCGGACACAAATGCTTCGTGACTACAGCATCCTGTCCGAGGATCTGCTGTACCGACTGACCGATAGCGGACGCAAAATTGGCGAGTTGAAAGCTCAGCTCAACAGTGGCGGTCGCGGCTCGGGATCACCTGCTTCGCCAACGGACGACTACGTGAGCGTGCTGCTCGTGGAAGATGACGGCTGGCTGACGCAGTCTTTGTCTCCTCTGGTGTCCAGTTCGTTTTCACTGAGCACTGTGGTGAGCGGTGGTGAAGCGCTGGATCGTGTGTCCGAGAAGACCTTTGACTTGGCTTTGATCAAGGAAACCTTGCCGGATCTTCCGAGCCGGACCGTGATTCGTTCGCTGCAGGCGCAGTCACCGGAGACGCTGGTGATGCTGTACTTGCCTCCTTCTCGCGGCAAACCCGGGCGGATCGACCGACTGGAAGGTCAACGGGTGACGACCCTGGTGAGCGCGTTCACGTCGGCCAAACAGCTCGCTGAGCGTCTGGCCGAGCTCCAGCAGGCCCAAGTGGCCCGTCGTCGAGAACGGCGCTACTTGGCCGAGTTTCGTTCCGAAAACTACGAGCTTCTCAAGAGGCTGTCAGAGCTTCGCAAGCGCTATCGCGAAGTGGATAGCTCCCAAGGACGTACCAAGTAGATGTGGACGTCCGTCCATCTTGACTAGTGTACCAAAATGACGTGTCATAAAGCTGGGTTTCTCTACCGGTAATGCGCTCTGATCTCCCCACGTACCGAGGACGGATTGCTTGGCTTGCCCAAGCTCCGCGACGTGCCGTATGACCGAAGCGCCAACGACGGGCGTTACCCGGGTCTGCGCCACCTGTCAGCAGGTGTATGGCTACAAAGAGCAGCATGTCTGTCCCAAGGGAGGGGCCAGCGAACTTCCTCCGGACCCTCTCGTCGGTGCAACCCTGGGCGGGCGCTACCTGATCGAGTCGTTTTTGTCGTCAGGGGGCATGGGCGTTGTCTACCGCGCCAAGCACACCGTGCTCGATAAGCCGCTTGCCATCAAGCTGCTGCGCGAGGCGCAAGACCCGATGATGCAGCAGCGCTTCCTGCTCGAAGCCAAGAGCGCTTGCCACATCGGACACGAGAACATCGTCGATATCACCGACTTCGGGGTGCTCGATGATGGTCGCCCCTATCTGGTCATGGAGTTTCTCCAGGGTCAGTCCCTTGAGGCGGTGATTGCCAAAGGAGCATTGCCACCGCTGCGGTCATGCCGGATTGCCGAGCAGATTGCGCGCGGTCTGCATGCCGTCCATAGCAAGGGCATCGTCCATCGTGACCTGAAGCCGGGAAACATCTTTATCCTTGAGAGGGGTCGCAAAGACTTCGTCAAGATCCTCGACTTCGGAATTGCGAAGGTGATGGCTGGAACCCGAGAGTCTCTCTCGGGTGGTGGCGCAAATCTTCCCAACTTGCGAGCGACTGCGACGGGAACGGTGCTGGGCACACCAGAGTACCTTTCTCCAGAGCAAGGGGCGGGCGAAGCGTTTGACGCACGCGTCGATCAATACGCACTCGGCTGCATCATGTACGAAATGCTGACCGGGCAGGTGCCGTTCAGAGGCAATGGACCGATGTCCACGCTGATGAAGCACCTTACCGAGAAGCCGATTCCGCCTCGCAAGCGTCGTCCTGAGCTGAACATTCCAGAAGCACTCGAGAAAATCGTGCTCAAGGCGATGGCGCAGCAGAAGGAGAATCGCTACGCCGACATGGATGAGCTGGCCAATGTGCTCCAGGAGCTCATCGATAGCGGGACACTGCCGCCTGATCAAGCGGTGGCTCGGCCCTCCTCGACTCTCCAAACGGTGCCTAGCACGCCGCCTCCCGCTGGGCCTCCAGTGGAGTTATCGCCGCTGACCTCTGGAGACATGTTTGCACCGACTCTGCAAGCCGCCATTCCCACGAAGGACGAGATAGCGAAGGCCAAGGCCAAGGCCAAGGCCAAGGCTCCACCGACCGAAGCAGAACAGCGGGCTCGGGTTGCGACGGAACAGGTCTCTCCGATTGTGCTGCAGAAGAAGAATCGCTTGCCTGTGGTGCTGCTTGGTCTGGCCGGTGCGATGGTGGTGCTGTTGGTTGCGGTGTTGGTCGTCAAGCTGGGCTCAGGGAGCCGACCCCCGCAGGTGCAATCGGCCGATTTAGGGCTAGCCAAGGTGGTGTCCCCGCAGGTGAGCGAATCGGTCCCGAGTGGCGAGCTCAAGGTCAGTTTCGAGAACAAGTCATCCGGCAAGGTCACGCTGCTGTGTGGTTCGAAGAAGAACTGCATCCTCGATACCGGCAAGTCGTGTGAATTGGTGCTGCCACCGGACACCAAGTGCGAAGCGAGTGCGACAGGCTTTCATAGTCACGCGATCGATGTCGCAGAGGCGAAAAGCCGGGCTGGCAAAGGTCAAGCGATCCACATCCCTCTTCATCTTGACGCCGAGAAGCCGAGCGGGAAGGTCGGGAAGGTCAAGAAGCCCAAGCCAAAGGGCAAAAAGCGCTAGCGGAGGGTTGTGCCCCAGCGGTTGCCTGCGAGGGCCAAATTGCGGTACACCGCAGCGCATGGAGATCGCTGGAAAGATTGATTCTACGCATCGGGTGCCGTCGTCGTTTGAGACCGCACCTGCCCAGTACCGCCACTGGCGAATTGAGCTCGATGGTGATGTCGCACGCTTGCTGATGGTCGTGCGCGAGGACGAGCCGCTGGTTCCCGGCTACGTACTCAAGCTCAACTCGTACGATCTGGGTGTTGATATTGAGCTGTGCGACGCTGTGCAGCGGCTACGCTTCGGCCATCCCGAGGTGCGTACGGTGGTGGTCGGATCGGGTCGTGACCGCATCTTCTGCGCTGGTGCGAACATCCACATGCTCGCGCAGTCGACGCACGGATTTAAGGTCAACTTTTGCAAATACACCAACGAGACTCGAAATTCGATCGAGGACGCCTGTCGCAACAGCGGCCAAAAATACCTGGCTGCGGTATCGGGGCCTTGCGCTGGTGGTGGTTACGAACTAGCGATGGCCTGCGATGAGATCATCCTCATCGACGATGGGTCGAGCACCGTGGCGTTGCCGGAAGTGCCCCTACTCGGAGTGTTGCCGGGCACTGGCGGGCTGACCCGTCTCGTTGACAAACGCAAAGTCCGTCGAGATCGAGCCGATGTCTTTTCTACGCTGGCCGAGGGCATCCGTGGCAAGCGTGCCGTCGAGTGGCGGCTGGTCGACCAAATTGCCCCACGCAGCCGATTTGGGCAGGTGGTGACGGAGCGTGCTCACAAGCTCGCCGCCGAAGCCAAGGCCACGACCCAGAGCGCGCCGGGACCGCAGCAAGGGATCACGCTTGAGTCACTCGCACCGACGATTGACGGCGATCACATTACCTATCGGTTTGTCTCTTTGCAGATCGACCGAGTCCATCGCACAGCGCACCTGACGATGCGTGGACCGGGTGAGGGGCAGGCTGTTGCCTCAGCCGAGGAACTTCATCAGCTAGCGAGTCGTGGCGAGCTGTGGGCGCTGCGAGCGTTCCGCGAACTGGATGATGCGCTGCTCCGTCTGCGTTTCCATGAATCGACGATCGGGTTGGTGATGCTGAGCACTCGCGGCGTGCAGTCGGCGGTGCTTGCGGCCGATACCGCGCTCTATGCGCAGCGAGGCTACTGGTTGGGGCGCGAAGTGCTGCTCAATATGGCACGGGTGCTGCGACGGCTCGATATGACCTCGAAGTCGTTCTTCGCTGTCGTTGAACCGGAGAGCTGCTTTGCGGGTTCCCTTCTGGAGCTGCTGCTAGCCTCAGATCGCAGTTACGTCCTCGACAGCCCGGAGGTCAAGCTAGCCACCGACATCCTCAACGCGGGCTCTCTGTTGGCCGCCAACGGACAGACCCGGCTCGGCTTGCGATCGCACGATCGGCCTTCGCGAGTGAACGAAGTCCTGGCTCGTGGTGAAAAAGGGCCGATTTCAGCGAGCGAGGCTGATGAGCTGGGGCTTTGCACGGTACTTGCCGACGACCTGGACTTTGCCGATACGCTCCGGTTGGCTGTCGAGGAGCGAGTCAGCCTCTCTCCCGACGCGCTGACCGGGATGGAGCAGAACCTTCGCTTCCCAGGGCCGGATCTAAGCGAAGGCAAGATCTTTGGCCGACTGTCGGCTTGGCAAAACTGGATCTTCATCCGCGAAAACGCCACGGGTCCACTCGGCGCACTTACCAGCTACGGGCGTCCCGAGCGACCGAGCTTCGATTGGCGTCGCACCTAGCCTGATCCCGCATCCGTCCAGAGTGTACCCAAACGGTACACTCATCTCGTCGCAGAACTCGTTTTGCGGGACTGGCTCGCGTCCCGCAGTCGTGATAAGACCGCTGCATAGATTTCGTCCACGGAATCTCAATAGTCAGCATCGCGAATCGCGATTCACGAAAGGTGAGCGCCAATGAGCGTAGAACTCTTCGAAAAGATCCCGAATAACGTCAACCTCTCGGCGGACAAGCGGCTCCAGCGGGCGCTCGAGCAGTGGCTCCCGAACTACATCTCCTGGTGGAAGGAGATGGGCCCGGACCAGTTTCAAGAGAGCGACGTCTATCTTCGTACCGCAGTGAGCGTTGAGTCCGACGGCTGGGCGCACTTCGACTACGTCCGCATGCCCGAGTATCGCTGGGGCATCTTCCTGGAGCCGGCGATTGCGGGGCGAACGATTGGCTTTGGCGATCACTACGGTCAGCCCGCGTGGCAGGAAGTGCCCGGCGAGTACCGCAACACACTCCGTCGCATCATTGTCACTCAAGGCGACACCGAGCCGGCATCGGTCGAGCAGCAGCGCATGCTCGGTCACACCGCGCCATCCCTGTACGATTTGCGCAACCTGTTCCAGGTGAACGTCGAGGAAGGCCGGCACCTGTGGGCCATGGTGTATCTGCTGCACTCGTACTTTGGCAAAGACGGTCGCGAGGAAGCCGAGGCGATGCTCGAGCGTCGTTCTGGGGATCGCGACAAGCCGCGAATCTTGGGCGCGTTCAACGAGCCGGTGAAGTCGTGGCTCGACTTCTACATGTTCACGATGTTCACCGACCGCGATGGCAAGTTTCAGCTCTGCGCGCTCAGTGAGTCGGGATTCGATCCGCTGTCGCGCACCTGTAAGTTCATGCTCACCGAGGAAGCGCACCACATGTTCGTCGGCGAAACCGGTGTCGATCGGGTGGTGCAGCGCGCTTGTGAGCTGATGAAAGAGACCGGGTCCGACGATCCGCAGGCGGTCATCAAAGCGGGCGGCATTCCGCTTGATATGGTGCAGCGACACCTGAACCTGTGGTTTTCGTTGTCCGAGGATCTCTTTGGCGGCGAGATCTCGTCGAACGCGGCCGAGTTCTTCGCCGCAGGTCTCAAGGGTCGCTACAAAGAGGACGGCTATAGTGAGCACACCGGCCTCAACCAGTTCTACGAGATGCCTGTTCCGAGTGAGGGCGGCAAGATCGTGACGACCCAGGTTCCGCTGCGGAACGCGATGAACGAGATTCTGCGCGACGGCTATGTGATCGATTGCCAGCGTGCCGTCGACAAGTGGAACCGCACGATCGAAAAACAGCTGGGTGCCCGTGGGGATGCGTTCAAGCTGAGCCTGCCGAGCCGCCGGTTTCACCGACAGATCGGCATCTATGGCATGAACTCTGGCAACTACTTTGATCCAAGTGGAAATGCGATCACGGCTGGCGAATTTATGGCCAATCGTGGCAAGTGGCTGCCGACGGAATCGGATCGTGCCTATCTCCAGCAGATCCAGCGCCCGGTGACCGAGCCGGGAAAGATCGCGGGCTGGATTGCTCCGCCGTCACGCGGCATAAACGGTCAAGCATTCGAGTTCGAGTACGTCCGCCACATGCCCGCCTGACAGCACTCGGCAAGCAACGCCGACCTGCGTTAACGTGGGCTCGGCTTTTCGTCGGACGCCAGCTCGTGCGCCGCAGAGGCTGCCCTCTGCGAGCCATACGGCGCAATCAGCAGGCCGACCAGCGCCGCCAGCGATGCCATCGCTCCCCACTGCCACAGCAGATGTCGTTCGAGGAGCAGACCCGCCAAAAACGGTGCCACGATCTGTGCCACCGACTGGAGAGACTGCGTCAGACCAATCACCGTGCCTTGTTCGTGCCGTGCGGCGCTCTGCGAGATCAGGCTGCTCAGCGTTGGACGAAGCACTGCGTTGCCGAAGGCCGAGATGGTCGCCGACACCGCCAGTCCGGAGATGGTGTTGGTGCCGGCGATGATGGCGAAACCGACCGCCAGAGATACAAAACCCGAGACGACCAGCCCGCGTTCTCCGAATCGCTTGACCAGTCGACCGATCAATCCGCCCTGCAAGATCAGCCCGAGGAAGCCGCTGTAGGCGAACATGTAGCCGATTTCTCGGGGCGAAAACGGGTGTCCATCGTAGGTGTAGCGACGCTCTGCATAGAGCGAAAACCCCGACGTAAACACCGCAAAGCACATCGAATAAAACAGAAACTGAAGCAGCATCGCGAAGAGCACAGGGCGCTCGAAGTACGCCAGGTACGCTCGCCACTCAAGGATCGACAGACGCTTGCCCCCAGGCAAGGCTGCATCCGTTGGTGTTGCCCGCACGTTGACGCCTCCCGGAAGCAGCACCAGCGTGCAGAGGAGCGAAAGTACCGACATCCCTGCCGCGACGAAGATGGGTGCGGCCAGCCCGTAGCGAACCAGGATGCCGGTCACCGCTGGGCCGATGAAAAAACCGAGCCCGAAGGCAACGCCGATGATCGCGAACGACTTGGCGCGGTCCTTGGCCTCCGAGTGATCGGCGATGTAAGCCTGGGCGATCGACAGGTTACCTGCCGTGGCACCTTGAATGACTCGGGCAACGTAAATCATCCAAATCGAGGTCGCCGACGCCATCGCCAGATAGCCAAACACCGCTCCAACCTGACTAAACAGCAGCACCGACTTGCGACCTATGCGATCCGACCAGCTCCCGAGCAGTGGGCTGGCAATGAGCTGACAGACCGCGAACACCGACACCAGCAGCGTGGCTTGCAGAGGAGAAGCCCCCAGCTTTTCGGCATAGATGGCCTGCAGAGGCAGGACCAGCGTCAGTCCAAATACGTCGACAAGGACGATCAAAAAGATCGGGATGAGTGCGCGATTCACAAACGCTCCGCAGGGTCGAGATGTGATAGCAGGGAAGGTCTAGCGTACGACAAATAGGCTATGGGCGGACGGCTCGTGGCTTGACTTGGCGGCAGATTGGCAACGCATCCAGCAGTGCGCGACGAGATGGATAGCGATGGACGGGCGGTATGGTGCGAACCCGACGGGGTGCGGCGAGCATGGGTACCGCAGTTGCTCGGTGTACTGGGCGGGGCGTGACTTCGCGGGTTGGTCGGCACAGGCCACATAGCTCTGCCGCAATCGCATGCGGGGTTCGCGAGTCGAGAAGCACCGCCTCCAGCAGTGCTGCGCCCATCTCACCGCCGTGACAGACCACCTCACGGAGCACAGGCAGCAGCTCCTCGCTCGGCACTGCTGTTAGCAGATCGTTGGTCGTCCGTACCAGGTCGTCGGCCGATTGGATGGTTTGGAGCAGCTCTGAAACCGAGCGAGCGATGAAGCCTTCGGGGTCGCCCAGCACGACGTCTTGAGGCGGGGACAGCCCGAGATCCGCCAAGATTGCCAGGGCGCGTGCCTTCACGGAGTCAGGATGTTGCGGGGTGGTGAGCAGCTTGCGTAGCCGCACGGCAACCTCGGGGACGCTGGCTTGCCGCAGAAGTTGGCCGGCCCAGTGGGCTTCCTTATCGCTGTCTGAGCCAAGCGATCGCAGGAGCTGCGGAAACACGGCCGGTCCCAGCCTCGGCATCATCCCAAATAGATGGGTTCGCTCATCCCTGGTTGGAAGCCATCCAGCTCGGGCCCGACGTAGTGAAGCTGCCACCTGCTGAAGAGGGGCGAGCGCAAACGAAAGGTCAGTGGGCTCAGACTGGGCGGCGAGTGTCATGTAGGCTCCTACGCGAAACGACCGACTGAAGCACAAACTACATGACATATATGGTCATTCGTAGTCAATCGAGTCCGTGGTCCAGCCAATTTTGGAACTTGACGGGTAGACGGCTGTGCTAGTTTCCCCGACATGATGGCCGAGAGTTTCCACAAAAAGGCGCTTGCTCGCGAGCTTCGCCCCGCGCTGTCAAAGGACGAAGCGCTCGCCGAGGCCAATCGCTGTCTGTTTTGTCATGACGCTCCGTGCATGCGGGCTTGCCCGACGCATATCGACGTACCTTTGTTTATCCGTCAGATATCGACGGCAAATCCCGGGGGCGCGGCACGGACGATCCTGAACGCGAACATCTTGGGCGCTAGTTGTGCACGGGTCTGTCCGACCGAGGTCCTCTGCGAAGGTGCTTGTGTGCTCACCGACCAGCACAAGCCGATTCAGATCGGGCCGCTCCAGCGCTATTCGACCGACTACGCGATGGCGGCGGGTCAGCCCATTTTGACACCGGGGCCTCAAAAGCCGGGCTCGGTGGGCATTATTGGGGCCGGTCCAGCCGGGCTCGCCTGTGCGGCAGAGCTGCTCAAGCGCGGATACCAATCGGTGATCTACGAAGCGGCGGAGCGTCCCGGCGGGCTGAACACCCACGGAGTGGCGCAGTACAAGCTCACCCCCGAGACGTCGCTCGCTGAGATCGATTGGCTGGTGCGGGCAGGCGTCAACATTCGTTGTGGCGTCACCATTGGGAAAGACCTCACCCTTAGTGAGCTAGAGAGCCGTCATGACGCCGTGTTCATTGGCGTAGGTATGGGGGCAATTCCGGGCATCCAGATGGGCGGGGAGGAGCTGGCGGGTGTATGGGATGGCCTCGACTTGATTGCGGCTCTCAAGCAGGGCGATCGCGAGGTCTTCGAGGCGCTGCGTGGAGCCCGGGTTGCGGTGATTGGCGGCGGCAATACCGCGATCGACGTGGTTACCCAAGCGAGTCGCGCCGGAGCCGGGAAGGTCTGGTTGCTGTATCGTCGGGGCCGCGAGCAAATGTCGGCCTATGCGCATGAGATCGAGCTGGCCAAAGAGGCCGGGGTCGAGCTGCTCCTGCACGCTGTGCCGCACCGTGTCCTCGGTCCTTCTCGGGGATTGTCACCCCGTACGAGCCGGGTGGCGGGGCTAGAGTTTGGTCGCAAGCTGCCCGATGGAGGAGAGAAACTGGAGACGCTGCCTGCGGATCTGGTGGTGCGAGCCACTGGGCAAAAGGGCGCAAAACTCGCTGCCGAGCTGCCTGTTCGAACGGACGGCGGCAAGATCGTCGCCGATGAAGCGGGGCGGACCTCGAACCCTCGCTATTTCGCGGGTGGCGACTGTGTCTCCGGTGGCCAAGAGGTCGTCAATGCCGTCGCGGAAGGCCAGCGAGCGGCCCGCACAATCGCCGACGAAATTCTATCGAAGCTCGGAGGGGCGCGTTAGGCGCTGGAGGTTTTCACGATGGCCGATCTGTCCGTCGAGTTTTGTGGAATCAAGTCGCCGAACCCGTTTTGGCTGGCGTCGGCTCCACCGACCAATACTGGCGATCAAATTATGCGAGCCTTCGACGCAGGTTGGGGCGGCGCAGTGTGGAAGACGCTGGGTCAACCCATCGTCAACGTGTCGTCCCGCTATTCGTCCGTGGACTATGCCGGCCGACGGATGATGGGGCTGAACAACATTGAGCTCATCACCGACCGTCCGCTCGACGTGAACTTTCGGGAGATCGCCGAGGTTAAGAAGCGTTATCCCAAGCACGCACTGATCGTGTCCCTGATGGTCGAGTCGAAGCGCGATGCCTGGCACGAGATCGTGCGTCGTGCGGAAGACGCGGGTGCAGATGGGCTGGAGCTAAACTTCGGCTGCCCGCACGGAATGAGCGAGCGCGGCATGGGTGCTGCCGTCGGTCAGGTTCCCGATTACACCTGTCAGATCGTGCAGTGGGTCAAAGAGGTCGCCAAGACGCCGGTCATCGTCAAGCTGACGCCAAACGTGACTGACGTGTCGTTTCCGGCGCGGGCGGCGGAGCAGGGTGGGGCGGATGCAATTTCGCTCATCAACACCATCAACTCGGTGACCGGAATTGATCTGGAGTCGATGACGCCGCGACCGGCGGTGCATGGTGCCTCGGCCCATGGCGGGTACTGCGGTCCAGCGGTGAAGCCGATTGCGCTGGCGATGGTGGCTTCGGTGGCTCAGTCAGTGAAGCTGCCGATCTCGGGCATCGGTGGAGTCGCGAGCTGGCAAGATGCCGCCGAGTTCATTTTGCTCGGAGCATCGACAGTGCAGGTCTGTACTGCGGTCATGCACCACGGCTTCCGCATCGTGCTCGACATGATCGATGGGTTGTCGTCGTACCTCGACCGCAAGGGGCTGCGCAGCGTGAACGACCTGGTCGGACGCAGTGTCCCCACCTATCAGCGCTGGGAACAGCTCGACTTGAACTACCGAGTGATCGCCGACATCAAGCAAGACAAGTGCATCGGCTGCGGCGTCTGTTATGCGGCCTGTTACGACGGCGCGCACCAAGCGATTGCGGTGAAGCCCGATCAGCGCGGGCGCTCGGCGGTCGAGATCCTAGAACACAAGTGCGTTGGCTGTAACCTCTGTAGCTTGGTCTGTCCGGTCGATGACTGCATCACCATGAAGCGCATCGATACCTTTGGCGACCAGCGCTTGCCGTGGACCGAGTACAGCAAGAACCCGTCTTTGCATCCGCACATTCGCTCGAACCGTCACGATCAGTAGGCCATGCTGTCATCGCTTGTGACCCTTGTGCAGGGACTTGTGGCGATGCTCTCGCTCGGCCTATGGCTGATGCTGGTTGCTGCGAGCCTGCATGTGCTGCGGCTCGGCCTGTGGGCCTTTCGGAACCCGATGGCTGATCCGGCACCGCCCACGATAGATGATGCGGCCCTGCCGAAGGTGACGGTACAGCTGCCGATGCGAAATGAGCGACTGGTGGCGGCGCGGGCGATTCGGGCGGCGTGCGCACTTTCATGGCCGCAGGATCGGCTGCAAATCCAGGTGCTTGATGACTCCGATGCGAGTGATGACACCGTGGCCATTGTCGATGCAGAAATTGCTCGGCAACAGCTCGCTGGCTTCGAAATCACGGTGGTCCGGCGGATGGAGCGGCGCAGCTTCAAAGCGGGACACCTGGACTATGCGCTCCCGCTTGCAACGGGTGAATTCGTTGCGGTGCTCGATGTCGACTTCGTACCTGCCTCGGACTTTCTGCGTCGACTGGTCCCGCATCTTATGGCGAGACCAAGCCTGGCGTTTGTCCAAGGACGCTGGTCGTTTCTAAACGAAACCGAGAGTGTGCTGCAGCGGGTTCAGGGACTGATCCTTCATGGCCTGTTTCTCGTGGAGCAAGCGTATCTGTCGGCTCACTCGCAGCCGGTCCAGTTCAATGGCTCAGGTGGTGTTTGGCGCAAAGAGGCCCTGTTGCGTGCGGGCGGCTGGGTTGGCACCGAGGCGGAGAGCACGGCTTCGGTGACTGAGGATCTGGATCTGTCCTATCGCGTGCGGTTGCTCGGCTACGAGTCGCTGCACCTACCGAGCGTCGCGGTCCCCACCGAGCTGCCAGAGAGTATGGCGGCGTTTCGCAGCCAACAGAAGCGCTGGGTACGTGGTGGAGCCCAGGTGTTACGAAGCCTGCTCGTCAAGCTGATGACGCCAGGTCGGTCGATGTCTGAGCGGGTCACCATGCTGCTGCACCTGACCAGACATGTCAGGCAGCCGTATTTGGCGCTGGCGCTTTTGTTTTTGCCGCTCGGTCCGCTCGGGCTGGTCGAGTCGCTATTTGGGCCTCCTGGAGGCATGCTCACTGCGGTGCTGCTGCTGTGGCTGTCGCTGGCGGTCTATTACGGTGCCGCGCTGCGGCGAATCGGGAGATCGCCCTTGCCGGCGGTGCTACTCGGACCGCTGGTGATGGTGCTATCGATGGGTCTGTGCGTGTCCTTGACCGTCGAACTGCTGCGCGGGGTGCTGTCTTCGCGCCAAGGTGCCGAGTTTGTGCGGACTCCCAAGACGGGGGGCCAAAAACAACCAGCAGTGCAGTACCGACCTGTGTTTGATCGACTCGCTCGGATCGAAGTGCTCGTCGGTGTGGCGTATCTGGTGATGGCAGCGGTACTGATTGGACGTGGGGACTATCTGACGGCTGTGGGGTTTGGCGGTCTGATCGGCGTGGGGCTCTTGTGGGTAGGCGGCGGCAGTCTGCGGATTCGCTAGAGCATGCTTACGTGCTGGATGCCGAGGGCGTAGCGGGCACGTTGGGCAGCTCTCCGGCGGGCATTTCGGGCAGATCCGTGAGGGATTTTTTGGCGCGTCGACCAAACGGAGTGTTGGCATACGCGGCAGCTCGCTCGTAACGACGGCGAGCTTCGAGCGGCTTTTGCTCGGCCTCGGCTACTTCACCGAGCCAAAACCAGCGCTCGGCGGTGCGACCTGGATCGACGTGCCACTCGGGATCGAACTGGAGCGACACCGATTCTTCTTCACTGCGCAGCGCGGCGAGTAGAGCTGTCTCGGCCGCTTGGTAGTTGCCCCGATGGAACTCTGCGATCCCGCGAGTGCCGCTGATGCACGCCGACAGCAGAGGATCCCGAGACACACCATCATCACCGAGCAATAGCTCCACCGCGTCGTCGAGATGCCCGACTGCATCCACCGCGTTCCCGAGGAACACCAGCGTATACGCCCGATTGTTGAGCCACAGCGCGACCTCGAGCGGGCTGAGCTGCTGAAGCTCGATGCGATCCAGTTCCTCGAGTGCCTGACGGTGATCGCCGATTGCATTGAGCGCGCAGGCCAGGTTGATCCGCAGGAGCTGCTCATCACGTATCGGCAGACTACGGGCCAGGGCGACTCGGTAATAGCGAATCAGCAGTGCCGGATCGTCACTTGGCAGGCTTGGTCCTAGCTCGTCCTCGGAATGCTCAGCGAGCAGCAGGGCAGAGCGATTGCGTTCGTGGCTGGTCAGCGCCGCGATGACGGTCACCCACACAAGCAGGAAGAAGATTCCCAGCACGATCCTAGTTTACCCCGACAGAGCCCAAGTTCGCCCGCTCTGTGCTCTTAGCTCAGTTGAAGTGTGATTGGCCTCGACAAAAGTGAAGTTAACACCTGCTCGAGCTGTGAAACCAGCTCGGCCTCGCCCACCTTCCAGGTCTTGCCTTCGGCATCGGGATCGAAATGCCAGGCCTTCCGCTGCGCCGCCATCCAGATTTGCCGAGCCGCTCGGTGGCGGTTGATCACTATTTTCTGCCCTGATGCGTGCGTCAGATTGAGCACATCACCGGACATCTCGACCTCGACTTCATCGGGATCAAAGGTCGAAACGGCTCGCTCGATGCGACGGATCATCGCTTCGGCGACCTTGTCAAACTCAGCGTCCTGTCTTTCGCGGGGATTCATGAGACAGCCAACCTAGCGCTACTTCTGCGCCGGAATACAGATGAAACGCCAGACGTGATGAACTTACTGGCGGAGAGAGATCGCGATTTTGTACGTCTCGTGGCGTTGGAGTTCAAGTCGGAGATGCTCGATTACTTTTTGGTGCGCTTTCTGGACTTCCTCATCGGTCAGCGTTCGATCATCGGCGCGATAGGTCAGGCTAAACAGCAGCGCTTTTTGTCCCGCTGGAACGTGCCCTTGCTGACGATAGTCTTCGAGCAGGGCCACTCCGCGCAGCAGCGGCTCGCTGGCGTGCTCCATCGTGCTGAGCAATCGACCTGCTTCGACGTCGCTTGCGACAAAGAACGACAGATCGCGGCTCGTCGCTGGGAACCGAGATGGGGCCACAAAGGACTGTTTCGAGATGGGCAGCTCGGGAACTTCCAGCTCAAAGGCGAACGCGGCACTGGGCAGATCGAGTGTCAGCCGCAAATCGGGATGCAGCTCTCCAAACACGCCCAAGACCTGGCCACCATTTGCACCGACCAGAGCCGCCGCTGCACCAGGATGAAAAAGCGGGGCTTCCTCCGTCGTAGCTGCTCGTACAAACACCGCACGCGGATTGCTATCGTTCGCTGTCTGCCAGGTGAGCTGTAGACCGAGCCCGATCACAAGCTGCTCGACGAGCCCCTTTACGTCGTAGAAGTCGAGCACATCGCTCGGCGTCGGCTTGAGGAAGAAGTCGCGATGGCCACACAATACCCCGGCCACATGCACTTTTTCCGTCGGTAGCTGCTCGCTTTGCGGGGAGGGTAGGAAGACCTCGCCGACCTCGAACAGCCGAAGGTCGGTCTGTCCGTGGGCCAGATTTTGACGCAGCAGCTCCGCCAGGCCGGGAAGCAGCTTGGTTCGCAGCACCGATAGCTCTTCTCGCAGCGGGTTATCGATCTGAAGCGGCTGGATTGATCGCGAACCCTCACCCCGACGAACTCGCTCGGGGCTGGTCATCGAAAACAGCAGCACCTCCGACATGCCCAGCGACGCACACAGGGTTCTGGCGCGATCGGCGTTGCGGTACCGAATCATTCCGCTCGACGGAGGATTCGATGCCGTCATCGCCAGCTTTGGCAGCGTCGTTGGGATGTGGTGAATGCCGTGAACCCGTGCCACCTCTTCGATCAAATCGATCTCGCGGGTTAGATCGGGCCGGCGCGTCGGAGCTTCGACGTGGAGCCGGGTGCCTTCGAGCGTCACGGAAAGACCGAGCGCTTCGAGACACTCCTTTTGCGTGGCGACTGGAATCGAAAGACCCAGAATCGCCGTCGTCCGCTCGGGCCGCAGCGTCAGCTGGCGAGTCGGAATCTGGTGCCGATAGACATCGGTTGGCGGTGCCGCCAAGTGACCACCTGCTAGCTTCACGATCAGCTCGGCGCATGCATCGGCGACCTCGGCCAGTGTGTTTGGATCGGTGCCGCGCTCGAAGCGATGCGAGGCCTCGGTGTGCAGCTTGAGCCGTCGGGCGGTTCGGCGAATGCTCGCTGGCGAAAAGTACGCACACTCGAGCAAAACCTCCGTGGTGGTGGCGCTGACTTCCGAGGTCTGCCCGCCCATCACACCCGCGACCGCGACCCCTTGTTCGGCATCGGCAATCAGCAGATCTTCGGCTACCAGTTCTCGCTCCTGTCCGTCGAGCGTCTTTAGCTTTTCGCCGGACTTGGCCCGCCGGACCACGATCTTCTGACCACCAAGTTTGCCCAGATCAAAGGCATGCAACGGATGGCCAAACTGGAGCAGTGCGAGGTTCGTCGCATCGACTACATTCGACAGTGCTCGTACTCCGAGCCGCTGAAGCCGCAGCCGATAGAACAGCGGGCTTGGACCGATGTGAACGCCGCTGATTCGATGTGCAAAGTAACGCGGGCAGCCTTCGGGATCCTCCACGACAACTTGGGGAGGAGCACTCTGCGGATGATGTCCGCGCAGGGCATTCAAATTGACCGAGTGCGGCGTCATTCGCACACCTTCTTGACGAAACAGTGCCGCAATCTCACGCGCTACGCCGATGTGACCGAGTAGGTCCGGGCGATTGGGGGTGATGTCCAGCTCGAACACCCAGTCGGGGATTCCCGCGGCCTGCGCAAAGTCTGCACCGATCGCAATCCCATCGGAGGGCTGGAGGATCAAGATGCCGCCGTGATCTTCGGAAAGTCCCAGCTCGTCTTCGGCACAGAGCATGCCCGGAGACGGAATTCCTCGGACCTCGCGCACGCTCAGCGTCATTCCGGTTGGCAGCGTCGCACCGGGCCTCGCCCACACCACACGCGGCGACTGCCCCGGTTCACCCGGAGTGGGCACGTTCGGCGCACCACAGACCACTTGCGTGACCTCTTTGCCATCGAACACATCGACCAGCGTCAGCTTATCGGCCTTGGGATGAGGCCGCTTGCCACGAACCTCGGCGACGATTGCACCGCTTAAACCCTTGCCCACGGGATGGATCGCATCGACGGCAACGCCGGATACGCTCAGTCGATCGGCAACCGCTTGCGCCGTAATGCCGCCGGGAATATCGAGAAGCTCACACAGCCAGTTCCAAGAAACCTTCATCGCACACTCCTCTAACGGAACTGCTCGGTGAAGCGAGCGTCTCCCGCGAAGAACAGCCGCAGATCGCTAATCCCATAACGCAGCATCGTCATGCGCTCGAGGCCTGTGCCAAACGCAAAGCCCGAGTACTTTTCGCTGTCGTAGCCGACGTGACGAAACACCTCGGGATCAATCATGCCGCAGCCGAGAATTTCGATATAGCCAGAGCCTTTGCAGGTACGACAACCGGAACGTTTACAGAAGAAGCACTCAATATCGACTTCCGCACTGGGTTCGGTAAACGGGAAGAACGACGGTCGCAGCCGCAGACCAATGCCCGGACCAAAGAAGCGCTGCACGAAATACAGCAGCGTGCCTTTGAGGTCCGCCATCGTGATGCCCTCATCGACACAAAGTCCCTCAATCTGCTGGAACATCGGCGAGTGCGTGGGATCGTCGTCTTTGCGATAGACCTTGCCCGGCGAGATGATCCGAACCGGAGGCTTCTGCGCCAGCATCGTCCGAATCTGCACCGGCGAGGTGTGCGTCCGCAGCACCAACGGATCACGCCCCGGCTCACTGCGCAGGTAAAACGTATCTTGCATGTCCCGCGCTGGATGATCTTTGGGCATCGCCAGCGCTTCGAAGTTGTGAAAGTCGGTCTCGACCTGCGGACCCGTCGCCACATGGAAGCCAAGCTCGGCAAAAATGCCTTCCAGCTCGAGTCGCACTTGCGTCAAAAGGTGCAGCCCACCCAGCTTGTGTGGACGTCCGGGCACCGTCACATCGAGTCGCCGCTTTAAATCGGCTTCTCTTTTTTGGGTATGTAGCTCCGCGAGTCGTGAAGCAAATAGCTCCTCCGTCTTCTGAAGCACCGTGTTTCCGGCTTGTCCCACCGCTCGCTTGTCCGGTCCAGGGGCCGTCTTCAGCGCGTCAGCGAGTCGTTTGCGAATCTCGCCTTCCTTCCCGGCGTAGCGGGCATGGACCACCCGCAGTGCCGGTTCGTCTTTCGCTTCCGCAAGCTCTGCTTGATAACGAGACAGGGACTCATCGAAGAGGCGGGCCAGCTCGCCCGCGCGGCTGTCACTTTGGTTCATCGCCGATTCCTTCCCCCAGAAATGACAATGCCCGCCGAAGCGGGCACTCGAAACGCTACAGACTATGCAAACCCAGGACCGTTATGCCTGAGTCTTAATGCCTGCTTGCGCCGCAATCGTCTTAAAGCCCGCCGGATCGCTGATCGCCAGATCCGCCAGGATCTTGCGATCGATGCGGATGTTCGACTGAGCCAGCGCGTGGATGAGCTGCGAGTAGGTGGTTCCAATCTCACGAGCTGCCGCATTGATGCGGAGAATCCACAGACGGCGGAAGTCCCGCTTGCGTACCCGACGGTGCCAGGTGGCGAAGCGCCACGCATGACGCACCGTCTCGACCATCGCCTTCCACAGGGTCGCCCGGCCGCCCCGGTAGCCTTTGGCATGCTCCCGGATTCGGTTGCGACGACGACGTGCTTTAAAACCTCGTTTTGCTCTTGCCATGACTCTTCCGTTTCCTCACATCAAACCGGCATCGGGGCTGCCTGCGAGGAGGCAGCTTGGAACCCTGAGCCAGGTGTTAGATAGCCAGCGCACGCGCCGACTAGTAGAGAGGCCACTAGGTATCACGCAGCCCGCAGCCTTGTAAAGGTGCATAAAGGCTCGTGAAAGGGGCAGAGTTACTTCTTCTTCGGACCCGAGTGGTACTTCATCAGGCGCTTCTCGCCGATGGTGTGGATCTTGTTGTCGCCGACCAGTTCACCGAGCGGCTGACGCAGCTTGTTGGCCAGCTCGGCGCGATCGACGCCCACGGTGCTGAGCAGGTCGTTGTTGATGTTGTCCGAGATTTCGGCGCGGCTCATGCCATCACGAGCGTTCGACAGGACGCTGACGATGATGCCCTTGAGCGAGTTCTTCTGGCCTTCGGACAGGCGGGTGCGCTTCTGGGCCTTGGCTGGCTTCGAATCGCTCTTTTGCGGCCTGCCACCGGATAGGTTCTCGGCAAAGTCGAGGATGCCCATTTCCGACACAGCCGCCCACACATCCTTGTGCTGCTTGAGGCTATTGATGAACTGCTCGACCGTCACCTTATTGGTGGGGTGCAGCTTGAAGAACATCGTCATCGCGGCTTGGCGACGAAGATCTTCGTTACGTGCCTGGAGCTCTTGCTCAAAGAGGGCGGTAATGTCAAAGGCGCTTCCAGCAGCAACGGTCTTTTTTCCAGCCATCGTAGTCTCCTAGTTGTTGGTTGAAGTCAGTTTGATACGGCTTGACGTTTAACTTGCAACGATTTTCGCCGTTTGTGAACTAGCAAATAACGCGTGCGCATTCAAAATCCACAGTGAATGGCTTGTCAAGCCCGATTTACTTCCGTCGGGCTCCACTGCGCGTGATAGGATTGCCGTGAATTTCGGTCAATAATGAGGATTCGACTTCGGTTTTCTCCGCTGTATCTCAGCTTTCCGCTCGTGCTCATCGCAGCGCTGGCGTTGGCTCGATACTCCTATCGTAACGCCCGCCAGCTTGCCGAAAACAGTGAGGGCTCAGTCATTGCCGGTTTGTTCGCCCTCGGTGATCAGACCCGCAGTCGCGTCGAGAGCTTCGTCATTGATTCAGATCGCGAGCTATTCAACCTGGTTGATTTGGAGCACCTACAAGACTTTTCGCGTCGCTGGTCAGAAATTGTCCGGCTATCGCACGCGGTCGAAGCAGCGATTGTGCTCGATGAAAACCAGCAACTAGTACGTGGCGGCTATGTCAATAAGCGTCGCAACAAGCCCGAGGCTGAGGCGTTCCTGCGGCTGTTTATGGATCGAATTCGGCCCGCGCTGCCGCTCTCCGATCAGCGAGCCGACTTCCACCGCCACCTTCATACCAACGTCGATGGCGTCGACTATTTGCTTAGCTACATCAAGCGCTACGACGCGGCCCGCAATCGCGTCTTTTATATCATCCTCAAGGTCAACCTCGACTACTTGGTCGGCACTTGCTTTCCCGAGATGTTTCAGCCGATCGCTGGGCGCTTTTTGGTATCGGTCATCGGCAGCCGCGGGGAAGTGATCTTCGGTCAGCCGATCACGAGCGCGGGCAAATACCTATATGACAAGCGCTTTGAGTCAACCTTGTATCAGTGGCGGCTTCAGATGGCACCGCTTGACAATGTGCGTCTGCGGGCAGGTGGTCAGAAGCAGGCCTTGGCGGATACCATTCTGATTGGTCTGATGCTCGGGCTAATCCTGATTGGTACGGCCTTTTTGGTGTACTCCATCTCGTCTGAACAGCGGCTTTCTGCGCTCAAGTCCGAGTTTATTTCCAATGTCAGTCATGAGCTGAA
This sequence comes from Polyangia bacterium, assembly GCA_044228505.1. Classification (GTDB taxonomy): domain Bacteria; phylum Myxococcota_A; class Polyangia; order Palsa-1104; family JAEUJZ01; genus JAEUKA01. The sequence continues at coordinate 10,302 of JBGAUT010000038.1, read as the reverse complement.
AACGCCGCTGTCACTGATTCGTATGTTTGCGGAGCTGCTGATGCTCGGCAAAGTGAAGACGCCAGAAAAAGGCCGCGAGTACGCCGGAATCATCACCCGTGAGTCCGAGCGATTGTCACGACTCATCGACAACGTGCTCGATTTTTCGCGGATGGAGCGTGGCAAAGCAGCCTATGAGATGAAGCCGGGCGATCTTGGGGAAGTGGTAGAGCGAGCGCTCGACTTCTTTCGTTATCGCTTAGAGCGCGAAGGCAGACAGCTTGAGGTCGACATCGCGGCACCGATTCCGCGTACGCTGCTCGATGAAAATGCGATGACGCTGCTGCTGCTCAACTTGGTGGATAACGCGGTGAAGTATGGCGGCACTGGGCCGATTTCGGTGAAGCTGCGGGTGTCGCCAACCGGCAAGGACATTCTGCTGAGCGTGACCGACCAGGGACTTGGCATTGCCCCTGATGAGCAGCGCAAGGTCTTCGAGCGCTTCTATCGAACGCGAGCGGTACGCAACACCAACATTCGTGGTTCGGGCATCGGGCTGGCGCTGGTCAAGCACATCGCCGAAGCCCATGGTGGCTATCTGACGGTCGACAGCGTGAGCGGGAAGGGCTCGACGTTTACATTGACCTTGCCAGTTTGTGCGATCAAAGAGGAAGCAGAGGGCGGCGATGACAGCGCTGCCGGGAAAGAAGTGGAATAGGCGATGGCACTTCCTTCATCAGGCGCGGCCAGCGGTGCCAGTCCTCCGAATAACGGTGGGTCCGGGGAGCATGGCAAGCGAGCGCGGATTCTCCTTGTCGAAGATGAGCCCGACATCGTGCGCGGACTCACCGACGTACTCGAATTCGAGGGCTACGAGGTTGTGACGCACATGCTGGGGCGGGCGGGTGTGCGCGAGATGAAAGAGCGCGGCGCGGACTTGGTGATCCTCGACCTGATGCTTCCCGACATCAACGGCTTCCAGGTCTGTGAAGAGATTCGTACCGAAAACCAAGTGGTGCCGATCATCATCCTGACGGCACGAGGTCAAGAGCTCGACAAGATTCGCGGTCTGGAGGCGGGGGCCGACGACTATGTGACCAAGCCCTTTAGTGTGGGTGAGCTGCTCGCTCGCATCAAAGCGATCCTGCGACGCCTCACCCGCGCCCAGGTCAGCAAAGAACCCGAGAGCATTAAAATTGGCGGCAGCGAAATCAACCTGCGGACCCACACCCTGGTCCGTGCGCGCAAAAGTTACATGCTCACGTTCTATGAGGTAGAGCTGCTCAAGCTGCTTCACGAACGCGAAGGCCAGCCGGTGTCACGCGATGAAATCCTCGATAAGATCTGGGGCATCGAGGCTTATCCTTCGAACCGTACCGTCGACAACTTTGTCGTCAAGTTGCGCAAAAAGCTCGAAGAGAATCAGCACCATCCGCGCCACATTCTCACCGTCTATGGCTTTGGCTATAAGCTCGTGCCGTAATCGCTGGTGTTAGCCCAGTGTGGACGGACTGTTGCGGCGATGGGTGCTGCCGCGCCGAAAGTGTAGATACACGGACAGAAACAGCATCAGCCCATACGTGATGTTAAGATGGAGCCGCCGTCCCGCAGGCCACAAGATTTGTAGCGCCACAGAGCCCAGGCACAACAGCACCAGCCATCCGTACCGGCGTCCGACTTGCTGCATTTCACTCGCAAACAGCGCGGCCAGGCCGACCATCTCTTGGATGAGAAACAGATTGGCCGGAATCTTCAGAAACAGTCCCACCATACGTCCCGCGACGAGATAGCACATCGTCGCCAGCAGAAAATAGCTGAGCCGACGGTAGCCGGGCTGTAAGTAAATCTGCTCGCGAAGTCTCCACACCAGGCCCGCCGTCGCCGTTAGCAGCAGACCGGCGATGAGCAGTGCGGGACGCAGGTCGGTGTTGCTTGATCCGTTGAGCCAGAACAGCACCCCCAGGCAATTCACCAGGAAGCTGGCGAGCAGGACGGACAGAAACCGCCGTTTCGAGCGACGTAAGCTATCGGAATCGGCATCGGGCAGGATTCCTTTTGATAGCTCCACAGTCAGCTCGTGCATGGATGGGAAACGTGCGGCGGGATCGAGCGCCAGACCTCGGACTAGCGCTTCCTTGATAGCAATGGGAACCTCGAATCCATAGGTGGTTTTGGGCCGGAGCCGCAGCCGCCCACTGAGCACATTGCGGGCATATTCCTCGATGGTCGTTCCCTCAAACGGCTGATAACCATAGATCGCTTCGAACAGAGCTGCGCAGAAACTAAACTGGTCGCTGCGGGCGTCTGCCGGTTCACCTCGTACTTGTTCGGGCGACATATAGCCGGGCGTTCCGAGGATTGCCCCGAGCTGGGTGAGCCGTTCACCGGGGTTGTTCAGGGAAGGAATCGAGGTAGCCGAAATCTCACGCCCGAGCGGATCTTCGTGCGCTTTGGCAATGCCAAAGTCCATTACCCGCGCTCGCCCATCGTCTCCAACAAGGACGTTGTCGGGCTTGAAATCGCGGTGAATCAGACCGGAATGATGGGCTGCTTCGAGTCCCGCCGCTGCTTGCAGATACAGCCTCAGGCACTGGTCCAAAGAGCTTGCGCTGCGCACGGGGTGGTGACTCTGCCACTCGACCAGATCGATACCAGCCACAAACTCCATCGCGATAAAGATCTGGCCGTGCTGGGCCTCGCGGTCCTCTCCTACTTCGTAGACATGGACCACGTTGGGGTTCGAGATGCGAGCCATCGCCTTGGCTTCCTTGAGCAGGCGTGCCCGGATGTGTTCCCCCCGATGGATGTCCTCTCGGACTACTTTTACCGCTACCTTTCGGTCGAGGTCGGGATCGTACGCGGAATAAACCACACCCATGCCACCTTGTCCCAGGCAGCGCAGCACGACGTATCGGCCAATGCGTGTTGGGTTTTTGGCTTCCGGTGTGGCGGCACTGGAATGGACGCCAACCGGCAGATTGGTTCCCGATGGTTCGCGCTCCAGCGTGGGGGCGCTCAGATCGACCCGTGAGCGCGGCGTATTTTCCGCAGTCTCGCGTTCGCTCAGGTCGGAATCCTGGCCTCCCTTGGTAGAGAGCCCACTCCCTTGGGACATCACTTCATCATACCACGATAAGTCGCTCTCTCCGACGACAAATCCTACAGACAGCGGTCTACTCGTGATCCAAGTGGCTAGGGCATCCACCTGGGGCCCCAAAAGCCTACCAGGCCGGGGCCGGTTGATTCTCACAGATCGTCACTTGACGACCCGAGGGGGGGTTCCTAGCTTTCGGGCCATGTCTGTCAAAAAGCACGCTGTGGGAACCAAGGGAACCAAGGGAACGTTGCCGTCGAGCTTGTCGTTTGATGCCGGGCAGTATGTACGGGCACCGGTGCTTAACATTGCCAGCGCGATCTCGCTCGGACAGGCGCTGTGCAAGCGGTGTCCTACCGATGTGCCCGGCAACGTCAAGCGGAGCTGTAAGCAGCTCAAGCTGGCGACGCAGCAGGCCCAGGAGAGCTGGACCGAGCGCCAGCGACTCCAGACCAAGCAGCCAGGGATCTCGGCTGATCGCAAGCGCGAGGTCGACATCCTCACCGACCAAGGCTTTGGAGCGCTGCGCCAAAACCTGGAGTCTCATGCCATGCTCCCGAGTGGCCGCTCGAAGAAGTCCGAGCGAGCCCGCCGACTCCTCGGCCAGCTATTCCCCGACGGCTTGGGGTTCCTCAACTGGAAGTATGCCGAGCAGCTTGCGGCGATGGAGGTGCTGCTCGGACGGATCGACTCCGATGGTCTGGCGGGAGATATCGATGCTGTGTGTGGGCCGGAGTTTCTCACCAACATCCGGACGAACCTGACCGACTACCGGAGCATGGTCCTTTACGCCGAGGTAGCTACGCTGGACGTGTCGTTGATCGAGTCCGTGCGGCAAGTGGCCGAAGCCGTGGTGGACTACGCGGTGAGCGTGTGCGGCACGGTCGATCGTCGCGATCCCCAGACGATTCGGCAGGCCAGCAAGCTGCTTCAGCCGATCGATGCGCTGCGCGAGCAGCTCCAGCGCAGTGGCGGGAGTGAACCAAGCCCCACGCCAGCGGCTCCGACCCCTTCCGATCCCTCCAAGTAGCTCCGCGAACGGACTGTTGCGGCCACGGAACCCCCTCTACAGGGCCCTCCAGCACGGCAACACCTCGATTTGAGGCCCTCTACAGGGCCCCCCAGCAAGGCGATACCTTGATCCGAGGCCCTCCAGAGGGCCCCCCAGCAAAGCAACACCTCGATTTGAGGCCCTCTACAGGGCCCCCAAGCAAGGCAACACCTCGATTTGAGGCCCTCTACAGGGCCCCCACAGCGAAACGCACGGCGCTCTGCTGCACGTTTCGCTGCCGAACATCCCTAGTACTTCGGTCCGGCGGGGACCATCGGCCGAGTATCCCAGGGGCTCGGAATGCGAGCGGGCTTCTGGGCTTTCTCCTTGCCCACGCGGGCAGCCTCGACTTTCTCGGTCTTGGCTTCGTCCTTATCGGACGCTACCGCCGGAGCAAACGGGAATAGGAGGCAAGACGTTACGCCGACCATGATGCCAACCAGCAACTGCTTGAACGACATGGCGAACCTCCCTGAACCGATCCACCAACCGCACACACCAGCCGCCCGGCCAGCGTCTACGGCCAACGACCATCGGTTCAGTTATCCAGAATTCATCGCGAATTCTGTACTTCGCACAGTTGTCCCAACCGATGTCTGTGTCAAGGGTCATTTCACCCACTAGCACGCTTTTTTCCTACTCCGTCGCTGATTGGCGTGCGAAACCCACCCGGAAAGGACCACTTTCGGCCCGCTGTTGGGAGTTGGTCGGGCCGAGTAGGCTGTGGTAGGGTTCCACGCTTGGGAACCCGATGCGTATTGCCAACCTTGTCGTCGACACCGAAGTACTTTTGGCCCCTATGGCGGCGGTCACGGACCTGCCGTTTCGTACCATCTGCGAAGAGCACGGCGTTGGCTTGACCATTACCGAGTTCTTATCGGCACGGGCGCTATGTGAAGGTGCGAAGAAGACGACCCAGAAGCTGACCGCGTCGCTAGACGGACGGCAGTTCGGCGTTCAAATTTTCGGTCGAGAGCTGGATGCGCTCGCTCAAGCGGCCCTGCTGGCTCGGGACATCGGGGCGTCCCTCGTCGACATCAACATGGGTTGCCCGGCCAAGCGAGTCGTGGCCGGGGCGTGTGGTTCGGCACTGATGAAAGAGCCCGAGCTGGCGCAGCAGATGGTGCGGGCGGTGAGGGCGGTGCTGCCCCAAGACGTGCCCGTGACCGTGAAACACCGTGCCGGCTGGGATGAAAAGCACCTAAATGCCCCCGAGTTTGCGTGTGCGATGGTCGAGGCGGGCGCGGCGATGATCACCGTCCATGGTCGTACTCGCACCCAAGGTTTTTCGGGCAAGTCGTCGCTCGACATCATCAAGAAGGTGCGCGATGCAGTTCCTGCGGGGGTGCCGGTGGTGGGCAATGGGGATGTGGTCTCGCTGCTCGACTATGTGCGGATGCGAACCGAGACGGGGTGTGATGCGGTGATGATTGGTCGCGGGGCACTCGGCAACCCGTGGCTGTTTCGGGACATCAAGGCCTGGCTGCGCGGCCAGCCGGTGCTGGGCGCACCGACCGTGGAAGAGCGCAGCGAGGTGTTCTTGCGTCACTGCTCGCTGTCACGGGGTCGTACCGAGGATAGGCGCCTGATCCACGAGATCCGCAAGTCGGTCGCTTGGTACACCAAAGGTCTGCCGGGCTCTGCGGATTTGCGCGATCAAAGCAAAGCGCCGCGTGACCCCGATGCCCTGATTGCGGCGACGCTCGACTACTTTGGGGAGCTGGCCAAAGGGCGACCTCGGCTGCGGGTGGCGCTTTCGGCGACTCCTGATTCCGCCGCGATCGCGCAACCAGTAGAGGCACAAACCGTCTGCGAGCCAAAGGCGGCCTGCGCATGAAGCCGTCCAGCCTTCCGCTCTGCATTGCCCTGGTTGGAGAAGAGCCTGCGACGCAGCGGCTGCGTGAGCAGGTCAGCCAGGCGGCGCTGGTCGAGACCCCACTTCTGCTCGAAGGAGAGCGGGGCAGTGGCCGCGAACACATCGGTCGACACATCCATGCCAGCTCTCTGCGGCGGGCCGGGGCGTTCATTCGCATCGATGCCGAGTACGCCGATACCGAGCGGGCCATCGGCAAGCTCAAGCGGGCGCACGGCGGGACGCTGCTGGTCAAGGATCTGCCCTACGGTTCGGCGCGGCTCCGGCGGGTGCTCCAGGAGCTGCTGGAGCGCCGGTGCCATGAACAGGCCGGCGATCGTTCCGAGCCCGAAGCGGTGGTGGCGCTGCCCCGACTGATCTTAACGAGCGATGTCGAGCTGCCTCGGCTGCTGGAATCAGGGGTGGTGGCTGCGGAGCTGCTCGGGCTGCATCAGGTGACGAGGCTGCGGATTCCTGCGTTGCGAGAGCGGGCCGGTGATGTGCCGCTACTTGCGGAGCACTTTCTATCGCTGCTTGCGGAGCAGCTTGGCCAGACGCGGCGGTTGTGCGCTCGGGCGGTCGACCAGCTCCTGCGGTATAGCTGGCCGGGCAATGTCGCGGAGCTACGGGATGTGATCAATCGCTCGGCGCTGCGCAGTCGTGGCAGTACGATCGAGCTTTCGGACATCGAGGCGGTGTTGCCTCCCCTCCAAGAGCGCGTGCCGCTCGAACAGCTTTCGCTGGAGGATACCGTGCGGGTCAAGCTGCGGGCGCTGCTTCAGCGACTCGAAGGCTATCCGATCGCCGACCTCTACGAGGAAGTGCTGAGCCACGTAGAGCGACCTCTGTTGAAAGAGGTGATGTTCCGGACGAGCGGCAATCAGCTCCGAGCGGCGGCGATGCTCGGCATCAACCGCAACACCCTACGCAAAAAGCTCCGCGAGCGCGGCATCGATAGCGAAGGTGAGCCAGAACCGAGGAACTAAAACCAGTCCTGCTGCATGGTTCGGCACACCGATTCGCGGCGACTCACCACACCGAGCCATGCGTCAATTTTGGGAAGCTCGTAGGCGAAAAAGTAGCGCTGCGCGGCCAGCTTGCCCCGTCCGAGCGCGTCACCACGACCCTGTGCGGCAAGGGCCACGTCCAGCCACAGCCAGGCGAGGACCACATGTCCTAACGCCTGCAGATACGGAGTGGCATTGGCGAGCGCTTCTTCGGGAATCCCAGTGGACCACGCGGACAGGGTTGAGGCCTCGACTTTGTGCAGTGCGTCGGCAAGCTCCCGTCCACAGTCTCTAAGCTCTGTTACTTGCGCGGCTCGCTCAATGGTCCTTTGCATTCGCGATCCCAGAAGGAGTAGACCTGCCCCTCCGTTCATCACCACTTTGCGTCCGAGCAAATCAAGCGCCTGGATGCCGTGCGTGCCTTCGTGAATCATGTTGAGCCGGTTGTCCCGCCAGTACTGCTCGACCGCAAAGTCTCGCGTGTAGCCGTACCCGCCGTGAACCTGAATCGCCAGCGAGTTGGCTTCCAGACACCACTCACTGGGCCAGCTCTTGGCAATCGGTGTCAGCACTTCCAGTAGGAGCTGGGCTTCCCGCGCCGCATCGGGATCGCCAGTATGCTGCTCATCCACCAGACGCGCACAATACAGAGACAGCGCCAGTCCTCCTTCCACATAGCTTTTTTGCGCCAGCAGCATGCGCTTTACATCTGCGTGTTCGATGATCGGAATCTGCGGCTGCGCGGCATCCTTTCCGGAGGGCGACAGACTCCGTCCCTGGTTCCGCTGGCGGGCATACTGCACGCTGGCTTCGTATCCGGCATAGCCGAGCATCACCGCGCCCAGTCCAACGCCAATGCGTGCCTCGTTCATCATGTGGAACATACAGCGCAGGCCATCGCCCGGTCTCCCCACCAAGTAGCCGATGGCTCCAGGGCCACCCCGCACTGGGTACTTCCCTTCGCCAAAGTTGAGCAGCGTGTTGACTGTGCCCCGATAGCCGAGCTTGTGATTGAGCCCCGCCAGCGCGACATCGTTGCGTTCTTCGGAACGTGTGCCGTGCTCATCGACCAACCACTTGGGAACGATGAACAGAGAGATTCCTTTGGTGCCCGGAATCAGCTTGCCATCGGGGCCGGGAATCTTGGCCAGCACCAGGTGAATGATGTTTTCGGTGATCTCGTGTTCTCCCGCCGAGATCCACATTTTGTTGCCGGTGAGTCGATAGCGAGGGCCGAGCGGATCGCTGGCGAAATCGATACCATCCGGTTCGGCGCGAGTGGCGACATCGCTCAAGCTCGATCCGGCCTGCGGTTCAGACAAGCACATGGTGCCCAGCCAGCGCCCGGTGAGCTGGTTTTTGGCGAACACCAGTTGCTGGGCTTTTGTGCCGTGCGCTTGGAGTAGGTTCGCGTTACCCGCCGTGAGCAGAGCATAGCCACCGACAGCGACGCATGCCTTGCTGAAGAAAGCGTTGGCCGCCATCTCGATCACACAGGGTAGCTGCATCCCTCCGGCGTCGTGATCCTGCGCCGCCGCCAGCATTCCGGAATCGACATAGGCTGAAACGGCAGTGTGAGTGGCTGCAGGCAGATGAACGCGCTCACCATCAAAGTACGGCTCCTCGGTATCGAGCAGACGATTGATCGGAGCAAACTTGTCACGGGCCAGTCGTTCACAGGTATCGAGCACCGAAGTGAACGTCTCTGCGGAGTGGTCCGCAAATCGAGGACGCGAAAGCAGCGAGTTTACCGAGAGCCAGTCCGAAAGGAAAAAATCGAGGGTTTGACGCATGGGAGAAGTCCTGTCTTGGCAGCGTGAGCATATCGCCTTCTCAGTTGCGGGTCTGGTCCTCTGTGGCAGCAAGGCGATGTGAATGATGTTCCGGCGTGGCCGGGCAGCCCGCTATCATCAAGGGATGGATGCCCTCGTAGACGCTCCGATCCGGATTCGGTCCTCTGCTCAAACTGATGTGGGGCGGATTCGCCAAAACAACGAGGATGCGTTTTTGTGTGAACCTGGTCTCGGCCTGTACGCCGTTGCCGATGGAATGGGCGGGCATGCCGGGGGTGAGGTTGCCTCAGAGATGGCGATCCAGGGACTCCGCCGGGCCATTGCCGATATCCCCGACGCCAGGTTTTTGGCCGATCCTTCGCTCGAACACCGCAGCGAGCTATTGTCCTTTTTAAGTAGGACCGTCGCGAGCTTGAACGCCGCGATCTACGCCCGAGGCCAGGCCGACCCCAATCTGCGCGGCATGGGCTGCACCTTAGATGTCGCACTCATCCGGGGCCGCAGCCTGTTTTTGGCTCACGTTGGGGACAGTCGGGTCTACGGACTACTGGGAGGCACCCTCTATCCACTTACCGAGGACCATACTTTTGGTCAGACGCTGCTGAGCGGTGGGGCCATGACTGTTGAGGAAGTGAGCCAGCATCCGCAACGCAACCTGCTGATGCGCGCACTCGGCATCTATCCCAAGGTCGAGGTGGACACCGCGTATCTGGACATCGCGCCCGGTGACGTGTTTCTGCTGTGCTCCGATGGAGTCCATGGAGTCGTCGAGCCTGCCACGATCGAAGCGGCGCTTCGGAAGCCGAGCGACTTTGCGGCCCGGACGCTGATCCACGCAGCGCTGGATGCCGGCGGCAGAGACAACGCCACGGCGGTCGTGGTTCACGTTGCCGCATGTGCCGAGTGTCAGCCCATCCGTGTCGGTGGAGAGGAAGTCCGAAGCGCCATGGCCGCCGCCAGCCTGTTTGCAGGCTTCACGCAGTCCGAATTGCTGCGGGTCCAGCGGATTGCGATGGGACGGATCTTCACGCCCGGAGAGTACGTGCTGAACATGGGGCAGCCGCTCACCGAGGTGTATTTGATGATCGATGGGCAGACCTCGATCTGGAGCAATGATCAGAAGGTGGGCTGGCATGGGCCGGGAGACCCGTTCGGGGCGATGGCCTTGCAGACCGGCCACAGCGATATCACCGTTCGGATTGAGCAGCCGAGCCGACTGCTCGTGTTCCCGCTCGATGCGCTAAACCAGTTGATCCAAAGCGACGCCATCATGGGCGTCAAGCTGACCCGCAACGCGCTCGGTCGGGTGTGGCAGCGATTTCAACAGCTCGCTGATCAGCTCAGCCGCCTCCGCGCTCAGGTAAAGTAACCCTCCCACCTGCTTCCTCTCCCTACACCCAGCCTCTCCCTTCGTCCTCCCCCACCCCCCACCCCCCCCAGGCCCCGACCACCCCCCCCCCCACCCCCCCCGACAAACCCCCACCCGTGGCCCGGGCCCCCCCGCGGCGGGGGGGCCGCCCCCCACC